>NZFL01000016.1 GCA_002690655.1 Pedosphaera sp.
ATAGGAGCTACACACTTCGGGCAGAGTTTTCTGACAAGACGTTGCGCCATCATTGCGCGAGTCGAGGAAGCAACCAAAAACGGTTTGATTCCAATGTCAATCAAACGAGTCACCGCACTTGGAGCGTCGTTCGTATGCAGCGTTGAGAAAACAAGATGCCCGGTCAGAGAGGCATTGATTGCAATCGTCGCTGTCTCTAAATCTCGAATCTCCCCAAGCATGACAACGTTTGGAGATTGACGGAGCATCGACCTCAGAGCGCGCGCAAAACTTAAACCAACTGTCTCGTTTACCTGCACCTGATTGATACCCGCCAAGACATACTCGACAGGATCCTCCACGGTGATGATCTTACGATCAGGTCGATTGATGAAGTGGAGACAGGAGTATAGAGTTGTGGTCTTGCCTGACCCAGTTGGACCGGTGACAAGCAGGATTCCGTCAGGCAAACCGATCATCTCCTCAAAAATCTGCTGATCATCAGTGAAAAAGCCCAATGTCGGTAACCCAAGTTTCAATCCGTCTTTATCCAGAATACGCATGACAATGCTCTCACCATGCGTGGTGGGAACCGAGGAAACACGCAAATCGATCACTTTCTCCCCTACGTCGCACTGGATACGGCCGTCTTGAGGAATGCGCTTCTCGGAGATGGACATGTTCGACTCGATTTTCAAGCGGGCAATCACCGAAGCCTGCAAGCTTTTGGGCGGACTTTTGACGATGTGACAAACACCGTCGATGCGATACCTTACGCGGAAAGTGTGTTGCATTGGCTCCAGATGAATATCCGAAGCACGCGACCGATAGGCATCAATAATGATCTGGTTAGTCAGTTTAATGATGGGGGCATCTGCAGTGACGACAGTGCCCTTATCTGCTTCCAGTTCACCGAGTGACGCAATCTCTACCTCGCCTTCAGTGATGTCCTGAATCATCTTGCTGACAGAATCATCCTTGCTCTTAGTGCCACCATAATACCGATTGATGGCATTCTGGATTTCCTTTTCGCCAGCAACGCGAACTTCAATTTGCTTACCTAATGCGACTTGAAGGCCATCAATTGCCTCAAGGTCCGTGGGGTCGGCAAGAGCCATGGTCACCGTGTCATCCGAGACGTAGATGGGGACAGCATTGAAGCGCTTGACCACATTCCTTGGCACAGCTGAGATGACGTCATCAGCAAGCTGTATAGCGTCCAGCTCAATGACTTCAGCACCAGCTTGAGCAGCCTTTGCCATCGTTACGCTTTCATCCATCAGCTCCCCTTTGGCGACAAGGGTATCCAATACCCCTAAATCGCCAGAAACTTCGCCACGCGCTTCCTCAACCTGCTCAGAGGTTAGCAAACCCATGTCGATCAACGTATCTACCAAATAATCGTCTTTTACAGCCACAGCAATCCTAGTCAGTTAACTCACTCATCCTTAAAATCGAAATCAAGAGAGTGCAATAATCAAAGACCCCTTGTCAACGAGGACATGCCGCAATCCCCATATATATCTGCAAGATCGGGAAAATATGACGAACAAATTAGAAAACTACTGTTAAATACTTCATTATGGGACAAAAATTTAAGTTGCTACATATTTTCCCGCAACCTCTGCAAGTCTCATGGATCCATTGTCGATGGAGGTTGGAAAAGCCACTTCCACGGCCTGAATTGGAGTGTGGATCGCAATTTCATGCTAGACTTTAAGAAAGAAGTATTCCTTGGATGGACGGATACGCACAATTGTGCTTTTCTCTGCCGCTGAGATGTCGACTTACTAATTGATGGACATAAGCTTTTGCCCATTGATCAAGATTCCCAAGGGCGACAATTTGAGGGGAGCATTCCAAATCTTTTAATAAAAGACCCCATGCCCTGAGGAAAGTTTTGACCCGCAAAGGGACATGCAGCCATCAGATGGTCATGACGTTTGGGATCATTGGTAGTGATTGCGAAACCGTGTATGATTTTTATGAATGGAGTGGCCCAACGAAGCCGCTATCTCGCAAAACTATTGCCTGAGGAAAAGTGTCTCGCTTTGAACAAAAGAAAAAAAACAGGCACCTAAATTACCACAGGCGCCCGTTCAGGAGGTTTTATTTCAGTTCAGGTCGGATAGGTATCCTGTTCTTTGCGTGGATCATTCTAGGCCATTTGTCATTTTATAATTTAATTACCGTCCGAGATGACTTATGGTTTCTCTGGTTATCAGCGAGTGGGTGGCTTCAGAGGGAAGGTCATCCCAATGTATTTTCAATACAATTAATCTATGAGTGAGGTATTAAAAATAGGATTTCTCGGAGCAGGCAAAATGGCAACGGCCCTTGCATCGGGCTTTGTTGCGACAGGGAAATTAAAGCCTCAAAACCTGATTGGAAGCGATCCATATCCTGAAGCGCTGCAGGTTTTCAAGGAAAATACAGGCGGTCAAATAACAGATAAGAATACCGATGTTGCACGCGATGCAGACCTCCTTTTTCTGGCCGTAAAACCAGATAAAGTGGCTGATGCTCTTGACTCTATCCAAAGATATTGGCGGGAATCTCATTGCCTGATCTCGATTGTTGCGGGCGCCAAGCTGGACCAATTAGCTGCACACTTACCAGCTGGAGCGCGCATTTTAAGAGTTATGCCCAACACACCTGCCTTGGTAGGCTCTTCAGCTTCAGCATTTGCATTGGGAGAGTTTGCAACTCGAGTGGACGCAGAGATTACCACTTCTCTTTTGAATTCTGTGGGTATAACAGAAGAGGTAAGGGAGCATTTATTGGATGCCGTAACCGGATTAAGCGGCAGTGGGCCAGCATTTGTTTACCAATTCATCGAAGCTCTGAGTGACGGAGGTGTCGCATCAGGGCTCCCCCGAGAGCTGGCAACCAAGTTAGCTGCGCAAACGGTTGCTGGAGCGGCAAAAATGGTTTTGGAAACAGGAATACATCCAGGGCAACTCAAAGATGCCGTGACAAGCCCGGGCGGAACTACCATCGAAGGCGTTCACGAGCTCGAAAAAGGCGGATTGCGCGCCACCACCATGAATGCTGTGCGCGCAGCTGCAGCTAAATCAAGAAAACTGGGGCGGCCGAGATCCAAAGGCCGCCTCGGAAAAATATCCTGATCAGATGCAACTTCCCGGCCCCAGCCCTAAACAAGCGACTATCCTTTGGACGGCCACCACTGGATTATCTATTGCGATCATCATCGGCCTCATCAGCGCCGTTTTTGCAGGTATTGGCTGGATGGCAAATCAACTTTCATCAGTGCTGTTGCCACTGGCAGTCGCTGGTATTATCGCATACCTTCTGGATCCTATGGTTGCTTGGCTGGAGCATCGTAAAATCAAGCGACCATGGGCAATCGTAAGTGTTTTTGCTCTAGCGATATTATTACAAGTCGGGTTTGCTGCCACTTTTGTTCCCTTCCTGGTCAAGGACACCAAAGAGTTGGTTGATTCCGTGCCTAAATATCGTGATTCCATCAAAAAACGATACGAGCAATACAGCAAAAATCATTCTTTGGAAAAATACCTTCCTGATTCGCTGAAGAACTACCTTCCCTGGATAACCCGCACCAATACAAATAGTGCTGAGCTCAATGATGACATGACTGATAAAGTCGATGAAATGGAATCAAAGACAAGCCAAGCTACCTTAACCGCTTCCGGGGAAACGCCTGCCAAAGCAAAATCCATTGATTTAAATGCAGATCAAATTGGAAAATTTGCTGATGCAATCTGGAAAGGTGTCAGCGGTGTAGGGAGATGGGCTCGTTCACGCATAGAAAATATCACCTCCATGTTCGGCATGCTTGCAGGATTCGCACTCGTTCCTGTTTATGTTTTTTATTTTTTATCTGAAAAATCGGGCATCAAAGACAATTGGACGAGCTATCTTCCAGTGCATGACTCTTGGATTAAGGAAGAGCTGGTCTTTGTTCTCAGATCGATCAATGACGCATTGATAGTATTTTTCCGTAGTCAAGTGCTGGTCGCGATGTGCGTGGGAGGATTGTTGATGATTGGTTTCTCCATCATCGGCTTGAGATATGCAGTGCTTTTGGGGTTCATAGCAGGCGTGCTGGGAATCGTGCCCTATCTGGGCGTCATGCTCAGCATCCTGCCAGCAATGGCTATTTCAATTGCTCAGGCAGACGGATGGATTCATCCGCTACTAACACTTGGAATCTTTGTCTCAGTCCAGTTGATGGAAGGATTGGTGATCTCTCCAAAAATCATTGGGGACAGGGTGGGCATGCACCCTCTAACCGTCATCATCGCCATTATGATCGGGACTACCTTGCTGGGAGGAATCATCGGCGGCGTTCTTGCGATCCCACTCACTGCAGCACTGAGAACAGTCATGTTCCGCTACGTATGGAAAAAGCCTGTAGGAAAGTTGGAACAATTGAGCGCTGAAAGCGTTTGATTGATTTAGTGGGTTAAAGCATTTTCCGCACATCAACCGCATCCATGCCAGCCGCAATGATCGCTTGCATACCGAGATCCGTATCTTCATAGGCCCTGCATTTGGCGGGTGAGATCCTTATTCTGCGCGCAGCTTCAAGAAAAATATCCGGAGCAGGCTTCTGATTGGAAACGTCCTCGCTGGTAACGATGGCATCGAAATACTTGGACAATCCAACATGATCGAGCAATGGCTCGATGACTGATCGAATGCCGCCTGTAGCCACAGACATTGGAACGCGTCCATGCCAGTCACTTACGATGGAGACCACTGGAAGTAGCGGTTGCACCTGATCCATGTAAGGAAGGTAAGCCTCTTCTTTCTCGTGAGAAAGGGCCATGACATCAACTGGAACCCCTTGTTCATCGCTGAGCATTTTGATTATTTGCCAGGAGGGCACTCCTCCAAGGGCATAAAATCGCTCTTCAGGAAAGTCGAGACCATGACGTTCCGTCACCTCCTTCCAAGCGAGCCAATGCGCTGGCATGGAATCTACCAAAGTGCCATCACAATCAAAAATAAGGCCTTCTATATTATCGCTCATTGATTCATTTCCTTGAGTTTTACCTGGAGAGCGTCATGCATCAGAGGTTCGATCACGGAATCCATGTCTCCCTCCATCAAAGCAGGCAGGTTGTACAATGTCAGTTCAATACGATGATCCGTCATTCGATTTTGAGGAAAATTATAAGTGCGAATGCGCTCATTGCGCTCTCCCGTCCCCACTTGTGCCTTGCGCTGTGCCGCGTATTTGGCGTGTTCTTCAGCGATTTTACGCTCCAGCAGCCGTGACCTGAGTACAGTGAGAGCCTGGAGCTTGTTTTGCTGCTGAGATCGTCCGTCGGCACACCTTACAATCAAACCGGTTGGTTTATGCTGAACCTGCACTGCTGAATCTGTCGTGTTGACCCCTTGCCCTCCTGGGCCGGAAGCCCGACACACTGAAATGACAAGGTCGTCTGATTTGATGGCGACATCCACTTCTTCTGCCTCCGGGAGCACCGCAACGGTGCACGTGCTGGTGTGCACGCGGCCTTGAGTTTCGGTCAGAGGGACTCGCTGTACGCGATGAACGCCACTTTCGTACTTCAATCGCTTGAAAACGTCATCACCCTTGATACCAAAAATAATTTCCTTGAATCCTCCCAGGTCTGAGGGGCTACTGTCCAGAACCTCCAGCTTCCAGCGACGAGCTTCAGAATACCTGTTGAGCATTCTGTATAGATCAGCAGCGAATAAGGCAGATTCTGATCCGCCCGCACCTGCTCTGATTTCCACAATAGTATCTCGGCTGTCAGTTGGGTCAGGTGGAACGATTCCCATCTGAAGCTGAACGATTGCTTCCTCAAATCGTTCCTTCAATGAAGAAAGATCTTCTTTTGCCATCTGAGCCATTTCAGTATCAGCCGGTTCGGCGGCAATCAGTTCTTCATTATCCCTTATTTCTTCTTCAATTTTTTGGTAATCCCTTCCTTTCGCAACCAGACCTTTCAAGCGATTGTATTCTCGGGTAAGATCCTGAGACTTTTTCTGGTCGTTGAACACTGATGGATCGCCCAGAGCAGATTCTACTTCCGCGAGGCGCCGTACAAACCGTTCGACAAAGGGATGAAGGTCCATGATCAAAATACAAATCGCCCGCAAGCAACCTTGAGGGGCCACGTGCGGGCGATGAAAGAAAGAGGTTTAGCGCTTGCGCTTTTTGAATGCGGTGGCTTTTTCCTGCGCTTCTTTGGTCTTGGCGCGTCGCTGTTCAAACTTGTCCACGCGACCTGCTGTATCCACGAACATCTGCTGTCCTGTGTAAAAAGGATGCGATGCACTGCTGATGCCCAGCATTACCATTGGATATTCGTTACCGTCTTCCCATTTAACCGTTTGGGTAGTACGGGCACAGGAGCGGCTCAAGAACGTAAAGCCGGAGGCAGAGTCCTTGAAAACCACGGGTCTGTAATTCTCTGGGTGAATGTCACTTTTCATATAAGGTCGGCAAACTTACCAATCGGTATCACTTTGACAAGCGAAAAAACAAAAAAGACTATCAGATCAGCTTATTCCTACAAATCGAAGGCCATGGATATTTCCACCATTTTACCAAAAGCGCTCATGCAGCTGGAGCATACAGCGAGCCTAAGCAGATGAAAGCTTCACGTTTATGGACCACAGCCATTGCAAGCCGGGGCAACCCAACGCTACCTACTTTTTGGAAGGGCACATCTACTTACTTGATCCTAAAAATGGAAAGCGTCAATGGTGTCACAGGTGCACATTGACATGCGGAATGATCAGATCTTGGCTCCTCAAACAAAAGTTAAAACATCCGACCATTTTAGGCTGAATTAAGCTTTAGCCATTCATTGAAAAGACCGAATCATGGAAGGCTCCATCTTTTGTCAAAGGCTGGGTGTCCCGAGTCCAAGACCCAGCATGTCACCTTTTTCGAAAGAAGAGCCAATCAAGAACGAATCAGCTGTAAGAACTTTGCCTCCTGATCGTTGTAACTTCAGTATACGCAAAGATCCTTGACCAGTAGCCACGACGAAGGCCTTGTGATCCGCTTGCATGATCTGACCAGGCTTACTTCCTTGCGATGGGAGAGGCAGGGTTTCCCAAACCTTCAATCTCTCCACTTTACCGTCTGGATACTGAAAGCTGGTAGAACAGCCAGGCCAGGGAGACAGTGCCCGAACTTGACGATCAAGATGCGAGGCAGGCTGTGTCCAGTCCAGAAAACCATCTTCCTTGGTGATTTTTCTGGCATGCGAGGCGCCTGCTGAAATTTGGGGGTGGGGCTTCAAATCTCCTTGGACATATTTTTCCAGATCATTCCGGATTAATTCGGAACCCGCAGCAGCCAACTGATCATGTAATATAAGTGCCGTGGTTTTCGCGGTAATCGGAACCTCCTTTTTACTGATGATAGGCCCCGTATCCATCCCCTCGTCCATCAACATCAAGGTTGCCCCAGAGATTTGATCCCCATTCCAAATTGCCCATTGTATGGGTGCGGCCCCACGGTATTTTGGTAGTAACGAGGTATGAATATTCACACATCCAGCAAGAGGCAGATCAAGAACTGCAGCAGGAAGCAACTGTCCGTAGGCCATCACAACCATGACATCAAGATCCATCGCAGCTAACTCATCCAGACATGCAGGGTCTTTTCTAATGCGTTCAGGCTGCCAAACCGGCAGTCCCAACTCCAATGCAAGCGCCTTGACAGGGGTAGCTCGCAGTTTGAGTTTACGCCCTTGCGGACGGTCTGGCTGCGTGACGATTCCCTGAAGCTGAACTTCCCTCATATCGTGCAGGGTTTGAAGAACAGGGCAGGCAATTTCAGCGGTCCCAAAGAAAACAGCTCGGATCATAACGGCAACGGTATCTAAACGCGGATTTAAATGAATGTTCAATGATTGAGTTGACAGACCTCATCATAAAAACAAACCCGGACAACTCATCAAGTTGGTCCGGGCCGTTTTGAGTTTAAAGAAATCTGAGTGCGCTATTTGTTGCGAACCTCAATTTTGATAATCTCTCCAAAACTTAGAGAAACTTCCTTTGCTCCTTGCTGGAGTTGAAGATGCAGATCGCTGCCTGAAATACGGCTAATTCGGGTGGCAACGTACTCACGCTTCACTGTCTTGAAAGAAAGGACCAAGTTTTTGATGGATGCTGATGGCACTACCCGGAAGAACTCCGTGAATTTGGTTTCGATAAAATTGCGATTGAAATTTGTATCATCTTTCGAGAATACAGTACCAGCCAAACCTCCACCGCCACCACTGGCTGCTGCTCCCCCATTGGATAACCCCAAACCAGCCTTTCCTGAAGGCGGGGCAGGTGCAGCGGGCGCAGGAGGTGCTCCTGGCGCTGCAGTATCATCTACCAGAGGCTCAGCATCATACTGAGAAACACTCTCAATCCCTGGTAAGGAAATGAACAGGATAGGACCGATCACGGGCAAGATCGCAGATAATCCACACACAAGTGCAACGGGGCGTCCCCTGAAAACAGCAATTTCGTATGCCGCAAGAAGATTTCCTGCATAAAATGCAAATATCAAAAGGAATCCAACTGGGGTCGAAAGAGTAGAAAATAAGGTTGTTTTCCCGTCGGGTTGCTCCATGCGATCAGGCTGGCGAACATTGATCACCGGCGGGTGGATTTCATCCTCTGGCAATTCGATAAAGGGATCCACAAATTCAGCATATTTAGGATTCGCTTTCAGCCACAATAGCGTTTCCTGAGAAAGAAAGACCAAATCTATTCGGTCTGTAAAAGTGCCTATTTTCCTTCGGATAACCATGCTTTCTTCGTCCATGGCAGAAACATTACCCTCGATAATGTTGCCGTTTTCCATCTCGAAAGTTTGGGTTTCCGCTGCGCCGCAAGGCGTTGTCCAGCATACGGCCAGACAGAGCGCCAGGATTGAGTAAATCTTTTGCATCTTCAGTTTATTTAGCAAGTTCAATGCCTTGGATGGCCACAAGGTAAAAAAAGAATGGTATCAAATCAACCTCAATCCCATTCTAAAACTGAGACAGGCCATCCGATATTCCACCATTCTAATTGGCCGCGCCATTAGCTGGGCATTTAAAAAACGAGCGCACAGGTTTTTAGCACCACGTGCGCTCGTTTCAAATTCACTAAAATCAGGACTCTGACCTGGCCAACTCTTTTTGGGTTCCCAGGTCCACAATCCGAAACTCTTCGTAATGGTAGGATGGATCAGGTCGGAAGGACAATTTGCCGAAATACTGTTTTTCCATCTGGATCACCAATTGCTCATCCTTGGTACGCAAGCGATGAAACACTTTGGGGTTCACCACGATCATTAGTTGGTAATCAGTCTCATCGCGTTGCCGTTTTTTGAGGATTTCCCCTAATTTACGCTGAATTTCAACACTCATCGTCACCACACTTTTCAACTTCCCCTTGCCGTTGCAGTATGGGCAATCGTCGTTGAGTGATGCGCGCACACTTTCGGTCTGTCTTTGACGGGTCATTTCCAGCAGACCTAGCTGAGAAATCGGCAGAACATGCGTTTTCGCCTTGTCACGTCGAAGACCTTCTTTGACCTTTTGATAAACGCTTTGTTGATCGCGCCTTGATTTCATATCGATGAAATCAAGAATGATCAATCCACCAATGTTCCTCAACCGCATCTGACGTGTGATTTCAGCTGCAGCCTCCAAGTTAACCTTGAGAATCGTCGAATCTTTTTCTTTTTGACTACTCTTGTGGCGCCCCGTGTTCACATCAACGGCAACTAATGCCTCGGTTTCATCAATCACAATATATCCACCACTCTTGAGATGAACTTGCCTGGTGGTAGTACTTTGCAATTGCCGGGTTATTCCGAACCGATCGAATATGGGCTGTGTATCCTGATAGAGTTTAACCTTGTTGGTTGATCTTTTGGAAATACGGCTGATGGTTTCCCGGATATGTTGATTCTCCTTTTTGGAGTCCACCACAATACGCTCTACGTCTTCAGTGAGGAAATCCCGAACCGTACGCTCGATTAAATCAGGCTCCTGAAATACGCAATAGGGTGGTTTTTTATTATTGATCAGACTTTGAATAAGTTTCCACTCTTCGACCAGGAATGCCAGGTCTCGCACAAAGTAGCGAGCCTTCTGGGCCTGACCAGCGGTGCGGATAATGACCCCCATCCCTTCGGGGATGGTTAGATTTCGAACGATTTGTTTGAGGCGTTGTCGCTCCTGCGTATTGTCAATCTTGCGGGATATTCCACATTGGTCTGAATTAGGCAAAAGGACGAGGAAACGACCCGGAATCGCCAAGTTGGTTGTGATGCGAGGTCCTTTGGTACCTATGGGACCTTTGGTCACCTGCACGATGATCTCGGTCCCGATAGGATAAACTTTTGGGATATCCCTCTGGGTAACTTTGGGGCGCTGCTTCCTGCCCTTGCCTTTTTTCCTCTCCACAATTTCGATGTTGCTATCGAAATTGTTGGGCACAATGTCCCAATAATGAAGAAAGGCATTCTTTTCAAAACCGATATCCACAAATGCAGCCTTCAATCCGTCCTCGAGGTTTTTGACAACTCCCTTGTAGATACTGCCAACCAATCGATGATCGTTGTTTCGTTCGATGGTAAACTCCTCAAGCACACCATCCTCAATTACTGCCACTCTGGATTCGAGAGGTTCGACATTGATGATCAGCTCTTTGTGCTGACGGTTGAGAGGAATGAAAGCACGCTTCACTCGTGAAATGACTTTATCCGCCGCAGCCTTGATGCTGCCAACAATTCCCTTGGCTGGTTGCTCTGGAATTTCAACTGGTTCATAAGGCTTATCTTTATCTTTTTTGTTCCCTCGTCGATCACGCGGTCCTCGCCGGTTGCCTTCACGTCGTCCCGATGTCCTGGATTTACCCTTTTCTTTGGATTCTCCTGATTTCTCGCCTTTTTCAGCTTGCTCGGCTTTATCGGCTTTTTCAGCCTCAATCTTTGCTTTCAAGGCTTCATCACTTAAATCTGCCGGTAATCCTGCTGCTTTATTCTCAGCACGCTGAATTTCACGTGCATGCTTCTGGCTTTCGTAGACCGGCTCTTCGTCAGCAGTAGGATTAACCAGCACTTCAGCACGTGCTGCTGCCGCAGCTCGCTGTGATTTCTTATTATTGGCTCCCATGCCAGCTGTCGGCTTAAATCGCATACCGCCACTCCGACGACGGTTCCCTTTACGTTGATTCATAATCAAATATTCTTAATAGTTTCTTTTGTATATTTTAACATTTTGTAAAAGCCCCATGGCCATCATGAAACTGAGCGCGGATGAACCGCCGTAGCTCAATAATGGCAAAGGGAGCCCAGTGACGGGCATCAATCGAATGTTCATACCAATGTTAATGAACACATGGCTGAACCAAAGCATGACCACACCGGTGGCTATTACCTTGCCCATCCTGTCTCTGGCTTGAGAAGCGATTCTCAAGCCTTGAATAATCACCACACCGTTTAGCAATAGAACGGTCATGCTACCCAAAAAACCCCATTCCTCGGCAATCACCGAAAAAATAAAATCATTGTGAGCTACTGGTTTGGGGAGGTATCCCAAGGCATTTTGCGTTCCCTGACACCATCCTTTTCCGGTCATTCCACCGGATCCTACAGATATCAACGCCTGGTTGACATTATATGAAAATTCGCGTTCCTCTCGATCCGCTTTACGTTTTTCAGCCTGAGTGGCATTGGGAGGAGCAAACGACATCCCAAAATAAACACGCAAACGATTCTTCTGATATTCCTCAAGCTGAACCACTGGCAATAACTTGGGGAAAAACAGAGTATCTACAACCACCAACGAGAGAACAAGTAATGAACCGCTGACTAGTCGGACCAGGTAAATTTTTGGAATGCCTGCAATGAACATCATCACCAACCCCACCGGAATCAGTACCAAAGATGATCCAAGATCCGGCTCGATCAAGATGAGGCAGAAAGGCAGGCCTATAAGCCCCAGAGTCTGAAAGAATAAACTTGGTAATCGCAGCTCATCTAAAGGCCGACTGAGAAAGTGCCCCAGCGCACAGATAGTTGCAATCTTGGAAAATTCAGAGGGCTGCAATCGAATTGGTCCCAATGAAAGCCAACGGCGGGCCCCATGAATGGGATCAAAAAACAATACCACAAGCAGGGCAATAATCGCTCCCCAGTAAAAGAGCATCGACCATCTTGCTATCAAATGATAATCCACAAAACATACGCCAACCGCAAATCCAAACCCCAGGACGCAGGCAAATATTTGCCTGACAAATCGATGCTGAAACCAATGTTCAGGATCGGTGATGCCATGCACGGAGGCAGCACTGTAAATAAATGCAACGCCGATCGATGCTAAACCGATCAAGGCAAGTAGCAAAACCCAGTCAATCCGGTGCGTCCAATGTTTAGAGCGAGCGTGCATTATCCCCCAGAGTAAATACCTTTTTTCTTGGTTCAATATGTGAAGGGTTCGGCAAATCCTTCAGTGACGTAAAAACGATTTTGGCCAGAGGAGCGCAACTGCTGCGCCCTGACAACCCCTCGCTATCAAGCACCACAACGGCATACCTCGGATTTTCATGAGGCGCATAGGCTACAAACCAGGTATGCTTGATACGCCTGCCATTAGAATTTTTGAAACTTGTTTCTGCAGTGCCCGTCTTTCCGCCAATGAGGTAGCCAGGGATACGGCAGATGGATCCTGAACCGTTCCTGTTTTCCACGTCAGCCAGCATCGCCTTTTGAAGAATCTCAATACTTTGTGGTGAAGCCCTCAGCCTGCCGCGAATACGTCCCTCTGGCTCTGGTTCAAAAACTGAGGCGCCGTTTGGCATCATTGATTCCCAACCAGCCACGATACGCGGCCAGAACACCGTTCCACCATTGGCGACAGCTGAGGTCATTACTGCCATTTGAAGGGGAGTCACATCAATTTTACCCTGACCAATACTGAGATTGGCCGTATCCCCGGGATGCCATCCCTTGCGCACCGTTTGTTTACTCGGAAAGTAGCCGCCTGTTTCCTGTGCTGGCAGTAGTCCGGTTTCCTTACCCAGAAAAATCTGGTTACCATAGTCCACAATCGTTTCAGGCCCTAATTTCAAACCATAATGAATGAAATAAGCATTGCTAGACTTGTAGAACGCACGTTCAAAATTGAAATAACCCGCACCAGCAGTATCATCGATCCTACGCCCTCTCATCGGAAAATAACCTTGTCCGAAAAACTCAACTTCCGGATCAATAATCCGTGATTCCAATCCCGCCAGACCAATCATGATCTTGAAGATTGACCCAGGATGATAACGTCCATAGGTTGCGCGATTGAAAAGAGGCAGCGAACCTTTTGGGTCGATCATTGGCTTGAAAACCGATGCGGGCAGAAAACCAGTAAAGATATTGGGATCAAAGGTAGGTGCTGAAGCCAAGGCAAGAACATCGCCATTATTGCAATCCATCACCACAATGGCGCCTCGCCTTTGCTGGTTTGGATTCAAATACCGCAGGGCATCTTCGGCAGCTTTCTGAATATCGGTATCTAAAGTGAGATAGAGGTGCTTACCGGGAAGCAAGGGAAGCCATTCTTCCTCTTCTTGGCGGTAAATCATATTGTTAACGAGGATGGATTTTGCACCGGGCTCACCACTTAGCTCGTCCTCATATTGACCTTCAAGTCCGTATTTGCCCATGAAATCGGGCAATTCATAGTCAAAAGACATCTGCAGTGTCGCTGCCTCTTCATTTGAAGTGCGCTGTCGTGGTCTCATGTAGCCCAAAAGATGGGCAGCTAGAGAGCCGTTGGGATAACGGCGCTTGGATCGAACTTCCAAATCGAAACCCTTTAATCGAGACCCTTGCTCCATGAATCGGGCCATTTGCTCTCGACTTAACCCTGTCAATACGGGCATGGCCATATAACGATGCCGATAATAATGAGATTCAAATTCAGAACGAACCAGAGCACTGGGCTTACCGATAATCACACTGGCCTCATATACCATGTTACTGACGGTGAGATACCGGGCATCTTTTTCTAATTCAAGCCCTTCGAGATAAGGTAAGTCCTTGTCGCCCTTCAAATCGTGATAAGTACGGGTAAAATCTTCTCTTAATTGATCCAGATACACCACGATGTTGAGATTCGGTTCATTATCTGCAAGCAACTGCGCATCCCGGTCGTAAATCAATCCCCGGGGAGCAGGAATGCGAACCGTCCTGTAAGACTGTACTTCTCGATATTTTTCGTATTTCTTGAAAGAAACAATCTGAACATACCAAAGCCCCCCCGCCAATATGACGAAACAGCAAAACAGACCAATGGCTAACCATTGAAGGCCCATATCTTCGCGTCGCATGTTTTTAACGGGATTCATATTCAGCGTTTCAATATCGCTTGCTGCGTTTAACTTCGACCACGGATCGATTCCATGGCTGAGCCACCGGCTCATAGGAAACCAAGCGATCCATTTGATTCAGGATAAGAAATATAAAAGGCCCTGCTACACCACAGATCATGGCATTGACAACTATTTGCCATAAAGTTCCCCAGCCAGCCAAAGGCTGCATGCTCATTCCCCAAAGAAAAAGGCAGGATATAGTAGGCCCAAAGGCGCCTGCGGCCACACAGACAAAAAACTGAGCGGTCAACTGGCCTTTGAGCAGAACTTCATGGAGCCGATGCAAAATCAATGCGGTCAAAAACAAGGAAACCAGAGATGTTCCAAGAGGATTGGCAGACAACACGTCCAACCAGGAACCGGCAATCAGCGCCAAGCCAATGATGGGACCCAGGCCTCCATGCAAGGCAGTAAATGCAGCAAAGATCGGCAGCAGATCAATCTGCGCACGCCACATTCCCTCCATCATGGACCAATGTGATTGCACATAGGTCACGACCATAGCCATCAATATCAAACATGTGAATGTTGGACGTGACATCATGGCGCGTATAAAAAAGGAGTCAGGTGCATATCTGTTACATTCCCTCCTCAGTTGCAGAAACATCCTGGTCAGGGAGTTTTACCCAAACCATTTCCAAACGATTTAAATCAACCGCCAATCGCACACGAGCCTCAGCGAACAAGCCAGATGCAGAGGATCGGCTATCAATGATATGTCCAACGGGAATGCCTCTTGGATAGCCACCCCCCAATCCACTGGTGATTACCTTGGCTCCAGGTTCTGGCTCTGTTCCAACTGGCAGGTGATGAAAATCCACTAATCTCGGGTTCAGCGATGTGCCTGCTCCGGGCGTGATTGTGCCATGAGCGGATTCATATTTGCCTTGTCGAGGTGAAATAGCCAGCATGGCAGCGACTTTACAATGCTGGTCGCCTACAAGACGCACGAGGGAACGGTGACTTTCAACCTGTTCAATCTTCCCCACCAGTCCTGAGGGCGATAAAACGGGGGAATTTTCAATGATACCATCGTCAGAGCCTAAATTAATGTAGAGGCTTCGCCACCAGTTCGTCGGATCTTTGACAAGCACTCTTGCCGGCAAGAGACGCCAGGGAAGGCTTTCACGCCATCCAAGTTGTTGACGCAACAAGGCGTTCTCAGTAGCAATGGCCTGATTCTTTAGAAGAGCAATCTTGTAGTTTTGAAGCTCTCGACGCAGCTGCTGGTTTTCACGCAAGAGTTCCTGCTTGGAAACAACAATGGATTGAAGCGACTCAGCCTTTTCATCGACAGCCTCAGCGAGCCCAAGAAAGGGCAGGAAGACTCCTGCAACCATCCATTTAAGCTGGTTGTTCATGCGCGTCGGTAGACTCAGCAGGACGATACCTGCTGTCATCACCGAGCAAAATGACACTATATTAGGCTGCTTTAGCATCCCGCTCCGTAGTTTCGGAGCGAACGCGCAAAAATCAGGTTCGGCTTGAGGAAGCGACTCGTTTAAGGAACTGAAGCTCTTGCAAAACACGACCGGTGCCTTCTGCAACGGCGGTCAAAGGATCATCAGCAATATGAACAGGTAATCCGGTTTCTTCGGCAATGAGGCGATCTATGCCTCTCAGTAATGCGCCACCACCTGCTACAACAATGCCACGATCCACGAGATCGGAGGAGAGTTCAGGTGGGCAACGTTCCAATGTGATACGAATCGATTCTAAAATACTATTCAATGGTTCTTTCAGAGCATCTCGTATCTCTTCTGAACAAATCGATAATGTTTTGGGGAGTCCAGAGCTCAGGTCCCTTCCTTTGACTTCCATAGTCAGCTCTTGCTCCAAGGGAAAAGCCGAACCTATGCGGATTTTAATCTCCTCCGCAGTGCGTTCGCCGATCATTAGGTTATAGGCACGTTTCATATGTGCCACGATTGTTTCGTCAAATTCGTCTCCCCCGACCCTCAGGCTGCGGGCAAAGACGATTCCAGCCAACGATATGATGGCTATTTCACATGTACCCCCGCCAATATCGACGATCATATTTCCAGCGGGTTCATGTACGGGTAATCCAACTCCTATGGCAGAAGCCATGGGTTGTTCGATCAGGTAGACTTCGCGGGCTCCAGCATGTGTGGCTGAATCTTTCACAGCCCGCTTTTCAACTTCCGTGATTCCGGAAGGAACAGCCACGACGACGCGTGGTGCGATGAGTTTGCGATAATGGACTTTTTGAATAAATGAGCGAAGCATCGACTCGGTAATCTCAAAATCAGCGATTACACCATCCTTCATCGGTCGGATGGCCACGATGTTACTGGGAGTTCTTCCCAGCATTTCTTTGGCTTCCAGCCCCACCGCAAGCACGTTTGTTGTCCCCGCCTGAATCGCCACTACAGAAGGCTCTCTAAGTACAATACCTTGATCACGAACGTAAACCAACGAGTTCGCCGTCCCTAGATCAATTCCAATATCATTGGAGAATAAGCTCTTAAACTGAGACAACATGGATGTGCCTGAAACTTCGAAACATAGTGCGAATGCGGTATCAAGGTCAAGAGGATTACTACGAATCGAGTTAGTTCGCCTCCCATTCCAATCCAAAGGGCAGATTATAAATGCTTTTCTTTGAAACCTTGATAAGGTTTGATGTGTTTTAATTGCAAAGCTGGAAATCCAGCGGTCAAAAGTAAAAAACTATGGAATTAATACAAACGCCTTCTTCGGCCTTGCTGAGCATTCTTATCGGGCTTGGCCTGAGTGCTTCTTGTGGTTTTCGCATTTTTGTTCCACCTTTTATCATCAGCTTGGCAGCCCTTTCGGGACATCTTGAACTTTCCGAGAGCTTCGCTTGGATGAGCACTTTGCCAGCAGTCACTGCTCTGGGCGCAGCAGTGGCGTTGGAAATAGGAGCCTATTACCTTCCTGTTCTTGACCATTTCCTCGATACCGTGGCAGCTCCAGCGGCAGTGGTAGCAGGCACTATCGTGAGTGCATCCATATTTACGGAACTGAGCCCCATGATGAGTTGGTCGCTGGCATTGATTGCTGGCGGGGGTATCGCAGGTGCAGTTCATGTGGCGATGGCGTTCATCAGGGGAGGCAGCACAATGCTGACAGCTGGATTGGGAAATCCTCTGGTAGCAACGGCAGAACTTGGCGGCGCGGTTGGGAC
The DNA here is from genome assembly GCA_002690655.1 of Pedosphaera sp. Classification (GTDB taxonomy): domain Bacteria; phylum Verrucomicrobiota; class Verrucomicrobiia; order Limisphaerales; family AAA164-E04; genus AAA164-E04. The sequence continues at coordinate 17,537 of NZFL01000016.1, forward strand.
ATCAATTCTGTCTCTGGTCATGCCTGGTCTGGCCTTAGTCGTTGTCCTGACCGTAGCAGGAGTTGGCGTCCGCCAGTGGCGAGTGAAAAGCCGATCAAAGGAAACAGAAGTCTCTTCTGAGCTAAATGTTGCCGACGATTCCATTTCATAGGGCTAACATCTAGCACTAAGATGGGTATCTAGCCCTTGTTAACACCTGTTTTCACGGAATCAAAACATCAGCTCGCAAACGCGCCACCCCAGCGTCAGGCAATCGATAGTCAGTAGTCCCATTTTCTGGAGTTTCAGGAGATACGTGCCCGTCGCAAAAGACCGTTTGAGCCCGGCGGTGGTGACGAAAATGGCCATTGGCATACATGGCTGATCCTCGACTGACAAAATAGAACTCCTCGATCATTGGCTGATCAGGAGAAGCTGGCCGCTGAAAATCATTGATTTGAGCTGAATCCGCAAAGAGCGCAGTGGACGAGGCCGAGCTTACCTGCGACATGAGAAGCCCACCTTTTTGCAGCCCAGAGATTCCTGCATTGAAACCTGTAAGATGAAGATTGTATCCATAGCCATACGAAGCAGACATGGCTTTGGGTTTATAGGAAGGGTCTTGATATCTGAATGAGGGGCATGTTTGAACACCACTACCTCCAAGATAATGCCAGATGGCTCCACTAGTCCGGTCCAATTTCCGCTTACCCTCTAATCCTGCTCCCAGCCAGCCAAACCAGTAGGATTGACCCTTCTCGTCTCGTGAACTTGAAAAAGGGAAAGTTTGCTGGGCATTGTCGTCCCAATACATTTGCGAAGCCAACCCAAGCTGCTTCAAGTTCGAAACACAAACCATTGACTTGGAATGACCTTTGGCGAAAGAGATCCCTGCGGCCATCATGGAAGCGAGGATACTGGTGATGGCGAGTACCACCAGTAGCTCGACAAGAGTAAATCCGGAAGCAGTTCGTTTCATGAGCGGTTTCCTACCACTCGATAGAAGCCTTTCGAGTGGACCATGCCTTGATCCTGTATAATGATAAGTTGGTCACCGTCCGATTTGGCATGCCCCCGAGTTTCCCAGCGCAAAAAGTCCGTGGTCATTTCCAGCCAATATTCCCAACCAGACTTCCCTTGGACCTGCACCCCGATACCGTTGTCTGGAGAGAGCAGGCTATCGATGCTGATCGGTGAATCACGCTGAACAGCAATGTTATCCAACCAGCCACTGGCAAGGATTGATCCAGCAAATTCAGGCGAAGTTTGACCACCGTCGCTGTAGCTGGCAATGGCGAATGCATCTACGTCGATTTCAGTAAAGCCACCTTCTGGACCACCGAAAACTTCGGATAGGCTCGCATCCTTGATAGGGCCGAATGGCTCCCCATTTTCGAACATGGTTGTCGTCAAGGTTTCGGCTTCGGCGTTCATCGTCATTTCGACCTGGTAAGTGGCACCCATCTGCATTTCCAGAGGGAAGGTGTTGGAGAGGGACCATTGATTGTCGAGAGAAATGAGACCTGAAGAAATCGTCGCCCCAAAACCTGAATCAGCGTGATAACTCCACTCCACCAGACCGCGGGGCCCGAATTCTTCATGGATACCGGAACCTCGATAGAAAGAGGGCCGGGTTACCGAGGCCAGATTCACAAGTCCAACGGCCAAGGGAAAGGTGAAGGGTTTTGCTGGATCAGTTCCAAGTTCAAGTTGGTTGAGCTGAATTTCAAATTTCACGGAAAAATTCTCGTGTCGAGATATTTTGCTTCCAAATGGAATGTAAAAATAACTGTTGGAAAGCCGGGAATCCCAATTCACAGCCAAGCGCTCTTCGGCCTGATCCCATTCGAAAAGTTGAGTTTCACCAAAAATATCCCAATCTCCGTCGTCCATGGGGTGCTTGGAAAAGTCTTCTGCCAAAGAGGTCCAATTGGAATTGACAAGTGGTGCAACAATCGATGCACCGTCCAGCTCTATTTTGCCGGATTCCACCATGACCTTGATGTAACGAATCGAACGCAGTCTGGGTGTTCCTTCAGCCCAATCAAGATCATAGCCAGCACCTCCACCTGCGCCCTGATAGAGACGGCGGATTTGTTCCATGTCGGCTTCGGCAAAATCCGATGGAAGTGTTGCAGGATTTACCGGCAGGCTGAATTCACCCTGTCCATCGATGGGAAAATAGCCGTCCACCTTGGGTGACTTTTTTTGATCGAGTAAAAAATAATTTTGGTTGTCCTCGCTGACCCAGACCGATGCAGTCGATGCATCGCTTCCAAAAACCGAACCATCGGTCACGCCGCCACCCGAGTAATCTCCGTTTGTGATGTTGAAGCCCGCATTTCCGTATAAAATAAAGTCCAAGCCATATGGATTGTTGGGTGAATTGAAGACAGGCTGATTGAATGTCAGGGTAACGTATCCGCCTTCCCCTATGGATAACAATTGATCCGCTAGATAAGGAGGTGAGAAAGGATTGACCTCGCCTCCCCATTCACCAGGAGTTTCCCTTGATGGCTCCCCTATGACGGATAATGTGTTGGTGAAACCCAAGCCGGAACCAAACTCGACGGCAAAGCCCGAGCCCGGATGATATTCGACAACTGAAGAGACAAATGAGGTTGCCTTCGATACAGGGATGAAACCCAATAAAAAAGTGACTACGATTATTTTGATTGTTGTTTTGATACAATGCATGCTGGTTGGTTATTTTTCACTTGCTAATGCAAGTTGATTTTCAATGTTGCAGACCAGAAGGATAGGAATGAAAAAGCCTTCATTCCCACCACATGGAGAATGAAGGCTGTAAAAACAACAACAATGCATCCCGAAAACGCACTCGCGTTTTCGGCTGGCCTCATCCTTCTCTTTGACGGAGAAGTAAGTCCTGTTTGGACTCGGACGAGAACAAATCAACCGGTATCCTGACTCGAGGTTATTAACCTTGCTTCCGCCTTCCCGACCTTGAGGTCAGTGGCTGATGGAAACTTGTCACCTCTCACAGTGGCGCAACCGTCCCCGAATTTCACGGGGTTCCCTGTCATTGATTTGTTTTCGGACAGATTCACTTTCATGAATCCTATCAAAATTCAAAGAACTGGCAGCACAGTAGCGATCAGGAATCACCTGTCAAGCATCCTCCCTGAAAAGCGATGCTCTTGCAGCACCTATTACAAACCCAAGCTCGGTTTGTAATAGGTGCTGCAAACGAAAACCCGTAGCATCAACTCCAAGAAAAGAATTCTTTCGTCAGGCAATCTCCCTAATTCCGCACAATGGTAGATAGGGGAAAGGATTTGGATATTTTGTTTTAATTCATGGGGCTTTCTGTTCGATCGGACAGGTCTAGGTTGGGAGGGAGGTTTTGGTTGCACCTCCCCCCAACCCTCGATTTCTCTTCTTAAAAGGTACTTCTCACTGGCTTCCAATCACCCCGTGGGTATTACAGATTCAAAAGAAGAAGACATTGAGGGGAAAAATTTCCTGCGTTCCCATATTCCCTGTAAACAATACCAGACAGGGAGGGCGGATGGCTGAGCATAAGCTAGACAACGACGTTCTTGCCTTCTCAATTTGAAATCCATTTCAGACGGTGATTATTGGCCATTTCACACCACCTCTGAAAAGAATGCGCAGCATGACGAACTATTTGAATGACAGAATTATCGAATGCAATAAAGGGATTCGAAAGTGCGTATGATGATGCTTCCAGAACTGAGTGCGGGCGTAGACAGCGTTTCTTCGTTGAGTTCATTTGTTGCCACAATTTCAAATGTTTCCGATGCTTTTAACACCTTGGTATTGGCTCTCCCAGTCGTGAAGTAAATATAACCATTTGCAGCCACGGGGCTGACTTTGACATTTTCAGCAAATAATCGTTCCTGCCAATGGGCATTCCCTGTTTTGATGTCGATGCAGGATGCCATCCCGTCATCACGAATGGTAAATACCTTGCCTCCATAAATGACCGGAGTTGGACAATCAGGGGAATATCGTTTTTGCTTCCAATCATGATCGACAACAGCCGAATCCCCTTCATGAGCAGGTGTAACACCAACAAGAAAACCCTGATTTCTGAACCCAGAAGCAACAGTAATCACCTTTCCTTCACCCGCAGTAGGTCCCGCAATGGTGCGTCCATACGGATGAGGCACTTGCAGGCCCCCTACTCGCCAGATCTCTTTGCCAGTAATCGGGTCATAGGCATTTAGATGCTCGGCGCCGGATAAAACGATTTGGCCATGCCCGTTTACTTCAACAAAAATGGGAGTGGAATAGGAATCATTACCTTCTTCGCGGGCCTCGAGGTCGCGATCCTTCTTCCAAAGAGTTTTGCCAGTGGCCGCGTTCAGGGCCAAAAGGTATGAAGGACCTTGATGCATACAGGCAATGTAGAGCGAACCGTCATGCAGAAGGGGCGAATTTCCCATTCCGTGATTGGTGTTGTAGTCCGCATACTCAGTGCGCAAATTACGCCGCCAAACTTCTTCGCCTGATGTGGTAAGACATACCAGGTCACCTGTCCCAAAAAACACCCAAACATGCTTCCCGTCCGTAACTGGAGTAGGTGTTGCCATATTGTGAAAATTATGGGTAGGGAGTCGCCCGTTACCCACTTTCTTTTCCCATATTGGACGACCGGTTTTCAGGTCAAAAGAGAGTGTCATCAGGTCTTCATTCTCAAGTTGTGTTGTCACAAAAATAAGATTGCCATGCACGACAGGAGAAGAAGTCCCTTTGCCGGACAACGTTGTTTTCCATGCAATATTTTCCTTTACTGACCATGAGAGAGGAAATTCACTTTCAGGACTGACTGCTGTGCCATCACTTCCTCTTAAAGCTGACCAGTGAGCCGCCTGAATGGAGCACGAGAATGCCAAGAGACTTGCAAGCAAAGTTGGTAGGGTTTTCATTTTTAACTGTGGGTGCATGTCAGAGCGTTATATGTGCTTCGAATCTGATTGATCCTTTTCCGTGTAGCCTGATTCCTGCCTCTTGAAGTTAACCTCATTTTTTTTGAGATATGCTTGAAAAACGTCGTCCGCACTCATCCCGAGGACCTGAGCCATGCTGATTAAAAAGTGAAATAAATCTACCACCTCCACACGGGCATTCTGTTCATCGAATTCCTGATACTTTGCCCACCATTTCCAGGGCACACTGTCAGTGAGTTCAGCTAATTCCTGATTCATTGCCCGGCAGTAATTGAGCACCCACTCGGTCTTTTGCTCCTCGGACATTGACTCCGTCTGCACACCAATGCGCTCATTCAACGCCTTCTGCATGCGAAATAATTCTCTCAACTGATCCTGTTCCATGGTGGTTAGTTTAACTCCTGCCTGTGAATAATGACAATCCACAAATAAGACATCACTTTCACAAACCGGTTACCAGTTGGTGATACGATACAAAGAGCCCGCTCATGCCGAAGGGCATACATATTGTTCATTCAGAATTCAATCTCCAGCAAAGCACTCCACTTACCTTCATAAGAGGTACGTGCTTTGAGCATTTGAAACTCCCCTGAGTTTGGAATGGGGTTCTGATAGGTAGTCGCTGACGCATTCCGGTCACCGCCGATCATACGTGGGTCCGATCCATCAGTCGTAAAGATTATGATGCCTTTCCCTGCGCTGAGAGCCAATTGCGCTGCGCCTCCTTCACCTGTAAAAGAAGGAACCGGGGCATTCACGTCAGGATAAAGACCTTTGGCCAACAATTGAGCCATGACAATGTCCGATCGCTGGGAGAGATATTTATTGCGGGTGTAATTTACTACTTTCAACCAATGGTCATCACGGGTCAAAGGAAAACGGCCAGGAGTACTTTTACCCGCAATGTTTGGAGCTTGAGAATCTCCCCAGCGCGCAGACTCACAGACAACGGCGTTTTTGATCTGATCCACGCGGTGGTCAAACAAGGCTTTCAGCTGATCAGGCTCTAACAATCCCTGGTTGAAAAAGTGCCGATGAATACGATCTGCAACTTTCATCCGAAACTCCTCATTCTCTAAACACCGTTGCCAAATGTATTGTGGGTTACTGGATGAAAATTCATTACCTGCTGGAAAGGGGCCAATTCGGTTAATTTCCAGATCTTCTTTGAGCATGGTATGTTCAGAGTCCCAAATGATGAATTGAAAGCCCTCACGATGGTTGCGATTACGCATGCCATACCAATTATTTGAAGCCCAGTCTCCCGAGAAGGCACTGACAGGAGCGTCCTTGTTACCCGACCAAATGATGATCAGCATGTAATCAATCAGGTTTTCAACATCAAGCAACACCTCAGAATCGAGATCCTCACTCCCGTCTCCATGTTTACCCTGAAGTTGAAAATAATCTTCATTGGACTTCACCCCCTTTTTTGCCGCCTTCCACAGACGACTCCATGCATCCGTGTTGCCGTCCGTTGCAAAGGTTCGTTCACCACCTCCGTTCTGTATTTTAATAACGTCGAAATCTTCTTTACCACCTTTCAGGTAATCAGAGGCAAAAGACGCCTCCGGACGCTCGCAAGTGTTATAAAGTCCCCAGTAAACTCCATTGATAAACAAATGGCAAAAATCTCCATTTGGAGATAAGTGCCCCATGGAACGCTGAATATCACGATTGACCAGATCTCTGACGAACAATCCATTTTCACCATCCCTGCCGAAACTCCAGCTGTAGTTTTGTGATGTGCGTATGTCTAAATTATCGAAAGTGGTTACCGAAGAACCCTCGAAGAGTGGGAATTCTAATTTTGATGGACCATAAATATCTCTGAAAAAAAGGCGGAAGGAATGTTTGGGATTATTATCCATGCGACTGAACCCTCCGCGAATGCGGATCCCACAATCTATTTCGAAACCTGGCTGCGGGCCTGAGTGAAAGTATTCCACCGAACAAGGACGTTCCCACTTGCGACCATCCTTCCGAGCATGGCTGTAGATCCCCTTTTCCTTGCCAAACATATCATGAATATCCATTACGATGGAAATGACGGGTAAATCACGAAACCCTGTCAGGACCTCCTTGCTGTAAGCCGGCTGATCAACCACTCGGGGATCCATCCCATAATCAACCAAATTATTATTCCAATCAAAAGGAAACCCAATGGGAGGCTCCCCATCCGGAGATTGACGCACCACGTCATCAAGAAAGAGATAAGTATGCGTCATGACACTTGAGGGAGCATAGCCGTCCTTGAAGGCAGCGGCGCGAATCACTGTCGTCGCATCCACATTCATTGAGGATTCATATATTTCCCCATGCTCGGCGGTAGGAGCGGTTCCATCGGTTGTATAGCGAATGATTGCCCCTTGAGTCGAATTGCTCAGGATAAGCTCAAACGGCTCTTCCTTGAAACCTCGTTCCAAACTGAAACTGACATCATCAACAAAACCAAAAAGCACCTCGCCATTGGTTTTCCCTGGTGAAGGGGCAAGGAAATGACTTTCAAAATCCAATAGAAATTCCCCGGGCACCCAATCAGAGGAAATACCATAGGAAATGTCATCATGCTGTTGAGGGTAACGTGTACCGAAAGAGTGAACAATGGACCTCGGCTCCTTCATCACAATCGCCAAAAACTCACCGTCCGCATTTAATTTGAAATCTGTATGCCACTCCTCATTGGACAATCGGCGATTTTTACCTGAAGCATGAACAATTAAATAGTCGCCAGATCCCATCAGAAAAGATGGGAACTCCCAGAGCTCTTCCAATTGACGGTCTTGTGTCAATGCGAATTGCGATAGGTTCAACGGGGTTTGTCCGGGGTTATGAATTTCAATCCAATCCGTACGATCGTCATCTCCATCTTTTAAACCACTATCGTTGGCAGCAAGGAATTCAGTTATCAACAAAGCGGGAGGGACTTCATCGAAGCTCATTTCTGGCACCTCAGCTGAAGGCGGAACTAACTTAGGATTCACGGCTTGTTGCTGATTATCGTGTGAAGGCTGAAGGTTATCCGGGGTTTCCTTTTTGCATCCAGACAACAGGAGTATAAGGAGAAAGCACCCTGGGTAAAAAAATAATCGTTTATTTCTGATGTGCGCTGAAAAATTGAAATGTTGGCTCATGGCGAATTTATTTCAGGTCTGATTTCATGTCTAAATAACGCATCACTTACTTAAAATCACAAGGTCTTGCAAACTCGCTGGAAACTCGAAGCTAATGTCAGAGTCTCCAAAATCAAGTTGCAATCATTAAGTGGTTCCCTTGGAAAATACATATGGATCACTTGTAAACCAATTCACTTGCAGAGACAATCCATTGAAATGAAAAATACCGAAATCGAAGAAACGCTTTATGATCGCATCGGCGGCCAAAAAGGGTTGGAACACCTGCTGACTCATTTTTATGCTGATGTTCGCCAGCATGCGGTCATCGGTCCTATTTTTGAGGCTCAGATTCAGGATTGGCCAATGCACATCAAGAAAATCGCGGGCTTTTGGTCCGGTCTCACAGGTGGCCCCTCGCTGTATGGAGGTGGATTGATCGCCAAACACATGCCACTCCACCTCCAAGCTGAACACTTTGGACACTGGCTCACTCTCTGGGCCTTTCAGTGTGATCGAACCCTGGCCGCCAGAGATGCTGAAATGATGAAGGCACTGGCTAATCAAATTGGAGACAGGTTAAAACAGTTTGCAATGTCTTGATCGACAAATCCGAATGTTTCAGATTGATGGAGCATCAACTTCACGTGATTCAAGCAGATCCAAAACATGCCAATATACCTCAAGACGCTCTTATCAGAGCGCGCCAGATGAGCTTTTTTCGTTCGAGCCAGCATCAGGAGAAAAAACATCATACAGATTGAAGCAGTATAGAAGGACTGAATGGAAGCAATCCATCCGAGGTTTAGGATTGTCCTGTTTCAACTCAACTTCTAAATTCGATGAATGCACATCATCCGACCCGCATATTGGCAAGTTTATGCACTTGTTCTGCTGTCCGGACTTTTTCTAAGCTCAGCTTTTGGACAGTCCGGAAAACGCAAACCCAACGTCATTGTCTTCCTTGCAGATGATCTTGGTTATCAGGAGTTGGGTTGCTACGGCCAAAATTACATCAAAACGCCCAACATTGATGCTCTTGCAGACCGTGGTTTGCGGATGACTCAGTTCTATTCTGGTTCTCCCGTCTGCGCTCCTTCACGTGGGATGTTATTGACAGGAAAACACAGCGGACATGCCTACATACGTGACAACCGAAACCCTAAAGGTCTGGATCACATCAAAAAAGAATACGAGTGGGAATTCCCCGGGCAGTTTCCAATTCCAAAGGATGAAATAACCTTGGCAGAGGCGTTGAAATCACAAGGGTATGCGACGGGTGCCATGGGTAAATGGGGATTGGGTCACTTCGGAACGACGGGTGATCCAAACAAGCAGGGGTTCGATCTTTTTTACGGATTCAACTGCCAGGTCCACGCTCACAATCATTACCCGAAATTTCTTTGGCGTAATGGAAAGAAAGAGATTCTAAAAGGCAATGATCGAACATTGTATGGAGAGACATTTTCTCAGGATCGCTTCATTGAAGAAGCCGTCGCCTTCATGGATGCCCACCAGTCAGATCCTTTCTTTTTATTTATGCCATTTACGATCCCCCACCTCTCAATCCAAGTACCTCAATGGGCGGTTGACTGGTATACGGACGATATCGTAGAGGAGGAATACAAGCACCGGGGCTATCTTAAACACCCCTCGCCAAGAGCAGGGTACGCAGCCATGGTGTCGTATCTTGATTATGGAGTTGGGTTGGTCATGAACAAGGTCCGCTCGATGGGATTGGAGGAAGACACCCTGGTTATTTTCACATCAGACAATGGACCTACCTACGATCGACTGGGTGGCAGTGATTCAGATTTCTTTGAATCGGCAGGTAAATTCAAAGGTCTCAAGGGCAGTGTGTATGACGGAGGGATTCGAGTCCCCATGGTAGCGAGCTGGCCAGGCAAAATCCCCGAGGGACAAATCAGTGACGAACCCGCAGCTTTTTGGGACCTGATGCCCACGATTCTATCGATGACCGGGAATACAAAATCCATCCCGGAAAATACCGACGGGATCAATCTGGCTCCTACATTACTCGGGAAACAAAACCAGAAACCCCATGCCTATCTTTATTGGGAATTTCCATCTTATGGAGGGCAGCAGGCCATACGCATGGGAAACTGGAAAGCAGTTCGCCAGAACATATTCAAAAAGGGCATAAAGACCGAGCTTTACGACCTCGAGGCAGATCCCTCCGAATCAAACGACCTGTCTTCTGAACATCCTGCCATCTTAAAGGAAATGGCGAAGTTAATGCAGGAGGCTAGATCGCCATCCACATTATATCCGTTCAAGAATTTGGATTAAAATTTTCAACACCATTGAAAGAATCATGATACAACTAGGATTTGTCACCGCAATAATGCCGGAACAAAATTTGGAATCAGTCGCAGATACAGCCGCCAAAATTGGATATGACTGTATCGAGGTCATGTGCTGGCCCAAAGGAAAAGCAGATCGGCGTTATGCAGGGATCACCCACATCGATATTGAAGGACTCAATAAGCACAAAGCCGATGACATCGCAGGAAAGCTGAACGACAAAGGTGTTTCCATTTCCGCTCTGGGTTATTATCCGAACCTGCTGAGCAAAGACAAACAACACGCTCGCCCCGCCCTCGCACACCTTAAAAAGCTCATCAAATCTGCTCCAAAATTAGGTGTGAGTATCGTCAACACTTTTATCGGCGCGGAGCCGAGTTTGAGTGACGAGGCTAATTTCAAGTCCTTCAGAAAAACCTGGCCTTCCATCATTAAACTCGCAGAGGATCATGGCGTTCAAATCGGTATTGAAAATTGTCCCATGTATTTTACTCAGGACGAATGGCCATCCGGAAAGAACCTGGCCCATTCTCCTGCGATGTGGCGCCGCATGTTTGAGGTCATCCCTTCAAAAAATTTCGGGTTGAATTACGATCCCTCCCATATGGTTTGGCAGCACATGGATTACCTGAAACCCATTCGTGAATTCGCTGATCGGTTCGTACACGTTCACGCAAAAGACGTACGCTTGGATCAAGACCAGCTTGATGATGTGGGAATTATGGCCACACCGTTATCCTATCATTCCCCCAAACTCCCGGGCCTGGGTGAAGTGAATTGGGGCAAATTTCTTTCGGAACTTGGAGACGCAGGCTACCGAGGCGCAGTCTGTGTTGAAGTCGAAGACCGTACTTACGAAGGAAGCCGGAAGGCGCGCAGAGCAGCACTCTGTCAAAGTTATCGTTACCTGAAAAACTTCCTGCCCTGAATGACCCCATAACACCGCCATCAATGAAATATACTTACGAAGAGATCGCAGGAATGATCGATCATTCGCTCCTGCACCCGACCATGACCGATAAGGAAATGGAAAGAGAATGCAAGCTTGCTAACCGATACAAAGTAGCCTCTGTCTGCATTAAACCTTACGCTGTCAAAATGGCTGCCAGAATTCTGAAAGGAACCGGCGTTGCAGTCGGTGCGGTCGTAGGATTTCCCCATGGTGGAAACGTGACAAAAGTCAAAGTATTCGAAACAGAGCAAGCCTGCGGGGATGGAGCAACGGAAATTGACATGGTGATTAATATAGGCAAAGCACGTTCAGGAGATTGGAATTATGTAAAAAAAGACATCCGAGCAGTCGTCAGGGCAGCCCACAAACGAGGCAGTATTGTCAAAGTCATCATCGAAAACGACTTCATGCCAAACGATCGTATTAAAAGGAAGCTGTGCAGAATTTGTGAAGACGCCAAAGCGGATTATGTCAAGACTTCAACGGGATATGGGTTCGTAAAAGGCAAAGATGGACGTTACGGATATGAGGGAGCAACAGAAAGCGACTTGAAGCTGATGCGCAAAGCATGCAGTAGCAAAATAAACATCAAGGCCGCAGGAGGAGTGAGAGATTTGGATGCACTCATGCACTGCCGAGACCTTGGGGTCCGTCGCGTAGGAGCCTCCGCGACCAAAACATTACTGGATGCTTACAAAGCACGGGCTCGCGCCGAAAAAAACTCCAACAAAGCTCTCAGAAAACCAGTAAAAGAAACAAAACTCGGGGGTGGCGGTTATTAATTCTGAAATGCAAAAATCAAAACTCGCAGGTATCATCCTTCAAATCAGAAAACCATGAATATTCATAACCTTTGGTTAAAAACCCTCGCCTGGGCATGCATGATGATTAGCAGTGCCACCTTGCACATGGATGCACAGGCGCAGCCAACCGGCAAAGCAATTTACGCACAGGCCTGTGCGCAATGCCACGGCCCTGATTTACAAGGAGGGCAAGCACAAAGCCTCAAAGATGCCGTATGGCAATTTGGATCCAAACGGAGCCATATTTTCCGAAATATCAAATATGGTATATCAGATTTTGCCATGCCAGCCTTTGAAGAAGCCCTTTCTGATGATGCCATTAATCGAGTATTGGATTTTATATTTGAATCCGAAAAGAAATCTGGCTCAACCCGCCCACCAACACCCAAGAGGATTTTTACGCTGGATTATGAATTAACGATTGATGTCGTTGCGGAGGGGTTGGATATCCCATGGGCGATTGATTTTCTTGATGAAGAAAGGGCACTGATCACCGAACGCCCTGGCCGATTGCGATTACTGGAGGGTGGAAAATTGCACTCTGAAGCCATCGAAGGGACGCCCTCGGTTCTGCACGAAGGTCAGGGAGGGTTGCTCGATGTATCAGTCGACCCTGATTATGCGGAAAATGGATGGGTTTACCTATCCTACAGCCATTTACTCAGTGATGCGGAAGGCGAGCGGAAACCAGCTATGACACGCATTGTCCGAGGAAAAATCCAAGATCATGCTTGGACCGATCAAGAGGTAATTTACGAAGCACCTCACGATCTCTACACAACGACACGTCATCATTACGGTTCTCGCATTGTTTTTGACCCAAGTGGATTTCTTTACTTCTCGATCGGAGAAAGAGGTATTGCGCATCATGCTCAAGATATCCGTCGTCCAAACGGCAAAATACACCGTATCTTCAAAAACGGCTCCATTCCTTCAGACAATCCATTTGTAGAACGCGATGATGCGCTACCAACTATATTCACATTCGGCAATCGAAACCCTCAAGGTCTCGCCGTTCATCCGGGAACTGGGCATATCTGGGAAACGGAACATGGGCCAATGGGCGGTGATGAACTGAACGTCATTCATGGCGGTGCAAATTACGGTTGGCCATCCATAACGTATGGCCGTAATTACGATGGAGGCGTTGTGTCCGATCATCGAGAACGCCAAGGAATGCGCCAGCCAACTCTGTATTGGAAACCATCCATTGCAGTCAGCGGCATTCACTTTGTGGACAGCCCCTCATTTCCCCGCTGGAAGAATCACCTTCTCGTAGGTGCACTGAAATACGAAGAAGTGCGCTTACTCGATATCGAGAATGATCGAGTCATGCATCAGGAAATTATCCTGAAGAATGCAGGGCGAGTTAGAGACGTATGCAGTGCACCAGATGGTGCCATTTACTTGGTAACCAACGGCCCTGATACCATCTTAAAACTGACACCCGTTCGAGATATGAATCTGGAACCTTGAGCGCTCCCGTTGTCGATTGGCGATCGAGTTGTCATATGCCAATCTTGTTTAAGTTGGTAATGGCGATGAAATCCATCCAGCTGAGACCAAAGAAGTCAGGGTGAAAATGATCATTTGATTATTCAATGGTCAAAGCGTCTCCTCATCCAGGCCCAAAGGCTTGAATAAGCCCTCCTTTGCTCGAACACTTCAGGTGTGAAAAGTCGGCAGTAAAGGAAGACTTAAACTATGGTGGCGTCTGAATCAGAGTAAATGTCGATCAAGGCTTGGGAAGTTTTTGCCGGAGCTCCATTTCAACTTCCCGCACAGGACGTCCTGAGTTTGCTGAAATAGAGGCAGCCAAACCTGAAACGTAGGCTGCAGAGGCGGAGGTACCATTAATCATGAACGTCGTACCGTTGTGTTCGATGAAGGAGCGCCCCGGAACCATGACATCCACAAAGTCACCCGTGTTGGCATACGGTGCGACCTGCCCATTCTGAGTCGCTGCCGTCACGGCAAGCACATCTGGATAGGCTGCTGGAAAAGTAGGTTCGGTGGTCGGGGAGTTCCCTGCGGCTCCGACAAAAAGAACCCCTTGCAGGGAAGCTTCATGAATCATTTGCTCCATGAGGGGAACCGTTTCATTGCCACCAAGGCTGAGGTTGATAATACTCGCACCGGCGTTGACTGCCTCATAAATTCCTTGAGCCACCTGAAAAGTTGACGTCGTTTCGCTGCCACCGTAAACGTCTACTGGCAAAATCCTGATTGATGACTCGCTCTGACCGTTATTTCCGATTTCAGCACCTTTGAGCAGAGTCTGCGCCATGCTCGTGCCATGAGTTGGGATATCTGTTGTCGCAGGCTTGTCACCTCCAAGATTGATCTCGGGAAGCAGGAATTCCGACAAGGATTCATCACCTTGTACAGGCATGTCAATCAAGCCTACAACCAGTTCATTACCATCTGCTTTACGAGCCTTGAGAGAAAAACCTGAAGAACTTCCTCCTCCGTATAATCGATTTTCACCCGGCCTTCCCCATTCAAAGTTGTCACTGATCTGAACGGATTCAGAATCTCGAAGTCGTTCGCGTGCTTTGTCTGCGCTTTCAGCATCTTCAAAGGACAATCGATATGCATTCAACTCATCAAGTTTACCGATGATTTTTGCTCCCAATGCATCGGCCACCTCTTCGATAGATATTGGACTACCAGCTTTGACCTGAACGATGATTTCATTGTCGATTTTCTTAGAACGGAAAATCAGAACCTGATCGGAAAGATTGAGCTTTCTGGTAGCCCTTGAGGCACTGGTGGCATACACGAGCAGCTTGGAGGATCCAGCACTTTTTCCGCGGATCAATGCATAGTTCAAATCCCCCATAATCCGCCGGAGAGCTTCCGAAATAGATAGATCTGTAAAACGAGTCGAGACTCTTCTTGCTTCAAGTCCTGGCTCAATCCAGATATTCCATCCCATGCGACCCCCAACCGCTTTCAGAGCGTCCGCAAGCTCCGTACGACGCAGGTCGGCAGATAGTTTCTCCTGATCAATGTCCCACTCTACATCAGCCGCCTGCAGTTCCAACGCACCCGTGAATAAAGGTGAGCCAAAACAACAGACAACAAAAAAGAGACCTGCCACGAGACTTAGGAAGCTGTGAAGCATACAAGACATAATAACATCGCTAATCTGACTGAGTTGCAGAAAGATTGCAACTCACAGAATTCACTGAAAATTGGAACCCTAAATCATACCTCGTGTAAGTATATTCTCTGCATGATTGGGTAATTTCTCGCCGTGATTGAAGAGAAGACCAATGTGATCAGATAAATAACGACTTGCTCAATACTTTTTTCTGCTCAACAATTTGCCGTCATGTTCAATGCAACAAAACAGATAACTGTGTTCGTTATTCTTGCCAGTATCATCATGAATCAGGGGCAGGCCGCAGAAAACATCACTGCGCCAAAAGAATCGGGATTTGTCTCTTTGTTCAATGGAACCAATCTGGATGGGTGGATCAATGTCAATTGCGCGCCCAGCACGTGGACGGTCAAAGAGGGTTTGATCCACTGCACAGGCGTCCCTACTGGCGCCCTGCGAACGGAAAAACAATACGAGAATTTCATTTTGGAGCTCGAATGGAGGCATTTGGTTCCCGGAGGAAATGCCGGGCTATTTGTCTGGTCAGAATCTATTTCTGCCCCCGGAGTTCCTTTCCTGAAGGCCATCGAAGTCCAAATCCTTGATCACGCATACGGCAAATCAGATTGGTTCACCACACATGGTGATATTTTTCCTATTCACGGAAGTACCATGATCCCTGATGCACCAAATCGAGGTTCGAGAAGTTTCCCAAATGAAATGCGATCCAAGGCCTCACCGGAGTGGAATCACTACCGTGTAACCTGCATCGATGGCATCATCAAATTAGCGGTGAATGGAAAGGTGGTTTCGGGCGGCAAAGACTGCGTCTACAGAAAAGGGTACATCGCACTGGAATCCGAGGGGGGCAAGGTCGATTATCGTAACATTCGAATTAAAACACTCCCATCCACCAACCCTGCCCCAGAGGCAATTGCCCCTGAAGATCAGGGGTTCCGATCTATTTATAACGGGGTGAATCTGGCTGGATGGAAATTACCGGAGGGAAGCAGGGATCATTGGCGCGCCACTGACTGGAAATTAAGCTATGATGGGAAAAGCACCGCCAAGGAGAAACATTTATGGACCGAGAAAAGCTATGGTGATTTTATGATGATCTGTGATTGGCGATGGACGGCTAAAGCCTCCAAACGTGAATTTCCCATCGTGCTTCCAAGTGGAGATTACGCAAAAAGCAAAAATGGCAACCAACTCACTGAAGAAGTATCCTTTGCAGGGGACAGTGGTATATTCCTGAGAGGAAACACTAAAAGCCAGGTCAACATTTGGAATTGGAGCATCGGCTCAGGGGAAGTTTACGGTTACCGGAATCACAAAGACACCTCTCCTGCTGTGCGCGAGGCCCTTACCCCAAAACTCAAAGCCGACAATGCCATTGGCAAATGGAACAGGTTTATTATTACACTCATAGGAGACAAACTAACGGTAAATCTCAATGGCTTGACTGTCATTGATAACGCTCCCCTGCCAGGCATACCCGAAGTCGGCGCCATTGGCCTGCAGGATCATGGGGATCCCATTGAATTTGCCAGTATCTACATCAAGGAACTCTGATTGACCGCGCTTGGTTCCATCACAGTTAATTCTCCTTTTTGATGAAAGCATTTATGCAATACGGGAAATCCTGAATCATGCGAGCATCATTGATAAAAAAGGCTGATCGAATGGTCATCAAATTGGGAACGGGCGTCCTTACCGACGCACGGAATCATCCTGATTTGAACCAAATGGAAACATTGGTCTCCCAATTGGTTGCGCTGAGAAAACTTGGCAAGGAGATTGTGATTGTGTCATCCGGTGCAGTGGGTGCTGGAATGGGGAGCATGGGCTGGGAGCAACGGCCTGGAACGCTGGCTGATCTCCAAGCCTGCGCAGCAGTAGGCCAGACACGTCTGATGCATACCTATTCTGACCTTTTTTCCAAACATGGTTTATCGGTTGGACAAGTCCTGCTTACCCATGCAGACCTCAAGCATCACGAAAGACACCTGAATGCCAGAAATACCTTAACGGCTTTACTGGATCGTGATTTTATTCCCATTGTAAACGAGAACGATGCAGTGTCTTTTACCGAATTGAAATTTGGAGACAATGACACGCTCTCGGCTCTGGTAGCTTGCCTGATTCCAGTTGAATTGCTCGTCATTTTAACCACAGCAGACGGCTTGATCGAAGATTTTGCGACACCTGAAGCGAAAAGAATTTCGGAAGTGGAGCAGATTGATGAAAGAATCATGGCAATGGCGAGGGGTACAACGAGTGTCACTGCAACTGGTGGCATGACCACCAAGATCGAGGCGGCAAAGATCGCAGTCAGATCTGGCATACCAATGTTCATAGGCCCGGGCCGCAATGCGACGATTCTCAGAGACATGGCGGAAGGCGCTGATGTGGGCACTGTATTCCTTCCATCAAAAAAAGGACTTAAAGGGCGCAAACGCTGGATAGCATTTTTTCATCGTCCAAAAGGTTCCCTGACTGTTGATCAAGAAGCGAAGCTTGCACTGCGTGAAAATGGAAAGAGCCTTCTACCAGGAGGAGTCACTGACATTGAAGGACCTTTTCAATCTGGTGAAGTCGTTCGTCTTCTTGATGAAGAAGGCACCGAATTTGCCCGGGGAATTGCCGAGTCAGATTCAGCATCCTTCCAAACCTGGAAAGATCATGGTGAGGAAATCATTCATCGGGATAACCTTGTCATTCTCTAAGCTCCATTAAAAAATGAACCCTCAAATCACACCTGTTCAATCAGTTCTTGAAATCATGTCTCGATTAAGGGCACCTGACGGATGCCCTTGGGATAAGGAGCAAGACCATGAGTCTCTTAAATTTCATGCCGTAGAAGAAGTTTACGAGCTTATCGATGCCATTGAAGCTGGAGATGATCATGAAATGCAGGAGGAACTGGGTGACTTGCTGCTTCAGGTCGTCTTTCATTGCCAGCTTGCCAAAGAAAGAGAAGTGTTTGATTTCAATGCAGTCTGCCAAACATTGGCTGAGAAATTGACACGAAGGCATCCTCATGTTTTTGGTGATACAAAAGCAGATGATATCGATGAAGTATGGGCCAATTGGGAAAAAATCAAACGCACCGAAAAAGAAGGAACCCACCTGGAGCGTCACTCGGCAATGGACGGCATCCCAAAGCACCTTCCCGCGCTTCAGTATGCTGAAAAACTAGCAAAAAAGGCACGCAAAGCCAAACTGATTCCGGCGGAAACCCCTCCCTCAAACAAGCTCCCAGAGGATCCCGCACTTCTGGGAGAATCCCTGCTCGAACTAGCCATGGATGCACAATCCAAAGGATGGTCTGCTGAAGCCCTCCTGAGAGAGGCCATTCAGAAAAAAGAACAAAGCTTGAGGGACGTCGAATAGGTTCTGATTGATTACTCTGTTGAGGGTTTTTCTATTTTGTAAGCTTTAATCCTCTTCATCACTGTATGGACAAGCGGCTTTAATTGCTGTGCACCGTGAATAGATAAATGATCCCCATCGCTATAAAAAATTCCGATGTCATTTCGAAATTTTGATTTCATGTTCGGCATTGTAAATAAAGGCATAAGTTCCAAATATTTGATTTCATTATCAGTCCATTCATTAAACAAACTATCAAGAAAAGTCCGTTGATGCTCGATTTCATCGGCAGGCAATGACAAGTCCATCTCCATGCCGGCATAATCTGAAAGGGCAGCAAATCTTGGTAAGTCTATTTGATATACTGGCGGAGATTTAATTACCCAAACGTTGCTTTTGACTGATCTTAATTTTTCGAAAATATTGTTCAGCAAACTTCTCTCCGCATGGTCATTTACTGAATGCCAATTGAAAAACATTAATACATTAGGGTTTTCTAAATGAGTCACCGAATTCATGAAATAATCGATTAGATCAACTTTACCTTGATGTTTTGTACTGCTGGACAGACCTAAATGAAGTGCCCCAGGCAAAGTTAACCCCTTAATATTTATACCATTATCTCTAGCAACTTCCTTAAAAACATGTAAAGTCGCTTCAAGGTGGCTATCACCAAATAATATTAATGTAGCATTATCCTTTGCCTCCTGATGTAGGGTTTTTAAATCTCCTGTCCAAACATTTTGCCTGATGGAACCTTGTAGCCCCGATTTGCTCTCAATGCTTTCTACAATATTCAAAGTCGAAGGAGAAAATCTTGCTTTTACCCCATCTGACAAATGCAGTCGCATTCCAATCGCAGCAATTAAAACCATAAATAACCCACCCCATGAAAGCATTTGAAAACGGCTCGGGAGCCATTTTTTGGTCCGGAAAGGTGTTTCTACCCATTTCCAGGAAATGGCAGAGAGCAAAAAAGAAGCTATTACGCAGTTAATAAGAACAGTTGCACCAGGCTCAGGAAACCAATAATTGGCAAAGGCAAGAATGGGCCAATGCCATAAATAAAGGGAATAGGAAATCAAACCCAAAAATGTAACCGGTTTATAAGATAGAAATTTTGAAACCCAAGTCTTTTGTAAACCATGCACCCAAATCAACAATCCCGTACCGACACAAGGCACAAGAGCAACCCACCCAGGAAAAGACATAGATGGGTTGATAAAAATAAAAGAAGCCACCACGAGTATGAGCCCAATCGTTGCTAGCAAGTTTGATGTTCTGCCTGAAAGACTAGGAGCATGTGGCGGAGCTAGAGCAACCAATGCTCCCGTTATTAATTCCCATGTTCTCGATGGTAGCAGAAAAAAGTTCAACTCAGGATAACGATTCACACTCCAGATATTCCAGAAAAGTGATAATGACCAAACCACTGCGAGCGCACATACTCTCAGTGGAAAAACAACGCGCCTCAACCCAAGCAAGAGAACGGGAAAAAGCAGATAGAATTGTTCTTCGACAGACAAGGACCATGTGTGCAACAAGGGTTTTATTTCTGCCGATTGATCGAAATATCCAGAAACCATCCAAAAATAAATATTGGAAGCAGAGGCGGATTGCGCAAAAGCAGACTGACCAAGGTAACGAAAATCTTGGGGCAGAAGCAAAAACCACCCTGCTAAAAGTGTGGTTATGACAACCAAACTCAACGCGGGAAAAATGCGGCGAATGCGGCGTTCCCAAAAGTTTACCATGCTAAAAGCCCCGTTCTCCAATTCTCTGAAAATAATGCGGCTAATTAGGAACCCTGAAAGCACAAAGAATACATCAACACCACAGAACCCTCCGCTGAGAAAGGGAACCTTAACATGAAATAAAACTACAGCCGAAACGGCTATTGCCCGCATACCGTCGATGTCTGCACGATGGCCCTGCTTTTTTTTTGATTGAATTTCGCTCATTTGAAGCATCTAAAAATATTGTGTAATTCAACTGTGTGCAGGAGGCTAGGGCAAATTTTGAGGTTCTGCACAGTTGAAATATCTAACTAATTAATATCAATATACCGTCCGCAATAATTTGAAATAACATTTCGAGTTGCTCAGAGGTGCTTCAAAACATACCATCCAAGTATGGGTATCGTACGTCGATTAGATCATACTAGGTATCGCGTCAGCGAATTGGAAAAAAGTGTAGACTTTTACAAAAGAGTTCTCGGACTCGAGGAAGTGCGCCGTCACAAATCACCTCGCGGCTCTGAACTGGTTTTTTTAAAAGCCCCTGAAAGCGAAGAGCTGATTGAACTTTGTTATTTCCCAAACAGTGGCCCTGTGAAAGTGCAGGAAGATTTAACGCATCTCGCGTTTATCGTCGATAGCTTGGAAGCATTTGGAAAACACTTGGAATCCATTGGCGAGACGTTTTCAGATGGCCCTACCATGAAACTTGATGGCAGCGGAGGTTTTGCTTTTGTCGACGCACCTGAGGGCTATGAAGTTGAATTGATTGAACGCAGAAAGTAAGCAATCACCCGAGGAGCATTCAGTCATTTTAAATCAATAATTCAAATCCCCAGACAAGCATGCTTGTCTGGGGATTTAATTTAAGTATGAACCTCTCAATCACGAGGTCTGGAAAGGTTACCAGAAATTACTGCCGCCCGGGTCGTGGTCTTTGGCGTTGACCTTGACGTCTGCCCTGTCCTTGGCCTTGACGCTGCTCTTGCCCTCCACGGTTCCTGAGACCCTGACCTGCTTTTCCAGCTTCCTCACGAGTGATGTAGCCATCTTTATTGGTATCAAGAACGCCCATTAATCGCTGCATGCGTTCGGGGAGTTCATCCTTGGAGACTTTATTATCTCCATTGGCATCTGCCTGCATCAGGCGATCGGCCATTTGCCTTCCACCGCCTCCTTTGCCTTCCTGGCCCCGACGACGTCCTTCATTTTGCCCAAATCCACCGCGGCCGGGCCCACCCTCACCTCTGCGAGGCCGGATTTCATCCATGGTCAATTTTCCATCTCCATCGCTATCGAGCTTCTTTAAAACGGCAACCGCGTTTTTGATTTCAGATGCAGAAAGCTCACCGTCCTGGTTGGCATCAAGGGCCGCGAACACAGGAGGCCCTCCTTGAGGCCCACCGAAGCCACCGTCAGGGCCACGACCCTGTCCTCTGCCTTGTGCATGTGTGTTTGTAGTAAGCGCTGCGGAAAGAGCGACCAAAGCCAATAAGGTTTTTTTATTTTTCATCATGTTTTCTTTGATTGTATGTTCGTTAATGAGAGACGATGACAATCTCAAGCTGGTTACAGGAAGTTGTAAATACCCCTTCTACCCGACATTTTTTCTGTCTGAATAAAAGTATTTCTGATTGGCGGGGTTCAAACAATTCATCTAGCATGGTTGGATGAGCAGGTTTTTCACCACGGGTGGCACTTTGCACCATAACAGTCCTTCCTATGTTGAAAGAGAGTCCGACAAGCAATTGTTTGATCTTCTCTCGCAGGGAGAATTTTGTTATGTGCTTACAGCCCGACAGATGGGAAAATCCTCAAGTATGGTGCGTGCTGCAATGCGATTGAAAGAAGTAGGCATTGACTCGCTCATACTAGATTTAACCGCGATTGGCCAGAACCTGAATATCGAGCAATGGTATGATGGATTATTGGTGAAAATTGGTCAGACAATGCATCTGGAAGATGAACTGGAGGATTACTGGATGGACCATCCGAGAATGAGCCCGGTTCAAAGATGGTTTCAAGCAGTAAGAAATGTCATCTTGCCTCGTATCGATAAAAAACTCGTTGTTTTTTTCGACGAACTGGACATGGTCCGCAGCTTGCCTTTCCCAACGGACGAACTTTTTGGAGCAATCCGTCAGTGTTACAATCAGCGGATTGAAGATCCCGAATACCATAAATTGACGTTTTGCCTACTGGGGGTGGCCACACCTGCTGATTTAATCAAAGATCCCAATGCAACGCCCTTCAATATCGGACACCGGGTGCCACTCAACGATTTTTCCCATGAAGAGGCTCTTCCTCTTGCTAAAGGTTTGGAAGAACTCCCCGGGAATCATCAAAAGGCGGAAAGGTTACTTAAACAAATCCACCACTGGACTCACGGTCACCCCTACCTTACTCAAAGACTCTGCCGTGCTGTCATCGATAAAAACAGTCAAAAAGCTAAGGAGAAGAAAGAACCGGAAGCCTGGGTGGATTGGGTTTGCAGAGAGATATTCCTATCCAGCAGAGCTCGCGAAAAAGATGATAATCTCCTGTATGTAAGGGAAAGAATCCGTCGAAGCCAGCTGGATCAGATGATGCTTTTGGAGCTTTACGAAAACGTGCTGAACACAGCAAAGGCTTTTTCCGATGATGATACAAATCCTTTGATCAGCGAACTTTTTCTCTCGGGACTTGTTCGAGTTGAAAAAAACCATCTGGTCGTTCGGAACAGAATCTACGCATATGTTTACAATGCAGAGTGGATCGAGCGAGTGAAACCCATGGCTGAAATCGAGTTAACTGATGGACAAAGGGTACGCATCAAATCCAGTTGCAGCATCGGTCGCACCGCTGCCAGCACCCTTTGCCTGCCTGATCAAAAAGTGTCGCGGCGACATGCCATGATTCAAAAGGAAAAAAGCAATCAATTATGGTTGATCGACGCAGACAGTCGAAATGGAACATTTCATAACGGATGCAAAGTGACTGAACCCACACTGTTGCGAGACAAAGATCAAATCAATATTGGTCCGTTTTGCATGATATTTCACCAAACCGATGCCCCTCGAGATGATGAGAGTGGGCAAACATCAATGGACAAGACTGTTTTTGATCTTTGAGCAAAGGAGCATCGATGCCACATAGATCACCTTCATAAAAGATCGATGCCATAATAAGTGAGAGATACGAACGAAATGAAATTTCTATTTTATCCTTTGATAGCCGCATCTATCTACCTGACACTAAATTTGGCGCGATGCGAAACTCAGGAACCGGCCTCCTACCAGGCCCAGCAAGAACGCCTGCAGCAAGCTATTCAACAACAACCCATTCACGGACACGCCAGAAACATTATTCTGTTCATTGGAGACGGCATGGGCATTTCCACCATTACGGCGGCACGCATTCTGGAAGGCCAACAAGGTGGGAACTTCGGAGAAGAGAACAGCCTGAGCTGGGAATCTTTCCCGAACACAGCCTTGATCAAAGTTTACAACTCCAATCAGCAAACTCCTGACTCAGCCGGAACCATGAGTGCCATCATGACAGGACACAAGACCAAGGCATATACCTTCGGCTATGATCAGGATGTGGTGCGTGGAGATCACACGTCCGTCGAAGACTATGAAGGTAACTCCAGAAAAGTAACAACGCTGCTGGAACGTTTTGAGAAAGAGGGTAAATCAACAGGTATTGTCACCACCGCAAGGATTACTCACGCCACTCCGGCTGCGTGTTATGCTCACTCTCCGGAACGCAATTGGGAGCATGATGCAGACATGAAATCCAAGCATAAGAATGCCTACGAAGCGGGATTTAAAGACATAGCACGACAGTTGATTGAATTCCCCCACGGTGATGGACTCGAAGTTGCATTGGGTGGAGGAAGAGGAGCCTTCATGCCTGAAACATCTCCGGACCATGAAGATCCCACAAATTTCGGAAAAAGACTAGATGGAAGAAATCTGATCAATGAGTGGCTGCTTCAGCCTCAATCCTCTTTTGTTTATGATCACGCAGGGTTGGATGCGGTGGATACGAATCAGACTTCCAAGCTACTTGGATTATTCGAACCAGCCCATATGCAATATGAGGTTGACCGAGCCAAACCAATTTATCCTGATGAGCCATCTCTGGAGCAAATGAGCATCAAGGCTTTGGAAATTCTAAGGAAAAATGAAAAAGGATTCTTCTTGATGATCGAGGCAGGACGGATCGATCACGCACATCACGCAGGCAATGCTCACAGGGCACTCATGGAAACCATTCGACTGTCGGACGCTGTCAGGGGCATTCGGAAATCTCTTACCAAACAAGAAAAAAAAGAGACTTTAATCCTCGTCACTGCTGATCACAGTCATACTTTTACAATTGCCGGTTACCCCACACGTGGAAATCCTATTTTAGGTCTTGTGGTGGGCAATGATTCAAAAGGGCAACCTGAAAAAGAACCGAAGAAAGATGCCCTTGGCTTGCCTTATACAACTTTGGGCTACGTCAATGGTGGTGGGTATACTGGATCAGTTCTCAATAAAAAATCAGATTCTGTTTCTCATGGCGGCACGCATTTTCACGGTAAGTTTGGTGACGGAGGTGGAAGCCTTGTCGCGGGAAAGGATTGGAAATACATCAATGTGCCAAGACAATCGCGCCCGGACCTGAGCAAGGTGGATGTGGAATGTGAGAACTACATACAGGAAGCAGGCATTCCCATGGGAAGCGAGACTCATGGCGGGGAAGATGTGGTCGCGTATGCCGAGGGGCCCATGGCTCACTTGATAAGTGGAGTCCATGAGCAAAATTTTATTTTTCACGTGATGCGTTTTGCATCGGATGCCAGTCAATTCGATGACTGAAACAATTGAAAAAGTTTCTCACAAGATTGCCCAACAGCAAACCCAGCTTAAAATACCCACTCCTTCTGTTAGGCTCACCCAGAAAAACAAAGTGAGAAAAAAGGGGGTTCCATGCCTGTGGCGCCTGGCAGTTTTCACAGCATCGAGATAATCTTTCCAAGGAGCCCAAGGGTAAAGAAAAAAAGTCGAGGTGCGGTTTCGTCTGCGCACATATGGTTCTATTTTGAGCAGCCACAGGAAAATCAAAAAAAACAATCCGGATCCCAGAAACCATAATCCGTACAGCATCGAGGGGGTGGTTGTTGATATGAAGAGAAAGATTGGCTGTTTCATAAGATTGAAGAATACGTTTGCTCTACTGGTAACGCTTCATGATGTCGGCTATGTGACAACTTGGCAAACATCGTTTCTCGGGCATGTGAACGTTGAGCATTATCACCCGCTAAATAACATTAATACCCTCGGGTAGTGGCCGAACAGGAGGTTTCGTAACGGCGCATCGCGGAAAGGCTTTCAATCCTCCTCAACTTCGGACAGGGAAGCGTTCGAAACATCCAGCGACGGCAAAGCGGGCACGGGTTCCTTCCTCATTACACGCGATGTAGATCTTTCGCAACCTCTGGACGCCTATTATCACTTGAGCGGATCAGCCGTGGATGAGGAAGCAGTGGGTATCGAAGAGGTGGTATTGACATTGGGGAATATTGTCTGCATCGCCATCTTCCCACCCCAGGTTATCAGTCCGTCATTACTTGGGTTCACAAGGGTTTTGTAACCGTTTTAAAAAAGACTGGCAATAACTGGCTACCTGAAGGTCATTGTCATTTCAATCCGCAGCCATCGTGAGAGGATCTGATTGAACTCGATGTTTCAGCAATTTTCAAACCTATATCACTGTCTTACATGCGCTTACTACACAGGAACCTTTAAAGAAAACCACGCGATTTCAGTGTTCCTTTGATTTATCGCGATATTTTAAAGATCTTCACTTTGAGGGTGGTATGTAACGGTGCTCCCCTCGCCGGGAAGCATTCAATGCTTGCAGGCTATCCTGAGCAGAACCTGGATCTCCCTGAGTTTTCATCCACACATCCAGTTCGCTGGCCAGTCTTCCCTGAATGTCAGACAAATTATCCTGATTGATTAAATTCTTCATTTCAAAGGGGTCCTCAGCCGTGTGATAAAGAGTTTCGGCTGGACGTCGAGTGTAACGTTTGACCAACTCATAAGTCGCCTCGTCGTCTGAGGAAGCAAAAACCCAGGTTGCCCAATATGGGTTATTGAGTTTTCCATCTCCATTCGATCCCATCAGATGCTTTTCAATATAAATCTCATTGGGCTCAAGATTCCTGATATAATGATATTCCCCATCAAAAACACTTCGTATCGGATATGGAGGACCTTCGGGTACGTTGTTGTGCATGCCGAAAACAAAAGATCGATGACTTTTTTCCAGTCCTGACAAGACCTTGTGAAAACTGGTTCCATCAAATCCTTTTTCTTCGGATACGCCTCCAGCAAGTTCCATGATAGTTGGTAGTACATCGGCATACTGAACCATCGCGGGCGTTCGCTGCCCTGCCGTGATCTTTCCTGGCCAACGCGCAATCAAGGCAGTGTGAAGCCCAGTGTCCCAATTCGTCCATTTGCAACCCGGGAATTGAGAGCCTTGTTCCGAAGTAAAAAAGACGATGGTATCCTTGGCTTTTCCTGAGTGCTCCAAGGATCGAAGAATTTCTCCAACCTGTCCATCCATGTAGGTAATTTCTGCGAGATAGCGACCAAAGTCTGAACGGGTCCGCTGTGTGTCTGCAATGTTGGCAGGCAATTGAATTTTTTCAGGCGGGTAAATTGAAGCGTCTCCCATTACCCAAGGTACATGTGGTTCGACAAGGGCCACCACCAGGCAAAAAGGTTGTTTGCTATCTTTATTGATAAAAGCCTCCAGTCCGTTGAGATCGTGATCACGAGTTGGGTTACGAACGCAATTCGGATCAAATCCAGCCACTGTCTCAAAAGGAAAAGAAGCCTTGGGTTTAACGTGCACCTTGCCGGCAAGCCCGACCCGATAGCCCTGACTGGACAAATGATATGGCATACTCGTTGTCCCGGGGCGGCTGGCAGAATGGTTCCACGCGCATCCATTTCTCATGGGAAATTGACCCGTATATAATTCGGCTCGACATGGCTGACACATCGCGGAAGTCAGGTAGGCCCTGTCAAAAACCAATCCTTGTGATGCCAATCGGTCAATATTAGGAGTGAGGGCGTTTTTCCCTCCATAAACGGGAAGATCGTTGTAGGTGCAATCATCGGCCATGATGATCAGAAAATTCGGGCGCTGTTCTGCTACCAATCCTGTTCTGAAAATCAGAGAAAACACGAATACCAACAATGCGATAGCATGACGGAAAGAATGTGACATGGGGATATAGTGAAAACTAAAAAAAAAAGGTCAATCTGTTTATCATTGAACGGTGTTACCCAAGCATTCCCAACGAAGATGCCTATTCACATATGTGTTCATAGATCAAAGGCGATCCCGAGGTATTCCTCTCGCAAACTTGGCCTCTTCATTAGTTTCTTGTTAGCTTTTTTTAAACTTGAGGGGTGATTTTTAAATTGGATTTACAGTCTATCGAGCCTAACAATATTAACCATTATGAGTTCCCAATCATTAAATCGCTGGAATGCCTTGAAACCATTCGATCCCGAACAGGGTAAGGTCGTCGTGAAACCTCTGGGTGACGGCGAAGGCTACTGGGTTGGAGCCTGTGGTATCGTCTTTGATCCATCAGATGAGACCTACTATCTCTACTATAGAGCCCGCGAACCCCGCCCCGTTCGGGGTGGAAAATGTTTTGTTGCTCAAAGCAAAGATGGCATTCATTTCGACACTATCTGGAAAACGACGAAGGAAGAACTGAATACAGATTCCATCGAGAAGGGAAGTTTGATAAAAACCGAGAACGGGCGCTGGAGACTCTACCTCAGTTATGTTGACCCCACGGACCAGCGTTGGTTTGTGGTTATGCTCGAGGCCGATCATCCTTCGAATTTCGATATCAGCAAACAAATCCCCATCCTCAATGCAGAGGAAACGCAATGTGAAGGTGTCAAGGATCCGTTTGTGATGGAAGTTGATGGTAAATTTTACATGTTCCTGAGTTACGCGCCGGGTAATTCCAATGTCACGGATGAAGAAAAACAACAAATGCATGCCACCTCTGACATCTACAATACTGGACTCTCCAAATCTTCTACTGCCCTTGCAGTCAGTGACGATGGCATCCATTTTGAATGGATTGGAGATGTTTTCCCTCCAAGTAAGGCCGGCTGGGACTGTCACGCGGCCAGGATAGGATCAGTTCAGGTTATACCTCCTTTCTATCTTGGCTTTTATGATGGTGGGCCAAGCCACACGGAAAATTATGAAGAAAAAACCGGTTTGGCTGTCAGTCTAGATCTCAAGAAGTGGCATCGCATTACACCTGACGCCCCTTACCTGACCTCACCACATTCTAGCGGTTCTCTAAGATATTTGCATCCATTGGAGCTTGAAGATGAACTCCGCTATTATTACGAGTATGCTAGACCGGACGGGGCCCATGAGATTCGTATGATCCAAATGCCCAAAAGCTGATACGTTTGACATGTCTCAACGTCCTAATATCCTGTGGATCTGTACGGATCAACAGCGTTATGATACCATTCATGCGCTAGGCAACCACAAAATCAAAACCCCGCATACGGATCGACTCATCCGTGATGGGGTGGCCTTTACTCGAGCCTACTGCCAGAGCCCCGTCTGTACTCCAAGCAGGGCTTCCTTCCTGACTGGCCGATACGCAAGGACCACTCGTTGCCGACAAAACGGGCAGCAAATACCCAAAGAGGAGAAACTTCTCAGCCGCATATTTGCTGATCATGATTATACATGCGGACTCGCAGGGAAGCTACACCTCTCAAGTTGTGCCAAGGGGCGTGTGGAAAGTCGAATTGACGATGGTTACAAGGTATTCGACTGGTCGCATCACCCGCAGCCTGATTGGCCTGAAAATGCGTATTCACAGTGGCTCGGATCGAAGGGACAATCCTGGGACAAACTCTATCAAGGCGCCTCCACTCCTTATATCAAAGAAGGAGTCCCATCGGAATATCACCAGACTACATGGTGTGCAGAAAAAACGATTGAATTCATTCAGAGCCACAGCGAAGAGCCATGGTTTTTCAGTTTCAACTGCTTTGATCCGCATCATCCATTTGATCCTCCTCCTGAATACATGAGGTTGTACGATCCAGATCAGATGGAATTACCCAAGTTCAAAGATGAAGAGTGGAATCAGAAATCAAGCTACCAAAAACTGGATCACCGATGGGCTCACAACGAGCCGGGCTACTTTGATTTACAATCCATGACCGATGACGACAGACGTCAGATCACTGCAGCATATTATGCCATGGTTACCCTTATTGATGATCAATTGGGGCGTATCATTGCTGCCCTCGAAGAATCGGGACAACTTGAAAAAACTCTGCTTGTGTTCATGTCTGACCATGGCGAAATGCTCGGCGACCATGGACTGTATCTAAAAGGCCCTCATTTTTACGAAGAAGCACTGCGCGTTCCATTGGTATTGCACTGGCCTGAGGGGTTTGAATCAGGCATTCAATGTGACGGTCTGGTGGAGCTAATTGATCTTGCCCCCACCTTTTGCGAAGCCGCAAATATTCCAGTCTATGAAGGGTTTCAGGGAAAGAGCCTGACGAATATTTGCAGAGGTGAAAGCTCACCTGATCAGCATCGTGATTTTGTCTTCAGTGAATATTATAATGCATGGACACACCGTCACTCCTATGGGACCATGCTACGCTCCAGGACTGAAAAGATCGTTGCCTATCACGGCACAGACGATGGGGAAATATACGACCTGGAAAAAGATCCCGACGAGTTTGAAAACCTTTGGAATCGCCCCGGGGAACAGGACCGCAAAATGCGATTATTGAAATGGTGCTTCGACACAAGTGTCTTCACCATGGATCCAATGCCTCCACGACTAGGCCCCTTTTAATCAAAATATCCCAAACACTCATTATCCATATTCTTTGAAATGAATCCAAAACTCTGCCTCAATACCAGCACGATCAAGCCTCAACCATTAATGGAAAAAATCCGTCTGGCTGGAGAAGTTGGCTACGATGGAATCGAATTGTGGATCAATGATCTCTACGAACACATCGGTCAAGGGGGT
This sequence comes from Pedosphaera sp., assembly GCA_002690655.1. Taxonomy (GTDB): domain Bacteria; phylum Verrucomicrobiota; class Verrucomicrobiia; order Limisphaerales; family AAA164-E04; genus AAA164-E04. The sequence continues at coordinate 47,959 of NZFL01000016.1, forward strand.
GAAATTTCCGATGTTGAAAAAGCCCTTGATGATCACGGGCTCATCGTCCCTTGCTGCATCGCCATCAGGCAGTGGGGAGACATGCACGGTTGGGAGTATAAACTCGTAATGGACGAAGCCAAAAGACGGTTTGACCTCGGCGCGCGCATCGGAGCCCCTTACATCGTAGCAACCCCTCCCATCGAAGCATGCGACATTTCCACCCTTCCTGAAAGATATGCAGACCTCCTGCATATCGGCAGAGAAACTGGGATTAAACCTACTTTTGAATACATCAGTTTTTTTAAATCCATCCATCAGTTATCACAGGCCTGGGATGTCGTCCAGCAATCAGGGGACTCTGATGCCACACTGATTCTGGATGCTTTTCATAATTGGAACAGTGGCTCTACACTGAACGATCTGGAACAAATCCCGGTGGATAAGATCAGTCATTACCACATCGACGATGCGCATCCAGATAAACCCGCCCAAACACAAACGGACCCCGATCGAGTCATGATTGGTGACGGTGTCATTGACCTGAAGTCAGAAATATCCATTCTGCGCAATAAAGGATACAAAGGGGCCATGAGTCTCGAGCTATTTAATGCAGACCTGTGGGCAAAGGATCCTAAGGAGGTTCTCAAAACTGGTCTGGAGAGAATGAGGGAATTGATTGAGCTCTGAGGGCTCGGGTTCATCATCTGCGAACAGGTTCAACCAGATGGTAGCGGTCAATATTCTCGGGAGAAAATGAGTGCCGGGTTCCGTCTGGCCATTGCAGGATCATTTCGTCTATTTGGTCCGTTTGCCCAATCCCAAAATGAAATCGGTAGGGTGATTGAGACCGATAGCCGTCACCGGTGATTATCGGACGAGTCAATGTCTTGTTTTGATATTTAATCTGTAATTGCGCCCCCATCAGGGGCGGCCAATCCCTGGATTCGCGCAGTTTAAAACCTATCCAATGATTCTTGGTTTGATGAAAGTTTGGAAAGAGGTGCATTACTTGTCGTTCATCAGGCCAAAGCTCGAAAGTCGTCACAGCAAGGTCAGGTAATCCATTCCCATCAAAATCCGCCGCAACCACATTGCGGCAATCTTCAGGCATCGCCAATCCAAACAGGTAGGCTACCTCTACCCATTCCTTTCCGTTGAGATTCAGAAAAAATTGATTACGTTCGTTTCCTCCATAGGAAGCCCCTGCCTGCTGGTATCGGAGTTGTTTGGATTCAAAATATTCGCTAAGTCCAGAATCCTCGCGGGAGTTTCCAATAGAAAGATCTTCCCTCCAGAATTCGGATTCATAGTCGTAAGTCCGCGCTCCCGTAATGTGTCCATTCACAATGTAAACATCCTGATCTCCATCGAGATCAAAGTCGATATTAGCCGCCCCCCAGGACCACCCAGTTTGGCGCATCGGATTCAATCCTGCCACTTGCTGCACCCCATTTTCATTCCCCCAGAAAACCCGATTCCCGTATGACATGGCTTGGCGCATCCCTGAGGGATCCGTCGCATTTGCAAGCGTTCGAATACCAAGTGTCGCCATGCGCTCTGCTGCCGCAGAATGCATCCCAATCATCAACAGATCCAGGCGTTGATCCAGATTCCAATCGCCCAGCAAATGTGCCATCCCAAACCCATACCGGTTTCCTCCCCAGTCACTCGTGACATCTTCAAAATGTCCAGAGCCATCATTCCGATAAAAATCAACACCCGAGAAATCACTGACGACAGCCAAGTCCAAATCTAAGTCGTGATCAAGATCCACGAGGGAGGCACTGTATGTTCGACGGAATCGTTTCGACTCCAACCCGGCCTCAATTGTCGCATCCGAAAATGTACCATTCCCTTCATTTAGAAGCAGAAAAGCCGGATGCCCATCATTGGCATCAAAAAACGGCGCTGGCATTTGACCGTTCTCATAAGGGACTTTGTATTGCCCCAACCAAACATCCAAATCTGAATCGCCGTCAATATCTCCCGATGTCAGTACGAACGGGTTGATGAGTTGTCCATTGAATAAATCCTGCCTGCGAGGCGCCTTGGCGAAGGCTCCCTTGCCATCGCCCTCATACAAAGCGAGGCCCTCCGTTGTCACGGCCAGAAAATCCAGCAATGCATTTCCAGAAAAATCTGCCACAATCCCTTGGTGAAATTGCGCTAAAGGAAATTCCAGCAAGGAGCCGGTTCTAAAACGCCCGCTGCCCTGATTCCAGAATACACGGTTGATTCTCGATAGAATGATCTCAGGCTCAAAATCACCATCAAGATCGAGCACTTGCAAATTAGGTTCTAGAACGAGATCCTGATCGGCAGGAGAAACATCAGCTGCCACAACATGCTCAAATGGCGGAGGGCCATCTCGTTGCAGGAGGGTCGCTTCGGTAACTTCGATGTGCTTCACTCCAGCAAATACATTACTTTTTCGACCGGAGTACCAAATAACGTCCATGCCTCCCCGGAGGATCCATCTGGTTGCCGGTTCACCTCGTTTGGCATGAAACTCAAATGTAAATTCGGAAACAGGACTGGAGTAGCGGTCATCATGGGCCATGAATCCCACATGACGCCATTGCATTTGCTCCAGCTCAATGCCTGCTGATTTGATCTCCTCCAACCATGAACGCCATTCATCGAGCATCCATTTTTTTGAAGATGGCTGGAGATCATGAAGTCCAATGTCATGATCAATGCGTCTTTGATCACTCCATTGTCCCCATTGCATTGAGATGAATTCCAACTTACTGAAGACACCTAGTTTATCTTTACTGGCTTTGACATCATCCCAAATAGCCTCCATCCATTGTCCGTAAGATTCCGCCAGCATTTCACCTGCTAAAGAAGCACTTTCGAGTATTTCACGCTGGGATTCAAAATCAATTCCCTCAGGTGCCTTTTGCGGTGCAAGGGACACGTTTACCGATTCAATCTTCTCCAAATTATCCCCGCAACCAGAAACAAGAAGGGCTAAACACAGCAACCCCACATCCTGAGCGAGAAAAGAGCCTGATTTCATGCGTCGTAAATGACAGAGAACATCAAAGAGAAACCGGGATATTGAAATCTTGCTTTTTTGGCGTTTTAAATCCATGGTTTAAGTCATTCCAACAAGTAATAGACTATCTGGCCAATCTGGAGTGATCTCGGTTCAGTGTAAATGAGGACGTTATGCGGTAGCGATAAGGAGGTAAAGATCTATCCTGAAGACCATCAAGGCCTGTTCACTTCTAACTCAAAATACAAGATTATGTCCCATCGCATTCAAAAATATAAACTCGTCATATCTGAAAGCTCCAATGATCTGGAGCAATCCATCAATGAACATTTCAAAAAAGGTTTTGAATTATACGGCGACCCCGGAATAAAGGCATCATCCGACGGAACCTCGAAATTTTTCCAGGCCATGGTGCTCAGAGGCGACTTTTAAGCTGGGGAATCTTTCTTGCTGAATGGCTTGTTCGCGGTAATGATCGGGACCGAACAATGGCCCGTGGTCTAATCATGAAAAGAAAATCAATCCACCTGTGGACGTCAGGCATCTGCCTTTCGTTGTTACTTGTTAATACAACATTGAAAGCGGAAGTCGGCGTCGGCGCTGAGCCTTTGCAGGGAGCAGCAATGCTCTTTGATGGAAGCAGGGAAATGCTCGACGAAAAATGGACCTACTGGAAGGGGCCGCGTTTCGCATCCTCGCTCCCCATCAAGTGGAAAATTGTGGATGATCCGGTAGACAGTGGGACAGCAGTCATGACGGATGACCCCGCTGCAGCAGGTGGCATTTATGGTGCCGCCGACATTGTTACCAAACAAAAATTCAAGGACTTTCGATTGCACGTCGAATTCCTTATCCCAAATAAGGGAGGTAACAGTGGAGTTTACCTTCAGAACCGATATGAAATTCAAGTTCTGGATGGCGACAAAACAAAACATGGTATGGGAGCTGTCATCAATGAAAGTGAATCTCCTTATCATGCCTACAACGGGTTGGGCAAATGGAATGCTTACGATTTCACTTTCAGAGCAGCCCGTTTTCAAGATGGCAAACGCACCGAAAAAGCTCATGTCACCGCCTATTTCAATGGGAAGAAAGTCCACACCAACTTTCCAATCAATAAAGTCTGGGGCGGGAAAAATTCCGGTATCGATGGAGGCAACAATGGAGGATTAGGTATCACAGATCGTCCCGGTGGGTTGAAACTTCAATGCGAAGGACACGACGTACGTTACCGCAACATCTGGATCAAGGAATTAGACATCAAGAATCCTGATACCGATTTCTCCGAGCCAAAGGTCAAATAACAATAGATTCATTTCGATTCCGAAACGAGAGATGGCACCGCCTCGCATGTCAGCAGAATCCACCCCCAGCTCAACCGGCATTGACTTGTCTGGCGAACGTCTTTTTTTATCGTGGTGGATATGGGTGGTCTACTCAATATTGATAGTCGTGGGTATCCCATGGTATTGGCCGGCTCAATATGAAGGCACCCTTTTTGGATTGCCTACCTGGACACTGTGCTCCCTTGCTGCGTCATTTGTGGCCTCTTGCTTCACTGCTTGGTTACTGATGAGCAGATGGCCTGTGGAGTCTGTCGAAAACGATCTTCCTGTCAGCGAAAAAAACACTCATGAATGAGAGCGTGATGCCATTCGGCTGGGGAGGTATCACTTTCCTGGTGTGCTACCTCATAGGCCTGCTTTTCATTGGCTGGCTTGGGGGTCGCGCCAAAAAAGACAATTCGCTGCGAGACTTTTATCTTGGGGGTAAAGGTGTCGGTATGGTCGTCCTTCTCCTCACACTTTACGCGACACAATACAGTGGAAACACAATGTTTGGATTCAGCGGCAAAGCTTATCGTGTAGGCTTTTCCTGGATCACCTCGGTGCATTTCATGACGGCTATCATCGTCGGGTATCTGCTATTCGCACCGGGATTGCATCGCCTCAGCAGCAAACATCAATTTATCACCCCAAATGACTTTCTGAATCATCGATACCACCATCGTGGAATCAATATAGTTGCCCCAATCCTCATGATCCTCGCTCTGGGGAACTACTTGCTGGCACAATTGATGGCGATGGGTCGCGCATTGCAGGGATTGACGAGCATGCCACCAGAAACGGCCTACATTGTGGGAGTTTTGTTATTGGCTGGAATCATGCTGGTCTATGAAACGATGGGAGGATTTCGAGCTGTTGCCTGGACGGATGTGCTTCAGGGCGTGATCCTGATGATTGGATTTAGTATTTTAATTTTTCTTATCTGGACACAATTTGGAGGTATTGCTGAAACCACCCAAAAACTTTTCAACAGTTCAGATGCCGATCGCGTCAAGGTTCTCCCACCAGATCCCCTGGGAAGCAGAAGATGGTTGAGCTATATCCTGATCTTTGGACTGGGAGCCTCGCTTTACCCTCAAGCAGTGCAAAGAATTTATGCTGCAAGATCGACCAAAGTGCTCAGGAACAGTCTAATTGCAATGGTATTTCTCCCATTGATGACTTCATGGATAGCGGTGATGGTCGGAGTTACAGGTGCAGCTCATTTCCAAGGGCTTGATGGCTCGCAAACCGATCGCATTCTCACCATCATTTGCAGGGAAGTGCAACAATCTTCAACACTTGGATATTGGCTGGTAGTCATACTCTTTTCGGCCATATTAGGTGCTTTGATGTCCACAGCCGATTCATGCATGCTGACCATCTCGTCGATGACCACAAAAGACCTTTATCTACGGTTCATCAATCCAAAAGCCACGGAATCGCAACTGACTTTCATGGGTAAATGGCTTTCATGGCTGGTGGTCGGAATATTGGCGGGCTTTGCCATTTATCTTAATTCACTATCGAGCAAACCTACACTGGTGAAGCTGCTCGATTTGAAATTCGATATGCTCGTACAACTGGCTCCCGGTTTCATGCTAGGTATGCATTGGAAACGTCTAAGCGGTACCGCAGTTTTTTGGGGGCTGATCACCGGCCTTTGTGTCACTTTCGGCCTGTATAGCAATGAATGGATTCAATCCACCGGATTCCACCACGGACTGTTTGGTTTACTGGCGAATCTCATTGTTGCCATCGGTTTGTCATTGATGCCGCTTTCGAATAAGGAACAGTTCTCTCATGCCCCGAAAAAGGCAGCTTGAAATAAGGACCGAGCCATCAGGTATGCAGAACGATGCATTAAACGAAGGAGTATTACATGTGGTTCATCATTCGTTTTCAAAGTTTTGGCGAATTTGGATACAGTGCCTGGCATGGATTATTCCATTTTGTCCAGTTGAAGCTGATCAAATCATCTTCAGCGAAGTTATGTACCACCCAAGGCAAGAGAACAATTCAGCCTGGATTGAATGTGTCAATTTAACGGCAACTCCCTTTGATTGCGCAGAGTGGACGTTGGATGGAAAAGCGCTTGAATATAATTTTCCACCCTTTGATCGATTCAATGCAGGTTCTAGCTTCATCAAGCCTTTTGAACGTTTCTTGATCACTGAAGCCGAGCCAAATGAGTTTCGTGCACAATACCAAATCCCGAGCGAAATCAGAATATGGGGTCCATGGAAGGGGAAGATTGATCGTGGAAGTGAAAAATTGGTGTTAACGGACAGGAACGGTGTCGCATTATGTCAATTGGATTATGACAATGATCCACCTTGGCCTATCGAATCAACAGGTGCAGGCTACAGTATCGTCATTAAACATTCGGACAAAACCGTGAACCACTGGGGCAACTGGAAAGCCAGTTCAAAACCAGGAGGAACCCCCGGACTTGCCTCATTTCCAGAGGAAGGTCTCCAATTCCAGATACAAACCAGCGAAACCGAATTGAACCGGGAGTTGCTGGTTCCCATGAATGTTGCATGGCGTTATCATGAAGGTCATTCAGAGTTAGGACAAAATTGGATGGCACCTGATTTTGATGATAGTTCCTGGAGTAATGGAGAAGGATTACTTGGATTTGAAGGCGATGCACTCCCAGCGCCGGGCATTCGAACCCATCTTTCAAAAGGCCCCTTATCTTATTATTTCAGGACACAATTCAACATGACCACACCCATCACGGATAGCTATCTGGAAGTCAATCAGGTGGTGGATGATGGAGCCGTTTATTACCTCAACGGTAAGGAAATTGGTTCGAGTCGCATGTCCGGGAATCGCAATCAAAACAGGCATGATGCCATGGCGATTGAATTCGTTGAAGACGCCGTGCTAGAAGAAAATGTCATCAGGATACATGAAACTCAACTGAAGCAGGGAGAAAATATAATCGCAGTGGCCGTACATCAAGCTGACAACACAAGTACTGATTTAGTTTTTGGCGCTGAGATATGGGCTATTACTCGGAATACACCTCTCCCTTTGAACATCGTCGAATTGGGGATAGCCCAAAACTCCGAGGCATATGTGATCATTGAAAACACCTCAGGCATCAATGAGCAATTGGCAGACTACACGATCAGCGCAGCAAATAATCCGAATCAAACCATGCGCACTGTCGCAATTTTACCTTCGGTCATGCTGAAACCAAGAGAACAAAAAAAAATATCACTCGATAGAAACATTTCACTACGAGCTGATATTTCGATTTCGAAACCGAATGAAGGAATATCTGGGTCGAACATTCCCATTAGATTACCAAAAGCTGGTTTTAAGCAGAGGCTGTTCAACCCTATCCGAAATATTTGGAAGGTAGAAGCCATCGAGTCGATTACAAACGAACTGAGCTCAAAACCAATGAAAGGCAAAATCCAGATCAGTGAAATAGTATTCCCTGACAAAGGGGAAATGCTGTCCGTGGAATTATATCATTCACATGCGCATACCATTTCCCTTTCAGGACTTGCTCTGGCACACCAATCCAAGCTGGATCAGGCTCAATCTCTGGACGGACAGGCAGCGCCCAATGCGTTGACTGTTGTCGATTTCAAAGGATTCCCAAAGGGTAAAAAACGTTTGAAGTTATTCCTTCTGAACCAAGCTGACGGAGAAGTTCTGGATGCGGTTTCGGTACGTATTCAACCGGGTAAGTCATGTCAGAGGTCGGTCTTGAGCCAGCATGGATGGTTCGCAAGCAATCTGCACTCTTTGGGCTCACTCAACCAGCTTGATTTTCAATCAGACATTATCATTAATGAAATTATGTATGCCCCTCCCTTTGGCCAAGATGATCTTGAATTCATTGAAATACTCAACAAAGGATCAAAATCTATTCAGCTTGACGGATGGAAGTTGCAGGATGGTATAGAATACAACTTCCCAAAAGGGACACGGCTTGAACCAAGCAGGCATTTGGTTATTGCAAAAAACCCGGAGAAACTAGTGGATGCACATTCAGGTTTGGCCTGTCTGGGGCCTTTCAAGGGTAAACTAGGAAACAATGGCGAACGGATTCGACTACTGGATGAGAACGGTAATCTGGCCGATCAGGTTGATTACCGTTGCGAGGGGGATTGGCCTGAATTAGCCAGAGGCAAGGGTAGCAGTATGGAGTTGATTCACCCAGACATGGACAATTCTCTGTCTTCTGCCTGGAAAGACAGTCGCGAATCCAGAACATCTGAGTTTCAGAAATTTCATTTCACTACACGCTATCAGGGGTATGAGCAACGCTGGCACCCCATGGATCATCAAGAATTGCATCTGTATCTGGTTGGAGAAAGTCATGTCGTCTTGAGAAACATCCAGTTCAGAAAAAAAGGTCACAACCGAAATCTGATTATCAATCCTGGCCGCATATCCATAGAAGGAGACGGTTCTACAGGGTGGTTAATCCAAGGTAATCACGCGGACAGTTTTATTGAAAACGAGAGGCTACATCTGATTGCACACGGTCATGGAGACAACCGGGCCAATCGAGCCGAAATTGACCTGACCGAATTAAGCCCCGGTGATACTTACGAAATTGACTTTGAAGCCCGATGGGTTCATGGATCACCTCGATTCATTGTACGAACCTGGGAAAACAGCTTATCGGAATCCGTGCTGCTTCCCATTCCTCGAAACCTGGGAACTCCGGGGGCACCAAATTCAAACCTGCGCTCGTACCCTTCACCATTGGTCGAAACTTTACTGCAATCCCCTGCGGTAGGTGCACCTTCAAAACCCCTGAGCATTACTGCAAGTGTAGGTTGGCCTGCAGAAACTGGAATAGTTAATTTAGTCTACCGACTCGATGGCGCCCCAGATAGCCCATGGAACCGTGAACCCATGGCACCCAGGAAGAAAACCGAACTTCTTGATCATTCCCTGACGACATATCAAGCCATTCTTGAAAGGGAATTCAAGCAAGGTCAATTGATTCAGTATTATGTGGAAGCCATCTCCAGAAATGGCCAGCGCAATACACTACCAAGGAAGCCCGTCTCTCAGCCGGCACTGTGTATTTTCGATGGAAGAGAGATTCCTCGCGACCTTCGTGTCATCAGAATGCTGATATCGGATCATCACTTACAGACTTTTTCCAATACCGCGTCACAGAAGTATCAATATCGATACCCGCGTCTTTCCAATCAATATTTCAATTCGACCTTCATCTCTAACGAAAGGGATGTGTTCCATGGTGCGGAGCTGAGAACGAGTGGGAGTCCATGGACACGTCGACAGCCACTGGATAGAGGTAAATTTCGACTCCCAAAAGACCGCTTGTTCCGAGATCACGGAAAATTTACTTATGACAATGACCCGACTCGAAACAGAGGGAGCGTCCGCCATCACAATCGAATAGCCCGATATCTACTTTATTTATTGGGTCACGTAAGCGGGCAGAATGAGTTTGTTTATGTGATCATCAACTCAGGCCGTGTAGTTGTAAAAGAAGATGTAGAACCCGTAGATGCAGATTACCTCAAACGGAATTTCAAAAACGGCAATCAGGGAGAGCTCTACCGAATTGATGATGACTGGTGGATGTCTGACCACTGGAGTCAAGTCAACCGTGATGCATCCTGGAATTATTTGGGTAGCGATCATCCGGCTTTATATCGACACTCATGGATGAAGCGCTCCCAGGAGGAGAAAGATGATTATTCAAATTTCATTGCCTTTATCAAATTAATCAATCGAAGTGACTACACTCAAGATGAGATTGAATCCGTTCTTGATGCAGATGCCGTATTGAAAATGACTGCGGTAATGGGTTTTATCGCTGACTGGGACACCTTTACTCAAGCGCGTGGTAAAAACGCCTATTTTTACCAGCGACCCGGTGACCGCAAATTCCAACTACTCCATTGGGATGCGGATTTAGCATTTGGACAAAGACGACATAACTCTTTCTACGGAGGCTCCCAGCAGTTCAAAGACTGGGTGGAAAAAAAATATAATTACTCTAGATTGATTCAATATCTGAATCAACTTGCCACCTTGACCAAGGACCCTCAAGGCCGAGTCGAAGCATGGATGCGAGAGGAATCTTACGGCCATCCTGACACAAGGATGAACACTCCTTTCTATCGCAAGTTCTTTAAAAACCGAAGCTTGATTGTAGAGCAACTAAATTGAGTTATTGAAGCAGCGCTCCTGCGGCTGCAGCGCTCCGCGCCAAGTATCCTGAAGCCACCTGAGCTCCCCTATTTGCTTAACAAGAAACGGAATTAAAAACTCTCACTCGCCCAGCATTGTTTTTTATGTGGAATCCCTCAATAAAAGATTAATATGATGCAATGCAAATCTTTCATATATTGAATCAATTGAGGCAATATGACTGACAAACGGTTACACCACGAATCCCGCGGGGGAAGTCACCATCATAAAAGAAAACGCAAACGGCGGCGTTCACGAACGAAAGGTAACAACATAAAGCCTCTCAAAGAAAGCGTGCTTCTGGTTACCTTGCTGACTGGCTTCATGATCGCTCTCGGATTTTGTCTGTGGATGCTTGTCCCACCCTTGATGGATTACCTGAGCCAATCGGCGAAATGGTAGAAAGAGCATACTCAAAGGACCTCTGCACGTTTCTTATGCCGTCAACCGTCTGGACAAATACCACCCCTCATTCGGCGCAGAAACACATGTGAGCTGAGCGGCGGTCTTGATTTTTTCGAAATGGTGCATGAAGCCATCTCATTGACTTCACAATATTTCCCAACAAAACCGTGCAACGCCGCTAATGCCGTCTTCAATTTTCGAAACGTGGAGATTAGAGTTAAAACGCATCGTGATTTCAGTGCCGTTGGCAGTGATCCCCAGTATCTGATTGAATAGATTGGACCCCGAAAGCGAATGCATTCTTCAAACCCGTTCTTGTTTCATCCACATCAAGTGCAGTAAAACTGGAATCAATGAATCTGAAGACATGCTTTCAAACACGAAATGTACTGCTCCACACCTTCTTGAGCTTGAGTTTTCTAGCTTCACCAATGCAGGCGGATGATACCCAGTCATTAGCTATTCCGGTTTCTGATGATGGCTTACCAGGAGAGGGCCCCATTCGCCGCTATGACTGGTTTAAGAATCTATGGTTAAGAAAACGCACCGGATGGGTTGACCTGATAGAACAGGACCAAAATTCCGTAGTGTTTCTGGGAGACTCCATCACGCAGGGTTGGAACGATTCTTTTCGCGGCCACTTCAAACATCTGAAAAAATCAAACCGGGGCATCAGTGGTGATACCACACGCGGAGTGCTTATCCGAATGCAGGAAGACGTACTCTCGTTGAATCCATCAGGAATTGTATTGCTGATCGGCACCAATGACCTTGAAGAAGGTGCAAGACCACGGGTCATCGCAGGCAATGTCAACCTCATCCTCAAAAAGCTTCAGAGCCACCGAGCCGACATGCCCATTATTTTGTGCAAGGTTTTCCCGAGTGACAGCTCCAAAAAACGTCCCGCCTCATCAATTAAACAAATCAATGAACACTTGCAGAATCTGGCCAAAAACTATCCACAGGTTACCGTACTGGATACCTGGGCTTTGTTTGCCAATGCAGAGGGCAATGCCAAGTCCAAGGAATTCCCGGATTTGTTGCACCCAAACGACCAGGGATATACAATGTGGGCAGCTTCGCTCAAACCATTGCTGGCGACTGCTGGGTTTATTGAAACGACTCAGGATATCTTTCGGTTGGAGAAGGGGTTTGTCTCGCTTTTTAACGGAAGAAATCTTGATGGATGGGGACTTCGAGACATGAAATCCATGATGTTGAAATCTGATTTTTCAGGTGAGACGACTTCGAGTGATGGACGCTATCAAGTCATCAATGGACGCATCGTAGTGACAACCCCAGCGGAAAGCCATCGTATCCAACAGATGTGGACCACTAGAAATTTCCCCGAAAATTTCATCCTCAAACTCGAATTTCGTGCCACCCCAAACGCGGATAGTGGCGTCTTTATTCGACGCCCTCAACTTCAATGCCGTGATTATTCACTCGCTGGGCCTTACAAGGACTTGAAGAGCTACAAACCTCAGGACTGGAACGAACTGGTCATTGAGGTAAGGGGCAACAGCGCACACTGCACCTGTAATGGAGAAGTTCTGGAAGACGCATTTCAATTACCGGAGACAGGCCCCATCGGACTTGAGGGGGACAGAGGCCAGATGGAATACAGGCGCATCCGCATGAAACGGCTTCAATGAGTTTTTATTCAGGGCGACATCATCGTCGCCCCTGAATAAAAAACGGGATTCCGTTCAAGCCATGCAAAGGCCCGAAAGTGCATTCTCAGCTTGCGTCTTTACTTAGCTGAGCGATGACATTGGCATCCTCGAGCGTGCTGGTGTCGCCCTGCACTTCTACATTTCCAGCAGCAATTTGTTTAAGCAAACGCCGCATGATTTTACCAGAGCGTGTTTTGGGTAAGGCATCAGCAAATCGAACATTATCAGGCTTGGCTACAGGGCCGATTTCTTTACCCACATGCTGGCGCAGTTCTTCAAGTAGCTTCTTATCTCCCTTATTCGAACCTTTCAGGGTTACAAAAGCCACCAAAGCCTGTCCCTTGATTTCATCTGGCCGGCCTACGACGGCAGCCTCGGCAACTTGAGGATGGCTAACCAATGCACTTTCGACTTCAGCGGTGCCTATGCGATGACCTGATACATTCAAGACATCATCAATGCGTCCAACAATCCAGAAGTAGCCATCCTTGTCCTGACGGCATCCGTCACCGGTAAAATAGTTTCCTTTAACCTCACTCCAATAAGTTTCTACGAAACGCTTGGGATCTCCCCAGATACCACGCAGCATACTTGGCCAGGGCTGGCGAACGACTAGCTTACCTCCACTGTTCTTGGGCACGGCTTTACCATTGTCATCAACAACTTCGGGTTTGACCCCGAAAAACGGTAGCGTGGCCGTGCCCGGTTTAGTAGGAGTGACACCGGGCAATGGAGAAATCATAATTCCCCCGGTTTCAGTCTGCCACCAGGTATCCACAATCGGACAACGCGAGCCACCGATCACTCGATGATACCACATCCAGGCTTCGGGATTAATCGGTTCACCTACCGTTCCCAAGAGCCGCAGCGAACTCAAATCATGTTTCCTGGGCCATTCCTCGCCCCATTTCATGAAAGCGCGAATTGCTGTCGGTGCAGTGTAAAGGATGGAAACCCGGTGTTTTTCGACCAAATCCCAGAAACGATCAGGTCCCGGCCAGTTGGGCGCGCCTTCATACATCAAGGTCGTTGCACCATTTGCCAATGGACCGTAAACCACATAGCTGTGGCCTGTGATCCACCCAATGTCAGCGGTGCACCAGTAAACATCATTGTCCTTGAGATCGAAGACATATTTCGAAGTCAGTTTGGCTCCCAGCAAGTAACCAGCTGTAGTGTGCAAAATACCTTTCGGCTTCCCGGTAGACCCACTGGTATAGAGAATAAAAAGCGGGTGCTCGCTATTGAGTTTGGCAGGTTTACATTCGACCGATGCCTTGGCTTGTTCTTCATGCCACCAGAAGTCGCGGCCTTTTTTCATTGTGACCTTGTTCTTGGTTCGCCGAAGAACAATCACTGATTCAATCGATTTAGTGATAAATCGCCCCTTGACCTTTATTTTCAGCGCATTATCCACATTTTCCTTCAGAGGAACCACGCCACCACGACGAAACCCTCCATCAGAAGTCAGGACCATCTTGGCTTGAGAATCTTGAATTCGATCCGCAACGGACTGCGCACTGAACCCACCAAATACTACCGAATGAATCGCACCGATACGGGTGCAAGCCAGCATGGCAACGGCAGCTTCAGGGACCATCGGCATGTAGATGAGGACGACATCACCCTTCTTGATACCGCGAGCCTTGAGAACATTGGCAAACTGACAGACTTCGCGGTGCAACTGGCGATAGGTCAAGGTGCGCTCCTCTCCGGGTATACCGGGTGCGGCAGGTTCGCCTTCCCAAATAATCGCAGCTTGATTGGCTTTTTCAGAATCCAGGAAACGATCCAGACAATTCACACTGACATTGGTCTGCCCCCCCACAAACCACTTCGCGTTGGGTGCTTTCCATTGCAAGACCTTGGACCAAGGTTTGAACCAGGTTAGTTCCTTCTCCGCTTGCTCGCCCCAAAAACCCTCGGGATCATCGATAGAATGCTTGTACAATTTCTTGTATTGCGCCATTGAACCGATGTGGGCCTGTTTGGAAAACTCCTTTGAAGGCTTGAAAACGCGATCTTCGCGTAACATCGATTCGATGTTATCGCTGCCTGCTGCCTTTTTAGTTCGCTTGGTCTTGCTCATAAATATGTATCCGTGGAATTGATGACCACAACTTAGAAACTGCGCCGACTGGCGTCAATCATGAAGCAGGAAGCATGGAGGAATCAGTGCCACGCGGGACCTGATGAGCTAAGAAAGCTAAACAAGCTTTTTGCGGCAAGCTCCCCCTTTTCGGAATCCTTGTCAATGACGCAGTAATCCTGTGACTGGAAATAAGCTATTAGCTTGAAGGTTCCATACAGTTGCAAGCATGCTTGAAGGGATTTAGGGTTATTTCCACTGAACATGAAGGAAACAAAATCAACTTACCAAAATCAGGGCGGAGGACTGAGGTTTTTTGTCATTGTCACACTCGTAGCAGTGGCGGGTGCTTTTTGGTGGCTTAGCGATTCACCCGAAGAAAGCGCATCGAGCAAAACAGAGCTTGTCATTTACTGCGCTGCGGGCATCCGCAAACCTGTGGAGGAAGCGGCCAGGTTATTCGAAAAAGAATACGACGTTGAAATCCGGCTTGATTACGGTTCCAGTGGTGAACTTGAAGGTAAGATTGAACTGGAGCTTGCAAGCAACGCGCCACGCTGCGACGTTTACGTTCCAGCAGACGTATCCTTTGTCGACCGTGCCCGCTCAAAGGGCCTGACGCAGGAAAGTCTGTTACTGGCACAATTTGAACTGATATTGGCAGCTAGTAATGATCAAAACTTTTCATTGGAAAGCATAGATCAACTGCATACCGAAGGCATCCCCTATGGCATGTGTGACGAGAAAGCGGGTGCCGGAAAAAAAACACGCGATATCCTGTCGGCGTCCGGCAAATGGGAAGTGACAAAGGAGAAGGCTCGTGTCACTTTCCCGAGGGTTACCGAGCTTGCCGGTGCAATTCAAACCTCAGACAACGTGCAAGCTGGTTTCATCTGGGATTCCACAGCGAAACAATTCGGCTTGAAATCAATTCCTCTCAGGGAATTGAAAAACAGCACATCCACTATTTCAGCGAACATCACAACCGCAACCAAAAACCCAACCTGGGCGCTGAGGTTTGCAAGATATCTGGCCGCTCCTGAAAAGGGATCACCTTTATTTGAGAAACACCATTTCACTCCCATTCAAGGAGATACATGGGTATTGGAACCTGAAATCGTTTTTTACTGCGGCGGTGTGAATCGCGAGGCAGTCGCTGTGGCTTTGAAACGTTTTCAAGAGCGTGAAGGATGCCTGATCAAAACCCAATTTGCAGGATGTGGCACTATCGTGGGAAGTATCCAATCCGGTCAATTCAACATGCCGGATTTATTCATGACTTGTGATGTCTCTTACATGGCAATGGTTCAACCGGAGTTCACAGAACCCTCGGACGTCTCCAGTACACGAGTCTGCATGTTGGTCAGGAAGGGAAACCCCAAGAACATCCAGACACTGAATGACCTCGCACGCGCAGGCATCGGGATTGGCACGACCGACCCGCAGATGAGCACACTGGGAGCCTTGAGCCATGCGATGTTTGAAGATCTTGACATCAAGCAATCCATTCAGGAGAACAAGTCTATCATCGTTACCTCCCCGACGGCTCACGAACTGATACTGCAGATGGAGGGGCATGATAAGCTTGATGTGGCGCTGGTTTACGAAGCCAATTGCCAACATCTTGAAAGTAATGTCGAGATCATTGATATCCATCACCCGCTGGCTGTCGCAACTCAGAATATAGCAACGGCACGGCAAAGCAAATTTCCACACATGATGACTCGCTTGAAACAAGAGGTACTTTCAACTCAATCTCATGATTCGTTCATCAATCATGGCTTCCAATGGGAAGGCCCTGACACTGGCCAATGAAGCCCGCAACTTCTACAAAAAAAACTGTCAAACAGAGTGATCCTGAGGGAGGCTTCAAGGTTCGCTCAGATGTTCCTTTCATGGTTGGGCTGGTCATCCTGGGTGGATTTTATGTGGTCATGATCCTTTTGATGGTGCTGGCAGATTTACATTTTACCGATGCATCAAGCTTGAAACAAACCCTGGGACGTCGCGAAATCCAACATTCCATTAAATTAAGCCTGATTAGTTGCACGGTGTCCACCATGCTGTCCCTTTGGGTGTCAGTCCCAATCGGCTACCTTATGTCACGCTTCCAATTCAGGTTCAAAGCAATGGTCGATACGATTCTTGATATCCCCATCGTCCTTCCTCCACTCGTTGTTGGTTTGAGTCTACTGATCTTATTCAACTATGCCCCTTTTCGGTGGATGAGCCCTTGGGTGGTATTTGAGGTACCCGCGGTGATACTCGCCCAGTTCATGGTAGCTTGCGCATTTGCCGTCCGAACCATGCGTGTCACATTCGACCAAATTCCACAACGATACGAGCAGGTGGCCATGACGCTGGGCTGCAACCGAAGCCAGGCATTCTGGAAAGTAATCTTCCCCCAGGCACGAAGAGGTCTGCTTGCGGCAGGTACCTTGGCCTGGGCGAGGTCCCTGGGTGAGTTCGGACCTATTCTCATATTCGCAGGATCGACCAGCATGCGCACGGAAGTCTTGCCAACCTCGGTTTATCTGGAAATGCAAAGTGGAAACCTGAAAGGTATGCTGGCCGTTTCCATTGTGATGATTACCCTCTCCGCAGCAGTTCTTCTCATTGCACGGCTTTTTGGAATGCAAAGGATCAATGCATGATCAAGTTAGAAAATATCCGGGTAAGTCAAGGTAGTTTCCAGCTGGAGGATTTGAATTTGGAAATTCCTGAAAGTGCTTATGCAGCTTTGATGGGGCGAAGCGGATGCGGTAAGACCACCGTGATGGAAATCATCTGCGGATTACGCCCCATCCTCTCAGGACAGATTTATCTTGGAAATTCGAAGGTCACTCTGATGAAACCCGCCGAGCGTGGCGTAGGTTACGTTCCGCAGGACAGGGCACTCTTCCCAACCATGAGGGTACGCCACCAGCTCGCGTTTTCACTTCAACTCAGAAAGCAACCGGTTGAGATCATTTCAGATCGTGTAAGAGAACTGGCAAGCTGGCTTGAAATCGAACACTTACTCGACCGCATGCCGGAGGGACTGAGTGGAGGAGAAGCCCAGCGTGTTGCATTGGGGAGAGCCTTGGCCTGTCGACCACGAGTTCTCTGCCTGGACGAACCTCTGAGTGCTCTGGACGAAGCATTGCATGAAGAAATGTGCGCATTACTTCAGCGCATCCAGAAGGAAACCAAAATCACCATCCTTCATGTCACACACAGCAAAACCGAGGCCAGACGATTGGCAAATCAGCTGTGGCTGTTTAAGGATGGAAGTATCCACAAAGAGACGGGGTAGCTGATGCTCAAACTATGTTTCCTGAATCAAATCCAGCAGCTGCTGAATGCTTGATTGACAGGAAGAAGTGTAGCTTGGACCAAAAAGATTGTAGTGATTCAGTTCATGATAAAGCCGATATAGCGGCAAGCGTCTGGAAAAACCTGCATGTTGAGGCCGCATACTTTCGTATCCTTGAAAAAAAGATCTCCCGAATCCACCAAACATTTCAATGATTCCAAATTCCGCCTCAGGGTCGCCATAGTATCCAGCAGGATCAAAAATGACCGGGGTCGCATCACTCAGAGCAGCGATGTTTCCACTCCATAAATCACCATGAATCAGCGACGGTTGTGGATCATAATGATCAAACAACCTGCCCATACCATTCAGCAAGGCGTCGGCACCACTGAAAGACTGCCCCTTGTCTCGAGCCAGTTTAAATTGCCACTCAAGCCGATGCGTTCGCCAAAAGGAAACCCAATCTCTCGAAGGGGGGTTGGGTTGTTTGGTGATACCAATCGTGTTATCACGTTTCCATCCGAAATAAGGTTGTTGAATTTTGTGCAATGAAGCTAGTTGTCTGCCCAATTCGAACAGGGCATCCCCTTTACACGCTTTCAAATCCAGAAATGAAGTCACCAGCCAGGCATGACCCTCGCCAGCTCCCCAGCAAATCGGTGTTGGCACCTTAATCGTTTGCGTCGATTCCAATTCCTTCAACGCTTCAAACTCAGCCTGAAACATTGGAGCCATAACCTCTTGGTGCCGTTTCACAAAGAAGATATGGTCATCCGTCTCAACGCGGTATGATTGATTGGTGCACCCACCTGAAAGGGATTGATGGCCACGAATAACTAATTCAATACCTGTGGCATCAGAAATAGATTTAGAGATCGTTTCCCACATGCTGCGTTTCGCTTCAATTGAAATGGCTCACGGACGGATCAGTCCATGACGCGCTGCCAATTCCAGAGCATGCCGGGCAATGGGTGCTGCCGTGCTCCCTCCGTAGCCCCCATTTTCAACTACCACACTGATGGCGATCTGGGGACGTTCCAATGGCGCAAAGCCGATGAACCATGCGTGAGAGTCTCCTGTTGGATTTTGTGCCGATCCTGTTTTGCCACCTACAGACATTTCGAACCCATCAAAAGCCTTGCGCGCAGTTCCATCCGTCACCACCCGGGCCATCATGTCCCGCATGAATGCTGAGGTACGCGGGCTCATGGCACGTCCAAGCTCTTCCATTGGCTTGTCAAATGTCAACCTCGGTTGCATTAGCATTCCCTGATTGGCAACGCAAGCAGCTACCATCGCCATGTGCAATGGAGTTACCTGCAATTCACCCTGGCCAATGCCCATGAGCGCCATACTAAAAGAGTCATCCGGATTTAATTCTGGAAATCTGGATTTGGCCGATGCGGTAGACCCTACAATACCTTTGTAAAGCGTCAGCGATTGATCGAATCTCAGTAGGCGACGCAACCAGTCGAATCCATCTTTGCCAATGGTCACCCCTACCTGCGCAAAGTAAACGTTACAGGATTGCTCAATGGCTTTTCCTAGATCAATCTTCCCAAATCCCGGCCATTTTTTTCCACGTGCTTGATAACTGTAATAACTCAAATCACGAACAATTCCCTTTCCGTCAGGAGTGCGAAACTCCGGACCACAATCAATGGTCAATGGAAAACCTGTCCCGAGCATCGCTTTCTCGAGATAGTAAGAACCAATCGCAACCTTGAAAACGGATCCCGGAGGGTAAAGTCCATGCAATGCTCTATTGAATAAAGGAGATCCGGACTGGCTTTTTGAGAAAGTTTTCCGGGTCATCTGATTGGGATCGAAACCCGGAGCGCTGCAAGCCGCCAGTAAAGCACCATCGCGCACATCGAGAACAACTATCGCCCCACGGTATGGTTTTCCGCCAGCGGGTTTGCTTTTCTTGTCATAGCGCCCCTGAACCAGTTTATCGAAAATACCTTGCTGTAACTTGGAGTCCACGGTCAATTTGAGATTCTTACCCTGCGGTAGATCTTTGCGTGTAATAAGTCTCTGACCAAACGATTCCCAATCGTCTGCATTGACATCATCCAAACCCATAAGGAGCGAGTCGGCAGATTGCTCTAATCCAGTGACGCCAAAGACAGGGTCGAAATACCCGACCAGATGAACAGTGGCAGGGCCCAATGGATAGTGGCGTTTCACCGTTCCATTGGCTTTTCTATTTTCCGCAAGTGCGCGCCCGTTACGATCCGCGATAATGCCGCGCTGAATTTGGAGCGCCGGATTGAATTTACGGCGATCATGCTTCTGCATGAAACCCACAAACCGGGGGCGTAGGAAACCTCCCAGTTGCCAAGTTGCCTGATAAGCCAGAATGGCAATGAATGCAAAAACAAGCACCCAGCTCACAAGCCGGACCCCTTTGAGTTTTGGGTTTTTAACGGGCTTGATGAATTTCAGCAAGTAGGCGTCTTTAAAGATTAATTTCCAAAGCAACCAAGCCACGCCACAATAAAAACCAACGCGCACCAACACAATCAACATGCGTGCCTGTTCTTCTGTGATGCTCGGTTCCATGACGATCAGTATGAGGGCATTTACCAAAAAGGATCAATCCCGGAAAGTAGATTGATCCTTACCATGAGACGCATCAAACAGGACGAGCTGGTTCTGCAGTTACAGGGGGATCTTTGAAAAGCAGATTAAAGGCGGTTAAATTCAATTTTACAATTCTCAAGACTCAAGGCAGGTTTGCTTGCATGAAAGATTACGATCTCCCAAGAAACGAGGAAGAATGGAAAAAAATTTTGACCGAAGAGCAATTCAAGGTAGCTCGAGAAAAAGGAACTGAACCTGCCTTTACAGGAAAGTATTGGAACCACAAAGAGACCGGTAGCTACCACTGTGTGTGCTGCGGACAAACGCTCTTCGAATCCTCTCACAAATACGACTCAGGGTCCGGCTGGCCAAGTTTCTGGCAGCCTGCAATAGAAGAGGTTGTTCGGACGAAGGAAGATCGAAAACTGCTCATGACTCGAACCGAAATCCTATGCTCCAAATGCGACGCACATTTAGGGCATGTTTTTGAAGATGGGCCCAATCCAACAGGGCTGAGATACTGCGTCAATTCTGCTTCACTGGATTTCAAAGAAACCTCTTGTGATGCACAGCAGGAATGCGGGAACCCTCAGGGTTGATTCTGCTCAAGGACCTCAGCTTGCCGAGTCCATGCTTCGTCAGGCGTGACTTTGATGACTTCACCAACTTGCCATGGATGCTCCTTGAAGTTGATGATCAGCGTTCTTGGCAATACCTCAAGCTCGTGCCCGAAAAGATCGAACGTCACAGATCCGGGCAAATAAGTGGTATCAAAGAAGATTGCTTCACCGAAAGGCAGCTCGAGGCCGGGCTTGTCAAAACGCAACCTTTGAGTGGGTCCTTCGAAGGATTCCCCTTCCATGACAATCCTGACTTTACTAATCCCGTAATGAGGCTGGTCAATCGTGAGTACGGGCTCTCCACTGGAAGAACTTGAAAAAGTGAATTCCCAGGCACCTTTGCGAGACCTCAGGTGGCGGTCACAACTGTAAAGAAGGATATAGCCAAGCAGGGCCATTCCAAATGCGATTAAAAGATGTTTAGGAAATCCATGGGATTGCATACACTTGAACCGTCTACTGAACTACCCCGGTCTGTCAAGGGCAGCCTTGCATGGGGCGCTTAAATGGGTGTCATTTAGAGCGGTGGAAGTATTCACCTCGAATAGCAATCTTTTGACGAATCGGTGTATTGTGGGGACGCAAGCAACATGCAATTGGCAGATGAAATTGGAATTCGAGCATGAAATATGCTATGTAAGCAGATCAAAACAATGATTCAAAAACTGACATCCAGACATCTGAACAGGAAAACCGACTTTTCTTGCTCGTTCGGATCGATCCGCACACGGCATCTAAAGGAGGCTTTTACCCTCATTGAATTGCTGGTTGTAATTGCGATCATTGCCATTCTTGCAGGGATGCTGCTGCCCGCACTCAGCAAAGCCAAGCAGAAAGCACACGCCATCCAATGCCTGAACAATCATCGTCAGTTGACTTACGGATGGATTCTATATGCAGATGACAATGAAGATAAGATCACCGCAGCCAGTGACCCCAGAGACGCTGGTGGACCTGAACCACTGAAACCAGCATGGGTGCGAGGGCTGATGGATTTCAATCCGGAGAACCGATCAAACTGGGATGTGGAAGAGGACATCAAAAAGAGTCCATTATGGTCCTACGTTCAATCGGCTGATATTTTTAAGTGTCCAGCCGACAAAAGCGCCGTCACGGTCAATGGCAAGCGGTTATCCAGAGTCAGGTCCATGGCCATGAATGTTCACTGCGGTGCATGGGGTGAAAACGAGCGTGTTTACTGGTTTGGCTACAAGGTATACCAAAATCAGTCCGACTTCACAGATCCCGGGCCTTCATCCACCTTCTTGTTTCTGGATGTTCGGGAGGATGCGACAAATTTCGGGAACTTTCTGGTTGGAATGAAGGGATACCCGAGCGAACCAGAGGAAACAGTTCTTTTTGATTTCCCCGCAGCATATCACAATAATGCTGCTACTTTGTCATTTGTGGATGGACATTCAGAGATCAAACGATGGCAGCATCCTGACACCACACCACCGTTGGTTAAAAACGGATTATTACCTGAGATCGAATCGATGCCATCCATGCTGGTGTCGCCGAACAATCCAGATGTTCGCTGGCTACAGGATCATAATACGCGCCGACCTTAGTTTAGGAATAAGATCAAGTAACTGGGCTGCCATGTCCAACTTAGTGCCTTAAACTTTCGGGGGCTCAGACTCAATCTCCTCTTCGATGTCTTTGATCTCGGCTTTGCTTTTAAGTGCTTGAATGTATTCCTGAATTCGCAAGGTTCGCTGTTCCTGCATCCAGGCTTCCAGCACTGCTTCTCGCACCTCCTCAAAAGGGGTGATAACAGGCGGCTCAATTTCAAGGACCTTGGCTAGATGAAAACCATGGTAAGAAGAAAAAACGGGGCTTACTTCACCGACTTGCATGGAAAAAGCAACAAATTCAAATTCATCCATCAACTCACCTCTTTTGAAAAAACCAAGGTCAATTTCTTCCGCTGGCTTATCTGAAAATTCTCTGGCAATTGTTTCAAAGTCTTCACCCGAACCAAGCCGCTCGCGCACTTTGCAACATTCCTTGAAGAGCTGATCCTTGTCTTCGGATTGCCTCAATGATTTGAAAATATGCAACGCACGGACACGCGACTCCGAGGTGTAAGGTTCGGAATGTTCTCGGTAATAAGCGAGCAGTGTATCTTCTTCAGGATGCTGTAAATCCTTACTAAAATTGGCGATGAGTTGATCTGCCTTTAAATTGGCAACGACCTGCCGATCGACAAAGGACTTCTGTCCCTCGTTCAAGCCCATGGTCGCCAGAAAAGCCTCTTCGCCACCATAATCCTTGTGGAGCTGCTTAACTGCTGCCTGAATTTGCTCACTTGTCGGATCCGGGATCTCTTTTTCAGCCGCTTGATTCAGTAACACACGCCCAATCACATTATCACGAGCCTGAGCACGAAATTCATCATCACGCTCACAACAACTCAATTGAGATCGCTGCTCGTGCCAGGATTTGATCTGCGAAAACTCTTCCTCAATCCATTCCGAAGCGATTGGTTCCCCATTAACTAAAGTCTGCATGGGACGACCCTAAGGAGAACCAGATGAAAGTCAAATACATGACATAATCCAAAATTGCTGAGCAAGAATAATGGTAATCGTACGATCTCTTATTTACCAATATCCTCAATACCCTCAGACAATCAAAGAAATCGAGCGAGCGAGCCATTGATGGACTGCCGGCAAGTTTAAACGCCAGACTTCCCAAACCCATCGGGCTGCGTAAAGGTTGCAAGTCATGGTCAATTTTGCGAGCTAGAGTGGCGGATTGTCAAAAACTGTGACTCGAGGGCAACCCATTTTGCCAAGCCTGTGGATCATCTCCTTTCCACTGTTTGGAAACAAGGAGGACCCGATGAAATGATTGCCCTGAGTTCCGTATTGTCTTAAGATGAATAAAGTGAAACTTTCCGTTAAAAGTGATTATGCAGCACGTGCGGTTCTTGGATTGTCTCGACAATACCAATCCGGAAAAGCCTTGCGCATTGAAGACTTGGCTAAGGAACAAAATATTCCTCAGAACTATCTCGTGCAGATCCTGATCGAATTAAAATCACAGAAAATCGTCAAGAGCATCAGAGGCAAAGAAGGAGGCTATCTACTCAATAAAGCTCCGGAGGACATTACCTTCGGTGAAATCCTGCGCTGCATTCACGGCGACATTTTTGAACCTGCCGCGCTTGGCAACAATGAATGCCCTCAGGCTTTGAAATCTGCCTGGGAAAAGATGCAATCCTGCCTGGATGAAACTGCTGATTCGATCCATTTCCGAGCTATCATGGAAGAAGACAATCAGACACGGGAAATGTACTATATCTGAGGCTCGATGGCGCTATTCGTTGTTCAGGAGATGTAGCTGAATGTCCTGCCCAGGCTTCGCGATAAAACAAACTCTGCAGTGAAATTTTAAAATTACCGTTCATTCAACCTATGCGGACAAAGAAGCAGCACACACACAGGGATTGACCGTCTTGATTTGATAAAGCATCCCTTTCTACTGAAGGCCCTTTCCAGTCAATCCAAAAACCATACCTCAAATAAACATCAGAGGAACAAGGCTACCCTTGATTGTGAATATGCCCTTGGGCAGTTGATTTGAAAGCGCGCTTACGCTAAACGCTCCGACAAAAAGGCTTTGGTGTGGTGATCAGCGATTCTAGCCGTTTAAGCTATCCGGCATTTTTCCGTGCAGAGATTGCAGCGACTTAATCTTGGTGATCGTGGTACGTCCGTCGCGATCCTCGGCTTTCCCCGATAAAGTGATCGGTGTACCACAATGATATGCCAAATTGAAATGATGGAAATCGCGAAACGATACATCGATCCGGATCGAAGGATGTCTATCAACATCCATGTAAAATATCCTTGCTTCATTGAGGTCCTCAGACAATCGCAAACGCCCCTGAACAATCACGCTATTCACGTCGCTTTTCACCCAGCTTTGAAAGGGCTGCTCCTGATAGGCCTCATACGATGAGTCATCCAATCCCGGCAACGGCGTTTGGACACCGGCGTATTCAGATGGCGACACACCAAATTGCTGCATCAATGAGAGATGCAATCGACCCAATTCCTGATTTTCGGCATATCGAATGTATCGACCGGTTTTGATACGACCTTTGCCTCCAGCTAATATCATGGGAATACGTTTGACCGTGTGATTATCACTATGCCCCATTCCTGAACCGAAGATCACCATGGTGTGATCAAGAAGACTTCCATGCTGATCCTGATAGGACTTGAGCCTGTTAAGCAAATAATCGAATTTCTCCATGTGCCAGAGACTGATCTTCAAGAGGCCATCGATGTTGGATCGACTGAAATTGCGAAAGAAATGAGATAGATAATGGTGTTGTTCCTTGACCCCCAGGAAATCAAAAATCATGCGACTGTTGCTGTTTCCCAGCATGTAGCTGATGCAGCGTGTAGAATCAGTCCAGAGTGCCAATGAAATCAAATCGATCATGGATTCAACCTGTTCATTCAAATTCAAGGCTCTTGGAGGTCTTTGCGAGTCCGATACCTCAACAGCAGGAATGACGGAATTCTCAAGGTTTTCCAATCTTTTCTCAGTTTCACGGACAACGGTAAGATAGGAATCCAACACCTGCTTATCTTCGTATCCGGTGTGACGATTCAATGCACTCGTATCCTCTCGAACACGATCAAGAAGACTCGACATATGGCGCCGCTTTTCGGGGTGCTGCATCGGGTTGCGGAATAATCGATCAAAGACCAATTGTGGATCGCTTTCACGCGGTATGGGCTGCCCTTTGTGATCATAGGAGATATAACTGCAACCGATTTGGCTTGGAAACAGTCCTTCAGTCGTCAACTCAAGAGAACGATGAGGGGTCTCATTGCCAATTTGATCTGCAATTAATTGATCAATGGAAGCCGATGCTTTGTTTTCATGATGACCTGATAAAAAACGTCTTGTTGAACTTGCATGGGACGAGAAACCAAAGTCTCCCATGTTATCCAGAATCAGCAGATCATCTCTATGCTTCTCGAACGGCTTCATCAAAGGCGACATTCGGAAATCAAACTCAGAGCCTCCATTGATATTCCACGACGGAGGATGCACTCCATTCGGCTTGAAGAGGGTCATGAAACGTAACGGAGGTGATGCTTGAGAATGAGTTTTGCCCGACGCTTCCATAAGATTCAGCCAAGGCAAGGGTAACAAAGCGCCTGCAGCCCCTCTTAAAAAAGTACGCCGATGAATTCGATATTTCATAACGGTTCAGCTCTCACAAATGTTTCACGAAACGGAAGACTGTGGATGATCATTAGCAATAAATCACGATAAGTGCCATCTGTTTCTTCCATATTTGAAGCTATGGAATCCACCGTTGGCTGATCATAAAGCTCCAAGGAACGGCACAAGGCAAAAGACAGGCTGCGCTCAACGATGTTGCGAACAATCTGCGATCGATACTCCGTTTGCAGGATTTCCTTCAGTGAATCAAAATCGGTGAATTTTGTTCCATTGGGCATGACCCCAGTTGTATCTACCTGCTCCCCTTTGTTATTCAGATACCTGACTTCCCCGTCTGGCAGCATTTTCTTACCCTTCAGAATATAGCCCCCCTGTCGATCAAATCCCTCTGCAGCAAAACCAAGTGGATCGATCTTGTCGTGGCACAAAGCACAAGATGCTTGATCGCGATGCAATTCAAATCGCTCACGAAAGCTCAGGTTTTCACCTGGTTGTTGAGGGGGCACCTGCCCCACATCCATGGGAGGATCAGGCAAATGCTCACCAAGAATTCGCTCCAGCATCCACGTTCCACGAATTACCGGCCCTCGGTTCATGGCCAGAATACCCGGCATGGTCAATAACCCACCCCGCTCTTTTGTGTATTGCAGTTGAATGCGCTGAGTCGGCACAATTTCCAGCTCAATGCCTTTTTGCTTGCGGTAAGGTTTCAACTGATTGCGATCCTTACCATAATGTTTCGCAATCAAGGGGCTTACGAAAGAGACATCTGAATCAATCAATTCCATCAGGGGACGATCTTCAGTAAAAAGGTAATGCATGAAGTCAAGAACCTGACTGCGCATGACTTCGCGCACTGGGACCTGGCGAACCCCTTCATCGATGTCACTCAGCGAAAACCATTGGGATGCGAAACTTTCCGAAAGGTAGCGTGACTTGGATGATTGCAGCATTCGATCTAATTGCTCTGCTACCACGTCGGATTCAAACACGACACCCTGGGCAGCCAGATCCATCAGCTCAGTATCAGGCATATCACCCCATAAAAAGTAAGACAATCGCTCAGCATACTCATGGGCATCCACACGTTGCTGAATTCCGGGCTGGCGCCGCATAAGAAACCCTCGATAAAGAAAGCCCGGCGACATGAGGGCTGCTTTCATTTCGTGTTTCAAAACCGCAAAAGGGTTCCTGGCAGATTTCACTCGCTCCAACCTTGCTTCTAGATCTTGAGGCTCCAAAGGTCGCCGGAAAATGCGTGGCAGAAACGCACTCAGCAACTGGGTTGCCTCCCTGTGTGAGCTACCTTTGATATTTTTGGAATCGATGAAGGGGCTGAAGGTATCAAGATCCTGCGCGCCAAACCATTGATCGAGGGCGGTATCCGTTAAATACGAATACTGACTCCATATCAGACTGGTCAGAGGGTTTCTGTGTGTGTCATTGGTGAAACCACTTTTCCCCGGAGGATCGGTTGGCAGCAGTTTCATGACCAGAGAACGTTCCACCACGGTCTGCTGTGCCTCAATAATTTGCACCTCCAAATCGAAACCAAACAAAGTCTGCAGAGTATTTCGATATTCTTCTGCAGAAAATCGTCGTGGCCTGAAGAAACCCGGATGAGCTTCAAGTGAATTCACAAACTTGTCCTGATACCACTGAGCGAAAAGGACGCGATCCTCATCCGTGGGTTGCTCCGCATCCTCAGGAGGCATTTCCCTGTCATTTATCAGGGCCGCTGCCGTTTCCCAAAGCTCAAAATGTACCTCAAATGCATCATCCGTCTCGAGGATGGAGAAATCAACCTGACCTTTGACTTTATCCCCGCCATGACAGGAGTAGCAATATTGCCCTATGAAGCCCTTGACGTCGAAAACAGGATCTGCCGCCCAACCAGAGAGGCAACCTGAAAGCAACGCGATGATTCTGATGACGTTTCCTGACACGCTCGGGATGGCTCTCGGAGGGATCAAGGCAGCTCACGAATCCTCAGTTTGCGGAAAATGATGGGAGAACCTTCGCTCTCCAAACAAAGAAAACCTTGAGATGGATCACAATCAGTACCACCGGAAACCTCTTCGCCATTCACCCATAATCGCACTTCGCCATTGATAGCGCGTATGTAGTAATGATTCCATTCACCATGACCCTTTGCGAGATGCTTGCGTGGAAAGCTACGTTGTCCATTGGGTGAGACGGGAGGAAATGGGGTCATCTTCACACGCACAGGAAAAACGTCTCCATTAGTCCCAAACCAATCTGTTTTACCACCATTTGCTTTAACGCGCTCGGTGTAGCCATGATCGAGGATTTGAACTTCGATGCCATCAGGTAATCCAGGTTTCCCCTTGTCCGTCAGGTTTTTGATGGATTCAGGGGTGACCCACACAAACACACCGGAGTTCCCAGCAGATTTCTGATGACTCCACTCCACCACCATCTCAAAATTCTCATACTGCTTGGTAGTTCGCAGAACGCTTACAGGTTTTCCCGTGCAGTAAAGCACCCCTTCCTTCCACGACCATGTATCTTTCGCGCTATTGACATGGGTGAAATCACCTTTTTTCAACGCACGCCAGCCCGGTTGCTGGTCGTCCATGAAAGCTTTCACCGTTTCAGTGTTATCAGCTGAAACATCAAGTGCGCTTTGAAAAGAAAGGATAACTCCAATTAAGATCACTGTGAATATCTTCATCACCGACAATCACTACCACTTTTTCATGTTCAGTCCCACTGCAAAGTGAACTACCAAAAAACCATCTAATGAAAAAGTGCATGCGTTTAAATATCAACCGACCAATCGGAGATCTCTCCCTGCTCCATGCAAGCGCGCAAGCGAAAAGGTCTGCAACAGTTTTCACAATCGGAGACAAGTTCAGCCACCCCCTCAACCATGTCTACTGGCACCACACATTCCGCTCCGCAAAACGGGCATTCAAGTTCGATAAATGAGTGCATTTAATTTAGAAAATTTTCGCATTTACAGTGAGATGAGTGGAATTCAAGCGTGGGAGATCCAACGATCGATTGAAAGGCAAAATTGATATTCCATTCAAGAAGTCGAATTGACATGACTCATACCCATAGATGAGGACAGCGACCCAGATACTCTAATAGCGCGACGTCTGCTGCAGGGAATGAGTAATCTGCGACTTGATCTTTAGTGATCCATTCCAGCGCGTCACATTCGATCGCTCTGGGCTCTCCCTGAGTCAGCGTACAATGGTAGAAACGTATATCAACGGTCTTTTCCGAATAGGAATGAACATTCCTGAAGACAAGACTGCCAACTGTAATGCCACAATCCAATTCTTCCCAAATTTCTCGCTGCAGGCATGATTCGAAGGACTCACCTTGTTCACGCTTTCCTCCCGGAAATTCCCATAACCCTGCCAAATGAACTCCAGAAGGCCGCCGAGCGATCAGTATTTTTTCATTTCGGAAAACCAACGCAGCGGCAACTTCAATAATGGTGTGCTTCCTCATGGTAGTTGATTTAACAAAAAAAACGGTGGTCGCTCAAGGAGCGCCACCGCATGTGATCCAAAATCGATACCCAAGCTGTTACTCAGCACTCATGGTCGCTTCGACTTCCTCGGCAGGAGCCAGTTCAGGGTGCTTTTTCAGCAGGGTCTCACGTCGGGAACCAGCTTCCATGCTGTAGGAAGCAGGAATCGTTGGTAATGAAAGCTCATCATACAAACCCAAGGCTTCTTTGGCTTTGTCCTGTGATTCGTATAGGCCAGCCAATGGCAGTTTCGCCTGAAAAGCGATAAATGTGTTCGCAAAGTTACTGGCCACCCGGCGATATTCATCTATCGCGTCGGAGGTTTGTCCCTGAGCATCTTTGCAAGCGGCCACGCCATACATTGCGCTGCTACGAAGAGGGCTGTCCGGATTCCCTGTCAGGAAAGATTCGAACTGCTTTTGAGCTTCTGCATATTGCCCCTCGTTGAAATAGGAATTGGCAGCAAAAAGCAAAGCACGGCCCGAAGCTGCAGTGCCCGAGTGATCAGAGACCACTTTAAGCAAATTGGCAGGGTCAACGGTCGTTTCTTCTGCTTTGCTGGCAGCTGCACGAACTCTATAAAGCGCATCGGATGCATCTAATTCGCTCTGAGTGGTTTTCCAATTGAAAAAGTAACCAACAAGGCCCACGATGAGGACGATCACGCCGCCGGACACCAGTTTCTGCTTGTTGGTTTCAAACCACGCCAGAAGGTCAATCATTCCGGTTGATTCTGTTGTTTCTGAACTCATAAGGGCTGTTATCTTTGAGATCCCAACGAAAAAGGCAAGTTTGAAATGCTTTTATGATACGAATAGTGGCAGTTCAGCGCGATATTTCGGCTTTTTTCACCATCTCTTTGAACTCTTTCTCGCCGTCGATCACCAAATCGAGAGGTCCTGTAAACTTGATAAAAATATGACCTTTGGGAGCCTCAAGGATTGCTCCCAACAATGCATAGCCAGCCTTGGCCGTTTTTGGGCCAAACGGGGAACCGCTTAAAAAAGTACCGGAGGCTTTCACCAGAGTAACAGAGTGATTGCCCACAGTGATTTTCTCAGATTGGGCTCCCAACTGGTTTTCTGGCTCTTTGAATTGACGATACCAGCGCTGTACATTGGCTTCGGTACCCCCCGCCCCCCCTGGGCCAAAGTAAAAGAAGACAACCTCACCTTTATCAGTGATCCCGTCCCTTGAGACAGCAAACTGTGCTTTGCGCATCGAAGATGCAGGTTTCATTTTCCCCCAGGAGACGGGAGCCTTAAACTTGGTGTCACTTACCACAAAGTCATGGAATTCCGAGGCATAAACAGCACTCGAGGACATCACGAAAGTGACTATGAATGCGACATAGGTCACGATCCGGTATTTCTCAACAGGCGTTTTCATACTCATGCAATACGTTCACCGCGTGGTTTGTGCAAGTCGAATTGCTCCAAGAAAAGATCATGGAGCATGCTAATGTGCATTCGGAAATGGATGTACAAAAAGACATCTATCATGCCTTGATTGGTCATCGTCATAGGACAAGGTGCGGGCAGGAATCTTGACTGCACACCTATTTAGATTCAGAGTATGTCGATAGCTTGGCGATTGGAAGCTGATCATCGATCGTGTTTGTAAAAGCCTATCTTAATCATGAGCGTCATAAGAACCATCTTCGTTGCCAGCCTTCTCAGCCTGAACATTTCATGCGGCCAGAGCTCAAATAAAATCCAGACTTCAACCCAGCCCGAAGAAATCCTTCTTCCTGAAGCAATCGATGCCGTTGCGCTGACCTCTTTTGATGACTGGATTGACAAGTGCAATCTTTTGCCAGCGAACAGAAAACTCAATGGCCGTCTTCCAAGCAAAGATCAGCTCCCTCTAAAGGACCTGAAGGAGTTCAAGTGGCTGCTTGACCAGTTTTTTGAGCAGCAACTAACAGGCCCTCTTTCAGTTAAAACAAATTGGCTGGGCGATCAACCATCAAAGGAAACGTTCTTCAACACATCCAAAGCTTATTTTGAGCAAGGAGGCATCCCATTCGAACCTTTTGCTCAGAAACTAAATTTTGATCGAGAAGCAAAAGTTCTATTTCATGGAGATCTGCATGGGGATTTACACTCCGTCAATGAATGGATCAAACACCTGAATCGTGAGGGCTCTCTGGACGGTTTCAAGGCAACTGACCCTAATTTGAACATGATGTTCCTTGGTGATTACACCGATCGTGGAGCCTATGGGGTAGAGGTCATGTATGTGTTGCTTCGATTGCGTGTCGAGAATCCCGGACAAATCTGGATGGCGCGAGGCAATCATGAAGATATTCAATTGACGATGAATTATGGTTTCTTGAAGGAAGCAACCTCCAAATATGGCCCTGAGTTTCCAATTAAACGACTATCACGCATCTACGATTTTCTACCGGTCGTCATATATGCCGGTCATGGAAATAATTACATCCAATGCAACCACGGAGGTATAGAACCAGGCTACCTTCCTGCGGCACTGCTTGATCACGCGACTCCAGTCGCCTTTCATTTACTTGGTGATATCAAACAAAAGACCTTTCTGGATACTCACAAGGATTTAGCTCCCATTTTGGGCAGCAACGGGAATCGAATCGCACAAGGCAATTGGAAGGATTTCATCCCCACAAGCCCCACCACCCCGACTATTCTTGGCTTCATGTGGAACGATTTCAGTATCACCAGCGAAGAAGCCAACTTGACTATCTTCCCAGGGAGGGCGTGGGTTTACGGAAAAGAACTAACCGGTAAAGTGTTGAAAGAGGGCTCCTCACCCAAAAACAAGGTCAGAGCTGTCTTCAGGGGACATCAACATTCGGGAGCCCCAAACCCAATGATGCGTCGCCTGGTGCACAGTCATGGAGTATTCAGACACTGGCAGGAAGCACGCCCCCCGTCTCCAGCGGAAAATGAAAGTTCACTGCAAGCATTGAACCTGGAAACTGGAAACAAGCGAAAACTCGTCGAAGGAGCAGCTTACACATTCAATGTGGCTCCAGACAGCAATTACGGTGTGGGCAACCGGTATGATTTCGATACGTTTGGAATCCTTACCTTCGCTGAAACTTTCGCGGATTGGGAACTGGAAGTCGTCAACCTGACCAACATTCGATGGTAAATGTGCGATGATCTTTATCGCTTATTGATCTCGGCCTGATCTGTATCCAGCGATTGGTAAAGTTCAGCAAAAGGGATCAATAAGGCTTCCAAGCGTTTGTAGTAAGCCTCGTCATCCATGTCCTCACGATGATCACGCAATTCGAAGATAGCCTGTTCAAGCACATCTCTTTGTTGCTTGACCTCAGGTGACATAAGGCTTTCGATTTCATTTTCAATCAAGTGAAACTGGGATGCAATACGACCATCAGGCTGGTTACTTCCTTCAGCCCTTTTCACTGGCCGCACTCCCTTGAACCAATTAGCAGGGATACCTTTTTGATCACCTGTATCATCAAGAAGCGCATGCTCCGAAGCAAGGCGACCTTCGATTTCGTAAAATTCTCCCACTTGCCTTGAGGCCATGATAAAGGCTTCCAGCAAGGACGTTTGACCGTCTTTGTCAAGATCCGCTGATTCACTGCCAAATGCATTCACTAGGTAGGACCCAAAACGGGCGAAATTTAATTCAAAGCCGTCTCGGGTCGCAGTAAGCACCACACGATTGGGTCCGGACAGTGCATTTAGAAATGGCGCTGAAGCGGAGGAGGTGTTCATGACAGCCACAGGCCGTTTCAAAGGCTTTAGCCATGAGGCCAGTTCCTCACTCGAAATGTCAGGTCCTTTGACATTGAACTTGGCGGTTCGACCATTGAAAGTGCCGTGACCTATGAGAGCAATCCAGAGGGGCTCCTGAGTTTCTTTAGAATATACTTCAATTTTTTTCTTTAAAAGATCCTTGAGAGATCCCTCCGCAGAGTCAGGTTCAAAGGAACCAAGCAGCTCAACTCGGGCTTGGGCTTCCTCTCCTACCGCCTTCAGCATTGTTGCCCACTCTACAAACATTTCGCCATAAGATGCTTCTCCCCCCGCTCCGACCACTATCAAAAGATCTGCATTATTTCCGGGCACTCCTTGCTCAGCACCTTGTACGAGATTGGATTGCAACAACGACATCAGCAATAGCGTTGAAGCAAGGAGGGTTTGCCCCTTCTTACAGCACATTGACCGTGTTTTCATCATCAAGCCAAGCCTCGCTTCCTGCGCATATACCACTCCAAAGCAAATAATCCCAATGAAGCTATGAACAAATAGGGTGTGTGCCATATCGGGGCAGAGATTGTTTCCATGACAGGTGCTGCTTCAAACTGCAGTCCCTCAGCCCACCCATCTAACTCGCTTCGCTTGAGAACTCGGCCTCCGGTTTTTTGGGCAACTGCATCCATCCATGAGTGATGAGGCAGCAACGATTGAAACTCTTCAGCGCTGGGGTCATTGGTCCACCCAGCCTCCTCTCGAGCAATCACAGCTCCGTTGGCATCGGTGACTTCCACTTCCATGTGATAGCCACCTTCAAGGCGCGGAACATAGGTGGCCTGATACAAGCCAGGTTCCTTCATGCTGGGCTCCGCGATCAGCTGGACTTCGCTATGCTGCATACCACCTGTTGGCTTTTCAGCTACCTCATTGCCGGTTTCCCCTGTGGTGAGAGTCTTCACTGTCAATCGGACGTTTGCGTTATCAATTGGCCAGTATTTCTCATCCTTGACCCCTACCTGAATGCGCATGGTAGATCCCGATTTAGTTTGCTCGCGTTGCAAGTCAATGTCGATACGACTCGGCACATCAGCGATCAATCCACGAATCATCTGACGCCAAGCCTTGCCCAAATCGCCGCTATCAGTTTGATCATGCATCTGCCAACGCCACAAATCTCCGACTGCCAGGACCATGCTGCGACCGGAACCATAGCGCTGGCTGACCAGGGCTGGATAAGTTTCACCTGAGTATTTGCTCTTTGCCTGCATCAAAACAGAGGCCCCGGGCTTGACTTCAGTCACCAGATTGATGACTTGAAACTCGGGCATGGATTCCAACCTTTCATTCTCCAGAGACTCAGTGGAACGCAGACGGATCCAAGGTTGAAGCCAGCCTTCGCGGGTCAACTCCAAAGAAACTCCCCGGACTCCAGATAGACCTTTGCCTGAATCAAGATAGACTGGAAGCATTCTGCCGATCGGAGTATCCTCATAATCGCCACGAGTGAGTGATTCATATCCACCCAACATCATTAAACCACCACCACGTTCTGAAACAAATTTCTGGATCAGGCTCATTTGATCACGTGTGAAGAAACCCGATTCCAGATCATCAAGAATAATAGCACTGTAACCAAAAAGATTCTCTGCCCTCTTGGGGAAACCTCCTATGAGTTCAGATTCGTCTTTGATGTTAAGTCGCGTGAAAACAGCCTGGTCAAGCTGCTCAGTAAATTCATCTTTTTTGTCAAAACCACGATACAGAGGATTGCTCGTCTCACCTTGACGCCCTTTGAACTCAAATTTAGGAGCCTTTTTGGCAATACGAATCAACCCCACCAGCTGCACTTGATCATCTTCATCAAGGGATCGGTTCAAAAATTTGTATTCCCAGTTGGGACGGCCTGCTACGTAAAGAATGCGATGCGGCTCGGAATCGCGGTCCACGATGGCCAGACGTCTGTTGTTAGCCATGGTAGCTTCTTCCGTTGACGCATCGCCCGCCAGCGAGTCGGCAACTACTGACACTTCCAGTCTGCAAAACGATACGCCGGTTTGCTCGGGTCGAAACTGGAACCGAAAAGCCAGTGTCTCCTGATCACTGGAGACTTCTTTAACCAAACTGTCAATAGGTGCTTGGCCTTCGATGCTGGAAGAAGATTCATCAATCTTGACACCTTCACTGAAAGGTGATTTTGAAAAATTTGCAGCGAACAATCGCGCCTCTACCTCACGGCCAGCGAACCCAATCGAAGAAATGTCCGCAATCAAAGTAACGGGCGCATCCTCGAAGGCAGTCTGGCTAAGGGACATACTGGTAATGGAAACATCTCGAGAGGATTCTTTTGAACCAATGACGACAGGATAAACTGGTGGCAGGTCGGCTAGATCAAGTTGATCCAGATCAGCATCAGTTGCGTTCCCGTCACTGACCAACAGTATGCCAGCGAGTGGCTGATCACGGAAGCGTGAACCCAGTTGATGTAAAGCAGAGCCCAGTGCGCTGGCACCCCCATCAAAAGTCAATTCGGAGAAATCCTTGAGGCCATGCAAGCGTGAGTCAATTCCGTATTTTCTGACCTGAAACATATCGTCCAGCGTATCACGCCAGAAGCCGGGTTCGGTCACCAGCAGCTTGGTCATTTCTTCACCACGGCTTCGGTTCAACCCCGGATCGAAAATAGACATACTCTGGCTGTTGTCAGCAACCACGGCATAGTAGTTTGCACCAGCTTCGGGTTTTTGCTGCGTCCACTGCGGCTCCAGCAAACACAAAACTAACAGGGCAACCGCAAAACCTTTCAGGAGAATACAAGTGATGCGGCGTCCGATAGAAATTCCTGTGCCTCGATAGGACCAGACCAGAATCAAGAGGAATACAGCAAAACCTCCCAGCAAGCCGGGCAGCCACTCCGGCGATGAGATAATGATTTTCCCGGGCAATTCCATGATTTAGTGTACTTCGGTAAAACTACCTTAAAGAACCACCAATGCAAATAAACTATTTCAGGCTACTTTGAAGATGATTCTTGCTGCGATTCAGCATGTCTGGCGCGCTGTTCAAGTACTTTCAAGGTTGGCGTATAACCAGCAATGAACTCACGCCTGTATTCACTGAAAGTGCCATTATCCAAATGCAATCGGATATTTCGCATCAAATCCAGAAACATATGACTATTGTGAACGCTGAGCATACGTAGACCTAAAATTTCATCTACATTGAGCAAATGCCTCAGATAAGCCTTCGTGAAGTGGCGACAGGCATAACATTCACAATCCTCTTCGATCGGATTCCAATCACGTTTGTTATAACCAGCTTTAATGCTGATCGTGCCCTTTTTGGTAAACGCAGTGCCATTGCGAGCGACACGAGTGGGCAATACACAATCAAACATATCTACCCCGCGAGCCACTAATTCGACCAATTGAGCCGGCGTTCCAAGGCCCATGGCATAACGGGCTTTGTCAGCAGGAAGAAAGGGCTCGGTATATTCCACCGCTTTCATCATCTCGGGTTCGGGTTCTCCCACACTGACCCCGCCAATGGCAAATCCATCAAAATCCATCTTGCAGAGCGCCTTGGCACAATACTCACGAAGCTCGGCATTACTTCCGCCCTGACCGATACCAAAAATCAACTGCCCCTCAGCCCTCGGTTGTTCAAGACATAACCTGGCCCACCTCAGTGTGCGGTCCACGGTTTCTTTCATTTCGCTTACGGGAGCATCGTGGTTTGGGCATTGGTCAAACGCCATGGCTATGTCAGAACCCAATTCACGTTGAATTTTCATGGCTTCTTTGGGACCAAGAAAGAGAGGTGAGCCATCGAGATGTGAACGGAACTCAACACCGTCCTGTCGGATTTTACGAATCTTAGCCAGACTGAATACCTGAAATCCTCCACTGTCGGTGAGAATGGGGAGATCCCAGTTCATGAAGCGATGCAATCCCCCGGCTTCATTCATGATATCCATTCCTGGCCGGATCGCCAGATGGTAGGTATTGCCAAGAACAATCTGAGTTCCCATTTCATGCAGTTCTCGCGGGTCGAGAGCTTTGACACTGGCTTGAGTGCCCACCGGCATAAAAACCGGCGTTTCAATAACGCCATGTGCAGTGGTTAAGCGCCCACGCCGAGCTTTGCTTCCTGCATCCGTTTTCAACAATTCAAACATGCGCTCAGATGTATAATGACAGAGACTGAGGAAACAAAGTTTTTTCAGAGACGGATCGATTGTCCCAGCACAAAATTGGGACACCATTTGAGAGAAAAACAATGTTTCTTACCTCGTCAAAGCTCAGGGCAGGAATTCTGAAGTCGATCAGAAAGTGGGGCAGGATTATTCAAAAAAAAGCAAGCTGCGCGGGGAGAGCTCACAATTAAATATGATGGCGCCAGCGCTCCAAGGCACGACCTATTTGGCGCGCATCGACAGGTTTAGCGATATAATCATCCATCCCTTCTTCCAGGCATTTTTCACGATCACCGCGCATCGCATTTGCAGTGATTGCAATAATGGGCACTTGTTTTCCATTGGAGGAATTACCTTCTGTTTCAATATTACGGATCTTTCGAGTAGCTTCGTATCCATCCATTTCCGGCATCTGGCAGTCCATGAATATCATATTGTAAGGCAAATTCGCAAACATGGAGACCGCTTCCTTTCCATTGGTTGCCGTATCGACGCTGCACCCCATGCGTTCAAGGATTTTTCCTGCAAGCTTCTGGTTGACAGCATTGTCTTCCACCAGAAGCACCCGGAATGTTTCCGGCAACAAATTCACAACAGACAGGTCAAACTCGACGTCCTCGGCAGGCTTTTCAGAACCAATCATTGATTCACCGGCTTCTTTCTCAGATCCGAGTTCCCAAAAAGCCAATGTAAACCAAAAGACAGACCCAATGCCGGGTTCACTTTTGAATCCAATTTCACCACTCATCATACTGACCAGTTCTCTGCAAATCGCCAAGCCAAGCCCAGTACCGCCATATTTCCGAGTAGTTGAATTATCTGATTGAGAGAATTTCTCGAAAAGAACACTTTGCTTGTCGGCAGGAATGCCGATCCCCGTGTCTGTGACACTGACTTTCAAGCCCTCGGGATGTCCGCTCACAGTCATCTTTTCAACTCTCACGTGTATAGATCCAATTTCGGTAAATTTCAATGCATTTGAAATCAGGTTCAACATGACCTGCTTGACCCTCCCTGGATCACCAACAAGGCGCCGACGGGCATCAGGCTCGTAAAACAGTTTAAGTTCCAGATTTTTTGCAGCAGCCTCTGCAGATAGGAGTTCGATCACTTCCTCTGAAGCCTCGGCCATGTCAAAAGGTTCAGAATCCAGAAAGAACTTGCCTGCCTCGATTTTGGAAAAATCGAGAATACCGTTAATAATGATCAATAGAGACTCTCCAGAGTTTTTGATCGTCTGCGCATAGTCCTTTTGCATTTCGGATAAATCCGAATTCAGCAGAAGATTGGTGAAGCCGATGACTCCATTCATTGGAGTCCGTATCTCATGACTCATCGCGGCAAGGAATTCACTCTTGGCTTTGTTCGCAGCCTGAGCTTCTATTGCAAGCTGTTGCGCTTCCTCAATGGATTCATTTAGTTTTTGATTGGCATTAAGTAATTGTTTATTGATGGATTCGGTCTCTGCCTTGGCTTGTTGCATGGCTGCCGTGCGTTCCTGAACCCGATCCTCAAGTTCATCATTGGCCTTGCGAATCGTTTCGTCCCTGTACTCGATTTCCTCCAGCATTCGATTGAAACCATGATAAAGTTGACCGATTTCGTCTTTGGAAGGACTGAAAACTCGTGTTGAGTAGTCCTTGTCGGAGGCAATCTTGTCAGTAGCTTCAGCGAGAAGTAGCACAGGATCTAATATGAAGTGTTGAAGCTTGCGGCTGGCCATTACCGCGATAGACACGGCTCCGATTGCCAGGAGACTGGCAATAAGCATCTCTCGCAAGAATTGCATCCGAGCTTGGGTCAAATCGTAAATGACGTAAAGGTTTCCGCGAGAACCCTGTTCTTGACCAAATTTCAATACAACCTTTACATGAGCCTTGCCCTCGCCAGACTCGACCCAGGCCTTACCGCGATCATCAAAAGATGGCCAAAATCCATCGACAGGCCCCAGCCCTCCAGCTCGGTGATAAGAAGGCATTCGCTCATCTCCGATTTCAAGATAAGCATCCAGTACGGTTTCGGTGCTTGAAAAAAAAAATTCAAGTCCGGTGTCCCTCAATTCAGCAGGAGTGGGATGCAGCGAGCCAATCGTCCTTGCGAGCAATTCAGCCTGTGCCTTGAATTTGAAAAGCTCATCCTCGGTATAACGTTGGTACTTGAGACTAAAAACAGCACCAAGCACCAAAACCATCGCCAGCAAAC
The DNA here is from genome assembly GCA_002690655.1 of Pedosphaera sp. Taxonomy (GTDB): domain Bacteria; phylum Verrucomicrobiota; class Verrucomicrobiia; order Limisphaerales; family AAA164-E04; genus AAA164-E04. Next base: position 87,965 of record NZFL01000016.1, read on the forward strand.
TAGTGATGATGGTTAAAATATTGATTTTGCCGCGCAGCGACTTTCTTGTAAAAAAAATCTTCATGGAACTCAGAATTGTCCCCCGGAGCTTTTGAGGTAATAACTTGCTCCCGTATTTCACGGTTGTAAACTAAAGAAATTAACTTTCAATTTTCGCTGCTTGAAAAGCTTCTAGCTGTGTGATAGCCGGTTGTTCCTGATGATAGAGATACAGGACCTCGTAAAAAAATTTGGAGACTTAACCGCCGTCAACGGAATAAACTTATCGGTTCCGAAAGGCGAATTTTTTGCCGTACTCGGCCCGAATGCAGCAGGCAAGACAACAACGATTAAAATGATTGCCGGATTGATCAAACCAACAACGGGGTCGGTTGTTGTTGCAGGATATAATATCCAGAGTGAGCCGCTGCAGGCAAGAAATAGGCTCGCATATGTCCCCGATTTCCCATTCCTTTACGAAAAGCTCACACCTCTCGAGTTTATGCAATTTACCGGGCAATTATTTAAAATCGCCCCTGATCGCGTGCGCTCGGAAAGTAGTATCCTGACCAAGCGCTTTCACCTGGAACCCTTTCTCAATAAATCAATCGAAGGCCTCTCGCATGGTACGCGGCAAAGAGTCGCGATAGCATCAGCTCTTTTACATGACCCTGAAGTGTTTGTGATAGATGAACCTATGGTAGGCCTTGACCCCCAACACGCACGGATCGTCAAAGATATTCTGAAAGAACGCTCCAGAGAGGGAATGACAGTTTTTCTTTCTACACACCAACTTTCCGTTGCAGAGGAAATGGCTGACCGAATAGGCATCATTCATCAAGGAAAAGTAGTTGCTATAGGTACGATCGATGAGCTTAAGAAGCAAAGCGGTCAAGATGGAGCGCTGGAAAGAAGCTTTCTTCAACTGACGGCTGAACCGGATGAAACAAGCAACCAATCATAACCCGAGATCAAGATAATCTGTATGCCGTCCAGTGAATCGATAGATCCCGCTTGCCCTGAAAAATCAGTTTTTGCACTACTAGCTGGTGTGCATCTCAAGCAAAATTGGCGAAGATTTGCCTCGGTATTGAAGCAATCCAAACTCCTGTCCGTCACTGTTCTCACTTTCATAGCTGGGTATTGCTGGCTTTCGTTCGCACTTTTTTACAGAGCCATGAGATTCGTTGGCTCTTTTCCCGGGTTGGGAGACCTGCTTGTTGAAAGGATGATTTTTATTTTATTCGCCTTCCTGTTTGCCCTCTTGCTGATCAGTAACATGGTGATCAGTTACTCGAACCTGTTTCGTAATAAGGAAACGAGTTTTTTGCATAGTCTGCCGATTTCGCCCAATAGTATTTTTCAATGGAAATTTCTGGAATCCACTTTGGTGGCATCATGGGCATTTTTATTTCTGATCGCCCCACTATTGGCGGCATTTGGCATAGTAGAACGCGTGGATTGGACTTTTTACCCCTTAACCGTGGTGATGATCCTGCTGTTTGTCATTCTTCCAGCCATTGCCGGTGCCTGGTCCGCTATCGGGCTGGCGCGCTTCATGGATCGGCGGTTTTTTCAATATACGACCCTCGGACTGGCAATCCTGATCCTGCTCACACTGGCCTTCTGGCTTAAAGCTGACGTAGTGACCGACGACATGCTCGAAACGCGCGTGATGTTGGTATTGGACCGACTTTTGAAGAATACTCAATTCAGTCAATTCGCATTTTTGCCCAGTTATTGGCTGGCTTCAGGTGTAATTTCCTGGAGTGAAGGAGCGTATAGTGCCACCTTCTTCTTCATGCTAGTGCTTCTCAGCTACGGTTTATTCTGGGGACGAATCACCTCAACCATGGCGGGTATGCCATTCTATGAAGCTGCATCGGCCGTTCAAAGCAGGGGTTCATTGACGAGTTCATGGAAATGGTGGCAACGCTGGCAAGGGAAGAAAGCCAAACGTTTGAATCAGTGGGGTCCGGGTTTACTTGAACGTTTTTGTTCGATCCTTTTCTGGATTCCAAGCGACAGTAGAGCCGTTTTGGTAAAAGATATAAGGGTCTTTTGGAGGGATACAACTCAGTGGGGGCAAAGCCTCCTTTTATTCGGCCTGCTCGCAGCTTATATCCTTAATCTTAAAAACTTTTCATCACAACTGAACAACCCATTCTGGATCCACCTAATTTCCTACATGAACCTGGGAGCTTGTTCGCTGAATCTCGCAACGCTGACGACTCGTTTTGTATTTCCCCAGTTTTCACTGGAAGGAAAACGACTTTGGATTGTGGGGATGGCTCCTCTGGGTTTGAACAAGGTCATTCGCATAAAATACACACTGGCGTGTCTGGTTTCCATGGCCATCACAGGTACGCTGATTTTCACCTCCTGCCGCATGTTGAAAATGCCAGCGCCTCAAATCGCTTACTTCACATTGGTCATTGCCTTCATGACGCTGACGCTCAACGGACTGGCGATGGGACTAGGCGTCATTTACCCAAACTTCAAAGAAGACAATCCAAGTAAGATTGTCAGTGGGTTTGGGGGAACTTTCTGTCTTGTATTGAGCTTCCTTTATATTGTTGGAGGGATCTCACTACTCGCTCTGGCGTCTCCCTGGCGTGATCATCAACAAATCTGGATTATCGCGTCAGGATGGACATGCTTCACGGTCCTGTCATTGGTGTTGGGCTATCTCCCCTATCATATAGGGGTAAGACGACTCAGGCATCTGGAAATTTAAGTGGTCTCAGATGAGATAAAGACAGCGTAGATTACATTTTTTTTAAAAAAATTATGATTCAAAAAAGGAAAAATGCCCTCGTCCGCTTTACAGATGAGCTGGTTGTCATTAGACTGTTTAAATGACTCCGCACGACGACAACGATTTTATAGATAGAGAATTCGAAAAATCGCAGCAAATCCCTTCGTCGTCATCCACTGACACGCCAACTGCACAAAACCCTCAATCGATCGAAGTGAATAGAGTGCCCGCGCGAGAGCAGCTTGAAGCCAAGGTGGGAACCACCCAACAGCGATTGGCTGCGCTGAAGGAGGAACAAGATCGCCTCGAGAAGGAGCGTATTGCTCTCGAGGATTTGAGAAGACGACGCTCTGAATTCAGCATGGGCCGTGAAGAAATGATCCATAACCTCACCAAGGGAATCACGATCCTTGAAGAAGATGCATCTAATACTCAACGTCAACTTGAGAGAATGGGCGGGGCACTGGACGAATTTCGAGATCATCTCGGAAAAGTGGAAATGCTTTCGGAAGACCACTGGGATCAGGAGAACTTGAATCGTGAATTAACTCGGGCATTAATCACAATCGAAAATGCACGAAAAGAGTGGATCAGTAATATTCCCAAATTCCCAGTTTTAGATCCTAAATCTGAAGCACAAATACAGCCAGAGAAGGCCGAAGTAATTAAAAAATCAGAAAATGTCGCAAGCAAGCGCAAATTGCCCCCATTTGCTGACATGATCGATTTTAAGGAATTTTCGTGGAAACAGTGGGCACAATTCGGGCTAGCGCTGACCTGGCCGATTGCAGCTGTTCTGTCAGTGGGAATACTCATCCTGGTTTCCATTTGGCTACAAGGCGGGTCCTGATGATTCGCTCAAGCCAGTTGATTCCTTTTGACCAAAACATATGCAACTGACAGGCAAAAACTCCCTTTTTTCAAAACTGCTTCAAGCGGGGAAAGATCCCTTTTCATCCAGGGCCAAGGTATTGAACAATCGTGCGCGCGAGCTCAAGGCAGAAATCCGCAAGTTGGAAAAACAATTCACTCAAGAACCGAAATATCGACGCACCACATCTTCGCGAGGAAAATACGAGCAAAGGGGCACCGGGGATACAAGGCTGCGATCCATGTTCGAAACTATTGAGCATGTATCACTAGGCCTCAAGAATAACGCAAGAGATCCTGAAGCTCATTACAACGCTCAAGGGGTCAAGAAACTGGATCCAATGGGATGGATCAAACGCCAATCTGAGAAAAATCCTGCCTTGGAAAATACAGATGCAGAACAAGCCAATACAACCAAATGGGTTCAGTATATGGCGACAGGGGGAGTGCAGGGTATTGAACCCCTGCGACGGGAAAAGCGTATTGCACGCAACCGATTCCTGTTAATGTTCACACTGTTTCTCGTGATACTTTGTGGTATTTTTGCGGTAATGAGACCCTGAAATGTACCAAGAGCTCCAGGTAAGTTACTTAAAAATCAAGGGGGAAATCTGGAAGGCCTGTTTCTCTGCTGCAGGACTGGTGCGTTTGTGGTTTCCGGAGCAGTTTCCAAAAGAAAAACTTTCTCAAGCGGAATCAACTCCTGAAACAGCAAGACAATCGCAAGAACAGATAACTCTCCAGTGGCTTCAAGCATATCTGGGAGGCGAATCTATGGGTGCAGTTCCGGTACCCTGTCTCGATCTCAGGGATGGAACGGTGTTCCAGCAAAACGTGTGGAGAGCCATAAGGGGAATCCCTTTGGGAGAGACGCAATCCTACAGCCAAATCGCCAATTCCATCGAAAATACCAGAGCAGTCCGTGCCATTGGTAGTGCATGTGGAGCAAACCCGATCCCAGTCTTTGTTCCCTGTCACCGAGTCTTGGCTGCGAATCACAAGCTTGGAGGGTTTTCAGGAGGTATCTCCTGGAAGAGACGACTCCTCAAACTTGAGGGCATTGCATTCTAAGTTGTCCTTCGTGCCCGATTTATTGTCAAAAGCTCCCTTAAGCGGGGATGGATTACCTTCTTGATGGACATTGACAACAGAGCAAGGAACTGAAAAAAGAAGCTAGCGGAAATCCGATATCAAAGATATCGATTCATGCCCCCAAGCCCACCACAGCTTGTCCCGGCACTGCGTTCGCAACCACCCGAGGAAATTCAATCACAGGACCGCTCGTCTCGTTAGTTAATCGAGCGAGCGTCTTTTCAAGGCGCTTTCGTATTCTAAACATGCGAACTTTCATGGCTGAAGTATTCCAGCCCGTTTTTTCACGTGCTTGATTGTAAGTGTATCCACGGAGACATACCAAATCTACCAGAAGCCGATCTTTTACATTGAGCGTCTCGAGCAATTTGTCAACTAGCTCACGTGCGGCCCAACTTTGAGAGGGCTCTAACTCCTCGTCACTTGTTGATAGAGATTCAATAACCATCGCCTCTTCCTCCCCCAGATCTGCAAGACGCAATTCCTGATTCGCTTTTGCTTTGTGGTATGCGTTGGTGCACATATTGACAGCGATGCGACTCACCCAATGCTTCAATGGAACTTTACCGGAGTACTGTTCAAGCTTGCGAAAGATGCGTATGAAAATGTCTTGCGACAGATCATCCACACAGCCTCGTCGAGGAAGTCTGGCTCGAACGATTGACATCACTTGTGGATAAAGGAAATCCATCAAATGTTTGGCAGACTCTTCATCGCCTTCGATGGTGAGCTGAATCCACTCGGTCACTTCGGGAGGATTTATTAATTTCGGCTTGCTCTTCATATCGGTTGTGGATGAGATCATAGAGGGTTATTTTCTTTAAGTATTGCGGCCAATCCTTGGTCAATTTGCTCCAGACCCGGCACTCGAAGCAGCCAAGTTTTGTCAATGCCAAGAATCAGCAATTTCTGATTGTCTTTTGAAAAAATCAGTCGGTCTGCACCGACAACGTCAGGCGTAAAAGTCAGCATTTCACGACCAGTTTCCAGATGCCAAATACGAATAGTGCCATCAGGACTGCTGGTACAAATAGATTTGTGATCATGCGCAAATGCAGCAGCGTGAATCCCTTGTTTGTGTCCGGTTAAAACATGTTGCACAGCTCCTGTTGTCGTGTTCCATACCAAACCTCGCTTGTCCCAACCGGTGGCTATTGCAAGCTTCGAATCAGGCGAAAACACAATTCGATGATATCCATGATCCATACCATTTAGCACAGAGACGGCCTTCTCTGCATCGAAATCCCATACCACTATTCCAGCCTCTTCGTTCTCGCGTTCCATCGCAAGAAGCCGACCATCAGACGAAGCCCCTTTGAAGGCAATAAAGTCTTCGGGGATTTTATTTGGTTCGTTGCGATCGTACCTCACATTCCAAACGGCAAACCCATCGTTCGTCCGGTAAAGTAATCGGTCATTGGAAACAAAAGTGTGAGAGACCTTATGATGACCAAATCTCCGCTCGCTCTTTATGACATCCAGTGATGCCTCAAATCTACTTTCGGTTAAATTATGAATCTCAAGCGATTGGTCTTTCACCCTGTGAACCAGGTGCGTTCCGTCCGGAGAAATACGCCATCCACGCCTTTTGAAATCAGATGGAAAGAAATAATCCACGTCGCCTCGTTCAAACTCAGCCCATAATGCTGAAGGGAAAACGCCTGCAAATTCCTTGCGAGAATTTAATTCTTCGGTGTCACGGGCAGATTTCCTGAAGGCAATAGATTCCAGATCTGGTTTTGGCTTCATTGACCGCAGATCCCACAAGTAAACTCGCCCATCTTTGCCGGCTGAGGCCAGAGTCTGAGAGTTGGGAGCGAAAGCGACACAGAAGATTTCATCGAGATGGCCTTTGAATGAGCCGCGTTTTGCTCCGGTTGAAGGTTCCCAAACGTGGAGCAGGTAGTCCCAGCCACCCGCAACCAACCATTGTGTATCAGGGGAAAACTCGGCAGCAATGAGCAAACCGGGCTGCGAATTTTCAAGCTGAATTTCTCGCTCCTCGAAAGGCTGAAATAGTCGTAACTGAACTTCGTCCACACTTCGATTCCAGATTTCAGGCATCCACGCTACATATTGTAAACCACCAGCAATGGACATAAGGCCTGTATCCCTTGAAGAGGAATGAGGCCAATCCATCATTTTGCGACCTGATTGAACATCATGGATAGAAATCAATTCCTTGTTGCGCTCTTGAATCGCAATCATTTCACGATCAGCTGTAAAAGCGTAGTTACGGATTTCTTTTCCGGACAATGGGAATGTAGAAAACCCAGCGCCTGTTTCTCTTTGTTGATTGACATTAAAAAGCTTGAAATCCCCGTTGTGGTAAGCGGCAAATTGTCCTTCTTTGTCCTGTTCTATCAAAGGAAAGCTCGCACCTTTGAAACATGCAACCTGCGACCAATCGGATGTGTCCCTGACACTCAGTCGGGAAATGCGCTGGCCTCCCAAATAAAGAAAGCGATCGTCTTTGGAAAATTGCATCCTTAGCCCGAAGATCCAGCGCTGCTGTATGTCGGCTTCGAACATAGCAACGCGCATCCGCGTTCTAACACTCCAAACACAAACATTTCCATCCGTACTGATCGCTGCAAGAAGTGTCCCATCGTTGGAAAATGCAAGCGCGCCGGTTGGCCTTTCAAGATCATCAAAAACAAAAAGTTCATCGCCTTTGGAACGATCCCAAAGGTATTGCCATTCAAATCCTCTCAGCGGCTCTTGACTCTGGTTTGAAACTGCATATTTCAATAGGAGCTCGCGCGTTTTGGCAATGTTGCCATCTCTGAGAAAGTGCTGCGCCTGATACATGTCTGATGCGTAGAGATTTTGGCGCAAGGCACGTGAACTCCTTAACACCAAGTTGCGCTGTTCATTGGCATCTTTCTCTCTTAATTCGGCAAGTTCCTGAGCTGACTGTGATTTTTTGGCAAGTGCATCGGCATTTCTTTGAGCAATAGTTGCTTTGATTGCCAGCCCTGTGCTGACGACAGATCCTACGGTAAGGAGGATTAGAATGATGGCTGCGGTAATGAGCGCTGCTTGATTTCTGCGAGCAAATTTGCGAAATCGATACAACGAGCTCGGAGCCGCCGCCTTGACAGGTTCCAAATTCAAATACCGCTGAACATCCAAGGCCAGTTCGGTCGCAGTCTCGTATCGTCGTTTTCTGTTTTTTTCAAGAGCCTTCATGACAATCCAATCCAGCTCCCCTCGCATGATACGGTTCAAACGCGCTGGCTCGGTGTTTCTACGCGTTGCCGTTGTGGTCAAATCCGCAGGGTTCATCGAACTCAACTGCGTAGAAGGATAGATGGGTTCCTCTTCACGGATTCGCCGCCGCATTTCGTCATAATCCGCTTTGGTCAATTCCTTTGCATCAAGAGGCGTGCGGCCGGTCAGCAGCTCATATAATAAAACTCCAAGTGAGTAGATATCCGTGCGCGTGTCCACGTCTAATCCGCTCATTTGCGCCTGTTCAGGGCTCATGTATGCCGGCGTCCCGATGAATTGGTGAAACTGTGTGAAAAGTGTCTTGTCTGTCAGGCGTTGCTGAGTGGCCTTGGCAATACCGAAATCAATGATTTTAGGCACTGACTTATGGTCATGCATAGTGACCAGGATATTCGACGGCTTGATATCACGGTGGATAACACCCTTCTGGTGGGCGTGCTGAATTGCGCTGCAAACGTCCATGAACAAATTTAAACGCTCCTTGGTGTCCAGGTTTTGTTGGTCACAGAATTCGGTTATCCGCACACCACGCACCAATTCCATAACGAAAAAAGGCCTCCCGTTGTCTGTAGCACCTGCATCCAACACTTTGGAAATGTTGGGGTGGTCCATCATTGCCAGGGCCTGACGCTCTGCTTCGAATCGAGCGATCACCTGTTTGGTATCCATACCAAGCTTGATGATCTTCAGCGCAACTCGTCGCACGACGGGCGTTTGCTGCTCAGCCATGTAGACTACACCGCAACCGCCTTCCCCTATGTTTTGCAGTAGTTTGTAGCGACCGATGATGGATCCTTCACCTTCACGTGGGGCCGTTTCCGGAGAGAATTTTGTTTGCTCATTTGGGTCTACCGGGATGAAACCATCATTTTCACTGTGAGCAGACAAGAGCTTGTCAATGCGGTCACGCAAGTTTTCGTCACCACCACAGGCACGATCGACAAACTGCTGTCTCTCCGCAGGGTCTGAAATACCTTCGGCTTCGACGAATATGTCTTTTTCTTTTGAAAATGGGCTACTCATTGCAAGCCATGATAAGTCTTCTATTTAGTAATGCGACGAAAGGTGTTCTTTTGGGCCAAATTAGTTATTTTTTTAGCCCTGATGCCCTTTCAACTGTAGCTCCTATTTTCTCGAGGGGGGATAATTCCAAATTCTCGCAAATAGGTGCAAAAAAAAGCGCGTGATTATTCAAATCCAAGCCTTTGACCTATTTAAATCTTGAACTGGATTAAAACTTCCCATTAGGTGTTGATTGTAGAGGAAGACACCTTCGCATTTCATGCATTTAAACTATTCAATTATGAACTCACCTAAAACCAACTTGCTGATCTGGTCACTAATGATAGCAATGATAGCAACCGCTGCCTCCTCTTATGCAGCAGTTTATAAAATCGATTTTGGTCACATCCAAAATGAAGCAGAGATTCTGGCATACGAAGTCGATTATTTTGATGGCGAAATATTTGGTAATCCCGAAACCATCTTCACAGGAGAATTCCCTGAGCCACTGACCGACTGGGATGTTATTCCAACTTGGACTTTTGAAGATCCAAATAGCGAAGTCACAGAAGATTCTGCGAGTATTGAAGGCACGGTGAATGATGCCGGGAATGAGGTGACTTGGAAACTTCGTGACTTTTCTGGAACGGCCTCGGACGTGACGTTGACCATGTTGGACAATGAAGCACTCTCGAATAGTGTCAGTCCAAATGCACCACCAGTCATGTTGGGTCAAATCGCAAATAATCCCACACATGAAGGTTTCCTGTATCTGGATTTTGACGGCAATCCGGTGCCTTTATACCCTCAGATCGATAAAATTGCATACGATCAGGTATTGGTTCCCTTTACAGTGAAGGATGATTACAACTATCGAAATCCTGATACAGCTGGTACGGAGGTCCTCATGCGGTTTGCAAATCTGGATCCCGGTTTTTACAACGTAACCGTGTTTGAAGGCCGCACCACAGATACAAATGGAAGATTTGGAAAAATCTGGGTCGGAGACTTGAACGGAAGCGGTGCACCTGAAGAAGCAAATTCTGGCAATTATTCTGCCGTCACGACCAAGGGAGATGTGCTTGCATGGGGGCAACCCAGGACAGTCACCGTAGCGGTAGCCGAAGGAGATTATCTGTGGTTCTCAGAAATGGAGGACAACTCGGGTGGCATCAGTGGTATGATTATTCGTTCTGTCGATCTTGCGCCTCCTCCAGCGGATGTGACCACATCAAATGGTTTATTCAAGATTGACTTTGGTCATATCGAAAATGAAAGGGAAATCGCAGACGCAGATGGCTTTCCATCTGGTGAATTTCCTGATGCTTTGGCTGACTGGAATGTCATTCCCACCTGGAGCTTTGCTAATCCCAATGCGGCAGTAACCGAAGAGAGCTCAAGTCTTGATGGTGTCGCTAATGACGAACTCACCGAAGCAACCTGGAAACTCACTGACTTCTCGGAAAGTGGTAACAGCAATGTCATGATGACCATCATGGATAATGCCGCCCTCTCAGCTGAAACAGGACAGGCACCCGCAAATGGTCAGATTGCAAACAACCCAACCAAGGAGCTTTACGATGCGGTTTACGATGGAGTGCTGGTTCCGGCCGTCGTCAAGGATGATTATAACTACCGTGATCCAGATACAGGAGGAACAGAACTTCTCATGCGTTTTTCAGGATTGAGTTCAGGGAGATACAACGTAACGGTGTTCGAGGGGAGAACAACCGACAACAATGGAAGGTTTGGAAAAGTTTGGGTCGATGGTGCCGTGGTGAGCAACGCGCCCGCCGAACAAAACACTGGCAACTATAGTGGCGTGGTTGAAATCGATGGTGCCCCCATTGTGGCACCAGACGGTCAGCCACGAACGGTGACAGTGGATCTGGCAGAGGGCCAACACATCTGGTTTGCGGAGATGGAAGATAATTCGGGCGGTATCAGTGGATTGATTATCCGTGGTGTCGCGAAAGATCCCGTTACTGACGGAGGAAGCATATCCTCGATCTCCTTGACTGATAAGAATGTCGTCATTGAATTCGATGGCACGCTGATGAGCGCTGACAGCATTGACGGGCCATTCAATGCTGTAGATGGAGCAACTTCCCCTCATTCGGTGACACCGGATCAAGCGTCCCAGTTTTTTATCGCAGAATAAGACAACCTGAGACCGAACATAACTTACCATTCACGAAAAATCGGGTTCCCGTTGGGAGCCCGATTTTTCTTTTGAGGACTTCATTCATGCTTGATTCCAGTTTCGACAGCTTGATTTCGATCCTCTGGCTTGGACAAACGAGATCTGGCCCAATGTTGCGAGCTAAAACCCCTGAAAAAGGAGCCGTAAACCACTCATCCAATCTTATCAATCACTATTTATTTCGGGTAATTTCCTCAAAAAGCCAGGCGCGAGCATAAGCCCAGTTTCGCTTGGCCGTGCGTTCGGACATATTGAGTATTTTGGCGGCCTGAATATTGGGAAGCCCTACAAAGAATCTGAGTTTAATGAGTTCGGCGCTCTCGGGATCTTCTTTTTCGAGTTTGGCGAGGGCTTCATTCACTATTAGAAGTTGGCCATCCTCAGCGGTCACGGCGACATCAAGCCCGGCAAGATCCACACGTTTCCATTCACCACCGTGGCGTTGCCGTTGTTTGCGCCGAGCGTTTTCAACCAGGATTCGACGCATGGCCTCGGCAGCGGCGGCGAAGAAATGACGGCGATTCTTCCAGTGCTGATCGGCATCCCCGAGCAACCTCAAGTAAGCCTCATGAACAAGTGCCGTTGGCTGCAGCGTGTGACCCGGTTTTTCCTTAACCATCTGATAAGCTGCTTGTTGACGAAGCTCACGATAGACCAATGGTAGCAACTGCTCGGATGCATGATCGTCACCTCCTTCAATATTATGAAGGATACATGTAATATCAATGGATTGGGTCGTGCTCAAGAATTCAACCTCGTGCTGTGGCAATCATACCTTCGAATAGTTCTCGCTGCTCCTTCATGGCGGCGATTTTGTCGACTGGTTTGGTGCGAGCTTCCAAGAGTATCCATCCATTATATTTTGTTTGAACCATCATCTTCATCAACTGCTGATATGGATAATCACCCAGGTTCAACTCTCGCACATGCGCGGTGGCACCGAACCGATCTCTCACCATATTGAAATTCGACTTCAGTCCGGCACCTTGTGTATCCACCCCGTTGGAGTTCCAGCAAACACCTACATTGGGGTGATCTGCCATATCGAAAATCGCTTTCATGACAGGTAAATCGCTCGTACCTTTACCATGAGCCTCCACACGAATTTCCTGTCCCCAATCATCTCCATATGCGGCCACCTCATTTAATGCACGTCCAATCTGAAGAATGGTTTTCTCTTTGGATAGCCCTTTGGAGAACCCATTGGGTTTCACTTTGACCCCGCTACCGCCACAATCATGCATCAAACGAATATATTGTTTGGTCAGCTCAATATTTGCCTTGAGTTTCTCTGGTTCAACATCATGAAATTGGGCGTTCGAACCGTAACCAACCAGAGAAACTGAGCTGTCCTTGAAACGATCCCGTACTTCCCTGCGTTCAGCAGCGGACAATAATGGTTCCACTCCGTGCGCATGTTGAGTCCGAGTTTCAACACCTCCTACTCCAGCTTCCTCACAAGCACGAATCAAATCAGGAAGTTTCATATCCTTACCCCAAAGATAGGTTACCAACCCAAATTTAATGTTACTGCGGACGGCAGCTGTATCTGCTTGAAGCACATTCGAAGTTCGCATCCCAGCCGTCAGGGATGCGGCCATAAGCGAACTGTTACCCAAGAAAGATCTGCGAGTTAAAAGATTGGAGTTCATCACTTGAACATATGCCAATTGAATGGGCTCCGACAAGCTTTGATCCGGTGTGGGATAAGCATAGATATGCGAGAAGCAGGTTCGCATCAAAAGCAATAATCAGATCAAAAAGATACAACGTTTATTATGTCTGCAACACAGCGGGATTAAAAAATAAGAAAACACAAAGAAAGCCTACTCATTGACAGCGGCCTTCCCTCGTTTAGCTTGGTATTCATGCCCAGAAAAAAACGGGAAACTTGCATCCAACTGCGTGGGGTGCGTCACAACAATCTCAAAAATTTTGATTTGGATCTCCCTCTTGGGAAGTTAATTGTAATCACCGGCCTAAGTGGTTCAGGCAAAAGCTCACTTGCGTTTGACACTCTCTATGCAGAAGGTCAAAGACGTTACATCGAAACCTTCACTCCCTATGCGCGTCAATTTTTTGACCGAATGGACAAACCCAGGGTAGACCGTATCGAGGGAATCCCACCTGCCATTGCGATTCAACAGCGCAATACCGTCAAGACCACTCGATCCACAATCGGAACGATGACGGAAATCTGCGACCATGTGAAATCATTATGGGCTCAGAAGGCTGACCTCTATTGCTCAGGGTGTGGTAAAACCGTGATGGAAGAAGACATTCAATCGATCTGGAAATACTGGATTGAATCCGCCTTGGACGAAACCGTCCTCATCTCTTTTGATGTCCCATTAAGCCTTAAACTGTCTCTGAAGGAATCTATCAATCTGGTGAAACAGCAAGGATTCAGTCGAATCTTCCTTAAAGACGAACCCATGAGGCTTGAAGAATCGTTGCCTCAACTTGAAAAAGGGAAAGAGACCAAGCTAACCATCATTCAAGACCGTATCAAACTGACACCTCGAATGCGTTCGAGATTCACCGAAGCCTGCGAACAGGCATACCACTTCGGCAAGGGGCATTTGACAGTGCGCCCCTTCAACGGAACATGCCAACCCGCGTCTGGAACTCGTCAACATTCCAGACATCGACATTGCTCCGCTTGTCAACTCGAGTACAAGTTGCCTACGCCTTCCCTTTTCAGTTTCAACAACCCCGCAGGCGCTTGCCCGAAATGCAAGGGTTTTGGAAGGGTCATCAGCATCGACTACAAACTGGTGATTCCAGATAAAAACCGCACTCTGAAACAAGGTGCCGTTAAACCATGGCAAACCGGTCAAGGGATGGAATGCCAGAGGGACATGATTTCGTTCTGCACTCAACGAAAGATTCCAACAGATATCCCATTCAAGAAATTAAAAAAATCTCAGCAAAACTGGGTCATAGAAGGTGATCCAGGTTACGGCAGCGATGAAAATCATCAATGGCCCAAAGCTTGGTACGGGGTGCGGGGATACTTCAGATGGCTAGAATCCAAATCCTACAAAATGCATGTGCGCGTTCTGCTGGCTCGCTATCGGTCCTACACAATCTGTCCTTCATGCGAAGGAACTCGATTTCAACCCGAGGCATTAAACTATCGCATGTATTTGCAGGGATCTTCAAGTGACTCCTTGACGCTGCCAGAATTTTACAAACTCCCGCTGTCAAAATCTCTGGAGATCGTCGAGTCATGGCAAAAACAATTCAAACCGAAAGTCAATGAACCGATGGGCCTTATTTTAAATGAATTACAATCCAGACTTAAATTCATGGTTGAGGTTGGGCTTTCATACCTGACTCTGGACCGTCCAACACGCAGTTTATCCGGAGGTGAGACTGAACGAGTAAACCTGACAAGCTGCCTAGGAACACGCTTGGTTAACACCCTGTATGTCCTTGATGAACCAAGTGTTGGCCTCCACCCCAAAGACACTCAGAAACTCATCACAACTCTCAAACATTTACGCGACCAGCAAAACACAGTAGTGGTGGTAGAGCATGAGGCTCAAATGATGCTCGCAGCGGACCAGATCATAGACATCGGACCCGGTCACGGTACAGAGGGAGGCAACGTGGTTTTTCAGGGTTCGGCGAAACAGCTCATGAATTCCAAACGATCTCTAACAGGACAGTATTTGTCGACTGTGAAAACGATCGATGCATTCCGAGGACGCCCTGTTCAACCGAAGCATAAAACTCAATGGATGCAGATCAAAAATGCTTCGAAGCATAATCTGAAAAATATTGCAGTTAATATTCCATTGAATCGACTGGTTTGTATCTCCGGAGTGAGTGGTTCAGGAAAAACAACTCTTGTTCGTGATGTCCTGATACCAATGCTCAGAGATCGTTTGAATAATGATCTGACCTCCGAGAAAACTTATGATGGTGATGCCAGCTCGGAACAAACAATGGACGGGATCCCCAAGGCTAGAGTCTCCATTCAAGGACATCAGAGCATTGACGAAGCGGTGCTTGTTGATCAATCGCCAATCGGAAGGACCCCGCGATCTAATCCAGCCGTCTACGTGGGCGCTTTCGATGCGATACGTGAATTGTTTGCAAAAACTCCTACCGCTCGTGAGAAAGGCTACAAGGCAGGGCATTTCAGTTTCAACTCACGCACGGGTCAGTGCCAGCATTGTCGTGGCGTCGGTTTTGAAAAAATCGAGATGCAATTCTTGAGTGATGTTTTTATTCAATGCGAAGAATGCGAAGGTCGTCGATTCAAACCCCAGATCCTTAAAATAAAATTGATGGAACCCGGCTCAGCGCAACTTAAGGACGCTCCCAGAGCAGGTGCAAAGGAGTGCAGGTCTTGGAGCATTGCCGACATGTTGAAAGCAACGGTCGACGAGGCTATGGAATTCCTGCAATCCATTACGGACTCATCCCATGCAATCAAAGCATGCCGAGGACTCCAATGGCTGCAACAGGCCGGTCTGGGATATTTACAGCTCGGACAACCAGTCAATACACTGAGCGGCGGTGAAAGCCAGCGACTTAAACTAGTTAAACACCTCACTCAAATTTCCAATCAACGCAAAGGCCCCAAACACTGCCTTTACGTATTTGACGAACCTACGACTGGACTGCATTTCGATGATGTTCGAGTGTTGCTCGATTTGTTTCAAAAACTTGTCGACTCCGGCCATTCAGTGATCATGATTGAGCATCACACGGACGTGATTAGAAGTTCAGACTGGATCATTGACATGGGGCCCGGGGGAGGTGATGAAGGTGGAGAGGTCGTTGTTTGCGGACCACCGAAAAAAATCAAAGCATGCGCCCAAAGTCATACGGGAAATGCATTGTGATCCCTCATGAGCAGATCGTCATTTCATCAGGTGTCCGTCGAAACCTTTTTTGATAAGGAATGCATAGGCCGCACGCACCTTATCATCCACAAACTGCTCGGTCTGAAATCCAAGTTTGGGATATTCAAGAATGCGCTGAAAGTCGCCAACCATGATCTCAGTTACCAATGCCTTGGAGATTCCACCCTGGCAGTAAGCATTGAAATCGAGTTGGGGCGAAGTAATCTGCCATTCGACATCTGACCATTGTTTGGTGAGGGAGGCGTGAGCCCTGCGTTCCATGTAAGGTTTTTGAATTGCGATCGCTCTTTTGATCTTCATTCCCTTAGATTCCAGCAACGCTTTGGAATACTTGATATTCTCACCCGTATTCGTTGCATTAAACTCGGTCATGACAATCTCTCTGGGCAATCCCAGGTCGATCGCTCGTTCTGAAATGAGTTGAGCTTCCGGGCGCTCAAAGACTCCCTCCGTCCAGTTACCAAACCCGCCAGTAAAGAGAAAAAGCGGGGCGATTCCCTGACGATGAAGTTCAGCCGCCCTGTTGCCCACCCTGAGATCATGACTTCCGAGAATGAGCACCATGTCCGCAGGTTCAATGCGGTGCTCGAGTCGATGATATTCCCACAAGGTCAATGAAGCATTTTCAATCTCCGTGTTCCATGGAAGATCCCCGTGTATCATGAGGGAAATTTGTCAGATTCGAGATGCCGAAACGAGAAGAAAGAATAACTTCGGAAATATTGATCTCTGTTCAGCGTTGAGACGCTCCATTCTTCCTGCGAATCTCGAGTAACAATTCCTGCGCAGGCTCGTAATTTTTTCGTGCAGCTTCTTTTAACCAATGGATAGCCGAATCCCGGTCCCGGCCGCAACCACGTCCGATCCAGAGCATCATACCAAGATTGGTCTGAGCTTTATGGTGACCAAGATCGGCTGCCTGCCGAAACCAGCCCATTGCCAATGCATAATCCTGAGGGACACCCCTGCCTTCATAAAATCGTTCACCCATTTCAAAAATCGATTCGCGATCTCCCATTTCAGCTTGCTCCAGTGTACTGATGACGTGTTTCTCCATGACCCCATGAGCAAAACTTTTGGCCTGCCGAATACCCGATTTCGTCTGTTGATAGGTCCCCGTCAGACGTTTCCAAAGTCCACCTGTTGCGATTAATCTGAGCAGCCAGTTCATCGTTTGCTTGCAATTTTACATTAAAGGAAGTCAAACTTCTCTCAGTTTTACTAGTCAGCAAGGTAAAAACCCATCATAAAACCGGATTTCCGTTCCAATGAAGGAGCAAATTATCATACTTGATTTTGGTTCGCAATACACTCAGGTGATCGCAAGACGCATCCGAGAGTGTCAGGTTTACTCAACTATCCTCCGCTATGACACCCCGGCGGCGGAAATTGCGAAGATGAAACCGAAGGGTATTATCCTTTCAGGTGGCCCCAGCAGTGTCTTTGATGAAGACGCACCCAAGCCCGACCCGGCATTATTCAAGCTCAAAGTGCCTGTATTGGGCATATGCTACGGTCTGCAAATGCTGGCTGAATCCCTCAAGGGGCGAGTAGAACCGGGACTGAAGCGTGAATACGGGAAAGGAACGCTGGAGATTAAAGACAAGACTTGCCCGCTTTTCCGCGGACTGCCCAAACGCATTCAGGTCTGGAATTCACACAGCGACAAACTCACCAAATTACCACGGGGGTTTACTACCGTTGCAGTCACTGAAAACTCCGATTTCGCTGCTGTTGCGGATATCAAAAAGCATAGGTATGGGCTTCAATTTCATCCAGAAGTCGTCCATACGCCGCGCGGTAGCGTGATAATAAAGAACTTTGTCTACGATATTTGTAAATGCGGACGCAACTGGACTATGCTCAATTACTTGGATCAGGCAGTTGAGGAAATCCGTAAACAGGTCGGAGATGAAAAAGTCATTCTTGGACTGAGTGGTGGGGTTGATTCCAGTGTCGCCGCTGCGTTGATTCATCGAGCCATTGGAGACCAACTGACTTGTATTTTTGTCAACAATGGATTGCTGCGCGCAAGAGAGGCAGATGCCGTCAGAGAAGTTTTTCAAAATAATTTCAAACTCAAGCTTCGATATGAAAACGCCACCACAATGTTCCTCAAGCGACTGAAAGGCATCACCAGCCCTGAGCGTAAGCGCAAGGTCATTGGTAAGGCTTTCATTGAATCATTTACGCAGGCCACAAAGAAAGTTGGCAATGCGAAGTTTCTTGCCCAGGGGACTCTTTATCCAGACATCATTGAATCCGTCCCTATTGCAGGCAACCCTGCCGCTTTGATCAAGAGTCACCATAACGTGGGAGGTTTACCTAAAAACCTGAAATTCGAACTTCTCGAACCCCTTAAATGTCTGTTCAAAGATGAGGTGAGATTGCTTGGACTCGAACTGGGGCTCCCGAAATCCATGGTTTATCGGCATCCATTCCCCGGGCCTGGACTGGGCGTGCGCATCCTTGGAGATGTCACACGCAAACGCATTCGTATTCTCAAAGAGGCGGATACGATTGTACTCGAAGAAATGAAAAGCTCAGGCTGGTATTACAAGGTTTGGCAAGCATTTGCAGTGCTGCTGCCGGTCAAGAGTGTGGGTGTCATGGGGGATGAGCGAACTTATGAATACACCATTGCAGTCAGGGTGGTGGAATCCAAAGATGGAATGACGGCTGACTGGGTCAAACTCCCTTACGAGGTGCTCGAGAAAATCTCCAACCGAATCATCAACGAAGTCAAAGGTGCCAACCGCGTTTGCTACGATATTTCCAGCAAACCTCCAGCAACGATCGAATGGGAGTAAAGCCATTATTCTGATTTCAAATCATTAACAAACAAAAAGGTCTCTCTCTTTTTTAAAGCAGAGAGATCTTTTTATGTAAGGCTGTTTTCAGCGGAGATCAAAGCGCTTATTTATCCGAATTGGCGTTGAAAAGGTAAGTAAGGAAGGTAGTTTACACTTGTTCTTAATGAGCAACAAAAAAAGACCGTATGATGGGTAATTTGAAGAGCGAGGCAATGGATACACACCAAAAGGCATTGGAAATCAACCTGGATCGAGGGAAATACGGTGCGCTCGCCGAGATTGGTGGAGGTCAGGAGGTGGCCAGATGGTTTTTCAGAGTTGGGAGTGCATCAGGGACAGTGGCCAAAACGATGTCGGCTTATGACATGACGGTCAGTGACTCCATTTATGGAGCAAGCAAACGATATGTCAGTCGCCAGCGAGTCGAAACGATGCTGGAACATGAATACGGCCTGCTGCAGGAACGACTTGGTTCAACCCGCGGGGCTGAAACTCGTTTCTTTGCTTTTGCAGATTCGGTAACAACGCGTAACGTTGGGCGTAATAGCAATGGCCATGGCTGGCTTGGGATCAGATTCCAGACAGAACCCAATACCCAACCCTCCCAGATCCTTATCCATCTTCAGCTCTGGGGCAAGGAATACATTCAGGATCAGGAAACCATCGGTGCTTTCGGGATCAACCTGATCTTCGGCGCTTATGAATACCATGACAGACCGGAATTCCTTATCGAATCATTGGGCGACAGTATCCCCAAAGGGCACATGGAAGTGGACGTGATTGAGTTCACTGGCCCCGCATTTAAAAATGTTGATAACCGATTGATGAGCCTCAAACTGGTCGAAGCTGGACTTGCCAATGCAGCTATCTTCAATCCACAAGGTACAATGGTTGAGCCCTCTGAGTTGTTTTACAAAAAATCCGTATTGATTCAACGCGGTAGTTTTCGTCCTGTGACGCGTTTGGCCATGGACATGCTTGAATGCTCGATAGCCGAGTTTATCCAGGAGCCAAAAGTGGAAAGCGAAGAGGTCGTGATCTTGCTGGAAATGTCGATCCAGAANCTGACNACCAANAATGATGCCAATAAGATNGANTCAAAGGATTTCCTTGAGCGCGTTGATTGCTTAAGTGCATTGGGCTATCCGGTGGCCATTTCAAATTACGGCGAATTTCACAGGCTAGCGGCTTATTTATTCCGCTACACACAAAAAATGATAGGTATCACCATGGGAGTGCCAACACTCAAGGAAGTGTTCAATGAAAAATACTATGACGATTTGGCAGGAGGTATTCTGGAATCATTTGGAAGACTCTTTAAGAACGATTTAAAACTCTACGTTTACCCATGGNAAGAACCAGCAACGAGCTCACTTGTTACGGCTACTAATCTACTGGTAGACTCCCACCTGCGCCACCTATACCAGTATTTGTATGAGAACCAATTCATCCAACCACTGAGAGACTTTGATTCCAAATGCCTGTCAATAAGTAGCAATGATGCCTTGGACATGATCAAGGATGGAAACTCAAATTGGAAGACAATGGTACCTGAAAAAGTCGCTNGATTGATTGACGAAAGAAGCCTTTTCATGAAGAAGCATGACCCTGCTGCAAAACAAACCCAGGGAGCCACGATCCGTTGATCAAACTCACAGGGTTTTCAATTCATTCCAGAGGGATTTGAGATCGCTATCCATACCAGCCATTTTCAGTAGCTCTTTGCGATCACCTATTTCAAAGGCAAGTCTGAGAAACTTTCTAGCCTGAACCAGTTCACCCGATTGACAGGCATAACAGGCAAGATTATAGGGAATGATGGGTTCAGATGGAAATTTGACAGCAGCCTCTAGGAGTGAGGTTGTTGCCATCTCCACTGAACCTTTGCTTGATCGCCTCAATGCATAAGAACGAAGAATAAAACCTCCGGGATGATCAGGTAAGTCTCTTACCATTCCCTCCGACAATTCCAGCGCAGCATCCCATGCCTGAGTATCTGCATATACCCGCCATTTCAGCTCGAGATATTCGGGCCTTGATTTGACAGGATTGCTGACTTGCTCCAATTCTCCAATTGCCTCGATAGGATTCCCTAGAATTATCCAGCCTTCGGCGCTGGATATACAAAAGGAATCAGGTGGCAAAATCGCGTTCACGGACAAAATCAGAGGGGGTTATTGACACTAAATGCACTTGGATCAAGNTGCTTGGGAACATAACCAATACTGGTCTGGATGGCATTGGCGCACGAGCAACCAGCGCTGGCTTCAGGCGCAAGCAATACTCCTCCAGCGGGGATCATCCCTAACCAGCAACCACTGCGCAGGCCCTCAAACTGGACTCGTTTATTGCTCTCAAGATCCCATTGCCCATGATAATAGTGTCTGTAAAAAATACTCTTCAAGGCGGCNGACATGGTCCCGCAGCCACGTCTTTCGGGTAGATCTGTCCTGAGTAATTTTCCATCCCTCAAACTAAAAGCTCGTTGATCAGAGTAAAAGGTATCTCCGATCACAACTGGATGTTGCAGGTGTCCGCTATGATGGTTTTTTCCTGCTTCATGGCTCTCTTCCCACAACAGAGATCCGACAGCTGAAGGTGCCTGATTCTGATCAGTTGCACTGGGGGCAGCTGCAGAGGTGTTAAATGCAAATGAGTGATAACGTTTATCCTTGTCAGTTCCTGTAACAATCAGTGTATCATTGCTGAAAGTCATGTAGGTCGTGAATTGACAATCACTGAAATCATGCACGCGTTCCCACTGCCGTTTACCACTTTCGAGATCAAGGCATACCAGTCTTACATCAGTGAGTATCTCGGGTTCAAGTCTTCCGGTTAATGCCGCCATCGCTGCAGGATTCCGACTCTCCAGAAAGTAAATTTCCTGATTACCGATAGTGATGGTTGAATTGATGATCGCTCCCCCTTCATAGATCCAGGACTGCTCGCCAGTATGCCGGTTCAATCCGAATAAGCGCATACTCGTGACGCGACTTACGTCCTCCGGATGAAACTCCTCAAACCATTGACCGTCATCACCCAAATACCGGGATCCAGACTTCACACTACTACCAATCAGTGTGTTGTTCGCTGTCGCAAGGTATCCCCAATCGACTTTCGGTGANCCTTCAGGGCGCACCGCTTCGAACTGCAGAGAGCGTCGCCCAGTATCACCCTCCACACCAATACAATGGCGGCCCTGCGCAATGTAAAGGTAATCGTGTGTCCCCACCATGTTACTGCAATCTCTGGGCAAATTTGCACGCCGCATTTCGGGGCTGAAATAATTCCACAGAATAGTTCCATTGTAAGAATCCAAACCAAATAGAACTCGATCACCTTGAATGAACAACCGCCCATTCACGGAGATAGGCGCAGGGTTGCGCGGACCGCGGTCAGGCATGGGACGTGGCCCCGGATCCCCCCACCACAAGACGCCCAATTCTCCATGAACCAAGGCATCTTGACTGCATGAAGAATTGTCAGCTCCTCCGTATTGATGACTCCATTGACCTGCACCGACCAACTCTCCTCGAGTTGCCATGAACCAACCACGACCGGCCTCTTTGCGCATGGATACACTAAATTCTTGNAAGGATTCATTGAGCTGAGTCAAAACCGGTGAAGGTAAATCTTGAGACAGGGCGACACAGAAAGTGCCCCCAGCAGGACGAATCATACGCTTGAGCCAACTAAGATCNGATTGATCCTTATCAAGATTGAGTGTACCCGGATCGTGGACGATGACGAGATTAGCGAAAAAAGCACCATACGGAAGAGATGCATATTCACCATGATGGACCGAAACTCTTTCACCGTACACACCCACTTCGTCCAAAAAACTGCGTGCCTGCTGAACCACCTTAGAATCAGGATCAACCAGAATCACTTTGAAACGACTCAATCGAACCAGGGCATGTGCCATTTCTCTTTCTCTCTCACCTGCCCCTAGAATCAAGGCAAAGCCAGCTTCCCTTCCCGTGGCGTTCAACAAACCTGAGACACTTTGCTCAAGCNTGCTCGACAGNCNCANCGCCCCTNCCCCAAACTCAGGGTTTCCCACACCAACGGGTGCATANTAAAAAGANGTATCGAATTTATAAAGGGAGCTGAACTGAGNACGATCNCCATGAGAAGGACCATAAATCCNGAAGGANTATTCNCCATCNTTCTGCAANTGATCNAAAANAACGCTATGTTCAAGNTCNGANTCAGGNCGNTTGAACTGCCGAAACTCACCTTCAGGTCCCATCAGGTCCATCCGGCTGGGCATGGATACATCCATGCTCCAGGTTATGCTCACTTTATCTGGCCCTATCCAGTCAACAAATGGTCCGTTTGGAATTTCCATAATGACCGGATCCGGTCCAGCTTCTGGAAAGTAATCTTTCTTGGCGTGAAATCTTGATTGAATCCACTCATCTGGCATTGCTTGGTTCAACAATAAGATCTCATGAATCGCACCCTTCATTGAGAAATTCTGGTCATTGTCATGAAAGGCTCCGATTTCATAAAAAGGATGCTTCGGGTAGCGAACCTTGCCTTGCTGAATGTGCGACTGGGCAACACGAGCTCCATCGACCCAAAGCTCCATTGAACTGCCACTGTAGTTTCCAACAACGTGGTACCATTTCCCAGGAACAAATGAAGCTTGAGACTCCAGATAGGTCAGTTTAGCTTGCGCCTCTGAAGCCAATCCAAAACAAAACCGGTCCTCACGATACCCAAGAATCCAGCCTGCCTCGATATCAGGATCATGTTGAATGGCTCCAATGATCCCGCCCCTTTCTGAAGGCCCGTCCATTCGTACCCATGTTTCGATGGCAAAAGGTCCCTGAGGCAGATTGGCATCAGCAGGGCCGTCAGAAAGAATCAACCTCTCGCCACCCCCACTGAGTTCAACTCGAGGAGGGATTGGGTCCATGAGAAACTGGACCCGACCTTTGAAGACAGGTCTCGGTCCCCCCTGAATGGGCATTAACTTTTGCCCCTGTTGACGGTGTGCAGCAAAAAACCAGTGGGCATGGATGAGACTTTTGTCCAACTCGGCTCCTGACAGAGGCGAAGAAAAGGCCAATGTCAGGACCAGGGCGGTCACCCCAGAAAAAAAGCTTTTTTTCATAACAATTAAGTTAATGAGCAGATGATTACTCAACGATTTCAATGTGATCAAAGTAACGTCAGGGATAACATTGTGCAAACCTTGTTTCAGGATCGCGACATGTGTGAGATCAAACTGAACCGGGAGCAAATATTTGCGATAAAACACATGCCTCAACTCTCATGACGAGAGGCTTTAAACCCTATGGTCAGTTGAGCCAAAAAGTTCCCAAACCTCAATCACACTCAAGCACCAAATAGAACCACTCTTCTGAATGATTGACATCGAAAGGTCGAAATGGATTTCTAGCTACCAGAGGATTGGGAGTTATTTGAATCACTCTGACTGAAGCCAGCTCGAAAACTCCAATCCACACAAAAAGTAATCTGGAATTAAAATCGACTTTCCGATTCTGATATTGTTACAGACAGTGGAAAATCGTTGTGGTGAGGCAAATCATCGGTAGTCCTCTCGCACCGGGTGAAAGGCATCTATGATTTTACAATGGGTCAATGCCTTTCCAGAGTGAACTGCATACGAAGGGATGACGCCAACATCCCCCGCTTTGAGAACCGTAGATTGCCCCTGAATCACGAGTTCAAATTGCCCTGAAATCACATTACATATTTGCTCATGAGCATGAGAATGTTCAGGCAGCTCGGCACCTTTATTCACATCCCAGTAAGCAAGGGTCATCGACTCACCGTGCACAAAACTAACTTTGAACCCGGGAATCATGTCCTCCGCTTCCAAATCATCATGTTTGAAAACAGGCATGCAGCGATTGAAAACTTGATCTCGAACAAAAAAAAGAAAAATCCAATCACTTTACAAGTGCAGAAACTTGTGCGAAGGCTCTGGAATGTACATAGCGATGAATCGATTTAAAATTGCGCCGGGTTTTGAAAATGCTTTCGAAGAAATGTGGAGAAACCGTGAATCTTACCTTGACGAAGTTCCGGGTTTCCAAAAATTCAACCTTATCAAGGGCACCACTGAAGATACGCATACCACTTATGTGTCGCACTCAACCTGGGCCTCTCGGAAAGTATTTGTGGATTGGACAGATTCAGAAGCATTCCGGAAAGCTCATAGTCAGGCGAAATCCCCTGAAGGCATGCACCTTTCTCATCCAAAATTCGAAGGTTTTGAAGTGATTATGTGAACAGAAATGGGTCTTAATGAGTATCTTTCAAGTTACTCATCAGATATTGGTCTGTCCGAAATAAATTCACAGGCAATCCTTCATTGGAAAATAGGTTGGGTATTGCCGTGTTGCTGAATCCGAACCGGACTGCCACTGGTTGGGTTATTTTTTCAGTGAATACTAAAACTGTACTGCCATCAATTGTTGCGCTGGCTGGCAGAAATTTTCCATTTTCACCTGCTACATAGAATTCATTGGGACCCCCCCCACGCGCCACCAAGCCACTTTCTGCGTTATCGAAGAAGACTCGAATTTTCTGACCTTCAATCTCCATGCGACTGTATTGTGGGCTTCGGTGAGGAATGTTTTTATGACCATAAGTTGCACTCAGAGCATAGTTGGCTAAACGCAGGCCGACATCGCGTTTATTGTTGGGATGAATGTTTTTAACATCATCCACCAAATCACTTATGACAACCATCCCTGTATTGGGGTGAGATGCACTTTTGGTTTGGGCTTCACGCAGGAGCGGGCAAACGCTGGGTTTCCCATATGAGTAGGGAGCAATCTGCACGAAGTAAAATGGAAAGTTTTGTTTCCAGGCAGTGCGCCATGCCCCGATCATTTTAGTGAACAATTTTTCATAGGCATAAGCAATGTCTACGTTGCTTTCTCCTTGATACCAGATTGCACCGGCAATTCGATAGGAGGTGATGGGATGGATCATGGCATTATAGCAAAGCCCAGCATCTTTTGGCCACCATGCAAAAGGTTGAATCTGACTGGCTGCCACTTGCAATTCCGAATCACTTTCCACCAACTCGCGAGGTGTCCAGACTTCGGCTGGCGTCCCACCCCAGTTACTGTTGATCAAGCCTACTGGAGCCCCAAGTTTTTGACGCAATTGCTTTCCAAAAAAGTAACCCACGGCACTGAAACGCATCATTTCCTCAGGAGTGCAAACCTCCCAGCTGCCCTCACAACGGTCTTGTGGGAAGCGTGCCGTTGTTTTGGGGATATGGAAAAACCGAATATTGGGGTCATTGGCATTCGGAGCTTCGTCCTTGCATTGCTGAAGACCATGGTTACCGCTCCATTCCATGTTGCTCTGTCCACCGCAAACCCATACTTCGCCGATTAGGATGTCCTTTAGTTCAATGGAATTGGATCCTGCAACTTGCATCGAGTAAGGACCACCTGCATTCGGAGTGAGGATTGAGACAGACCAGCTCCCCCCACTATCAGCGGAAGTCTCGGTGATGGAATCATCCCAACTTGGAATCACCTGGACTTTTTCAGCAGGGTTGGCCCAACCCCAAATTGTCACATTTGACTCTTTCTGAAGAACCATGTGATCACCGATGATGCTGGGAAGTCTTACATCAGCCTTGATTGAACAAGTCAGGGTCAGTGCAAGATTGCCAAATAAAAAGAAAAAGATATGGTTTTTCATTGGAAATTCAAATGTTAGATGAAGTTAGGTTTCATTGCAAAAAAACTCACTCATAGCCAGCATTTATCAACCAGAGGGATCGGGTTTAATGGATAGCTGATGATGCTTGAGAGTGTCACCGGGCCATACTTGCTGAGGAGGAAGCAATTTTTCTCTTTCCATGGTTACCAAAACATCACAAGCCTGATCCGAATTCGATTCAAGGCAATAAAGTTCAAAGACTGCCAAATCGAACGAAGGACGAAAATCCTCAGACAAGGAGTGAGGATCTATGCCAGCCAGGAATCCTCGTCGATCCTGGAGGCGTTTGTTTTGTAACAGGGCATGCCTATACGATTGATGCGACTGATTATGTCTGAGGGAAACTCATTGATCAAAAAGTAAAGGGGCAGGCGTCGTGATCTGCAACTCTAGAGCTTCAAGCCGAAAGGCTTGAGTCGGAAATAAATCCTGCCGACTGAGAAGCACAAGTTGCTTTCTGGCTTCCTCACTGCGACCATTCCGAACAAGCCATTCAACATTTACAAAAGCATAGATCGCAGATTCACGATTCCCCAATTTGTTTTTATCAATGGTCTTAAGCCATTGGGCTGCCTTTTGATCATTCTCTTGCAGCATATACGCACAGGCTACCAGCAGACGATGCGTGTCGTCCATTACGGCTTCGGATCGAGACGCCAAGAAGGATTCCAGAGCCTTTACGGTATCATCAAGCACGAGAATGGCTGTCTCAAGACGGCGAACATCTGTATCAGGCATGTCGGAACGCAACTCAAACAAAGCCTGATCAGCTTCCGAGAGTGCGGCAGAATTACCAGCCGCTTTAGCTGAGCGATAGAGCAAAAGCGAGTATGACACACGATCTTGCAATGACGCATCATGCAGCTGAAGAAATTCCAGAGCTTCAGCTCCCAACCCTACGCTTAACATTCCGTTTACCATATTTAAGACATTTGTTTCATCCTTGAGCGGGCTTAGTTTGATGAGTTCCGAGAATGCGTTTGAAGCTGAGGGTCGCCGATTTAATTTCCCCTGTGAGATACCCTCCAGATAATAGGCATAAGGTTTCAACAATTTAACACCTGCCTTTTGACTACGAAGCTTTACAGCCAGCGCCGTTGCTTGAAGCCAGTGTTCGGTCTCAAGCAACAAGTCTCCATAGCCTACCCAATAAGCAGCTTCATCCTCAAACCGTGACTGTGTTTGATCTAGCAATTCAAATGATTTCTTTGGTATTCCAACCTGTTGGTAAGCATGAGCTATTTGGAGCACTTCATTCAGTCTGCTGATTGGACGATTTACCAGTAGCGGCCAATATTGAGCGGCTTCGAAAATAGCCTTTTTTGGCTGCTTTGCTGCCATGAGTAGTTCCCAGTATGCAGCATGCTGGACGGGTTGATCTTCTTGATTTTTCTTAACCTCCCTGAATACTGAAGCATATCCATCCAATAATTCAAAATGCCTGTAAATCTGCAAAAGCAGCTTGCGTGAAATAGCACTGAGTTCATCGTTTCCATCTGCCATTGAATTGAGGAATCGCACACCCTCCAGAGAAGTCTCAAATATGGCCTGATTCAACACAGTCAAAGCGGATTCGTAAGCCTTCAACTCCGGAAATGCCCCCTGTAATTGTGCAGCATGTTGCTCTTTGACTTGATTGAAACTTCCATAACTTCCAGATTCGAAAAGCAGTTCCACCAACCTCTTAGCTTGATTGGGAGCAAGTTTTTCACAAGCAAGTAAAATGTCGGTCAGCTGCTCATGCAGCCCTTGCCGATTCATGAAGGAAATGACAAGGTCAAGATCGGAAAGATTATTGCTGGTAATGGCTAAAAGCTTTTCGCTGCGCTTGGTCAGATCCCTGATGTCCGAGGGATCCAACGACTCCATGCTCATACTATTGGTAAGCATCATACGATAAAGAGTCGGATCGATACTATTTTTCAACAATGCCACCCGCAACTGATAGGCTGCTTCACTCCAATTTTGTTGATCCATTGCGGCGACAGCTCTGGCCTTGAGTTGCTTTACTTCCCGGATTTTGTAGAGACTCGACTTGACCTTTAGCTCGCTGCCATCAGGGGCAATGTTCCAAAGAGGGGCCATATAAAACCCTACACAAAGAAACGCAAAAATAAGGCTTAATACGGTGTAACGGAATCCCGGCTTGTTGATCATGATGGACAACAAAGCTGATTGTCCTGCCTTTTGCTGCAGCTTGCGTCTCCAAGCACTGGACTTCCCTCTTCTTTTCCGGTTTTTTGGCATCTGTTGCGAATGCTAATTAAAATTCTCTACTTGTTAAGCCTTAATAAACATCAGAACGATTTTTCTGGCAGCTAAAGGCCCATTGAACTAAATCATTCCAAGTCTCAAATTGCAGGCCCTGATCGTCTAAAGGTGAATCACCAAATTGATGTTCGATCCACGAAAATACTTCTGCCAGATCCAAGGAATCCATCCCAAGAGCGTGATCGAAAACCGGGGCCGACATATCGAAGGCGTGCGCACCGTCATCATAACGACGCACTATTTGAAGCAATTTGGCTTCGAATAATTGACTGATTGCTTTTTCTGGTTTTGCTTCCATGTTCATTGGAATGGTGCGCAGATGAACTCGTGGCTTCGCCCTGATAACATCTGGTTTGCAGCAAACCGAAAATGACTTTTTATTCCTTATACCTCCTGCATCGCACTGCTCACAAGATCTTCTAAACAGAATATTTGTGTCAACAATTTCAGAATTTTGAAGCCATAGGCATTCTAGGCAAATCCTCCGAAAGTCTTGATCCACCCATGAGATTACGATCACTGGAAAGCCAGAGTTACGAGGCAGGTGTATTTTGATACCATCAGGCCATGAATGAGTCGATGCCTCATGTTTCACGAATCTTACAATTTGAACTCCGCTTATGGAGATTTAGATTGTGCCGTTGGGAAGAAGCAATCTCTACTTATTGAGCAATAAAGAATGATTCCCTCCATACTTGTGCAAATGAACGTGCCGACTTTGTTATTCGATGAGAGGGCCCGACCAATCTCAGGCAGCCTTGACCAGAAGCAACAAAAGGAGATATGCCGGGTGATTTTTGGTATGACAAGAGGTCTCATGCAATTAAAAAAGATCTTTATTCATAAGCTGAATGCGGCAGATAATGCGCAGATTCAGTTGCAGACTGTTTGTGCTTACAAACGCACAGTTGTCGTTCCAATGTAGATCATCTAAGAGTTGACAAGAGTTTGAGTCAAAAGTTAAAAAGTACCTCAGTTTGTTACTGAGCAAAGACAGGATCAACACGTATGAATATCAAAACAAAAAACCAGCAGTATCGAGGTCGCCTGAAGAAAGGATTCACTTTGATCGAGCTTTTGGTGGTGATTGCGATTATTGCCATACTCGCAGGCATGCTGCTGCCCGCTTTGAGTAAGGCCAAGACCAAGGCTCAAGGCATCAAATGCATGAACAATGGACGCCAAATGATGCTCGCGTTCAAGATCTATGCTACGGACAACGAAGATTGGCTGCCACCAAATCCAGACGACGGCAATACCAGTGGGAACAACTGGTGCGCTGGTAGCATGAATAACCAACAACACGCCACCAATTTTCAGATGTTACTGGACCCAAGAACATCCAAATTGGGGCCTTATGTGGGATCACATCAGATCTTCAGATGTCCCGCAGACAGAAGCACAGTGAAAGTGGGTGGTAAGGTTGTTCCGAGGGTACGCTCGTGGGCGATGAGCCAAGCGGTTGGAACAATATCAACCTCGAAGAAACAGGCAGTGAATGGACCTTGGTTGGATAACGCCCATGGTCATAGAGCATGCAGACCATACAAAACATATGGCAAGGAATCTGATGCCACGAGCCCTGGCCCATCAAATCTGTGGGTGTTTCTGGACGAAGATGAGCGCAGCATCAATGACGCCGGCTTCGCTGTAGGTATGAATCAGCAGGAATGGATCGATTGGCCGGCTACCTACCACAACAGAGCAGCTAACTTTGCTTTCATGGACGGACACAGCGAAATCAAGAAGTGGACTGATCCAAATACAGATCTACCCGCCCGTAATGGCTCAGTCTCTAGAATGGCCGTGGCCGGGAGTCGTGACGCTATATGGGTACAGCTCAGAACTTCGGCTCGGTGCGACGGACAACCACTACCATACGGAAGCCCGTAGTTGGTTCATACAATGTCCAACAACAAAAAAGCCATGCTCCAGCGAGCATGGCTTTTTTGTTGAAAAATCTGCTGAACAAATCTCAGTCGGGATTGGCCATTAGTTCCAACATCTCCCGCACGGCTCTTTCAAATCCAACAGTCAATGCACGTGCAACAATACTGTGCCCGATGTTCAATTCTTCCAGCCAGGGAACTTCAAGCAAACCAGTAAGATTGGTATAATTCAAACCGTGGCCCGCATTGACTTTCATTCCCAGGCTGTGAGCTAGGTTGGATGCGATCGATAGGCGTTCCAACTCTTTCTTTCTCTCGGAAGTCTGAGAAAAGGCCTCAGCATAAGCTCCTGTGTGGAGCTCGATGGCCTTGGCTCCTGTCGAGTGAGATGCTCGAATGATCTCTTCATCAGGATCGATAAACAAACTGACTTCGATCCCATTGCCCTGCAGCTCAGTCACCGATTTCGAAATAGCTTCCAGTTGCGATGCCACATCAAGACCTCCTTCAGTCGTAACTTCTTCACGCTTTTCAGGCACCATGCACACTGCAGTAGGCTTGATTTCGAGCGCTTTGGCAATCATTTCAGGGGTATTGGCAATTTCAAAATTCAAAGGAACAGTAAGCACACTTACCAAACGATCAATATCGTTGTCCTGAATGTGCCGCCGATCCTCTCTTAGATGAGCCGTAATTCCGTGACAACCTGCATCAATACATATTGAAGCAGCTTCAATCGGGTCAGGTTCTCCACCTTCTTGCCCACGATAGCGAGCTTCGCGCAGGGTGGCTGTGTGATCAATATTGACACCTAACTTAAGCATTTTTTATGGCTATTTCAGGGCGGGTTTTGGGGTAGAGGGAAACTCCCAGTGAGTTATTTCTTCCAAATCAATCCAAGGGAACGATTCGGAATGGATCCATCGAGCCAATAGAGCAATTTCAAAGGCATTCAGGCCAAGTTGAGATTTGCGCTGAATTTCCAATATATCATCCTCTTTTCTAAGGAGCTGAGTGACTGTGTTTCCCAGTTGTTCCTCTAAAAATTGAGTCCATGCGAATAATGGGGAATCCTGCAGGAGTTGACCTTTTCCGAATAGGAATCCAATCAGGTTGATTAAATTCCGATACTGAAACAGTTTTTCATCTGACCTCTCCCAATGATAGTAGCGCAGTCTAGGATGTTTGGTAATCTGACCGAATAACGAAGGCGGAGGAGGATTCGTTCGATTCAAGATCATATAAGTTAGGCCGGCCATATGGTAATTTTCGCCTGCATACTCGATTCCTTGCACAAATGGCTGGATAAAAGCAGGCCTTATCTTGAGGCTTAAGGCGTTTAACAAGTGGTTGCTGGAGAGTAACATGCGCCCGCTATTGAGAAGATTTGCCCCCAAAAATTCAGCTAATCCACCTTGAATCGACTGAACGGATTTTGCCTTATCGTTACCACCTACCGGCCAGGTGGCATACGTGAGATACATGGGTGCAGAGTCCTGCGCAGCACGCGTGTTTTGAACTCTGGAGGGACGAGACCAGGCGATTGATTGTTTTGGAACTCCTTGAGGGAAGAGTTTCCTCATACCTGGTATTTGCGTCAGCAGTGGCTGTAAATTGCGCTGCGCCGAAAAACTCACGACCGGCTCCTGAATACGATTTGTTGGGACCATCCAGTCGGAAATGGAATCATCCATGGCTTGAGAAAACTGAATCTGCCCCCTGGACCTCAAGTATTCACCGTCACCAATAGACTTCAAAGTAATCGATTTGAGGCTTTTTTCAGCATCTCCTCCGAACAATTGAGATAGAGTGTCTAACTTGACATGAAGCGACCACCAACTGTCTGTGGTTTGGGGCGAATGAAATACGGCTCCATTATTGAAATCCCGGCTCCAATCAAGAATCTGAGTCAGTGCATCAGATCCCACACTGATCAAGAGCCAGTCGTCTTTCTTGATGTAACGCATCAAGAAGCCTGAATTCTGTGAGGTTGCATCCCATTCAGAAGTCAATCCCTGACTCAAAGGAGGGCTTACTTCCCATCCAAGACTGGCAGCATATCGCCGAAGATTAATATTCCAATTGGATTGGCGATCTGCAGGCAGTTTTACAGCCAATGATAAATTGATCGCACTGGCAGCTGTTGCATGAATCTCCCCGTAGGAAACATGCTCGATCATATCGGAAATGATGGGCGAAAGTAACTTCACGCGTGTGTCAAGCGCCTGAGCACCCAAGCCGTAAAACAGTTGATCTGGCGCACCGGCCAACTTGGCGATGACCAGGTCCCTAATGGGGGCTGTTTCTTTTGCTGAAAGGATTCTTTTCAATGCCTCCCCGCCTTCTTCTGATCGAATGATGGCAGCTCCTTGGCAATGCCAGGAGCCCAGCAATGTGGGCGACGCTGCGTCATTGGCACGCGCAGCCGACAAACCGACGAGCATTGAAAATACCAGCGATATTTTTATGAAGGACAGAGGTTGAAGCTTCATAGTGAGACCAGTGCCAGATATGCAGGCGATAGGCAATGCAATTCTGCCTCACTTGAGGCTACCGAGATAGGCTATCAAATCTCTGATCTCACGTTTTGAAAGCATCAGATAGAGACCTTCAGGCATACCCGACAAGCCTTTTTCACGCGAATTGATATTGTCCGCATCGATTGTAATGATCCCGTCTTCAGGCGAGTTCAATACAATTTTTTCTTCGCTTTCCTCTTTGATCAAACCCGCGAAATAGTTATCATCTTTAGTCTCAATCAGGACACTTTCATACCCCTCAGCAATGGAATTGTTGGGATAGATGATGGATTCCAAAATATAGTCCCTCTCTTGGCGGGAAGCCAAACCATCCAGAACAGGACCGACTTCGCCACCGTTGCCTTGAATTTTGTGGCATCTCAGGCAGGCTACTTCCTCTCGCTCAAAAAAGATCCGTTTACCTGCTTCGACATCGCCTCCCTTGAGCGTCAAGGCAAACTCCTCGAAAGGTGATTTCACGGCAAGACTCGCCTTGTAATCCGACGCCATTTTTTGAATAGCCGGGGTTCCTCTTTCTTCTACTAGTTCAATCACATCCAGACTCAAGGCGTCACTCAACTCTCCTGATACAAGTTGAGCCATAAGTTTGCCCGTCAAATCCATGGCTTCCTGTGTCGTGTCACGAGCCAGAGAAGCAATGGCCGCTTGCTGTCCTTGAATATCTTCAGCTTCCAGGGCGAATTTGATCGCCTGAAGGCTGTCAGCCGACTGAGCCTGCCAGCGAAGCGCTTCCCGCTGCAGTTTTTTGGAGCCTTTTTCCAGCGCGAACTGAACCCCTTCATTCACCAGTGCCGATTCTGCCAGTTGAGCCAGTGCTTCCAATGCATCCGATCGCGTCGAATCGCTCAATTCATCATTGCGCAAGGTGCCCAACAACCAGGCAGATGCTGTTTCAAGCTTGACGGCCTGCACGGCTTCGATAAGAGCACTGGTCAAGTCCTGAAAACGGTGGTCGGCAAGTTGAGGCATCGCCGATTGAACGGCTCGGCGAGCATCTTCGATCGAGCGGTATCCCGCAAGCGGGCTCCAGATGCCGGTCACTCGATCACGTCCTGAAGGACTCCCCCAATCAGCCAGGGCATGCAACGCTTCGACTCGGATATTCGCCTCAATGGATTCATTCACTGCAATGGCACCCAACTGCTGTGCGTATTCCTCTCGACCAAGTCGGAAGTTAGCATTGACCACACGACGCCATGCAGGTTCACTGAGATTGTTGTCATCTGTCAGGTTTGCCAGATCTCGTGTGGCAGCCTCTATCGGAACATCGTTGATCGCACGTGCGGCTTCAGTCACAAGCAAGGGCTCCTCATCATGAAGAAACTGAGCAATTTCCGGTCGCTCGAGCCGGCGCATAGCCAGTAAAGCTCCCATGCGAACCGATGATGAAGGATGCGAAACAATATCGTTCAACCACCGAAAGTCCTGCACCCCTGCAAGCCCCATCACGCCAGCATGCCTGAGATACGGATCTTCATCATTATTGGCCTCGAGCATGGCAACCAAGGGTGGAATCGACTCGCGCCTGCCATATTTCCCTAAAGATTTGGCAGCAAAGAAACGAACGCGCGCACTGGTATCGTCGGCACAAAGCGCAGCCAGCCTTCCAAAAGCAGATTCGATGCGGTGATTACCCACCACTTTGGCAGCTTGACCACGGACTTCATCCTCAACCGCAAAAAGGGCGTCAAGCACAGGTTCAACGGCGTTTGAATACGCGGGAATGATCTGCCCCAATCCCCATATGGCGTGCAGTTTTGCAAATAATGAATCTCCATATTTCAGAACGCCCTCAAAATGTTCGATTGAGCTAGCTCCGCGGTTTGCTAATTCAAATTGTGCTTCCTGGCGAACACGCATGTCCGGGTGCTCAAGAAGCTTGGCCAACGCTCTTGAGCTACGGTTAGTCATCCCATCTGCCAGGAGTGCTTTGGTTTCTGTAACCAGATCAGCGTCCGTAACTTCTTCTTCGAGAATACGGTAAATTCGGCCTTTGCCAGTGACCGCCCAGCCTTCAACCCAATCAGTCAAATAAAGACCACCGTCAACACCGAAATCTGCATCCGTAGCAAGGACATTCCAGATTATGGAATCAAGCTTTGCAATTTCAAAGGTCGCTCCCTTCGGTCTCATTTTGATGGTATGAATACCGCTGTTCGCCGGGGAGCCTTTGAAGTCCACCAAAAAGAAATGGTCTTTAAGAGCATCCGAGAAACCGGTTCCCGGATGATAGGTCAAACCAGAAGGACCATTTCCAATATTAGCAATCGGCGGCACCAGATAAGCGGCCTGGCCTTCCCATTGTGGATGCCAGAGTTTTTCGGCATTCCAGGGACCACGCGGAACGGGCTTATTCAAGAATTGATACCCAATCCGCCACCCACTGTCTCCACCTTCCACGACATAGACCCAACGCGCTTGATCCCCTCCGTCAGAATTGTTGTCGCCTGTAAATAAATTGCCGTAGGCGTCAAATGCAAGCTCCTGGGGATTGCGTAACCCATATGCAAATACTTCCAGATCGCTGCCGTCCAAGTTACAACGAAAAACAGTTCCAGTATCAGCCATGCCTACCACACGGCCGTCCTTGGTCTTGACGTGCGAACCACGATCTCCAATGGAAAAGTAAAGTTTTCCGTCGGGGCCTATTTTCAAACCATGCAGATCATGCCCAAGAAAACCTACACGCACTCCGAAACCGTAATGCAAGGATTCGCGCTTCTCGGCAATGCCATCGCCATCTTCATCTTCAAGCAACCAAAGGTCGGGAATATTCGTGAAATAAACCTTGCCGCTGCGCGCCAGCACACCGGATGCAAGCCCATCAGCAATCTGGTTGAAGCCATCAGCAAAGATTGAGGAATGATCCGCCACTCCGTCTCCATCGCGATCTTCGACCAACCGCACCTGATCTGTCTCTGATGCTAACTCACGCTCCGCTTTGTCACCCATGTAATAACGCAACATCGCGATGCGGTCATCCACTGTTCGTGAAGAAAGATCAGCATCAAGGAGTTCATCAGACAACGTTTCCAATCGTTCTTCGGTGAGGCTGTCAATAAAATCCTGATTGGGCCATCCCCTTCGGCCTCGAATATCCAGCACTCCCTGACCATGGCGGAAGGTTTCCACCACAAAAAAACGACCGCGCTCATCAATGTGAAAGGCAACGGGATTGGCAAGGTGAGGCTCGGCTGCAGTAAGCTCGACCTGATAACCATCAGGCAGAGAAAAGCCTTTCATGGCCAAACGAGCTTCGTCGGAAGCCGATTTCACGCGGACAGGGTCAGAAACCGGATTACCAAGCTCCGCACCAAATACGCCGATACACAGACCAGCAGCTATACTGATCCCTAACCTCTTGATTGATACACAAACATGCGACATACAGTGGAGACTATACATCCTGAAAAATAAGGAATCAAAGGCTAATCATCATGGCGCGGGTAAAGGATGCGTTTAGATCAAAACTGCCCGCTTATCCTCATCATGATTTTAAGACGAATTTCATGGGAGAGCGTTCGTTACGTCCTTTGCCTGAGGATTGAATGCCTGTCAATTCGAGCGCGGTGGCATGCACATCTCCATGGTTTGGAATAAAGGACTTGGGATGTTTTTGGCGGCCTTCTTTGAGCTTTCCCGTAACAGGATCGAAATTAGGGTCCATGACCCATTCAAAATGGGGAAGTCATGGCAAAGGAATTTGAATGCATTGATGATCGAATCAAGGAGTGGATTTTGGAGCAGAATATATTGTTTATCGCCACCGCTCCTTAATCCGGCGAGGGTTTGATCAACTCACCCAAAGGCATGGACAGTTTTCGAGTGCCGGGCCCCAAGCAGGCAGCTTATCTGGATTATACGGAAACTGATGCCGAAACCCTGGCTCACATCAAGGAGAATAAAAGGATTGTCATCATGATGTGCGCGTTCAAAGGCCCTCCAAAATATTCCGTTTCCATGGTCGCGCAAGGGCCCGCGAAACCGGATCACTGGAATTCGAGCGCCTTTCGAAACCTTACCAGCCTGAATGACTTGCCGGGCATGAATAAGACCCATTGATGAGGAAAGTCTGACATAACAGCAAACCATTCGATGACTTGAAAAGCCCTTAGCAGAGGCAAATTAAACACGGAGCGAAGATTTCCAGTTGTGTGCCGGGCGCGTCCAATAAGCTACAATAGCCTCATGGGGCTATTTCTCCGTATCTTCGTTCGCGAAGAGGGATTGTTTCCAGTGTCATTTGGTATAAAGTGAACGCATGCGTGATGCACTGAAATCATATTTCTGTGAGAGGAACTGGCAATGGTTCTTCTGCTTGATTGGAATTGCAGGATTCAGTGGTGATTCAAAAGCTGCATTGGATGACGAATCAGGAATCGCCTTCTTCGAAAACCATATCAGGCCTGTGCTTGTCGAGTCTTGCTATGAATGCCATTCGGATCAATCAGGTGAAAGCAAAGGCGGACTTAAATTGGATTCACGCCCTGCCATCGAGGAGGGAGGGCAATCGGGCGCGATATTGATCAAAGGATCACCGGAAAACAGTGTGATCATTCAAGCCATCAGCCACGTCAATCCGGAACTGAAGATGCCTCCCAAGGCTCCCAAATTGAACGCACAGACGATTGCCCATTTTGAGGAATGGGTCAGGATAGGTGCTCCAGACCCCAGAGACAGCGCCGAAGGCCATTCACTGATTGAACAAAAAGCAGAAACGCACTGGGCCTTTGAACCAGTGAAATCCCCTGTCCTGCCTCCTGTTAGAAATAAGGAGTGGCCATTGCGCCATCTGGATAGATTTGTTTTATCCAATCTGGAAGGCAAAGACATGACCCCCAGCAGAAAAGCGGACAAACGCACATGGATACGTCGTGTCTATTACAATTTGACGGGCCTTCCTCCATCCATGGAAGAAATTCAGACATTCGAAAGGGATCAATCGTCCGAGGCCCACGAGAAAGTCGTGGAACAGTTACTCAGCTCACCTCATTACGGCGAACGCTGGGCAAGGCATTGGATGGATGTATCACGTTATTCCGATACAAAAGGATATGTTTTCCAATCGGACAGGAGCTACCCCTTCGCCTACACCTATCGTGATTATCTGGTAAGGAGCTTTAATGAAGATCTACCCTATGACCACTTCATCAAGGAACAACTGGCTGCTGACCTGATGGAGTTAGGTCAAGACAAACGAGCCTTGGCCGCTCTGGGCTATCTGACATTGGGAAGACGCTTTCTGAATAATCAACACGATATCATCGACGACCGAATCGACGTGGTCTCTCGAGGATTCATGGGATTGACCGTCACCTGTGCACGTTGTCATGCCCACAAATACGACCCCATTCCAACTGAGGATTACTACTCCTTGTATGGCGTCTTTGCGAGTACCCGTGAGCCAAGCGAAAAACCATTGCTAGGAGGAGAACCACACCCTGCGTTTGCGGAATACCAACATGAAAAACAGAAACGATCTGAAGCTCACGCGTCTTATCTGCATGAGGCACAGCAAGACGCCCTTAAATCGTTGCGAGATCGTGCATCAGATTACCTGATGACAGCTCATGCCATTGCGGCTATTGAGGATCGAACGCAGAAAGAAGCATTGGCCAGAAAAAGAAAGCTGGACCCCGGAACCGTTTTTCGCTGGAGCAAGGCAATCGAGCGATGGAAAAAAACGCAAGATCCCGTTTTTACGCCATGGATCCGGGCCAGCAGCCAGCAAAAGCTGATTGATAGAAATGAGACCATGGACTGGAAAGCCATTCTCGAAGACCGCAGCAAAATAAACCGCATGGTGGCTGAACAGATCAAGAAGGATCAACCACTGACACTGGAAGCGCTGGCCAAAGTCTATGGCCGGGTATTCATATCAATTGACCGGCAATGGCAAGAGCTTCTCAAGGAACAGCCCGAGGCTACAGGCTTTCAGGATCCGGCTGAAGATTCCCTTCGCATGGTATTGTTTGCCCCCAACGGACCCTCCAATTTGCCACTGGGAGAGCTGCCCCGACTGTTTGAAGTCAAAGTCGCTGAGAAGGTGCGAAGACTGAAGCGTCGACTCGAAGGGTTGGATGCCGAACATCCTGGTGCACCAGCACGAGCCATGGCTCTACTGGACAAGGAAAACCCCGTCACGCCTGTGGTCTTTAAAAGGGGGAGCCCTCAAAACAGAGGTGAAAGAGTCCCTCGACAATTCCTCGGTTTTCTGGAGGGCTCCGATCGCGAGCCATTCACAAGCGGAAGCGGTCGACTGGAGCTTGCTCAAAAAATTGCTCATCCAACCAATCCACTGACTGCCCGCGTCCTTGTCAATCGTGTCTGGGCCTGGCATTTTGGAGTGGGGCTGGTGGATTCGGCCAGTGATTTTGGCTTGAGGTGTGAGGAACCTGAGCAACGAGAGCTTTTGGATTATTTAGCTGACTATTTTGTTAGACACAACTGGTCCATCAAACAACTGCAGCGGGAGATCGTCCTGTCCGCTGTCTTCAGGCAGCAAAGCCAGACTCGTCTTTCCTATCATACCGCTGATCCTGAGAACAGACTTCTATGGAAGTTTAATCGCCAACGTTTAAACCTTGAAGCAATGCGGGATACCTTACTGAAAGTCACGGGGCGACTGAACACACGCATGGGGGGAAAACCCGTAGAAATAACAAAAACTGAGTGGAAGCCTCGCAGGTCAGTTTATGGCTACATCGAACGTCAGAACCTGCCAAACTTTTTTCGAACCTTTGATTTTGCGTCGCCTGACTCCAGCAGCCCCGGGCGCTTTCGAACCAGTGTACCACAGCAGGCACTCTACCTGATGAACAGCCCTTTCATGAAAAAGCTAGTGGGCGATATGCCGCTTAACCTCACACTAGAGCCTACTGGAGCGACGGCTCAGGAAAAGGCGATCCACAAGGTTTATCATGCCTTCTTTCAACGCAACCCAACCCGAAGCGAAGTGGAAATGGGGATGGATTTCTTTGGCTCCAATGAGGTATCTGGCAAGCCTGCAATCATATGGGAGCAATATGTGCAAACACTTTTAATGTCGAATGAATTGATATTCATTGACTGATCTTTAAGTATTTCCAATCAAAATGAAAATTCAACGCATAGATATGTATCAAGTTGACCTCCCGCTGAAGGAAGGTCGCTACAGTTGGTCCGGAGGCAAATCCGTCGATGTTTTTGATTCCACGGTCGTATCGGTGACCGCAGATTCAGGGTTGGTTGGTTGGGGGGAGGTCTGCCCACTAGGCCCAGCATATCTACCTGCTTTTGCGGGAGGGTGTCGAGCAGGCATTGAATTTCTGGCACCGTTTCTGATCGGAGAAAACCCTTTGCAACTGGAGCGCTTGAATCGTCATATGGACGCGGTTCTCAAGGGACATCCATCCGTTAAATCGGCTATTGACATGGCCTGCTGGGATCTCCTCGGCA
Source organism: Pedosphaera sp. (assembly GCA_002690655.1). Classification (GTDB taxonomy): domain Bacteria; phylum Verrucomicrobiota; class Verrucomicrobiia; order Limisphaerales; family AAA164-E04; genus AAA164-E04. The sequence goes on from NZFL01000016.1 coordinate 128,655, forward strand.
AACACTCCGGACTTCCTGTCTGCGAGCTGATGGGAGGACGCTACGGAGAAGATTTCCACCTTTATCGCGCCATATCTCAAGCCTCCCCAGAGGATATGGCCAAAAGTGTCCGTGGCTATCGCGAAGAAGGCTATCGAAGATTTCAACTGAAAGTGGGTGGTGATCCCGATCTTGATATTGAACGCATTCATCGCGTTGCCGAAGTCCTGCAACCCGAAGATCGATTGGTAGCAGATGCAAATACAGGCTGGTTGATGGAAGGGGCCATGCGGGTTGTAAGAGGTGTGCGCGATCTGGATGTTTATATTGAACAACCTTGCCGAACCTACGAGGAATGCCTCTCCATCCGCAGGCATACCGATCATCCTTTCGTGCTGGATGAAGTTGTGGACGGTGTGGAAATGCTCATCCGTGGAAAAGCAGATTTAGCAATGGATGTCGTGAATATCAAGATCAGCAAATTTGGCGGACTTACCCGTGCACGACTTGCCCGCGACCTTTGTGCACAGCTTGGGATTGCGATGACCATTGAAGATTCATGGGGTGGCGATATCATCACCGCTGCCATTTCGCATTTTGCTCACAGCACACCAACGGAGCTTTTGTTTACGAGCACTGACTTCAACAGTTATGTGACCAAATCCATTGCAACAGGGGCTCCGGAAAGGGATCGTGGAAGGCTTAGAGCTTCAACGGAGTCCGGGCTGGGCATTGAGCCACGGATGGATGCACTGGGTTCCCCGGTCTGGAGTAGCCGCAATACCTGACCACAGCCAACATCAGCTTCCTATTTCTGAATGGGCGTCAGTAACTCGAGAGACGATAAGGCATTTTCCCTGGATGTTTCAGTTCGGGATTTGGTGGAATTCGTGTTGCGCCGAGGTGATCTCCGGAGCGGTCCTTCTTTCACTTCACCCAGTCGCGCGCTTGAGGGAACACGAGGGCATCAAAAACTACAATCTTCCCGGGATGATCATTATCGGGCAGAAGTCGCACTGAAATGGGTAACCGTTCGACCAACATTTACCCTGACCCTAAGGGGACGCATCGACGGAGTAAGGGAGGGGCCAGAAGAAATATTTCTGGAAGAAATCAAGACAATCACCGGTGAATGGTCGGAAAAACCATCCGATCTTCACTGGGCCCAGCTACGCATTTACGGAGGAATCTGGAACCGCCTGAATCCATCAAAGCCCCTGCATCTTCGACTTACCTATTTTCATCTTGAAAGCGATACCGAGTATTGCTTCGACGAAAAAAAAACTCCTTCATTCGTTGAATCTTTCTTGCAGGAAGTCCTTGAGAAATACTTGAAATGGCTGGATCGACATGTTGCCAGGACGGTTCAACGCAATGCGACTATAGAAAATTTAACATTCCCTTTTTCAAAACTACGGGCGGGTCAGGCATCCATGCTGGAGGCCGTCAGGAATCTGCACCTGAAAGGAGGCGCCATGATGGTGGAAGCTCCAACGGGCATTGGGAAAACGATGGCTTCCCTGTTTCCATCAATCAAGGCACTTGCGGGTGAGCATGTCAGACAATTGATGGTTGTACTTGCACGCACACCTGGCCAAACCGTCTTTCAGGAAGCTTTGAAGCTACTTGAGCAGAAGGGAGCCAAAGTTAAGACTCTCTCAATGCTCGCTCGTGAAAAAGTGTGCAGACGTGGAAACAAAGCCTGCGATCCGGCAACCTGTGCCAGACGAGAGGGCTATTTTGACCGACTTGGGGAAGCCAGAGGCGCCGCTATTCATGAATCTCCTGATCTGTTGAACACAACGGTATTGAATGAGTTGGGCGAACGATTCAATGTATGTCCACACGCCCTTTCGACTCACTTGGCACCTTGGGTGGATATTGTCATGGGAGATTATAATTATGCCTTCGATCCGGGAGCACAGTTGAGTTATCTGTTTGGCGAGGAATCTCCGAGGCGCAATAGGATCGCATTGCTGGTGGACGAATCCCACAACCTCGTCGATCGGGGAAGGGAAATGCACTCACAATGTATTCGAACCGAAAACTGGACACCATCGGTGAAATGGCTCCAGAAAAACAAGCCTGAAGGGGCCACTTTATTGAGGCAATTATGGAAGACAATGAGAGCCACATTGAACACGGGATCCAGTACAGGTATCCGCATCCAACCCACCCTTCATCAAACAGAATTATTCCCAGCAGAAAAACAAACATCCTCCATACAAAAAACAAGCGAACCCCTGAAAATCATCAAAAGGGTATCTCCCAGCGAAGTTGTGTTGGAGGAAACCCCGAAATCCTGGGGTTTGCTGATGGAACGATTTTTGCAAGTCGCCGAAGAACAACTCAAGACGCCCCATTTGGACGCGGTGCACACAGAGTTGCTGGAACTTTACTTTGAAATCTACAAGTTCTTGAAAGCAACCCGGGAGCAGGGAGACCATCACCAACTTATTCTAAAGCGACACCATCGACACATCACCTTGCATCGATTCTGTATGGATCCTTCCAGAGAAATATCAGCATCATGGAAAAAGACCTGGTCCACATTATTTTTTTCGGCCACCCTCTCACCTTCGAGCTTTTATCAGCAATTATTAGGCACAAGTGAACATCATTCGAACCTTTCACTGCCATCACCTTTCCAAAGATCCCAATGGCAAACCATCATTCATACGGGTATCTTTACCACATATCGGCAACGTGTCTTCTCATATTCAGAGGTGGCTCAGGTGATCCAAATCACCAGTCAATCCAAACAAGGAAATTATCTGGCCTTCTTCCCTTCCTTTGAATACCTGAGACAGGTCATGCAACGACTGTCCGATCTTCCTGAGTTAACCGGATCTAAAACAGTCTTGATGGCTCAATCCCAAGAAATGGATGAATCAGCAAGGTCCGAATTCTTGAAAGTATTCAAACAACAGAATGATTACACCAAAATTGGTCTAGCCGTAATGGGGGGAATATTTGGCGAAGGGATAGACCTGGCTGGAAAGGCATTGATTGGTGTCGTTGTGGTCGGAGTAGGACTTCCGCAAGTGTGTCTGGAAAGAGATTTGATCCGCGAGCATTTTGATGCGTATGGGGATAATGGATTTGACTTTGCATACCGCCATCCAGGTATCAATCGTGTGATGCAAGCCGTAGGCAGGCTGATTCGCACGGAACAGGACCGAGGGGTAGCGGTGCTGATCGATCAACGATACAGCGATGAATCTTATCATGCATTATTGCCCGATGCTTGGCCAAAGGAAGAGATTGAGAGTTCCAATGATTTGAGAGCAGCTCTACAACGATTCTGGAATTCAAATGATTGACTAAAATAAAAGCAAAGCAAAAGCGCTCAATCATGCATGGCAATATTTCGCAATTTCATTAGCGAAACACCATATTCGCCACTCATGACGCTGCCCTTTTTCAAAACACTGAAGAATTCAAACAACTATCAAATATGGATCGGCTTTCGTGGATAATAATACGCATGGTGAGATAAACCTTTATGCCTTGCAATCTCTGCAAACATGCCCCATTGTTATTTATGATTCTACATTTAAGGTCCTTGCCAACCGCAAAAGAGCAGTGAGTTAACAAAGCATGGAATCCTATGATCCAACGCCACTGATTGATTTGTGCGAAGCCATACTCGCTGATGGTGAACTTTCAGCTGATGAAGTTTACCGCTTGTCAGAGTTTCTCAATGCCACCCCTGAATGCACTTTGCATTGGCCAGGCAAGGAACTAGCCACACTTTTAGTGGAAGTTTGGAAGGATGGAGAGATTTCTCTGGATGAACTTGGTCAGGTTGCCGGATTATTGGTGGAAATTCATACACATTGGCATGATCGCATTGCAGAGAATGGCATCGATGTTCCTGCAAGCCTGCTGCCGGCAGCAGAGCAGGAAGACGCTGAGGCTTTCTCGCTCCCTAAAATTGATTTCAAAACCACAATCACAAGTTTTACTACGGGTGCCTATGAATATGAGGTAGATTTGAATGAACCGTCTTGCACGTGCGATGATTGGAAAGAAAAAAGATCCAAATTACCAAGAGGGCATTTTGGAAGATGTTGCAAACACATCATCTCACTGATGAAAAATGTTCCTTTCAGAGGGAAGGTTCGCATCCTCATCGATGCGTTCGCATCCACGGGTACTACACCTCACCCGGAACGAGAATGGTGTGCAGGCAATCTAGATGGAGACAATGTGTTCGTCTCGAGTCCTGCATATGGATGGTCTGACATACTTGTGCAAAGCTCTGAAAAATGGGCACATTACAAATACAACGTCCTTGATTCGAGGTGGGCCTATCAAAAAGAACCTGCTCAAGCCAACGTATTGCTTGAAATTTTGACAGATGCGTTCCCGGAGACTGCTCAATCAAAGAAGTAAAGCACTTGTCTTTTCCATCTGAAGTCCTATAGATGACAGGATGATGTCCACACTGCTGAAGCGATTACTGTTTGCTGGAGTTGCGATCTGTTTGGCTTTCCCCCCTGTCTCAAAAGCGAGTGATTCTCCCCTGACGCTTCGTTATGAGAAAAACATGCTGTCTATTCAAGGAAAACATATTCCCGGAGGAACCATACCGATTTGGTACATTGAAGCTTACTGCAGACCCAACGCCCACGAAACAGATTGGAACCAGCATACAGTCATTGGACACAAAACAACCATCCTGGAATCCCAAGATCAAAAGGTTCTTCTGCAATGTAAGCTGAATGATGGTGTGATCGTGCAGCATACCATTACTTCCGATGAAGATTCCGTGGACTTTCAAATCACCGCGTATAATCCCACCAAAAAAAACTCCAAAGCACATTGGGGTCAACCCTGTATTCGAGTAGGCAAGTTCACCGGATACGGAGATCCCGCGAACGGAATTTCTTATGACTACATTGAACGTTCATTTATTTTTCTTGATGGCAAGTTAAGCTTGATGCCAACCAAAGATTGGGAAACGAAGGCGAGATATACACCGGGCCAGGTTTGGGCTGCGCCGGGAGTCAAAGGAGAAGACGTCAACCCAAGACCTCTGAATCCTCATTCGCCTAGCAATGCATTGATTGGATGCTTCAGCAAGGATGGAAAGGTTTTGCTTGCAGCCGCATTTGATCCTTACCAGGAACTCTTTCAAGGCGTCATACATTGCTTGCATAATGATTTTCGTTTGGGTGGTTTAAATCCAGGAGAAACTAAAAAAGTGCATGGAAAACTTTATGTGCTACCTGCTCATATTCCGACACTTCTGAGCAGATATCGACAAGATTTTCCAGACCATTCCCAACATTAAACTGTTGAAAGTATGGTTCCCAACATAATGGAATCCATTCAGTCCAGATTGAAACAAATCTTTTATCTGGATTTACGCATGCTGGCCTGTCTGAGGGTCGGGCTTGGTGCAATAACCCTCTGGGATTTGGTATCACGGGCTGACTCATTCAGGGCGCATTATGGTCTGGAGGGTATTTTACCCCCAGGCCAGGCTACATTGTACGCAGATTTCAATGCTCTCATTCCTCTCCACTTATGGTTCACGTCCGATTTTGAGCAAGCATGCCTGTTTGTCGTTCATGGATTGACAGCAATGGCACTGATACTGGGAATCAAAACGCGCTGGGCAACGATCATTTCTTGGGTATTCATAAATTCTTTGCATATCCGTAACCCTATGGTTCTTTATGGAGCAGACAGAGAGCTTGCCGCATTGTTTTTCTGGGCCATGTTTCTACCGCTTGGAGCTAGATGGTCACTGGACATGACACAGCGCCTTGAATGGCAGGGAAAAGTCCGAATCGAGGGATGGCTTTGCACAGGGTTCATACTTCAAGTAGCCCTGATATACTTTACCTCTGCCTGGAGCAAATCCGGAGAAAGCTGGAGCGATGGAACTGCTGTTTGGCTTGCATTAAATATCGACACTTACACCAGTGACTTTGGGCGCATTTTATTAAGTTCCCCTGCCTTGCTATCCGCATTAACCTACACAACTTTGATAGCAGAATGGATAGCCCCACTTCTCCTGCTGGCCGGTCCCTGCGTGCCTCTCAGGCAGTTGGGCTGCTGGATACTGATAAGCTTACAACTTGGATTACTCATATTCATGGATCTGGGATTGTTTCCACTTGTCTCCATAATAGCACTGATCGCAATCACACCAACTCGGAAAGCACCACTCAACGATGAATCGAGAGACCATATTCCACCTAATCTATTGATGTTGCAATTTGCGGCGGCATTTTTTGTATCTCTCATGTTAATTTGGCAAATAATGTTGATCCCGAATGCCTTCAGCTCTAACTCAGTTTTGGCGAAAATGCCTGAGCCACTTCAATGGCTTTTAAAAACAACACGCCTTGCCCAATCATGGTCGATGTTTTCCCCTGACCCACCTGACAGCGATGGATGGTTCATTCTCGAATACCAGGGAGGCCCCAAAAATAATGCAGTCGATTTATTGAAACCAACAAAACCTTTATCTTGGGAAAAACCATCATCACAAAAGGACATGCTCGATTCAGACCGTTGGAAAGAGTGGTTTAATAAAACGCACAGCCGAGGATTAAGCTGGAAGCAAACCATGCGTTACTTTCAAGAACATTACGCGACCAGCAGCCCAGCTGACATTACAGAGACTAGAACACATTTGCTCCTTTGGTTTATTGAAGAATCTGCTTTGAGCCCTGAACGTGCTCCAAAACGTCATTTACTCACCAGACATTCGCAAGCACCCTCCGGTTCAGACCGTTGATAACATCCACCGCATCCAACGGTCTGCAAACAGGGTGATAACAACTGCAAAACAGGCTGCAACAAACATCAAAGCACCCCACTCAAGAATCACAAGGCGAGATACAAAAGTGCGACGGCACCCCAAATAGTGAAAGGTTTCGAATTCATCGCTGCGTAATCGCACCGAAAGGAAAAAAATAATCGATGCCATACCGAACACCGTGCACCCAATCAACAGGTAATTAAGATCCATGAATTGCTTGATCCGGATCACCCAGGCCATCATGGACTCCACAACTTCCAATGGACGAATGAGCTGAAGTCGGTTTGATGAATGGTTAAACTCCCCCATCAACAAGGTTTCTGATTTGACACTCGAAGGCCATATCAGCAATGCCGTGACCGGGAGCTCATCCATGGCTGAGTGAAAGTGAAATGTTTGCTGGTTTTCTTGGTTGATTTCAAGGTAAGGAAGGACAGAAGCGCTTGCCATCACCACTCCATTCTTTGTTTGCAAAACCTTATCCGCTTGGTCATCAGACGAAGAAAGGCTCTCATGCCCGTGTCCGAGTCCGTCCATGATCCAGTGGGTTTTCAAATCCACAAAGATAGCATAATCATCGGGGGTTCCGGTCGGCTTGAATATCCCTGACACTTTCATCTTCAAAGGATAATCACCTGCCAGATTGAATACATTGAAAGCATCGGACATTAAACTCATACCGGGATCGAGCCCCAGCGACTCAGCGACCTCCGAACCTAGCACACACTGCCCAAGTTGAACAAACGTGTTCCCCTCCTGTATTTGCATGCTCCGAGCTTCGAAATATTCGAGCGTAGTACCTACAATGGGTCTGGAAAATGCCGTGAACCCAAGGGCCACAGGAACCGATGCACCTCGGTTCTTGGCCATCAGCGCATGCCATTCTTGAACAGGAAATGTATCCTGAATATCCGCTTGAAAATAAAGAGCATGAAGTGTCAGGTCGTATTCATTGCCCTTGACCCCGAGCACCAGCGGCGTATCGATTGCCCTCGCTCTGACAGAATGCTCGAATAATCGAGTCAAATGCCCCAGACACATGGGCAGGGCAAAAATCATCGTCAAGCTGAACCACAAAACTAATGATTTACCTTTGTTATAGTCAAGGTATCGCCAAACAAAGAAGAGCTCATGACGATTCATATGGCCTTTGCTTTAACGGGGGTTTTGGATTGGAAGTCTGCAAAGTCAATGACACGGTCAAATCCCTCAATCAAACTACGATCGTGAGTCACCATAATTAACGTAGCACCTTGCTGAGTGATTTCGCTTAACAATAAATCTCTCACCAATATCTTGTTATCAGGATCCAGATTGCCAGTAGGTTCGTCGGCGATGACTAAGCCAGGCTTCAATAACAGCGCTCGGGCAATGGCTGTACGCTGGCGTTCTCCCTGAGATAACTTGCCTGGGTAACGGTGTTTTAGGGATACCAAACCCAAGCGATCCATCAATGACGAAACTCTAGCCTTCATATTCACTCTGGAGTGCCCAGAGTTTTCAGAGAGACGCCAGGGAGTAAGAATATTCTCCTCCACATTGAGGTATTCAATGAGCTTGAAATCTTGAAACACATAGCCAATAGAGCGCTGGCGCAAGGCACGCCGCTGATTGCCATTGAGCTTGGCCAACAATGTTTCACCGAGCTGAACATCCCCCTTGTCAGCCTGTTCAATTCCTGTGAGCAGTTTTAAAAAAGTGGTCTTACCTGAACCGCTTGGGCCAACAATCGCAGCAGAGACGCCGGATTCGAGATGCAGCTTTGGCACCGATAATTCGAACCCCGAATAAGCCCAGCGGAAAAGAAGATTTTCAATGAGAATGTCCATTCATCGATAATAGCAATAAACCTGTTTTCAATGGCTAATGCGCCGTTTCAATTGAGAACGGTTTGAGAAGAACCAGATGCTGCGAGTTGTTGAACTTGCTTCAAAAGTTCTGTTGGACTAAATGGCTTTGTCAGATAGTAAGAAGCCCCAGCCTTTTTCGCCTCTTCAGGGTCAAGGGTATGACCACGGGCGGTCAATAAGATGACAGGAATCAGCTTCAATACTGGTTTTTTTTTCAGATTCTTGAGCGCTGTCACTCCGTCCATTCCCGGCATCAACACATCCAAAACAATGACATTAGGCTTTTGCGCCTCCGCCACTTCTAGAGCTTGCACCCCATCCTTTGCTTTTAATATTTCGAAATTCCCCTTTCTCAAAGTGAACTCAATGAATTTGAGCATGTGCGGCTCGTCATCTGCAATAAGGACTCGATACATCATCCGTTCTCCACTAACAAAATAAAGGTTTGATCATCCTTCAGTTGATCTTCGCTGGTGGCTCTCAAAAGTTTTTCAAGGGAGGACTGAAATGCGGATGCTTTCTGATCGACACTTCTTACATCCTGAAACCAGTGAACAAGTCTTTTTTGACCTAATAGTTCGTTACCCACCATTTGTGTTGTCGTCTCTACAATGCCATCGGTGTACATCAGGACCCGCAACCCTTTGGGAACATCAATCTCCAATTCTTCCAACTCAGGCCGTTTGACCACACCAAGAGGAAGACCTTCCGGCGAGTGAGATGTTACAGGCATTGTCTCGTCCTTCGAGGTTAGAAGCAAGGGGCAATGACCTGCGTTACTGATACGCATGGTACGATGCCTTAAATCACAATAAGCGATTTGAGCAGTGATGAACATGTCTACTCCCGAGAGGTCTTGGAACATGGATCGATTCAATTTACTCATCAACTCAGCAGGATGCTCAAACAATTCAGTTGATGAACGTACAAGGCTTCTAAAAATAGCTGCAAATATTGATGCTGGAACACCTTTTCCCATTACGTCCGCAATGACAAGTAATACTTTGTCAGGATCCGTCTCATGGTAAATGACGTCAAAAAAATCGCCACTGACATTTCTCGAGGTGTTACATTTTCCTGCTATCGTGTATCCCTCTACTTCGGGCCACTTTGATGGAAGCAGCGAGGCTTGAATATCTTGTGCAATTTCGAGTTCTTTGGAAATTTTACCAAATTCAATTCGCTCTTCCTGTCGAGACACATTGATCAACTGTAATGCCAGAAAGTGAGCGAAGGTATGCATGACATTGGTTTGAGCCGATGTAAAAGGTTCCTCAGATTCGCTGGACCCCACGCTCAAAACACCGATCATTTCTTCGCCGATGATGATTGGGTGCACTTGAATGAACTTCGAATTGAACGCGATCAATGGGTCCCCCTCTTCCAATTTTTCCAAATCGGTGTCCCTTAGAATATCCTTGCGAATCACAATACTCTTAGACTCGAGAAAATGCTTTGCGTTGTCTGCATTCCAATTAAGCGGTGACTGATCAAGCGAATCTGAGGAATGCGAGTAGGTGCGGATTATGCTCCCATTCTCGTCGCATGTACGAAAAAGATAACCATTGGCTCCCATGATTGGAATCAACTGCTTGAGAAGCCTGTCTGCAAAACTTTTGATGTCACCTTGTTTACCAAGCTCAGTACCAAATTGAAAAATTGCCGAGAGACTTTCGTAGCATGAAAATAATTCTTCCTGCGTGGAATTCAGCGCCTTGTCGGTTTCATCAAGCTGGCTTTCGATAGTCTTGAGACGATCCCTCCACTTTTTCTCCTCCTCTTTCAGTTCGCTTGGCAGTGTTCTATTCTTACGCAGAATCAATCGATTTGAATGCGTTCCCCGCAGGTAATCGGAGTCGTCCACTAATTGCTGAATGATATAGACACCACGTCCATCCTCACTGCTTTCAGACGGGAGGCTGGGGGAAATAGGCCAACTAAAGCCCTGAGTGTGGTCATGAACAAGAACCTCCACATAATCCGGACGCACCATGACCTCGATGGCTATCGGATGAGGAGTCTCGTTTTCATCGAGTTCGCAGTGCAGGATGGCATTATTGACCCCCTCCTGAATGGCTACTCCCCACGCACCACATTCAGTCTGATCGAAGCCATAATTTTCCAAGAATGCCATCACTCGCGCTATCGGTGTGATGGATGCGTCTACATCGCATTCGAACTGAACGAAAAAGGATGGTAGAACTTCGCGACGCATCGATGACATCCTTGTGATAAAAACTACTGCCTGGTGATTTCCAGGAGTCGGTGAAGTCGAGTCAGTTCCAAAACTTGTTCGACTATTGGTGTCGGGTTCATGATACGAACCAACCCGTTCTGCTGACACATGACCTTGTGAAGGGCAATAAGCGTTCCGAGGCCGCTGCTGTCAAGGATGCGGACGTCGGACATATCTATATCCAAGGCTCGATGCCCCGGACGAATACAACGGCGAACATCATCTTTGACAGCAGCGGCATTGGCAGAGGTAAGTTCTTTGATCCCCAAGACGAGAATGCGTTCGCTAGTTGATTCAAAGTCCATATTGGTTGCGGGTGAAAGGCCAATCCATGTCTGTGATCATTCTTTAACAAATAGATGTGATGGTCAAAGCCAATTGTTTATTGAACATGAATTGTGAGTTTAACATTAGGGCTTGCCTAGCAAGGAGTGCAACTCTAGATTTTGATATCCTTTATGTCTCCTTTTTCCGCAGAAATCATTGGAACGATGATCCTTGTCCTGCTGGGCAATGGCGTCGTAGCTGGCGTGGTCCTCAATAAAACCAAAAGCAATGATGCAGGCTGGATGGTCATCACCGCAGGCTGGGGAATGGCGGTGACCATGGCTGTTTATCTCGTGGGAGCAATCAGTGGGGCCCACCTGAATCCGGCGATAACGATTTCGCTGGCCATGATTGGCCACGGAGATTTCGGTTGGAGCCAAGTTCCTGGCTACATTCTGGCCCAGATAATTGGCGCAATTCTGGGCTCTATCCTTGTATGGCTGACCTACTTGCCACACTGGAAAGAGACTAGTGATCAAAAAGCCAAACTTGCCGTTTTCAGCACAGCACCGGCGATCAGGGACAAGCCCAAGAATCTGATCGCGGAAATCATTGGCACTTTTGTTCTGGTCCTCGGAGTTTTGACAATTTTAAGACCCGAAAATCTTGTTCCCGGATCAGGCTTCGACAGAGGGTTTGGGCCCCTCCTGGTAGGGCTCCTCGTTCTATCAATAGGCCTCTCATTGGGTGGTCCTACTGGATACGCGATTAATCCGGCTCGGGATTTGGGCCCCCGTATTGCGCACGCCATTTTGCCCATTCACGGCAAAGGCGACAGCGATTGGTCTTATGCCTGGGTGCCCATTGTGGGCCCTGTCATAGGAGGGGCAATTGCAGCTTTCGTTTTCAAATGGCTTTGGACTATCACTCCAACCCCATAAAGCTCAACAAGCATCTCATGAAATATATTTTAGCTCTTGATCAGGGAACAACCAGTTCTCGCGCCATCGTATTTGATAACAAAGGAAGTATAATTTCTGTTGCTCAAAAAGAATTTGAGCAAATTTATCCAAAGCCAGGCTGGGTCGAACACGATCCCTCGGAGATCTGGAGCAGCCAACTGCAAGTCGCAAAGCGTGCTATCAAAAAAGCGCAACTCAAACCCAGCGACATCAAGGGAATCGGTATCACCAATCAAAGAGAGACTACCATCGTTTGGGACCGTCAAACCGGAGAACCGATCTATAATGCGATCGTGTGGCAAGACCGGCGCACTTCAAAGTTCTGTGATGAACTGAGAGACGCAGGGCTATCGGATATGATCAAGAAACAAACCGGCTTGGTTCTGGATGCCTATTTTTCAGGAACGAAGATTCGGTGGATCCTGAATAATGTGCGCGGAGCGAAAAAATTAGCTAGGGATGGAAGGTTGGCTTTTGGAACTGTGGATAGCTGGTTGCTCTGGAAACTCTCGAACGGGGAGGAACATATTACAGATCCCACGAACGCTTGCCGAACATTACTTTACAATCTGAAGAAAGGTGACTGGGACGATCCATTACTGGACTTGTTCAATGTGCCTCGAAGCTTGCTGCCAGACATCAAATCTTCAAGTGAAGTCTATTTTGAAACAACCGCTCTCGGAGGAAAAATACCTGTCGCGGGCATCGCAGGCGATCAGCAAGCAGCCTTATTTGGTCAGGCCTGCACCTCCCCGGGTATGGTGAAAAACACCTATGGTACGGGCTGTTTTATGCTGATGCAGACCGGGACACGCCCGAAGACCTCCAAGAACAACCTTCTTTCCACGGTGGCTTGGAAGATTGGTAACAAGACAGAATACGCTCTGGAGGGAAGCATCTTTATTGCGGGAGCGGTGACTCAATGGCTAAGAGACGGGCTTGGGCTAATCCGTAAATCCGCAGACATAGAGGCTCTGGCTCAAACAGTGGACGACAATGGAGGTGTCTATTTTGTTCCTGCTTTTGCAGGCCTTGGTGCCCCTCATTGGGACCAATATGCAAGGGGAACCATGGTAGGGCTGACTCGAGGCAGTAATGCGGGGCACATAGCCCGCGCAGCTCTGGAAGGAATTGCCTACCAGGTTGCTGATGTAGTTAAGGCCATGGAGAAAGATGCCGGGCTCAAACTCAAGGAACTCCGTGTCGACGGTGGCGCTTCTTTAAACAATTTACTCATGCAGTTTCAATCGAATCTGCTTGGTGTTCCGGTCCTTCGGCCCAAAGTTTCCGAAACCACCGCTTTGGGTGCTGCCTATCTCGCAGGGCTTGCCGTTGGTTATTGGAAAGACAAGGAAGATATCGCTGTTCAGTGGCAGGTAGACACGCAATTCGACCCAAAGATGAATCTCAAACAAGTGAAGAAACTAACGCTCGGGTGGCAAAAAGCACTTGGACGCTCGAAAGACTGGCTTGCCAGCTAATCCATAACACAAATTCAAAGTGTAACCTGGGCAATAAGCAACAACGGCATACTGTTTGATCCAGGAACGGCCGAATATTGGCGTGGTAAGCGGCAAGGAATTTGGAACTATGAAGCGCTCGGCGGAAAGTTGAACTTGGGGTTAGATTGCAATAGCGCGCGTGCAGGCGAGTGGAGCCTGTCTTTACCATGGTCTTCCTACGGCCCTTCGCGGCCCATTTTACTGGAAAAGCCCGGAATGTACATGCTGGATTGGGCTGCAGATGATTTCCCGATTTACAGGCCCCGTGCTCGTGGAGAGGCTGACAATGCGAATGGTTCCTTGCGAAAAATGAGATCTTCATACTCTCTCAAGCAAGGGTTTCGCTCAAAAGAGCCTCGACGAAAATTTGACGGTACGTTTACAGCAGGCTACGCCTACAAATCTTGGCTGGGGTGATCTTGATGTATATGGAGGGCGTCATGGAGTGTCTCCTGAATTTCCTGCAGTTACTTACTATTTTTTTGACAGAAGATTACCCATTCGTTCGAAGCACGTTCAAAGGACAAATCGACCCAAGCTTTCAACACCGCGTGGAAAGGACAGGCATGCGAAACGGTCCACATCCTGGATGCAAAAGAGAAAAACCTGGTCCAAATTCCAGAAAACCAAGGCCTGTATTACCCAACAGATAAGCTTTTAAAGGAGGGGGATTTTAGCATCGCATTGAGTTCTTTTGAGGTTTATGCAATAGGTTGCTGCCATCGACGAAGCACACAAAACCTTGAAAAGCCGATCCCTCAGGTTTTGATTCGCATATCACAACCATTTGGAATAAGGTTCTCCTGATGGATCAGAAGATCAAAGTGGCTGTCATAGGGACGGGAGCCCTGGGGAAACATCATGCCCGCATTTATGCCGAACTGGCAAAAGAGGGCTTGATTGAATGCGTCGGGGTGTATGATCAAAATATTTTGGCGGCGAAAGAAGTCGCAAGCCAGCATCGTATCCCCTTGTTACAAACAATGGAGGAAGCCACAGAATCGGCCCAAGCGCTGAGCGTAGTGACCCCAACAATCACCCACTTTTCAATTGCCAGTGGATTATTGGAGAAAGGTAAGCATTTACTGGTCGAAAAACCGATGACTGATAACACCGAACAGGCAAAACGTCTGGTGGAGCTAGCTCGTGATAACAATTGTGTGCTTCAGATTGGTCATGTGGAGCGCTTCAACCCTGTATTCACTTATCTCAATGCCTCTGCGAAAGAGCCCAAGTTCATTGAAACACACCGTCTAAGCCCATACCCAGCCCGCAGCACCGACATAGGAGTTGTTTTGGACCTGATGATTCATGATCTGGATATCGTACTGGCATTTGTCAAATCAAATGTAGTCCAAGTTGATTCTGCGGGTGTTTCAGTTCTGAGTAAATCAGCGGACATCGCAAATGCACGATTGAAATTTGCTAATGGATGTGTGGCGAACTTAACCGTCAGCCGCATAAGCCCTGAACGCATGCGCAAGATAAGGGTCTTCAGCGGTGGGAAGGAGGCAAGTTACATCTCACTGGATTACCAGAAGCAGGAAGGTTTCATTTACCGGGTGGCAAGTGGAGGTGAAACACCTTCAAGTTTCTGGACTCAGTTACTGGCATCGCGCAAAAAGGATTTCAAGGTTGTCAGCGAATTTGCAGGCAAAAAAATTGTACGTGAACCAGTTCCCATAAATAAGGAAGAGCCCTTAAGATTGGAAATCAAACATTTTACCGAGTGCATACGCGCGAAAAGAGAACCAGCCGTCAGCGGCGCCTCTGCCAAACAAGCTCTGGACCTAGCCCTGGAGATCACCAGGCAAATCCAGGCTGCTTCGTGATTGTAAAATGATTCATTTCTCACATTGGTGTGGTTGCCATTCGATCAATGCTTCGGCATAGTCTTTCCAAGTGAGCATTAAGGAAAAAAATACTTCGCCTATCTCGGTTGGCATGATTTCGTTAGGATGCGCCAAAAATCTGGTGGATTCAGAGATCATGCTCGGACACCTCATGCAGGCAGGGATGACCATCACAAACAACGCAGATGATGCTGACGTTGTCGTTGTCAATACCTGTTCATTCATCGACAGCGCACAGGAAGAAAGTGTGGACACCATTCTCGAATCATCCGAGCTTAGCAAAGCAAAACATCTGGGCCAGGGATTAATCGTGGCAGGATGTCTTACCCAGCGCTACCGAAAAGAACTCCCTGAGCTCTTGCCTGAGGTGGATGTCTTCATGGGAATTGATCAAGTGGATCAGATACCGGAATTCGTGCGTCAAGCTCACAAACATCGCGAAAAAAAAATAAGCCATGAAGAGAATGCCGGGAAGAGTAGTGACGATGCGGCAACAAATGAAAGCGAAGAGATGCTCCCCGTTCTGGATGTCACTGCAAGACCAAATTACATTCCAGATTACACAACTCCACGTTTTCGACTGACACCCCAGCACTTTGCTTATTTGAAGATTGCCGAGGGATGCAATCACCCATGCAGTTTTTGTATTATCCCGCGCATGCGGGGCTCTCACAGAAGCCGCCAGCCTGAGGATATTGTTCAGGAAGCAAAAGCCATGGTTCGTGATGGGATCAAGGAAATTAACCTGATTTCTCAGGATTCCACCTATTACGGCATGGATCTTAGAGAAAATCACAAGCGAAACATTGCATCACCCCAAAAGTTCAAGGAAGCCTCCGAAGCACTCCCTGAAGATGCCTCAACACTTTCCTCCCTGCTGAGACAACTGAATGCGATCGAGGGTGATTTCTGGATTCGTATTCTTTACACCCACCCGGCTCACTGGACTGACGAATTGATCCAAACCATCGCCAAATGCAAAAAAGTAGCCAAATATGTTGATATCCCACTTCAACACATTCACTCAACCATGCTTGAGCGCATGCGTCGCGAAACCAGTCGCGAATACATTGAGGAACTGATCCAACGTATTCGTGAGGGAATACCAAATATCGCCATTCGTACCACTTTCATTGTCGGTTTTCCTGGAGAGACCGAGGGAGCATTTGAATCTTTAAAAACATTTATTCAGGATACACGCTTTGAACGGCTGGGGGTTTTTACCTATTCTCATGAAGAAGGCACTCGCGCGGGCGACATGGCCAATCAAATCCCCATTGAAGTCAAAGAAGCTCGTAAATCCAGGGCCATGGAAACTCAGCTGGAGGTTTCGAGAGAACTTGCCTCTGCTCAGGTCGGTAAGATGATGCGAGTCTTGGTTGAAGGGCCTGCTGACGCGGCGGCGATTGAAGAATCAAACATTCGATCCTGGGAACATGGCCTGCTGCGTTCCAAATCTGAAAAATCAGCTATCTCTCTGGACACTTCAACCTCGTGGTCCATTGCCCGCGGCGAAGCAGATGCACCCGATATTGATGGTCGTATTTATATTCAGGGCAGACTGATGCCGCACCAATTCCATGTGGTTCAAATCACAGGCTTCACTGATTACGATTTGATCGCGGAGCCAGTAGCAGAATCAGAGAAATAATTTTTGAAGATCGTTGTGAACATACTGATTGCACCAGACAAATTCAAAGGAACCCTCACAGGCATGGAAGCGGCTTGTTCCATACGCGATGGATGGTCAACGACTCGCCCTGAGGACGACTTACGCATCTTGCCCATTTGCGATGGAGGCGACGGGTTCGGCGAGAGATTGGCCGAACTTGAAAAGGCAAAACCTGTCGATTGCCAAACTGTTGATGCAGCTCATCGTCCCCTGACGGCCAAGTGGTGGTGGCAGGAGCAACAAAAAATGGCCATTATTGAGTCAGCCTGTATCATTGGGTTGGCACAACTGCCGTCTTCCAGATATCACCCTTTTCAATTGGACACTTTCGGATTGGGAAAGGTATTGCTAGAAGTTGCAAAAAGAGGTGCAGAAACCTGCGTTGTGGGCATTGGGGGCAGTGCCACTAACGATGGCGGTTTTGGCATGGCAAAAGCACTCGGATGGAGGTTCGAAAATAAAGCAGGGGAAGCCATTACCGAATGGACGGATTTGGATCAACTTTCATTGGCCTCTGCTCCCAGCAAAAGACATCTCTTTGAACATCTGCTCATAGCGTCGGATGTTGAAAATCTGTTGCTTGGTGACAAGGGCGCTTCGCGTATCTACGGCCCCCAAAAAGGACTGCGGGAAAGTGACATGGAAAAAAGTGAAGCCTGCTTTCGCTCTCTATCTCGACAAGTCGATGCACTTACTGGGCATGAATGGCGTCTCGAACCAGGTAGCGGAGCTGCAGGCGGCTTGGGATATGGCCTGATGGCGTTTCTTGGCGGTAAAGCTGAGTCTGGATTTGATTTTTTTGCAGATAGAGCAGACCTGAATACCCAGCTGGCATGGGCGGACCTCGTGATCACTGGTGAGGGATCCCTCGATTTATCCTCTTTGATGGGTAAGTGTGTTGGAAATGTAGCCGAAAAATGCAGAGAAATGGGTAAACCTTGCATAGGTATTGGGGGAATCGTCAGGAACAAAGAAAAGCTATCCAATTTGTTTACGGGTATTTATTCAATAACTCCTGATCTCACAGATCAGGTTTCCGCCTTAAAATTTGCGTCAAAATGGCTCAAGGAACTCTCGAAAAAAGCATCAAATGACATTCAACTGTAAAGAAGGCTTGGGTTTTCTCAAAAATCGGTTAGGGTGGTTGACAAGTAGGGATGTAAAGTCCATTTGAACCAAAGTGACCTGTTTCGGTCTTAATGTAGATAATGAAGTTAAACAATAACGTGAAGCAAACAACAGAACTGGAGATAGGACAACTCTGGAAGGTTGGAGATTTCCACATCGAAATCGTACAAATCGGAAAGACACTTTGCCATTACAGACACCTGCGAAATCTTGGCCAGAAGGGTATACCGGTCAAATTAGAGCAATTGCAAGTGGTGAAAAAATACTTGAAAACCAACAAGGCCGAGCTGGTCGGAAACAAAAAGAAAAAGACGACCCGCAAATAAGAAAACTTCCATTAAGCTTTAGCAGAACGCCTCGGAGATATTAATTTCCGAGGTGTTTTGTGGTTTCTGATAGCCTTCAAAATCACTTTAATACCTTCGATGTGAACATGTTGACTAGTTAAACTTCTTTTGATGTATCCATTCAAAGAAAAGAATGAAATTGATCATCAGAAGTAAGTCTCAATTTTTGAGAGAGGTCGGAACAGATAGGATCAATCTTCACTTCGCTGAATGAGCAGAAGCGCCATACGAGATATGGCAAGGGCCTTGGTCTCGGCCAGAACCTCGGTGCTGGTGCTGACGTCTGTCCCGTAGCGTGCGAAGTATGGCGTGCTCTTTATGCGCGTCCTGCCTACGACGACTACAGTATTGTAGGTATTTTGAAGCTTTCGCCTCATTTTCTGAACCAGACTATCGTCAGTGGAGTAGGATGGGCAGACACTTGAGGAGGACTCTCCAAAGAGACCTTGGTTGATGATCCTGTCCACCTCATCACTCGCAGGAGCTTTATATGGATTTATTTTCTCCATCGAACTTTTACAGATAGTTTTTTGTGAAGTAATGGTTACAGAAATGTGTAAATCAGGAGTCTTCCGCTTTCAACTTCTATTTTAGAAGTAATTGCATCCACAGCTTCTACTACAAAAAAGGCTGTTCATTTTTCGACTATAGGTTTACATCAAAATTTCCTTTATTCTGAAGGGATTTTAAATTAAATGGGATACAAAATACAATTAAAAATGATTTGTAAAGAAAGTTGACAACTCAGGAAAAAGATCGGCCTAATGAGTCTCGTATGGGGCAAATGAATGACCAGATAGCAGTCGTCACCGGAGCAGGCCGGGGAATTGGAAAAGCAATTGCGCTTCGCTTCGCGGAGGAAGGAGCGAATGTAGTCTGCTTATCCCGCACCGAATCAAATGCAGAATCAGCTGCTGAAGCTGTGCGGGCAAAAGGTCGCAGGGCCTGGGCCTTTTCGGTGGATATATCCGATACATTGGAAACCCAGGAGGCAGCCAAAGCGATTCTCAAAGAAACCGGCAGGGTTGATATCCTCGTCAACAATGCAGGTGTCACACGAGACGACCTCTTGATGAGGATGTCCGAGGAGGCTTGGGATACGGTTCTAGATACCAACTTGAAAGGGGCCTTCAGCATGTGCAAGGCTTTCACTCGCACTTTCATGAAACAGAGGCAAGGACGTATCATCAACATATCCTCCGTCATTGGGCTCATGGGTAACGCTGGACAAACAAATTACGCAGCGAGCAAAGCAGGACTTATCGGTCTGACAAAATCCATTGCAAGGGAACTCGCAGTCAGAAATGTAACCTGCAATGCCATCGCACCGGGGTTTATCGAAACAGATATGACCGCAGAATTAAATGAGGATCAAAAAGAGGGAATCCTTAATCAAATACCTCTCAAGAAACTGGGAAACCCCGATGACATAGCCCATGCAGCCATTTACCTTGCCGGACCTGGCGGACGTTATCTAACGGGTCAGGTATTGACTGTAGATGGCGGAATGGTGATGTAACTGAATCAATTACGAAATTGGTTTATTCGCCTCTCATAGAGGCAACTTTCAACATTCAACCAAGCTATCGGACCAATTTTATTTTTTCATTTTTTGGATTCAAGGCTTGACGGTTAAAACTAGATCGTTAATGACACTGATAGCTTAACATTACGGAGAAACTCATGTCTGAAAAATCAATCGAACAACGTGTCAAAGATATCATCGTCGAACAGCTCGGCGTCAACGCAGATCAGGTCACACCAGAGGCCAAATTTATTGAGGACCTCGGTGCCGATTCACTCGATACCGTGGAACTAGTAATGGCTCTCGAAGAAGAGTTTGGTCAAGAGATACCGGACGATGAAGCCGAGAAGCTACAGAGCGTCGGAGACGTCAACAAATACATTGAGGAAACTCAAGGCGAGTAAAATCAGCACTGTTGAAATAACATCTTAATGGATGCGGTTGTTTCCTTCATGGCGACAACCGCAAACTTTTATATGTCCGACTCATATTCACACCGCCGCGTGGTTATCACCGGCATGGGCGTGGTCAGCCCTCTGGGCAATGCCCCTGAGACACTCTGGAATAATCTACTGGAGGGGCAGTGCGGCATAGATACCATAAAAGCCTTTGACGTATCTGATTACGCCTGCCAGATCGCAGGTGAGGTGCGTGACCTGGACCCTGTCGAAGCTTTCCCCTCCCCTAAGGAGATCCGCCGAACAGACCGCTATGCGCAATTTGGAATTTATGCAGGCTATCAGGCACTCAAACATTCCGGATTGGACTTGGAAAAAACAAATCTGGATGAGGTTGGTGCTTTCATAGGTTCAGGCATTGGCGGACTTTCCACATTGGAAAAACAGCATACCATCCTCACCGCAAAAGGCCCATCACGGGTCTCACCATTCCTGATCCCCATGCAGATCCTCAACATGGCGTCAGGCTTGTTTTCGATGTATTACAACCTGCGAGGCCCAAATGTGGCTACCTGCTCAGCGTGCGCCACAGCAACTCACGCTTTGGGAGAAGCTTGGCGAACATTGAAGATGGGAGATGCGAAAGTCATGTTTGCCGGAGGAGCAGAGGCAGCTGTGACGCCTGTAGGCATCGGCGGTTTTTCAGCAATGAAGGCAATGAGCACTAGAAATGACGAACCCAAGCGTGCATCAAGGCCATTTGATGCTGAAAGAAATGGCTTTGTCATGGGGGAAGGAGCCGCTGTGCTGGTTCTGGAGGAACTTGAACACGCCAGAGCCAGAGGAGCCGAGATATATGCAGAACTGGCAGGATACGGGAATACTGCGGACGCCTATCACATGACGTCACCTTCACCCGATGGTGAAGGGGCTGGGCGGTGTATGAAAATGGCACTGAGATCAGCTGGACTCACTGCAGATTCTATCAGCTATATCAATGCACATGGAACATCCACTCCGCAGGGTGACATATGCGAAACTTCAGCCATTAAATCTGTCTTTGGAGACCATGCCAGGAAGTTATCTGTTAGCTCAACCAAAGGGGCAACCGGCCATATGCTAGGTGCTGCAGGAGCCATCGAGATGGCAGCCTGCACCATGGCTCTGCGCGACCAAAAGGTGCCGCCAACGATCAATTACGAAAATCCGGACCCTGACTGTGATTTGGATTACGTGCCAAATCAGGCAAGAGAAATGGAAATTAACGCCGTCATGAACAATTCCTTTGGATTTGGTGGCCACAATGCCTG
>NZFL01000017.1 GCA_002690655.1 Pedosphaera sp.
CGATAGCTAATTTAATGAGTTATGAGTATCGACAACATTTTCCTCGTGTTTGGAGCGCTCGCAATCATTAGTATCATCTTAATCGCAATAGGTAATGGAAGCAGTGGCGGCGGTCACGGAGATGGAAGTGGCAGCTGCAGTGGAGGCTTTAGCGGTGGTGGCGGTGGAGGCGGAGGCTGCGGTGGTGGTTGTGGAGGAGGAGGCTGCGGAGGCGGTGGTTGAACCTACCTCCTACTCAAGTAATCCTGCGCTTTCTCCACCGAGCTGAACACAGGGCCAATGCGCTTGCCACGGTTCAAGTAGACTCTGACTTCATATTGACTACCGCTGTTGGATACTCAGGAGCGGGTTTTTTGGTGGCATCATCATTCAGGGGCTGATATGTGTTTCGTTGTGCAGTCTTTCTTTGCAGCAATTCTTATCGTAGCAGGCTTCGTAGCAATTTTTGCCGCTCAAGTGTATGCGGTAGTTCTACTCGTGAGGTGGTTATTTGCTCGAACAAAGCGGCCAGCTTTGTTTGCCGTTAATCATAAATCCCTACACAAGTAATCCTACGCTTCTCCATTGAGCTGAACAAATAACCAATGACTTAACTACAGTCTGAGTAGACTCTCAAACAAACACTCGTCCGTGCTGTTGGATACTCAGGTGCGGGTTTTTTGTGACGGGATTCTGCGCAAAGACTTTGTTGGCCCTAGGGTATCAGTCTTCCCTGAAAAAACCGTTACTACGAATAAGTTCGTCTTGGCCATCCTGCCAGCGGTACATGTTTTGCATAAGTTCCTCCTGCGCGGCCTGCTGCCTTTGCTTCCGGCGATTTCGAAGTTTGCGGTCATGCTCTAGTTGAGCCTGATGAACTTGTTGGCTGACGACGGACTCGTTGTTCCAGCCCATGTTTGAGTTGTTGTATCCATTGATGTTGTTTTCTTCCCAGGAAGTGCAACCTGACAAAGCCAGGCCAACCGCTAAAAGAAACAAGGCTGATTTCATTTCTCCTATCATATGGCCTTATTTTGAATTCACAAGTTTTGGCAAACACTGTTTTTCAAGTAATCCTGCGCTTTCTCAACCGGGGTGAACACAGGACCAATGCGTTACCACTGTCTGAGTAGACTCTGACAGTGACACTGGTCACTGCTTTTGGAATCTCAACGGCGCCATATCAGAGCTGCGCGCGTGTTTAATCGCAACTATCTCATATCAGCACTGATGCAATCGGCCGCAAGGATTCGTCGCCGTTGTGAGCGGAACCCTGCTTTGAAATGAGCCCCAATAGATTCCTTGATGGGGGTGGTACACAAAAAAGCCCGGATAGCAAAAGAGCCACCCNGGCNNTTGAAAACNCGTAGTGTTGACCGCAGCTTATGGCTGCTCAATCACGCGGTAAAACTGGCCGAAATCATCCACGTCAAACTTCATGGCTTTGAACTGTTCTTCAGCAGTAAAGATGTCCCCAGCCTGAACCCAATCCACCATGTTCTTTGAAGCCTCAATAGTATATCGCTTGCCAACAGTTAGCTTCATGTTGACTTCGACCTGTGTGACACGAATGGACAACTCTGGCGCACTGGGAGGCGGGCGTCGATAGCGACCGCGGCTAACCGGAATTACTCGCTCCTTGCTCGTGACTTCAGCTTGATAGTCGTAGAAGCGACTTTGTTTGATACCCAGGGCATCTACCGCTCTTTGCTTCTATTGACCATTTGAGACCTCTTCGCCGTGGTTCAATAACTCGACAATGTCGGTGAGCCCATGTCTGGAACGCCTGACAGTCGCATAGGGCTGAAAACTACTTTTAGTTCATTCTGACGAATTGATGAATTCTCCATTTAAGATTTTTTTTATGAGTTGAGGCATTAATCNTTAAATACTAATANTGTTACATGGAAAAAACGNACAAATGGTCAATACTTTCAAATTTCGCGGTTATTGCGTCCCTGTTGCTAGTATTTTACGAACTTTCTTTAAATAGAGCAGCTATTCTTGAATCAAACAAAATAGCTAGAATGGAATCATCCAACTTTGCATACACAGGCTCGACTATCATGAGACAAATGATTATCGACAACAAAGAGATTTGGAATAAAGCATGCAAGGGTTTGGAGTTGACCGAAGAAGAGGAGATTGTAAGGAAGATGATTTCATCAACTTGGTATTTTAATCACGGTCAAATGTATGAACAGGCAGTGCACCTAAGTGATGATGGGTTAATCAAGAGCCGGATTTCCCTTCCAGAACGTTTTGTTAAACGATTTCCTGCTATCAAATACGATTGGGACGATGTGAAACCTGAATACAAATCAAAAGGCTATGAAGCTCTTATAAAGCCATATGAAAAAGCATTCGCCGCCCTNGAAACACAACCGGAATAAGCCGTTAAAATTGCCCGGCATCAAGACTCTGCTCGGTGGGATACGAGTTTTTCATGCTTCAGCGATTGCTTGGGCTTGATATTTCATCAGCCTGAAAAGTTGAATAAAGACCCCTTTGGAACTCTCCTACCCTTATCAGATTATCAAGTTACATGGCCGGAACAAGTGTCATAATCTCACTTTTATCGGAGCCTCGAAAATCTGCCTGAGATAGGGATAGTGAGAGGCATCCGGTGGCGCTCGATTCCAACAAGGGTTCTTACCCCCCTGGGGGTTGAGGGGGTAGCTTACCAAAGTGCAAAGAACTNTTCTGANTCTCTCCTTGTCACCAGTGCNTTGTANTGTCTNTGNAGCATGNTGGGNNNATTGCCAAGGTGAAGGGCTGCCTTCTGTTCATCCTGGTAGTAATTAAGCCAATGACTTGCGCTGGTGTGCCTCATGGCGTTATTGGGCCAATGGGTCAACCCAGCTTTGCTTCTGAGTGCCTCAAAGCGTTCACGCAGGGACTTGAGAGGCTGCACCTTCTCCCACCAGGGCAAGTGACCAGGCAGCATTTCCATCACCCTGCGTGTTCTGGTCTTTGCAGCCATGGCTCCCACAATTAGAAAACCATCACGAACCTGCAAGGATTCCACCCTGCCTGCCTCAGAAACCCTCAAACCCATGCAGAGTCTCAACCACAAGTGACCTTGAAGCTCTAAAGGACAGTGTTTGATTAACAGGGAACATTCATCCAAAGAAAGAAAACCTACAGTGGTGCCTGCGGTGCTTACCTTGGGCAGGGAGAGCTTAGGCACTTGAGAGAGATAGTGATTGTCTCGAGCCCAGTGGTAGAAAGTCTTTAATCGGGTGGCCTTGTGCTGGGCGTTTGTGGTGCTGAGAATCCATGACTGCACAGACCTGGTAGTGTGAAAACCCAGCGTTTTACCTGGTCCCATGTGCCTGCCCAGTTCATCCAAAATCCAGCCCATGCCCTTTATGTAGGCAGCACTCCTGCCCATGGATTCCAGGTGCTTGAGGTAGATGGGAATGAGCCTTGCAAGTTCAAGGGACTCAACCAAGTGGGTGCGCTTGTAGGACCTCCAGACCTCCACAAGAGAGAGGTCTGCATTCCATACTTCCTGGACCACTGAGAGGTCCTGAGTGGAGAGCTGTGCTTTTATGGTGCGGCTAAAAGGATTCGAACCTTCACGGGATACTATCCCACTACCACCTCAAGGTAGCGCGTCTGCCAATTCCGCCATAGCCGCTCGAAAGAAGAGGATTGGTATACGATTCAATCTTCCGGTGCAAGCGGTTTTTTCATGCAATATGCAACTCAGTGACCAGGACCAGCACATCGTGCGTGCAATATGGGATGCAGACCTCAGCCTTTGCTAGGTTTGGCACACCCATAAGGGCGCACAGGCCCTTGCCAAGGTGCCATTTGAAGGTGCCACTGTAGAGTATCTGAACCACTTGAGGACTGCAGAAAGGTCACCAGCTTATATCAGGGGCATGGGAGACGTGCTCGCAGAGTTTAGAGACTTGTTATTGGACCGTAATTTGAATGCTCACACTACCTCATTGCTGCAGCGTGAAATGAAACACACACGCATTGCCCTGAATCTCTGAGAGGTCACCTGTGGCTTCGACTTTGCATGGGCTTGAGGGTATCAGAAGCAAAAAACACAGAAATGCTTGGGTTGCGCGATAGGTTTTTAATTGTGGGGGCCAAAGCAGCCAAAACAAGGACAAGGAGAGTCATGGAATTGCTTGATGGTCATGAGCAGTGGTGGAAAGCTGTCAAGCCGCTGAAAAGTCTACTGGAGAGGTTTGAGCAATTGCGTGAATCAGCGGGAATCCATGATTGGCCAATGAACGCTATGCGTCACACCGCTCCAAGCCACTGGCTCAACTTCTACCAAGACGAAGCCAAGGCAGCACTCCACTTGGGACACTCCCCTGCCATGCTTCACAGTCACTACAAGGCACTGGTTACACGCAGAGAGTCAGAAGAATTCTTTGAGCTTTGGCGGTGATTGAGCCTTGTGGGGTTTTGTTTGTATGTCGGTGAGGGGTAAGAAAAAATCGTCCAACCAATCAAGCATAGCCTTGCAAACAGGTAAGATGGGGATTGCTGCGTCGAGTACTGCGCGCGCATGTAAGCATTCTATCAGGATTCTAGTATTGAGGTTTTTCGTAATTTGTTGGATTGTCAAAACCCTATGATTCCTCCGTATTTGCGATTAATTCTGGCATGCTGTCTGATGAATTACGGCTGCGGAACTCATTGGCAACAGCCGACAGTCCGCTCACAATTAGTTAACCCTAGTTTTCAGCCTTTGCGGCAGGACTCTGTACCTGGGCCTCAAAGGGATAATCACGACCAGTCACGACCTGGATATGTAGTTCCATGAGAACTACTGATAAGGAATCAACAACCCTCACAAGATTTTAAGTCTTGTGTGTTTGGGGTGACCCATCGCCGCAGGTATACTGTAAAAAAAGAAGACGCCGTCACTGGAGACACCTCCTCAAATCAACGCAGCGCATTCCAACCCCCCAAGTATAATCACCGGGGCTGCGCCGACCTCGCGCAATGTTGCATCACCTCAGGCAACAGCATTTCAGCGGTTCACTAAATCAACCAATCAGCAGCGTGCGTGAGCGTCACTGAAGCATATTCTAAGCGTTGATGCGTATATCAACCAGAACCTTCTAGTTCAGTGACGCCCTCTTGCTTCCCCAAAAAAGTGAGGGGGCGTTTTGTTTCTTGCAACGGAAATTCCCAGTTTCCGGAATCACCAGAAAATTTTGTGTGGATTCATGAATATTTCAGGGTAGTGTTTTAGATAAGATTGCTCTTGCTTCGAATCAGATTGATAAACCTTTTATCATCGAGAAAGGTATTGAGAATCACAAATTTAGTAATAATATTTTGCTCACATGAATATTGATTTAAGTAATCCAGACGGCCAAGGTATATTTGCAATTACAGCTATACAACACAAAGGGCAAGTCATGACTGCTCACATGGAAGGCAAGGTTGAAGGGTATGGGCTGGTCCGGTTGACCCATGATTATGAACATATTTCAAATGTTGGACATGACGGGCGTTCAGGG
The DNA here is from genome assembly GCA_002690655.1 of Pedosphaera sp. Lineage (GTDB taxonomy): Bacteria > Verrucomicrobiota > Verrucomicrobiia > Limisphaerales > AAA164-E04 > AAA164-E04. The sequence goes on from NZFL01000017.1 coordinate 5,478, forward strand.
GGAACTGTAAGTGGAACTGCTGAGGCTATTTTGGATAATGGAGGTGTTGTCAGTACTCCTCACATGGGGACGTTCACTCGAGATGGAGGTAAAATGACTGTTTACTTTACCGATTATGTCACAAACGGAGATTTCAATTTTGTTAGATTTGAAGTTGACCTTATAAGTAAATCTTCAAACGTCTCTTTTTGGTCACTCAAATAAATTCTATCAGGCATCGTCTGGAACCTTGCAATGTTGAAGCTGAATTTTTCTCGTTAAAATTAGAAGTAGGGTTTGCCCGTAGTTTCTTTTTCATCTCGGGCCCATCGGCTTTATGTAGCCCACAAGACTAGCCCCCTCATCATCCTGCTGATGAGGGGGTGTTTTGTTTCTTAGGACATCATAAGTTCCCAAAACCACCAGAAAATTTTGTGTGGGTATATGGATATAACACGGGGGCCTGAAGGGGAATACGCCTCTTTTTTTGGCAAATTTAGCATTTGTTTTTTTGCCCGAATACACTAACAAAAAGCATGAAGTCACTTAGGGAGATAGAAGAAGAGCTTGCAAAAAAAGCAGAGCAAGTTCTTGGATTCAAACCATCTTCAAAATTCAAAAGAGGGTCAATTGGAATTCTAATTTATGTTGTTTGTGGGATTATTGTTTTCATCTCATTGAGAAGCGCGGGTGTGTTTTAAGCACATCCTTGAGGGTTCACGTTGGGCCATATACGTTCCTACCCATGCGTCCCTCTCATAACTTCACTCTTTCGGCTAGATTGGCCGTTTACCAAAGGCTCATTCGTGCCAGTTTTGTCGTTTTTTAGCGGCGTTTTTTTGGCCAGTTTCTGCGCAGGAAGCCAGCTAAAACTTTCCAAAAGCTGGCCAAATACCATAACCAATCGGCCACTTTTCGTACACATTTTAGCCAACTTGGTTCCCAGTCACTCATATTTCAGGTTCTACCCTAGAACTACCGATTAGTGAACGCTTATTTTTTGCCAGTTTTATGAGCGGCGTTTTATTTGTGGAGAAACCGCAGGACTACATGAGCAGCTCGTGAATCGGGGAACACAAAGCGATTGTAGCAGCCTAACAGCAAGAGGTGGCGAATGATTCCCTACCCCGTCAAGGAATACACAGCACAATCAGCGTAAAATTCATGCGATTTATTTCGCCCATTTGTAAGTCTTATAGCGTTTAGTCAATAGTGGGAATTACAATTTTCCAAACGGCCGTGTTTGGGGTGCAAATGAGTTGGTATATTCTTCTTAAAACTTAATCAATTGAGCGTTGTTTGAAGCTCAATCTCAGAAAACAGCATCATTCTGCAAGGAATAAGGGTAGAGTTGAGGGACATTCAGGAGCCACAAGCACCAGCTCAAGCTAGCGCGTCTGCCAATTCCGCCATAGCCGCTCACAGGAGGTTGATTGGCAAACAATTCAATCTCACGGTGCAAGCGGTTTTTTAGGTTTTAATATCTTCTATTTCTTTCTCTTTTTGGATTTCACTTTCACGAGGCGTGCCCTTTCGTCATATTAGCGACATGTCGCAAGTTATTGCCATTGTTGGTCGACCTAATGTAGGTAAATCTGCTCTCTTCAACCGTATTGTACGCAAACGGATCGCTATTGTTCATGACGAGCCAGGTGTCACACGTGACCGGGTGTTGGTAGAAGCTGAGTGGCGTGGCCGTCCGTTTACTTTGGTAGATACCGGAGGGATTGGTCTTCGCCGCGGAGAAAAAAGTGCCGATGTGATTACGGGAGCAGCCATGGATCAAGTGGAACTCGCTTTGGAATCCGCGTCTGTCATTTTGTTTGTGGTCAATATTCAAGAAGGGCTACTTCCTCTTGACCATGAGGTCTCAAGCAAACTGCACGCTTCGGGCAAAACCATCATTTTGGTTGCAAACAAAGCGGATCACGCTGGCTTTGATGAAGATGCAGAGGTGCTGAATGCATTGGGTTTCAATGCTATTTATCCAGTTTCTGCCATTCATGGCCGCGGGATGGATAACCTGATGGAAAAGGCAATCGATTCGCTACCGAATCTGAATGAAGACCTGAATGAAAACTCCCAGGATGATTCTCTTGAACTTCAAGCGAACAATGAAGCGGAACCACTCAAGCTAGCCATCATAGGCAGACCAAATGTCGGCAAATCCAGTATCATTAATTCATTTGCCAGTTCCGATCGCGTCATTGTCAGCCCCATAGCAGGAACCACTCGAGATTCAGTGGATGTTCCCATCGAAATTGAAGCTGAAGGCAAACGACATTCCTATGTGCTCATTGACACGGCAGGCATAAGGAAAAGACGCCGCATCGATGATTCGGTTGAATTTTTCAGCGTCAAGCGCGCTGAGGATTCTATCGAAAGATGTGACATAGCCATACATGTCATGGATGCCCAGTGCGGTGTGACCATGCAGGACAAAAAAATTGGAGGGAAAATTTCAGAGGCGAAAAAGGCATGTATTCTGGTGATCAACAAATGGGATCTTTACGAGAAATCAGTTGAAGCCGCACGTGATGAAATCAATGAATCCGTCAACAAAAAGCGCAGCAAATCCTCATGGCTTACCACACTTGGAGATTTTGGGGAATGGGTACAAAAGCAGTTATTTTTTCTGGATTACGCTCCCGTTATCTTCACAAGTGCTGAGACAGGATTCCATCTGGATCGATTGCTGGAGGCTATCCGGTTTGTTGCAGATCAATTGAATCAGAAAGTTCCTACAGCACTGCTCAACCGAACCTTGCAAGACGCGGTGAACACAAGGCAGCCTGCATCCAAACAAGGCACGCGGCTGAAGTTTTTTTATGCGACACAGGTAAAACTATCACCACCTACCTTTCGATTGTTTGTGAATCGCAAGGATTTGTTCACCGACCAGTATTCCAAATACCTCGGAGGTCAAATACGCAAGGCATTTGGTTATGAAGGATGTCCTATCATTTTCGAACCGCGTAATCGCCCAAAGAAAGTTGAATCCATTCGTGGTGGGCGCAAGAAGCGTGTGGTGAAAAAGAAAGATGTACCTGGGAAATCCAGAACAACCATACCTACGAAAAGGAAGCAATCCAAACGCCCGATCCCAGCTTCAAAAAAATCTATAGCAGCCCGAAAAAAAAGCCGTTAACCCTGTGTTCAACGACTATTAAGTGGGTGAGTGAGTTTAGTTAATTGAAGTTTTGAAAGGATTATTAAAAATCAGAAAACTACTACTTTAAGCAACAAAAAAAGGCGCTTGCATGTCTTTGAATAGAACTTCCTCATGGTTAGCTGATACACAGCGGTCCATCCAAAGAGTATTTTTGGGTCCCGAATGTATTCAGCTCCTGATGACCGAGTCCATGAGCAAGGGAAAGCCAGAGCGCATTGTGGGGAACACCCTTAAAATCCAGAGCTCGTCCTGTTTTAAACCCTGCTCCTCCGCCAATGAGCACAAATGGAATGTTTGAAAGAGTATGAGAGTTTCCTTTTCCGAGTTCATTTAGCCATACGATCTGCGTATTATCCAGCATGCTGCCCCCCCTGCCCCCAGGCTCAGGAGTTTCAGCCAGACGCTGAGCCAGATAAGCCAGTTCTGTGGCAAACCAGTAATTGATCCGCCTCAGTTTCTCTTTGGCATCTTCATTACTATCCGGTTCGTGTGAAAGAGAATGATGTCCCTCTTGAATATCCAGCCAACGCATGCGTGCCTGCCCTACTGACCGCATGTATTGTAGAGACGCAACACGCGCCATATCATTGGCAAGCGCATTGACCAAAAGATCAATCTGCATGCGACTGATCTCTGGTGTATTGTCGTTCACCAACTCGATATCTGGATCAATTTCGGGCTCAGGATGCACCAGATCGTTCTGGGCTTCAGCAGCAGCAATATCATTTTCCAATCTCCGAACCATATCCATGTGCTCGTCCAGCAAACGCTTGTCTTCGGAGCTTAATTTCCTCGAAACACGCCTCAAGTCGGTTCGAACATGATCCAACACGCTGGACATATGTTTGCGATCCTGTGCGCCCCCATAGAGCTTTTCAAACATCTGACCTGGGTCATCAACAGGTGCCACTGGCTTGTTGCTTCCAACATAGCACATACGTGTCCAAGGATCCGCTCGATTCGGAACAGCAACGCCAAACTCAAGCGATCCAAATCGAGTGCGGATTGATTCCTGTGATTGAAAATGGTTTTTAATTTCCTGATCAATGGAAATCCCCCCAGCCCATCCAGCCGGGGAATCGCTGCCACCCTGAATATTGCCTGGTAGCAATTCAGTCGCTGTCAACAAGCACGACATACCGCGCATGTGATTATCCCCATCACCCCGGATTTTGTTATGGACCCCTTTGAGGATCAACATCCGATCAGAAAAAGCCTCGAGGGGCTTTAAGATCGGTTTTAACTGAAGAGGGACATCGTCCCCATACTCATCCGGCCAAAATTCATCGGGTAAAGTGCCATTTGGCGAAAACATCACAACCAATCGCTTGGGTGCTTCTCCTGTCATTGCTCTGGAGGCATTAAGACTCGGTAATCCAGAAATAAAAGGAAGGGTTGCTGCTCCAAGTCCCAGATCTCGCAGGAAGCGCCGGCGATTGAAAATGTTTTTTGTCATTGCTTTAAAGTTGTGTTCCTGTTTCCAAGTCAAACGTGACTGCCAAGACTGCCATTTCCATGACTAGTTTTTGGATACTAAAACCCTCCTCAGTAAATTGCAATCTCAAGCTTTGCAACGCATTCGGGCCGAAAGCAGCGGGCGGATGCTTGACATAGTACTGAAAAATTTGTGAAACAAAAGCCGTATGCGCCGCTTCATTTCCTGCGGCAAATTCCGCGATATCGCGCGCGCGTTCAACTTCAATGCGCTCACCGTCCTCAGTAAAATAATCACTGAGAGTGTTCACAGGCCTTGCTTTTTCATGGGTTCGCCAACGTCCAACAGCATCAAAATTTTCCAGTGCAAATCCCAGCGGATTAATCACTGAATGGCAGGCCATGCAGGCAGTATCACTCGTGAGCTGGGTTACTTTTTCACGCATGGTAATATCTTCGGGGAAATCACTGTCCTTGAAGGCAACCGCGACAGGAGGAGGATTCAAAGCTCGCCCTACAACGTTGCGAGTAAGAAAAACCCCACGGTGTATGGGCGACGTATTATTGTGATACGCAAAGGCGCTCAATAAATAAGGATGTGTGAGTATGCCCGACCTTTGTTCTTTGGGAAAACGGACGCGCTGAAATCCAGTCATTGGTTTATTCCCTTCAGGTTCCTTGCCTTTTTCAGATACTTCTTGAGATATGTAATATTCCCTGAGAAATGGGTTCAATATCAAGTGGTCATCCAACAATAACTGACGGTAATCCGATTGATCGCTCCAGACGACCTCTTCGATAAACAAGTTCAAAGACCTCCGCAAATCGACGATGAGTTTTTCATCAAAATCAGGATACAGCTCACTGTCCTTTTGGAGATCGCGTTCTTCAATTTCCAACCAGTGTTCGAAAAAGCAGCGCATTTTCCTTTTGGATGCAGGCTGATCAAGCATGCGTTGAACTTGAACAAGAACCTGTTCCCTGGAATTCAATTGATTCTTTGCTGCAGCATCCATGAGCTCCTGGTCGGGCATGGAATCCCATAGAAATAGAGCCAGGCGAGAAGCCAGATGATAGGGATCCGGATTGGAATCCGATGCGTTCCATGGAGCATAAAGAAATGAAGGCGAGGTGAGTGCAAGCATGACCCCCCTCCTGACAGCAATTTCCGGGCTTTCTGCCTTGGCCAACAGTTCATCTCGAAACAGGAGATCCTCATCTCCGGTCAAAGGTCGACGATAGGCCAATTGAGCCAAATTCGGTAAAAATTCCTTAAGCTTGGATGCACGGTTTTCATCCCCTGCCTTATAACCCGCCAGCAATGGCAATCGTTCAACGATCTCGGAAGAAGTCTTTACCGCCGCCTGAGTGACAGCTTCAAACCAGCTCCATGAAACCGAACTTCCCCTTTCATATCCCAGGCTGCGGTCATCGGCTGGAAATATGGTTTCGACTACGAACGTTCGGGGCGGGCGCTTGGTTTTGAGCACTTCACCATTCAGCACTTGCCAAATCCCATGAGGTGGCTTCCATTCCAATTTGATGGAACCGGTTTTCTCCAGATATTTAAAATACTCCAATCGAATCGGATAATGACGCCCACCGAGCAGAAACAGCCGGGCCTCCATCGCTCTCATTTCTCCCGAACTGACCCAGCCATCGATCAAAGCCTGTTGTCCAGGGACAGAACTATCGTCACGCAGCTTGCCTCGGGCTTGCCCCGGATCATTGTTGAGGTATAACCTTGCCCCGTTTTGTGTGGAAACACGGAACTCGTAATGACCGGTTGCTTCAGCGTGGAGGGCCCCTTCCCAGATGATGGCGAATTGATCTGGCTCAATATCTGCGTGAGGACTACCCTCTTTGAAATCAAATTCAATGTGAGTGTCAATCCGCTCCAGTTTTTGCTTGTTTGCCTTGTTCATGCCCTTGGACTGGAAGTAGACCGCGTTCAGGCCAGCCTCCCCCGATCCGGAAGCCTTCAATGAAGGATCCTTGGAGCCCTTAAGCTCCATCGAAGGCGTTAAATACCCGAGTAAATCCGCGACTGAATTTTGATATTGCGGAACTGTCAGACGCGCAAGTTCGATGCGGGGTGCCATCCCCATATTGTGCCGGGCTTCAGCGGAGTAGAAGGAATGGAACACATATGCCGAGACCGCAACTGCATCCTCATCAACACATAAATCGGGATCGTCCTCAGGCATGGTTCTAACGATTCGACGAGTCAAACTCTTCAGTGAACGATTACCATACAGGGGTTCGTCGTATTCCTCAGCCACGCCTTCTCCATTTTCACCATGACAACTGGCACACTGTTTTTGATAGATTCTCTTTCCTCGGATAAACTTGGGCGGTGATTCCATGCGGGCCATCTGGTCGTCGATGTCTGTCGGTTGTTCCATGAGTCGTGCGACCTTGCCTGCGTCACCGCTATCCGCTCGAGTCCATGAAATCATTACAAATGCCGTTAAACCAAGGAGCCATGTCCACGTGTAGCGGTCGGTATTGGTAGACAGTTTGATGCGGAATACATTCATGTTAACCTTGTTTAATCGATAATATCACGATCCCCCTTTGCCTGCAAATCTTCAAATCTTTTCAATTTCGTTCCACCTTGGTATAGATATGTCGATTGTATCAACTACCATGAAATTAACTATCCTGACAAAACGCCTCTGGCTCCTGACATGGCTCGCACTCACACTTCATTTGGTGAATTACGCTCAAGAGAATTCAGCAAGACCACCGAATGTCATTGTGATACTTTCAGATGATCAAGGATGGGGAGACTTGAGTCTGAATGGTAATACGAACCTTTCCACTCCCAGGATTGATTCACTGGCACGGGATGGTGCCATGATGGACCGGTTCTACGTTTGCCCGGTTTGCTCCCCTACCCGCGCTGAGTTCCTCACGGGAAGATACCACCCCAGAGGAGGTGTTTACAGCACATCTGCTGGAGGAGAGCGATTGAATGCGGACGAAACCACTGTGGGGGAAGTTTTCAAGCGTGCCGGATATGCAACCGGAGCTTTCGGCAAATGGCATAATGGAATGCAGGCCCCTTATCATCCAAATGCTCGGGGTTTTGATGAGTTCTACGGTTTCTGCTCAGGTCACTGGGGGAATTATTTCAGTCCTCCGCTCGAACACAATGGTAAGCAGGTCAGGGGCGAAGGGTTCGTCATCGATGATTTCACACAGAAAGCTATCTCATTTATCGAAACAAACAAAGATCAACCCTTCTTTTGTTATCTCCCATACAACACACCCCATTCGCCTATGCAGGTTCCTGATGCATATTGGGATAAATTCAAAGACAAGGAGCTTGAGCTCCACCATATTGAGGAAAAGAAAGAGAACCTCCAGCATACAAAGGCTGCACTTGCGATGTGCGAGAATATTGACTGGAATGTTGGCAGGGTACTGGATCGATTGGATGAACTCGAATTATCTGAAAACACCATCGTAATCTATTTTTGTGACAACGGCCCGAATGGTCGACGATGGAATAGCCGTATGAAGGGCCGGAAAGGATCCACGGATGAGGGCGGGGTTCGGAGTCCCCTGCTGATGCGCTGGCCTACCGTTATCAGGCCCGGAACGGTGATCAAGGAGATAGGTGGGGCGATCGATCTTCTCCCAACCCTGGCTGACATGGCAAGTATTGAATGGACCCCTGAAAAACCCCTAGATGGAACCAGCCTGAAGCCCCTGTTACTGGGAGGACAACCGGAGGGCTCAGAACGACAAATTTTCTCTCACTGGAACGGCAGAGTAAGTGTGCGCAACCAACGATTTCGACTGGACCATCAGGGAGCTTTATTCGACATGAACCAAGATGGAGAACAACATCATGACGTGAGTGGAGAGTTCCCCAATGAAACCTCCAGACTGAGCCAAGCCGTCGCCAAATGGAGCCAAGAAGTCTTGAAGGACTACCGCAAAGCTAAACGCCCATTCACTGTGGGGCATCCCGATTTTGCTATCACACAGCTACCTGCGCGTGATGCGACAGCCTCTGGCAGCATCAAACGCTCGAACCGGTTCCCCAACGATTCTTATTTCACCGAATGGATCTCCACTGAAGACCACTTGACCTGGAGTATTGAAGTATTGAAACAAGGCACCTTTGACGTCGTTATTCACCAGTCCTGTGCTCCAGAGGATCTAAATGCGTTGATGCAGTTGGAATTCAATGGAAGCAGGCTACGAGCACGATACAGCAAGGTTTGGAACCCTCCATTGCGGGGAGGCGAGCATGACCGAGTGAAACGGCAAGAGTCTTATGTCAAAGATTTCAAGCCGTTCAAGATGGGGCGTATCAAATTGAAGAAAGGCAGAGGTCCTTTAAGGTTCAAGGCCATGGATTTACCTGGCCATAAGGCTCCTGAATTCCGACTCATGGAACTCATCCGTATCTCAGACTGATGGAACAAATACTGGCGATGCGGGCTACCCCCGGCAGTCAAAAAAAAGCCCCGGAATAATCCGGGGCTTTAATCAAAAAATATGAAAAATCAGTTTACTACCTTCATGATACCGCGCATCAACAAATGATGCCCGGGGAATGTGCAGAGAAAATCATAATCGCCAGGCTTGTCTGGCGCTGTGAACTCAATGATCTCCTCCTGTTTATTTTGCAGCAGTTTCGAAGAAGTAATGATTTTGTCATTATCAGGAATAAAACCCTTTCCGAAACCATCAGCACCTAACTGAATGGCTGCCATGCCAATTTCATTTGCAGATTTTGGAAGGCCAAACACAATATTGTGAGGCATGAAATCATAGTTCACAAAAGTGACTTTTACTTTCACACCCGCCTTCACTGAGAATTCCTTGATATCATATTTCATCTTTTCAGGAATCGTTCCGATCCGCACTTCAACAAGATCAGGACTTGACGCGGTTACGCCCGATGCGGGTGTTTCTTTGCCGATTTCAACGCTGGCAATCAGAGCTGGAGGCGCTTGCTCCATTCCGAACCAATGATGTTGAACCGTTCTGGCCGCATTGCGAGCATGTGCCTCAGGGGATTTGAGCAATTCGGTCAGAAGCTGAGTATTGCGAACATTGTGCTGTTGATGCAACCAAAGCCCTTCCAATAAATGATGAGCATGCTCAGGATTTGAAGCGTCAAACTGATTGATCCAACGATTGGCGGCATCAATTACTTTAGCGGTTTCACGCCCACTTAATTCGATGCGAGTGCGATAGCGCACTCCGTCGATGGGATGTTCGAGATTTTTCATCAACTGTTCCAATGAGGCACCCGCAATTTTGACAGGCGCCTGCAATGGACGGTCTTTGTAGGTCATGCGATACACGCGGCCATAGATATGGTCACGATTGGGGTCACGCACGTTGTGCTGCATGTGACCGATAATGAGGTTGTGCCAGTCAGAAAAATAAAGGGCACCGTCTTCACCAAATTCTATATCACTGGGACGGAAATTCTTATCACTGGAGGAAAGAAGGTCACCCAAGGGTTTACCCCATACATTTCCAGTAGATCCTTCACGCTCCAACTCATATTGTTTGATGCCAAGGAAACCAATCGTATTGGCTATCATGAAATCACCTTGGTAGGATGCAGGAAAGTTTTCGCTGGAAATCACTCCATTCGCAGGTACGGGACGCACCTGCATATCCAAAAGTTTCTGCATCTTGAAGCCTTTTTCAGCCGGCACCACTTGATATGCACGTCCGCCAGTTCCATCGGTAGCATAGTGGTAGCCCCATTTATCAAAACTGATGCCGTGCGGGTTCGGGCTGTTGTTAGCATGATAACTGATGTGGTATCGACGAGGATCGAATCGGAACATACCGGAAGAACCCGTGTTCAATGAAGGAGAGTATGGGTGTTCGATGTTGTTCACCAAGAAGATGCCGCTCTGCCAGTAAATGGCGCCATCAGGGCCATAGACAAAAGCATTGGCAGCATGATGCGTATCAGCTGATCCAATACCTTCCAGATAAACCGTTCGCTCATCGGCGATATTGTCTCCATCTGTATCTTTCAGAAACAAGATATCGGGTTGTGATGCAACCAGCACTCCACCATTCCAGAATTCAAATCCGGTTGGGTTATGCACCTTGGCAAAGGTGATCGCTTCATCGGCGACGCCATCGCGGTTTTCATCTGGAAGTATGATGAGACGATCATCCATTTCCTTCAATGGCTCCCATTTCGGATAGGTTTTCCAGGCAGCAACCCACAGGCGGCCATGCGTATCGACGGATAACTGAACAGGGTTCACCAATTCGGGGAATCTTTCTTCATCGGCAAACAGGTTAACCTCAAAGCCTTCAGGAACTTTCATTTCCTTCAGGCCCTCTTCACCGCTGATGTAATGCAAATCGCCTTCTTTTTTGGCATTCGAGCTGGGGCTTCCTCCACCCACATTGGAAACAACTCCAACAGGGGGAGGAACATTGCTGTCGTCGACAACCATGTCTCGACCTTCAAGCAGTGTCCAAATACGAAGGTCACGATTGGCCGTCATTATATCGAACATGATCAACTCATGCATGAGTACTTCACGGTTTGTCTGACCTTGAACAAATTTAAGGTGTGAGCGGCCACCCCATACGTCATTACCATCAGTGGCGCGGTATCTGTTGAACCAATGTAGATTTTTATCCAGCACTGCCTGCCTCAGCTGCTCTAGCTCCGATGTGACTGAGAAAGATTCATTGAGCAAGGTGGATGCGATGAATTGTCCAAGCAGACGGTTGCCTTCGTCGTTTAGATGAATGCCATTGAGAGTAAGTGGAGAAATCGAAGCTTGGTAAAGTGCTTGGCTTGCTGCAAACAAATCAACAAACGATGCATTTTTCTCAACAGCTACTTGTCTAATGGCAGAAGTGTAAAGGGCCAATCGAGCATTATTTTCGTTGCCGTCAGGAAAATTACGGTCGTTCAAGTTTTCATGGGCTATGGGAGAGAATAAAACAATTCTAGGAGCTGTTTTACCGTTGGGCTTCAACTCACGATAAGAATCAATCATTTCATTCAGAGACCTGCTGAAACTGTCCAATCCGCCTTCACCGGCAAAGGATTCGTTGTAGCCGAACATGGCAAAGATAACGTCAGCCTCACAGTGCGTCAGGTATTCTTCCGGAGTCATGTAACCTTTGTTTCGAGGACGTTTGGCAACTTGATCCCCCGGGAAACCTAGGTTCCTGAATGTTAGATGCTTACCTTCTGAACGGCTCTGAATCATTGACTCGAGCCACCCACTGTACTGAAGACGACTGGCGAGCGAGTTACCGATGATGCATACGCGATCACCATCCTTAAAGTTGAGTTGTGCCTCCAGTCCAGGACTACACAAACCGACAGCAATGGCGGCAAGAACAAGCTTTGCCAACGAGGATTTCAATGGTTTTTTCCACATAATAAATAAAAGGAATTCGAGGCCATTTCATCCCGAACCTATTCAAACCGCAACCGAAAACTGAGAAAATTTAGGCTCCTGAGAAATCGCCCCCCCTTCGCAGCTGTCGAAGTGTGGTGGACTTTCGCCTTGCGGTCTGGCTGCATTTTCTTTAATTTAGGATTTTAGTATGTATGGCAGCTATTGGTAGATTCCAGAAGGGTGATGACATCTTCTACGCGAAAGTGGTTGACGGCGAACTTTTTAAATTAAAGGGCGATGTTTTCGGTTCTCCTTCATTTCAAAAGCGTGCAACGAACCCTAAGGGTATCAAGACGCTCACACCTGTCGCGCCTTCAAAGGTGATCGCAGTAGGCTTGAATTATGCGGATCACGCACGTGAGTCTGGAAAAGCACTACCGAAAACACCTTTGTTTTGGCTCAAAGCTCCGACCTCATTGATCCCCGATGGAGGAAAAATTGAAATCCCCTTTCAGGATAATCGTGTGGATTACGAAGCTGAACTGGCCATTGTGATTGGCAGAAGGATGCGCAACGTAACAGCTAACGCTGCAGCTCGTTATATTTTCGGGTATACGTCAGCTCAGGACATCAGCGATCGAACGATCCAGAAAGCAGAAAGTCAATGGGCGCGGGCAAAATCATTCGATACCTTCACACCACTGGGACCTTATGTGGAAACAAAAATCGATCCACATAAACTCACTATCCAGCTTTTTCAGAACGGACAATTGAGACAGAACTCACTGACGGGCCAGTTGATCTTCAACTGTTTTGAATTGGTGAGCTTCATTTCAACCAATATCACCCTGCTACCGGGTGACGTGATCCTTACCGGCACTCCCAGTGGGGTTGGCCCGATACAATCCGGAGATAAGCTTGAGGTAAGAATTCAAGGAATGTCTCCTTTGGTGAACACCGTAAAATAGTGTCGACCATATTCTCTCACATCTAAACTCATTTGACTTTGCAACTATATGCGTTGGTCCCAGACATTTGTACCCACACTCAAGGAAACACCATCGGAAGCTGAAATCGCTTCACACAAATTACTGCTAAGAGCAGGACTAATCAGAAAACTGACCGGCGGGTTATACACCTTCCTTCCCATGGGATTGAGATCATTGCAAAAAATCTCTCAAATCATCCGTGAAGAAATGGATCGGGCGGGCGGCTTGGAAGTGTTGATGCCTGCTTTGCAACCGCCTGAAATATGGAAAGAAAGCGGACGTTACGAAACAGCCAGTGACGTATTGTTCAAGGCCAAAGATCGATCTCAGCGTGAATGGGTCTTAGGACCGACTCATGAAGAGGTAGTAACCAGCCTGGCGGCGTCAGAAATCAGTTCCTACCGTCAATTACCCAAGAATTTCTATCAAATTCAGACAAAATTCAGGGACGAAATTCGTCCTCGCTTTGGGCTCATGCGAGCACGTGAGTTCATCATGAAAGACGCTTACAGTTTTGATGTTTCCGATGAGGCAGCTCAAACAAGTTATCAATCCATGTTTGATGCCTATGTGCGCATTTTTGATCGGTGTGGATTGAAAGCCCTGCCGGTAGAAGCTGATACTGGTGTGATTGGTGGTAAATTTTCGCATGAATTCATGGTGCCCGCGGAAGTGGGTGAAAATGATGTCGTCTACGTAGAAACCGGTGAGTATGCCGCGAACGTAGAGAAAGCCACCAGCGGACTCAAAAGCCCTCTGGCAGATCAGGAGGCAGTCGAAGTATCCACTCTCTGTGCTATCGAAAAATTTGCAACTCCAGGCGTTAAAACCATTGATGCGTTGACAAAAGCCCCCTTCAATGTGCCTGCAGATCACCAGATAAAGACCTTGGTTTACGTCATTGAAGACAAACCAGTGATCTTTTTGTTACTTGGTAATGACCAGTTGAATGAGGCGAAGATTGCCGGCGTGCTCGGTACGACTCAATTCCGCCCAGCAGAACCTGCCGAAATCAACGACTGGCTGGGTGCCTACCCAGGAAGTCTCGGAGCTGTCGGTGTGGATGATATCCCAGTATACGCTGATGATTTTCTAAAGGGTGGCTACGATTTGACTACTGGAGCCAATGAAAATAAATTTCATATTCGCAATGTTTCGGTTGAAAGAGATATCAAGGTAAAAGCATTTGCTGATTTCCGAACCGTTCAGGCAGGGGAACCATGCCCGATAACGGGAAAACCTTTGATGGTGCAGACAGCCATTGAAGTAGGCCACGTCTTCAAGTTGGGTTCAAAATACAGTGAGGCAATGAATGCAAGCTTCTTGGATGAAACCGGTAAATCCAATCCCTGTATCATGGGTTGTTATGGTATTGGCGTCACTCGCACATTGCAGGCGATCATAGAGCAATGCCACGATGACCACGGGATTCGGTGGCCAGTTTCGGTAGCTCCCTACGCAGTATGTATCACACCGCTGGGAAACAAACCGGAGAGTGAGGTTATGGTGGTCGCAGAGTCTCTTTACAGCCAATTAACTGAGGCGGGAGTGGATGTGATGCTTGATGACCGTGATGAACGTCCTGGGGTCAAGTTCAAAGACTCTGAATTAGTAGGGTTCCCGATCAGGGTAGGAATTGGAGACCGTTCCCTCGCAAATGGTGAAATTGAGATCAAACCACGCGGCGGAGAGCTTTCAAAGGTCAAGGTCGAAGATGCGGTCAATCATGTGCTTGATTGGATAAAATCTCAATAAACCTCAGATATTTAAAATCTATCATGGCCCAGGCTGTAAACAGCCCGGGCCGTTTTGCTATTTATCTATCGACATATCTTATGCGATAAATTTTATTTTTATTGTCGTCTGTAAACAAAATAGAACCATCAGGCGCCTGTTCACAATCGGTAGGACGTCCAAGAACTTCGTCCCCGTTCTTGAGAAAATTCACAATTTTCTGCTCACCATAAGGATGACCGAATTCAAATAAAATACGAGATACGCAATAACCCACTTTTTGCTTTGCATTCCATCCCCCCTTGAAGGCAACAAAAGCATCGCCATACGCGCCAGGTATCATTTTCCCTTGATAAAAGGTCATCCCATTACCTGAACAATGAGCCGGCATCACCCATTCAGGAATCACGTTTTTGGAAGCCATTTCGATCAAATCAGGATGATCAAGATAGTTGAGGTTGGGCATGTTTTTACCCAGGATGTAAGGGTGACCGTAGAAACCACCTTTGACGTAATGATTCAATTCTGCTGGAGGATTGTGGTCCGTAATGGGTTGACCAAATTTGGGATGCTTCGATTCCAGTTTGAGTGCGAGCGTGTCAATATCATGATCGACTCCCCATACCTCATCTGTGCCGGGGCGGATACATAGCTCCTCAGTATTGCGAATACCAGATGCAAACAGCGATTTCCCTGAACCATCCAGATTGAATGTCCATATCTTCTTGCGATCATTTTCCGTGATCGGCTCGTCCGTCGCATTCCCCTGATCTCCAACATGTGTGTAGATAAGGTCTTCATGAATCAATAAAGCACGCCACTTGTGACCACCGCCAGTGATAGGAAGTTGGTCTTCACCAATCACTTCAATGACCTCATCGG
Organism: Pedosphaera sp.; assembly: GCA_002690655.1. GTDB lineage: Bacteria > Verrucomicrobiota > Verrucomicrobiia > Limisphaerales > AAA164-E04 > AAA164-E04. The sequence goes on from NZFL01000017.1 coordinate 21,032, forward strand.
ATTGGCCATCATGGTCTAGATCCCGAGATTTATAAATGGAAGTCATGTCAGCAAACCACAACCACCCTTTGTAGAATTGCATAGCCTGCAATATCTTACCTGTTTTGTATCCCTCAACATAGGTAGTGACGGATTCATAAATACCGTCGCCGTCTTCATCTCGGCACGCCTGAATCTTCCCCTTGGCTGGAACGCTGACAAAAAGCGTTCCTTGGTCATCGAATTCAAGGAATCTTGGCTTTTTGATTGTACTTTCCGCAACAGTCAGTTCAAACCCGGGACGCACCCAGACCCCATCCGGAATTCCTTCCTGTCCTGCAAGTTGAGGAGACAAGATAGTAGCCAACACAAAGAAGGCTTTGACCCAATAGAGAATTTTCAATTGAGGGAGATGCATATGAGGATACATTAGCGTATGGGTTTGTAAAATCAAGCTTGATGCCATATCAATTTAAACACCTGAAACTCGAACAATGGATGATTCATACGAAATAAACCAAAGGATTCAATGCGATTACCTGTTTGTTTATGGAACATTGATGTCAGGTATGAATAATCCTTTTGCGAAGAAGTTGAGACAGTCCGCGTCTTGTTTAGGACAAGCTTTCGCACACGGATTATTGTTTGATTATCGTCAAGAGTATCCGTGCGCGGTCGCCAGCATCATCAAGTCAAATAAGATCCATGGCGAGCTTTACCAAATGACCGAAGCTGACACACTTTTGAGTGATTTAGATATTTATGAGGACTGTCGATGCAAGGAACCCGATCGATCGCTGTTCATACGCTGTGTCGTGCCGGTTGTTTCAGAGAGGAATGAAAAGGAGATCCAGGCGTGGATGTATTTCTGGAATCATAGCTTGGATTCGCTGAAAGAAATTCCCTACGGTAATTACCGAAAACATTGCTCCTAAACCATTGATTCAATGCAGTAACCTCCTTATAAAGGTATCTCCGTTTGAATATTGAATAAAAAAATGAGCTTATTGATCGTTGGTACAACCGCCCTGGACTCCATCAAAACACCAAACAGTGAAAACCCCAGATTGCTTGGGGGATCTGCAAGCCACGCAGCCGTTGCAGCAAGCTTTTTCTCTCAAGTCAGCCTGCTGGGAGTAGTGGGAGACGATTTCCCCGAAGAATACATTGAGCTTTACAAAAAGCACCAGATCGACCTGAGCGGACTGGAAAAGGCGGCTGGAAACACTTTCCATTGGGAAGGCGAATATGAGGTCAACATGAACAATCGCAGGACACTGGAGACAGATCTAGGCGTGATTGAGGATTGGATGCCTAATGTAACAAGCCCTCTCAACGAGAAAGCATACATTCTCCTGGCCAATTGTGCCCCTCAACTCCAGCACCACGTCTTGAAGCAGATGAAGCAGCCCAAATTTGTGGTAGCCGACACCATGGATCTTTGGCTAAACATCGCGCGTCACGAATTGGAACAATTGCTCAAAGACGTGGATTGCCTTGTACTTAACGATAGCGAAGCTCGTCAGTTCACGGAAGAAGACAATGTGGTTATCGCTGCCCAGTCCTTGCACAAATATGGACCAAAGTATGTGATTGTGAAAAAGGGAGAGCATGGTGCCATTCTGTCAGGCCCGAGTGGACTTTTCATAGCTCCCGCTTTCCCTCTGGATAGCGTCATTGATCCAACGGGTGCTGGAGATTCTTTTGTGGGAGGTTTGGTGGGGTATCTTGCCAGCCATGACGGTGATATTGATGACAACCTGAGACAAGCGATTATCCACGGTACTGTGACCGCGTCTTTTTGCTGTGAAGGTTTTGGTCTGGCATCGACCACGATTACAACTCGAGAATGCATCAACAAACGGGTCGAAGCTCTAAGTCAACTGGTGGCTTTCTAAGCTCAGTGTGGAAAATTCTCTCTGAGAGGTTAAGGTTCCCCTTCAGGCGGAAGCATCACGGCTGCAAAAGATGCGCGGGATCCGCGTCAAGCCTGAGGTAGCGCCCACCATCCCAGGCCACACTCAACTGCCGGTTCGCCCAGCAATTGACACGATAAAGCGTCGCAAAAGAAAAATCTGGAGCTGACTCGCCCTGACCTCCGACAAGTTCGGAACCTCGTCTCACATTATCCTGCATCCACGCGGGATGAAGCAAGTGGAATGGATTCCGTGTCACCTCTCCCACATGAAAGGATGTCCCCGTTACCATCTCCGTAACATCTTCCTCACTGGATGCCACCATTAAATTAGGTGATGCCATGGCTCCCCAGTATTCAGTCTCGATGACGCAGGTTTCAAAGCTCAAGGGCATCCTGGCCAAGGCATCCATGACTAACAAGTGCACCCCGATGTGGGTCGAATTCCAGTCGGTCAAATGAGGTACGAATATAATTGCCGGATTTTGCTCTGTTAAAATCCGAGCGATCAACACCACATCTTTCGACCAGGAATCTGGATCATTTTCACGACGTTTGGAATGCACCCCCTCCAAACCTCGATCAGCTGTTTGAATTAGACCAAAACCCATGTATCCACATGCGGCACGCAACTCTTCCAACCTGCCAATCTGGCGCTCTTGATTGCTTCCTTGAGTCACGGCAACGTTGATGACATTTACCCCAGACTCCTTGAGTAAACGCAGAGCCAAGCCACCGATGATGCACTCGTCATCCGGATGCGGTGAGAAAATCAAGGCCTTGGGGGCATGCTGAGGTAAAGTTGGCCTAATGGGGCAGGCATAACCTCCGTTGGGTATATTTTTACCTTCCCGAAAAGCCTTGGCATATCCTGCGACCATCTGGGCGTAAGGACTGTTTGTCATGATTTTTTTGTTGCTTTGATTGGCATTGAGTAAGAACGAAAAGCTTATTTCCGATAGTGCGACAAAAACCCAGCTTCGGATCCTGCCAAATCAACTTTTCGCTGATTCGCGAGAATTTGACCGTAAACAACCAGATCACTGGCCATCCCTTCAAGTTTTGACTTCAGAGCCTCGGAAGTCACCGAATCTCCATCAACATCAGCCTTATCTTGAAAACTGACACCATAGGGCAAAGACCATGCGTAGCATTGGCGCATGACTGTGCGCATTTGATCATGCACTGTAAGCCCCTTTTCGTGAGAACCAACAATTGCCCCAAAAAGCTTGCCGGCAAACTCTGTCCAGAAATGATCCAAAAAATTCTTCAGCGCACTACTCATGCTTCCATGGTAGTCAGGGGTGCCCAACACAATGACGTCAGCTTGCTTGACCTTCTTTTTCAAAGCCGCATAAACCTCGCCTCCGAAAGCTGTTTGAACGTCAAATAATGGCAGGTTTTCCTCTGCATAATCAAAGCGATTCAATCGACAACCACGTTGCTCAAGTAGATGACCGACATGATTAACCACCGAGCGAGTGGTAGATTTTTCACTGCGATTACCGACCACAGTCAACACATTTAAATTTCCAGCAAGTGTATTCTTACTCATAAAGTAATGGTATTCCATCATGTCGATGAGAGTCATTCAAGAAAGTTCATTGACCTGCAGCACGGCTTTATTCAATCTCGATTCCATTTATGTTGAAGCTTGAACTGTCAGTCATCGACCGCCTGCGCAAGATTGTAGGAAAACAAGATGTCCTTGATCAAAAGGAAGACCTGATCCCCTACTCTTTTGACGGCACGGCTGCACTCAAACAACACCCAGACTGCGTGGTGTTTACCCGCACTACTGCACAGGTATCCGAGGTTCTAAAACTCGCCAACAAAGAAGGGATCCCCGTTGTGACAAGAGGTTCTGGTACAGGATTGAGCGGAGGCAGTTTACCTTCCGAAAGGTGCATTGTTCTCTGCACCGTCAAAATGAAAAAGATTCTGGAATTGGATAAAGCCAACCTCACACTGTTGACCGAACCCGGCGCAACCACCTTGACCATTGCTGAAGCAGCAGAGAAAGCAGGCCTCTTTTATCCTCCGGATCCTGGTTCCATGAAAATTTCAACAATCGGGGGTAATGTGGCAGAAAATTCAGGCGGCTTACGTGGATTAAAGTACGGAGTAACGCGCAACTACGTGATGGGAATGGAAATCGTATTGCCTGATGGTGAAATCTGCTGGATGGGTAATAAATGTGTCAAGGACGTTGCAGGCTATTCATTGAAGGATTTATTTATTGGCTCGGAAGGAACGCTGGGAGTGATCACCAAAGTGCTGCTGAGACTAATCCCCCAGCCACAGGCCAAAAAAACAATGGTAGCGACATTTGAGCAAATGGATCGAGCCGCTGAAACCGTTTCCGCCATTATCGCAGCTCAAATCATTCCCTGCACTTTGGAATTCCTGGATCGTACCACGATTCATTGCGTCGAAGACTTTGCCAAAATCGGCCTACCGCTTGATTGCGAGGCGCTGCTACTCATAGAAACCGACGGGCATCCGGCCGTTGTGAAAGAAGAGGCAGAAAAAATGGAGGCTATCTGCAGGGAACACGGTTGCATGGAAATCCGGGTTGCCAAGGATGATAGAGAGGCCGCCAAACTTGCCAGTGCACGTCGAAGCGCTTTCTCAGCTCTTGCGCGACTGTCACCCACCACAATTCTTGAAGATGCCACCGTTCCAAGAAGTGAACTTGGACACATGATCCGCTACGTGGCGGCAGTCGCAAAAAAATATCAATTAAAAGTCGGCACTTTTGGACACATGGGCGATGGCAATTTACATCCCACCTTTCTCACGGATGAACGCAACACGGATGAAATGCATCGAATTGAGGAGGCTTTTGAAGACATTTTCAAGGAAGCCATTCGCCTGGGTGGAACGATTACTGGAGAACATGGTATCGGCATTGCCAAGAAAAAGTTTCTTCCTGATTTTGCAGGTCAGACACAAATGAGAATTTTGAAAGAAGTCAGAAACGTACTGGACCCCAAAGGCACACTCAATCCTGGCAAAATATTTGACCCTATCTAATAAAAATCCTTGAAAAATGAGCCTTACTTCCGCCTCGACATCCTCTTTTGATGATCAATTTCATCGCCTTGCTGGTTTTGCTTCCTCTTTTTCCATGGGAGCAGTAGCAGCATTTATTGCATCCATCCAACAAATCAACCCCACGCTGGAATTTAAGATCGGGATCTTTACTCTGTTAGCCTTCGTGGTGTTTTTTGGGATTACCAGTTGGGTTTACCGTATCATCTTTGACGGCAAAACGGAGCGAATTGACCCAAAACGACCTAAAAAAATAGTCTTCTTTTTTAGTGCATCTACCTTACTGGCCGTTTTCAGCTGCATGGGGTTTGCCCTCAAGGGAATTTCAAAGAATCAGCTGAGGGACGTTGGTATCGGAGTGATTACTGCATTATTCTTCGTCTCGATAGCAGCTTTCTTCTTTTTTAAAGTTGTGAAATTTCTTCAGCGAGACGAGCAGAATAACGCATTTAATAGCGATTCTTAATCTACCCATCCCATTACATCATCATGTCTCACCCAACATTCTCAAGCCTAGAGCCAAGTCCGATCGATTCTCATTTGAGAGGCCTTGATTACTCGGTCGTTCAGCAGTGCATGCATTGCGGATTATGCCTTCCTAGCTGCCCAACTTATGAACTGACACAAATGGAGAAACACAGTCCCCGTGGGCGAATCGCTTTGATGCGGGCCATCGCTGATGACGAACTGGAAGTATCCAGAAGCTTCGCAGAAGAGATGTATTACTGCCTAGGCTGCCTTGCGTGCATGACAGCCTGCCCTGCGGGTGTCAATTATGCCGAACTATTTGAACATGCACGAGCCGAAGTTGAATCCAAAAACATCCTGCAGTCTCCTAAAAGGTCCCTTATCAGGCAACTAACCATCAGCTGGCTCTTTACGGAGCAACGGCGACTTCAATTTCTGGGGACATTAATGCGCTTGTATCAGCAATCAGGATTGCAGACTTTCATTCGCGGCACAGGTATCTTGAAACTCATGCCCAAACGATTGCGCGATATGGAAAAAATGACTCCCACCATACGCTCCAGATTCACTCATGAATTGGTAGATACAATCACCCACCCCTTTGGCGAAAAAAAATATCGAGTCGCTTTACTTTCAGGATGTGCACAGGATCTAATTTTCAGTGATGTCAATCTGGACACAGCAGAGGTTCTGGCCCGAAACGGATGCGAAGTAATCACGCCTCCCGAGCAAAATTGCTGCGGATCCCTGCACGCTCACAACGGCGAATGGTCACTGGCTCAGGAAATGGCGCGTAAAATGATAGATCAATTCCCACCAGAGCAATTTGATGCTATCATCACAAACGCTGCTGGTTGTGGATCACACCTGAAACATTATACGGAACTACTCAAAGATGACCCGATTTATGCCAGCAAAGCCGTACTTTGGGATGATAAGGTAAAAGACATTCATGAATGGCTGGCACTGACGGGATGGAAAGCCCCCAAGAACCAGCCACTCAAAAGCCAGGGAGTTACATATCATGAAGCGTGTCACCTCGTACACGGGCAAAAAATAAGCGCACAACCAAGGGAAATCATTCAATCCATACCAGGTTTAATCTTACATGAGCTCCCTGAAAGCAGTTGGTGCTGCGGCAGTGCAGGTGTTTACAACATCGTGCAGCCCGAAACAGCAGATATCTTGCTGCAACGCAAACTGGATCACGTTGAATCTACCAAGGCAACGGTGCTTGCTACGGGTAATCCCGGCTGCCTATTGCAGATACTGAACGGAGCTAAAGAGCGAGGGCTCCGCATCGAGATTAAACATCCGATCACACTTCTTGCCGAAGCCTACCGAGCCGAGGCTAAGCAAGCTGGTTGATTTACTGAAAATACAGCAACATGTTCACGGCCCATCAAAAACACAAACTCTGGCTACGTCTCTTTGCCTGTATTGGCCTTGGATTGATTTGGGCATTCGCTTTCCCGAAGTGGAACATGGTTGGGTTTGCATGGTTGACTCCCGCCTGTTTGATAGTCATTGGTGCGGGCACACAAGGTAAATCAGTTTTTGGCTGGGCATATCTGGCCTCATGGACACATGCTGCAACAAGCCTGTATTGGTTGTTGAACATGCCACATTTTACCGGCGCTTTGGCAGGCTGGTTTTCGCTTTCAGCCTACGTAGCACTTTTCCCTGCTTTATGGACCGCTATCTGTTGGCACCTCATATATCAATTCAAAGGAACCGCTCATAACGGAGCTCCGACCGATACACTGCAATGGCTACGCTCCAGAACCTTATTCGAAGCCCAGCGACTTTCAATATTGGGCGCAGTTCTATGGGTGGGTATGGAATGGATAGTATCTAATCTGTTCACTGGTTTTCCATGGCTACTTCTTGGCGCCTCACAACTACCCTATGCTCCATTGGCTCAAACTGCAGCATTAGGAGGTGTCCCAATGATCTCTTTCATCGTCGTTTGGACATCACTTGCAACAGGCATAGGAATCGCTCGAACAAAGCTCAGGACTCCTGGCCCCTGGACGTGGCTACCCGATACAATTCTCCCAGTGGGGGTCACCATTGCATTGTGCATTTATGGCTACCAACGAATTCAATCGATTGAAGACTCCCGTCCGAAGGAAACATTTAAAGTCGCTCTGATTCAACCCGCCTTCCCGCAAACCTTGATTTGGAATTCCTTGGAAGATCAGTCCAGATTCGAGGATCTACTGGGACTTTCGAAGGCTGCACTCCAATTGGATGTAGATCTGCTGGTATGGCCGGAAGGAGCTTTCCCCGGAAATATCCAATCCTTTAAACCTATGAAGGATTTATTGAATCAACATCAGGCATGGTTTTGCTTCAACGGAACGGATGTCGATTTTGAAACATTGAATTCCGATCATCCCACCACATTCAATGCCGCTTTTTTCATGAACCCTTCAGGGCAATTAAGAGATACGTATCACAAACGTCATCTTGTCATGTTTGGAGAATACGTCCCATTGCATCAGTGGTTTCCCATTCTGAAGATACTGACACCCATACAGCACCTTTTTACTGCAGGTAAGCAGGCAGAAGCTTTTCATCTTCCCGAGCAGGATATTCGTTTATTCCCTCTGATTTGTTTTGAGGATGTGATGCCTCATTTGTCACATCAGGCTACTCATGAAATCGATTGCCTGCTCAATCTAACCAACGATGGTTGGTTCAAGGAGAGCGCGGCTCAATTTCAGCATGCAGGTTTAGCTGCCTTTCGCTCCATTGAAACAGGATTACCCATGATTCGCTGTGGAAACAATGGTCTCACTTGCTGGGTTGACCCCGCAGGTCGAATAAACACTCCTGGATCTCACCTTGGTTCGGAGGATATCTACTCGAAGGGTTTCCGAATCATGGATATTCCCAAGGGATGGAAAGTGCCCTTGACCCTGTACCAAAATATAGGAAGGTATTTCTCACTGACGTGCTTTCTGATCAGTTGTATATTAATACTGGCAAAAACTAAAAAAAAGACCGAAAGCCCCGGTACTTCTAACGTTATAAATTTGGAATAAACCTGAGTTTCAATCTTCCGCAATGGATGATTGCCCGGCCTGAGCCGCATATCCGAACCTAGAGCCGAACCTAGAGGGACATATGTACTTTGCCAGAGCCCTTTTCGACTTCACCAATCAACCAGGCTTGGTGGCTGGAGCGCCGTATTGCTCTCAAAATGCTGTCTGCTTGATGGGCGCGTACGGTCATTGTCAATCCAATCCCCATATTGAAAACATGAAACATCTCGCTGTCTTTGATTTTACCAGCTGACTGGAGGTATTGGAACAAAGGTGGTATATCCCATGAACCCTGGTGGATTTTCACATCAAGATGCGCAGGCAGATTACGTGGAATATTATCCTGAAAACCACCTCCGGTTATGTGAGACAATGATTGGATAGCAGATGGTTTTCCTCCTGGGTTGAATCGTTTCAACAAGCGCTGAACGATTTTATTGTAGCTCAGATGAACTGCCATCAAAGCATCACCCACTTTACCTCCCAAATCAGCAAGACGAGTAGAGGGCTTGAGTCCCGCCTTTTCAAATAAAATGTTTCTGGCCAAAGAATAACCATTGGTGTGCAAGCCATTGGATGCCAGCCCAATCACCACATCGCCGGCCTTTGTCTTGCGCCCATCAAGCATCCGCGGCTGATCCACCACGCCAACAATCGTGCCGCTGACGTCATACTCACCGGCTTGATAAAAACCCGGCATCTGTGCTGTTTCCCCACCAATAAGCGCACAACCGTTGGACTTACAGCCACGTACAAACCCTCTAATGATTGAGTCGAACACTTTGGGCTTCAGCTTTCCTGCCCCAATGTAATCCAGAAAAAACAAGGGAACTGCACCCAGAACAAGAATATCGTTAACACAATGATTTACAAGGTCTTCCCCGATCGTATCATGCTTACCTGTCATGAATGCTACTTTGAGCTTGGTCCCCACACCATCCACGCTGGAAACAAGAACAGGCTTTTCGTAGTCCTTAAAACCAGCCGCAAACAAACCGCCAAACCCCCCCACTTTACCAAGCACTTCTTTGCGGTGGGTGGAGGCAAGAAGGTCGGGTAAAGTTTGTTTGACTTGGTTGCCTAACTCGAGGTCAACACCGGCTTGAGCGTATGCACTTTTGCGAGCCATGATCAACTCTCTGCAGGTTTGGAGGTATCTTCCTCACTTGTTGCAGGGGATGTTTCCTTGGGTTCCACTTTATCTACGCCACTTGCAGGCACCGATGCTTCAGGGTCATTAACCTCAGGTGATGCATCAACTGCTACATCTGCAGAGTCGCTCTTTTCCTCAGTGGGTAAATCAGATGTAGATGGTTCATTTACCGGGACCTCACCTGCCTCTGCTTGTGGTATCTCTGGAATTACTTCAACTTCAGCATTCTCAGTGCCCAATGATTTGGTTTCAGCTGTTTTGACTGAATCATCGCTTTTTTTAGCTTCGGGTTCCTGAGCAGGCTGATCTTTTTTCGATGCCTCTTCGCTGGATTTCTTCTTGGAAGATTTAGCGGATTTCTTTTTGGGCTGATCTTTGGGCTTTTTGGCGGTCTCCAGCTTACCGTTGGAAAACTCGATCACATGCCCTTGATGAATGAGCCAATGCAAATCAGTGGTGACAGCAGCTTGTTCTGGTGTCAAGGCCGATTCGGGTTTTGGTGATTTCTTTACTTTTGCTTCACCAGCATTTTCAGCTTGGGGATTAACTTCAGCGACATCTTTTACTGGCTGACTGGATTCGCCTGCAGCTGTATCATCCCTACCCTCACCTTTTTCGGAAGGCAGTTTACTGCCCCCATTATCATCATTTTTGGGATCTTCTGCTGCAGCTGGCGCTGGAGCCAAAGATTCTAGGACTTTGTTGCGAGTACAATTAGGCGACTCATCGATGAACTGAACGATGCGCTTCACCAAGTCGGAAACAGGTGTGGAGGCTAAATTCAAATAATGCGGGCGGGAAACAGAAACATGCGTCACTGTTTTATTGACTTTGAAGAACTGTAGTCCCTGACGCGTAAATTGTTGACTTAATTCGGTGGCCAGCTGAAGAGGAAAACGTGTCTGATCATCAACATGAAATCGAATCAAATCCCGAATGGGCCGAGAGAGTTGTTTTTTGGGGTCCCCCGAAACTTGCACGGAATTTACACATTCGATGGAGTCCTGAAAATTTTTCTCGCGAAAGTGAACTTCCACCTCCTCCAAAGAGTGGAGTTTTTTGGCTTCAGGATCTTTTTTATCGCCGTATTCTATGGTCCAGCTTTGCTCTTCCAACCACTTATTAACCACTTCTTCATCCTGAACAATTTTCACTTTGGCTTTGAAAGCTTCAAAATCCATGCGCGAGTAACGTTCTTCATGCAACTCGCGTAGACGAGCCTGATAACCGTGGTAGTTGGGAGGGCCAAGCACCACACCGGACATTCCGCATTGAGCCACAAAATTAAAAGAGCCTTTAGGAGGTTCCGTTTCTGTTTTCTCGGCACTGTAGAAATCGTCAAGGTACTTTTGCAATACGTGCTGCACCACTTCCGCTTCATTCAGCCAGATCGTCTGATCCAGTTTACAGATCCAGATTTTTTGTTGCTCCTGATCTTTGGGTGGTGTTTGAGAACTGAATCGAATCTGGTAGCGATCCGAACTTTGGAGAATCAATCCGGCAATATCGAACAGCGGATATGCTCTTCCTTGCATTCGGATGCGCTTGGCAAGCAATCCTACGCCTTTGGTTTCAGGAATGATTTGTGTTTTCAGCTGTGGCAAGGATGCCAATATTTCCTGACGGCTGCGACGTGGCCTGTCCCGTTGAGGACCTCTGCTTTGGGGGCGATTACGGCGGTCGCCATGATCGTTACCGCCTCTACCAGAACGCCCTTGACCGCCTCCCCCCCTTTGTTGACCGCCTCCTCCTGGTCGGTTATCTCTGCCTCCCGCACCTTGACGTCGATCGTTGCTGCGTGGATCCCTTCCTCTGGGGCGAGGAGGTCTCCCTGAATCGTTTCCACGTTTCCTCCCCCGTCCGTCGCGGTTGGTATAATCTCTATCCCTTCCTTCAAATTTCGCATAGGGGTTACCCTCAGTAGATTTCTGCGCCCATGCTGGTAGAAAGGCCGATTCCAAATCCAAATCAAGCTTTGGTTTTGCGTCCGAATTGCTCATGTCTAATGTGATCGTTTTAGGGGCAGCTTGTAGAGTGCCACTCGTGTGGAGAATGGCGGCTTGATTGATTGAATGCAAGCACTCGGTCTTGTTTTTATGAAAAAATATAGTCCTGTTGAGCGTGCCGTTCCTCATGAACTAAGTATTGATCTGCCTTACAGCAGTTAGAAAAGTCCAGGTTTTGCAAAAGCAGGTGAGTCATATTCTGAAAAGCTACAGAAAATTAAGAATAACAATGTAAATCAAACTGCGCCGATCACTATGTCCTTGGCTAGCGCTTTGGCCTCGCAAGAATAATTTGTCTTGAGCCCCTGGCGCTACTTACCCAAGAGATATTGATCCATACGTTCAGAGATGTCTTTGATACGGTGGCGGTCACCTCCGGACACCTCTGCCGTTGCCCATCCAGTGTAACCGATCTGGCGCAATGCGCTTCGCACATCGGCCCAGTCCACGTCACCGTCTCCGATTTTGCAAAAACCGTTGTCAACACCCCAGTCTTTGACGTCCAATTTAACGATGCGATGCCCCAAGGTCCTTATCCATTCTGCAGGCTTACCGAATCGTTGATGATTTCCAATATCAAAATACGACCCAACCCACGGGCTGTTTATTTCATCCAGATAGGCGGCTAGAAGTGATGCTGACTGATCATTGTCTCCTTTCGGATCGTAGAGAAAGTTATTCCAAACATTTTCAATAAGGATCCTCACCCCAAGTTTTGAAGCCGTTGGGAGCGCTTTTTTGATTTGTTCGATCGAACGCGTCCAAACGTGACCATGGGATTCATTTTCCGGATCCCTCGCGGCACCCGGCACCAACAAAACTGCATCCCCCCCAACAAAATGAGTATCCTTCATGGCGGTCAAAAGACCTTGAAGTCCTTTTTCACGGATTGCGGGATCCGGATCTGACAACCGAATTCCCCAGTGAATGGAATCAACCACCCCATGAATAGGAAATCCCAACTCTCTACTGGCATTCAATGCTTCCTCCTTGTCGACTCCACCCGGACTGTTCAGTTCCGCCCCATCAAAGCCCATTTCCTTCATGAGCTTGAATTTTTCGTGGACAGAAATCTTCTCATTGAACATGCCCATCTTGATAGATTTGTAGATTCGATTTCCCTTATCATTGTGGTGATCTGCCTTCAAAGAAGCCACATTCAGGCCCGACACACCAGTCATCATCGTCCCGGCGATGGAGACGGCAGATAAGGATAGAAATTTTCGACGATCAATGAATACTTTTGGAGTCATGCGTTTGAGATCTGAGTGTGGAATCTAAGTTTAGAACCGCTTGTCAGACGAATGGTGTAGCACCAGGAATCGACATGGGTCGTATGGGAAGATTCATGTTGGGTTCAAAAAATTCAGGAACCAATTTTTCTTGAGAATTCATGGCTTGATCCCAGGAGATTTCTTTGCCCGTGTAAGCAGCCATACGGCCCATGATCCCCATCATTGTGCTACTGCTCATCCAATCACCGTCATTGATTGGGTTTCCATCACGGATGGAAGCAAATAATTCATTATGTTCTGTCTGATACATGTCATTGTTCGGGCCACCATACTTCCATGATTCTTCACCTCGAATTTGCACACGGGACCACCCTAAAATTTCAGCTATCCCCTTGGCACCATGTATATAGTCGTTGTTCTCGTTATAGCAACCAGCGATTTGGCGACTTCCTACGTATGCCCTGAGACCATTTGCGTATTCATAGTAGACGGCAAAGTGATCAAAAATGTTGCCACTTTCATTCGGTACCTGCCGCCCTCCTGTAGCCACTGCCTTGACTGGAGGCTCATCCTTCATACACCAGGCAACTTTATCCACACTGTGAATAGCTTGTTCAACAAGACTATCGCCGCTTAGCCAAGTAAAGTTGTACCAGTTGCGTACCTGCCAATCGAGATCTGACATGCCAGCAGGACGTTTATCATCAGCTGGCATAGGCTTCACTGGACCAGTGTAGTAAGTAGCATAAATGGACCTTACATCCCCGATATCTCCATTATGGATTTTGTCGTAAAGCGCCCGTCGGGCAAAATTGTAACGCCAACAAAATCCCGCGACCAGCGCCAGCTTCTTGGCTTTGGCATCATTTGCGGAAGCGATTACCGAGCGTAAACCGGGAGCATCGGTAGCCATGGGTTTCTCGCAAAATATATGTTTTCCAGCGTCGACTGCAGCTCTCAGATGCATGGGTCTGAAACCAGGAGGAGTTGCGAGAATGACGAGATCAACGCCACTTTCCAGCACCTTTTTGTAGGCGTCAAATCCTGTAAACTTGTTCTCAGGTGTTACTTGGATTTTTTCTTCCGCCGCCTTTTTAAGGGCATTATGGCTGACATCCAAACGATCAGGATACATGTCCCCCATGGCAGTCAACATGACGTTGGAATCCGCCTTCATTGCCTGGCTGGCCGCACCAGTCCCACGCCCACCACAGCCAATCAGTCCTACTCTGATAGTCTCATCATTGGCAGCGAATGTCTTTTGCGGGATTGAAAAACTGGGTAATGCCACTCCAGCTGCAACAACAGCTGAAGAGGATTTAATGAATTGCCTGCGAGTGGAGTTGGTCTCCTCTTTGTTTTGGATCGAATCAGAGTTGGATCCTTGTGCCGGAATATGTTGATTGCTCATGGTGTTTTCGGTCGTTCGACGAAGGGAACATAATTAATTACTGATTGTTTTGTCGAGGACGTATTCAGCCCTGTATTGATCTTGAATTGAATTACCGGTTTTTCGAGATATTTGCGATTCGGAGTTTTTCATTAACGACTCTTGCCCATATCTTATAGCCCTCAGCATTCAGGTGAAGGCCATCTGCAATAAATAATTCTGGCCGTGGTTTGCCTTCATCACTCAGCATCGGATTCCAGATATTGGCGTAACTGATGTGTGATTGCCGTTTCGAGTATTTTTCAATTTCACGGTTTGCCTCGTGCATTTCAAGAGCCAAACCCCAACGCTTGACGCTTGGTTTTATGGCGATGAAAACGAGTTTAGCCTCAGGCAGGCGCTTTGCTACCAAGTTGGAGAATACTTTAAAATTGTCAAAAACCTGCTGAGCGGTATGTCCTCCTCCTATGTCATTATCACCAGCATAAAGAACAATTACCGAAGGTTTGTAGGGTTGAACAATACGTTCAAAAAAATGAATACTATCAGGAATTTTAGACCCACCAAAACCACGATTAATCACATTTTTGTTGGGGAAGTCTTCCGAAAGACTATCCCATTTTCTAATGCTAGAACTACCAATGAACAATACCCCTCCAGAGGAAGGCGGGCTCTTTCGGTCTTGAGATTCAAAAGCAACAATCGCTTCTTCCCATTGCTCGGAGTTTTGTAATTTACCCGTGCCCTCGCATGTGAGGAACGAAAAAAGGAAAAGAATCAGTGCGCGAAAACTGATGAAGCAAACTGAGCTTTCGTAACGTGAGATCATGAGTGCATTATTCAGTCAAAACCCTACCTTACAAACTTTTTCCCACAATGATGCGCTTGGAATGTTTTGATTCAGATGACACTACCTTGTGGTATATTCATTTCATGAATCAATACTCAGACTCGTCTACTTATGGATCTTGATGCATATCTAAAAAGGTTTAACGGACGCCCAGCAATTGTCGCTACGAAACCACGTTCAAATTTAAGCGGAGTGATAGTGATCCCGTGTTTTCGTGAACCCGACTGGGAACTCACACTCCAATCATTGATAACTTGCGAGCCTCCTTCAAGTCCGATCGAAGTTCTCATCGTCCTTAATGATTCAGAAGCTGATGCTCCGGAGGTCCATTCCGAAAATCAAGACTTATTGAAGGCCATAAGTCAGTGGAGCATGTCCCACGATACAGATCAGCTCCAATTCCATGTGATCAACGCTCTTGGATTACCTAAAAAGAATGCAGGTGTTGGCCTTGCTCGCAAGATTGGGATGGACGAGGCGTTGCATCGCTTAACCTGTTCTGGGAACTTGGAACGAGGTTGGATCGCCGGCTTGGATGCCGACTGTTTGTGCCAACCCAATTATTTGAACGCCTTGGATAATCATTTCCGAAAAAATCCCCATACCTCGGGCTGCAGTGTATATTATGAACACCCTCTTGAAGGCCCACTTCCGCAGGAAATTTACAACACTGCAGCAAGGTATGAATTACACCTAAGATATTATGTTGAAGCGTTGCGGCATGCGGGATTTCCTCATGCTTACCATACAATAGGATCGGCCATGGCAGCGACAGCCAGGACTTATATGGCTCAGGGAGGCATGAACAGACGCAAAGCAGGAGAAGATTTCTATTTCCTGAATAAAATCATCTCGTCCGGCCATTTTACAGAGTTAAATTCCACAATTGTCATTCCTTCTCCAAGAACCTCGGACAGGGTTCCTTTCGGCACGGGACGTGCAGTTGCAAAATATTATGGGCAAGATTATTTCCCAACCTACTCCTGGAAATCCATCCAGGCATTAAAGACGTTTTTTGAAACGGTGAGATTATATGACCCATTCACCCAACGAGGAAAGATACTTACCAAATTACAAGGCCTACCCTCTATCATAACTGACTACATCGAGACAGTCAAAGGATGGGAACAATGGCAGAAATGCATCGACGGAACAAACGCTTCGAGCGCATACCTGCGTCGTTTCTTTCAATGGTTCGATGCATTCCAATGCATGAAATGCCTGCATTTCATGCGAGATAATGGGCACGGAGAAATGGACGTACTCACTGCTGCACAAAGTGTCTTAAGGACGATCAACACACCACCTTCCCCCCAAAAAAAAATAGACGAAGTCTGTGCGCTCAAGTTCTTGAGAGAACGTCAAAAAAGCATATGGAAAATGGATTTATAAATACGTTTTAAAAGAATCAGTCTTTTCTGTTCAACAAGGTTTGACCCCAAGCGCGAACAAGAATGCATTCCAATCTTTGCCTTTTGCATTAAGAGGTGGTTTAATCCCTTGAGATAAAAGTCATTTACACGGAGCCATGCATTTCAAATTCAGAATCATTCTCGCCTCGATCTCTTTGTTTACCTTGATTCAATCCGACAGGGTAACTGCCGCAAGTTATGAAGGCTTTCTCCCCAAGAAAATCACCGAAGTTAAAGCTTTTTTAAACAAACACCCCTCGTTTGACGGACGAAACATAAAAATTGCTATCCTTGATTCGGGAGTGGATCCAGGTGCCCCAGGCCTAAGCACAACGAGCGAGGGTTTGCCAAAAGTGATTGATATTTTGGATGCAACTGGAAGTGGCGATGTGGATACTTCAGTCATCGGAACTCCTAATGAAGATGCTCAAGTCGAGGGCCTCAGCGGTCGCAGGTTGCAATTAGATCCAGCTTGGATCGAACCAAATCAGCTCATTCATTTAGGTGTTGTCAATGGGTTTGACCTTTTCCCTGATAATGTGGTGGATAATTACAAAAAGCACGCCAGGGACCAGATGCTGGAAACCAACAAGATCTATCTGGATCAAACACAAAAAGCACTTGAAACCCTCGCTACCGAAAAACCCGATTATCACGCCAAGAAAAAAGACCTTGAAGATCGCCTGGAATTATTGAACCGGATGGAAGAATCATATGATGCACCAAGTCCTGTGTATGATTGTGTGCTTCTTAAAATGAGAAGGGACTGGAGAGTCGTCATCGACACAAATCAAGACGGTGATTTGAGAAATGAAGATTTGCTGGAGGACTATTCCATCAAACAAAGATATAGCCACTTTGGAGCAGAGACACTGACTAACTTCGCCGTTCACGTCTACAACGATGGCGACCTTTTATCAATTATCATTCCCTCAAGTGCGCATGGCACGCATGTTGCCGGCATTATTGGAGCCAATTATCCCGAATCACCCGGCAGGAATGGAATCGCTCCGGGTGCACAAATCATTTCTATCAAAATTGGAGACACAAGACTGGACGGGATGGAAACAGGCATTGCATTACAAAGAGCGCTTCGAATGGTAAAGGAATTAGGCTGCGATCTCATTAATATGAGTTACGGCGAACCAACATCTACCCCGAACAAGGGATGGTTCATTGAGCAAGTTAATGAATTGATTCATGAACATGGTGTGACATTCGTAGCTTCTGCTGGAAATGCTGGTCCCGCGCTTTCAACAACGGGAGCACCGGGCGGCACGACTTCTTCCATCCTTGCAGTGGGTGCATACATCCATGAAAGCATGATGGCGATTCAGTATGGAATGGCTCATACTTCTCAAAACAACCTTTACACATGGTCATCACGGGGCCCAACAGCAGATGGGGATTTGGGAGTCAATTTCTGCGCTCCGGGAGGTGCGATAGCGCCTGTACCGTCATCCAGTCAGGTACCAGCCATGCAAATGAATGGAACATCAATGGCATCACCCTATGCGTGCGGTGCTATCGGACTTATCCTTTCAGGCCTTAAATCCGAGAGCAAACCCTACTCTCCATATGGCATCCGAATGGCTCTTGAGGAAACAGCCCAGATTCAGGGGCACCTGGACTCATTTTCCCAAGGCCATGGACTGATTCAGGTCAACGAAGCATTTGAAAATCTTCAATCCACTTCAGAAAGTCGATCCAATATTGGATTTGAGATTAACAATACCAATCAATCCTCAGAAAGAGGGATTTATCTGCGAGAAAACACGCCCTCAATAACAACCCATAAACTACGCATCCAACCATTGTTTACAAAGGCTACCAAGGCACATACCAAGGCAATATTTGAAAATTGGGCAGTATTAGACTGCGAAGCGAGCTGGGTTTCTTTCCCCGATTCCGTACTCATCAATCAGAAAGGAGGCAGAGTGAACGTGACAATCAACTCTAAAATGCTTACCCCGGGCGCGCATTCAACTTTCATCAAGGGCAAGGATCAATTCAACGGAAGGACTCTCTTCAAAATACCTGTCCATGCCATCATTCCCTCTTCCCTTGCAGGAATTGGCAAAACTGAATGGAAGAAAAAACTGCACCTTCAGCCTGGTGAAGTGCAGAGAGTTTTCCTGAAACCTCCAAGCTGGGCTAAATGGGCAGAAATGCGCATTCAATCTAATAGCTCTGAGTCAAATGATCGACTGGTCTTACATACCACCCAGCTCTTGCAATCCCAACGCTTCAATCGCGCTGAGTGGAAAAGATACATACCAGCAAGGTCACTCAGCAACTATCAAGCATCGGTTCCCGTCCATGGCAATCCAATGATGGAATGGACATTTGCATCCTATTGGTCCAACCAATCGTCCATAAAACTGAACATCGAAATCAAGTTTAAGGGGTTGGGAGGCCTGCAGCGAATGTATGTCATGGGCTCTGCACTCATCCCAATCTCTGCAAACATTCAAGGAGTGCATGATACCATTGAACTTCAACCTCAAGGCTCGCTGACAGAAGTAGAATTCAGCCTGTTGCCTTGCGATGCATCAATTCAGCGATCGAGCGACCCGCGCGATATACTTGTCAATGATCAAGAGCTACATCGCTTGGATCTCTTTTATAAGTGGGAAAACACTCAAGCAGGTTCCCTGAATGTGCACTGGGATGCGCTCGCGGAAGTTCTGTATGATTCCTCATACTCATCATTGCTATGGAAGGTGGAGGGGCCAAACGGTCGAGTCTTGACTTATGACGATGCATGGAGTCACCCCATTAAGATAAATAAAGGCACCCATCGCATTAATTTGACAATTTGGCATGCATATAAAGAACTACTCGAACCATTCAAAAAACTCCCTCTTAACCTGAGCCTTCCTTTGTCTCAATCCATTCCTATCAAGTTGGTTACCACTTTATCTGCAGCGAATGGATCGGAATTTGAAACATTAGACAAGGACGAAAACAAATCTTACTGGATTTCCACGAAGGAAATGCCAAAAGACAACGATACAACATCACATATCATTAAAAGTTATTCAGGAAACCTACAATGGCTGGATAGTAAAAAGCATCATGGTGCTACACTTATGTCCAAAGTGGTCGTCAGGCCATCAAATAGACCCAGTCTTCCCATTGAGAAGACCGACCTATATGACTCCAGTAACTTGAACCAAGATCTTGGAACACTTTGGTGGCATTTACGATTGGATAGACTAAAACATCTGGCTCAAATTGAGGGCAACCCAGAGCAGTTTGATGCCCTCTATCATTCAATGTTACTGGAGAAACCCCGTTCAATGGATATTCAGAAGATTCTTCTCAATCGTCTGGACACCCAAAACCGAAAAGAGAATCTAAACAGCATCTTACCCCTGTTGGACCAAATGCTTGAACAACTGGATAAAAATACACTCAGGAGGTATTTCTCCAAAAGGAGGCAAGTGAAATCCAAAAAAGAAAGAGAAGAAGAAAATAAAATGGAAGAGGATAGAGCACTGCTCCTGAATCTTTTATATCGAAAAGCGCGTGCCTTGGCCTATCAGGAAACTGTGATGAACAAGCAGACAAAAGACTTTGAGGAAACCTTGGCAAACCTTCGGTCATGGGTTGATACAAGCGCATCAGACTATCGATTACTTGATATACGTGAACTTCGCCGAAAAGATTGTTTTGGCACCGCGCTGACAATATTGAATGATTCCATCAAGACGGATATGGACAATTTGAAGTTACTAAGTAAGAGAACTAACATTCTAAATTCTCTAGGTTGGTCATTCTGGGCTCATTATCACCATATGCATTCTTATCTAAGATTACCCTCGCAAGTAATATCAGTAGAAATGAGTAAGACTCCATAGGCGACCAAACAGGAGGCCACATCAAATTTCAATTAAAGTTGAACTTGCATAGGGCCAATAAAATTATCATAATCCAACATTTCGTTTGAAAATGTAATCGTTTCGGTTATTTTGGTAGGACGATAATACGCAGGCATCTAGGCATTAGGAATGGCAAATAATGAATTGGCGGTCTTATGACAGTGTTTCATGCACAGCATTAATGAGGATCACCGCAATAACCCGTTTAAGGGCAAACCTGACCACCGCCTTTGGCCAATCTATAAAGTTGAATATTCGTCTTAATTTATTGTGAATATCCACTTAGTAATTTAGGCAAGAATCAGGATAAAGGCTCAAACAGGATAGATTTACTGCTCGTCGCAGTGAACAAGTGAATTATTTGTAAACCATATGGTCAAAAAATCTAAGGCAACAACAGCCAAAACAAACTCAACCCCAAAGAAAGTAAAGGCCGCACCGTCAAGAAAGANNNCGGTNGCCAAAAAAGCGGTCGCGCCCCGCAAGCCGAAAACNGNCAAAAAGAAAACGGNAGCCAAAAAAGCGGTCGCGCCCCGCAAGCCGAAAACCGTCAAAAAGAAAACGTTAGCCAAAAAAGCGGCCACGGCAAAGAATAAAACAAAACCAAGGGTCAAAGAAGCGAAGGTCGCCACCAGCACTTCCAACGCTGACAAAAAAAAGGGGAAAGTTACCACCCCCAAAAAAACAGCGGTTAAGAAAGCCGGTGTGAAAAAAGTTTCTTCTGCGAGCAAAAAGGTCGAGACAAGGTCCGCGGTCACAACTGTCTCAGCACCAAGGAAACCTGCCAGCTCCAGGTCGAAATCCACCTCCAAGTCAGCCAAAAAACAGACAAAAAAAGAATCAATGGCAAGGACGAAGGAAATCCTTGAAGAAATCCAACGTCAAGCCAAAGCAAAATCAAAAATCAAATCAAGTGGGACTACGGAGGGACCTCCTACAGGCAAGTCAGGTGTTAACCTCACTGAATTTGTCAAAGA
Organism: Pedosphaera sp.; assembly: GCA_002690655.1. Classification (GTDB taxonomy): domain Bacteria; phylum Verrucomicrobiota; class Verrucomicrobiia; order Limisphaerales; family AAA164-E04; genus AAA164-E04. The sequence continues at coordinate 42,405 of NZFL01000017.1, forward strand.
ATTACTGAGTCTAGCCCAAGAGCAAGGGTATCTGACATATGGGGACATTAATGAAGTCTTACCAGAGGAAGTCATCACCCCAGAAGATCTGGAAGAAGTTTACAACCGCCTTCGTAATCTCGATGTTGAAATAGTCGACCAAGCTGAGGTCGAGCGCATCAAGAAAAACGATCAAAGCGAGGAGGAAGACGCGGGACGTTTGGACATCCTCGACGATCCGGTAAGAATGTATATGAAGCAGATGGGAAAAGTTCCCCTGCTGACGCGTGAGCAGGAAGTTGAAATCTGCAAGCGCATTGAGGATGCCGAGATCGCTCAGAGAAAAATTGTTTACGGAATGGGCTTCGCTGGTAAGGAGCATATCGCATTGGCTGAAAAATTAATTGCTGAGCCTCCTAAAGAACGTTTCGACCGCGTCATTCTTGATAAGAAAATTGACAGCCGAGACAAGCATTTGAAATACATACGCAGGCTTGTCAAACAGGTTCGAGAGCAGGATCAGCTGGTGGATCAAAAATATGCTTCATGGCAAAAGGTCAACACCAAAAAAACTCAGGAGAAAAACCACGCTGAGTTTCTGAAGGCTGACAAAAAGCTTCAAAACATGTTTTCCAAATTTTACTTCAAACAAAAAGTCATCGAAGAGATGACACTGGTCACTGAAAACATTTTTGAAAAGATCCACGCAAGTCTAAACTTGATCAAGGATCTGGAAAAACAAAAAACCTCCGCTCACCAGCAATCCTACATACAGATGGAGGAACAAAAGATTCATGCGCTAGAGGCATTTGTCCGCATGCCCAGCAATGACTACCTGAAATCTTACGACAAATTAAAGGAATTTGCAGCAAAAGCACATCAGGCAAAAACTGAAATGGTGGAAGCAAACCTTCGCCTGGTAATTTCCATTGCAAAGAAATACACCAACCGTGGCCTCTCTTTCCTTGATTTGATTCAGGAGGGTAACATGGGGCTGATGAAAGGGGTAGAGAAGTTTGAATACCGGCGGGGNTACAAATTCTCAACATACGCCACATGGTGGATTCGCCAGGCTATCACTCGCTCTGTCGCTGATCAGGCTCGCACTATTCGCATTCCGGTGCACATGATCGAGATCATCAACAAATTGATGCGTGTCCAGAAGCAGTTACTTCAGGAGTTCGGTCGTGAACCTACAGCCGAGGAAATTGCAGATGAAATGAATTTGCCTGTGGATCGAGTCAGTGCGGTCCTGAAAATGGCTCAGCAACCAATTTCACTCGAATCTCCAGTGGGTGATAGCGGAGACGCAAATTTCGGTGATTTCATTGAAGATAAATCGGCCGAAAACCCATCTGACATGACAAGCCACCTTCTTTTGAGGGAGCGCTTGAACGATGTTCTGACAACTCTCACCGAACGTGAGCGCAAAATCCTTGAGCTGAGGTTTGGTTTGCATGATGGGTATGCCCGCACGCTTGAGGAGGTAGGCAAGCAATTCAAAGTGACGCGAGAACGTATTCGTCAAATTGAAGCCAAAGGCCTGCGTAAATTGCGTCACCCAACTCGAATCCGACAGCTTCAGGGATTTCTTGAATCCGATGCTGCGGTTTAAGCAAGAGAAGATTTAGATTTGATTCGCCCCGAACACATTCAACCAAACTGTGTGTTTCGGGGTTTCTTTTAACCCCGGATGAATCTCCGACATTACTTCACGCATTACTCCACACTAGGGGGAGTTCAATCCATTATCGGCACACATTTGAAGTATGATGAGATTGCCGGCATGGATCCGACCTTACTTGCATTTTTTGATCCGGTCGAAAATCAAGAAAAGCATCAGAAGGTGAGTGGATTGTGTTGGAATGGGCGCACCAACATCAATGCTGCGAGAAATGATTTCAAGAGAAACGAATCCGGCAAGTTCCATGATTGTTGCGTTTATCACGATCTCTGGGGATTGGCTTTTCTCGCAGATTTGGATCATTGCCATCATAGAATAGGTGCAATTCACTCACATTGGCCACACCTCGAATATCAACTAAAACAGCTCGATGGATTTTTGGATGGCGTTTTTTGTGATAGTCAAGCCTTGGCTGATATTGCCTTGAAAAGCATCCCTTCGCTTACCCCCGATCGCGCCGTTCATTTACCGGTTCCCATAAAAACTTGTCCCCTCGAATATCGAACGACTCGCCTTCCGTTAATAGACCGTCCATTGAAGCTTGGGTTTACTGGAAGAGTTGATCATCTACAAAAGCGTGTGGAGAGGTTCATACCTTTGGTCCATGCTCTGGAAATGAAGGGTATTCAATACGAACTAGAATTTCTAGGAGACGGCACTGGAAGAAAGCATCTGGAGAAAGCCTTTCATACCCGTGAAAACATTACCTTTCATGGAAAAAAGCTTGGCGCTGAATACTGGAAAATCATGGGCGAATGGGATTTTGTGATCTATACCAGTGATTTTGAAGGATCACCTTTGGCAATGCAGGAGGCAATGAATGCAGGCTGCCTGCCTATTTTTCCATCAATCCAATGTGGAGGTGATCTGGTAGTCAANGAAATCAGTAAGGACCTGTTGTATGAACCGGAGGATTATCAATCCATAGCCTACACACTCCTGGATTGGCAAAAACGACCGCCTTCATTCGTTGGAGCTACCAGACAGAAAGGAATCCAGATAAGCTCAGAATATGCCGAGGACAAATACCATGTGAAGTTCAAAAAATTTCTGAATCATATTTTGAACCAACCCGTAATCTCCAAACATCCCATGCAGGCAAGAGACCGCTTCTGGACCGATATATTGCCATTTGCTGCGTTGAAACGTTACTATCCAAAGGGGTTTTTCAATTATAGAGAAAAATAAACATGATCAAACCGCATCGTTAATTTGATCCTATGATAATCGATTTTCCTCCAAATCATATACATCAAACCAAACATAGACTGGACGATGGTCAGGCAAGTTTTTTGGGATATAGGACTCAAGAAAGACCTGATTTACCTCTGGCAATTCACTCATTTTCAATTCCCGCATCCGATTGTTCCACTGAACAATTTCAAATTCCGATCTAGGTTTTGCCTTTGAGCGAATCCATTGAGCAACCTCATCATCAGTGGCACCCGTTGAGATAAAACCCTTGATTTCATCGGCATTAATCTCAGCAAATCCAAGAAATTGATTATCTAAAAAACAATCAAAATGATAGTCGTGATTACTGCCATTAATAACGGCTCGACACTTATCCAACATCCTACCGGCGATGACGTATCCAGCAAAAACTGTTCGTGGGCTGCGCGGAAAGGATGTCGATAAATCTAAAGCAATTGCCTTTAGTTTTTCACTTACCATGATTAAGATCACATCACATGAGTTACCGAAGTTCCAGATATTTTTGAAATAAAGCCCCAAAAAATGTTTGAATTCATCGCTGTTCAATTCAGGCAAAAACATTGTACAGTGTTTAGCTCAGATTTGCGTTTTAAATTCTTTTTAATCCCGAAACCATACTTGCTAAAATCATTTTTTCGACCATATTATATCTTTATTATTTATTATACGGTATACAAATTTAAATAATCCTGTTTTTAANTTTATTTAAAAATGATTGGTATGACACATCGTTCAGCACAAAAAATCGAATCTATGAAAAATTGGAGAAAAGAATGCCTATGCCTTCTGGCAGCACAATTGCTGCTGTACCCAATTACCTCACTCACGCAATCCTCTCCAACCGATCTTACGAATCTTAAACTCGAGGATATTCTTGCCATGCGCATCATTCCTTATACCGAGAGTGAGATAAATATGTCTCCTGAGTTACCGCAGGAGAGGTTTAGTTTCGCCTACCATTACGTGCACTCCACTTTTGAGGATTACCAGTCGGGACGAACCAAAATTCCTACCTCCCAAATGCAAGCACAGTTTCCTATTTTGCCTCTTGAAATCTCACAGGATGCTCATTTAATTTCTTTGGGATATATCATCAACCCCCGATTATCACTAGATATACAACTTTCTTATGTGCAGCAATCCACTTACCACATTAGCCGCGTACCTGGATTTGATGAATTCACTATCCGGTCTCATGGAGTAGGCGATACATCGATCGGCATCAATTACTTGTTGTGGCGAGGTGAAAAAGATTCATTGCTCTTAAGGGGTGGGCTAATTCTGCCCACTGGGTCAATCAATGAAAAAGGAAGGACCCCAAGAGATCCTAATATCGACACATTGTTGCCTTACACAATGCAAATTGGTTCTGGAACAGTAGATTTCAACCCAAGTCTTACCCACGTGAGACAGTCAGGAAAAATCGAGTGGATCAATCAGTTACAAGGTACAATCAGGATTGGGAAGAATCATCACGATTACAGCCTAAGTCACCGAGCTATGGCTAAAACTGCATTTTTCTATAATCTTCTTCCTTATCTGCAACCATCAGTCAAACTGCTGGGGGTCTATTGGACGCGCTTGAATGGTCAGGACGATGATCTAGTGTTGCCGAACGGAGTTTATCCGGCTCCAGTGACCAACCCGTCACTGTTCGGCGGACGCAAAATCGATTTTTTGTTGGGTTTAAGAGTGCCTATTAAGGATGGATTTCTCAAGGGNCAACGGTTCGAAATTGAAGCAGGTGTCCCCGTCTACCAAGATCTCAACGGGCCGCAGCCCGGAGAAAACTGGAGGATTGCGACTTCTTGGAACTTTCAATTCTAAGTATCGAAATCAATGAAATATGCCAACAGCAGATGATCCCAGTTTCTAAAGATAGCTCTGAAAATTCATTCCATCTTCNCTTTAATTTTAATCCGATAATAATTTGTGTCGTCGTTTTGCTGNTATGTAATTGCTTTACATGGCATGGCCTTTCACAGGAATTGGATGAATATGAAGCGAAGGCATTGCTGGTCTATAATTTTGTAAAATACACATCCTGGCCTGAAGGCTCATTCGAAAATGAAACNTCACCTATTCAGATTGCGGTTGTAGGGAATTCGAATTTCTTTGACTCCTTCAAGAATTATCAGGGAAAAAAGGTTAAAGGGCGCGCCCTGAAGATTGTCATGCTAAAGATGATGACCGACTTTGATGGGGAGCACGTCTTATATCTCAGCGGAAAATGGACAGCCTCAANAAAATTCTTCATCGAGAACGTGGGATTGAAGGAAAGACCCATTTTGACGGTTGGTGAGTCGGAAGATTTCGTCATCAATGGAGGCATCATCTCAATTATCAACGAAAACGATCACCTGGCTCTTCTCACCAATCCAAATGCAGCTAAAAACTCCCAACTCTTTCTAAGCAATAATCTAGTCAAACTTTCAAGACAAGTTTCAACTCACAAAGGTAACTAGTATCACTGATTTATGTGGGCTTCAATCTACAACCTGAGTTTGAACCGTAAACTGATGCTGCTTGTGATGCTTACCAGCATCACAACGCTCATTCTATCTTCGTCAGCAATGGTTGCCTTTGAAATAAAAGTAGTGACCGAACTGACCCTGCGTGAACTTGAGACACTTGTGGAAAACCTCGCTGAAAACGGTGAGGATCCCATGCAAATGGCAATGTTGGGTAAATTGCAAATGCCTAATGCAAAAAGAGAGGCAGACAGTTTGCTCACAATGAACGACAGGCAAGATATTGTTGCCGCTCGTTTTCTGGATCAGCAAGGTTCAATATTTTCGGAATACGTTAAAAACCCTGAAGAACTTTTAGATGTGAATGAAAGTAATATCTTTGAAGAGGGTTATACAATCAGTCTTACAGGAGTAAAATGGGTCAGAGCGATTAGAGACAACAGCAATCCAACCGAAATCATAGGATATGTCCACCTGATGTCCGATCATTCTTTGCTTCGCCAAAATATCCTTAAAATTCTGTTCACAAATCTGGTCATCGTCTTACTAGGTTCGTTGCTTGCATACGTTCTATCTGAGAAATTTGTTGCTTACATATCTGGCCCGGTTGCCAGCCTCCTGAAAACCTCACAAGAAGTTGCCGATACAGGGAATTACAATATAAGGGTTAAATACAGGAATGATGATGAGCTAGGTCAGCTTTCCCAACAATACAACAATATGCTGGATCATATCCAGCGTCGCGATAGTGAGCTCAACCATGCTTATGAAGAATCTGAGGAACGATTGAGGCAACTTCGAGTCGAAAAAAGCGAACATAATAAAGCTGTCGAGCGCGAAAGAAGCCTACTCCTGGAACTGGCTGAAAACAAACGAATCGAGGCTGAGGAGTTAAAGATTGCCAAAGAGGAAGCTGAGACCGCAAACCGCATCAAATCTGAATTTCTAGCCTGCATGAGTCACGAAATAAGGACTCCTATGAATGGGATCATTGGAATGACAAACATTCTACTTGAATCAGATCATTTAACCGATGAACACAGACATTATCTGAACTTGTCTAACGAATCCGCGGAGAGTTTAATGACTATCATCAACGATATTCTGGATATTTCCAAACTTGAAGCTGGTCGTATGGATTTTGAAGCGGTTGATTTTAATCTTCGAAACTTGCTTGAATCCACCATGGAAACAATGACCCCCAGCGCTTACAAAAAGGGTCTGGAAATCGGAATTAAACATTCGAGTCAATTACCCTTCGAATTGCATGGGGATGAAGGACGCACAAGGCAAATTCTAACAAACCTGATAGGTAACGCAATAAAGTTCACCGAAAGTGGGGGGGTCATTCTGACTGCAACCAACAAAGGTCGAACCGAAGAAAACTTTTTTCTCATACGTTTCGAGATTTCAGATACGGGCATAGGCATTTCTCAAGACGAACAACATCGACTGTTCCAAAAATTCACTCAGCTCAATGCTCCCTTCAGGACGAAAGCGCAAGGAACGGGGTTGGGACTTGCCATTACAAAGTCCTTAACGGAACTCTTAGGGGGAAGTATTGGAGTTGAGAGTGAGGAGGGAAAGGGAAGCCTGTTCTGGGTGGAGTTAGAATTCAAGTGCTTGAATGATTCCGAAGGTTTACCTGTTAGAGATGTTTCAAACACGCCAATTTGGATGATTTCACCTTCTCATATCAATGCGACCTGCATGTCGTCATTACTCAATGAACTGACTAATGAACTACATGTTTTCGGCAGCGTGGAAGAGGCAAAAAACGCCTCTCAATTGAATATCCCCAGCAAAGATGCTTGGATTGTGGCTGATATCCCCGTTCTCTATGAACCCCATGAAACTGATACCCTGATCGATAACATTAGAAAAAACCGACATTGGTCAAAACTTCCCATACTTTTACTTCATGCAGGGAATTTGCCTTCTACGTTTCTGAAAGCTGTTTCGAATAAAGTTAAAAAGGTAATCACTAAACCCCTCCATCATGCGACTGCCTATCAATGCCTCTTCACAACAAGCGAAACCCTCAATGAAGTAAAGCTTACCGCAAAACCTTCCACTACCATCAATTCCACAATTAGAATCTTGATCGTGGACGATCATCCCATTAACCAAAAAGTCGTGCATACCATGTTGAGCAGCCTTGGATATGAAGTAGCGATTGCAAACAATGGGCAAGAGGCAGTCGATTCTATCAAAGAAAACCATTTTGCGCTGGTCCTCATGGATGTGCAAATGCCCGTTATGGACGGTATTCAGGCAACCAAAGAGATCAGATCTCTCCTTCCTAAGATATATGGGGATAGCTGGAAAACCCCTATTGTCGCAGTAACAGCAAACGCCATGCTCGAGGACGACAGGCGGTGCCTTGATGCAGGCATGGATGATTACCTTGCAAAGCCTTTTCTAAAAAAAGATTTGATCCAAATTCTGGAGCAATGGGTTTAACGAAGCCTTGACCTCTTCAAGAGGAAATTGAAGGGGGGGANCAAAGCAAATCTTGAAGAGTGATTGCTGAGGCAGATTTATTACGCGTGCTCATTACTTTGGNGTAAGCATGTATACATGGATCATCCACAGATGCATCTTGAGGTATTTTTTCATCACATCCGACGAACTGATAAATTTCTTCTAAGGTGATACAGTCGGCAGGTTTCGCAAGCGTCACCCTCGTATCAGGTTCGAATCCCTGAAATAAAATCCCTCCTCCCACCAACACATCTACCAGATGGGTTGTATCCCTGAGATCAAGTCCCTGTTCTACTGACAAAGCTTCAATATCCAGAGCTTCTTCGCCATTTTTAAATCGATCGGCTACAATTTGTAATAAACGCATCGCATTCAAAATGCTCATTTGATTATTACCATGTTCGTGAGGTGCCTTTACTGAGCCCTCCTGTGCTGGAAATTGGACGAGATAAGCAACGTGAGCGCCAAAGATTAAAATAATCCAGGAAACATTCAATCCAAGAAGGAGAATAGGGATTGCACCCAAACTTCCGTAAATTTTGTTTGCTGTGGCAACGTTGGAAAAGTAGACAACACTGAGCTGACTATTCAATTGAAGCAGTAGTCCCGCCGACAATCCTCCAGCAAACGAAGCTCCTAAGTTCACTTTAGTATTAGTCATGATTCGGTAAATAAGCGCACAAGCGGAACCAGTAATGCCCCAGGCAATAATGAATAAGAAAATTTTTCCAAACCAAGCCATTCCAGATAGAAAAACCGTGAAATCCTGGAGTATCGAACTAGACGACAACCCAGTTCCGACAATTAATAAAAAAGGCCCTAGAGTCAGTCCAGCCCAATATTGAGCTACACCTGCACCCCAACTACGATTTTCAGGNATTNCCCAAACTTGATTAAAGGTTNTTTCAATGGCTCGAAGTAGCATAATTGCAACCACAAGAAACAAAATGACGCTCGTCATTCCGATAGTACGTGTGTGAATTTTACTTACAAATCCGGCTATCTGACTTGCCACCTTTCTGCGACGGCCATTATCCCTCGTTTTATTGACTGAGAAAATATCCGATAATGACGAATTGCCTGTGGATGGATCCCATACCTTCTCGAAATGAAATCCTTCCAGAGATTTCATTTCAGGCAGTGCTGATGGAAATGAATTGGTCGGGGTCAGAACGGTATCTGAATCACGGATTTCCAAATCAAGCATGGGGGCAACCGTTTTGACCATGGTATCAATCCAGACTTCAACCTCTTCCCTTCCCTCATCTCCATCCTTGAACATCAGGCTAGTGGCCACACTTAATCCAACTGCAAGGACTGGTATCAATCCAATCAAAGTAGTAAATGATAGCGAGGATGCATGGACGAAACCCGATTTATTTACAAATCGAGCGATTGCAGCCGGCCAGAAATCCAGGCAACGTTTCAGACCAGAAAATAAAGCTGAATGCTGCTGCTCGTCGTTGGTGACTTTTGGCTTCATCGAGGAAAGGGATTATGCAGGATCTGGGGAAAATAGTTTTTTATTTACCACCGGGAATACTACTGCGTTTTTCAAGGAGTATTCGAGTCGTGTTTAATTGACTTGTATCAAGAATCAATGATTCTTGGCGAGTCAAGTATCCTGATTTGCGAATTTCCAGCTCAACTCGCCCGGAGCTCAATTCTTCAAGTCTCAAAGGCGTAAGTCCCATTAATTTATCCTCTATATACACTTCAGCGTTCTCTGGGTAGGAAATCACCTGAAGACTGCATGCATTAAAAGAACCAACTAGTTTCACCCCATTGGACTGATATCTCGTCACTCGGATTGGTTTGGTCAGGCTTTGGCCGTTCAATGTAAATTGGACCAAGTAATCACCCCTTGGCAATGCTATTTTATCTGGCGTAACACCATTCACCCAATTACCCGCATGATCCTGAAATCTGAATGCGGCGCCAAGTGGGTCTGTAATGAGATGCACCTCTGTTTTTAGTTCAACGAGCTCTACTTGAATCACATTTGTTTTTCCATTTTCAAGAAACGGAAAAACATTTGTAGAAGAATGACCTACAGCCACTATTGAAAGCTGATGCGCCCCCTCCTGCAGGTGATACCATATTTTCGGGGAAATTTCCTCATGGATTCCAGTGATACCCGGCCCCGACAAACTCAACAAGGCCTCCACTGGAGCCGTTCTCACAATGAGAGTGCTATTACCCCGAAGTATCACTCCGTTTAGGTCACTCGGTATTGAATCTCTCACGTTCAGAGCGAGACTTTGGCTCAAATCTTGCCTAGCCTGCTTTTGCTCTTTTAAGATCAGATTTTGATTCCAATCAACAATCAGCCATCCAATCAAAACGATACTGATCATTAAAATCAAAGCTCCCATAACTTTTGGCTGCAGCAATGTACGGATAAAAATGCGCGTTCGTTCTGATGCATTCGGCACATATGTTTGCTGGAAGGATTCCTCATAAGTTTCGACGGAATCCGTGATACCAAATCCAAGTAATGCCGACAACCGCAGTGCTGTGCTGGGTCGTCTCGCCACATCATCATCCAATGCATCCATCAAGCCTTGCTTGAAACTCTTCGGCACTAATAAATTTCCAAAGCGAACTTTACCTTCTAATTCGCAATGCTTTGGAAGTTGAACATGAATTCCTACATGGCGTATGCACTCAAGCAAGATAGAGGCAATGGAATAAACTTCGTCTGCTTGATGACAATCGCCACTCTGGATGGATTCAGGAGAACTATGCAAATTCCATGACCGGGGGAGAGGGCTTTCGCTGTTTTCTTGAAGTATCTGCAAAACAATACGATCAATTTGAGGCCCGAGAAAAATAACCTCATTTTCCTTTGTAAACCGAATATTGTCATTGCTTAATCGTCCATGCACATGGCCGGCAAAGTGTATTTTAACTAAATGCTGAAGAACTTTTTCAATACAGGGTTCAACATCCTCCCAAGTTCTTGAATGGTCACTAGTCAATAAGAGATCCTTCAATGAATCGCATGATTCGGTTAAAATGACGATGAATGGGTAAGGTTTTGAATGAGGATCGATATGCAAAATCGTATGCCATGATTGCTCAGTGGAATCCAGCCATTCTGTCAATCGTTGTAACAAAACCTCCAATAAAGAAGTATCTCTGCAAAATGCTTCTGGAGGAAAACAAAGGATCACCTCATTATCTTCATCCCGATCCTGAGCCAACCAGTAAACACTCGATTCACTCGTTCTGAATAATTCAGACTTCAGTACGAAACGTGCTTGCGACAAGCGCTGTCCCGCCTGAAGTTGCTGATGACCCGATTTAAGGGGAGCATCATCCGAATACACTTCACTCATGAATTTGAAACCTTTACTGCTGACTATTCTGCATGGAACTGCCAATGAATCCAATTCAAATTAGATCTGTCATTGCTTCCTGAAATGGACCAATTATAATTAGAAAAAATGAACAACATACTCGATTTGGGGATAACAAGCCCATCCGTCATTCCTGAATTGGATTCCAATTTTCGACCAGCCATGCTGGCTCATCAATCGTTTCTGAAGTCAGCTTCTTCACTGGAAGAAATTACTGATGTCAAAATAGTTCTGACTCGGCCTGATGAAAGTGCTTACTCTTTCAAAACGTCCATCCTGGCACCAAAAGCAAAGTCTTCTTCCCTCAATTTCTTTTTCCTGGAACGCTTTATCAAATGCCTGCTTTGGTCTCGCGGCGCGGCAAAAATTTATTGTACAGCTCCGAGGAGCTTGTGTGACGCGTTGAATCGTCACTACGCAAGCAATGCAACCGGCCAATGGGATGCAGAGATGATGGGACACCGCATCTTCGAGGAAGATTTTGAAATCATCCACTGCAGTGAAGCTGATTTACCGCAAGAAAAGAGTCATACTGCCAATTTAGGCAGGCACATGGAAGGATGCCGGATTGGCTTTGATCTGGGAGGAAGCGATCGAAAAATAGCGGCCCTGATTGATGGTAAAACAGTCTTTTCAGAGGAAATTGTCTGGGATCCNATTCCTCAAACAGATCCTCAGTGGCATTATGATCATATCATGGATACGCTCAAGCTCGCCGCTTCTAAATTGCCCCNTGTCGATGCCATAGGAGGAAGTGCAGCCGGGGTTTATGTGAATAACAGGGTTAAAGTGGCCTCACTCTTCAGAGGCGTTTCTGAATCTCAATTCAACAGTCGAGTGAAAGATCTATTTCTCGAACTCAAACGCGACTGGGGTNATATTCCTTTTGAAGTAGTAAATGATGGCGAAGTGACTGCATTAGCCGGCTCCATGAATCTGAATCGAAATGCCGTTCTAGGCATTGCCATGGGCACCAACCAAGCCGGGGGATTTGTCACACCCACTGGTCAAATCACACCTTGGTTGAATGAACTCGCTTTTGTCCCTGTGGACTATCACCCGGAGGCTCCAAAAGATGAATGGTCAGGTGACAGAGGGTGTGGAGTGCAATATTTCTCCCAACAGGCCGTAGCTCGCCTCATCCCCAGCTCAGGCATTAAGGTCCCTCAGGGGATGCCTTTCCCTGAACAATTGCTTATCGTGCAGAAAAGAATGGCTGAAAATGACCCCAAAGCCGCAGCAATCTACAGGACGATGGGGGTTTATCTGGGGTATGCTCTGGCGCAATACAGTCAGTTTTATGAATTCGAACATTTACTAATGCTTGGACGTGTCATGACAGGAACAGGGGCTGATCTGATGATTCAAAAAGCAAAGGAAGTTATCCAAAAAGATTTTTCGGATCTTGCAGAAAAGATTCAATTCCATACCCCGGATGAAAAGTCCAAGCGGCACGGGCAAGCCATGGCAGCTGCCAGTCTCCCTGACACGGCATCTGATTGATCCTACTTGAGCCTTGAGCGAACCGCTTCGAGGATGATTTGATTGTCATCTCCCGCCTTCCATACAATTTCCAGGAATTCGGGTAAAGTTAGACCGTTTGAGGCTAAAAAAGAACGATCCCCACCACATCCATACATGGTGTTTTGATCTAATTCCCCTCTCATTTTGGCTCGAGCTTTGGCAATAATGCGCGGCAACCACGGAATACCGTCCATGGGTTCAGTTTTTGCGGGAAGTTGCCTGGATGGAATCTCGACATTGCTGGCGATCCCGTTTTGCATTTCACGCAGGTATCGATCTCGGATCGAAGCAACCTGCAATACGGTCTCGAAATCAGGTTCACCGTAGTTACATTGATCCTCTATAAAGTCGAATAATTCCTGAGGTTTGCAACCTATGGAGGCAAGAAAAGTAGTTTCCTGATTCGAAAAGAAGGAAGAAGCATNCCGATCACCTGATTGGTAATTCTTCTCCCCCCGATCAAAGATCTCCTTGAACTTTTTNCCCCATGGAATTTCGTGGTCGTTCATGCTGGAAATTTGCATGAATAATCATGCTTGTCCAATCATCGTTTGAATTTTTGACTTTGCCTCATTGATGGACTCAGTCCATCATGACGCCATGACAAACCGATTTGATTTAAAAGGCGATGTGGCCGTGGTTATTGGCGGCACTGGCAGTCTGGGGGGAGCAATTGCACAAGGACTGGCTGAAGCTGGAAGTCAAGTAATCATCCTTGGCCGCAATTCTCAGAACGGAGAAGCCAAGGCCTTGAGCATTAGAGAAAACGGAGGCAAAGCTGATTATGTCAAAGCCGATGCAATGAGCGCAGAGAGTTTAAAGGCAGCACATGCAACCATCCGCAAACAATTCGGACCTCCCGTTATTTTGGTGAATGCTGCTGGTGGGAATGATCCAAAAACAACCCTGACCGGCGATTTCACGTTTGATCAAATCCCGTTGGAAGCATGGAGAGGCAACTTTGATCTCAACCTTGTGGGCGGTGTTTTTCTCCCTTGCCAGGAATTTTGCCCAGCCATGATCGAATCAGGCAAAGGCAGCGTCATCAATATAGCAAGCGTTTCGGCTCATATTCCCTTGTCACGGGTCGTTGCCTATTCTGCCGCGAAGGCCGCCGTCCTTAGCCTCAGTCAATTTCTGGCACGCGAATGGGCTGGATCGGGCGTTCGAGTCAATACCATTACTCCTGGTTTTTTCCCAGCTGAACAGAACCGTAAAATTTTGTTTAATGAAGACGGAACACCAACGGAACGTGCAGGATCCATCATGGGTCATACACCCATGGGTAGATTTGGTAATGCGGAGGAATTGATCGGTGCAGCAGTCTTCCTGGCAAGTCATGCTGCCAGTAGTTTTGTAACTGGCACGGACATTCGTGTGGATGGCGGTTTCCTGAGTCAAACCATTTGACCCCCCCCTGATCCCATATAATCTCATGGCCGCACTCATCGCACCTGATCAATCATTTCTGGATCCAGCCAGCGTCGGTAAATTCTTGGAATCCTCGGTTAGNCATGAAACGTTCGCAAACAAGCGTATTCTGTTAATCGTTCCAGACAGCACTCGCACAGCTCCGGTCGGCATGGTTTTCAAACATTTATTTGAGCGAAACCATGCCGAGGTGAAGTCAATGGACGTCCTCATTGCTTTGGGAACTCATCAACCAATGAGTGAAAAGGCCATTTGCGATCGATTGGAAATAAGCATTGAAGAGCGCAAAGAGCAATACGAGAAGGTCCAGTTTTTCAATCACGAATGGGACAACCCGGAAGCACTTCAACAAATTGGCACGATCACTTCTGAAGAAATAAGCGACCTGACAGAAGGACGCTTCTCAATGGAGGTTCCCATCAGCGTGAATAAACGCTTGTTCGATTACGATCAAATCATCATCATCGGCCCCGTTTTTCCTCACGAGGTGGTTGGGTTTTCCGGGGGGAACAAGTATTTGTTTCCGGGTGTCAGCGGCCCAGAGGTTCTAAATTTTTTCCACTGGCTGGCGGCGATTATTACCAATCCCAAGATCATCGGTCATAAATGGACTGCTGTCCGCAAGGTGATTGACCGTGCTGGGGCTTCGGTGACGATCCCCAAGTTAGCCCTTTGCATGGTGGTTACACATCAAGGGTTACGAGGAATATTTACTGGCACACCAGAATCAGCCTGGGATGAAGCTTCCAATCTTTCTGCTAGAACGCATATTGAATACAAAGAAAAACCTTTTCAGACCATCCTTTCTTGTGCTCCGGAAATGTATGACGAATTATGGGTAGGTGGAAAGTGCATGTATAAGTTAGAGCCGGTCTTGGCCGATGGGGGTGATTTGATTATATACGCCCCGCACATCAAGGAAATCAGTCTAACCCATGGTAAGATCATCCGTGAAATAGGATACCATTGTCGTGACTATTTCCTGAATCAATGGGAAAAATTCAAAAATTACCCTTGGGGCATCCTTGCTCATTCCACACACGTTCGAGGTGTCGGTTCATGGGAAAACGGACAAGAAAAACCAAGAGTCAATGTCATCCTTGCAACCGGGATTTCAAAAGAAGTTTGTAATGAAATCAATCTTGGATACCTGGACCCCACGACCATAGAACCTGAGTCCTATGCCCATCGTGAACATGAAGGAATCCTCTATGTCCCCAAAGCAGGTGAAGTTCTTTATCAGCTCAACAAGCCTCCATCCTGGGCGAAGCCGGGTAATGATTAAATTCCATTCCATGTTTTCAACATGTACGAAGTAACCCAACTCAGCAACGGAACAAGGATTGCCACGGCTCATATGCCTCAAATGGCAAGTGTTTCTCTGGGGATCTGGTCGGGCAGCGGAAGCCGTCACGAATCAGCATCCCTTAATGGCGTTTCCCATTTTATTGAACACGTCTTGTTTAAAGGCACAAGCCGTCGTAATGCCAAAGAAATTTCAGAATCTGTGGAGGGAATCGGCGGGTATTTGAATGCCTTTACCTCTGAGGAAAATACCTGTTACTACGCTAAGGCACGTGCGGATAAATGGGAAATACTTGCCGATGTGCTGATGGACATGTATCTCAATCCGTCTTTTGATCGCGATGAAGTAGAAAAAGAAAGGGAAGTGATTCGAGAGGAACTGGCCATGTACCTCGACCAGCCAAGTCAGCATGTTCTTGAATTATTGAATGAAGTTCTTTGGCCAAATCACCCACTCGGACGGTGCATCACCGGCACGAACAGCTCCATTGATCGTCTGAAAGCAAGTGATTTGAGGCGTTACTGGAAGAAACATTATGTTTCCTCCAATACAATCATTGTACTTGCTGGTCCTCTGGAGCATCAAACGGTCGTAAAAAAACTAAGCAAGTATGCGCGCAGAATCACGAAAGGTAAATTACCAAGCTGGAAACCGATCAAGCTTATCCAGCATTCTCCCCAGTTCCAGATCCGTCCGAAGCATTCCGAACAGATCCATTTAGCTTTTG
Source organism: Pedosphaera sp. (assembly GCA_002690655.1). Classification (GTDB taxonomy): domain Bacteria; phylum Verrucomicrobiota; class Verrucomicrobiia; order Limisphaerales; family AAA164-E04; genus AAA164-E04. The sequence continues at coordinate 58,588 of NZFL01000017.1, forward strand.
GGATCAAAACCTCGTCTCGACATGATGAACATAGATACTCCCTGAGGCTGTTGAACACAATGCTCGGAGAAAACATGAGCTCCAGACTTTTTCAACGTCTGCGGGAAGACCACGGCCTGGCATACACTGTCTACTCCAATCTCGGCTTTTTTGACGACACCGGATTTTTAACTATTGCTGCGGGTATTGATGCCGCCCATCTTGAAAAATCAATGGAATTGATTCATGATACTTTATTGGAATTTTGTCGTAAAAAGCCTTTGCGTAAAGAGCTGAATCAGGCCAGAGATTATTTAATCGGGCAACTCGATCTGCATCTTGAAAACACGGAAAACCACATGATTTGGCTGGGAGAACAAATCCTTGGTTTCGGCAAGCCATTACCCTCAAGCTTGATACGTGAACGACTGATGGCCGTAAGCGGAGAAGCAGTCAATCATACGGCTAACTTGTTTTTCAAACCAGAACATCTGAATCTGGCGATCGTCGGCAAGGTAGCAAAAAAGAGAATCCAAGTCCTTCAAAACTGGTTGCAATAATCACCTGAACCTTAACTGTAAAAAATGTCTCGCCAACAACTCGCCAAATTAGATCAGTTAAGCACCGGACAAACGCTTAAATTTAATTATAGGCAAAACGGTGTCCCTCGTGAAGGATTCCTTGTGCGTTTGAAGGACACTTGGGTGGCCTATGAAAATAGGTGCCGGCACATTGCTATCAGTTTGGATTCCGACAATGGAGAGTTTTTCACGCAGGATGGAAAATATCTGTTTTGCCAGACACACGGAGCGGTTTACGAGCCAGATACAGGACTATGCGTCCACGGCCCATGCAAGGGGGCAAACTTGTTCTCCATTCCTCTGGAGATAGGCGAATCAGGAGTCTGGATTGACATGGAGTAAGTCATCACTTTCTGCCAAGAAATGTGAATGTTCATTTTCTCAATGAACAAATTACAATCTTGAAAATAATTCTCTCCAAGGTATTGGCGGCAAGAGAAAAACTTGATCTCAAAAGCCTCAGGAATCGAATATGCATTGTGAAAATAGTATCCTCATTTTGCATTTTTTGCATTTTGTGATATTTTATTTCATCAAAAATTTACTAGTAGAACAATCTGCGGAATACAGTAAGACGATTGCAAGGCTAGATCTCTTGCCTAGTTCCCTTTAATTACGCCATGCCATTTTAAATCCTCATGGACGATGCTTGCCTTGAAATCAATGATCAGTCATTCGTCTATCCCCTTTTTCTTTAGATTTCGTTTACAGTTTTCATCAAGACCTTCAATCAACAAAACCAATAATGAAAAACACCCATCGAATCACGCTTACAGATTCGTCTATTGAAAGATCAATGATTGACGAGAATACAAAAAAAGGATGGGAGCACTATACAAGGCACCTTGAAAACTCCGCATCCTTGAGAGAAACACAAAAAAAACAAAAATCACAAAAAGGACTTGTTGGTCACATTATTTGAACGACCTGACTATTCCACATCGTAGCCACGCCACATCCAAACCAAAGTGTCTGCCAGTGTGTGTTCAAACACCCTGCGATCACAATGTTTCGAGTCTTTACTGAAAATGTAACGATAGTTGTATCCTTTAGCCTTGAGAGCCGCGGCTGTCCGTTCATTGGCCATGACCCAATTATGATAGGTTTCTTCAGGATCATTTGCCCGGTTGTCGCGCTCAGATACGTGAGTAAAGATTCGCAACGGTTTTTTAGGAGTATTTTCAATCAACTTCAAGTTAGAATGGTATTCCCAAGCCCCCAACGGGAATGAAGCTTCTTCCGGGGCATCGTCATCCTGCTGATCTACAAAAGTTCCCGAATAGGTGATCAAGCGCCGAAACAAATCCGGACGGAACCAACCCATACTCAATGCTGCAGCGCCTCCCGAGCTACATCCCATCACCCCCCTGCCCCATGGATCTTTTGTAAATGCCATACGAGGATAGGCTGCGCGGATTGCATCATTCTTCAAGACTGCAGGGAGAACCTCCTCTTGGATGAAAAGCGCCAATCGGTCGGACATCGTATCATACTCCAGTCCTCTTTGACTATTCTTACCGTCATTTCCTCCGTTTTGAACAGAGATAACAATAAATGGGGGCAACTTCCTGGCTGGATTGGCGCTGACGGTCAGATTGTCGAGCGCATGGCGAACAAGATCCAGACCACCAGGTCCATCGTGCATCACTAGCAGAGGAGCTTTCGTTCCATCTTCATAGGCAGCGGGCACATATACATAAATCTTACGCTCTTCCCTGACTGGTTTTTTCTCAGGCTCAAGGGTCGCATCAGTTCCTTTGAATATTCTACTGTCGGCCAACCGCATCCCGAATGTAAACATTTTTCCTTTGGGATTCCCCTTGTCTGTTAAATCTGGATCAATGGGAAATTCAGGTCCGACCACGTAATCTCCGTCACCTTCGGAATCAAGGGCAGATGCAGTGGCTAAAGAAGGAGAGGTTGCGCAGCCTATGAGTCCAATCAAGCTGATCAGCGTCATGAAATATACGAATATCGAATATCGGTTCAGGTTGGTCATGAGACCTTATTTAGGCAGCCGCATAGTTTCAAATCAAGTGCGAATTGTGATCATTTCGATTGAAATACAAAAAGATCACTCAAATTCTAAGGTCCATGGGCGGGTTTGAAAAATCAGGAAAGCCATCCCCATCACTTCCATGAAGCTGCTGATGGACCCTCGCCGGATCCTCTGTTAGAGTAAATCTCATGACCCCTGCAAAAATGGCACTCTACAAGGAGCGAATTCATTGTCTTTATGAGGAAATCAAGGCCGACCTCAACAAGAATAATGATGGCGAAAAGGTCGTGGAGTTAGACTCTTCGATTGGACGTTTGTCCAGAATGGATGCGATGCAAGGACAGCAAATGGCACTGGAACTACGCCGTCGAAAGGAGCAGCACTTGATGAGATTTGATAGTGCATTGGCACGCATCAAAAAGGGAACATACGGCACCTGCGGCAGATGCAAGAAACCGATAAACGCAGAGCGACTGAAAATTCAGCCTGATGCGGTTCTGTGTGTTCAATGTGCAGGTTGATCCCCTCCTGAAATCCAATCGCTACAGACATCTTCTTTACCATGAAAAGATCCAATGCCAGTCAGGAAAAATCATACCTTCGCGTTTCTAATAAAATGTCCACTTCGATACACATGATCAGCCACTGCTTTTCTTTGGGTGTTGGGTTACTGCTGACAATATCGCCAAGGATACATGCAGCAGAACTGTATTTAGACCAGCTCTTCCCCCCGGATNGGTTGGTTTCACTGGAGATCAGCATTACGGAAAAAAACTGGGACAAACTCAGATTCCAAAGACGAGATTTTCAGTCCGCGCTGGGTCCTGATCGCCAATTTGCCCCCCCACCTTCTCCCTACAGCTACGTAGAGGCAAATATTAAAATTGATGGGGTCGTATTTCCCAAGGTTGGATTAAGGAAAAAAGGTTTCTTCGGGTCTCAAGATACAGAGCGACCCTCCTTGAAAATCAAACTAAACCTATTTGATCGCGGTCTGAGTATCGACGGATTGACAAGCTTGACTTTCAATAACAATAAACAAGACCGAAGCTTGATGAGTCAGTTCATGGGCTATGCATTTTTCGATGCGGCAGGTTCTCCCGGTTCACGCTGCAGTTACGCAAAAGTCACAGTGAACGGCAAAAATCTAGGAATATACAGTCACGTCGAAACAGCGCGCTCGCAGCTATTGGAGCGTGAATTCGGGAATACGGACGGCGCCTTGTATGAGGGAACCGTGGTAGATTTCTTCCCCAACTGGGAGAAGAGCTTTGAGTTGAAGGTTGGAGATCCCGACTCAGGCTTGAAACACCTCAGCAATATCATCAATGCATTGAATGAAGCGGATGGAAATTCGTTGTTGGGAGAATCAGCCACAGGCAAGGCGTGGGTGCCTGTTCACGGAAGATTCGATGAAACCTGGGTAAGCCCGGGTTTCGATGACTCTTCATGGAGAGATGTGGCCAACGCAGTTGGTTATGAACACGGTGAAGGTTACGAATCCTATTTTTCAGCGAAAGATGATTTCGAGGATGAGATGCATGGAAAAGCTTCATCCCTTTATTTGCGACTCCCCTTTCAATTGGATGATTTGACCTCTATTACCCCCGGGAAAATCGTTTTGCGCACACGCTGCGATGACGGATTCATTGCCTACTTGAATGGTCAGGAAATAGCCCGTCACAACGCCCCTGAAAATCCAAATTGGCAATCGAATGCTTCCAATGCCACGGATGACCGGGTGAACTATGCGATGAGCAGCTCTGACCTCAGCAATCANATTGATAAATTCAAAAAGGGTCGGAACTTGCTGGCTGTTCATGCACTTAACAGAACCGTCAGCAGCACAGATTTCCTCCTGCAGGCAGACCTGCAAACAGGCGATTTTAATTTAGAACAAGGCATTTGGAAATGGGTGGACAAGAAAGCGTTTTACACTTTTTGGACGATTGAGGGATTATTGAGTTTTTGGGATGGCTACTCTGGAAATCGTAATAATTTTTTCGTTTACGTAAATCCGGCAACGGACAAATTGCACTTTATGCCCTGGGGTGCAGATTGCCTTTTTGAAAAGCACAGTCCACTTGGGGTGGATCCAGCATCACCGAGGTCGGTTCGAACCGTTGGTCGCCTGGCACATAAGTTATATCAAATCCCCCAGGTTCGAAAAGAATATGCTCGACGCATGAAAGCATTGATGGACGAACTTTGGAATGAGGAGACTCTCTTGAAGGAAACGGAACGTATCGAGACAATGTTACGCCCTCACCTCTCTGAATCGCAGCGAAAGAATGTAGATTTCAGCGCGATCAGAAAGTTCATTCGAAATCGACGCGCAGACATTGAAAAAGAAATTCAAGCAGACGATATGCCCATATGGAATCATCCCCCGTCAGAACCACCGGTGATTGGTAGCAATTGATGAGCCGTGCCATCTTGTGAAAGTAGGGCAATCGTGAAATCTGACCGAGAGAATCCATCAAAGCGAATCTGCTCCACGGTGATGGCGTACGTGTTCAGCGCCCTGGTCGCAGCCATGGCGGATGACAGCCGACACCAGTCCTTGACGGCGATTTTTGATATTACAACTCAGGAAGGCGGAACAAGGCTAGGGGTGAAACGCGGCCAGGAAGCTCCCCTTCATCAAGGCGCTTCTGAGGCCCGACCACGCTTCTTCGCAGTCACTTCTCAAACATGGCCCAGGCGGTTCATCCCCATTTATCAAACACGCCGAAAGGATGGATCAATGAAACTCAGCAGACGGTTGACTCAGGGTCGTGAGAACTTTGTCGAACCGCTGTTTTTTGCATTNCCGCCCGCGGACGAGCCACAAGTCGGAGAAATTTCAGGTCGATGGTCCTGCGAGGCGACACATCATGATGGGACCATCGATTTTCTCCACTGGGAAATCACTCTGGTCGGTCACACCATCGTGGGTCGATTCGACCAGGATACCGACTACCGTTTCGCCTGGATCACGGAAGGGTCTTTTCATGATCCCCTGATTCTATTGAATGCTGAGTATATTGATGCACAATATCAGCTGAGGGGAAAGTTGAGTGAGGGCTTTTTGGAAGGCACCTGGCGTCACCTTGAAGACGACGACGGCGGCACATGGCAGGCAAAACCCGTAAGCTTCAACATGTCTGTTGATCCACTTCTGGATACCGCTACCCTGTTCGTCTATGAAGACGCATTATCCCATCAACAAGCATGGCAAGTCGGCGACCCTCAAGCCAAGAATGGCTCGGTACTTTGTCGAGTCTGGATACCCGGGACCCGTTACAGACACAAGACGGATGAATGATCAGAGGATTGAACGCTANGATTGAGCGTGGTTTTCCTTTTCCTTAAAAAAGAAACCTGCGATCACAAGTATGATAAATGTAATCAGGGCATACTTTCCAAATGGAATCACCTGCTCCCCGATTGTTAAATTGGTCGTCCAGGCCTTCCACGCAGCAGCCGGTGCCATGATGATGAACGCAAGCCCCATCAATCCATTCCAGACCAATCTTTTACCGCCCGTTGGAAGATGGTCACCAAGCACTTTTTTGGAATTCATCATCAAGAGGAAGGTCAGGTAAGCGATTGGAATGAGGACAAAACCAAATACCGAAGTAGGCACGGCCAAAAAGGCCTTGGATTCGTTTGTCCAGAGAAGTGGCCAAAGGACACCTGTGATCGGTATCAGCGTTCCAAGTCTGTGCGCCAAGCCTCCATGTTCCTTACCTAGGGCCTCACAGACACAGAACCCAGAAATGAGCATCAAAATGGAAATGGTTGAAATGGCCATGGCAAGCACACCAAATCCAAATACATAATTGGATACGACGTCGCTTCCCTTGAACAGAGATTTCAGGGCACCGGCCAGATCACCCGTACCGCGCTGAATCAGCATGGCGGCAATCTGTTTTTCAGAGTCCACGACGGCAACACTTTCCAGTCCTTGTGTAAGGTTTCGTTTGGAAAGCATGGAGTCGTAGGCTCCGTATTTCGAATTTTCCGCATTGACCACGACGGCTCCCGTAGAAGTATCAAGCAGTCCCGTGAATGGTTTACCATGAAACTGTGATGCGGCAGCAATCACGATACACGAGGTTGCGATCACAAAAGGAATGACCATGCCCGTTGCCAGATCGAAGATGGCAAGGTTGCGAAATTTTCGGTTCCATTTTTTGGCAAGAAGAGAAAAAGGAAGCAGAAAGGTCATATTGATGCCTACCGCAGTTGCTGCAGCGGCGATCATGATATTTCGCTGCAAGGTCAATATCTCAGTTTCCCAGAAGACACGTGCCACCTCTGTTGGGATGGCATCCAGGAAAGATCGATATTGAGCGGAGGGCTCACTGATCAGCGAGAAGTTTGGTATGAATCCCGAGAAAATCTGACCCCATTCCAGCGATCCTGACAAGGCGATTGCTACTCCCATGAATGAGAGTACAATCAATGCGACCATCACTTTGAGTATCATTTCATAAATTTTGATACCTTTGCCTTTACCTCCGTAACTAAGGGTGACTGGAATGACAATTACCATTAAAAGGAGCGTGATCATCACCTGAGTGGAAGTTTGTCCCTTGGATTCAGCAAATGTAGCTGCGAATAAGTTATTGGTAATCGCCCCATAGGCCAGTGCATACTGGGGAAGAACCCAGACAACATTGGCCAGCAACGAAGCAGCAAGCCAACCCCAGGCAAGGACGGGGTTTATGTGACGTCGTATGTTGGTAAAGGGCGAAGATTCGGTAGACAATGTGACATAGCTGATCGCGCAAAGCATTGTCACACCAAAAAACATGGCTAACCATTGAACCCAAAGCATTTGGTATCCACCGATCACACCAAGAAAGAGTCCACTGGCAAGAGAGCCTCCTCCCAGTGTAATGGCACTCTGCAACCATCCTGGCCCAGATAGGCGCACAAATACCTTGGCTTTATCAACGGCNCCTTTGCCCTCAACAGAGTCAATTAAGGCCTTCTCCATTTCAAATCGATCTTGATGCTCACTCATATCTGTATTTTCAATTGCAAAACGCGTTCAACACGATTCGGGTTGACATACAACCCTTGAGTTTTCTGCGGGGAAATTTCGGTCATGATGATGCAATCCCAATGAATTGCAAAAGAAAATATTTTGTATTTGGATCATCTCCCCGAAAGCTGAGCGCATCTTTATCATTGAGGGAGGTAATCAAGCACCTTCTTGGCAGCACGCTCAAAGGCGCCTGGCTTGCCCATGGTCTCCATCAAATGACTCAATGCGCGTCTGGTATCCTGTCTTAGCGACGGGTGATCCAGAAATTGGATTGCTTTTTCAGCAATCGATTCTGCTCTGGCATCGGATTGAATCAATTCAGGATACACCAGACGATTCAAGAGCAAATTAGGCATCGCTATGTATTTCACCTTAATAATCGCCCGCGCGATCCAATAGGTGAGCCAGGCCAATCGGTAAAAGACTATCGTTGGGACACCGTGATATCCACATTCGCGCGTCACAGTACCTGAGCACGCCAAGGTCAGTGTCGTTTGAGCAAGTGCTTCGGATAATCCACCGATCCTGAGTTCAATGTAATGCTTTTCGGAGAGCAACATCTGCGCCATCTCCAGCTGATCTCGACTTGAAAGCACCATCACAAATCGGCATGGGTGAGCTTGATGGATCCTATTTACGGCCTCTTCCATGATGGGGATATGGCGTTTTAATTCCTGTTTACGACTCCCAGGAAGAAGCAGGACCTGCGGTTTACCGCTCAAAAATTCCTCTGTAGCCTTGAATACGCTGCGATAGCGATCGGCCATGGGATCACCTACAAATTCGACTCGAAGTTTAGGTGCACGCAGCGCATACCAGGGTTTTTCAAAAGGGAACAAGCTCAGGATACAATCGACACTACGGGAGAGAGCGAAGACTCGATAGGCGCGTGAGGCCCATACTTGGGGTGAGACGTAATACAATATTTTTGGCTGCCATGAGGAATCATCACCCTTGATGAGATTCAGTCGTTTGCGAACTGCCTCTGCAAACCTTAAATTGAATCCGGCATAATCGGTAAGGATGATGATATCAGGTTGACGAATAAATGCCTCCTCCAAAAGTCGATCAAAAACCTTCTTGAACCAAAAATACTGACTGACTACTTCGCTCAGCCCAAAAACCGTCCTCTTAGTTAGGTCTTCAAGAATATGAACCCCAGCCTCTCTCATCCGCTCGCCCCCTGCCCCAAAAAATTCAAGGCGTCGGTTTGGATCAATTTGGCAATGGATCGCCTTCACCAGACCAGCAGCTAATCCGTCACCACTTGTTTCTCCTGCCAACATCATGACTCGATAAACAGGCAGCTTATCCTGCCTGTCCGTTCGATGAACCACTGATTGTTGTTTTGGATTATTCATTCATCACTGTTTCCGTTTGTTCGATACATCATTCTGACAATTATCAGATGAATGCCAATTCCGTTGTGATCATCACGCTCTTGGATGAAACTGACGATGTATGTCCTTAAGCTTCTCACGGGCGACATGGGTGTAAACTTCGGTTGTCGCAATACTGGAATGCCCCAACATTTCTTGAATTACCCTCAAGTCAGCCCCGTGATCCAGAAGATGAGTAGCAAAACTATGCCTCAACATGTGAGGCGTCAATGCTCGTTCAATCCCCGCTCGTTCGGCTCTTTTTCTCATGCGCAACCACATGGTCACCCTGGCAAATCCCGTTCCCCGGCGAGTCAGATAGACATTTCCTGGTGTTTTGGGCGTCACCAGCGCGGGGCGTCCTGAGTGCAGGTATCTATTGAGAGACGCTGTCGCGCTGCTACCAACGGGCACAACGCGTTCTTTATTCCCTTTGCCAATGACCTGAACGAACCCAGCATCCAGATGAAGCTGCTCCAACCTTAAATGGCATAGTTCCGATATGCGAAGCCCTGATGCATAAGCCAGTTCGAAAATAGCGTGATCACACAATCTTGAAGGGGTTTCGGGTTCTTCAGGCTTCAGAAGTGTGTTGATTTCATCAGTAGAGAGGCTTTTGGGTAATCGTTTCCAGCGACGAGGCAGGCTGACATGTTCAGCCGGGTTCGAATCAAGATGATGTTCTCGTTCACAAAAATTGAAAAAAGCGCGTAAAGCGGCGATTTCCAAATAGACCGTTTCCACACTTAATTTTTTCAACTTGCCTGGACCAAAAGGCACTTTACGCACCTGCTCGTGCTTCAGAAATGCCGTCAAGACCGTCAAATCAACCAATATCCAATCATCGATTCCCTTCTCTTCGTTGGCCCATTGAGCAAAACGGTTCAAAATACCTGAATAGGTTAATTGAGTTTGCTTTGCCTGACCTCGCTCTTGCCGAAGGTACTGCAGGAAATCATCTATCAATGCATCCATCCCTAATACACTTCAACATGCCAATAAATCGCAATCCATTGCAAACCGTGATTTCATGGATTTCCAATTTGATCTTTTGCACCTCAGCAAGCAAGGTGAGGTGCCTCAACGAAAAATCGATACAGGGCAAAGAACATGCGAACAATTTATGTTTACCTGACCAAGCAGACTGTGGCGACCATGGTAATGACCGTGGCCGTTTTTGCATTTGTGCTGCTGCTAGGTAACATCATGAAGGAAATTCTGACATTGCTGGTCAATGGACAGGCTTCTCTTTGGCTTGTGTTGAAAGCCTTCCTTTTGTTGGTCCCCTTCGTTCTGGTGTTCGCCCTCCCCATGGGGATGCTGACCGCAACTCTGCTTCTGTTCGGGCGATTGAGTGCCGATCAGGAACTCACCGCCATGCGAGCGGGCGGTATCAGCCTGATCTCACTCTCGACCCCCGTTTTAATTATCAGTATGTTGATGAGTGCCTTGTGCGCCTGGATCAACATGGAAATCGCACCTTATTGCCGAAGCACCTACAAGCAATTGATACGAGAAGTCAAGGTGGGCGAGTTGACGGATTTACTTCAACCCAATGTTCCTATGACGGATATCCCGGGCCAGTTTATNCACATAAAAGGTAAAAGGAAGGTCGGGGATACCGTTTACCTCAAAGGGATACGCTACATCAAGTATGATGGAGAGTCTTACGAGTATGAAATCTTTGCTCCAGGTGGAACCATTCAGGCAAATGAGGAAACCAGTCAACTGTTCATGACGATGACAAATTACACCATCCTCAGGCCAAAGCCATCTTCCAGTGAAAATATTTCAGTAAATTCCAATGAGCTGGACTCGACCGGTTACCTACTCTTCAAGGGCGAGCAGTTTGCACCCGACCCTTTTACCATTGAACGAGATTCAGAACTGTTTCGAAAACCGAAACTGCATCACATGAGTTTCAAACAACTTCAGGAGGAATTGGTCGAAAGAACAAAACTGACTGAATACATCAAGGCCCTCCCTTCATTTAAGATTGAGAACTTGAGGGCGGAGCTGGAAGAGAATTTCAAAAGACCCTTCGATCCGATAACGCCGGTCAAGGTCCAGATGCACCGCCAACTGGCATTCTCTTATGCATGCTTTGCCTTTACTTTGATCGGTATTCCACTGGGCATTCGTGCGCATCGAAGAGAAACCAGTATTGGAATCGCCATCGCCTTGATGTTGGTCGCGGTTTACTACGGATTTGTGGTTCTTGCCAATGCGCTGGAATCCCATAGTGAATGGGCTCCTCACCTTGTCATGTGGTTACCAAACTTCCTGTTTCAAGCGATTGGGTCTGTCCTCATGTGGCGCGCCAATAAAGGCATGTGATGCTCTTGAGTCTGGCCTTCATCCAAGCAGTGGTGTGAAAAGCCTTAATCATATTTGTCATTCTGCCTGCCGTTTCATCCAGTTCTCATAGTCGGCAGGTGTATCCAAATCGATCAGAATATCTTCATTTGAGCACTCAAACTCGGTAACCAGTCGTGTATGTGCATCAAGCAACCCCTTCAAACCGACGTCGTCATAGCGCTCCATGACCTCGTCCCTGAACCCTGCTTGAAAGTACAGGGGATGTCCTCGTTTGCTTTCATACACCGGAGAAAGGATGTCCGGCTGGTCATTTTGAATTTTTTTAAGCATCCTTTTTATTAAAACATTACTTATCCCGGGTAGATCTCCGAGGCAAACGAGATAACCTGTTGCAGCAGGGTTTGCATGGGCAAGGCCACAGCGCACAGAGGATAACATCCCTCCTTCAAGCGCGTGAGGATTCACGACGGTTCGTGCTCCCAGATTTTCAATCAAGGGCTTAATACGATCATGATCCCAACCCGTCACAACAATACAGCCATCGACTCCACCCTGCATCACTTGTTTGACCACATGTTCTATCAAAGTAAGCTCCCCCAGGGGCAATAAAAGCTTTTGTTGACCCATTCGCCTCCCGATACCTGCAGCAAGGACAATAGCCGTAATCATAATTTTGAATAAGCCATTGAAGCCGCATCCAGAGATCTTTTTCGCCTGAAGGCCACCAGTTGCGAAACAATGCTGAGGGCAATTTCGTTGACAGATACAGAACCAATGTCCAGCCCTATCGGACAAACAATCCGATCTAAGACTTCTTTCGAGGCGATTCCTTTTTCGAGAAGCCTTTTACGAATAAGCATACTTTTCCGCCGACTTCCTATCATACCAATAAAAGATGCTGGACTATTGACACAAGCCGCCAAAGAAGCTCCATCGTGCTGATGGCCCCGTGTCACAATGACAATAAAAGTGTTGTTCTTGATCTTCCTGTCCTCAATGGATTGAGGAATATTTCCGCACACGACTTCATCGGCATCAGGTAAATTTTCCCTGGATGCAAATTCAGGTCGATCATCCACAATAACTGTTTGAAAGCCCATCATGACAGCCAACTTACCAACCGCTTTACCCACGTGCCCTGCACCAGCAATCAGTAATTCAGGCTTCGGGCAACAAGGTTCAATGAATAACAACTCGGAATCTGCTTTCGAAATATTTCCAACAAGGGACGCTTTTTCATTTTGAACTACCAACTCAAACGCATCGGCATGCTGTGGCCATAGATTAGTCCAATGGTCTGGGTCATCCATCCATTCACATTGAGTGGTTATCGATTCTGAACGAGTGATCCTTGTCACCAAAACACCACTTGCAATACCATGTTCAGCTGCAACGAGTTGTTTGATCGCTTGCCTTTGTGCAATCGGTTGAGGCTGAATCAGGATGGTGGCTTGCCCTCCACAGATTAAACCATCATCCCAACCGCTGATGTCATCGAGTTTCAAATGAAAAAGTGAGACATGGCCACTGTCCAGGGCATCCAAAGCACGTCGGCGTGCTTCCGCTTCAAGGCAGCCTCCACCCAAGGTTCCGTGTACCTTTCCATTGGGTTCAAAGATGGCATTGGCTCCTACTTTCTGAGGCGTGGACCCCAGCGAGCGCACCACAGTAGCAAGCACAAAGGGCTGATCCGCGCTCAATAAATCGATCGATTTACGATAGACATCTAAAAAAGTCATTTCTTGGCTGTAAAAAGTTAGAACTTAAGCAGAGGATTCACTGTTGCACAACCCGAATTGATTGCGGCAAAGTAAGCCCATGCCAAGCCTGACAAATAGAAAGAGCTTATAATTTGAAAGTATTGCATCTGGTAGGCGATCATGAGGACGCAGGCGGAGTGCTATCGGTCATTCGTAATCTACAGGCAGTCACGCCTGAAGGCGAGATGCATCACTGTGTATGGGTTAAAGAGGGTTACCGCGAATCACGTCAACCCGCCCTGGAATACAGATACAGTCAATCCGTCATTGCGGAATCAACCAAGCATCTGAGACTGTTCTCTCAGGCTCTTCCTGCTTACGGAGATCTGAAGCGCTTACTCCAAAGGGAGCCTTTCGACATTATTCATGCACATTCACGCGGCACTTTGTTGGTGGGTATGCTTGCAGCGCGTTTTCTGAAACGTCCTGTGATCTTCACAAATCACAATTACGCCAGACGCCTTGGCCTTTATCAATGGGCTGCCAGACAGCGCAAGATGCATACTGTGGTTCTNACTCCCAACATGGCCAGACACTACGGCTTGAATCAAGAGATGAAGAACCTCAAGGTCATATCAGCCTGTTTCAGCGCTGCTTTATTGGACGAAGATCTGGTTCAGCCCACGCCGAACATTCCAGATCATACAATTCGGTTCGTTGGAGTAGGCAATGTCATCGGCTGGAAAAAATGGGATTTGATTGTGAAGGCATTGCAGCTTCTTCCCAAAGTGGATCGGTCCAGAATCCAATGCGATATCTGGGGACCGACTCTGGATTTGCCTGAATCGAAGAGTTTTGACCAATCCTTGAGGGCTTTGATTCAAGAAAACGGTGTCAGTGATCAATTTCGTCTCATGGGCTCCACGACAGATATAAAATCCAAATTAAAACAATCGGACTGGTTCGTCCTTCCATCAACCAATGAACCCTGTTCGGTTGCACTGATGGAAGCTTTAGCCATGGGACTTCCGGCGTTGGTCAGTGAAAGCGGGGGAAATGTGGATTTGGTCCACGATGGCTGCGGACTTCACTTCAAGCCTGACACTCCCGAATCACTGGCAAAGCAGCTCAAACGCATTTTGGCGGGAGCATTCCGCCCTCTATCACCCCAACAAATCCGTGAATCCGTCAGAATGAGATCGGCCACCGTGGTTTACCGGCAATATCATAAACTTTATCAATCTTTGAACTGAGATTTGACGCAAGGACCTGAATGGTGATACTTGATGATCTGTCATGAATTGGAAATTACTCCGTCATATACCTTGGGTGGACACGCGATCTNGATTTTTATCGCGCGTGCCTTCAGCTGGCTCCTTGTTGGACGTCGGGTCTTCAGATGGGGAGACCTTGAATCATTTCCACGAAATGAGGCCGGACTTAAAATTCTATGCGACAGACATCGAAGGTATTCCTGAGGCCTACCCGAAAGGATGTCAATTTCATCAAGGAGATTTAAACAAGGAGAACTTGCCCTGGGGGCCAAATTCATTAGATGCCATTTCCTGTATGCATTTAGTGGAACATTTGGAAGATCTGACACTTCTAATTGCCGAAGCATTTCGACTACTTAAACCAGGTGGCCGTTTTTATTTAGAGACACCTCATCCAAAGACTNTAGGCTTGAGCAGTGTAACCGGTCCTGCGGTGGGAACTTTCACCATGAATTTCTGGGATGATTTGACCCATACCCATATCGTCAGCATGGGAGCTCTGGCCAAACAATGTCGATCGGCAGGCTTCGATATTTCTCATTCAGGCACCTCACGTAACTGGCTGTTTGCAGCCGCTTACCCCATTTTTTTCTTTGCTCCACCCAGTCGCCAAAAGTTCACTTCAAAGGTTCACTGGTCAGGATGGTCTGCATATTTGGTTGCACGCAAGCCATGAGCCAAAAACCCAAGCTGCTCATCCTTGAACTTTGGGGACTTGGTGATTTAGCAATCGCCTCCCGGTTCATTGCCGCAGCTTCCGAAAAGTATGAAGTCACAGTATTGTCCAAACCCTACGCACATGACCTGCAACAAGCACTCTGGACAAAAGCGAAGGTCATTTCATTTGTCGCACCCTGGACGGCATTCCGTGGAAAATATCGTTTATTCAAATGGCCATGGCAACAACTACTGCAATTGGCCCATCAGTTAAGGAAAGAGAAATTTGATCTGGCGGTTTCAGGACGATGGGATCCAAGGGATCATGCATGGATGCGCGTTTGCGGGGTCAAAAAATGCATTGGTTTCCCGAGATCAGGAAGCAAGCATCTCCTCCATCACCCCTTGCCTTTACCCGATGAAAAAGCGCATCGATATGACCAATGGAAATTGGTAGGTGAGGCATTGGATATCGAAATACCCGATTGGAAATATCGAAAGGCTGAACCAAACCCAGCTCGCTGTATCAAAACAGCAATTATTCATACTGGCGCAGCGCAACCTGTAAGAGTCTGGCCTTTAGACAGGTATCACCAGTTGATTAAAGCCATTGAAGAACAGAATATTAGCATCCAACTCATTTGCGATGCCGATCAGGCCTCCTGGTGGAAGAAAAACAATCGTCACCCAATGGTTCCACAATCAGTTTCAGCATTGATTGAGCATTTGAAGACGGGGGATATCTTCATAGGAAACGACTCCGGTCCCGGTCACCTCGCTGCTGCACTCGATTTGCCAACACTAACCATTTTTGGTCCGCAACTTACTGAATGGTTTCGCCCGGCCCATCCTCAGGGGATGGTTGTGGAAGGGAAAGACTGCGAATATAAACCCTGCTTTGACAATTGCCGATTTGAAACACCCCACTGCATGACGGGCGTCACACTTGAGGGAGTCAAAGAAATGATGCAAACTTTCTTGAACCAATTCACCACCGCCCAAAATTAGAGAGACAAATAATCCTTCAATGGAGGAAGCTGCGCAGCGTCCCAGCAAGCATCCTGTCGGGATTCCTGCCCCCCGCTCGCACAAAAATAGAACAACAGGCGAAACTCCAAAAAACAACTAGCTTTACCATCGCGCCATCCGAACTATGAAGCATCTCATCTAAGCCGAATCATTTCCCTGTGCTTAGGGATAGACAGATGAAATCACACCCATATAATCTTGCAGTCTTGAACAAGTCCAAAACACAAAAGAATCATCCTGCTTAAGATTAGATGGCAATAATGGACCTTAAAAAAACGCTTCCTCTTTTGCACCTTGAGCCCTGGGAGAAGGTATCAAAAAAATAAAAGCCATCTGATATCGATTGACGACAACAATTACAATATGACCCAAGGCCCGTTTTTCATATTTCTGTGGAGTGGATTTTTGATCACCATGACCTTGTGCATTGGCTGTATCAAAACACCCTCTCCCCATGTTGATACACAAAAAATAGACACCCCTGCATCCTACGCGGGAGCCACTGAGAAAGCTCGGCCATTTGAAGACGGATGGGTAAATGATTTCCAGGATGATAATTTGGAGACCTTGATTTTGGAGGCGCTCGAATCTAATTACGATCTCNAAGCGGCATCATCGCGTGTGGCTGCAGCACAAGCTTCTTTTCAATCAATAAATGCCGGATGGAAGCCTCAACTTAATCTGAATCAAAGCGACTCAAGGTCGAAAACGGTTTTCAATCCATTCGCAGGCCCTCTGCAAAGTCGATACATCAACCGCTTTGACCTAGGTGTCTCCCTTGCCTGGGAACTCGATCTCTGGGGACGGATAAGGAGTCAGGGGCGAGCTGCCCTGGCCGATTTGCAGGCAAGTGAATCAGATTACATGGCGGCGCGCTTATCGCTGGCTGCCAATGTAGCCGCAGCATGGTTCAATGTTATCGAATCGGAACTTCAGGTGCTATTGAACGAAGAAACCCTGAATAGTTTTGAATCCAATCTCAAGGTCGTGGAAGAATCTTATCAACGCGGCATTCCAAATCGAGCTTTGGACGTCAGACTCACGCGAGCAAACGTAGAAAGTAATCGAAGTAATCTGCTGGTCCGAAAACGGCAAAGGGACGCAGCTGTCAGGTCTATGGAAATCCTTCTGGGCCGATACCCCTCCGCTGAATTAGAAATCATCCCTCATCTCCCCATTTTGAAAGGGGACGTTCCAACCGGCATGCCTTCGGAATTATTGATCCGACGGCCTGACATTTTTTCTGCTGAAAGGCGAGTTGCGGCCGCAACGCAGAGACTGAAGGTGTCACGCAAAAGCCTTTTACCAAGTATACGATTAACCTCCTCCGTCGGAACGAGCAGTAGTGAGCTTACCGATTTACTCGACCCTGAGCGCCTCGCATTGTCAATCGCAGGATCACTTACGCAACCGCTGTATCAGGGCGGGCGCTTGCGAGCTAATGTCCAACTCTCCGATGCCCGCTTGCGGGAATCCATAGCTCAGTTTTCACAAGCGGTCCTCCGCGCTTTTCAGGAAGTCGAAAGTCTTTTGGCTGCGGAGGCTTTTCTTCGGGATCAGGAAATGGCTCTTCAAGCCACCAGTGAGGAATCCTCCGAAGCTGAAGTGCTAGCGAAGGAGCAATATGAGCGAGGGTTGGTAGACATCATTACAGTCCTCGAATCTGAAAGAAGGGCATTCAATGCACGTAGTTCGCTGATTAATGTCGCTAACCTTCGGCTTCAAAACCGCTTGAGTCTTTACCTTGCGCTTGGAGGACATTTTCAGGGCGAAGATCCTGATAATCCAACGGATCAAGTCACGTTAAATGAGTAGTCAGTTATCCAGTTTTACGATCATGCAGAAATTATTGAAATGGATCATGCCAACTTTGTTCCTGGGGTTTTGCATGGCTATTGCAGCCATCATGATGGTCACCAAACCGGAACCACCTAGACGTAGTCCACCAAACAGTATCATCACCGTCGATGCTGAGATAGTGAAACGCGAGACCTACCAAGTCATCATTCCTTCACAAGGTATCATCCAGGCACGGACACGAAGCATGCTTATTCCCGAAGTGAGCGGTGAAATCATTTGGATCTCGGACAGCTTCAGATCAGGTGGATTTTTCGGACCGGATGAAGAACTGGTCAAAATAGATCTGCGAGATTATCAAACATCACTTGTCGTCGCAAAAGCAACCCTGGCCCAGCGCACCAGCGCTTATGAAATCGAAAAAGCTCAGCACGAACAGGCAAAGATCAACTGGGAACGTCTCGGCAACGGTAAAAAACCAACCCGACTTGTATTAAGGGAACCTCAACTTGCAGAAGCCAGAGCCCTTATGCAATCAGCAGCGGCTGGAGTGGAGCGTGCCGAACGAGACTTGAATCGAACGGTCATCAAAGCGCCTTATGAAGGACGTATCTTGAATAAATCGGTCGATATCGGCCAGTCAGTTTCTCCAGGCACCATGCTAGCTGAAATTTTTGCAACTGATTATGTTGAAATAAGATTACCACTTCGAAATGAACATTTGGATTTCATTGAGTTACCAGAAGCTTACAAGAATGAGGAGAGTTCCATGACCAATATCCAGCCAGAGGTTCAGTTAACAGGAAACTATGGCAGTCGAAATATCAACTGGACGGGACGCGTCGTTCGCGCCCAGGGCGCCTATGACCCGAGAAGCCGTGAATTGTTTGTCATTGCACAAGTGAAAGACCCTTACAAGNAAACAGATCGATCACAACCACCTTTGAAGATAAATCAATTCGTCCAGGCCCAGATTCAGGGCAAGCGACTTGAGGGCGTTTACNTCATTCCGCGCTCAGCATTGCGGATCAATGATGAGGTGATCCTGATTGACAAAGAAAACCGCATCTTCCGCAAACCTGTCGAAATAATATTGAAACAAGGGGAAGAGGTGATTGTAAAGAGTGGTTTACAGCAGGATGATTTACTTTGCCTGACTCCCCTGCTCTTCGCCGCTGATGGAGCAAAAGTGCGCCCTGTCATCAACGGAAAAGCCCCACCTCCACCTGACGGCAAGGGAAGGCCAGTCAAGCAGGGCGACGGGAGAGACCTTAAAACACGAATCAAGACTCCCTGATGCATGGAATAATCGCATGGTTCACGCGTAACGGTGTCGCGTCAAATCTATTGATGGTGGCCATTCTCATGGCTGGCCTGAACACCTTGTTCAAGCGTATCCCAACAGAGGTATTCCCTGAATTTGAACTGGATATGATCTCGGTATCTGTGCCTTACCGAGGCTCCACTCCTGCCGAAGTGGAGGAATCCATCGTCGTTAAAATCGAAGAGTCCATTCAGGATATTCAGGGCATCAAAAAAATCACCTCAACCGCTGCTGAAGGGGCTGGCTCGGTGAATATTGAAGTCGATAAAGGCTACGATTCGCGCGAACTTCTGGATGACATCAAGAATCGGGTCGATTCCATCAACTCCTTCCCGGTTGAAACCGAAAAGCCAGTCTTCAATCTTGCCAAACCACGAGGTGAAGTCATCACCGTAGTCCTGGCAGCCGACATGAATGAGCATGATTTGAGAATGCTCGGTGAACAGATACGAGACGAGATCATCAACCTTCCCTCCATCACTCAAGTGGCCTTGCAAGCAGTCAGGCCTTACGAAATATCCATTGAAGTTTCCGAAGAAACCCTTCAACGGCATGGATTGACACTTGAAGGCATCGCACAAGCCATTCGGTTTTCTTCTATTGATTTGCCTGCAGGCGCCATCAAAACTCAGGGAGGCGAATTTTTACTCCGCACGAAAGGTCAGGCATATGTAGGCGCGGATTTTGAGGAAATAGTATTGATCACACGAGGTGATGGAACGCGACTGACACTGGGGGATGTTGCGGACATCAATGATGGATTTGAAGAAACGCCTCTTTTTGCAAGATGGAACGGCAAACCATCAGTCATGATTGCCGTTTCACGGGTAGGCGATCAAAACGCCATCGATCTGGCCAATACCGTAAAGGCCTACCTTGCTGAACGTCGTTCGAGCCTGCCGGAAGGTGTCGATCTGGAATTTTGGAATGATCGATCCAAAATCGTTATCGGCCGAATCAATACCCTGGTCTCAAGCGCACTTCAAGGAGGGGCGCTGGTTTTTATTGTGCTGGCGTTATTCTTGAGGTTATCTCTGGCCATCTGGGTTTGCGTGGGTATTCCTGTTGCTTTCATGGGTGCAATCGCGTTCATGCCCCAGCTTGGAGTCACAATCAATATTATCAGCTTGTTTGGTTTCATCCTGGTGCTGGGGATTGTGGTGGATGATGCAATTGTCACAGGAGAAAACATCTTCAGTCACCTCCAGAATGGCGACGACCCTACTGATGCGGCCATCACCGGCACTCAGGAAGTCTCGGTACCTGTTATTTTCGGGGTATTGACGACCGTCGCTGCGTTTGTTCCGATCATGATGATTGATGGTTTCAGAGGAAAAATATTTGCTCAAATACCACTTGTCGTCATCCCTGTTCTTCTCTTCTCCCTGGTGGAATCCAAACTGATACTACCCGCTCATTTGAAGCATTTAAGGATACGAAACAGAAAACCCAGTCAATTGAATCCATTGTCACGCTTCCAGCGCTTTTTTGCGGATGGAATGGAATCGTTCGCTCGCAAGATTTACCGGCCTTTTTTAGAGATGGCCATGAAGAATCGTTATATGACGCTGTCGGTGTTTATGGGAGTTTGTATCATTTTGTTCACGATGCTGCTGAGCAATCGCATGATGTTTGTCTTTTTCCCAAGGGTTCCCACTGAACGTTTGACCGTGCGGCTGACCATGCCCCAAGGCACTCCCTCGGAAGTCACCCAAAAACACATCAATCGAATTCTGGAAGTTGCAAATCAGCTCAAAGAAAGAAACGACTTCAAAGAACCTTCCACTGGAGAAAGTGTGATCGTTAATGTGATGGATGTCGTGGGAGCCTCAGGTTTGACCGGCGGACGCTCCCGCAAAGCAGGCATGACGAACGTAGGTGAGGTTGCCATGAATATTACCCCTCCTGAAGATCGTGAACTCACACTCACCAGCCAGGAGATTGTCGGTGAGTGGCGGAAATCAATAGGCCCGATTTCAGGCGCCCAGGAATTGAGTTTTCGTGCCGAGATTGGTAGAGCCAGTGATCCCATTGACATACAACTGACGGGACCCAGTTTTGATGACCTGCAGGCGGCATCCAAAGAAGTGAAGGCTCGTTTGCTAGAGTATCCGAATTTATTCGATATCTCGGATACCTTTGAAAANGGCAAACCAGAACTCAAAATGAAAATCAAACCCGAAGCCGAATTACTGGGTTTGACAATGACTGATCTTGCACGCCAGGCGCGGCAATCCTTCTTCGGCAGTGAGGCTCAGCGCATTCAGCGCGGCAGAGAAGATGTGCGTGTCATGGTGCGATATCCGCTCAGGGAACGTTCTTCTTTAAGCAATCTGGAATCCATGAGAGTACGCACCCCAACAGGTCAGGAAGTCCCCTTCTCGGCTGTTGCAAATATGAAGCAAGGCCGTAGCTTTTCAACCATCACCCGTATCGACCGAAATCGCACGATCCGAGTGACGGCGGACGCCAACAAGGAGGAAACGAACCTTCAGATCATACAAGAAGATGTATTGAATTTCATGCCAGCAATTGTCAGCAAGTATAATGGAATGAATTTCTCTCTTGAAGGGGAAGCTAGGGAACAAAGAGAGTCCTTTGGCAGCGTGTGGCTTGGCTCGGTTTTTGTATTGTTCGCCATTTATTCCCTTCTCGCCATTCCTTTTAAATCCTATATCCAACCTTTGATTGTCATGTCGGTCATTCCTTTTGGTCTGGGAGGAGCCATCATAGGGCATTTGATCATGGGACATAATTTAAGCATGATGAGCGTANTGGGCATGCTTGCGCTCTCGGGTGTCGTGGTGAATGACAGCCTCGTGCTGGTAGATTACATCAATCGCAAACGCCGTGAAGGGGTTGACCTGATGGAGGCTGTCAGAAATGCAGGCGTTGCTCGCTTCCGTGCTATCATGCTGACTTCCATCACAACGTTCGCCGGGCTGGTGCCCATTCTCTGGGAGAAAAGCACCCAGGCACAATTCCTGATCCCAATGGCGATTTCATTGGGCTGGGGTATTCTTTTCGCCACCTTCATCACGCTGCTACTAGTCCCCATCAATTACCTGCTTCTTGAAGATTTGCAAAGAACAGGCAAACGATACATTAGCTGGCAATTTAATATCAAATTTACAAGTGACAGGCCATCTGATCCCTCTTCTCAATCCTGACATAGAAAAGACGAAACATATGCCAGTTATCAAAATACAAACAAACAAGGCCCTTTCAGAAGATCAGACCAAGGAACTACTTGCCGCCACCAGCCGGAAAGCAAGTGAATGGCTCAATAAACCAGAAGCNTATGTGCAGGTCGTTCTGGAAACACCAACTGCCATGATGTTCGCCGGCAGCACCGAACCGTCCATTTTAATCGAAGTGCGCAGTCTTGGGTTCAGCGGACACTCCATGGGCGAAATTTCTCGCTCACTGAGCATATTGATCCATGCTCACTTGAAGGTTCCAAAAGATAGGATTTTTATTAATTTCTTCGATATCGAACGCAGCAACTGGGGGTGGAACGGCAAAACCTTTGCTTGATTGATAGCTCTTAACCAGACAAATTCCATTTNCCGATTACCCAGTCTGGAATGTTGGTATTTCTGAGCTGAATGGCACGTAGTCATAAGAACCTTTTTTAGAGTTTTCCTGATGATTATTGTATTGCTGCCAATTTTGATGATCGTACAACAGGTCACTCCATTCATTATGAAAACAAACCAGTGCAAAGCCCTTATCATGTCTATTAGGAAGATGCTGGACTCCCACTTGCTNGCACTTATCGCCCTGATAACTTTTTTCGCTCAGCTTCCGTATTCATGGTCGGCCGATGATGCGATCATACTGGAGATCAAACGTAAAGGCGGACATGTGGTTTCGGACTTTGGCCAGATTATTGAAATCAATTTGAATGGTCATGATCAAATTGATGAGGCATGGATTGAACGTATCTCAAGAGAGAGGGGCATGACAGATTTATCTCTGGAGCAAACCCCCATCGGTGACAAGGAAATTAAACTTTTCACCCATTTGAAAAAGCTTGAATGGTTAAACCTCTATCAAACTCAGATCACCGATGAAGGATTGAGGACCATCGCTCAACTTACTCGCTTGAAACACCTGCCAATGGGAAAAACACACATCACCAACGAAGGGATCAAGCATTTAAAAACACTCTCCTCAATCGAATACCTCGGATTGCGAAAGACATTCATTACCGACAAAGGACTGGAAACTTTAAAATCCTTCAAAAAATTAAAAGGGCTTCATCTTGGTGAGACCGACATCACGAACGAAGGGCTCAAAACGC
This sequence comes from Pedosphaera sp., assembly GCA_002690655.1. GTDB lineage: Bacteria > Verrucomicrobiota > Verrucomicrobiia > Limisphaerales > AAA164-E04 > AAA164-E04. The sequence goes on from NZFL01000017.1 coordinate 81,970, forward strand.
TTGGCACTTTGTCGTCCTTGACCAAGTTATGGCTGCACGATACCCGTATATCTGATGACGGTTTACTTGCCTTAGGTGCCTTAAAAAAACTCAGTCAGTTGATTATTTACAACACAAAGGTTACAGAAAACGGGTATCGGTCCCTTCAATCCATGCTTCCGGATTGTTTTATACTCTACCAAATCGAAGACTGAGCCTGCATTTGAAACTCCCTTCCGGACATTCAAGATGCATACACACGGGATTTACTCATTTATAGATATTCAAATGGGAGCAGACCCAAAGAAACTCTACTGTATGGCTCGCGGTTCAGTTTACCAATCTACATCCTAAGCGAAAAAAACACCCCGTCGAACGCAACCAAGAAACTTGGACTACAACTGAGGCCTCGAGCGAACAATAAACAGGGTAAGGTCTTAAATCATCTGCACATCATTTTTTCAATATATGCAAAAGCTAAATTTACTCTTGATGATTAAACGATCCATTTTCCTGACATACTGCATCCTTGTTACTGGATCTCCATGCAGCGCAGGTGGGGAGTCTGCCAGGGAACCAGACTTTTTCACCTTGATCATCCTTCCTGACACGCAAGGTTATGCAGATGTAAGGCATCAGGAGACGCAGCAACACTGGCCGGAGATTGGAGATCAGCGAACCTGTTTTTTCATGCAGACTGAGTGGATTAAAAAGAACAGGAAATTATTGAATATCTCCATGGTCGCACATGTCGGGGATATCACTCAAACAGATCATGATGATGAATGGAAAATAGCCGACACTGCGTTCACGACCATTGATGACCATGTTCCCTACATTTTGTGTTCAGGGAATCATGACATGGGGTATTCGTTACAAGACCGTAGGACGAGCCATTCGCGCGCGAGCAGCTTCAGTTCATTTTTCAAACCTTCACGATTCACCAACAACGCATTGTACGACGCGCATTTCGGACCCGAAAAAGCAGTCCATTTTCGGAAGGAAGGTAAAACTGAAAATTATTATCTCTATCTCGAAGAGGGCGGTATGAAGTTTCTCATTCTCACTCTTGAGTTCAAACCACGCGATGAAACTCTTGCATGGGCAAATAAAGTCGTGGAACAGCATCCTGATTACCGAACCATCGTCATCACGCATGCCTATCTTTCCGGAGGCAAGGGACAGCGAACACTGGCTGACAACTATCCAGTGCAAGGCAACTCGGGGAAATCCATCTGGGAAAAATTCGTCAACAAGCACAAGAATATCTTCCTCGTGTTGTCCGGCCATGCGAGGGAGGACTTACTCACAAGTAAAGGCAAGCATGGAAATACNGTGCACCAGGTGCAGGCGGATTACTGGTATTGGGACCTTCCCGAAATCAAGGCNGGAAGTGGATNCNTGCGTATCATGACATTCCAACCACACAAAAACAAAATTGACGTACAGACTTACTCCCCTGTCACAGACCGTTTCCTGACACGCCCGACAAGTAAATTCTCGTTAACATATTCAATGCAGCAGCAGGCAAAATAGTTTTCCCTGCTTTATNTGTTTTTTCGTTTTCACGGAAAATGAACAGGGAAAACAATGGAAACCAGATCTCCGTGAATCATGAGCCTGTGATTCGCCATTTCCATGGTGATGAATGCCTGAACTTNCCAGAAATAGGGCTTTCGCAGAGCGATCGGCAACTCTTACCTTCGAGTGAACCNAACCTCCTGAAAAGGCTTGTGCCTTGGTTGAATTTTTCAGACTGAAAAACCAACGATCCACGTGCCGCTCAGCCATGCATTTTCATTAAGGTATGCGCGATTCAAACCTGTCATGATTCAGTCCATACGAAAGAATCCNCCCTCCATTATTGACGCGCATTCCCATACCCCCTTGAATCGTTATATGCCATTCATCAACCGCCAATGCCTTACGTTTAGTTTCATTGCGTTCATTGCGCTTTTTACTCCAGGGATCCAAGCAGATTTCAAAGCGGGTGCCAGCATGGTAGACATCAGCCCAGCCCAATACCCTGTCCGAGTCAACGGATCATTTACCGAGCGTTCAGCAACCCAAGCCGCGGACAAGCTTTTCGCAAAGGCCCTTGCATTGGATGATGGCAGGCAACAAATCATCCTTTGCGTGGTGGACTCCTGCATGGTCCCTCGCACTCTCATCGATCGGGCCAAGAGTGATGCAAGCAGAGCAACAGGTATCCCCATGAGTCAAATGATGGTCTCGGCGACCCACACTCATTCAGCACCTTCCGCCATGGGATGCCTTGGCTCCCGAGTCGATCCTCGCTATGCCGCGATGCTTCCGGACCGCATTGCGAGGTCCATGGTAAATGCGGTCAATCGACTCAAACCTGCCCGCATAGGTTGGGCACAGATGGAGGATTGGAAGCACACATTCAACCGTCGATGGATCAGGCGGCCGGACAAAGTCTTCAACGACCCCTTTGGTCAAAACAACGTTCGCGCACACATGCATCCAGGGCATGAAAACCCGGATGCAACAGGCCCGAGCGGCCCCGTGGATCCCGAGCTTTCTGTGATGGCATTGCAAACCATGGATGGAGAACCATTGGCAGTATTTGCAAACTACTCAATGCACTATTTCGGCTCTCCTCTTCTGTCAGCAGATTATTATGGTCGATTTGCAGAACACATCGCTAACCAAATGAACGCAGGTGCTGATTTCGTGGCGATCATGTCGCAGGGAACCAGCGGTGATTTGATGTGGATGGACTACGGAGTGCCTCGAGAAAATATCAATGATGACGGATACGCTGAAGAAATGGCCAATCTGACAGCTGCGCTTGTAAAAGGGATCNAATGGCATGAAACCGCACCCTTGAGAATAGCACAGAACAGCTTGAGACTCGCTTACCGTATACCGGGGCCGGGACGACTTGCTTGGGCTGAACAAGAGGTAGAGAAAATGGGAAATCGCCTACCCCGATCACAACCGGAAATTTACGCGAAAGAATCTATCTACTTGCACGAGCGGCAACAAACGGAATTAATCCTTCAAGCGCTGCGCATTGGCGATCTAGGCATCACTGCCATACCCAATGAAGTGTTCGCAATCACCGGTCTCAAATTAAAACGCCAGAGCCCGTTGACAAACATGTTCAACATATCACTCGCCAATGGCGCTGAGGGATACATTCCACCTCCCGAGCAACACGCACTCGGCGGCTACACCACATGGGCAGCACGGACGGCAGGTTTGGAAATCAATGCCGAACCCCGGATCGTGGAATCCTTACTAAAACTCCTTGAAGAGGTGTCTGACCGGCCTCGTCGTGCTCTGAAAGAAACGGATGGACCCTATGCCCAATCCATTCAGAAAAGTAATCCAATGGCTTACTGGCGTTTGGAGGAGATGTCCATGCCGGTAGCTCACGATATTACAGGTCGTTACAACGCCCATTTTGAGGAAGGAGTGGCACTTCATCTGCCAGGTGCGGACGAAAGAATCGGGTATCAAGCCCCTATCCCCCCCGCGAANAACGCATTTTCATACCACCAAATCAATCGCTCCACACATTTTGCTGGAGGACGTTTGAACGCCAAACTGCCTCTAGGGAACGATTACACCATCGAGTTCTGGCTATGGAATGGCCTTCCAGCAGATAGTAGGGCGGTGACTGGTTATGTCTTTTCACGGGGACGGGATGGGGATCCAGATGCAAGCGGAGAACACCTCGGGATCGGGGGGACACAGCAACCACATCTCGCAGGGCGACTGTTTCTTTTCAACGGAAACAAGCAAAATCAGATTCTGGGGGGACGCAACACACTGGCCTTTCAGGCCTGGCATCATGTCGTGTTTGTGCGTGAGGGCGATCAAGTCCGTGTTCATCTCGATGGACGCACTCAACCCGAAATTGACGGAGTATTTTCGCATACGATTCCAGAAGGTGAAGATGCGCTCTTCCTGGGAGGCCGCAATGACAACCTTTTCAATTTCGAGGGCAAACTCGACGAAATAGCCATCTATGATCGTTCTCTTTCACCAGATGAAATCGAAGCCCACTACAAAGCATCCGCGCTGGCTCCCCCCAGCAAGATCACTGCGACCGGCCCAGTGGCTCACCCCATGACACCCGAAGCTTCGATCAAGAAAATACACATCCGCGATGGGTATGAAATCGAGCTGGTTGCCCGGGAACCCCTGACCATGGATCCTGTCGCAATCGACTGGGACACCCAGGGAAACCTCTGGGTCATTGAAATGGCAGATTACCCACTCGGACTCGATGGGAAAGGCCAACAGGGCGGCCGTGTGCGGATGCTTGAAGACCTCAACAGGGATGGTATCTATGACCAACAATCCTTATTTACTGACAGCCTGAGCTTCCCAACCGGCATCCTCACCTGGCGCGGCGGGGTCATTGTCACCGCCGCACCGGAGATCCTGTTCCTGCGGGACACCAACATGGATGGCAAGGCAGATAGCCGTGAAGTACTGGTCAGCGGATTGAGCACTGGAAACCAGCAACTGCGTGCCAACGGATTGAGGTGGGGACTGGATGGCTGGGTCTACTGTGCATCAGGAGGACATCACGGTAATTACGGCATCGGAACCAAACTGAGGAGTCGTGCAGGCGAAACCCTTGTGGGCTCGCGTGATTTCAGGTTTCGTCCTGACACGGGAGAGCTTGAACCCGTCAGTGGTCCTTCACAAAATGGACGTAACCGGGACAACTGGGGACGATGGTTTGGCACTCAGAACATGCGACCTCTCTGGCATTATGTGCTGCCTGATCATTACCTCCGTCGAAACCCCCATATCGCAGCACCGAATCCGACTCAATTGGTTGTCACGCCACTCGGACCCGAAGTATTTCCTGCCAGCGTACCCGAAAAAAGGTTTCATAGTTTCAACGAAGCGGGACATTTCACCTCTGCGTGCGGAGGGATGTTTTATCGTGACAATGTGCTGTGGCCTGAAGCTGCAGGTAAGCAGCATGCCTTTACCTGCGAGCCTTTTCACAACCTGGTTCAGCACCATCTTGTCACTGACGAAGGTGTATCCTTCTCCGCTGAACGTGACGCGCCTGAAGGTGTGCTCGATTTCTTTGCAAGTGAGGACCGTTGGTGCCGTCCGGTGATGACACGAACGGGCCCCGACGGTGCGCTCTGGGTTGTGGACATGTATCGCTACATGATTGAGCACCCAGAATGGCTACCCAACGCAGGTCGTGAGGAACTGCTTCCCCACTACCGGATCGGTGAGGACATGGGACGCATCTATCGCATCAGCCCTGTTGATTCAGCCCCTTTCCCAATCCAGGATCTCNCACAGCTGAACACGGAAGAACTGGTCACTGCCCTCGACTCATCAAATGGCTGGCTGCGTGACAAAGTTCACATGCTGCTTGTGTGGCGTGGCGATGAAGATTCGAAGAAGCCCTTGAGGCACTTATTGAGCACGACAGAAAACCCCATNGCACGTGTCCATGCTCTTTGGTTGCTCAATCATTTTAAAGCACTTTCGGCAAAGCAGCTCATTTCGAGTTTGAACGATATGCATCCGGGCGTTCGTGAGAATGCGTTGCGCCTCGCCGAAACCCAACATGAACCCTCCGTGATAGCTAGCGCCGCCAAACTCACAGACGATCCAGACGCCAAGGTTCGTCTTCAGCTCGCATTCACCTTGGGAGCATGGCAGTCCNCGGTTGCAGGTACCGCACTGGGAAAATTGATGACTCAATATCATTCAGATCCATTCATGAAGGCAGCCTGTTTCAGCTCCGGCACCCCTCACCTCCCGGCACTCGTTGAATCAGTCATGCTTGCCAGTGCCTCAACGCGAGCTGATTTGAATGGTTCACTCGCGGAACTGGCTCTTGCCGTGAATGCTCATTCCAGTCTGGCAGCTTTACTGGAGCCAGTGTTCTATTCGGCATCAGGCACATACACCCTCGACCAGATGCAGGCTGCCTTGCAAATCACCAGTATGGCCGCACGTCGGGGGACTGACCTCAGTGCTATTGCAGGCAAGCACGAGGGCCTTGCAGCGATCCTCTCAGAGAAAGGAAGCTCCCTCAGCACTGCCATCTTCGATTTTGCGCGTGAATCCGTATTAAGCCAGTCTGCCGACCTGGACCTTCGAGTTGCCGCAGCGAAACTCCTTGCTCGAGACGTTAGACATTCATCGGAAGCGTTGAGGGTTCTGGCGAGTTGCCTGAATCCTCGGCAACCAGTAAACCTGCAAAAAGCCGCGCTTGAAGCTCTTGGTACAACCCGTGATGCATCGGTATCCTCTGTTGTATTGAATGCCTGGATCACTTTATCGCCTTCCATTCGGCAAGTAGCACTGGAGGTATTGCTCTCAGGCGAACCCTGGTCTTTTTCGCTGCTCGAAGCCGTTGAAAGTGGGAAGGAAGTGCCTCTGGATGCCCTCCAGCAGGGACGTTTGCTTCGACATACGTCAAAACGCGTGAGAAAACTGGCGGAAAAAGCACTCACCAGAAACACCGACCGCACGCAAATTGTGGAGCGATATAAAACAACTCTCCAACTTCAAGGCGACCCAGGAAAAGGAAAAAGCATTTTTAACCAAACCTGTGCTGCCTGCCACCAACTCGGAGGCATGGGAAAAGAGCTGGGGCCCGATCTAAAAACAGTCGTTAATCATAGCCCGGAAAAACTACTGTCTAACATACTGGATCCCAGTAGAGACATTCAACCGGGATATCATGCCTACCAATGCGAACTGACAGATGGTACGGAACTCTACGGGCTGATCACTAACGAGACCGGAAATAGCATCACAATGAAGAAAACCGATGGCTCCGTTCATTCAATTTTGAGAAAAGACATCGAATCCNTGCGTGGAGGTCAACTTTCTCTGATGCCAGATGGACTGGAAAAGGGGCTCTCTCANCAGGACATCGCCAATCTGATTGCGTTACTGCGTCTCGGAGGCGAGGCAATACAATAGATGTGGATTACCAGGAAAAAGATGCGAGCGCCTCGAAAAAACTCCTTGCAGCGGTACTCGTTAAATCATCCTTATACAAAGATCAGCCCTTGGCTCGCTTAATTGCCTGGCACTTTTGCATCCAAACTTGACGCCTGCAACCTCCCGGCGTTGCCCCTTTATTTACCCGGAATTAAATCTCCGGAATGAATCCTTTGCCCCTCCCAAACCGGAAACCCTTCCTCATATACCAAAATCCGACTGGCACTTCCTTTGACAGGCTTCAAGTTCCTTTCAGGCAGAAAGACAGCATGTTCTTTTTTGATGGAAGAAAATTGGGGAGCATCAGCCAGATTGTCCCATTCGTTGGGGTCTTTACGCATGTCGTACAGCTCTTCAGAACCATCCGCGTATCGAATATATCTCCAGTGCTCGGATCGTATGCCATGGTTGTCATGATTGTGAGTGGTGATTGCGGGCCATTTTCTAGGACTATTTGCATCCTTCAATTGGGGGAGCAAGCTGTGTCCCTCCATACCTGAGGCTTGAGGCAAGCCTGCCAGATCGGATAGTGTGGGATAGAGATCAAGTAACTCGGCAGGCTTTGAGCAGCGACTTGATTTTGCCACTCCAGGCCCTGCAAAAATGAGCGGCACGCGTGTTGAACGATCCCATAGGGTATTTTTGCCAGTGATCGCTTTTTCTCCCAAATGCCATCCATGATCAGACCAAAGTACGATGACTGTGTTATTCTGAAATCCATTCTCTTCCAGAGCATCAAGCACCCTGCCTACCTGACTGTCNACAAAACTAATCGTTGCCAGATAAGCGCGTACCAAACCTTCCCATTCCCCGACTTCCTGTAACCAGGCCAGTCTCGGCTCGGGCAAACGCCAGTGCAGAAACCATGAGAAAAGTGGTGTGTCTTCCCGATCGTCCGGCTGTATGGGTGGCAATTGCAATGTCTCTAATGGATAGATGTCAAACCATTTCTGCGTTGCGTAACATGGAACATGGGGGAGGAAAAAACCGACCGACAGGAAGAAAGGTTCCTTCGGTTTTTCATTCAGTGTGCCGACCGCCCAATCAGCCACTTTCCAGTCTCCCTTGTCCTCGTCATTATGAGGAAAGGTTCCCCAGTCCACAAGCGGATGATTACCGAAAGGTGTGGTGACGAGTTTCTCATCAGGTCTTACTCCCACACCTGCTCCAGGGCCCCAATGGTCGTATTCTGCTTTTCGCTGATCTCGGGGCGGATACCCTCCATGGTAGATCTTCCCGGTGGTGTAAGTATGATACCCGTGTTGTTTGAGATGCTGGGGCAAGGTCACACGGTCATTGAGTGCCGGTACGTGACGAAACCAGGGCGCCAATCCGTAAATCCCGGAAGTCGAAGGACGGAGCCCAGTCATCAGGCTTGTGCGCGAGGAATTACACAATGGCGATTGACAATGGGCATTGGTAAATACCGTACCTCTCTCGGCGAGTCGATCCATGGCCGGTGTCTGCACCTGCGGGTGGCCTTCAAGTGGTCCGACCCAATCATTGAGATCATCAATGGCGATGAACAAGATATTTGGCTTATCCGCTGATTGAATGTTCTGAACCCAAAAAAGCAGACTCAAGAGAAGTGCGCTTGAGAATTTCATAGAAATAGATTAAAACCTCTGAAAACATGAAGACAATGCTTTCCTTGAATCTCTTATGTTACGTACGGATTTAAAAAACTATCTGATAGGAGATGGAATGAGCCTGAACCAGCTCAGCCGACTGGTAAGAAAGTCTGTACGTGAGTTGGAAAATGATCTCAAACACCTCGAAAAATCCATCAAGCACCAGAATGAATTTATTGAAACCGAACCTGCATATTGCAGAAAATGTCAATTTGAGTTTCCTAAATCGAAATGGAACAAACCTTCAAAGTGCCCTGATTGTAAATCCACCTGGATCCAGGAACCCAGAATTTCGATCTCCGAATAAATAACACTAAAACTTACACCCACTCCTACTGCATTCTTTAAAAACACTCATGACTCAACACTCCGCAAGAGGGGGCATTTCAAAGGTCATTACGGTCATTCCTGTTTTCAATGGTGAACGTTTTCTACGGGCTACACTGGAATCCGTAGCCAAGCAGACGAAAAGACCTGATCGACTTATCATCATTGACGATGGATCCACAGATGGCACCAAAGACCTGGTGCAGGGTTTTACTGATCTATCATGCGAGTGGCATCCGAACCCAAAAAATCTGGGACTTTTCCCAAATCTAAACAAAGCCCTGGCCAGGGCGTCTGAAGCAGAATTTTTTCATTTGTTGCTCGCAGACGATTTAGTCACACCTGATTTCATCGAAACCTCATGCAAGGCCCTGGAATCTTCGAATCCGATGTCCTTCTCATGGAGTGACACGCAATGGATTGATGCGAATGGGCATGAAACACGCGGGCATGTCCCTGATGACCATCAACCTGCTGAAGCATTTGATAAAATAAAGTTTATTTCGCAGGAATCCGAACTTGAAACAGTAAGCGTTGGTTCGGTGATGATCAGGTCCGGAGCTCAGGCGCTCCCGTGTCAATTTCGAACGGATATGCCGCAGGTCGCGGATTGCGTGTTTTACGGAGAACTGGCCAGTCACGCACAAAAGCTTCTTCATATTCCACGGCCATTATGTCAAATCAGGACACATGATCTCAATATGACCAGTAAGAACATCCAAAACATCAACGCCTGGGTCACGGATGAATGGGAAGCCATGAACCTGATCGCCAGTAAGATCCCTGAATCCCCAATGAACCGCTGGATCCGAAAACAACGTTTGCAGTGTCTCTTTGCTGCGAGATCGAAAGTCAAAGAGCAATGGATGCGGGCGTCTCAACCGGCATATGCCAGCAAGATTCGAAAAGCTACCAGAGAAAGATGCTCTCTATCGCATTACGTATTGGGCCGAATGGCGGTTACTTTGCGGGACGGGATCAAAGGCCCGAACGTGAGATAATTTAAGCAGTGTTTACCGATGCATCGTCATGGTGCGATTGCTAAATGATTCAGCGATCCGACAAAAAATCCTTTCCTTATTGGAAGTTCCGAACAAACTGTCCAACTTCAAATTATGCCAAAGAAAACGGACTCAATTAAGGCATCAGGCCATTGGTGGAAGGCGATCTTTTTATTGTCACTCCCGCTGTTAATTTTATTCAGACACGGTTTCATACCTGAAATGGTTTTATTCTCGAATGATGGTCCTCTGGGTGTAATCAGCGCAAGTGCAGGCGCACTGCCCGGTGCTTTCTTCGGCTACTGGCATGACTTGAATTGGGTTGGGATGGAAAACCCAAGTGCACTTCCCGATTTTTCCATGGGCCTTGGTTTATTGACCCAGAACCCAATCATCTACTCAAAAATTTACGCACCAGTTGCACTGCTATTCCTTGGTTTCAGCGCCTGGGTGATGGGGCGGTCCATGCAATGGAACCCGTGGGTATGCGTGCTGGTCGGGCTGGCAGCTGCCTTGAATTCGAACGCATTCTCGAACGCCTGCTGGGGACTGCCTTCACGAGCAACCACCATGGCATCTGTTTTTCTGGCCCTGGCAGCGATACATGCCTCTCGTCCCAAAACCCAGCTTTTGAGATATTTGCTGGCAGGCTTTGCAATTGGCCACTCAGTTTTGGAAGGTTTCGACGTGGGAGCTCTCTACAGCATCGGTTTCGGACTGTATGTCGTTTATTTAAAGTGGACTCAATCAGAGGCAGGTCCAAAGGGTGCGGTTGCGGGTCTGGGAGCACTGATGGTTATTGTGTTCGCTGCCGGATGGATGGCATCCCAGGGACTCATCACCTTGGTTGGAACCCAGTTAAGTGGCGCAGCCAAACCTGATGCAGCAGACCCCATGGCCAAAGAAGCACAATGGAATTTTGCCACACAATGGAGCATGCCCATCAACGAAACGATCCGCTTATTCATCCCTGGAGTTTTTGGTTATCGCATGACGGATCTTGATGGAACGATGACAGAGACCTCCTATTGGGGAGGTGTCGGCCGGGACCCTCTGTGGAAGCCTGGAGAAAGCGGACGATTGATGAGGCACTCAGGTTCGGGAGAGTATGCAGGCGTGCTGGTAGTCATCGTGGCTCTGTGGGCTTTTATCCAGACCTTTCGCAGTCAGAACCCTATCTTTACAAATACACAGAAAAGTCTGATTCGATTCTGGTCCGTGATGGCCATCGCAGGATTGTTTTTCTCATTTGGCAGACATGCGCCTTTTTACCAGGTCATCTATCAACTCCCTTTCATTCATTCGATCCGAAATCCAATCAAGTTCATGCACCTGACCCATCTGGCGCTGATTATACTGTTTGGCTACGGATTGCAGGGGCTGTATTCATATTATCTCGCATCAGAAAGCGGAACCCCACTCACTTTTGGTGATCATTTGCGCAAGTGGTGGAAAAATCTGAAAGGTGGAGATCGGTCATGGACTCTGGGTTACATGGTCGCTTTGGGAATAAGTATCGTTGCCTGGTTGATTTATGCGTCATCCAGATCCGAAATGAATCGATTCCTCCTTGAGGTTGGCATTCCGACACAAATGACTGATGCGATCCACGCATACAGCGCTGCAGAGGTTGGCATGTTTGTCTTCTGGATGATTCTCTCGGGTCTGGTGTTTATCCTTATCCTGAGCCGGTACTGGTCTGGCAAACAAATGGTAAACGCTTTCCTCATCCTCGGCGTGATTCTGGTCGTCGACCTGTGTCGTGCCAATGTTCCATGGATTCAATATTACGATTACCAATATAAATACGCCACCCATCCGGTCTTGGATATCATCAAAGAAAATCCTCAAGAAGGCAGGGTCACCTCAACTCTGAATCCATTTGCTTCCAGTACGCTTGCCAATCAACAAGGAAGTATTCTTCCACGTGTCTACAATGACTGGCTGCAACACGCGTTTCCGTTTTACAATGTCCAGAGCCTTGACGTGATTCAGTGGCCTCGTCCCCCAAAGATGGATTTGGAATTCGGTTCAGCTTTTGCTCCCCAAGGGAATCACGAATTCGACAAATACACGCGGTTATGGGAGTTAACCAGCACGCGATATATTTTTGGCATGACAGGTTATCTTGATTATTTGAACACCCAATTTGATCCGGAAAAAAACCGCTTTAAGTTGCATACTCAGTTTAATTTCGCCCCCAAGCCTGGCAAGGAGAATGACTCTGGTATTGGTGCAGATGATCTGCAAACCGTGATTCAGACCAATGGGCCTTTTGCCATTTTCGAGTTCACAGGAGCGTTTCCGCGTGCAAAATTATACAATGATTGGCGCAAGCCAGAATCAGATCAACAGGCTTTAAGTATTTTAAGCAATCCTGATTTCAACCCGGCTCAAACCGCCCTTATTTCAGAGGGTGACATACCCGAAGGACAAAACGGGGCAACACCAGGAAATGCGGAAATCACTTCTTATGAGCCAAAAAAGATTACAGTCAAAACATCTACCAAAACGCCGGCACTGTTGGTTCTTAACGACCGCTATCATCCCAACTGGAAANTTTCCATCGATGGAAAATTCGCTCCATTGCTTCGCTGTAATCACCTTATGCGAGGAGTCTTTGTGCCAGAAGGCGAACACGAGGTAACATTCGAATTTGCTCCTTCAAGCAGCGGGTTGTATGCAGGGTTGTTCGCCTGGATATCAGCAATCGGCATTCTGGGAGTCGGAATCCGGGAACGCACTACCTTAAATAAAACCTCAGCAACTGGCGCTTCAAACAACGATCCAAAATAGTTTTAAAAAGAACCATTAGCAGAGATATCCGACAACCCTGGTGTCATGATCTGGATTTTAGAGCTCTCGTTGTTTTGAATGAGCTATGATTTGATCCAGACTTGCCTGGTCTAATGAAGTTGCTCCGGGAAATATTCATATCAGCTCGATGCTTAGCTGGAGCAACATCAACCCTGCTCCGCCACACCACGAACCGGGTGCATAACCATTTGCTGGGATCGCCCACAGGCAGTGTTCCATAGTCAGTCCCTGAATGTGAAGCCTCTTGAATGGTCGCGCAGTTGTTCCGAGGACTCGAATCAGTTGCGAGGAAAGCGGCACTGCGGCATGTATGGTTTCTAGATTTTCTCCGGGCAAAGGCATGTAAATCAACTCCTTTTGAATGGTGTCCAGATACCATTCCCCCGGTTGGGTAAGGAAGCTCTTGGAATGCTCCAGATAATACCTTGGGTGTTTCTCAAAATTATCAATAGCAAATTGAGGCAAGACGGGACCAATGGGATCCGCCACCGTAATATAACGATTTGCAGTGTCAATTTCCTTGATCCCCAAACGCGAAGTCGACCAATCGTGAAAGAAAACCAGCTCCGCACTCCCGGAATCTTCGATTTGCGGNATATCATCAGGGTAAAAAGTAAAGCCTGTTCGCCTGTCGGGCCCACTGGCTTGGACTCGAAGGAAGTCGTCATCAGGATAGCGCGCTCGCGTGGCTCTTTTCCCACTCACAAACAACTCCCGAATCTGCATCAAATTACCGGGGTAATCGGCGACCGAGGCGCGCACCAATCCGTCAGCATCCAGCTTCCAATCATCTACTGTCCATCCGCCGCTGAATATGGGGGATTCACCAGGGAAGGCCCGGAATGTGACCTGAACTTCCCCTTGAGGCCAGTCAGTGGAGCGNAAAACCCATGGTTCATTCAATTGATATCTGCCATCCCGAAATACAACGACAATATCCTCGCCCGGTTGATCCAAGACAGTGTTTCGAATCAGTGAACTTATTTTGTCAAACGTTCGCAATGGAGACTCGAGTCGACCACTGTTTAGGTCATCTCCTCCAGGTGATACGTAAATGACCTGCTCAGCAGAAAGCATCCATAAGCTGACAAGTGTGCCAAGTGAGGAAAACGAAAGAAAACGGTATCTGGAAGAGTTTGACTCCATGCGTTCATCTTATGTTTTTCTATCGAAAATTCCACCCTGAAAGGGATTCAAAACNATAATAGAGTCTGTATTTCCAGCAGCCCAAGGCATGCCAACAACTCTCAATGAGAAAGGCTTTTGCTTACGGTCCTGAAGCGTAGGGCTGCAAATTCCTCCCATGCATCAACACTTTTATTGTTTTTTTTAACAAGTATATGCCTCTTTTCAGTCAAAACGTGACAGCAGGTCCATTCTGTGATAACAAATAATTGTGGTTACGATGGATTACCAACGCAATTTTTGGTTACTAATTCTTTGGTTCACCGGAACATGGACGGGACTTTCGGAGACTCTTTCACCAACTCTGGAAGATCTGCGGAAAGAAGGGGTCCTTCAGTCCTCACTCCGTGTTCGTTCCAATTTCTCTACCAAAACCTTGACTCCAGAGGCAGATTTGAAGCGCTTTGGCTCCGAAATAAAACCGATTCTGGAAGCTCATTGCATCCCTTGTCACGGTCCTGACAAATCCAAGGCACGTCTTCGAATCGATGAATTGAATCCCGACCTGATCAACGGAAATGACGCAGATTGGTGGTTAGAGGTTCAGGCAGTGCTTAGCAATGGCGAGATGCCACCTGCAGACGAACCCGAAATGCCTGGTCTTGATCGGGGTAAGGTAATGGAATGGCTTTCGGGCGAGATTCGAACGGCATCGATCACACGTCGAGCGACAGGTGGGTATTCCTCGTTTCGCCGAATGACAAAATACGAATACAATTATGCCTTGCAGGATCTGCTGGGGCTTCCATGGAACTTTGCCAGAGATCTCCCTCCCGAAGCGCACTCCGAGGATGGGTTCAAGAACAGTTCCGAGATCTTGCACATGTCCGTTACTCAATTGGAAATTTANCGTCGAATTGCGAAAAAGGCTCTCTCAAGGGCAACTGTTCGAGGCCCGAAGCCCTCGGTAATTTACTGGGGGGGGACAATGGACGAAGTCGGCAAGGTGGATTGGCAAAAACAAGCAGCCAAAGTCGAAAAAACACGTCAGGAATTAGAAGGTAAACCCGAGGCACAGGAGCAAAAAATCGAACAGTTGTATCGTGATTTCAAAAAGACTCATCGAAGACCTTATTTCAAGAACCTGCAGAACGGTCACACCGTCCCCCAAAGCTGGGGTTACGGAGGTGCCAGACATGCCCTTACTCCCACAGACATCCCACCTGCAATGCCTAAGTCACCGGATCACGTGGCAATTATTCCTCAGGGAGCAAGACAGAAACTGGTAGTAGAATTGGGTGAGAAAATACCCGATGAAGGCATCCTTCGAGTCAGAGTACGTGCCTCGAATAATTCGATGGCGGATGAGAATATTCCAACCATGCAGTTGGAGTTTGGCTGGCAAGCCAGCAATGAAGGTCGCGCCCTGATGCGCGTGAGCGATCAGGATATAGAAGTTGATGCCCCCCCTGAGAACCCGCATTTTTATCAGTGGGATGTGATCCTTGGTGACATTTACCCTCGGAACTCTGTCAGGAAAACTTCACGAATGGGATCAACTCCAAGTCCNTCAGAACATCTCCGCCTGGTAAACAACTCCGTCAACGACGGGGAAATCCAAATCGACTACGTGGAGATCTCGGGACCAATCTATGACCAATGGCCTCCTGAATCGCATCGACGCATTTTCTTTGAAAGCTCTAACAGTTCAAATGAAAACGTCTACGCTCGAGAAATTCTAATGTCCTTCATGCCCAAAGCATGGAGACGATCAATCGCAGATGAGGAAGTCCATCAGAAGCTCTTACTCTTTCAGACCATGCGTAATGATTGTGAGACATTTGAGGAGGCTATGATTGAAGTATTGGCTACCGTTTTATCCTCACCAAACTTCCTCTATCTGAGCAGAGATTATGCGGATATCGATTCAGAGAAAAACCCACCCAAATCAAGCTTACTATCTCAACATGAGTTGGCATCGCGCTTATCAATGTTTCTGTGGTGTAGCCTTCCGGATGATCGACTCCGCAATATGGCAAGGCTCGGTCAACTGAGCAATGAATCGACGCTGCGGAATGAAGTTTCAAGAATGCTCGAGGATTCACGTTCGAAAAGGTTCCCCCAAGAATTCGTCCATCAGTGGCTGGACATGCAGCTACTGGAATTTCTGGGTACAGACAACAAATTGAACACCTCTCTTAAGGAAGCCATGAAGCTTGAAACAATACTGTTCTTTCAGGAGGTATTGCATCAAAACGAAAGCTTGCTCAATTTCTTGCATTCTGATTTCACCATGGCAAACGAACGTCTCGCCAAACATTACAACCTCAATAATATTAAGGGGAGTGGATTCAGGCGTGTGCAGTTGAACATGACATCACGTCGTGGAGGAATGCTGACACATGCAGGACTGCTGGCCATGAACTCAAGCGGCAATGATTCAAATCCACTGAAGCGAGGCATATGGATGCTTGAAAGCTTTCTCAATGACCCTCCACCTCCTCCACCACCAGCAGTGCCTGAAATCGATTTGGCAGACCCTGCGATCGCCAGAATGAGCCTCAAGGAACGCATCGAAGATCACCGCAACCATGCTGCCTGCATGTCATGTCACATAAAAATTGATCCATGGGGTATTGCTTTTGAAAATTACGATTCGCGGGGACTCTGGCGCGCTGAGGTAAATGGGAAGCCAGTTGACTCGACCAGTCGCTTATACAATAATGAAANTTTGGATGGCATGATTGGATTGAAACGGTTTCTACTTAAAAACCGTCAGGACCAATTCGTCCTCGCTTTAACTCATAAATTGTGTGTCTTTGCACTTGGAAGGCCATTGACTTTTTCTGATCGATCCTTGTTGGAGGAAATTGCATCAAGCGTTCGCCAAAAGGACGACGGACTCAGGACCCTCATCATGGAGATAGCCACAAGTAAATTATTTCTTTCAAAATGAATCCGGTATCAAAACTCAAAATCACAACACTGGATCGCCGTCGCTTTCTTTGCGGTACAGGGTGGGCACTGGCACTTCCACTGTTTGAATCACTCTCTCTTTCGAAGGTCTTGGCATCGAAGGAAAAAAACACTCCTAAACGTCTGGGTTGTTTCTATTTCCCTGATGGCGTTCCCATGCCTCTACCCGAGGACCCGGCTTATAAGGACTGGGCCTGGTTTCCGAGAGGTAATGGTAATGATTTCGAATTCACCAGAACCATGGAGCCACTGCAGGATCTGAAAAACGAAATTACCGTTTTATCTGGTCTCTCGCATCCTGCGGGTCGCAACGTTCACGGGCATAACAATGCCGACCAGTTCTTGACGGCTGCTGCGACTGGATCCGGTGACATGACATACAATAATTCCATCTCGCTGGATCAACTCTATGCCCAGCATGTCGGAGATCAAACGCGCTTTGCGTCCTTGGTCATGTCGACGGATGGCGGAGCTGGAACAGCTCGGGGTGCACACACAATTTCTTTCAACAGACAGGGCCGAGCCATACCTGCAGAAAATCGGCCCAAGCAAATTTTTGACATGTTGTTTGTCAAGAGCGATGCCAATGCAGCCAGACAACTGGCACACAGCAAAAGTGCACTGGATGATTTGCTGACAGATACCCGTCGACTGAAGAAACGGCTCTCCTCGTATGATCAAGATAGTTTAGACGAATACCTGCAATCCGTGCGTGAGGCAGAAATTCGAGTTCAAAAAGCAAAAAAGTGGTTAGATACCCCTTTACCCAAAGTGGACGGAGAGAAACTGAATCTGGAAACTACCCCTGATGAACCACGCCTTTATCTACAAACCATGTTCGAACTGATTTATCTCGCTTTCAAAACTGATTCTACTCGAGTTGCAAGTTATCAAATTGGCCGCGAAAACGGTGTCGGCATCAGTGACAGATTGGCCAAAGCAGTTGGATTTTCAGCTGCTCACCAGCTTTCTCATGATACAAAACAACAAGGTGGATGGAAAAATTTTGGCACCTATTGCAGATTCCTTCATGAGGAATATGCGCGCTTCATTCAACGGCTTGGACAGACACCAGAACCCGGAGGCGACGGAAGTTTGTTGGATAATACTTTACTATTCTTTGGATCTGCATCGAGTGCTTTCCATCTATCCCGGAATTACCCGCTGATCCTCGCGGGCGGGAAAAGCATGGGCTTTGCTCATGGTCAGTATCTCAACCACACCAATGGCAAAGCCTACCAGGGCGGGTGGAAACCNGGAGACCCTGAACCATGGACCAAAAAGGCGACTCAGGAAGACCTACCTCTTTCCAATTTGTTTGTCTCCATGCTTCAGCGTCTGGGAGTCGAAACCGAAACTTTTGCTGACAGCACCGGAAGATTGGATGGCGTTTGAGCTTATTTTAACTCAACGTTGATACAGCCAAATTACCTGCTTTCATCTAATGAATGGTAAAGTTTGATATCCTCAATCCATCAGACAAAGGGTAGAAGTTGAATATCACCATTCAGAGACCGTTAAACTTTACTTCGAACAATGAAATAAAAATTCAATCAAGCAACCCGTTGATGACAAGTTGCTTGATTTGAACTCCCTCTGCTGAAGAGTTGTTGCGTTTGACTAATTCTTAGACCATTCGTCCACTTTGGTTAAAGTGACTTTACCTATAACTTCCCCCTCTTCACCATCAATGCTGATACCGTCGGATACACCTTCACTGTACATTTCAGTAGGATTCCCCCCTTTAAATCGATAGAGCATTCGAGTCACAAACCTTTCCTTTTTCGGGTTGAGCCCGCAGATTGGGTCAAAAGTAAAAGTGAGACTGTCACTATCNATTGAGGACAAGGCGAGTGTAGGTGCATTTCCCAGTCCGCAGTAGTGAACTGCATTCAACTGGCCATTTTTGTTATGATAGACAGTGATCATTTCCTCCCCGTCTTCAATCCAGTCCTCTACTATACTGACGCCTCCGCCAATTAATCGATACTGCGTTTGGAGGTGTATTTTTTTACCGGACCGCTCCAAGGTTCCCTCCCATTTCCCCAAGATATTTTTCATTTTCTCAAATGCNGGATTTTGCTTGGCATTGTCCTGAGCCANTGAGGGCAGAACAAATACGATGGTTGAAATGAGNANGNCNATGGCTNTTTTAGAAGTTTTCATATATGCGTAAATTTATGCAAACAGGCACATTGGAAACAAGCATGGAATATACGAAGCCTACTGTCGGAAAGCAGAAGTTTTATAAGTTAGGCTTCCACGGGCAGGGTATTGAAGAGTCAAAGAAAACTTGGAATCCCACTTTGATCCCTGAAAGCCATCTTGTTCTTTATCNATAGNAAGATCGCTTGTCTGATCGAGGGTCTGCAAGCGGATTTAAGCGGNNGAAGAGCGGGACTGATNTCTGTNTCGNGCACATGCCTTTGAGCAGTATTTGACATCATCCCATACTTTTTCCCACTTCTTGCGCCAGCTGAATGGGCGTTCACAAACGCAACACATTTTCTGGGGTAAATCGTATTTCTTTTTCATTCGATAGCATTTAGGAAAGATCGACTATCCTCTCGAATGGCATTTTTCTTTTCATTGCTCATACGATCATAAGTCCTGTACATCATACCCACACGGGGGTTGGAGCGAAGCTTGCTTCGATTCCGCTCCAAAAAATCCCAATACAGGTAATTAAAGGGACATGCATCAGGCCCGTTCTTGCTGGCGACTTTGAAGCTACAGCCCCTGCAGTAGTTTGACATTTTATTAATGTAGTTCCCTCCCGCGGCATAAGGCTTACTTGCCAGCAAACCACCATCTGCAAACAAGACCATCCCTGAGACATTTGGAAGTTCGACCCATTCATAGGCATCAGCAAAAACGATCAAGAACCATTCATTTACGTCTTTTGGATCAATCCCGGCCAACAATGCAAAATTGCCTAGCACCATCAAACGCTGGATATGGTGGGCATAAGCGTTTTGCCTCGTTTCTGAAACACACTGATGCAGGCAGTTCATCGAGGTCTTCCCTGTCCAGAAAAAATCGGGCAACTTGCGCCTGGCTTGAAAGTAGTTCTTTTGAGCATACNCNGGCATATTCANCCAATAGACACCTCGCACNTACTCGCGCCAGCCNATGATCTGGCGAATGAAACCCTCCACGGCATTCAACGGTGCTTTACCTGATTCATAAGCGGCCTCAGCGGCCCTTGCACATTCCAGAGGGAGCANTAAGCCACAATTCAGGTAAAAACTGATATGGGAATGAAACATCCAGGGTTCGCCTTCTATCATTGCATCCTGAAAATCGCCGAAAGATCCGAGACGCTCTTCGATAAACAAGTCCAAAACCTGCAGGGCATCCTGACGAGTGACCGCAAAGTAAAAGGGTTCAAGATCACCGAAATGATTACCAAAACGTTCTGCGACAGACTGCATCACATTCAGCGTAATGGAATCTACCTTCCCAAGAAAAGGAGGTGGCACATGCAATCCGGATTTGGGTGGCTTACGATTTTCCGAATCGTAATTCCACTGACCGCCCACAGGTTCGCCTTCCAACATGAGGATGTTGAATTTCTTGCGCATTTCGCGATAAAAATACTCCATGCGCAACTGCTTGCGACCTTTGCTCCAATTTCCAAACTCTTCAGGTGAGCACAAGAAACGATCATCAGCCCGAATCTCAACCGGCAGACCAAAATCAGACTGCCATTGCTGTATGTCGCTTAGGACGCGGTATTCTCCGGGATGGGTAACAACAATACGCNCAATNGCGTGTTTTTTGANCATTCGCTCGATTTCCCCTCTGAANGAACCCGCNTTGTCCNGATCATCGATNTGGGTNTATTCCACCTGATATTTTTCTCGCCTCAATTCCTCTGAGAAATGACGCATGGCTGAAAAGAGAAAAGCAATTTTTTTCTTGTGATGCTTTACATGGGTAGCCTCATCCCATACTTCACACATGAAAATGATATCTCTAGAATCATCACATCCCCTCAAGCTGGATATTGAATTTGAAAGCTGGTCTCCCAGGATCAAGCGAAGTGTGNTCATAGNGGCAGTTCCTCCTGCTTGCTTGAATTATTTGTCTGGTGGCCTGAGCGGCGGGGAAGACCGGACTTGCGGCTTCCATGCTTGCTGACGATTTTTTCTGCGAATTTTTTGTGTGTTTTGCTTTTTTTCCTTAGACCGTATAGCTTGCCTGCGGCTGCTTTTCGCCCTTCTTTTTCATCAATCACAGGCATTGGATAGGCGCCCATCTGGGATGCAGCCAACCAAGGTGTGTGGATAAATGCCTGATCCATGCCGCGCAGTTCAGGAATCCAATGACGGATAAAAGTTCCTTCAGGATCATGATCGAGCCCCTGCTTGATGGGGTTGTAAATGCGAATGGTATTGATCCCCGTCGTACCTGACTGCATTTGTGCCTGACTGTAGTGAATACCTGGTTCATAGTCCGTGAAAAGTTTGGCTAGATGAAGNGCNGGNCTGCGCCANTGNAGCCACAAGTGGTAGCTTGCAAAACTCATGACCATGGCGCGCATGCGGAAATTCAGCCAACCGGTTGAGCTCAAGGCTCGCATGCAGGCGTCTACCATGGGGTAACCTGTTTTCCCAGCCTTCCACGCCTCGAAGAATGGCTCATTGAAAACATTCTCCCTCAGACCATCGTAGTCAGGGTGCATGTTTTCGAATTCAATGCGGGGTTCATCCTCCAGTTTCTGCAAGAAATGGCAATGCCAGCGCAGTCTGCCAGAAAAAGAGCGGATGGCGCTTGGCCACTTGCCTTTCATACCACGCGGCATCTCCTTGATCTGCTGACGCCGCTGTTCACATGCGAGCGACACTTCCCGGATGGAGACCGTGCCGAAAGCAAGGTGCGCGGACAGTCTTGAACAACTGTCGAAGGCTGTGACGGGGGAGGACATTTCCTTNGAGTAGCCCTCTCCTCGCTCATGCAGAAAGTTACTGAGTAATTCCAGTCCAGCAAGGCGACCTCCTTTTTGTAAAACTGTAAATGGATCCACTGCTAGACCGAGTTCATCCGCGACAGGTAACGATTCGGAGCTCTCTTCGATGTTCTGGAGGGTCTTCGGAGCCTCAATAAGGGGCTTTTTCATCCGAGCATACCATTTAGTCGACCAGCCGTTACGATCACTCAAACAGCGTATGACGCCGTTTTGTGTCGGCTGATGCCATGGAATATTTCTTTTATGACACCAGTGATTGACCGCCTTGTCTCGCGCATACGTCCAGCCGTTCCAGGTTTCCTGATGTGACCACAAAGACTGAATTTGATGGCGCTTATGGATGCTCTCCAACACATCCACCGCATTGCCCCTTTTGATGATTAATTTTTGTCCTATCGCTTCCAGAGACGCATTGAGCTCACATAGACAATTTTTCAAAAACTCGTGATGGCGGCGACTCATGTCAGGCTCTTTCCACAGCATCGATTCGAAAATATAAAGGGGCAGAACAGGTCCGCGCTTGGAGGCCATTGCCAGAGCTTCGTGGTCAACAATTCTTAAATCACGTTTGAACCATACAATGTTCATCTCCCATCTTCAGAAAGGGTTTCATCGTGCATCGCACGATACTTTTTCTTATGCTTTGCAATACGCCCATAAACGCGCTTTCGCCACAAACGAAAACTGGAAGTCTTGAGGTTTCCTCTCATGATGGCAATGGTTTCGGGTTCAGATAAACCCGTCAGTGATTGTATGTCATCGAAGGACGTTTTGTCACACCAAGCCATTTGAATAACTTCGTTGATATCGATAGTGTTATTGTTCATTACAAATGCTGTTCCTTGCCAAGATGAAGAGAAACATTGACTGACCTGCTCTGAGACTTCCATCTATTCCTTGATAGGTTGGTGCGATCACCGCTTTACGGTAGGCGTCGTTTTCGGTTTGATTTGAGAAGGTTGGTTTATTTTTCACGGAGAAAGTGCTGTTTTTTACCCTTGGGTTTCGTCTGTCACTGAGTTGGAGATCCTCCATGCTGTTGGCCACCGGGTGTTTCACTGAAAAAATGTAAACGTTCATTTAAGTTGCGTAATTTCAGTGACGGTAATCACAGAAAATTTTCTCTCATCGTTTCCACAAGATTGACAGCTGATGTGAAAGCTCCTTCAACCCGACCGCCCTGACACCAGTCACCGCATGCTGCGAGCTTGTNAACACGATCGAGAAGAACTTGATGTGATTCGCGCTTTGCGTTATTGGCATAGTGCCAGCCATGAACGGCCTTGAAATCGGCCGCAGCAAGGTCCAGCCCAATGATGCGGCCGGCCTCGGCACACAAATGTTTGGTGATGATACCACGGTCAAGCCCAAGATGCGCCTCGGCATATGGTTCCGAGGAATGTATCAGAAGGCTGAATGGGTGAGGCCGTCCGGGCTTCGAACTGTTCACAGCCATCCAACTTACATCAGCGTTGGTGACATGCGCTGCGTCAAATTCAATCGGTAATGCCTCAGAAAAACCCAGCATGAGCGAAAAGCAGGGACGCATTCCAATACCTTTCATGTAGTCGTGATATTGAAAAGTGGTCGGTAGAAGCTCTACCGCCTGTGGTGCGGGGGCGGTGGAGATGACCCAGTCAAAGTCTCCATGAACCGAGCCTGATTCATCAAGCATTCGCCACTTTTCGTCCAAATTTCGCTGCAATGAGNCTATTTTGGTTTTCAGATGAATCGTCAGGTCATCAGCCAGATGCTTGGCGAAAGCGTTCATGCCCGGAACTCCAACATACCGTGGTTCATCATTCTTCCAATCTTTGCGCTCAATGATATTTGCGCCGTCAAACTTCACATAACGGGCATCCCAGCGATCGATGAGGCGGGCGTGGATCAAAGGTTGAATAAACGTTTGGAACGCTGCAGTGCGAGCTGTGAAATATTGTGCTCCATGGTCAAAACAATAAGGAGAAGCACGCCTCGTGGACATGCGACCACTCACACCACGTGCTTTGTCAAAAAGGGTGATTTTTGCTTGATCCTTTAACAAATGAGCGATCGAAAGAGCCGATAGACCGGCACCGATAATGGCTATATTGGTCATTTTCTGTGCGTTTAAAGTAACGCTGCAACCTACAACTGGATGGACTGATTACAAGTGACAACCTGTATTTAAACATAACGAAAACTCAAGTCGCACATGCACCGTAAGCCGGACAGCACCGAATTGCATTGCACGCTGCCCGAGATATGTCTTTTGATGTCTTGGCAAGCGACTCTGAAAACCCCTTCCAGGGACGGACAGGGCCACGAATAGACCCACAATCAAAAACCGAACATTTCACGAGGGAGCTGCTCCAGCAGTCCATCATGCTCACCCACTTTTCTAATGATTGTTTTGATACATTTGGCAGATAGAAGANAGATATGAGCGCTTTTCAGGGTTTGAGTGCGACGACGATGGCAGTCGTAATCATCACCCCCCCTGCGATGGCACTCATGATTTCCCTTGTTTTCCCTTTCCTTAGAAAGAGTGAGGATTTGTAAGCGAGTAATGCATAGGGAAGTTTTGCCCCCCCGACTGCTAAAGCGGCTACGAGCATTAGCAAAAGAATATCGACAACCTGTATTTTGTCCAAATCGACGAAGTTGGGTAGCAAGCTGACGTAAAACAATATTGCTCTCGGAGCACTGATGGTGATCACGAAGCCAGCTGCGAAATTGGAGGACCAAGATGTGTTTTCAAGATCATCAAAAGTCGACTCTTTTGCCTTCGCAAGCAGCAATTTGATCCCCAGCCAAAACAGATAGCCGCTACCAGCATATTTCAGCATCGTGAACAGGCCGTCCATTGAGGCGACCAGAGCCCCCACACCAAGGACAGCCAGCAGGATAAAGATGAAATTAGCAAGGACGATACCCAATATGGTGACGAGCCCTCGGCCCAAGCTCGAAGTCATTGATCTGGCGATCACCAAAAAGATACTGGGCCCGGGTACGATCGAGAGGACAAACATCGTGACGAATATGGCAATGGTATCGTTGAGGTTCACTGGGATGAAAAAAGGTTATTGATTGACTATGTTGCTTTTCGGGTTGTGCGAGCCTAAACCCGTTTGGAACAGGGTTTCTGACCTGCTTCCTTAATCATAAATGCCTCCATTGTTGAGTGCCTCTATCGCATTATTGAATTCGCCAGTCATCCGCTGGACAATATCAGGATATTCCGATGCTATATTTTTCGATTCTTGTATATCCCTGCTTATATCGAACAAGAGAGGGGGATCCTGAACAACTTTTCCCTCCATCGCACCTGTCTCAGGGTTTCGAATGCGATCACTCGTCTGGAAATGAATTTTGTAATCCCCATTTCTCCAGGCCATCGGCTGATGATGAAAATAGATGTGCTTTTTTCTGGAGCTACTGGCCCCCGACAGGAGTAGATTAGAAATATCATGCGAATCAATCGCTTCTCCGTCTTGAACCTTTACTCCGGCAAAAGAGGCCAGGGTCGCATAAAGATCTGTATTGACGATGAGGTCTTCATTTACTGAAGGACTGATCTTGTCAGGCCAATAAAAAATACAAGGCACTCGACCACCACCTTCCCATCCGGTGCCTTTCTCGCCTTTCAGAGGATTGGCAACACCACCGAACTCCTGAAACATGGTCCAGGGGCCATTGTCGCTCATGAAAANAACCAGAGTCTTCTTGTCAATGCCTGTCTCCTTCAATGCATCTATGATCTTACCAATGGACCAGTCGAGCTCCATTAACACATCGCCATACACACCATTCCTGCTNTTACCCTTGAATGCATCAGAAGCAAAAACGGGAACGTGAGGCATGTTGTGCGCCAGATAAATAAAAAAAGGCTTATCCTTGTGGCGTTTGATCAGTCGCACGGTTTCCTGTGTGTAGCGCTTGGTGAACTGTGACTGCGGACAAATTCCCAACCTTTCGCGATCCTTGTACAAAGGCGTCTTCCAGGCGCTTTCCGGTGCATTCTTGAATGCATCGTATATGATAGGATTGGGGCCATCCCAATCATTACTTCCCTTGGTACCAAACCAATAGTCAAACCCTTGATCCAAAGGGTGCAAACCTTTAGTCATTCCCAAGTGCCACTTACCGATCAGAGCCGTGGAATAATCATCATTCCTGAGCATTTCAGCAACGGTGATTCTTTTGGCGAGATTGAGACCCCGCCGATTGGCCTGAAAGCCGGTCATTAACCCACATCGGCTCGGAGCGCACCATGACGCCGCGTGAAAGTCCATCAATCGAACCCCTTGTTCCGCCATCCGATCTATATGGGGTGTGGAATTGAACTTGCTCCCATAACACCCGAGATCACCATAGCCCAGGTCATCCGCCATGATGAGAATGATATTGGGTTTACTGGGCTCAGCATTCGANACGGCAATCCCCGCTTCAACCTCATTCGCAAAGCCACTGGTTAAAGCAAACAGCATTGTTATCCATATTTTTTTCTTCATAATGGTGATACTATCGGTGTTCGTTCGCGAAGATTTACAATCTCCCGTAAACCATTCTTTTGGAAACTTTTGATCCGTCTCTCTTAACTGTTCTCGAAAGAATGGTTTTTCTTTAAAAACCCAAAATCCCTGAATACTAATAACAATTTTGTCTACAGACATTTTGCCTTCGCCTGCGAAAGCGCTGATGATACTCACGAGTTCTGATTGGGTCAAATCCGGTGTCCACGGTAACGGACACAGACTATGATTGTTTCCATCCTCCGGATAAACAGAAGGCCGGTAAACAATTTGAGGTTTTTTTGTGAACTCGAAAGATAAAGTTTGTTTTTTCCGAAAGAGATGTTGGTTTGGCTAAGGGGCATTTTTGGCTTTACCAATGAAATGAAAATCACCCGGTGCACAAATGGAAGTCATTGCCACCGGGAAAACTCAGACACAAGTAGATTGCCAGAGCTAAAGGCGCGTATGCGAGAAAGTCATTCGACAAATCCTGGAACTTCACCAACCGTCACCCAGTTCTTGCCATCAAAGCAGGCTTGGTCGTCTTGCAGAAAATCACCATTTTCAACAAAAATCTTCAACTGATCGACGGTATATGGCCCCATGACTTGTTCGTCCTTCAAGACATAAACGGAGGATGACGATGAAACCGAGTCCGGAACAGGTTCTCCCTGGGTCACAGGAGCCTCCACACTGTTGACTTCCTTCGAAACACTCTCATCGAAAGTTAAAGAAGGAACTTTCCGGATCTCCTTTGAGAACTTGAGAAATTCGGCATCCTGAAAACTGAAAAATTTGGCAAGAAACACCTCTGGAATTCTTTGCTTAGTGGCGTGGTAACGCTCGATGCCGTCGTTGTAGCCTTTGCGCATCAAAGCCACTTCATTTTCCATCCGAGTCAAGCGATCCATGAATTCATCCATGGCGCTGTCCCCCTTGAGTTCAGGAGAATCTTCGCGAAGAGCAAACAGTCGGTTTGTCAGGATCGTCTCCTGCTGCATTGCGAGATCCACGTCAGTTGGAGAGTAGGAGTTTTTTCCCACCACCGCGGTTCGCAAGCCTGTAAGAGCCTCCAAGGATACCTTTTCATGAGATAAGTAGCCCTTGACTATATTTTCCAAACGAGGAATCAGATCTGCTCGTTTTTGGAGGGAAACCTCGATGTTTGCCCAGGCCCGCTTGACACGATTACGTAAAAAGACAAGGTCATTGAACATAAGAACAAACATGCTAAGGCCAAGGAACATGGGAGAGATAAGTGCAGAAAGCAGAAAGTCCGTGGCGGCGAACGAGCCAAGGGCGGCGAAAAGGACGAGCCCTAAGAAAACTGTTCCGTTCTGGGCAAAACTAATTCCAAGCAAACCCTTGCGGCCCTGGCGAAGCATGACTTCCGTTTCCGTCTCGTCGGAAACGAGGAAAGGAAAACCGTCATTATCTCCATCAGAAATAATCAAACGGTCACCCTTTTCCTTGTCTACCACGGCAGAACCAAGAGCGTAGATCGCAGTCGATGGTGCAATGTGCCATTCGTAATGTGTCTGACGCCCCCTTCTCTTCTGAACTTTAAAATCGGCTGTGAATTCTGCTCCCTCAGGTTCAATTGAAATAACCCCATCAGAATCCCGGCATTGAAAAGGCACGAAATGCTTTTTATCCAAAATAACAACAGTTTTGGCTTTCTTTCCCGAACCGCGTCGCTCGGTGATTTTATATCTGTAAAAGACGCATTTTTCACCGCTCAAGGGGCCCTTGAGGATCCGACCTTGATCGCACTCGACAATCCCCTTGATTTCTGCAGGACCGTATGTCAATCCCGCGGAGGGCGAAGTGGGTATATTCTCGACATACCGCTTGGTCTTGATCCTCCGAAAACCGAACAAACTGCCAAAACACATCATCAGCAAGGCGACAGCCGCGCACAATAGAAAGATCCAGGACTTCATCGGAGTCTTCGCAATCATTGCCTCATCCAACATCAATTCCCCATCTGCAAGCAGAGAGGGTCTTGGCTCAATTCCCCACAAAGGAGCCAGTAAACGCTCGGGAAATCGATTCCGAATGGCTTCAGTCCTTTCAACTGAAGCTACAAAATCTTCGCGGATCCCCATGATGCGGGAACGATCGTTCTCATTCAGGGAAACGACATGTGATGGGAGTGTCTTCCAGTCAACCCTGACATCAACTAAATCTGTCACTTCGGACAGTGCCGATTTTTCCAAACGATCAAGGCGAGCATATCCATCCTTCAAATCGGCTTTCATCATCGAAAGCCCTGAATAAATCATAGCCAACGAGCTCAAAGTGGAAACAATGGATAGAAAAACCAGCACTCGATGAATTCGCAAAGCGAAGCAAAGCGACAGACAACCGAAGCAAAGAAGAGCTACACTAGCCATGCTGGCCAGCACGCCATTCGTTCCAAGTCCTGAACGATTTTCCAGTGCATCGGCATTTGAAAGAACAGGGGAATAAGAACCGGATTTATCAAACCGAAGGGAAAAACCTTTCTCCTTTTTTACTGCCATAGCAAAAGCAAAGACCTCTTCTCCCTCCTCAATGCGCCATTCGGTATAACGATAATTACCTTTTTCTGACCTATGATCAGTTTCCAAATCCGGACTCACCCCTCCCCGATTCAGCTCAACCAGTATTTTCCCAGTATTTTCAACAAGAAAAAAATCCGTTGATTCAGACCCCTCTTCTACTGTCACCCACCGACTATCCCCATCCGAATCCTTTTCTTCACGCTGCTTGAGATAACGATGATAAAGACATGGAGTATTGGAATATCTTGAAAATAAGGTTTCTTTTCCTTTTGCAGCTACTCCTTGCATGCTCACCTCCCCCGGAATCACGTGATGAACGGAAACTTGAGGAACTCTCTCCATCTGCCTCATGTCGCGAATAATATCGAAGCCAAAATTCTGGAGCCAGAAACCTGCCAGAACAAAAACTGTTCCAAGCACAAAGCATCCAAGATAATAAAGAGCTTTTTGGGATTTCATCACGCGAAAGTATAGCNAACGCCTCGGAGAAGCTGAAGAAAAGAAAAATGAGGGGGCAAACTGTCCAAACCGCGCACACGTGAAAGATAATAAATTCGTAATTTATTAATCATTAATAATTTCCGAATTATTGAATCATTCAGCAGAATCAAACCCAATCGTTAATTTATCAGCAAGGCTCTCGGGCAGAATATAATGACCAAACATCACAAATTCTTCTTTTAATGACAGTAACAGGCGTTGTGAAATCCTGATTTTTGCTCAGTTTTGAACTTGGCTTGGAGGTGATTTCAAATCCCATACAATTCCCATGAATGATAATATTTTGAGAATGTAATAAGTCATGTCGATTTCCCACCACAAGAAGCCCTGTCGGGCGGAATATTGGTAGTGGTGGTGATTATTGTGCCAGCCTTCCCCCATGGTAATCAGCGCAAGGAACATGGAATTCCTCGAATCATCGTCGGTTTTGTAGGGGCGCTTCCCAATGAGGTGGGCCAATGAATTGATGCAGAACGTGCCATGCCAGAGAAGTACGGTGGAGATAATAAAGCCCCAGAAAATCAATGGCAAACCCCCTGTCATGAACAAGAGGACTGCAAAACCGATAACGACTGGAAACTCGAAGCGATTCAGAAACCTGAGTTCAGGATACTTGGCGAAATCCTTGATGCGTGACCAGTCGGTTGCGTCGTAGCGCGTTGTTAAGATCCACCCCAGATGAGACCACCAGAAACCCCTTTGACGAGGTGAATGGATATCGTGTTCTCCATCAGAGTGGCGATGGTGAGCTCGGTGATGTGCAGACCACCAGAGAACCCCCTTTTGCACCGCAAGTGTACCCAAAAGAGCCAGGAAAAATTGAAAAATCCTGCTGGTCTTGTAGGAGCGGTGCGCGAAATAACGATGGTAGCCAGCGGTGATGCCGAACATTCTCAAGTAATAGAAAAATAAGGCCAGACCAAAGCCACTCCAACTCCACCCCCAGTATACAAGCCCCAAAACAGCTACCAAGTGGCAGCCCCAGAAAGGAGTAGTTGAGGTCCATCGAATCTGATCGCTCCCTGTTATTTGCACATTTTTTTCCATTGTTTGGATAAATTATGAACTAATCTTGACGTTAAATCAAATCGGCTATCTCAAAAACCTTAGAATTCCATTTGTAAGGAGAGCGGAAAACGAATGTCTGACAACCACCATTGCTGCTCATCTTACAGCAAGTGATGCAACTGCATTTTATCCGCTGGTCAGACGATTTAATTTGTTTCAGCAGGAGACATCTGGATGCACTGGAAGGTTTATTCTTCGGGATGGAATATCAGGGTGCTACCCTTTGGATGTAAAAGCCCTGTTTACCTTTCGGGGGAATTCGCGCGTGATTCATGATTATTGCACAAAAGTGCCTTTATTTTGTGTTTTATCCCATACTTGGAAATTATGAATGCGCTTGATGCGCAAATGAACGAGTCTGGCATTGGACAAGCAATTGATTATTTTCTTTGGCCCGACTTACCAAATAAGCAAAAGAAACTTGAAGAGTTGCCACCGGCGCCGACCGATGCGTTGCCGGTTGTGTTGCGCAATATATGTNGAGAAGCTGGTGAAGCTTTCAAGATTCCAATTGAGGCCGCAATTATTAACGCGCTGGCTTGTTGGCGCGTGTGCAAGCAAGTGCTACAAAGCGAAAATCAAGAACGGTGTGGCCGAGATTACGAGAACTGATCCACTTGAAAAGTTAGTCCAGGGCAGGTTTCCGCGAATGAGCGCGAAGGAAGCACATGACCAACCAAGTGAATAGGGAAACGCACAGCGATTCTGGCATCCTAGCAGCAAGAGGCGGCAAGTTGCTTGCAATAACGTTTTAACAATTGAATCCAATGCCAACTGTGGATGCTGGATAATTAATTCTGAAAAAATTATTAATATACATTTTTTATGGCCCTTTTTGATCATTCAGGACGTTTAAAGAGTTATGAAACAAATCAATTTCCGCAATTAGAAAGTATAATTGAAAACAAAATTATTAATCTTTTGGTGGTTCTTCTATGGACTTGTGGCAATGCTTCGGGTTTTTAAATGGATTTTGAACAAAATCATGAAGCAACATCACTCCAATATTTTGCAGTCAGAAAACAATAAATTGGTTAAGATTGTGAGTAAGAGCAAAACTGCAATCAATCCATTCATCCTGTTATAACTTGGTAAGGGCTTTTTTTCCTCAAAACAGTTTAGGCAAGTTTGAGGCATTTCACCGGTTTACTATAACAACCAAACAATGACATGAATTCAATTTGACAANNTACAATTTGGTTGATGAAGGGATTACTATTTTTGATTTTAAGTTCCAAAAAGATATTGTTCTTCTTGGGGATTGCTCTGCTCATTACATTATTTGTTTTGGTTCCAGTCCAATTAGATGTTTGGTTCCAAGGCAAGGAGGCAACACCGTTTCCAAAATGACCAGAAAATTTTGTGCGGGGTGAGTGATAGCGGAAGCACTTTAACCGAGATTCAGTCATAAAGCTACTGATGGAGCTAATAAAAAACCCGGTTGGCAACAGGTGCCATCCGGAGCGATATCATTCTTTACTTCGAACGTGCGTAACGTGCGCAAGAAAACTTTTTAAACTCAGAAAAATATTTACTCAATTCCACTGCTTAAGGACTTTGATAAGTCCATTTTCCACGGCTGCCTCAAAGGATTGCTTTATCTGTGAGTGTTTTTGAAACGCCTTAGATGCGCCGTAAGCGTCGAAAGTTTGCACGTAGTCCTGATAGCTGCTGAATGTGTGCAAATAGTAGTGCGTCGTGGCATTTGAACCGGCAACATGTTGCCCTAATCCAATCGAATTATCTTTTCTTAAATGCGAAAAGTCCTTGGCAAATTCGAGGAACATCTCAACTGTCTTCTGAGGGTTTTGTGAGCGGACACCCCAATAGCCGTAATAAGAAGAAGTTCCTTTGGCGTCAGGTCTTTTGTTCTTTCCTCCGAAATGGAAAAGACGAATACCCCTTATGGTTTTTTGAATATCAACCAACCCCTTTAAGGAATGCATAAAATTTATGCGGCTTGACTGGTTTTCTTCTGACATTAAATCTGCGAGCACCTCACCGCTTCGGCTAGAAAAATTAATTTCGTGAGTTGCGCTTGTAGAAGAGAAAATCTTTTCTCCTAATGTCACTTTGACTTCTGATGGTAAGGATGTGGATATTTCCCCCAGCAACAAAATTAATGGCGTTTCATTTTCTGGGGCAACCTTGATGTCCATGTGAATAAACTCAAAACTCGCTTCAGTCTGAGCTGCTAGGATTTGTAGTGGACTAAAAACAATTAAAAGTGCGGCTGATAAGGTGGTGAGGGTATTTTGGGATACGGTTCTCATGATGTTCAATCTGTTCATAATCCATTTAATGTCAATTATTTATTTAGAGGAATGGCAACTCAGCATGTTGCGGACATCAAACTAAACACCAATAGGAGCATAGCACAAAATTGAACACAGAAATGAGCATAAAAACACACATTGAATATTTCTGTTTCCAACGACTTGATGAAATCACACGGTATGACCCTTAAATAAGAACTGGCATCCATTATGCTAATATGNAATTGCATCCAAAATGATGCCATAGGTATTGATAAGTATTGTTACATCGAAAATAAACCATACCCCCTCGCTGTTTGCAGTTCAGCGAGGGGGTTTTTTAAAACCTCCGCCCAGGATAGTGACGCGTCTGATTTCCGTTCCTGCTTTCATGCGCTCCTGGCCGCGCTTGAAACATTGTTCCTTGGCTAGGAATCTTTCTAAAGCAGTTGGCAAATAATGACGCAAATGGAGGCACAGAAGTGCAATTTAACCCATACTTTCCCCATAATTACTCTGAATTGCTAACTCGAAAAAATGATAAAATATTTACGCTATATGCTAGCAATAAATGACTTAATTTTATTTACAGCGTGCTGCTTGAATTGCGTGTCAACGGTTTCATATACCCTAGGTCACCGATTCAAATCCGATCATTAGCGGACTCTATCAACACCTTACATGATATTGCTAAAGCATCACTCCTCGCTATTGACTTTCCATTCATTTAAATTTGTACGGTTGCGAACATACGCGCATGGGGAAACCATCCATTTCCATCAAACCTTACAAGCACTCATTTACTTCAAAATGGGTCCTCGGCTTCTATCATTGTGAATCGTCTCTGGATTTATAATCCCGAAGACACTGATCAGAGTCTGTGAAGTAGGAGCACTAAATCTCAGTCATTCAGAAGAGATAAAACTTGGGCGGCGCTCCACATCATTTTCAGTTAGTGGCATTGCGCGATTGTTGAATCAGCGATCGTAGGCCGACCATTAATAAGTGCTCGTTAAGCTTTCCGTCATCGCCCAGATCCATTCTCTCCAACAAAGCTGCAAAAGAGGAGGTTAGACTCTGCTTGGTAGCTATACCGTCTCCATCTGAATCCGCTAATGTGAACAGCCCCGCCGCGACGTATGGTTCTGGAATTCGTCCAAGAGGTTTTTCGCCGCTCGGGAAAAAAGCGTCAGGCAACGATTTGATAAAGGCTGCCTTGCTTAATCCCCCTGCCTTTTCTCGATCCATTGCGTCAAACCATCCGCTTAGCATTGCAAATAGTTCTTTTTTGGAGATCGATTTATCTTCGTTTAGATCACCTTGTATCAGTATATGCATCGCTAGCCTCCCTCTGCCAAATCCACCTTGAGCCAAGTGGCCCAGCCGGCCTCCTGGACGTCCATGAACAAATATATATCCGTTTTCCTTCCCATTGAGCTGGCGCTGAATGGATGACGTTCTTTTGTCTATGAATTCTCTTATACTGGGTGGTCGGTAGCCACGCGGGGCGGGGTAACCAGGCTCCTTTCGGGACTCGATGGTAGCTTTATCTCTCTCNAGTGAATCTAGAATAGTTCTCTCGAGTTCCTCAAATTTCTCGGTCAATCGATCTTTTGAAAAAAAGCCCTCAACAAATTGGTTGATTATCTTGTCATAGCTTTGTTTCACACCCTCCATGGCTAGCAGTCTGTCGATCAGTTTGTGTTCATCCGAGGAGTGGGGGTGCGCGAGACTTAGATTCATTTGATCTGCGGGTTTTCCACCAAGTGGCCATCCTGCAAATGAAATATCCAGGTCCCAAGGAAAGAAAACGAACTTATTTGTGTCCTCCCCAAGGTGAAGATAGTAGTTCTGTGGCATTGCCAACAGAGTGTCGAGATTAACAATCAGCGCATTGACAACAAGGAACCGTAGAAAACCATCTATATCAAGATATGAACCAATCAAATCACGAAACTGCTTTGTGTCGCTTAAATTAACCACTTTAGCAAAGTCGATAACACGCTTAGATTGGGCGAGCGAAGGTTGATCCTCTGGACGGTAAAGATGTGAATAAAACCGCCAATCATCACCTTGATACTCTATGCTAGCTATTCCTTCCGGTTTCATTAGAAGGCCTTTTTTGGATCCGAAGCGATCCTTAAGAAAAGATTTGTTTACTTGCTCTACTATGGTGTAAAGCCCAAGATATTCTTGCTCGTATCTTCCCGGAATTGTCAGGGTAATGTCAGCAAAAGTAGTTCGAGGAGCTGGCACGCCCGCTTCTCGAAAAAGCCAGTAGCCAAACACATCTCGCAACTTCGAAGGATCCAAGCCTCCTGCATTTAGATTGAGAGTCTCTATGGATTTGTAGTTCTGGTCTTTATTGGTCCAGTCTAATTTGATCTTCATGTTGCGCTTTAGACTACCGCGCATGAGATTGAAGCTTGCGTTACCTTTATAGCGTGCTCCGATACCATTTAGATGCTCACCATTAATGGTGAGGGAACCCTCTGCCCAAGGGAAACGGGAACGATGCACCTCTCGTTGTTCCCCGT
Source organism: Pedosphaera sp. (assembly GCA_002690655.1). Classification (GTDB taxonomy): domain Bacteria; phylum Verrucomicrobiota; class Verrucomicrobiia; order Limisphaerales; family AAA164-E04; genus AAA164-E04. The sequence goes on from NZFL01000017.1 coordinate 117,173, forward strand.
CGATTTTCTTCAGACTATCAGCTGGTGCAACTCCCTTGCGCGTATCCAATGCTTTCATGGCTTCCCACTCTGCTTCGGACATTTCTAAGTGAAACCTATGTATCTTTGAATCATTCCAAAAAGCATTTGAGGGTTGAGCTTCAGCCGCGCTTACCAGCCTCACAGCTGTGATTATTGTGATTAGGAGGTGTTTCATTACCCTAAAGCTTTGAATTGTTTCTTAAATTACCTGTCTCCATCAGTCCGTTTATTTTCAACTAACCAGATTAGATTTACATGGGAATTTACTAAACGGAATAAGGCTTTGCAAACATGTTCGAATAGATCAGGTGTGCTTTTAAACAGAGTGGCTTTTGATACTAGTTCCATTCGTTTTAATTTAAGTTTTCACCGCAAGAACACTCACCCTCTGAATGGTGATCTTTATTCAATGAAGCCACCCCCCAAATAACGTTGGAGTCACCGTTATTTTTAAAAACTGGAATGGAAAAATCGCTGTAATTATGATTGAATGATCAAGTAAGCCTAACGGCTCATTTCAATCAGGCCAAAATTTAACTCATGAATCATTTCAGCTTTATTTTTTTAATATCAAATCTGATAACGATATCATCATTTTCGCAGAAGGCTGAAAAACCAGCCGACGANTTGAACACGACTCAAAATTTCCGCACACTTACTCACAATAAAATGAGCAGGGAATATTTTGTTCATGCGCCTGCGAATTATGATGAAACCAAGAAAATGCCTTTGATGCTGCATTTTCACGGTGGCGGAGGTAACATCGCCTCGGCAATTCAATATTCGGATATGGGGTCTATTGCTGACTCGAAAGGGTTCATCCTTGTCTATCCGCAAGCCTTGCCAGAGCCAGATTCTGCCAAAGACGGAGGAGTGTGGACATATAAAGACCCTCTCATAGCAAGAGATGTTGATAATATTGGATTTGTTGAAGCGATCATTGACGCTCTTGTATCCGAATACAATATCGACAAAACTAGGATTTATGCGTGTGGGTATTCAAATGGTGGAGAGTTTGTTTTTGAGCTTGCTTGCAAAATGAGTGATCAAATTGCAGCCATAGGTGTCGTTGCCAGATCAATGGAAATAGAAACCTTCAACACTTGTGAGCCAACGAACCCTACAGCAGTCATGAGCATTCACGGAACCAAAGATGACTATGAGGGTATTACTTACAATGGAAAAATATACTACCCGTCTATTGATCAAATAAACCAATTCTGGATTGCTCATAATAATTTAGAGAGCATTCCCAAAGTAGTTCAAATGCCGGATTTGAATGAATATGATGCAAGTATTGTTGAGCATTATTCATGGAATGAAGGTGGAGGCGATGTTGCAGTTGAACATTATAAGGTTATTGGCGGTGGCCATGATTGGCCGGGCAATTGGGGGAATATGGATATAGACGCATCTTTAGAAATCTGGAATTTCGTTAAACGTTTTTCTAGATCTACGAGAACTCAGCAGCTTTCCATTATTCGCCATTCAGACGGCATCTCTATTTCTACTGATACTCAGGAGGGCCAGGCCTATCGGGTCCAATCCAGTCAGGATCTGAGAAGTTGGAAGGATGGAGAGGTTATCATGGGGGATGGTAGCACGAAGTCACTCAAGAAATCAGCTGACAAATCTAAGGAGTTTCTGAGGATAGTTGAGGAGTAAGGGCAGTATGTCGCAATTTAGCTGGAGTGAGCTACGAATTCGTTGCTACAGAAATATAACTAGTTAAAAGGTGCCCTCTCCTGATAATTTTAAGTTCTACGCCATCCAGAGCCACAGACATTGTCGCGTTAGGTATAAGCTGATGGCGGGAGGCGCACCTCTTCCTCAAATATCTACTTCGATTCAGTTCCATGGGAGAAAGTATCAAAGCACTTGTTATGCATGGGCGTTATGCCTTCTTGATTATGAGGAAGACAGATTGATTGAATTTCCTGCGAGAGAATTAGTGATGATAGATGGCGGAGAGGGAGGGATTCGAACCCTCGATACCCGTTAGAGTACGCACGCTTTCCAGGCGTGTGCCTTCAACCACTCAGCCACCTCTCCGGTGATGATGGTTTTTCATTCTGTCGCGTACAGTGTCTGTATGCAATGATTTTCAATATTTTTAAGTCGAAAAAATTTCTAATCCTCCTTCTTGATGTTGCTCTTTGGTGTAGTTAACCTGATATCCATGCAAATCGTTGGCGTGATCCCCGCCCGTTACCAATCCAGTCGGTTTCCAGGTAAACCTCTGATAGATATTTGCGGCAAATCCCTGATTCAACGTGTCATCGAGCAGTGCCAGAGGGCAAAGACACTTTCAGAGGTTATTGTCGCCACTGATGACTCTCGCATTGCGGACCATGCGAGACAGTTTTGTCGTGTGGAAATGACCTCTGAAACCCATCCTTCAGGAACCGATCGTGTGGCAGAAGTCATGGAAAAATTGCCTGATTGTGATGGCGCAGTGAATGTTCAAGGCGACGAACCCATGATGGACCCCTCTGTCATCGATGAGGTGGCACGTGCCCTGTCTTCATCACCAATGAGTACTGCTGCAAGCCCCATCAAAAACCCTGATGANTACGAAAACACCAACGTGAACAAAGTAATCTTGAATCAAGCCTCCAATGCGATTTATTTTTCACGTCGCACGATCCCTTGTGTAAGAGAGCATCTTGACAGGCCGGTTAACGACCAATTGCAGACCTTTCCGTTCTTGAAGCATCTGGGAATCTATGGATACCAACGTGATACGCTGTTACAGCTCGTCGCTTGGCCCGTGTCTCAATTGGAAGAGGCGGAAAAACTGGAACAACTCCGTGCGATTGATCACGGCATACCGATTCATGTGTCAATCGTAGACTATGAAAGTATCGGAGTGGATACTCCGGAAGATGTGCAACGGATCATCGACTGTCTTTAGATTTCAAAAAAATGAAACAAACCAAATATATTTTTGTCACTGGTGGTGTGGTGAGTTCTCTGGGTAAGGGACTCACAGCCGCTTCGCTGGGGACGCTCCTCGAAAACCGTGGATTGAAGGTAGCCATTCAAAAGTTTGACCCTTACTTGAATGTTGACCCGGGAACGATGAATCCCTTCCAGCACGGCGAGGTTTATGTGCTGGACGATGGCGCGGAAACAGACCTCGACCTGGGTCATTACGAGCGCTTCACGCACTCAAAACTCTCTCGCTTCAACAACCTGACCAGTGGGCAGGTTTATCAGGCGGTGCTCGAAAAGGAGCGTAAAGGGGAATACCTTGGGAAAACCGTTCAGGTAATTCCTCACGTCACCGACAAAATCCAGGATCGTATCAAGCAGCTTGCCGAGATAACTGAAGCCGATGTGGTCATCACTGAAATAGGTGGCACCACGGGCGATATTGAAGGACTCCCTTTCCTCGAGGCAATCCGCGAATTTGCGTTGAAAGTCGGCTACAACAATGCGGTGTTCGTGCACGTCACTTACGTACCGTTTATTAAAGCTGCAGGAGAATTAAAAACGAAACCAACGCAGCAGTCGGTTGCCAAGTTGCGTGAGATCGGTATTGCACCCCATATCCTTGTTTGCCGAACCGAAAAACCGCTCGGTAAAGAGCTTCGTGAGAAAATTTCCATGTTCTGCAATGTGCCCTATGCTGCGGTGATTGAGGAAAAGGATGTAGATCACAGCATTTACGAAGTGCCGCTGATGCTGCAGCGTGAAAAGATGGATAGCCTCGTCTGCAAACTATTGCGGCTGGATGTTCCTCCAGCTGACATGAAGGATTGGCAGGAAATTATCCGCAAGCTTATCGCCCCCCAGCACCGCGTGAGGATTGGAGTGGTTGGCAAGTATATAGGTTTGAACGACGCGTATAAATCCGTATACGAAGCCGTGATCCATGGCGGTGTCGCACAGGATTGTGGTGTTGCAATTGAAAAAATTGATGCAGAAGATATTGATATCGAGCACCCTGAAAAATCTCTGAAAGGACTGGCTGGCATCCTTGTGCCGGGAGGATTTGGAGAGCGTGGCACCGAAGGTAAAATAGCAGCTGCCAAATATGCGAGGGAAAACAAAATCCCCTATCTCGGGCTTTGCCTTGGGATGCAGATCGCCACCATCGAATTTGCCCGCAATGTACTTCACCTTGATAAAGCCAACTCTATGGAATTCGATAGAGACACACCGGACCCAGTCATATGGCTGATGGAGGAGCAAAAAGAAGTGAACAAAAAAGGTGGCACCATGAGGCTGGGAGCACAGGACTGCCATATAAAGGAAAACACCTTGGCCGCGCGTTTATACGAAAGCTTGTTGATACAAGAACGCCACCGTCATCGTTTTGAATTCAACAGCACGTATAGAAAGCAATTTGAACAGGCTGGATTAGTCATCAGCGGCACGACATATGGTGAAAACCCTTTGGTGGAAATAATCGAAATCACCGAACATCCTTTTTACATCGCATGCCAGTTCCATCCAGAGTTCCAAAGTAAACCCAATTGTTCGCATCCATTCTTCAAAGGGTTTATCGAAGCATGCATGAATGAACCACAAAAGGTTCGTACCAATCTGGAAGAACCTGAGACGCCTTGAATCACCGCGATTTTGATCATGAAAGCTTCGACAATCAGTAAGCAGAGAGTTGATTTTGAATATTTAAAATGACATTTTCAGCTTTGATCACCACAGCAGCTATTGTTCTGGCTTTGATCTCTCTGGACTTTTTATTACCTTCAAGAATTGACTGAAACATCGCCCGTTTTTACAGACTACGCAAACAGGGGATGAATTATCAAGATACACTGGAGTATTTATATCGGCTTCGACTGTTCGGGACGAAACTGGGGCTCGAAAACATCGAGCACCTGGCGGTCGCGCTGGGAAATCCGCAGAACCGGCTCAAATTCATTCACGTAGCCGGGACCAATGGGAAGGGCTCCGTTTGTGCCTACCTGAACAGCATCTACAAAAAATCCGGTTACAAGGTTGGCATGTTTACATCTCCCCATCTGGTGAGATTCGGGGAACGCATTCAGGTGAACGGAAAACCGATCGGAGACGAACATCTCATCAAACTCGTAGCCACAGTTCGCAACACGCTTCCAGAACTGCCTGATCAAATCTCTCCTACATTTTTTGAATTCCTGACGGGCATGGCTCTTGAGTATTTTGCGGATGAACGTTGCGACATAGTCATCTGGGAAACAGGTATGGGTGGGCGCCTGGATGCCACAAACATTGTTACACCAGAATGCTCTATTATCACCAATGTTTCACTCGACCATCAAGCATGGCTGGGCCAAACCATTGAAGAGATTACTCACGAAAAAGCAGGTATCATTAAACCTCATAAACCTGTCATCACAGCAGCAACACAGTCAAAGGTTTTAGAACAAATCAAAAAAAAGTCAAAGGAATGCAACGCTCCCCTGCTTCAAATCAGTGACTATTCAATGCCTGACAATTTGGTTCCGGGTTTAATTGGGTCACATCAGGAACGCAATGCAATGACCGCAATCAAAGCCGTTGAAAACCTGGCAATTGATTTTCCCGTTTCAGCAATCGATCTTTTTGAAGGAGTAAAGCATACGAAATTACCAGGTCGTTTTCAAAAGCTTCAATGGCGAAACCGGGAGGTATTTCTGGATGTTGCGCATAATCTGGCCGGCTACGATGCTCTGGCTGCGAATTGCCACTCGACATTCGAGAATAATCCCTGCGATTTAATTTTTGCTTCTCTGGATGACAAACCATGGCGTGAGGGAATTGAACTCTTGTTGCCTTACTGCAAGTCGGTTCATTGTGTTCCGGCAAAAAGCCAAAGAGCTGTCTCGCCTCAGGACTTGAAAAAACACCTGAAACAAAACAGGAAGCTAAGTATCCATGCTCAGATTGAGGCATATGACCGACTGGAAGATTGCTTTCACCAGTTGAAGGAACCTTCAAAACATCCCATGCTTGTTACGGGATCTTTTTACCTTGTAGGAAACGCCCTGTCGATCATCCAGGACAATGACCACAATGAAACATCCTTGAATGAATGGGGCGCTCAACTTTGAGCCCGTGGTAGAAGAGCATACACTGGATTGGTTGTTATTTAGAAACAACAGATGAACTGCCCCATACGAAAACTGCCAGAGCGCAATGCTGGAGTGAACTGTTCTGTCACTTTTCGTAAATCAGTCAATTTGATACGAAAGGAAAACTCAATGCCTCAACAACTCATTCCGCAATGCAATAAAGATGATCGTGACTGCGAATGTAAAGCGCATTTCCGGAAACCGCTGGAGAGGAATCAATCTCACCATCGAGTTCATTCACGCTCAATACTTTGAGTTCGTCTGCATTTTCAATGACCGTTGTTTTCCCATTACGGCCAGCAAGGTAAACACGATCGGAAACACCCACCGGCGAAGCATAAAAACCGGAAGAGCCACTCAATCGCTCCTGTGCATAATGAAGTTCTCCTGATTGAGGGTTCAAGCAGGTAATGACCGCATTGTTGCCCTGAGTAAACCAGAGCCGTCCACTGTAAAGGAGGGGAGAGGGAACATAAGGCGTCCCGCGAGTCACTTCCCATTGAATGGATTCAGACCCTGTCAAATCTCCTTTACCACCCAGAGCAATAGCCATGGCCATATTCCCGCGGTAGCCGGAGAGTGCGTACACATTGTGCGCATCGGCGACAATGGAAGGAATGGAGTTGGTGGTCTGCCCTCCGCACTCCCAGATCAATTCACCTGTCTGAAGATCGTAGGATCGCACCTTGTTGGTGGCATTGATGACAACTTGGGTCACTCCCTCGTGTGTAAGCACATAAGGAGTTGTCCAACCTGTTTTTTCATCCCGTGATTGTCGCCACAACTGCTTCCCATTGCGCTTGTCGAAAGCAACTACATAGGAGTCGGTTTCATTGTCCCATAGGACAATCAAAACGTTTCCATGCAGTGTGGGAGAGGACCCTTCGCCGAAGCCATTGCGTGTTGGCATATTTCCCAGATCCTTTTTCCAGACTTCATTTCCGTCCATATCGTAGCAGAACAACCCTCTGGATCCAAAAAATGAAACGACGTGCTCACCATCAGTAACAGGTGAAGCCGAGCTGAAAGTGTTGGTTGAATGATGGCCTTCATGAGGCACCTCCTTGACACCTTCACGTGTCCAGATAGTTTCACCGCTGTTTTTATTGAAGCACATGGTGAGGAAGGCGTGTAACTGAGTGGGCGCCTGCTGACGTCCAAACCCTCCACGACGACCGCCTCGGCGTCTCCTCTGAGGATCAGCTTGTGGCTCAGGTGGATTTTTTTCAGGAGTCACTTCGTTGTCTTGCTCCAGAGCAACGGCTGTCATGAGAAACAATCGATCTCCCCATATTACCGGGGAAGAATGACCTTTACCCGGAATGGATTTTTTCCATTTTATATTTTTGGTTTCACTCCATTCCACCGGGGGGTTGCCGGTAGTCGCGTACCCATTCGCAGTTGGCCCGCGCCATTGAGGCCAGTTGGTAGTTTCTGAGGACAACAAGGCTCCCGAGGCCAGAGTTCCAGCAAAACACAGAGTCTTGAAATTTATTAGGCGGATCATAAGACAATTCATTCAGGTTAAAGAAAATCTGATCTGCACTGTGAGCAATGACTCAGAGTATCAGAATATATTTAGAAGACACTGGAAGCTGCAGCCAGGTTACAAGAAAGTTGACTGCCAGGCTTTGGTTCCGACGTTTGACTTTTGGGACGGTCATTTGCATAGTTCCAATAGTTCATTAACGATATCGACATGAAATCCGCGCATCTTCTATTGTTGGGAATCATTTTCAATCTGGCCATGGTCAGTACGAGTCACAGGGCATTGGCCCAAACTCAACATTGGCGTGGACCTGACCAGAATGGAAACTTCGGCCCCGGAGACTTCCCTTCCTCCTTGAACACAAACACGCTCAAGTGGAAATCGCCTTTGCCAGGCAAAGGAACCTCAACGCCCATCCTGGCAGATAACAAAATATTCCTCACCTGTCCTGCAGAAGGTAAGGACTGTGTTCTGGCTTTTGATTTTCAAGGAAAAGAATTGTGGCGACAAAGCCTGGGAGCAGAAGTTCCAGGCAAGCACCGCAACGGTTCCGGCAGCAATGCCTCCATTGCGACAGATGGAAAACGCCTGTTTGCTTATTTTAAAAGCGGCACTCTGGCGGGATTAAAACTCGATGGTCAAATTTTATGGGAACAGAATTTGATTGAAAAATACGGTCCAGATTCCCTTTACTGGGATCACGGCACTTCGCCTGTTGTCACGTCATCAGGTGTAGTGATGGTGAGGATGCATCAGGGAGAATCCTGGTTGGCTTCATTCGATCGACAGACAGGTAAACTTCAATGGAAGATGCCGCGTAACTTCAAAACTCCAACCGAAGGCGATCACGGCTACACATCCCCAGTCATCACAAACTTGAATGGCAAGGAGGTCATTCTGCTCTGGGGAGGGCAGCATCTGACAGCCCATGACCCCTCAAATGGCAGGACCTTGTGGATGTGCGGTGACTTCAACCCATCCAACAAGAATTTCTGGCCTGCAGTGGCCACACCGGTGCTGATTGATGACGTGGCCGTTGTCCCGTTTGGCAGAGCAGACAAGCGGCAACCGCGATTGCACGGTATCCGGCTTTCAGGAAAAGGTGATGTTACCCTGAGCAATCGACTTTGGAAAACGGACCAGCACAGTTGCTTTGTCCCCTCGCCCACAACCGACGGATCCAATGCACTGGTGTTAAGTGACAGGGGNGCCATTGTCGCCATTGCCCCCGAATCCGGGAAAGAAATTTGGAAACTGGATCTCCCTGAGCATCGGTCCAGCTATTATGCATCCCCTTCTGTTGCTGGTAATTACTTTTATGCCGCTCGAGAGGATGGTACGGTGTTTATCGTCGACAGGACTCAGTCTGGCCGTCTTGTCAGCGAGCAGGACCTGGAAGAACGCATCATCGCCTCCCCTGTGGGTTTTAACGATCAGCTTCTCATACGCGGAGAACACCATTTGATGTGTTTCTCCAGGAAGTAAACTAATTATGAACAAACGCCAATTCCTCAAATCAACGGCCAGTATCACCGGACTCGCTTCGATCGGATCAGCATGTAAAACGGTGGGAACAAAGGTTCAACTCGCACCAGATCGGGCGCGTATCAAATTAGGCATTTCGTCCTATTCTTACTGGCACTTTCGTGATCCGAAAACAAGTATTGAAACGGTGATCGACAAATCTGCTGCGTTGGGTGTCGAAGGTGTGGATATCCTGCACCGTCAAATGGATTCAGAGGATATTGATTATCTTCAGAAACTCAAGCGTCATGCCTTCATCAATGGCATCGACCTGATCGCCCTGTCCATTCATCAGGATTTTGTGGATCCAGACCCAAAAGTCCGACAGGAACATATTGATCACACCATCAAATGCATCAACCTGGCGCATGAGATGGGCATCCCTTGCATTCGCTTGAATTCAGGAAGATGGAATACCATCAAATCCTTCAATGACCTGATGACCGCCAGAGGGCTTGAGCCTATCTTACCAGGACACACCGAAGATGAAGGATTTCAATGGTGCATTGACAGTATTGAAAAATGTCTTGTCCACGCAGAAAGAAAAGGAGTCCTGCTCGCACTGGAGAACCATTGGGGTTTGACCCGCACGCCTGAGGGATTGCTGAGAATTCTCAACAGCATTGATTCCCCCTGGTTGGGCGCCTTGCTGGACACGGGTAACTTTCTTGAAAACCCTTATGAGAAGCTAGAAAAAGTCGCTCCTGAGGCGGTGTTCGTTCAAGCAAAAACCTACTACGGTGGAGGAGAGTGGTATACCCTTGATCTGGACTACAACCGAATCGCCCGCATTTTGAAGGATGTAGGCTACCATGGCTATGTTTCGCTTGAATTCGAAGGCAAGGCCCCATCGGACAAAGGCGTGGCCCAGAGTGTCTCAATGCTGCGTTCAGCCCTGAGTTAAAAACTCCTTTATGGATGACAACGCAGGAACACAGTCAAGCGGGCCCCGATAAAATTCATCGCAAAGCTGAGAAGCCAAACAACCATCAGACTCCAGACCTTGACTTGACCAAAATTCCGGTCAGCACGCTGAAGGGAGTCGGTTCAGAGAAAACAGCGCTACTGGCCAAGTTGAAGATAGAAACGATCACTGACCTGTTACTGCACCGCCCCAAGCGATACGAAGATCGTACCTGCCTGAGCCAAATCAAAGACCTCGCTCTGGATGAACACGCTTCTGTCCACGGAGAAATCATTACTTGCGGAGTCAAGTATAGGAGGGGGCGCTCCATGTCTGTTTTTGAAGCTGTTGTTGAGGATGCAAGCGGGCGACTTCGATGCCGCTGGTGGAACATGCCATTCTTGAAAAAAATCTACACTAAAGGGCACAGAATTTTTGTTTATGGAAAACCAAACAACCTCAAGCCTCGAACCATGGATCATCCTGAAACTGAATTTCTTGGGGATCACGAAGAGAATTCACTGCTGCACCTGAATCGTATCGTTCCGGTTTATGGATTGACGGAGGGCATTCAGCAGAGATGGTTGAGAGGAAAAATTTACGAGGCAACAAGGGCTTATGCAAGCGAGGTGGTTGAACCGAATATCGCGTATTCAAAAGAACATCCACTCACCTACCAACAAGCAATCACTCTCTTGCATATTCCTGAGACAATGCAGGACGCAGATTCAGCCAGACAACGATTGGCCTTGGAAGAGGCAACCACACTCCAGGAAAAGGTACAGATTCGCCGCAAAAGATTCATGGAATCCATGAAGGCTTTGCCCTGTGCTCATGACAACCGACTCATTAAGCCGTTCCTGGAATCGCTTCCATTCCAACTCACAAAAGCTCAAATCCGAGTCTTGGCGGAATTCAGGGAAGATCTTTCCGTCCAACACCCTATGCGACGACTGCTGCAGGGAGATGTGGGCTCCGGAAAAACAGTCATTGCGGTGATGGCCGCCTTGATGGTTTTGGAAAGTGGATACGACGCCAGTATGATGGCCCCGACTACATTACTGGCAGAGCAACATTATAGAACCATCAGTCAATGGCTGGCCCCCTACCCAATCCAAGTCGCACTTCATACAGGAAATACAAAAACTCCGACAAAGAGTGAACTTCCCTTGTTCACTATCGGCACTCATGCCTTGATCCAATCAAATGAAACATCAAAGAAACTGGGCATGGTCATCATCGACGAACAACACAAGTTCGGCGTAACTCAGCGTGACAAACTGCTTCGCAGGGGGGCACATCCACACCTGCTAGTCATGACCGCAACACCCATTCCACGAACCATGGGGCTCACTCTTTACGGCGATCTGGATATTTCAACACTTGAGGAAATGCCGGCAGGCAGAGGATCGCTCAAGACTTATTTGAGGACTGCCAATTCAAGACCTAAAGTGCTTAGTTTTTTAAAAAAACAAATCGGAACAGGTCGGCAGGCATACTTTGTATTCCCAAGAGTGGAAGAAAAAGAAGAATCCGAAATCACTGCTGTCACCAAAGAGTTAAGCGTTTTGAGTGAATACTTCGCACCCTTCAGAGTAGCAATGGTTCATGGGAAAATGAAAAGCGAAGAGAAAGACCGCATCATGCGTTCTTTCAGTGACGGAGAAACCCAGATACTGCTGGCTACAACGGTGATCGAAGTCGGGGTGGATGTCCCCAATGCCACGGTCATGGTCATTGAAGATGCCGAACAATTCGGACTGGCACAACTCCACCAAATCCGTGGCCGTATCGGTCGTGGATTACATGCTTCCCACTGCATTTTGATTGGGGATGAAACCAAGAAAGAGGCATGGGAACGGCTCAAGGTGCTGGAGCAAACACGAGACGGTTTCCTGATCGCCGAAGCCGATTTCAAAGTAAGAGGTCCGGGAGAGCTCGCCGGCAAACAGCAAAGCGGACTCCCCAGGTGGCGCTACCTCGATCTTTGCAAGGACCGTCCCCTGCTGGAATCGGCGCGTGCAGAGGTTCGAAGGACGCTTGGACTAGGCTAGAGAAAATCATATCAAATCCGTGAATACCGCATGCCCTTCCTTGCATACACCAAAAATCCATGATGCAACATACGGAAAACATCCCGATAACCGGTTGCTTTTTCTTCATCTCAATGTAGAAGAGAAGAAGGATTATTTGTCCAGTTATCCCACCGATTGCATCTCAGCGATACGGTGGATGGAAATTGGGTTTCGTTCGAGGGAGGTCAATGCGTCCTGCGATTATTTTTCGACGGCAGCAATCGTCATTTTATTAGAACACTTTTATGCCAAACAACATCATCACTGCGGCGTTGGAACCCATCCTCAAATGCCATCGCCAGCAGCAGATCAGGAAGAAAACCACTCTACTGTGGACGACACTGGGGTCCACAGGCCTTCTTTACGCCCTGATCAGGCAAAAACAAGGATGGGATCACCCTCATGCCTTCACTACATTCATTACGCTCTGTATAACAACCACCCTGGTTCTCTGGATCCAGCATCGAAGGACCCGGCTCTCTCTGAGAGAGGTCGCCCGGAGGATCGAGCAGGAACACCCCAAGCTGGAAGCAGCATTGATCACGGCACTGGACCAGCAACCAGATCCGAAGTCAGGCGATTACCATCTCCTTCAAACCCGTGTGATTCGTGAAGCACTCGAAAACAATCTGAAGGAACCGTGGGACCAGCCATTTCACATTCAGTTGTTTTTCACGGGAGTGCTGCGTTTTGCCAGTTTGTTGATCGTTGCCTTCGGTGCTTACTTCATTAAGAACCCCTTCGAATCAGCAAAGCCAACCTTGGAGGCGACAATATACAGCGGTCAACTTGCTGTGGAGCCGGGTAATGTTGAAATCGAACGTGGAGATGCTGTTGTTATCACGGCGAGGTTCGGCCAAAGGGTTCCTTCCAGGGTTAACTTGGTCGTCATGCCGGCAAACGGCCAAGCTCAAACATTATCGATGAAGAAAAGCATGGATGATCCTCTTTTCGGAGCCAGCTTGCTGTCAGTCGATGCCGACACGGTTTATTATGTCGAGTTTGACAGCAAAAAATCCGAGACCTACAAACTTTTAACCTTCGAACACCCCAAACTCCAGCAAGCGGATGCGTATTTGAATTACCCATCATACACGGATGAAGAACCACGCACCATTAAGGACACCCTGAGGATATCAGCTGTTGAAGGCACACAGTTGGACTATGAATTTTTAATGAACAAACCTGTAGCAAGAGCAGACCTGAAAGACAGAGATGGAAATCTGATCAGCCTCAAAGCGGACACCACTCGCTCCAACATCTATAGACTTACAACAGTGTTGCAAGAATCGTCGAGATACCTGATTGATCTTGAAGATACAGACGGGCGAGTGAACAAATTGCCCGCTGAAATCGTAATCAAAGTATCGACGAATCAACCCCCTGCCTTGAAATTGACATTTCCTGGCGGTGACCAGCGTTTTTCAGCCTTGGAAGAAGTGACATTCGAAGGAGAGACATGGGATGACTTCGGATTGAAAGCGCATGGATTAGGTTTTCAGGTTAGCGGTGAAGAATCTGTTGACATCCAGCTTGGCGGTGAGGCGCCGGCTAAAAAGAAAGTTGATATCTCGCATTTGTTGACACTCGAAGACCTCACACTTGAACCTGGAGGTTTGGTATCTTATTACCTCTGGGCCGAGGATATTGGACCGGATGGTAGCCTCCGCAGGGCCTACTCAGATATGTATTTCGGGGAAATAAGACCCTTTGAGGAAATCTTCAGACAAGGTCAACCCAATGGTCAGCAGCAACAGGAGCAACAGCAGCAAGGAGAACAAGGCAGCCCTGCCCAACAGTTGGCAGAACTGCAAAAAGAAATTATCAGTGCAACATGGAATACCAGGCGAGATCAGTCTGGGAGCGCCATCTCGGACAAAGGACATGATGACCTCCAGATTGTACTCTCTTCACAGGAGGACGCTATCGCTCAGACCGATCAAATACTTGAAGCAGCTGCTCAGGAGCCTCAAGCAGCGGAACTCCTGACTCAGGCGAAAGAAGCCATGGAAAAGGCCGCTGATAATCTTTACGACGCGGTGCATGATGGATCGATGACAGCCTTGTCCAATGCCCTGATACATGAGCAAACCGCCTATCAACTCATCCTCAAGGCCAACCCCAAGGAATCCAGCGTCACGCAAGGCGGCGGAGGAGGTGGCGGCGGGGGTGGTCGTTCTCAGCAGCAACTAAATCAATTGGAAATGACGGAGGAGCAGGATCGATACGAAACGCAGAGCCAGGCTTCAGGCATGCAAAATGAACAACAAAACGAAGCCTTGCAAAATCTAAACCGATTAAAGGAATTAGCCCGCCGTCAGGAGGATCTGAATGAGCGCTTACAGGAACTGCAAACCGCCCTCAGTGAAGCCGAGTCTCAGCAGCAGGAAGAGGAGATCGAGCGCGAGCTGAAAAGACTGCGTGATGAGCAACGGCGCATGCTCGAGGACATGGACGATTTAAATCAACGGCTCGCCGAAAACGAGTCTCCCGAGAATGCCGAATCGATGTCCCAACTCGACCAGGTCAGGGAGCAGGCACAGAAGGCAGCTGAATCCATTGAAGAGCAGGAAATTTCCGATGCCCTTGCTGCGGGTTCCAGAGCTCAGGAAGGTCTGGAGGAAATGAAAGAGGACTTTCGAGAGCGCAACTCAAGTCAATTCTCAGAGGCCATGAAGGAACTAAGGGAGCGCACGCGTGAACTGAGTGAGCGTCAAGATGAATTACAAGAAAGTTTGAACCAGGCACAAGGAGCTCAGCAGCGTCAATCACTGGGCGCCTCTTCTCAGGCGCAGGAGGCCATGGAGATAAGCGAAAAACAGCAGGAGGAAATTGATCAGATAATGGAGGACGTTCGACGCATCAGCGATGAATCAGAGATTGCAGAACCCTTGTTGTCTCGTCAACTCAGCGAGACATTTCGCCGGACAGATCAAGATCAACTGACAGAAATGCTCGAAACAACCCGCCAATTATCCCGCCTCAACATGGTGGACAAGGCTGCTGAACTGGAACGGCAGATCCACCCTGAGATTGAATCGCTGGAAGAACGCATCGATCAGGCTGCGCAGAGTATTTTAGGAGATGGGGTCGAAAGCCTCAGACGTGCCCGAGATTTGCTGGATGAATTATCAGAAGATCTGAACCAGGAAATCGCTCAAGCCACAAGCCAAACGGGAGACCCGACAGGATCCAGCCCACAGGAGGGCCAACCCTCTCAACAGGGTCAGGGAGCATCACCGCAGGAAAACGCCAAGGAAACACCGGCGCAAATGGCGCAGGGGGAAGGTAATCAACCCGGTCAAGGCCAGGATGATTCTCAGGAGGCAACTGAAGCTCGAGGCCAGGGCTCAGGGCGGACTCCAGGTCCGGGCAATGATGTCAATCAGGGAGAATCCGAAGAAATTGCTCAGTCAGCGGAAGGAAGCAGTGGGCAGGGCCAGGGCAACAGTCCCGGTCAGGGACAAGGACAAGGACAAGGACAAGGACAGGGAAGAGGCAGCAATGAGCAACCTCAGGAACGTCAAGAGTTGCGCAGTGGTCAAGGGCAAAGCGAACTGGCACAGTCCTGGATGAATCAGGGAGGCGGAGGTGACGGTGGTGGGGAAAGTAGTGACAACCCGCAGGGTCCGCTTACCGGAAATGAGTTCAGGGAATGGACCGATCAGTTGCGCGAAGCAGAAGAGATGGTGGATGTCCCGGAACTGCAAAACGATATAGCTGCCATTCGTGACAGAGCACAGGCAGTTCGTCGTGAGTTACGGAATGAAGGTAAGGAGCCCCAATGGGATCTTGTCCAACTTGAGATCGAAAAACCTCTTTATGAAGTCAAGAAACGCATCAACGAAGAATTGGCCAAACGATTGTCCAAAGAGGCTGTGGTGCCAATTGATCGAGATCCGGTTCCACAGGAGTTTTCAGATTTGGTCCGAACCTACTATGAAACTTTAGGTGAGGGGCGATGATTTTTTGTAGATCTGTAACCTGGGTGCATTGTCAGGCGTCTTTTTGAGCGAATGAAGGGATGAATGCTTCAAGCAGAAAAGAGCGATCTCCCCTGACAGACGAAATCAAACCAACAAGGGAGAGATGTGCTGGCAGCTCAACATATATTGCAACTGAAAGGGTTATGCGTGGGATTGATCAATGAAACCAAACTGGATCGATCCGAAGAAAAAACAATTATTCGCAGAGTGTTGCATGGTGACACAGCGGCATATGAGTCATTGATCGCCCATTACCAACCACGTGTTTTTGCAACAGCGCGCAAATACGCACGACGTGAAAGCGAAGTTGAAGACATTGTCCAGGAGATTTTCATCAAGACGTTCAAGAAATTGGATTCCTACCGAGAAGAAGCTCCTTTTGAACACTGGCTCATGAAGATCAGCGTGAGAACCTGTTACGATTACCTTCGCAAGCATCAACGCAACAAGGTTTCATCGTTCTCCGACATTACTCAAGAGGATTTTGATTTACTGGAAGTCTATGGTGAAGAAAAACATCCAACACGTGAAAAACAGGAGGCAATCAATAAACTTGTTCATGATTTACTGGAGCGATTGCAGCCTGCAGCCCGCATGGTCATTACTCTCCTGGATATTGAAGGGAAATCAGTCAAAGAAATTGCCAAGATAACGGGCTGGTCGGTATCTTTGGTTAAGGTCAGAGCCTTTCGCGCTCGAAAGGAAATGCGCAAAATACTAGAAAATTTCAATCAGGAAAAATACTTGTAGCAAGCATGGCGGGATCTTTTGCATCAACGAAGCACATTAATTTTGAATAAGATGAAAAAAAATAACGATATTTTTGATCGCCTCATCCGTGCAGCACGTAGGATACCGGAAAATGATCAGACCCCTTACTCCTTTGAGAAGCGTATCATGGCTCAACTGCGTAATGTCAAACCGGTGGATAACGTAGCCATATGGGCGCTTGGACTTTGGAAAGCAGCTGTCCCATGTGTCGCAGTAATGCTCCTCATCACAACCTGGGCAACTCTTTCCACTACAACAGACGCCAGCGCATCCTCTGAATTACTTGCTTCTGAACTCCAGTACACGATGACCCAGCCATTCCAGGCGTTGGAGGAATCATGGTAAGTTCATGGAAAATCATCATCGCAACCCTGGTCATCTACATAGCGGGGCTGATCACCGGAACATTTTTAAATGATCTGAGACCCTCCAAAGACCGCCCACAAAGTCGAAGAGATCCGATGCCGCGCGGACCAAGGATGAATGATTTCATTCAACGCTTTGGAAACAGGCTCGACCTTACTGGCAAACAAAAGACCAACATCACTCAGATACTCAAGAGCAGTCAGCAACGTATGGACGCCTTGATGCAACAGACGCATCCAAAAATTGCCGAAGAGTTCTCTCGAGTAAGCTCGGAAATCATAGGGCATCTGACCGAGAAACAGGCGACTCAATTTGAAGCGTTAATGAAGAACCGGCGGAATCAGGGACCAGGGGGGCCAAGGCGGGGATTTGGCAATGGGCCAGGGAGGGGTGAAGGTCACCGGGACTCTTCTAAAGGCGGGATTTTCCGTCAAAAACGAGGAAATCCAAACCAGGACAAAGATTGGAAACGAGAAAATGTTCCAGCAGAGTCTTCGTCAAAACTTAGTGATACACAACCAGGCATGGCGCCTCCCAAGCCTCAGGAAGCATCCTCGGTTGATAACTGAAGGTNATCACAAATAGTTACTGCGGTTTCAACCACTGCTTGAACCGAAAACTCCGAGCTACTGTAACAAGCTGTCGTAGAGATCCAGGTATTCAAGAGAAGTACGCTCCCATGAGAAGTCTTTGAGCATGCCGTTCTTACGGATTTTCTTGTAGTTTTTTTGATCCTCATAAAGATCAATTGCTTCGTTCAGAGCAGCTTCCAAGGCAGTTACCGCATAGTCGTTGAATTTAATCCCCGTTGCGCCATGAACAGATTCACTCAAGCCAATGATCGAATCATCCAAGCCGCCAACAGCTCGCACAATGGGAACACTTCCATATTTCAAGCTGTAGAGCTGGTTTAATCCACAAGGCTCGAATTTGGAAGGCATCACAAAGAAATCGGAAGCGGCCTCTATTTTGTGAGCCAGAGAATTATCATATCCAATAGTCACTGCCACCTGATCAGGGTAGTCCCTTGCAAGCCGTTTAAATCCTTCCTGATAAAATGGCATTCCACTTCCCAGCAGCACGAATTGAAAACGGCGATCCAATGTTGCATGAAGCGCTGGCAACAGAAGATCCATTCCTTTTTGATCAACCAATCGNCCCACCAATCCCAGCAAGGGTACATTCGGTTCACGAGGAAGCCCCAACATGGTCTGCAGATTTTTCTTTTGCAGCGCTTTTCCGCCCATTTTACCAACCGTGTAAGTAGCATCCAGATTCGGATTCTGAAGGGTGTTCCAATCCTCGTAGTCCACTCCGTTTAATATACCGCAAAGACTCTCTGCACGAGCATTTAGCACGCCTCTCATGCCACAGGCAAATTCTTCTGTTAATATTTCCTTCGCATATTTTGGGCTGACCGTTGTCAATTGATCTGCAAAAATCAGCCCCGACTTGAGGAAGCTCACTTGTTTGTAAAACTCCACTCCATGAGGCCCGAAATAATCGCTGGGAAGATTCGTATAACTGAATGAATCTGAAGGGAAATTCCCCTGATAAGACAAATTATGAATGGTAAAGCATGTTGTTGGAACAGGATACCAGCCTCCACGCATATGCTGATGTTGGATCATCGCTGGGACCATTCCTGCCTGCCAGTCATGAGCGTGGACGATATCGGGTGCATCAGTCAGGTAACGTGCAAGGTTGGTTGCGGCTTTGGAAAAAAACAGAAACCGCTCTGAATTATCCTCATAATCCTCACTCTTTTCACCATAAATTCCCGGACGATCGAAGTAATCTGGTTGTTCGATAAAGTAAATGGTGAGGTTTGGTTGCGGATTTAATGTGTATAATTTGCCGGAAACCACCTTGTCGCCCATTTCCAGGTCAAGAGCCCAATCCATAGGCTGGATTTCCTTGAATTTCCCGGCAATGCCGCGGTACAAAGGCGTCACGACCTGAACCTGAGTTCCTCTCACAGCGAGGGCTTTTGAAAGTGCACCCACCATGTCGGCAAGTCCTCCCGTTTTCGAATAGGGAAAACATTCCCCACTAACTTGCATGATTGTCATGATGAAATTGTGTGAGTGAAATTGAAGAAGATGAGCAACAGGGCTAGGAACAATTCATGAGGTCGCAGGAATCACTTCAACCCCTAGGTAGGGCTGTAATGGTTCAGGAATCCTTATGGAACCATCCTCCTGCTGATGTGTCTCAATGAGTGCCACAAATAATCGAGCCAATGCCGTACCGCTACCGTTCAGGAGGTGAGGGAAAACATTTTTTCCTTCCCGCGTTTTGTAGCGAAGATTCATGCGGCGGCTCTGGTAATCCTCGCAATTCGAACAACTCGAAACTTCCAGGTAACTCCCCTGCCCTGGAGCCCAAACTTCGATATCAAAAGTCTTGGCACTGGCAAATCCCATGTCGCCGGTACATAATAAAATGACTCGGTAATGTAGATCCAATAACTGCAAGACTTTTTCAGCATTACCAACCATGGCGTCTAGCTCAACATAACCTTGATCAGCCGGTACAATTTTAATCATCTCGACTTTATCAAACTGATGCACCCGTATCATACCACGGGTCCCTACTCCTGCAGCTCCTGCCTCAGCTCGAAAGCATGGACTGTATGCACAGTAAAAAATGGGGAGTTGCTCTTCCTTGAGCAGCTCTTCTCTGTGTATGTTGGCGACTGGAGCTTCCGCTGTGGGAACCAAATATAATTTACCGAGTGTTTCGGCATCTTCACCTTCCTGAACAGCATATGCTTGATCGTAAAACTTCGGGAACTGACCGACTCCCGTCATGCAATCAGGACTCACCACAAAGGGTGGCGATACTTCGGTGTAACCATGCTCCCTGGTGTGCAAATCCAGAAGAAATTGAATCAATGCACGCTCCAATCGAGCGCCCCAACCGGTGTACAAGAGAAATCCGCTTCCAGCCAACTTGGCTCCACGAGCAAAATCTATCAATGAAAGCTGATCACACAGGTCGACATGTGATTGAGGATCAAACCCATATTCCGGTTTATGCCCCCATTGTCGAATCTCAGGATTATCCTCCTCGCTTGCCCCGTCCGGGATGGATTCATGTGGTAAATTCGGAAGACTCAAAAGGATACTTTCTTGTTCCTTTATCGTTTCTTGAACTTGCTGATCCAGCGTCGTAATTTGATCCCCAATAGCCTTGGTAGCGGCTTTTTTCTCTTCTGCCTCTTCCTGTTTTTTCTGTCCGATAAGCACCCCGATCTGCTTGGAAGCAGATTTCCGCTCAGCTTTTAGCTGTTCAACTTCCGTCAAGAGGCCACGACGTTGTACATCCAGCTCCAGTAAACGTTCTACCTTGCTCTCATCNCCTCCACGCCGCGAAGCGAGACGCTTTTCCGTCAATTCCTTATTTTCCCGTATCCAGCGAATGTCCAACATGAGGGTAGTTTATAAACAAAGCCGCATCCGTATAGCAAGAATCGCATGCTTTGAATAAAAGGACGGACCCACAACTAAAAAATAAAGGTCATCCTCCACGCTATTGTTAATTCATTCATTGGATCTACCTGGACAGAATGCATACTCTCGGAATTAGACAAGGCCGTTATCGACTTATCCCTGCCTCAGTTTACTACCAATCGCTACCTTGTGAATGCATCCTCAGATTTTGAAGCTTTCCATGAAGCAGGACTGCGCTCTATGCTCCAGTGCCAGTCAATCGATGAAGGATGACCGGTCTCAATGGAACCATGAGCGACAAATTTTCCAGACGTAATCTGTTTCGACTTCGAGTCAGGGACTTGGCGACGGCATGGGGAGAGGCTTCAAAGGAACTTAAAAAAGGAGTCCAGCCGAATACATTTCTCAGGCCACCGGGCGCCCTGGAGGATGAATCATTATTTCTCGAAACCTGCACGCGCTGTCATGCCTGCATGAACGCTTGTCCTTTTGACATCATTCAAATAACAGGCCCTTTAACTGGTGATGCGGAGGGGACTCCTGTTTTAAAATTAAACCAGAACCCCTGTCATTGGTGTTCAACCATGGATTGTATCCATGCCTGCCCTTCAGATGCCTTGAGCATGCCAGACAACGGAAACGTCAAAGCCATAGGCAAAGTCTGGCTAGAGCAGGACGCATGCCTCAATACCGATGGTATTTTTTGCGATACCTGCGTGATGTATTGCCCATCGGATGTTCAGGCTATCAAGATGAAGGACAATTTTCCTTCCCTCGATGAAGACGCCTGCGTGGGGTGCGGACTTTGTGTGTATTACTGCGAAGCAACACCCAAGGCACTCCATTGGTATCCACCAGAAAAGGAAGTATCTTCCCCAGCATAGAGAATGAGCCCCACGCCGGGAAAATCAATAGCCTCTGAGTTTTGATGGGCATTTCGATTGAAAGGCTCCTTGACTACTGGAATGGAGGGGAAATCAGACGCCTTATTTCCTCCTCGACCTGAAAGCCGCTTATTCTGTGACTTCCCCTGGGCTGATTCATCGGGATGAACATTCCATCTTGGTCATCCACCATGGTGTAAAACTACCATCCATTTCTTTGATGAGATTTGTTTCATGAAGATTGTTAAGGATTAATTTAAATTGGAAAGAGGGGCATTTCTAAAAACCCAAGTCCATTTGCCAAGTAAGATATACAAGGAATGCAGAGGCGGACTTCATGGAAATGTTTTTATAAATTCTTTGATATTTTTTCCACGGATTTGGATTGCGTATCGACAGCTGTTCCGGTTTTAATGACAGGAGTTTCCAAACATATAGATACAGCAAATATGACGCCCAAACGTTTAAATTCATGGTTGATGACACTTCTGGTTGCCGTGGCGCCAATGACTTGGTCTCATGCTCAAGACAGTGAGGCTGAAGCAAAAGAAGAAAAGACCCCGGCGGTTTCTGCATTCAAGGACAAGAATCTTGAGGAGGTAGTACGCCATTCCGTTTATGAAAAAAGAAATACGGATGAGCCAATCACAATTGAAGATTTGATCGATGTCTCAACGATCAAGGGAAGAGGTAAGAACATCCGCGACCTGACAGGCCTTGAGCATTGCAAGAGCCTCGCACTTCTTGATCTTGCAGGTAATCAGATCACGGATATTTCTCAATTAGCCGGACTCAAGCGCTTGCAATCGCTGGATCTATCCAACAATGACATTTCAAATATATCCGCTCTGGCACAAACCCCTGGGCTCCAATATATTGAATTGTCTCATAATAAAGTCAAGGATCTGAGCCCTCTNTCAGGATTGAAAAACATGTCGGCTCTTTATCTTGGATACAACCGAATTGAATACATTTACCCTATCCTGGATCTGCCGAAGCTTTCGTCTCTTCACCTCAGCGTAAATCAAGTTGAAT
The DNA here is from genome assembly GCA_002690655.1 of Pedosphaera sp. Classification (GTDB taxonomy): domain Bacteria; phylum Verrucomicrobiota; class Verrucomicrobiia; order Limisphaerales; family AAA164-E04; genus AAA164-E04. Next base: position 139,745 of record NZFL01000017.1, read on the forward strand.
CCATTGAAGGCATCAATAATTTGAAGTGGCTTAGCTCGCTCTCACTGGATGGTAATGACATCTACGATCTGGTTCCTCTGGATGGATTGAACAACTTGAATTTTTTATTTCTTGAATACAATAAAGTGCAGGACATCAGCCCGTTGATCACCATGACTCGTGTCGATTCTGAAGGTGAAAAACGATTTGCACCTTTCCTGAAGGCCTATCTCAAGGGCAACCGTGTTCGAAAGAGTCAGATTGAGAAACTCAAGGAATACGGCGTTCGAGTACAATATTAACTCTCGATGTACATAGCTAATTTAAACCAAAGCGCGGATTATTCCGCGCTTTTTTGTCATCGGTATTTGTGTCATGAGCAAGATGAAACCTGAGGAACTTACCCTATGCAGATCCATACTCTGTTAAGATCCATGATCAGCGAAAAAGACTCTTCCTGACTTACCATTGTGGCCTGTGCCGAGCGGCGAAGAAACCACTCCCTTTTATGCACGCAAATTATCAAGGCAGTCTGACTCGGTCTGGATAGGCTCTACCGGGTCAATGCATGAATTATTTTATTGCGTGATTGGGAATAGAGGGTGAGATCTCGATACGTTCTTCAACAAGTTTTCTGCCATTGAAAACAAGTATCGGCAGATTGCATTTCACCTTTTATGTCGCATCACGCGTGCAGGTTTTCTTCTCAACGACTTATCGAGAAGCTGGCAGAAATCCAAATTGAGAATGAAGTGCGAGGTGTGGCTGTTAGTTCAGCTTCAAATACACGCTTCAGGAGACAACCGTAATCAGATAATTATTCATGGCATTTGATCAAAAATTGACCTGTGTTTAAAAATTCAAATCGATTTTACTGCTAAACAAATATCCGGGGTCACCCCGTTCCAGTAGAGATGTGATCAAGTTAGCGACCGTGCGGTCAGGGCGCCCTTTGAAAAGCGTTTTACCATTTGCTACAACCGATAGAGGTTGATCCAGATTCAACATCATATCATTGAGAAGGATCGTCATCTTTTCAGCTTCTACTGTTTCGACTTCAATAATCTGGCCTTTCAAGGAGACAATGTTCAAAGACCGGGCCTTAGCAGCCCCTTTTGACAAACGCAACCAGTAAAAACGGTTATGCAAGACATCGTCCTGCTTCCAGACGACACGGTCTGGATATTTGTTACGCGTAAATTGATGCATCCACGGAATGGCAGCAGCATCTTCCTTTTGCATCCAATGACCGTAATCAGGAAAAATCTTTACCCAGTGAGGATATCCTTCTGAATCTTTGATTTGTAATTGCCTCAGTTTTTCTTTCCATTCTGAAGCGATTTGATTGCGTTTATAGGCAGCATCTTTACCTCCCATGAAAAGAGAGAAAGGCAAATTCCTTAAACCGTCAGGAACCGTTTCATTGGGGTGCCCTGCCATCATTGCCGCTGCAGCAAAATAGTCAGCCATGCGAGGAGCTAATTGATAAACACCATCACCACCAGCCGAGTAGCCCATCAGGAAAACTCGATCAGGATTCACGTCGTGAAACACCACCATATTTTGAATCAAGCGCTCAAACAGAGGATCAATATGTCCTTGGTGCCAGAGATTCCAGGTATCCGTTGGTGCTCGAGGTGCCACGTAAACACCTTCATCCAATACATAAAGTTTTTTTTGGTTCTCCCATTGCCGGTCATTGACTGTGGGAGGTGCTCCGCCTCCACCATGCATGGAAATATAGAGACTCCGCCCGCCTTCAGGTTTATCTCCGTATATCTTTGTAAAAAAAGGCAATTCGAACCCATCGTGTCTGAGCGTTTGAGCTGCCATTTCAGGAGCTCTCTCAATCTTTAACTGAGCCTTGAAAGAACTCACCAGCAATTGACCAGCTCTAAGGCTGTCCGACCTGGTGAGAGGCGTGGAAGCGAAGGGTAGCTCAGTCAATGCAGTGGACAAATGACTCGATTCAAGCAATGCAGCCAATTCAGTCACTACTTCTNTTGATCTGAGAATATCGGGAGATTGAGCGATAGATTTGAAACCAATGCAAAGCTGAAGCAAGCAGCAAAAGAAAAAAGGGGGGAGCCTTCCTTGTTGAGGATAAATATTCATGGCTATTGCGTTATCTGGAAACCTTTTCAGACGGCAACTCAAGTTCAATCAATTGACCTCCTGATTCTGCCGTGATGATTCTGGTAAGGGGCATCCCTGATTTGGAGGGGATACTGAGCTGAAAAGTTTCTCCCTCTGGAACTGCAACCGTCAGGTGATCGTTCGCATCAAAGCGTTCGTCTTTTGACTTGCCTTCGAAAATGACATCTCCGTCTGATTGCTTAATCGTCAAAGGAGCAGAACATCGATCACCCGATGCGCCATCGAAGATGCGAAACATCAAGTTAACGTAACCTGGAGGCAACGATTGCCCCAACTGGGTGTAACGATCCGTCACGTTCACCGAGTGCACATAATCAGCACCGCGCTTCCATACCATGGGAAAAGGTTGGGGCGTATGACGAAATGAAACCGCATAAATCGAATGAGGCTGACTGTCTCGCTGCGCCTTGGCTGCACGCCCTATAAACCATGCCTTGTCCAGGGCATCGCCTGCAGGTTCCGCAGCCCCGGTGAAATGCCAGCCTTGATCATAGACCTCAACCCAGGAATGATTCCCGCTTCCATCAGACCACAAAGGCGTCCCCACAAATCTGGCGGGAATCCCCACAGCTCTGCAGGCGTCAATGAGCATGATGGAGAGCCCTGTACAAGAGGCTAAGCCAGATTCCATTGATTCGAAAGGACTCTGGTCCGCCTTTTTTCGCTTGGTCGAATATTTTACTTTTAGGAGTGGGAATATTTTCTGGTTAAGAGTGGCTGCCGCAAGCCCTGGTGAATCAATCCCTTCAATCAAGGGTTTGAATTTTTCATAGAAAGACTGTCTCCAGTTATCACGCCTTTCATTAATACTGGCATACGGAAGAATATTATTGAAAAACAAGTCTTTGGCAATCTGATCCTTCCAGGGAGATTCATCCCATGCTTTGTAAGCGTATTGAATATTTCCCAGCAGATAATCGGATGAAAGCTGCTGCAAATCACGCTCTGGCATGTTATTCAGCAGAAAACCCAAACCTTCGCGATACTCGGAAGGCACCTTCTCGATTGCTGAACGAATCTGGGCGGCATTATCCCCTGCCTTGATCAGGATACGTTCCGAATCTATTGGGTCATCGGCTGCGAGCAGGGGCCAGTAAAATAACAAGGAACAAAAGAAGGCTAATGATACGCAAGCGCTGTCGGTTAAATAACGTTTCATGGTATTTTTTTGCTGAAATTACTATAAATTTATTGCATTGGCATCAAAGCCACAACTTCAAACACTCTTCCATTCAAGACAGGAGACGCTGAGAAGACTGCACGATTTCTGGCAGCAGGCTCAAGCGTGAAGGCATGCGACCACACTGCAAATTGTTCCATAAAGGGGACATCTCACGCAACTTACCAACACAAGCTGCGATGATCTCCACCGCCCCATACAGGTCTGCCTTGGTATGTTCCTCATGCCATGACAGCAAAAGACTGCTTCGAAACAAGTCATCAGGCAATCCCGTAGCTTTGGGTATTCGATTACTCTCCATGTGACGATTCACACATGAAATTCCAGTGTGGCAATCAAGCCCCCTGACATTGGTCATCAGCATGAGTGCTTCGCCTTCGACACCCTCAAAGACGATGTTGAGTTGATTGCTCAAGCGATCCTTTCCTGGCGCAGGCCCAATGATACCCGTGGATGGAATTTTACTTTTGATCTCCCTGAGTAGAAAAGATTGCAGTTTGCATGCGTTTTCAATGCGTTCANCAAGTATTCCCGACATCAGCTCAAATGCCTTCCCCGCNCCAACAATACTAGCTACATTTTCAGTTCCAGCGCGCAATCCGAATTCTTGATTGCCTCCATGCATCAATGGCACGAGGCTAACACCTCGCCGTTTGTAGAGAATACCAACTCCTTTAGGACCATGAAATCGATGAGGCGAAAGGCTCATGAGCGAAGGTTTCAACGTGGCGACATCCAAAGGTGTCCAACCGCCGGCAGTGGTGGCGTCCAGCATCAGCGCAACGCCCTCTCTTTCCAACCATTCAGAGATTGCATGAATCGGTTGAACGATCCCTAATTCTGGGGTTGAAACTGGCACTGAAGCCAGAATTGTATCCTGTCGAAGGTTTTCTCCAAGACACTCAATACCTGGAAGGCGCCCCACCGCGTCCACTTCCCAAACTCCATGCTCAAAGCCTTGTGAAATCATCGACTGTATAGAAAACCAGACTGAAGGATGGTCTAAAGGAGTGCTTAGGACATGATTGCCAAATGGTTTTCGAGCGGTAAGGATACCCTTGATTGCAAGATTATTGGCTTCAGTCCCAGACCCCGTAAAGATAATCTCCTCCACATCAGAGGCACTGATGGCAGCGGCGATCTGCTCTCTGGCTCTTTCAATCGCTTTACGGACTTGTTTACCGGAATAATGAGCGGCTGCGGCAGAAGCGAAATTTCCCGATAAGTAAGGTCGCATTGCCTCAATGACCTCGGGAGCAGGAGGCGTACTCGATTGGGCATCCAGATTGATTCGGTTCATCTTTTCCTAGGCGATCAAAGGGTTTTCCTGCCGGTTTTCTTCATAACAACCGAAAATGAGTCCTCAATGTGAATTCACTTTCAACAGCATGCTGCCAGCGCGGGCATGCATTGCATCCAAACCAAAGCAAATGAGAACTTGATTCATTTAGATCCATTTTGAGATCATTACTGCGATTCATGCCGCAAGGTTAGCCAGCCTGAGAAAACCATGGCAACACGAACTCACCAATTCAATTGTATTTTACAGGTTTGACCTGTTAGGGCGGTTTGCCTAGATTGAATGGCCTTTGAAAAAGATGAAAGTATTGATCTGCGATCCAATCTCAGCAAAGGGAATCGAATATTTCCAAAAGCAATCTGAACTCGAGGTCGTTGTCCTCGAAAAACGGCCCAGTGAGGACGAGCTCATTTCAATGGCGGGTGATGTCAGCGCCTACGTGGTTCGATCAGAGACCAAAATTACGGCCAAGGTCATCGAGCATTCGCCTTGCCTGAAAGTAGTTGGACGCGCGGGTGTTGGAGTCGATAATGTAGACGTTGAGTCTGCGACTCAACGCGGCATTGTCGTAATGAACACGCCTGGTGGTAATACGATCTCAACCGCCGAACTGACCTTTGCCATGTTGATGGCCCTGGCAAGAAAGATACCCCAGGCTCACATGTCCATGTCCAACAAGGAATGGAACCGCAAAGCCTTTTCCGGCACCGAACTTTACAACAAGACACTGGCCATTCTAGGACTGGGTCGAATTGGCACTGAGGTCGCAAAGCGAGCTCAGGCATTTGGGATGCACGTGCTTGCTTTTGACCCATACCTTTCCCCTTCCAGAGCGAAAGCCATTCAAGTGGAAATTGCCACCTTAGATGCGATTTATGCAAAGGCCGACTTCATCACTGTCCACATGCCAATGACGGATGAGACTCGTGGCATGATCAATGAAAATGCCTTTGCAAAAATGAAAAAAGGGATGCGTATTCTCAATTGTGCACGCGGCGGCATCGTGCAGGAGGAGGACCTGGTTGAGGCAGTTAAATCCGGTATCGTTGCGGGAGCCGCAATGGATGTTTACAGCAAGGAACCACTGGACGCGAACCATCCATTCAGGGAAATAACTGAAATCATTACCACACCTCACTTGGGAGCAAGCACGCAGGAGGCTCAACAAAACGTTGGCATTGAAATCGGTGAATCCATCAGTTCCTATCTTTTGACAGGAGCCATTCAGAATGCCGTCAATATGCCCAGTCTGGATGCAAAGACTTATGCCAAGGTCAAACCATACTTGACTTTGGGACAAAAACTTGGCCGGCTTGTTTCACAATTGGCCCCTCAGCAAAACGATCGACTGGTCATTACGTTCGGAGGCAAAGCCACGGAAATGCCAAGTGATCCGATTGCGCGATTTATCCTGACCGGTTTTCTGGCCAGTGCAGGTGGAGAGGACGTCAATCAAATCAATGCCAAAGCCATGGCAAAATCGCTGGGTATCGTTGTTGAACTGGTCAAATCCAATGAAGAAACCGATTTTAACGAGTGGCTTCACGTAGCTGCATTTAAAGGCGAAGAAAAATCATCTGCCGGCGGAACTTTCTTTGGCGCTCAAATGAATCCACGGATCGTTCGCCTCGATAGTCAACCCGTTGAAATCGACCCGAAAGGGGTGCTTTGTCTGATTACCAACAGGGACCGTCCCGGTATTGTCGGTCACCTGGGAGGTATTCTGGCAAAACACCAAATCAACATTGCCAACATGAGCTTGCACCGTGACCGCGAAGGTGGCCACGCATTGACAGTCCTGAACTTGGACAGCATCCCGGAAAACACCATACTTGATGAAATTCGCAGGGATGAGGATATCAGCAGTATTCGCATTATAAAACTCTCATGAAGCTGAAGGCATCCAATCTATTGTTTTGTTTCCTGTTTTCAGGTCTTTTACATGGCTACCAGCCTCTTGAGGCCCAATCAAGCGCGCTCAAAATCAATAATCTTTCAAATCTTTTCAGTAATGACATCGTCGCCACCGGCAAGGATCTGGAAATCAATCGCTCTGAACTCGACAAGGCGATCATCACAACGAAAGCGAACCGAGTCTCGCAGGGAAACCCCATACCACCTCACTTGAACGATAAGGTTGAAACCCAAATACTGGATAAGTTAATTACGACGAAAATCCTCTTGACCAAGGCAACCCAGGAGCAAAAAAGGAAGGGGGGATTGAATGCAAAATCTTTCCTTGAAGATTTAATACAGCAACACCCCTCGAAGGAGACATTCGAGAGACAGCTGCTCTCAACAGGAATGGACTTGAAATATTTCAAGGAACAAGTCACTGAACAAGCCATCGTCAAAGAGGTTATCGATGCAGATTTAAAAACCAACTACATCGTGACCAGCGAAAAAGCGCGTGAATTTTACGAAGACAAAAAGGAGGTATTTGCCATTCCCGAGCGTGCCGAACTTCGAAATATTTACATTCCAACCAGAAGCAAATTGACAGGAGAACCGCTCTCCTCAAGCGAGAAAACAAAACGACTGATCAGGGCAAAAGAAGCCCAAAAAAAAGCAAGCTCTGGAGAAGATTTCATCAAACTGGTAGAAACTTATTCTGAAGATGTCGTGACTAAAGAAAATCAGGGCCAAGTTACTATAGCAAGAGGAAGTAATAACCCAACATTGGAGGAAGCAGTGTTCGCTCTCCAAGAGGGACAGGTGTCAACTGTGGTTAACACTGGATCCGGCTACCATGTTGTCAAGTTGATTCAAAAGCTTCCCAAGGAATACCAACCCTTCTCAGAAGTTTCCGAGCGCATCAAGTTACAATTGGAAGCTGAAAATGTTCAGAAACTGTTACCTGAGTACCTCGACAAGCTCAAGAGGGAAGCAAACATTAAGATAAGTTTGGATTAGGGAGCAACGGATTTGACCAAATCTTGAAATGCCCATTTTTTATGAATGTCAACGCTGCACTGCCTGTTGTCGCTGGCCGGGCCAGGTTAAGCTTTCGGAGGATGAAATCACCCGCATTGCTGCCTTTCTTGAACAGGATGAAAATACATTTATTCAGAATTCCACAAGGTTGAACCAGTCCCGAAAGGGATTAGCTCTTCGGGATCAATCCGACGGTTCATGCATTTTTTTGGAGGATGACAAATGCAGCATCCAGTCAGTCAAACCCCAACAATGCCGAGACTTCCCTAATTTGTGGAATTTCCCTGGATTCGAGAAAACATGCAAAGCAATTCCCAAAGACTTGAGTCCCGGAGCATTCAAAGAAAGCATTCTCCAGGCAACGGGACGAGATATTCAAACAACTGACTCCCAGGGGCAGGATTAAGGCCGTTTTACCAGGCGGACACAGGCACGTTCTGATGCGTCAGTATAGATTTGGCGGGGGTAATGAGCCATCCACCCCGGCATGCGACCGATTGCGAAAACAAGGGTGAACATATCCAAAGGAATCCTATGGTTCGAGGAATAATACCCCTATGAAAATCGGCATTGGGGTGAAGTTTGCGTTCGATGAAATAGCCCTCAATCAACGTCGCTTCTTCCAAATATTTGGCAATCTCCAATAATGGATCTCTAACATCCTTGGCAGCCGCAATGGGCTTTCTTGAAAGTTTGTAACGTCATAAAATTCCATCAAAGCTGAGTCAGTGAGTTGCAGGAATGGAAACATACCCTGCTCTTATATGGACTAAAAAATCCTTGTGGATCAAACCGCAGAAGCTAATGTCTATAATTTAACCTTCAGTGCTGCACCACAATTTCTCGGCGCGTTAACCATACAGATCAAGATAAGGAAAAGCTGCTCAAAATCATGACCAAACGAAGGCAGCAACGAAAACCTCCCCTTCACAAATAGGCTTCTGTTAAAATCTGAAACAAATAACCCAATCTCTTTAATCTTATGAAATCAACCATTAAAAATGCTTGTCTTCTGTTGTTCTTGCTGGCGCTTTCCCTGAGTGCTCAGGAAGATGTCAAACTCGCGCGCAACATTGTCATGTTTGTAGTGGATGACCAAGGCAGGGATGCGGGATGCTACGGGAACGCCGCCATTCGAACACCTCATCTTGATGCATTGGCAAAGGATGGCACCCGATTTGATTATGCATTTTGCACGACAGCAAGCTGCAGCGCCAGTCGCTCCGTAATCCTCACTGGATTGCATAATCATGCTAATGGTCAATACGGGCATCAACACAGCTACCATCGATTCCACACCAAAGACTCCGTGGTCAGTCTGCCTATCTGGCTATCCAAAGCGGGATATCGAACAGCCCGCATCGGGAAGTACCACGTGGCACCGGAAGAAATCTATCCGTTCGATCAACACCTTACCGGCAATCAAGGTGGTTCAAGAAATCCAGTAAGTATGGCGGAGAAATGCCAACCCTTCATCAACAAAGACAAAAGCAGACCCTTTTTCCTGTATTTCTGTACATCAGATCCCCACAGAGGTGGCGGGTATGCCAATGAGCTCCCCTACAAGCCCAATCGTTTTGGGAACAATCAGACTTATGAGGGCGTTAAAGAGCTTATTTACGATCCGCAAGAAGTGCTCGTCCCGGACTACCTTCCGGATTCACCGGAATGCCGGGCTGAACTGGCGCAATATTACCAGAGTGTATCAAGAATAGATCAGGGACTGGGCAGGCTAATACAGATCTTGAAAGAAGCCAATCAATATGAAAACACCCTGATACTTTACCTGTCAGACAACGGCATTGCATTTCCCGGTGCCAAGACGACGCTCTATGAACCTGGCATGCGCCTGCCCTTGATTGTCCGCAGTCCGGATCAATCCAAAAGGGGTATCGCCACGGATGCCATGGTTTCATGGACTGACTTGACTCCAACCTTGTTGGACTTTGCCGGAATCGACCTTTCCAGACTTGAGCATAACAACAGTCGTGGTGAGAGGGCTCCGTATGCCTTTCATGGCCGATCCTTCTTGTCCATACTCGAAAAGGAAAAAGCACTGGAATGGGATTATGTTTTCGCCTCTCACACTTTCCATGAAATCACCATGTATTATCCCATGCGTGTGATCCGGACCAGACAATTCAAATACACCCTCAATCTGGCACATCAACTCCCCTACCCCTTTGCATCAGATCTATATGAAGCTCCGACCTGGCAGGCAGCGGTCAAAGACGGCATGGATGGTCTCTATGGAAAACGCCGCATCGGCGACTACATACAAAGACCGCGCCATGAGCTTTACAATATGGAAGCAGATCCTGCTGAAATAGAGAATCTGGCATCTAACCCTGAATTTGAACGCACCTTGAGCAACCTGCAGGATCGGCTCAGGGCTTTTCAGGAAGCAAGTGGTGATCCCTGGGTAGTCAAATACAAGTATGAGTAGCCCCTGAGCCATCAGCGCACTTCATCTTGAAAATCAAGTTGTCTCAAAGCTTCATAAAGGACAATGGCCACAGAATTTGAAAGATTCAATGAACGGGCTTCCTTGTTCATCATCGGAATACGCAACCATTGGTCTTGATATTGCTGAACTAATNCAGAGGGAAGGCCTGCCGTTTCTCTCCCGAATACAAGGTAATCGTCAGGACCATACTCAACGTTTGCATAACTTTTGGGGCCATCCGACTCGACAAGCCAAAGTTTGGATGAAGCATTTAAATGCTCAATAAAGGCAGACCAATGAGACCATTTGCGCCAGTTTACATGTTTCCAATAATCCATACCAGCGCGCTTGAGATGTTTATCTTCCAGTTGAAAACCGAGTGGTTCAATTAAGTGCAGTTGACTACCCGTCGCCGCACAGAGGCGCGCAACGTTACCGGTATTCGGTGGAATTTCAGGCTCTACCAGAACAATATGCATGGATGAGTCCTACCTCAGAGTACCAACCATATTCAATCACGGATGTCATATTCTTGGAGCAAAAAGCTTGATCACATTCTTCACCAAAAATCGAAAGCCAAAAGGTTTGGCCTAAGAAGATAAATCATTCATNATTTACTAAATCCACTCAAACAGGGATCACACACGCTCAGCCAATTCCATTAGGAGGAAGGCTCAGCGGTCAATCGAGCGTCATTCAGTTGGATGGCTGGACCATTGAGGATCTAATGATTCGCCCTGCAGTAGGTTTACATCTCTTTTGGCCGTCAATGAGCTTAAACCATACTCCAAACGCTCTTTCCCATAACTTTTCCAGCTGGAAAGCCCTCAAGGAACGGGCAAATGAAAGAAAAACACGAATCGCACAGATCANTGAATTCTTTGAATCAGCCAAAGCTTATGTTCGTCGCAAGGATGCCGATCGTTCGACACTGGCAGTGCCTAACTGGGAATCCACTCGCGCATGGGTGAAGGGGGATATGCCTCTGTTCATTCATGCCAACGAAAAACGTCAAATTAAATCGGCTGTTGAGTGGTCAAAGAAAGAAAAATATTCAGTGGTCCTGGTAGGAGGCAGAGACGCATGGATGCTTGCAGACTTGCTTGCCAGAAATGAGATCCCCGTCATTTACGAACATACTTTCACACTCCCTCAACAGGACGCAGCGCCCTATGATGTTCAGTTCAAAGCGCCCAAAGTGTTGGTTGATGCAGGCGTACAAGTAATTTTCAGTGAGGGCTCAAAACGATTTGCCGCATCGGCAGTAAGGAACCTTTCTAACTCGGCCGCCCAGGCAGTTGGATTTGGCCTTGATAAAAACATGCCAATCAAAGGTTTGACTATCCATCCCGCACAGTTGCTTGGATTGGAGAAGGTTCTTGGTTCCATTGAAACAGGCAAAGAAGCCTCTTTGATTGTCCTGAATGGAGAGCTGCTGGATATTCGGGCCCAAGTAACGCACATGTGGATTCAGGGCAAGCCTGTATCGCTGAGCAGTCGGCATACGAGGCTTTATGAAAAATACCGCAACAGGCCACGCAAGCATACTGAAAACTAGTCACTTATTCCATTGGGTATTTCAGGCCCCACTGATCACGAATGCGATCCATGGTGCGCATCAATGTGACACTTTCAGAGTGTGGCATGATATCGCTTTCCAACTTACCGGCATGGATACAATCCATCACCTCTTGAGCTTCGAATTGATAACCGTTTCCAGAGAATGGCATCGATACCACTTCAGGCTCACAGCCATCAACAAATATAGTCATTTCCTGTGCTTTCCAAAAATGCGTATGGAAGTGTATGCGACCTTTTGTTCCATAGATCCAGGCTGACTGAGAAGTCTGTGTGCGGATAGCTGATGACAAAACACTCAACTGCCCTTCTTCATGACGAAGAACGTATGCCGATTGCTCATCCACTCCTGTTTCCCCTAAAGCGGGAAGACTCACAATCTCCTTTGGCTCGCCCATGAACATGGCTGAAAAAGCTAATGGGTAGATGCCAACATCAAGTAAAGCCCCTCCAGCCAGGGAAACATCAAAGAGCCTGCCTTGTGGATTGAAAGGCACTCTAAAGCCGAAATCAGCCTGAATCATACGCACATCGCCGATGGCTTCAGATGAAATCAGACGTCTGGCTTCACGGATGAGCGGAATGAATCTCATCCACATGGCTTCCATTAAAAAGCAATCTTGATTTTGAGCAACATTGATCATTTTTGCGACCTGACCACCATTCACCGCAAAGGGTTTTTCACAAATGACCGCTTTTCCCGCTTTGAGACAAAGAAGGGTGTTTTCACAATGCGACGAATGAGGGGTGGCAACATAAACCACATCCAATTCCGGGTCCTCCGCTAATCGCTGGTAGTCCGGATAGGCATGGGCAGCTCCAAACTTGTGCGCAAATGCATCTGCTGTTTCCTGCCTGCGCGAAGCCACTGATCGTAGCTCGGCTGTTTCGATCTGCTGTAATCCTTCAGCAAATTCACCGGCAATGCGTCCGGTTCCTATTATTCCCCATCGAATTCTTGTGGACATATGCTTTATTCAATTGCAATTTGTGGNCTTGAGACTTGGTTTTGATCTTTGACGGATTCACTAAAGAAGATTCAGTCCCAGTAATCAATGTGAAAACCAATGAGCCAGGATTTACAAGATCTTCCATCAACAGCCCATGATTGGTGCATCATTCCCGCAGCACATCGAAAACAGGTCATGGACTGGAGCTTGGTTCTTACCAGTCAAAAGATCCCCACGGAGATTCAATCCTTTCCTGAAGGCCAGGCTCCCTATGGCTTAAAAGTCCATCAAGGTGATCTTGTCAGGGCAGAGGACGCGATAAGGCGTTACCAAAGCGAAAACAAACGCTGGTCGTGGCAAAAACCTATTCCCGCAAGTGGATTCACATTTCATGGGGCCGCTTTGCTATGGTGCCTGGTCTTGTGCATATTTGCTTGGATCGGATGGGAATTCCGCCCTCAGGTCCAACTAGCTGGTATGCTGAAGAGTCAGGAAGTTTTGACACTAGGCGCCTGGTGGCAGACTGTCACTGCAGTCATGCTTCATGCTGACATTGGCCATCTCGCATCCAATGTATCCACAGGTCTCATCGTCTTGGGGCTTGCCATGGGACGTTTTGGAGCCGGCCCGGGATTGCTTGCAGCATTCCTGTGCGGGGTATGGGGAAACTTTTTTGGTTTATGGGTTCATGAAGCTCCCTACCACGGACTAGGGGCCTCTGGAATGGTAATGGGCGCTTTGGGAATGCTTGGCCCCCATGCGTTTCACCTGCTGAAAACACATCGACAAGCCGGACGCATGATCCTTGGAGGAGTCCTGGCCGTCTGTATCCTGTTTTCATTTTGGGGTTTATCGCCTGATAGTGATATCGCAGCGCATCTTGGGGGTTTTGTGTGTGGGCTTTCCCTAGGGGCATTGATGAGTCTTGTTCCGGAAAAAGAATTGCACGCATGGCGTTTGAATTTTTTGTGCAGTGTCCTTTTGGCTGCCATGATTGTGTGGGCCTGGCGAATGGCTTTGACTGGAGGACGCCCCTTTGATTGGAGAGTCTTCATATAAGTATTTACGATTATTCAGCCCGCTCGATGACTTGAAAGAATTTTTTGAATTTCTTATCTAATTTCACTACCCATTCTGACCGATAAGACCGGCTGCGCACGGTTCCAATGGAATCTGGGCTGTTGCCATTTAGTTGCAGAGAAATTACTTCGTAGAGGTGGTTGGGTCGGCTTTGCCAGGAAAGTCGGATGTGTTCCTTGTCAAGGAAATCAAGATTCATCTCAAGATTAAGATCAGAGATCAAAGGAGAGGTACCAAGAAGCTGCTCGCGTGCATTTTGAGCACCATCATCATCAGGATCTTCCTTGGCCGTTGATGCAAGGTTCCCAAACTGAGTCATTTCCCACTCATCATCCAGCCCATCGGAATCACTATCGATAATTTCAGTGCCTAGAATATTCAGATTCAAAGAACGAATAGCTCCGATCTGGTTTTCATCCTGGTCAGTGATGCTCACTTTCCAGACACCTGCAGAGGGTTCAAAGAAATGTCTTGTTGTGCGATAAGCCCAATGGATAGGCCCTTGCGAATCGTCAAAGTTGAGTCGCTGCAATACGCTTCTAGTTCCGCTTGGAGATTGAATCACGATGCGCAGCTGGCCGCGACTGGGATGATCTGCATCCACCACCAGTTCGACATGCTCACAAATCAAAGTCTCGCTGACGTTGAAAGAATAATCAGCAGAATTCATTTCAAGTTGCATGCGGACCGTTGGGTCCGATTCAACCAGCACGGAAAGTGGCTCCCCTTGCTCCCGAGCAATGAAATAAGCGGGTAACGGTGTATATTCAGTTCCAGCCATGCGTATCAATTCATCCTCATTTTGATTATTGTAAATCACAGCAAAGGAGGCTCCAGCGTTGGAAGCATTGATGATCTTTTCATGAAATGTGGTGGTGCCACGGCGAATGATGGCGCCTTTGCCTGTAAGATCCTCAGTAATCGGATCAATCCCCCGCCCTTGAAAACTCATGGGGAAAAATCCTGTTGGTTCATCTGGTTGAATTCCCATGGTGGTGGAAGCAGGAATATCCTTTAAATCATCCGGTACTGTCTTTCCTTGTACCTTCAATCGAAGTCCGTGATCTGGGATAATCTTGCTCAGTTTACTTTCGCGAGAAACGATGCTGAGCTCGTCGCGAGGTATCCAGTTTTGAGCCAACCTTAAAGCTTCCCCTGCGTCAGGAATCCCAAAGCCAACGTGGTGACTGTGCTTGAAACCTGCACCATTGCCAGCCATGTCTGGATCATCGAGAAAAACATGCCGTGCCGAGGCCAGAACAATCTGCTGCACATCTCGAACGGAAAATTCAGGATTAACCGACAATACAAGTCCCGACAATCCTGAAATCAGTGGAGCAGCCGCGCTGGTTCCGATGAAACCAACCTCGTTGGAAATATAATCACCATCACCAAGCGAATCCGTATCCATGTTGAATCCACCATCACCCATTACATCCGTTGTGAACAGTCCGTCACGTACTTCGCCTCCCGGAGCGGCTACCAGAATGGAGGCCCCCCAATTCGAGTAAGAGGTTGCCCTGCCGTCTCGACGCGTTGCAGCAACTGCAATTACCTGATGCATGGAGGTGTAACCATCGTCATTGACATCTCCAAGTCCCGGGTGAAAATCTCCCGAGGTACGGTCGTTCCCACCTGCGCGCACCATGACAATCCCCCTACCAGAGCGCCCCTTGTGAAAAGCGTTGGATAAGCTTAGTCGTTCAAGAAATGAAGGCCCCGATTGCTCCGGATAAGCATTGCCCCAACTATGGTTTTGAATAGAGATTTGTTCGTTGGAAGTTTCATACATCTCTGAGAGTTGAAGTGAATCCGCAATATTACCTCCAAACCCAAAAATCACCCAACTGGAGAGTGAGGCCAGCGGGGCAACGCCTGCTATACCCTCATTATTTCCAGAGGACGCAGCTATCAAACCACTTACCGCCGTACCGTGGAAGAAAGTTTGTGAAACCGGATTTCCATCTCGAGCGCCTGTAATAAAATTTCTATCGAAGTCGCTGTTGAGTGCCAGTGCCAGATCAGGATGATCTTGATCCACACCTGTATCGACAACCGCAATGTGCACACCTTGACCTCGAGATATGGGCCAGGCTGATCTAATATTGATATCCCCTCCTTCACTCAAAAAGTTTATCGTATTCCTCTGTTCGAGATACCATTGATTGGAGAAGAAGGGATCATTGGGCCTTGGGGCGAAACGGTTTTTGAGTTTCATTTTTTTTTGTTCAACTGGATAACAAGCCAGCACCTCCGGCATGTTTGCCCATGCACCGGCGATAGTCATGGCCTGGTAGGGTGAACTGGCTGCGAGGACATGCACGCCCGGGAAATGCAGGGATTGCAGCAGTTCAAGTCCCCATGGCTTGATGAGTTCATCAATCGAGACAGCCTCAGCAAGATGAACAATCAGTCGATGATCTATAATGGATCCATGAAGATCTGAAGGGTTTTTTCGCAACTCAAGAGTGCGACTTGGTGGTTTGAGTGCAGGGCCAAGCATATCGGTTGTTTGATCAACCCAATAGGTCCTGGCCTCAGGTGTTTTCAATTCGAATTTCATCAAGGCTTGCGCCTGAACATCAGCGTCCCAAATCAAAAGCCGGGCACAACCCAAGATACCCCAAGACATCAGGCGGAATCTCGCGCGTGCCAACATTATCCATTTTTCCATAATCGTTAAAGAGTGCATCTTGTTACCGAACAAAGATCAGCAGATTTCATGCAAATTTGAGAGAAATAACAACCCTTCTCATTCAAGAAGATGGCTGAGAGGTTAACGTAAACCGACTTTCGGATGCACATCGCAACGATAAAACAGTAGATTTCATGCTCGATATAAAGATTCAATTGACCTGATCACAGGATGGGCGCTTTTCCTATTTTCCAAAGAGTACTGTCACTTCGAATGTAAAGGCCTCCATTCGCAATAGATGGAGTACCAAGAACCTGTTGGTCAAGATCAAGCTGACTGACGACGGTACCTTCGCCTTGAGCCACGTCCACAACTTGAAGCAAACCTTTTTCGTTAACCCAGTATTGAACCGTCCCAAATCCAACTGCAGATGCGCTGAATGGCCCTTTGAGCCTCAATTGCCATTCCCGTCGCCCCCCCTCAAGACTGCCTCGAGTAAGCACGCCGGCTCGATTAACAACAAATACAGCATTGTCCATAACTATTGGACTGGCAGTCGCAGGGCTCAAAGCGCGCGAGCGCCAGAGCATTGGGATCTCCGCCAGATCAGAAGATAAATCAAGCGCGCTGATCCCATGAGAAGGTGCCAGTAACATCGAACCAACCAGAACGCCCGAAGGAATCGTAGCCGCGCCACCAAGATATTCCGAGAGAACGGCACCGGTGTGAACATCCACCAAATGAACTCCTTTACCAGATTGAAGAGCAACAGCAGGCTTGATGGAATGCGTGCAAGGGATGGGTGATGTCCAATTGGCCCCTTTGGGCCTGGCAATGGACCACTTGTTCGAACCATCGGCCATATCAATTCCCAATGCTAAGGACTGGCTGTCGTTTTCGATTTGCGCCACCAATACACCATCCAGGATCAATGGACTGCTGGCCATTCCCAGACTGTTTGAAGCATTGGGGTAATCAACGGTCAATCCTCTGAGCCACTGCAGGTTACCTTTCAAGTCCAGACAGACAACATCATTGGAGGAAAAGACGGTAACTAGGTGATCACCATCACTGACTGGAGTTGGCGCTGCAACGCAGGTTTTTTCGTGACACATGGTTCGCCCAGTTGCCCAAAAAGAACGGCGCCATTCTTCCAATCCGGTTTGAGCGTTGAAGCACAGGACTATTAACCTGTCCTGTTCATTGCCTTCAGCGGCACTGATGAACACTTGATTACCAACGATAATAGGACTGGACAGACCGCGGCCTGGCAGTGAAGTGCGCCACAAAATATGACCTTCATTCAAGCGAGCTGGTATACCTTGATCCGATGCAAGGCCGGTGGCAGACGGTCCCCGAAACTGTTTCCAATCATCGGCCGTCAATACGAACGGGCAGATCAACAGCAGAGTGAGTATCTTTGCAAGAGTCATGAAAGAATCCTACCTGCTGACACATCACTGGCAACAAAGAAGGGAGGACCAGATTACCGATGGCACCTTTCATCATGGTCAATAGTTGTGATTAGCATCACAACCATCAGAAAATGATTCTGAGGTATGTTGAATGAGGGATAACCCGGGCTCAGTTTCATTGTGAGAAAATTACTGAGAAAATAATTATTGCTCGCAGAGATAGGGAATCGTCAGGGGGCCTTGCGGCAAAACAGCAACACGAGCCTCCTTGCCCAGCTCAGCAAGTCGATTGATGACTGTTTGCTGTATATCATCGCAAGACTGCAGATGAGCAGCAGCGAGTGTAGAATCGTTCAGAGAACTATAAACCATTACCTCTGCGCGTGCTTGGATCAGAGCCTGAATTTGAGCCTGCCATTGCTCAGGACGCAGAAATCCGGGTGTGCTGAGCATAGTCAAAATTTCAGCGGGACTGCTGGCACTTCGAAGTAATTTGTCCAGCGGACTTTGAGAAGGTACACCTTCTCGACACTCACATGCAAGAATCAGTAATCCGCCATCTTTGAGGATACGTGCGCCAGCACTCATTCCTTTGACTCCCTGGTACAGATTCAAATCCAGCGGATAACCACTGTTTGTGGTCACAACGATATCAAACAGCCTATCGACAGCTTGCATGGCGGTTGCTTTGACCTGCGCGCATCCCGCACGGTGCGCTTCAATTAAATCACCTGCAAAAACAGCTGTAATGTCGCGATCATGATTGAGTGTCACATTCAAAAGGAAACTAGGCCCGGCTCTGAGTGCTATGTCACGTAATTCTTCCCAAAGCGGGTTACCATCAGTGTTACCAAAGGTCGCTCTTTGATCTCCGATATGAGTTACACCATGGTTACTCATCACGGTCTCGAGCCCAGCAACACCCGGCATTATTCCCTTGGGGCCACCACTGAATCCTGCAAAGAAATGCGGTTCGATGAATCCGGTTACGATCCGAAGATCGGCCTCGACCGCATGTTTATTGAGTAATGCAGGCACACCTGAACTTGTTTGCCCTAGTTGCATCAACTGAGATGGATCCTCGCAATTGTGATTAATGACTCGATACCCGTCAACCACCTCTGGCGTGAGCATTTTAATCAACTCATCTCTGGTATTCGGCCGATGCGTTCCCAATTGGTTCAGCAATGTAATGTTCTCCCTAGGATGGTCCCCCAGATATTCTAGCAACCATGGAATGATGCGTTCGTTTGGCGTGGCTCGGGTAAGGTCCGTGAAAAGGATGCAAACCTTGTCTTCTGGACGTAAACTCTCTGCAAGTGAGGGTCTGCCTATTGGATGATCCAGGGCATTCAATACCGCAGTTTTTTCGTCTGGGATCCCTTCGGAAAATCGAGGCTCAATCACCGTCGTGCGATCTTCAGGCAATTCCAGCGGAAGCTTTCCCTCTCCATAGGCTAGGTCAATATTCATACGTAATTTTCTATTCAAACTCAAGCCCTCCCTAAAATCCAGCATTGAGAAATCAAATACCCTGATTCTTTAAGACTGAATACCGGGTGAGCCATGTTGTATTTTTAAATTCCAGCACAACTATTTAAGAAGATTGAATTGGGATGTTTCAATGGCGTTATTGAAGTTAGCAAAAAACACAATACCTAAACAAAATCTTAGACATAATGTATTATCAGGCATCTTGTTCTATTTTTGTCTAATTTATTTCTGGACATTTCCTTACTTTTAGTAGATATTTTCAACGTCGAAGGGTTTTAAACTAAAGATAGTAGAAATTGGGCAGGATCGGCTTGAAAAAAATGAAACATAACGAGGCCGATTGAAGTCATATAANATATAGGTTTTGGAAAACGAATGAGAGTGAGAATTCTATGAAATTAGCAACGAGCAAAAAGGCATCAGAAAATAAAGTCAGACGTTCATCAAATGCAAAACCTAGGCAAATATTGAAGAAAGGCAGAGGTAAGAGCTCCAGAACCAAGGACTCTGGAGCGCAGCATGAGTGGCAAAGNGCAACCGATTCGCCTGCTGAGGTGAAGGTTACTGTCCACCGAGAGGCTACGCTGGAGCCAAAAGCAGCAGATGTCCAGCCTTTGAGGTCTTCGTTCGCTTTGTACTTAAGAGAAATAGCTGAGGAAAACTTGCTGACAGTGAAAGAGGAGGCCGAATTGGCTGGTCTCATCAAGCAAGGAAATGACCAAGCTCGCGAAAGAATGATACGAGCAAATCTCAGATTGGTAGTAAAAATAGCACGGGATTACGAGGGTTTTGGTCTACCGTTACTTGACCTTATCAATGAGGGAAACATTGGTCTGATGAAGGCTGTGGATAAATTTGATCCCACAAAAGGAGCTAAATTCTCAACCTATGGTTCGTGGTGGATCAAACAAGCTATCAAGAGGAGTTTGAGTAATCAGTCTAAAACTATAAGACTTCCCATACATTTGGTGGAAAAAATAGCCAAGTTGCGCAATGTATCCATGCGACTTCAGGAAGTTTTGGGGAGAGAACCATCCGACGAAGAAATAGCAGGAGAGCTAGGAATCGCTCCAACTCGTGTTGCACTCATGAGGCGGGCTTCCGCTCGCCCAGTCTCTCTGGATGATACTGTGGGTGATGAAGATAGCACCCGCCTTGAAGAAAGAGTAGCAGATGAAAATGCAGACCATCCATATGAGGAACTTGAACTTCAAACGTCTCTGGGTTTGCTGACACAACTGCTATCGAAATTAAACTCAAGGGAATCGAGGATCCTACGTTACCGGTTTGGTCTGGATGGTGAAAAAGAACGAACACTTGAAGAAGTCGGTCAGGAATTTGGAGTAACTCGAGAGAGAATCCGGCAGTTGCAGAATATTGCATTAAATCGTTTGAAGCGCATGATGGACAAGCAGAATGCGCCGGTGATCTTTCCGGTCGGTCAAACTGAAGAAAGCGAAAAGGTCTCTGCGTAAAAAAATGTAATTTATTCCTCCGTAAACAATGAAGTCGACGATCAGATGAGAGCCTCTGATCGCCGATTTTGTTATGATGGGTTTTTCGCAGAACATACAGATAAACTGGGGATTATCGAGCTTCCACTTGACGCAGGCCATCAGTAACTTTAAAGTAGAATCCACATTTGAACGTAGATCGGAGCAGTACCATCTTAGGTTGCTGCTTTTTTCATATGAAGCTGTGAAGAAAGGCCGATCTTTGAAGAGACTTTAACCGGGAGTCCGACGTGGATTTAAAGGATATCAAAGCAATAGTCGATTTAATGAAGAAGAATTCCATTTCGGAATTCGAAATGGAGAAGGAAGAGTTTAAAATCAAGTTGAAACGTGGTCTAGGCAACACTGGATCTACCTCAGAAGAGGGGCCTTACTTGATTTCACCTTCTGTTTCCCATGCACTGCCCCCACTGCAGCCAACAGCGCAAGTAGCGACTCCAAAAGTTCAGACCGAGAATCCTGAACCAAAAACATCCAATGATCTGGATATCTGCTCGCCTATGATCGGGACATTTTATGATTCACCCTCGCCTGACTCGCCTGCTTATGTGGAGGTGGGAACTAGAGTCAATGCGGAGACCGTTGTATGCATAGTGGAGGCGATGAAGGTTATGAACGAAATCAAGGCCGAGAAGAGTGGAGTGATCACTGAGCTTTTGGTGGAAAACGCCAGACCGGTTGAATTCGGGCAAGCATTGTTCAAAGTTAAACCCAACTGATTCCCCCCCTCCCTCAATAATACAAAAAGTTTTTACTTTCGGGTAACTATCGAATGTAAAGGGGTAATTCCATTAAGAACCACCTATGTTTGAAAAGATTCTGGTCGCTAATCGTGGAGAGATTGCTGTTCGTATTATCCGTGCCTGCAAGGAACTGAACATAAAATCTGTCGCGGTGTATTCCGAGGCTGATCACAATTCCATGCATGTTCAAATGGCTGACGAGGCCATTTGCATCGGTCGAAGCCCAAGTCATGAAAGCTATCTCCGAATTGATCGTATCATCAGTGCCGCTGAAATAGCGGATGTTGACGCCATCCATCCAGGATACGGCTTTTTATCTGAGAACGCTCACTTTGCAGAAGTCTGCGAAAGCTGCAACATTCGCTTCATCGGCCCCTCCCCTCAGGCCATGAACGCATTGGAAGACAAGGCAGTGAGTCGCAATTTGGCAAAAAAAGCGGGAGTTCAGCCACCGCCTGGCTCAGACGGCCTAGTTGATAACGAACAGGAAGCTCTGGAAATTGTCAAAAAAATCGGTTATCCCGTGCTCATCAAGGCCGTTGCTGGTGGTGGAGGAAAAGGCATGCGTGTGGTTCATAATGATATATCACTCCTCAAGGGATATCGTACAGCAAGGGCAGAAGCAGAAAAAGCATTTGGCAACTCAGGGGTTTACATAGAAAAATTCATCGAAAACCCTCGCCATATTGAATACCAGATCCTTGGTGATGGCAGAGGAAAAATCATTCATCTCGGCGAACGTGATTGCTCAATCCAACGTCGAAATCAGAAACTGATCGAGGAAACACCTTCCCCTTTCCTTGATCTGAAGCAATTCCGTGATCTTCGAAAAAAGATGAGTCGTGCGGCTGTAAAAATTGGAGAGGCTGCCAAATACACCAATGCTGGCACTGTTGAGTTTGTGGTCGATGAAAAGGGCAAGTTTTATTTTTTGGAGGTCAATAAGCGCATCCAGGTAGAACATCCGGTGACGGAGGAAGTCACTGGTATAGATCTCGTCCAGCAACAAATCCTGATTGCCATGGGTGAGCCGTTGCGCATTTCACAGGGTGACGTTAAGCTGATCGGACATGCAGTCGAATGCAGGATCAACGCAGAGGACCCATTTGATGATTTNCGTCCATCCCCAGGTCGCATTGACATGTTTTATGCCCCTGGAGGAAGAGGTATCAGATTAGACTCGCACGTTTATGCCGGTTACACCATCCCACCTCATTACGACTCCATGATCGGAAAACTGATCGCATACGGCAAGGACCGCCGAGACGCGATGAATAAGATGAGTCGAGCATTGTCTGAATGTATGATTTCAGGCATCAAGACGACAGTTCCATTTCAGCAAGCTATTTTACAGGACCCTGATTTTCGCCGCGGTGTTTACACAACCAATTTCATAGCCCAACTCCTTGGTGGCGGTGGTCGAGAATTGATTGAGGTCAAGGCTTAGTGAAGGATAAGTAAGATTTCAATTAATGAAGTCAAAATGTGTGCAATTCGATGAGAAGTCTGGAAGATTGCCGTCTTTACGGCTTCATTGATGAAGCTTACAGGCAAGGACGCAGTTATGAAGCTTTGGCAAAAGCTCTTTGCAATGGCGGGGTGGATATCATCCAACTCCGAATGAAAGAGGCAAGCTTAGAAAGCATCCTAAAAGCCGCATTAATAATCCAACCTATCACCTCTGCTGCAGGAGTACATTTGGTGATTAATGATGAACTTGATGTCGCCTCTCGGATTCCAGATGCCTTTTTGCACCAAGGGCAGGAAGATTTTTTTGACGCGGGGCATAAGAACGTTCGTGATCTGCAAGCTTGCACCGTTGGTTCCAATCTTAGATTGGGATTGAGCACCCATGCACCGGAACAAGCCAGGAAGGCAATCAGTGCAGGGGCAGATTATATTGCCATCGGTCCGGTCTTTGCCACACCAACAAAACCAACAGCAAATCCGGTCACTTTGGAGTATGTTAGATGGGCATCAAAGAACGTCTCTGTTCCCTGGTTTTGCATTGGTGGCATCAACTTGGATAATCTGGACGAGGTGCTTCAGGCGGGTGCTCAAAGAATCTGCGTGGTTTCTGCCATTTTAAATGCTGCAAACATTGAGAAAGAGTGCGCAAAATATCGAAGCAAGCTTGAAACTTACTTCCCTTGACTCCAATCACATTGCATCGAATTATTTCTGAATAAATGCCGGATTATATTTTCCGCGCTCAGCAAAGCCTCCAAGGTGGGGGCGCATACTTGAATATCTTGGGTAACTGTCAAACACTTGCCCCCCGTCGATAATGCGTGGATCTCTCTGGCGTTTTAACTCACGCTCCAGAAGGTGTGCCAGATGTTTACGATGTTGTTCATATCCTGGACTTGAAGCCAGGTTACGCATGCAGCCGGGATCTACCAGAATATCGAATAATTCTTCCATCGGCCGTTTTCCAACGGCAGCCTGAAAATACTTTTGAAAGCCTGGTTTGCTACTATTGTTTACAAGCAATGACTTACTGGGACAGCCATCGATATCATGATATTCATCTCCAGCAGGCCATAAATCAGCATTGAAATTTCTGATGTAGAGGTATCGGTGAGTCCTTATGGCACGGGAGGGATAACCTAAATTATCCGGCCTGGCATGGGTATGCCTTTCTCTACCGGAAAGAATCCAGCGACGATACTCATCTGTGATTCCGGATCCTTGCCCTTTCAATAGCCCCAAAAGACTTTTACCTGTTATTTCTTTCCAGGGTTTCATTCCGGCAGCTTCAAGGAAGGTTGGAGCCAAATCGATGAAACTCACTAGATCGTCGATGGATCTCCCTCCTTTCACCTCATTTCCCCATCGAACGGCCATGGGCGCATGAATACCGAACTCGTAGAGGTTAGCTTTAGCTCGGGGGAATGGCATTCCATTGTCTGCCGTCACGATAATGAGAGTATTGTCAAGTTGCCCCAGACTCTCCAAAAGCCGAATCATGCGCCCTAAATGAGAGTCAAACCATTCAATCTCAACCGCGTAATCGAGCAAATCATTGCGTACTACAGGATGATCAGGCAAGAAAGTGGGGACTTCCGCATCATTCAGGCGTTTACCTGATTTTACGCCAGCACCTTCCTTATAAACTCGATGTGGTTCATGGCCCCCAAACCAAAAAAAGAAAGGTTTGGTGGATGTTTGCTGATCCTTTAGAAAAGTCTCGAAATTTTTGGCGTAATCATTTCCAGAAATGCCTGCAGGGGAATCCATTTTGTGTTGATTATATACTTTACCAACGGGGTTCTGCGACCAGCCAGTGATCGCAGAATTGCCTGGTCCCCAGGCTTTGCCTGTATAACCAACTTGATACCCTCCCTTCTGTTCCAATGCACGGGTGAAGACTTTCAAATCAGCGGGAAAATTAGAGGCATGTGTTCCCGCTTCACGGTTTTGCCATATGTTTCTGCCGGTCAGAATACTGGCCCNCGACGGAGAGCACCCGGGTGCCGCGCAAAATGCCTGCTGAAACAACACTCCCTCATTCGCAATACGATCAAAAGCGGGTGTTTTAACAAATCTAGAACCATAAACAGAGGCATGAGGGAATGATTGATCATCCGAAATGGCAAAAAGAATATTGGGGTGATTGCTGACNGCCCCTAAGTCCAATAATGAGAGACCTCCAAGAAGGAGAGTTATGAACAGATGATAATTAAGTCTTAAAGAAGGCATGAGGGAATGATATGACTCTAATCCCCTTTAATCAATGGATTAGAGGTATTGATTGAGTAGTATTCTTTGCGCACTATTTAGTCGACNACAACGGTCACGCCCGGGCTTAGATGGGCAAAAACGCCACTTGAACTATGTATCCATCGTGCCACTCTCACCATGAACCGTTGCCGCCGCGGCATATCTTCAGGTAGAGTCCATTGGGTCATTCCTGTTGAGAGCCTATCTAGCAGCATGTATCTGTCTTGATCTTGGTCCAATCGATAAACATAAACTCCCTCAATTTCCTTCAATTCGGGAAGACTCCAGTTCAAACGCCTTTCCGATTCCGTCATGCTCACTTTTAAACCACTCACAGGGGAAGTGAAATAATTACCTAAAGTCGGGTCTCCCAGAATAGCTAATGCTCTTGTTGCACTATGAGGGCTCTGGTTGGCTGACTGCAAATAAGCAAACCCCAGACATTCCCCTCGCCCCAGACTCTGCAGATGCCAGGGACCAACTAAACCACTCATGGCTGCCAAGCCGGTATCGAGTGAAGCTAGACAGGCGCGCAAGAACGCATCTGAGACATTCCAATCCCCGTGCCATGAAGAATACANCATCATGAAAGCAGAACGTGGGGTTTTATTGGGTTGATTGAAATCGCGAGTTCGACGAATACCGCTTGCAAAAGAGGCACTCCCACTGCGGCCAGCCATGAATGCCCACAAACTACGACCTGCATCCTGAAAACCGTCACCTGTCCTTATTTCCCCAGGCACAAGCGCAAACCATCTGGAAGCGTTTTCGATAGCAGATTGGTTGAAGGGTCGGCTCATATTGTCTGGCAAGTGAGATTTGATCAGCGTTTCTGGCTCGAAATGAAGTGAGCCAAATCTGAATGCATGATTTTTATTGAGATATTGACGAATCAACTCAACTTCCATCTTGGACTTTTTTACCGATCGATTGCGCAAAACTCCATTGTTCAAACTGGGCAGGTTGGCAAAATCAATGCGGCCTATTGCTATTTCGAGCCGAGTCGGCAATTGATTTTCATCAAACTTACCATCACCCGGAATGTTCGACGCGGGAGCATGCGTTCTATTGATGTGGTCCACCNCATTATCATGCCAAATTCCATCTATATCACCATAATAGGCATCACAGGACCAGGCGCCGCGATGATCATCCCCTCGAAGCGTGTGCCCATCTATTGCAACATAACCAGAATAGGGAACAGCTACATGCCCTATTAAAATAGCCATTTTCACCCCCTTAACAGGTGCACCCAAGTGCTCCTGGATCAATGCTTTGACTTTGGCTATTCGCTTTACGTTAGGTGACCACCTGGAATCTAAGTGCCTGGGAGCCTTCACCATGACAACCTGCCAGCCATCCATCTGCAAATCTTCCACGAAATAATTCAGATCAGTTTCCAGTGCGCTCCAATGAGTCTGATCAACCAGTAAAAGCACTTTACCTTTGTTGTGATTTGGGGGTGTGTATGCTGCGACTTCAATTTGACGGATACCTCCTTGGGTTTGTTTTGGGGCTATTGAATATTCATAAACTCGGCCATCCATCAAATCAGGCGAAGAATCGACCAGCTCAATTCCTTGAACATCATCAAGCAAAGGTTCCCATAGTTCGCGGGTCGATAAACGCCGATTGACTTCATATGTTCGATCTTTGACGGTTGGCCATTGGAGACGGATGCTCAAAGGATCCTTGGAGACTTGAGCACTCACCGCGAAGTGTTTGAACTGATGCTCCACTTGGCTGAGTGGGTAATTGAAAATTTCAAAACCATCAATCAAGCCTTTTACTGGTTGATGACCTTCTGGCGTATTGCCGAGGGCAAATCCGGTCGATTCAAGAGCTGATTCAGGAGGAATGAACGAAACCCCTTGTCCTGGGCCATGTGCCTTTCCATCGATATAAACCCAGGTGGCATTGGCATCATATGTCAAAACAATCTCATACCAATTATCCTTCATGAAAGAAACCGAAGTCGCAATGAAGGTCATCCCCTTATCTTTTGATTGAGCGCCAAACGCGATACGTTCGCCTTTGGGATCCAGACTGAGCCCCCAATACCCACTCATACCTGGAGGCGCTTTCCATTTCCCAAAGCTCATCAAGGTTCCGTAACCACCCGGACCCTCTCCTGAACTCCAATCAGGCTTGAACCAGAAACGCATGCTTCCGCTTTCTAGTGGCAGGGTAGTACCCTCGTCAGAAAATAAATCAAAAATCATTCCATCAGCCGGTTCCCGAGACCGCAACGCAAGCCCTTCAATGCCGGGTAAAAATTCTGGAAGCAGAACCGCCCCTGCGGTTTGTGATTCTTCAGCGTTTTCTGTTTTCAATTGAAAAAGTGGCAGGTTATTCGTTGAACCAGGATTGAAATCACATTCAAAGGTACGCCCAAAAGCTAGCGAATGTGCAGCTTCCAAAAAATGGGTCCCATAGGAAATGGTTGATAAAAGAAGCAGGTATGTCCAGCGCTGCCATTGTTTCAATTGCTTGATTTGGTTGGATGCTTGATATGTCATTACAATGGATTTCTGACGGATTGAGACTCACCTTGAGGTAAAACACAAGCGTCATCCTTACTAATCGGATCACGGGGCAATTGCTTAAACTGTTTGCAGTAACTAAGAAAAAATCAATGAAACATTGTTGAAACTAGCCTAAATCAGTGCAATCTGTTGTGTATAACTATGAAGACAAAATTTCGTATCGCGCTTTGCTTGTTCTTAATGGTGATGACATATGCTCAGGCACTGGAGCTGAGCATGCGGCAAAGTGGGAAAATCACCGAGGTGGTCGGACATATTTTGAGTCAAAGTCACCTTCGCCAGAAGTGGCTGGACAATGATATTTCAAACATTTTCTTTGATAACTACCTTGATTCTCTGGACCTCAACCACCAGATCTTCCTCCAATCTGACGTGAATGAATTCCGCCAGAAATATCAGGATCTACTTGATGATTACACGTTCGGTATATTGGAGAACAATCGTGTTCCCAACGCAGCACCGGCTTTCGAAATTTTCGAGCGGTTCAAGGAACGCATTCAAGAGCGTCGAAAAGTGATTGGAGAATTGTTGGANCAAGAATACAAGTTCGATGTTGATGATGAGATCATGATCAAACGCTCGGANGAGCCATGGCCAGGCAGCGAAGGTGAGGCCAGAGAGTTGTGGCGTTTGCGCATCAAATACGATCTTTTGCAGGGACGCCTTGGCAAAGAGGAAATTTCTGAGGTCAAGGAGCGCTTGTCAAAGCGCTATGACCGCCTGGTCAAGGACTTTATCACCTTGGAGCCAGATGAGGTTTTACAAATTTATCTCACAGCTTTGTCCAATGCTTATGATCCGCACTCAAACTACATGAGCCCCACGACTGCAGATGATTTCTACATCAAGAATGTCCACAACGAATTGACAGGCATTGGGGCACTACTCAGAAGTAACGAGGGTTATTGCCAGATAGTCAGTCTTGTCCCTGGAGGGCCCGCAGATAAGAGCAAGAAAATTAAGCCTGGCGACAAAATCATTGCTGTGGCTCAGGATGATGATGAGCCTGTGGATGTGGTGGAAATGAAATTGAATAAGGTTGTTCAACTCATCCGAGGTAAACTGAAGAGCAAAGTCAAACTCACCATCATTCCAGCGAAGTCAGTGGACGGGTCGGAAACACGAGAATTGACCCTCGTACGTGAGAAAATCGAACTGAAGGAACAGTTTGCCAAAGCCCGCATAGTGGAACTTCCCTCCAAGTTGGGAAAGACAAGGCGTTTAGCAGTACTGACTGTCCCTCAATACTACGAAAACGTAGCCGCTGATACCGCCCTCATCTTGAAGCGACTCGACAAGGAAGACATCGAGGGCGTTGCTCTGGACCTGCGAAGAAATGGTGGGGGAATATTGCCGGAAGCGGTTGAGTTGACTGGACTATTTTTCCCTGAGGGACCTGTGGTTCAGGTGCAAAATTACGTCAAGCAAAAACAGGTTCTGAAGGATGAAGATCCGTCCACTGTGTATGATGGGCCTCTCGTGGTGATGGTAAGCAATTTAAGTGCCTCTGCAGCAGAGATCACGGCTGCAGCCCTGCAGGATTACGGCAGGGCCTTGATTGTGGGAGATAAAACTACGCACGGAAAAGGTACCGTGCAGACACTGGTGGAACTCAACAAAATCCGGAATACCCCAAAGGAGAGCGGTTTGCTCAAATATACAATCTCAAAATTTTACAGAGTCGAAGGCAGCACGACTCAGCGAAATGGTGTCACCCCTGACATCATCCTTCCATCCATTTACGATTATATGGAATTGGGAGAAGCCCACCTACCCCAGAGTCTAGAGCCTGATTCCATTGATCCCGCAGATTACGAAATCATGCATCGTGTGAGGGACACTGTAGATACATTGAAGAAAACCTCGGCTGAGAGAATCAAAAACGTGACGGATTTCCAGTATATCATGGATGACATCAAGCGTTATCAGGAGACCAAGGAGCGCAAGACTGTCAGTCTCAACGAAGAAAAACGCGCTCCCGAAAAAGAGGAGGACAAGACTAGGATTGAAAAACGTGATGCTGAACGAAAAGCGAGACGTTACCCAGGTCTGAAAATATTTCGTTTGACGATGGATGAGGTTCGAGGGCAAAAGCCGGCCAAGCTGCTTTTCAACGGAGACAAGGAAGAGTATTACGATGTCGCAGAGAATGAAGCAGAGGAGAAAGCCAAGGATGGGAACCTTCCGGAAATAGACGAAAATTCGTATGTTGGCGATGATCAAGATGAAATGGACAAACGCCTCGATGCCTACACTCGCGAGAGTATCGAAATTTTAAAAGATTACATCGATGAATTGAATAAAGCCGATAAGACTGACAATCCACAGCTATCAGCACAGGCNGGCAATCATTGATCAGTAAAAGTTTGCCAAATTCGCTCGATGTTAGCAGAATGAACTCGTATATGAGTAAGGTTATTACGGGACCCGTTTACGTCGTCAAAGACAACATCGACACTGATCAAATCATTCCTGCACAGTATTTGAACCTGATTCCTACCGTAAAGGAGGAGTATGACAAACTGGGCAGTTACGCTTTATGCGGGTTACCGGATTCTCTGTATTCGGAACGCTATGTCGAGGATGGCGAAATGGACAGTAAATATCCCATTGTCGTCGGGGGCCGAAATTTCGGGTGTGGCAGTTCCAGAGAACATGCACCGATCGCAATGGGGGCAGCAGAGTGCCAGCTGGTTCTGGCTGAAAGCTTTGCCCGCATTTTCTTCCGTAACTGCGTAGCAACAGGTGAGCTTTATCCTTGTGAATCCCTGANCCGTCTCTGTGATATACTGAAAACTGGAGATATTGTATCCGTAGATCTTGATTCCCTGACCGTTACAGTAGAAGCCACGGGAAAAACCTACTCTATCGGCCCTCTTGGAGATGTCAGGAGTGTCATTGATGAAGGAGGGTTGTTCAATTTCGCAAGAAAGAACAACATGATTAATTCTTGAGCGCATGCCCATCTGAATGCAATGGAGAGNCGAGCAGNAATCAGCTTCTCCCAAGGTCCATCAAATTTCTGTTTGAATCAAATGCCATTACCGCAGGTTCTCCTTCAAGAGTAACTTGCGGGTTCGTCCTTGCATCGTGTAATAAATGTTCNGATGCTTCCATGACATCAAGGTGGAGCGTATCCTTAATCCTTAAGACCCTAGATTGACGCGTATCCGGGACCACCAATGAACTCAG
Organism: Pedosphaera sp.; assembly: GCA_002690655.1. Lineage (GTDB taxonomy): Bacteria > Verrucomicrobiota > Verrucomicrobiia > Limisphaerales > AAA164-E04 > AAA164-E04. Next base: position 170,611 of record NZFL01000017.1, read on the forward strand.
TGCCCACTGAATCACTTCCTGATCCGTTTCAAAATGAATAGGCACCTTGGTGCCATTCATGGTCATTGCGGTAACCGCATTCACGAAGGAAATCTTCGGATTCATGCTCCTTACGAGTCGTGAGGTGGTAAAGTCTGCCATACCAATGCCAATGGCATTTCCATGTGAATCTGGCGTTAAACTCCTCACCATGATTCTCTTGATTCGAGGGAAATCCTTTTGTAGTGAGAAATCAGTGGAAAAACCATGAACACCACGGCCAACAATGTTTGGATCCATGCCAGATCCACTGATATCCTTCCCAATCCGATCCACGATCAATAAATCTAGATCATCAAAAGGCAGTCGTGGCATTAAGTCCTTGGCTTTGGCGAGTAGTCTGCCTTCATCTTCAATTGCGGTTTCGACAGGCACAAAAGCGATCTGATCCGTTTCATGCAAGGCATTCTCAATGATTCCCAATCCACCTATCACAGGCATTTTATCGATCAGAATGGAAGCATACCGACGAAGAACGTTTTCGTAGCCAAATTGTATCGCAGCTCGATGAAATGCTGAGGCTCCATCACGCTTCCCCAGACCTACAACAAGCATTTTCAAGATACCACTGCCCAACCCACCCTTGAAATCTGTATGAGGTTTAATACGATTGAGGACCAGAACTCCATCCAATTGAGAAGCGGATCGACTCCAGAAAACAGGCGTCCCCCACTCCGACTCAGCCACTGCAATAGTCTCCATTGAACATTCTACGGGGATACCCAGGGATTGTGCATCGACACCATAACTCGCGAGCACAGAAGCTTGCCCTTCGGAAGTTGCTCCTCCGTGACTTCCCATCGCAGGCAGAATCACAGGCATTGCTCCAAAAGCAATTAACTGAGTGACAACCTCTTGAACCATGACGCTCAGTCCCGATATACCTCGACTTCCAACAGCTAAACCAATGCGCATACCTGATTTGATACGAAATTGAAGTGGTTCCATGGCATGACTAACAGCCAAACTGAGGTCCAAAGGAACGGCCCTCCCCGGAAAAGCCTGTTTCAAGGGGAACATCGAAGGTAATGGGAGCTTGGGCTGATATTCGGAGAACATGATCAAATTTGACGACGAAACACCCGCAAAGTCGAATTCAAATTTTAAACGCTCAGATGCCCTAAAGCCAAGAGACCGTAAAATGTATATTCGGTATCCAGCTCATCCTCATGCCAATGACCGTGGAAAGAACCTACATTTGTCCAAAGAGTATCTATGAAATCAAGGCAGCGTTCTCGCATGTCTTCACCGATTTCATATTGAACTCCAGAGAGTGCATGCAAGGCCGTCGCAGTGGAGAGCAAATCCGGAACAGGAGCCAATGGATTGGCTAGAAAGCCCCCCATAGGATGACAATTTGAAGCCAGCCAATGAACTGCCTCAGAATCAGGGTTCATTCCAAATTGGCGCAGAGTGGTCATGACAGCTGCAGTTGCATTGGTTGCCGCAGAGCGTTGCTGCCCATCATTTCCCCAACCCCCATCAGGTGTCCGAAGATTGTTGAGTGATGCGAGGATCCCATCCTGACAGGTGAGAAGGTTCACGCCTAAATCCTGAAAGGCACCTACAGCCAGAAATGCACCATAAGCAGTACCATGCGTGGCATCTTTTTCAGGTTGAAAACCTCCGTCTGCGCATTGGAATTCAAGGAGTTTTTTTAGAAGTTCATCTCTGAAAGCGCCCTTCTCTGGAATAATCGATAGACACCGAATCAGACAACAAAGGTGCACAAAATCTGAATCNTCAATGGACAATTTTGATTCAAGAAAAGGTTGCCATNGTGATGGTTCAGGCAAGGCATCAAGACTTTGCAACCCATCCAATCCAAATACAGTGTAATAAAGATCCGGATCCCCCTTGCGATCAACAAACCCCCCATTATCGTGAAGCTGTTTGATCATGAAGGAACGCACTAACCCTGCGGCATCGCCTAACAGTTCAGGAGCAAGTCGTGCCACCTGGATCATCTCCAATCGGATACTCATTTTTATATTTCCAGAGCACCTGGGCTCGCAATGGTCATTGAAAACGTGATCATGTGATCGCGACACATTTATAGGGCAATAAGATGCATAAATTCAGTTGGAATTTGCCAATCTTTCTACTGCTAATTACCATTTAATGTCGGCTGAAATGTTGATTCCAGCGGATAAGGTCCACATCATCAACTAAAAAATCAGCATGAACCAAAAAGTAAAAGCAGGTATCGATTTTGATGATCCATTGGCAAGCAGAAGCTGCCGGCTCAAGCCACCCAGGCATGCAGGTATTAAACTAGGACGCATCATTGCGGATAAACTCGAGGGATTTATTGCCAGTCGAAGATCTGTTGGAGATAACGCGATTTATGAGTCCCGCACTTTTTCGTAGGCTCAAAAAACAGAAAAGGAGTGGAAGGATATCCGCAGCGAGTTGGATGAAGAATGACTTTTAAAGGCCGTTGCAAATACCCCGCTCCTCAAGGAAGCGGGGTGTTTGCAAAAAAAGCCTGATATGTCGGAGACCGTTGATGTACTAAGAGATCTCCGCGGCGATCGTTTGAACTACGATCTAGCCGCTCGCTGAGCAGCTTCGGCCGCGACATTCAGGCAAGTTCGAATGTCTTCCATGGGATCCTTTGGATTTTCTTCATACTCGAGCGAAAGAGCTCCATCGGCAGGGAAACCTATTTTTTTCAATGCCTTGAACACACCTTCCACATCCAAGTGCCCCCGACCAATGATAACTCCCTCCGTTTTTTTCTTTTGCTCCGCAAAATCTTTAAGATGGACGCCATACAACCGATCACCGAGCTGATATATCACTTCAACGGGATCAACTCCTGAGCGGATGTAATGCCCAAGATCAGCGCAAAACCCTATGCGCTTGTCAAAGCCTGCAACAGCTTTCAAGGCATCCAATGGAGCATCGTAAAGTGCACCTGGCCCATGATTATGGATCGCTATACGAATATCATATTCGGCAACCAAACGATTGAGACTTTCAAAGGAATCGTTTTCCGGATTCGCACTGATATTTCGGATGCCCGCTTTTTTGGCAAACTCAAAAAATGCTTTATTTTTTTGATGATCCTTGGTGAATGACTGAACTCCATGAGCACTGATTGAAAGATCATGTTTTCCCAACTTGGCGTTCATTTCCGCTATTTTAAGAGGATCCGGAATGGGAGGGTAATGCATCCGGAATAACTCCACAAAGTGCAATTCCAGTTCTTCTATTTTCTCAAGTGCCCCGTCGATGCCAAAAGCTCGCAATGAGTAGCTCTGAATTCCCATGGGAAAACCTCCATATTTTTTAAGCGACTGCTCACGTGTATCCGCGATCACGGAAGGAGCATCAAACCAGGTTGCGCCAGCGCCTGCAGCAGCGATCAGGGTGCGATTTAGGAAAGTTCTACGATGCATCATGGTTTTAATTTATATCTTTGTTCAGGTTTATTTGACTACGATATTAACCAATTTCCCAGGAACCACGATGAATTTCTTGATTGATTTGCCTTCGATGTTGGCTTGGATTTTTTCGGAAGCTAATACCAGTTTTTCAATGGACTGCCGGTCTGCATTCCTTGAGACCTTGAGTCGATCTCGCAATTTCCCATTTACTTGCACGGGCAGCTCAACACTCTCTTCAATCAAAAGAGCGGGGTCGAATACAGGCCAGGGCTGATAGGCAATCACTCTGGCATTTTCTTCCTGCAACATTCCATAAAGTTCCTCGGCAAGGTGCGGTGCGAATGGCTGCAGCAGGGTCAGAAACGTGCGCATGCATTCGGCCGGCCGAACTTTCCAATTAACAGCTTCGTTAACGAAAACCATCATTGCAGAAATCGCAGTGTTGAAACGCATCCCATCAAGATCCTCGGTGACCTTCTTTATGCAAGCATGCAGAGACTTCAGTTGATCCGGCGTTGGTTCAATATCAAATTTTATCGCGGAGTTTAAGGTCAGTTTGCTCAGGTTGGCTTCGTCTTTCTGCGCATCAACAGCCATTGCTTGCTCGAAGGCTACCTCACTCTGTTCATTAACGATCATGCGCCAGACGCGACCAAGAAAACGGTAAACACCCTCGACCCCCTTGGTGTTCCATGGCTTGGACATTTCTAATGGTCCCATGAACATTTCATATAAACGAAACGCATCCGCTCCATACGCACTGACAATTTCATCTGGATTGACCACATTCCCCCGCGATTTGGACATTTTCTGCCCGTCTTCTCCAAGAATGATCCCCTGATTGACCAGTTTAAAGAAAGGTTCCGTTGTAGAAACTAATTCGAGGTCATATAAAACTTTGTGCCAGAAGCGCGCGTAGAGCAGGTGCAATACTGCATGCTCCGTTCCACCAACGTAAAGGTCAACGCCAGGGTTGGCTGTTTCATCCGCAGATCCCATCCAGTAAGCCTCAGCCTCCTTACCACAAAACATACCCTTGTTTGAAGCATCCAAGTAGCGAAGATAATACCAGCAACTACCGGCCCATTGCGGCATGGTGTTGGTTTCACGAATGGAACCGTCCTTCAGATTCGCCCACTCAGCTGCACGCGCCAGTGGAGGTTCACCGTCGGACGTTGGCTTGAAATCTTTCAAATCAGGCGGCATGACGGGCAGCTCATGAGCACCAACGGCTCGATGTTGTCCGTCTTTCCATAGAATGGGAAACGGTTCGCCCCAGAATCTTTGGCGACTGAACAACCAGTCCCTAAGCTTAAAATTAGTACGAAGAGATCCGGCTTTCTTTTCGGAAAGCCAGTCAATCATCTTTTGTTTGGCCTCGCAGGTTGGGAGGTCATTGAGGAAATCAGAATTGACACTGACTCCTTCACCGACAAAGCCGATGGAGTCCTGTCCTTCCGGCGCTTTAACTACCTTTAATACCGGGAGGTTGAATTTCTCAGCAAATTCCAAATCCCTTGAGTCGTGAGCAGGTACAGCCATGATGGCACCGGTACCATAAGTTGAAAGAACATAGTCGGCAATCCAGATGGGGATGCGCTCTTTGTTGACCGGGTTGATGGCATAGGCCCCGATGAAGATACCCGTTTTTTCCTTTGCCAATTCAGTGCGTTCAAGATCACTTTTCCGGGATGAAAAGGTTCTGTATTCCTCAACCGCATCCTTCTGTTCTTCAGTGACCAGTTTATCAACCAAAGCATGCTCGGGTGCAAGCACCATGTAAGTTGCCCCAAAGAGGGTATCAGGGCGAGTGGTGAACACAGTAATGACCTCTTCGTGATCAGCCACCTGGAAATGAACTTCAGCTCCCTCGGATTTTCCGATCCAGTTACGCTGCATTTCTTTCAAGGAATCGCTCCACTCGATCTCATCGAGCCCATCCAATAATTTCCCTGCAAAAGCGGTAATACGAAGCATCCATTGGCGCATGGGCTTTCTGACGACCGGAAAGCCACCGACTTCACTTTTGCCATCAACAACCTCTTCATTGGCGAGAACCGTTCCAAGTTCCGGGCACCAGTTGACGGGTGCTTCTGCTACAAAGGCAAGTCGTCGTTCATCTTTGTATGAGGCCCGCGCTTCCTCTGTTTCGAGCTTGGAGGGTATCGTCAGAGTTTCGATGGATTCAGCTTTATTTGTCTCTTGGTTAAACCACGAGTGGTAAAGCTTGAGAAATATCCATTGGGTCCAGCAAAAATAATCCGAATCGGTTGTATCCACTTCTCGCGACCAATCATAACTGAAGCCGAGTGACTTGATCTGCCTTTTGAAATTACTGATGTTGGCTTCAGTGGTGACACGCGGATGCTGCCCAGTCTTGATCGCGTATTGTTCCGCAGGAAGGCCAAAAGCATCCCATCCCATTGGATGCAGCACATTGAACCCTCTAGACCGTTTGTACCTGGCAAGAATGTCTGTTGCGGTATACCCCTCAGGGTGCCCAACATGCAACCCGGAGCCAGACGGATATGGAAACATGTCGAGGATGTAGTATTTGGGAGGTAGTTGAGAGGCAGGCACTTCCCCTGCTAATCCATGACGTTCAGCGAATGGATGGTGTTTGGGGATGATTTCGCCTGGATTCCAGGCCTTGAAAGCTGCTGTCTCATCCCAGATTCGCTGGCGCTTTGGTTCTATGATATCAAATGGATACTGCTTTCGCATGGTGCAATTACTTGGTGTCTTGAGTTCTCATCAGAGGGACAATGAAAATTGACCCCATAGGCAAGAATTATGTGTGAGTGAATGAAGCTACGGAGCCACAGTTATCAATTACCGCAGATGTTCTGCCCAATCCTATGAACTGTGGAGCTAACGTTTGTTGAGAATGATACCCAGCACCATGCCTCCAAGAGCCGCCACGCCAAGGGACTGGTAGGGATATCGACGAATAATCTGATCGACAACCTCTACACCTGCATATGTCTGTTGATCTATGCGCAAACTTGATTTTTTCAAACGTTCGAGACGTTCCAGAAGTTCTTTTTTCGAATTCTCAGGAAGATCCTCGGCTGTATTTTTAATCAAACCCTCAGCTTCCTCGATCAAGTTCTTGATGTCCTGAAGCAACTGTTTATGCCCCCCCTCATCGGTCGTGAGATTGTTGAAATATGTTTCCATTGTTATATCTGCTCATGTTCTTGGAAATGGAGCACCTCTGACATGCAACACTCAAGATTCATCTTTATGCTAGGAAAGCCAACATTCTTCAAGGTTTTGCTGGAACAAATAATTGCCGCAAAAAACCGGACTTTGCTTGCTTGATAGGATAAAAAATTTTAGTCCAACAAAAAATGTCACTCTTCAATCAAAGGATTAGAAGATTGGATAGGATACCCCCACACAAAAGAAGTGCTCATGCTGCTAAGATTCCATACCCGGTCAGGCAGGACATGTCCGGGAGAGCTGAAAGACAACCTTTCAGATATCTTAAAGTGGGAAACCCCTGACTGGCAGAGGGATCCCATGGGAAGATGTCGAATTCTAGTTTATCGAACAAGGGGATGTCACAAAAGCTAATTTGAATAACCCAAGCCGCGGTTATTTTGAAGTTTTCCTTCGCATGGCCCGGTAAATTTGAAGTTGCAGATAAGTCACCGATTCATTCAGGGATTCTCTTATGGGAGCCAGTCGATCATCACCAAGTTCAGTGAAGGCTTTTTCCATGGTATCAGCTTCCTCCTGTGTGAACCAAGCGTGATCCCGTAATTCGAGATCTGCGATCACCGCCTTTGCTAGGTGCTGTTCCACCGTTTGCATACCGATCTCTCTGGTTTGAGCAATCGAATGAAGGTCCAGCCCATCGTTGAACATCCTGACTGTTTTGAAGACGGTTTCACCAGGTCTGGAAGCATCGCGCTCACGAACAGGCTTGGAGTCCGTTTGCGGGTGGTTGTAATTCTGTCGAGGGTTGACATCTAGGAATGTCTTAATCGTTTCAACAAAGGAGGGGCCGTAGGAGTCGAGTTTCACTCTACCAACACCTGAAATCTTGCTGAATGATTGAAGGTCAACGGGATAGTACGCAGCCATCTGGCGCAAGGCAACATCAGAGAATATAGTGTAGGCGGGTACTCCTTGCTCATCGGCCAACTGCTTCCTCAGTCCACGAATGGTTTCGAACAGCGCATGATCATACTCATCACCTGCTGCAAGGGTCCTCGCAATGGCCGCACCTGATTTAACCGGCGGCTCCGTCAGGGCAATGGTCTCTTTCTCTTTAAGGAACTGATTTCCCCTCTCGGTCATTTGAATGGTATTGTATTGATCAGCATCTTGACTCAAGAGGCCTTTGCGCATGAGTTCTCGACCAAAATCCATCCATGCATCCCTTGAATATTCCTTGCCTATTCCGTAAGTGCTTAAGGCCTGATGCCCCCATTGCCGTATTTTTTCCGTATTGGCTCCGGTCAAGACCTCAATCAAATGCCTCAATCCTACTGAAAAACCACTATGCTCCCTGACACGGAATACGCAGGACATCAGTTTCTGCGCAATGACTGTGCCGTCCATTTTTGCACGTGGACTGAGACAATTGTCGCATCCGCCGCAAGGAATTTCATCGAAATGTTCATCAAAATAGTTGAGTAAACCAGCACGTCGACAATCCGTACTTTCAGCGAAATGACTCATGGCAAGTAATTGGTCAATGGCTACTTTGCGCTCTTGCTCACTTGCCTTATCCTTCCAAAGACGCCGGTACTTAATTTCATCGCTCGCGCTGAAGAGCAAAACACATTCGCTGGGAAGTCCATCGCGCCCTGCCCTGCCTGTCTCCTGATAATAACCTTCTATGTTTCTGGGAAGGTGATAATGCATGACAAATCTCACATTGGGTTTATCGATCCCCATTCCGAATGCAACCGTGGCACAGATCACATCGACATTGTCTTTAATGAAATCATCTTGTGTCTGGCGACGCTCCTCATCAGAGAGTCCCGCATGATACGGTTTAGAGCTGACCCCATTGTCTTTGAGGAAACGTGCGAGATTCTCAGTGGCTGCTCTACTGAAGCAGTAGACAATACCACTCTCCCCCCTATGTCTGCGAGTCAAAGCGAGAGCCAGGCCATCTCCATCTTGTCTTGGCCTCACACTGTAGGACAGGTTTGGGCGATTGAAACTGCCGACAAACGTTTGTGGCTCACTGAAGTGCAAGCCCTTGATGATATCATCTCTGACACGCGACGTGGCTGTAGCTGTTAGTGCGAGGAATTGAGCTTTGGGAAATCGCTCTCTCAATGCTCCCAATTTTCGGTACTCCGGACGGAAATCATGTCCCCACTCGCTGATACAATGAGCCTCATCAACGGCAAACCGGTTCACATTCCATTGATCCAGATTACTCAGAAAATCAGGCATCATCAGGCGTTCTGGTGCTACATAAAGGAGTTTATAGGCCCCTCCCCACAAGCCTCGCATGCGCTCGGCAGCTTCGGGACGAGAAAGAGATGAATTAAGAAAAGTAGCGGGAATCCCAGCCGCGTTCAGACCATCAACCTGATCTTTCATCAATGCGATGAGGGGAGAAATAACAAGAGTCAATCCCTCGTCGGTTAATGCAGGCAATTGATAGCAAAGTGACTTTCCACCCCCTGTCGGAAGAAGGGCAAATGTTTCCTTTCCTTCAAGAACGGACCGAATAATTTCTTTTTGTAAGGGGCGGAATTGTTCAAACCCAAAATGCTCTTTAAGCAGCGCAGCCAGAGACGAATCGTTGTGAGTCATGTATACAGTTCTTCGATTAAATCAAATGTCAGGTGCACGTAGGGTCAATCTAATATGATAAAAGCGGATGATCAAGAAAATGGCAGTCTCAGTTTGAAGGACGGGGTCAATGATCAGAAAAACGCCCGATCGATGTAGAAACTTCAAAATTTTGATAGCGTCCAGCACCACATGTAGGACGCCATCGCTGAAGAGTAAATGAACCATCTCAATAATAGGAAGGTATAATACGGACAAACATTGAAGGAATAGTCCTGTTGGTGAGCTTCTTCTATCCCTGCACCCCCTTGCGTCAAAATCAAAGAAGGATTCATTTTTAAAATGAGCGCATTTACTCCATTCAAAACGGATTTACATCTCAATCTAAAGAACGGCCTTATTCAACACGAAGGCCGTTCTATGAATATGCAAGGATGAAAACATCCAGGGGACATTTACCGGCAGTGTTTGTTATCAATGAAACAGTAAAGGCTTGCTCAACATTGACAGCCTCAGATTCTTGATAAATCGCCACCGAAACGAGAAGAGAAAAAGGGTCAGTTATCTTTATTTCCAACAATCAAGGACTGTGATCTCACCCCTTCAACAGCTTCCTCCAGTTGTTTGCGAAAGGCATATCGGTAACGCGGAGTGATGATCAATTCCCTGAACAATCCACGCTCGCGCCTGATCACCAATTTGCGATGTTTTAAGGCCAGGGTATTTACCCAGAACTCAGCTCGAAACCTGCGGCGCTTCGAGATGGAGATCATATCCTTGAGTGCAAATTGCCTCACAGGAATACCGAGGCAATAAATGACAAGATGGCTCGATTTCAGCCTGTAATTGACCGTTGCACAAAGTGTGATCCCAACGACTCCGAAACAGATGATAGCGCCGACCGAGTAGAGTAAATAAATCATGATCAAATCCCCAACTCGCTCAGTGCCAAAGCTGCATCAAAGCACAAAAACTGTGATTCACCACTCGATAGGGATGATAATCACGTCCCCCACTTTGATTTTTCTGGGATCAGTGATTTGTGGGTTTGCTTCCAAAATCTCACCAATGCTAACATTGACACCCTCCAGTCGGTAAGCCTCCGCAATGGCCGATATCGTGTAATTGGGCTCGATGGTGACTTCCGCTATCTTTTTGGGGACCCGCCGCGGCTTGGCTGGCTTTAAAGGTGTTGCAACTGTTTTGATGTTCAGTTTATTCACCGCCGTGACAAGATCCTTGATCTGATTCACCAAAGCCTTGTTATCACCGGCTCGCTTTTTGTCTACTGTCTTGATGCGATCTATGAGTGCTTCCGAAAGTTTCGCTAAATCCGATTCGGAAACAGGAGATTTCGGAATCTTTGCGACTTCACGTCTCAAAGAACGGTTTTCCTTCTCAAGCGCCTGCATCCTCTGCATGAGGGATAGATTAGCTGTCTGAGCATCATCGATTTCAGCCCGCAATTTGCGATAGCGTTCTTCAGTTTCCTGTTGAAGCAGAAAGATGGTGTTTTTGAGATTTGAATCCTGAGCTTGCAAGCCTGTCGCCACCGAAACAGTGCAAAAGTAAATCGCAAAAATGAAGATCTTACAGTCCATGAATAATATTTTGCGTTAAATACCGCCTATCTTCAAGGGCTTTTAACTCCTGAGTTTTTTTAGATATAGCCTATTCAACAAGCCACGACATAATGGCTTTCTGCGCATGCAATCGGTTCTCGGCTTGATCAAAAATAGTCGCAGCATGCTCTTCTAGAGCTTCCTCACTCACTTCCTTACCGCGATATGCTGGCAGACAATGCATTAACAAAGCATCCGGATTCGCTTTCGCCATCAGTGGAGTATTTATCTGGTAGCCTTTAAACATTTCAAGTCGGCTTTTCGATTCTTCTTCCTTCCCCATGGAGACCCATACGTCGGTGTACAAAACATCACTACCTTCCACAGCAGCTTCAAGGTCTTGGGTAACGGTCACGTTGGAACCAGTCTTCTCAATGAGACCTTTTGCCGGAAAAAAAGCTTTTGGCGAAGCAATGCGTAGCTCAAAACCTAGCTTGATTGAGGCAAACACCCAGGAGGTTGCAACATTGCAGGCACCGTCGCCAACAAATGTCACTACCTTTCCTTTGATGCAACCCAGCTTTTCTCGGATAGTCATCAGGTCGGCAACTATTTGACATGGATGCGCGTAGTCAGTCAGCGCATTGACGGTTGGGATCATGCTGTATGCGGCAAAATCAAGGACATCCTGATGAGCATAGGTTCGGATGATTGCACCATGCACCATGCGGCCCAGCACACGAGCAGTGTCCTTGATGGGCTCTCCCCTCCCCAACTGCATGTCATTAGCAGTAAGGAAAATAACCTGACCACCTAATTCTCTCACCCCGACTTCGAAAGAAACTCGTGTTCGCGTCGATGATTTAGAGAAAATCATGGCCCACGTTTGATTTGCCAATGGGCGGAATGTCGTATTGGTTCGTTCCGCTTTCAGTTTATCTGCTAAATCAAGGATTGCTTCGAAATCCTCGATCCTTTGTTCTTCAAGACTCAGGAAATGTTTCATGATTCAATTGATTCTAAAGTGTCGTTTAAAATGGATAATGCCTCCTTTACTTCAGATGAAGTGATGTTGAGTGCGGGCAAAAACCGCACGACCTGAATTCCCGAAGGAATGGTGAGCATTCCGTGGGCGTGAAGCCTTTCCACCATCTGTAGAGAAACAGGACGCGGGTCATCCGCCAAGGCCGATATCTCCGGATTAAAAACAATACCAATCATCAACCCCATCCCTCGAATACCCTGAATCAAACCAGGGTATCTTTCTGCCAAAGCTTTTAATTTGTTCGCGAGCAAACATCCCATTTCAACTACATTTTGCTCCAGCTGATCTCTTTCAATGACTTCCAGAATTTTCAATGCAACTGAACAACCCAGTGGGTTTCCCCCAAATGTGGTCCCGTGGGTCCCTGGCCCCAAAATATCTTGATATGGTTCTCTTACCCAGAAAGCGCCAAAAGGAAATCCTCCTCCTATAGACTTCGCCATGGAGATCGCATCTGGTAAAAATGAGGATCCATTTTTTTCATCGCCTAGGATTGATGAATAACTTTGGAAAGCCCCTGTGCGATAATGACCGCATTGAACTCCGTCCCAGAGTAACAATAAACGGTGCTTATCACACAAAGACCGCAGCCCTCTCAAATAGGAAGAATCGGCAGAACAGATACCTCCCTCACCCTGAATGCCCTCGATCATGATGGCCACGGTGGAAGGACTGATTGCCTTTTCCATGGCTTCGAGGTTATTGAAGGGCACATGACGAAACCCAGGCATCATCGGGGAAAATCCCTGTTTTACTTTTTCCTGCCCAGTCGCAGCAATACACGCCATGGTTCGCCCATGAAAAGATTGCATGCAAGTCAGGATCTCGTACCTGCCTTCCTCATGGCCGTACTTTCTTGCAAGCTTGAACATACCTTCATTGGCTTCAGCACCACTGTTCGCAAAAAAGCATTTCCCTGGCCCTATTCTATCCACCAGAGCACGCGCCAATTGACCTTGCAAAGGCTGATAGTACAAATTGCAGCAGTGGGTCAGAGTAGCAGCCTGATTTGAGATCGTCTCCACCAATTCAGGATGTGAATGCCCAAGAGCATTGACGGCTATGCCTCCCCCCATATCGAGGTAACGACGTCCATCTACATCCCATACCTGACTTCCTTCACCCCGTTCAATAGTCAAAGGAAATCGACCGTAAGTGGGCACAACGTAATCGTTAAACAAAGATTGTACCGCATGATTTGTTTCACTGATCGATGCTGATGTTGTTTTGTTATGACTCATTTTGTTTTCTTTTTTGGAAAACCTCGTTATTCCGTTAAATTAACACAACACTATTTCAGTCCCAACTCCTTGATCAGTAAATATTTCAAGCAAAACCGAATGATTCACTCTGCCATCCACGAAGGATACTTTATCCACACCAGCTTCAATGGCCTTGGTCGCGCTATCGACTTTGGGAATCATTCCGGCCCCAATGATGCCTTTTTGTTTTAAGACGGCAACATCTTGAACTCTCAAATGCGAGATCAGTGAGTCTGGGTTTTCTGGGTCCTGCAAAAGACCAGGAACATCGCTCATGAATACCAAGCGCTTTGCCTTCAATGAGGTGGCCGTTACTGCCGCCGCAATATCGGCATTGCAATTGTGAATATGCCCATCCTCTCCAATAGCTGTGGGACTGATGACTGGTGTCACTCCATTGGCAATACATTCCAGGAGCGGTTTGGTATTCACTTCTACAACCTCTCCGACGTAGCCGATGTCGATTTGATCCCCATGCGGCCCATCCACCAATTTTCTGTGACACTTGAAAATTTCAGTACCAGAGAAACCCCGAGCGACTCCACCAAGCGCATTGATAGTTTTGACTATTTCAGGGTTGATTTGATGCGATAAAACTTCGTGGACGAGTTGAACTGCTTTCTCATCGGTCACTCGATGGCCCTGCTCGAACCTGGGCAAGAGCCCCTCTGCCTTCATGGCTCTCGAAATCGCCTTGCCTCCTCCATGAACGACAACTGGGTTGATTTCGACGGCTTCTAGAAATACGACGTCACGAGCCACACCTTGGCGAACCGATTCGTCAGGCGAATCCATGAAACTCCCTCCATACTTGACGACAAAAGTAGCCCCATTGAATTTTTGAATATAAGGAAGCGCTTCTAAGAGCACGGCTGCCTTGTTAATTAGATGTTCCATGACAATCGTTTTATCCCCCCAATGAAGCAGGGTCAGTCACATCCCCTTTATTGAACTCAACATATTCCTCAGTTAAATCACTCGCATACATGACGGCTTTGCCTTTCCCTAGGTTCAAATTGACATGCAAATCAAATTCAGGGTCAGCCACGGCTCTACAAAGTCGCTCAAAGGTAATGCGCGTGGGTTTGCCTGCCTTCAGTGAATATAGGATCTTACTTGAACCTGCTGCGCTGTAGCCGATGTCCACTTTGTTTTCTTCCACGGTGGCATCCGAATAACCAAGCGCATCGATAATCCTTCCCCAATTGGGATCTCCACCCAGCCAGCTAGTTTTTACCAGCGAGCTATTGGCCACAGAACGAACGGCTGCATCTGCTTGCTGATTAGTTTTGGCACCTGCTACACGTACAGTGACGAAACGAGATACACCCTCGCCGTCCTTAACCAGCATTTTAGCAAGCGCAAAACAAACCAGATTCAGAGCTTGTTGAAACAAGGCTAATGAGGCTTTTGAGATAGCATCCTTTGCAGTATGCCTGATTGTCTGATTTCCGGCCAATCCGTTCGCTAAAATCAGTACCGTATCGTTGGTGCTCATGTCACCATCCACTGTAATTCGGTTAAAAGTCGAAGCAACTGCCTCCGTGAGGCATCGCTGCAAGGTTGGTTTGCTGATAGCAGCGTCCGTGGTGATGAACGAAAGCATGGTGGCATGCAGGGGCATACTGTAAGGTCTATTACCAGTTGGGCTCATCCCCGGTTGAATCATCCCTGCACCTTTGGCGACACCACCGATCGTGACTTTTTTGCCACCCAAGTTAAACTCTAGCGCGTATTGTTTTGGATGTGTATCGCTGGTCATGATAGCCTCTGCCAATTGATCCCCACCCAAAGATTCAGTCGTCAATTGACCGCATGCAGCCTCAACACCCTGTCGAACATTTGGCATCGGAAGCGGTAGACCAATCCGCCCAGTGGAAGCCACAAAGACTTCGGACGTTTTAATGCCTAGGCACTTGGCCGTTTGACGACACATGGATTCCGCATCTTCTCGCCCTTTTGATCCTGTACACGCATTGGCATTACCTGAATTCACAACCAAAGCACGAGCTTTGCCGATCTTTAGATGATCAACACAGACTTTAACTGGAGCAGCACAAATTTGATTGGTGGTAAACATGCCGGCAGCTGCACAGGGAGCCTTTGAGTATATGACACCCAAATCCAATTTGCGCCCCTTGTTGGAACCCTTGCCAGTACCCATTCGTTTTACATCACAAAAAACTCCTGCCCCCAGGAAGCCCTTGGGAGAAGTTACGGAACCGGAAATAATGGAAATACTCATCGCTTTGAAATACAAAGGTTGAAGCAAACGGGAGAAATGAAAAAGACGTAAAGAGAGAGAATACCTCCCGGAGCTTCTAGTGAAGACGCCTGGAGCGAGAATGCCGATAATGTCTCTCTCTGGATTTGATGATCATTCAAGGAAGATGAAGTAGGAAAGCTCCTTGGATGTCAATCCGAAAATCCCCAATGATAGGTTCGCCCTGTCAATGAAGCTTAGTCTGCCAAGTGGAGTCACTATGGTCCAGGAAATGGCAGGGATTTCTTCTTTTGGATGAAATCCCAAAGAAGAAATCCACATTCAGGCTTTGAGAAAGTTAAGGGATTTGAAATCATTGGGGTTGTCCAGTTGGGCGATGGAGTAACCTGGCATTATCTGATCCATCATGGCTGGATCATCTCCAAAGTGCCGCTGAAAGATCTCTCCGAAAGCAGCTCTGAAGTCAGTGCGTCGTCCCAAGTAGCGGCTGCGGGCACTGAACATTGCGTTCTCTTCCCATGTTGTCTCATCGCAGTTATAAACTCCCCCCTCGACTCCTCCTCCCGCTACAAACATGACACTGGATTCAGCATGATCAGTACCGTTACTTCCGTTCTCTTTGGACGTACGTCCAAATTCCGTCATGGTAACTACCAGCAAATCTTCCCATTGAGATTGTAGATCACGATGCAACGCCTGCATCCCCTGCGCTAATTCTCCAAGTAAGTTAGCATGACTCCCGTTGATTTGTCCTTGACGCTGATGAGTATCAAAACCGCCTCGCCGTAAGCCAATGATTTTCGCTGGAGTGCGTTTTAACAACATCGCAGCTTCGGAAAGTTTGCGCCCCATGGAAGTATCTGGATATACAGCTTCGTTTTCAGGTGTATAGTCTCCTTTGGCGACCGCATCCTGCACCACGGTCATCGTTCTTCCCAAGGTTTGCCCAGCACCATGTACCAATCCTCCATAAGGCTTGAATGGTTTATCGGGTGACAATCCATATAGCCCCATCAACCCTTTGCCGTCTTTTGAGCCGGGTGAAGATGGAGGCGTGCCGAGAAACTTGTTTCCTGCAGGAAAAGTAAAGTCACGTGTCCTGCTGAAATTCGGAATCATGTTCTGGCCCTTGAGAGCAACCAATTGATTTGAACTCAATCCTGCTGCCACAAATGAGTTATCCGGATGATTCAAATCAAAATTGGCGTCGATATGCCGGTATATAAATCCTTCTTCAGTGTCCGCATCCCCAGGGATTCCGTTTTGCCAATAATGCTGACTGTCAAAGTGAGAGCGCGATTGACCATCGTAGCCGACCCTGTGCAAAACGGCCATGTTCCCAGCCCCTTCCTGACCATTGAGTTTGGTATTATTGTATATTTCCATCATGGGTTCCAATGCCGGATGGAACTGCGCAAAACCATTTCCTGAATCAATAGCACGGTCTTCCGGAATATATAAGCTCGGACGGTTAACGGTATTGTAATCAGCATCGCCTCGGGGAATAACAGTGTTGAGGCCATCATTACCCCCCTGCAAAAAGATAAAAATCATCTTGCGGTCCTTTGGCAGCGCCGCAGCTTGTAGTCGGCGCTGAAAGAGTGAAGGAGTCACCATGTTGAGCCCTATCGAGGAAAAGGCAAGGGCACTGGTTTGTAAAAAATTTCGTCGGTTGAAAACTTGCATTTTAAAAATGTATTTAAAGGTTATCTCTAAGTTAAGGGATTGATAGGCTATATGGCTTACTGATAGTGCATTTCCGGTATGGCAAGAATAAGACCGATCAGCTCCCCTACCCTGGACAAGTAATCATCTCTTTCCGGACTAAGTACGATTCGTCTGCCGTTCTCTGCAGTTCGAGCGAAATTAAGGATCAAATCTCGTGTGTCCTTTGATAGGGAGCCGTTGAATAGTAATTGATCAAAATGATCTATTATTTCTTCCGCGGTCTCTATGTCATGCAATCTTAAATACCGCCGAATCGACCAGCTTCGCAGATATTTGTTGTTGTTGTGTCGTGTTAATCGAGTGGCAAAGTTCAATCGCTCCAAAATCGCTCCCGTGTTTACCCAATCAAATCCATACTCGGACCATCCGTCAGGATCGTCGCGCGTAAAAAAATGCATCCCCATGTCCTCACTGATTTCAGGTAAATCATCCAGCATGACTCCCCACTCCATTGCCCTCCCCAGACTATTGATGTATTCAACAGGAGTCTTGACCTTTGCCTGGTAAACGGACTGCGTCCAAAATGGGTTGGAAACGTCTGACCGATCAAATATGGCAGCTAATACGGTTCCAATATGCCCGATTGGTTCTGCCTGCTGCCATGCATCGATGGCACGATCGACAACGTCTGATAAGTGCGCGGGAGCAGAACCATCCTTGTATGTACGGAGGGTGATTTTATCGGCCACAAATTTATTCACCAATTTGACACAGATAAACTCACGGGTGGAAGGATGATTCGCCATCATTTTGATGACATCAAGAGCATCATTCAGACCCTCGATACCTTGCCGATCATCTGGTATGCGCATCTCCCACTCGGTGCCCTCAAAAATTATCTTGGCAGTATAATCATGATCAGCTGGATTGAAGCGAAAAGCCCATTGTCCATTGGGATCTCCCGGTTCGATGCTTTCCTGAGTAACACTCCTGCTCACCAAGCGCGGCAGGACAGAAAAATCAGAGCTGGTAAAGTTTACATTATGCCCTTGTATGGAAAGCACATTGGGCTCTGGAAAAGGGTTAAAAAATCTCTCGTAGCGAGCAAGGCTTATATCGTCAGGTTCACCACCCGCTTCATGATTTTGAGAAGCCGTTTCATTAAATCGTGGAGGTGTTCCAGCATCGGACATGCTGGAACTTCTTCCTACCTCTTTTCCATTGATGTAAGCAACAAAACCATCATCATAGTCGATGGACAACACCAAATTACTGATCTCTGTGCCCGCGGGCAGAGTAAAGTGACGCCTCAGAAAAACGCTGGAATACCCTTTTTGTTCATTCCTTCTGCGCATGTCTTCAAGAACGGTATTGTCGTCTTCGTCGCCATAGCCAATACCGGTTGCCCCTTTGAGCCAATTTGTGTCGTCAAAGCCAACCCGAGTCCATTCAGGTGCCAAACCTTCTCGATAACGAACAGGCTCCCGCATTCCCTTGAAGTAGCGCCAACCTGAACCGATGTCGACAATTGGAAGATCAAAGAAACCCGTACTTGGCTGTGTAGGGGGATTCAGGGCAGATTCTGGAAATCCCTGAGTCTTATCAGCCCTTACTTTTCGAATCTGCCAACCAGTAAAACACCGAGATAACTCCTCGATGTCTGTTTGGGTGTAACGGTTATCAACACCAAACGCGAAAAGCTCTAATATTTCACGTGCATAGTTTTCATTGGCTTCACCGACTTCATTAATAACATTGTCCAAGTATATCAACATGGAAGGACTGGTAGCACTGTAAAGTAATAAGTCCCCGAAAGCATCAAAAGCGTGATCGCGGAAAAACTCATATTCTTTAAATTCAACATGTGCTGCTTCTTGCTCGGCTTGCTGCTCGAACATGGCATTCTCACCGAGCGAGTCCTCCAGGTCATCCAGATACTCAGCTGTCTTGTCATAATCGGTCGTAAAATGATTTTCCCAGAATTCCCCCATTACCGCTTGAAGCTGCTTCTTGCTGAACATGCCTTGGGCATGGATTAACTTCTGAAGAGAATCTATATCATTGATTCGATCATACTCCCTGCCGGGGTAAAAATCACGGTGAATAAGCTCTGGAACCAGGATGGCATCAGAGCTTGTGATACTGGTATTATGAAGTTGAATCGCCAGAACATTGATGCCAGGTACGAGTAGATCTTTGGATTTAGTGATTTCGAAAAGCCCAAAATCCGGATCACCATCTGCAGACCTTGCTGACTTTGAACGATAATTGGGCCGAATCAAATCTCCCATATTGGCGCGCGCCACTTCCTCTCCATTTAAGTATGCCACGAATCCATCATCATAAATCATATTGAGAAATAAACCTCCCACTTCAGATGGATCTGAAACATCAAATTCACGACGCACAAAAAAACTTAAATAGCCTGGCTGAGCATCCTCCCCTTCCTCAATACGTCTCATGTCGGACAGTTCGAAGCGGAAATAATCTCTCTCATTACCACTGTTGGAGTAACCAAAACCAGAACGAACTAAACTCCAGCCCGTGTCGTCCGTAATCTTGTGGTCCAATTGATTCCAATCCGCCGGTGGAGCGATATTTCCTTTTCGTAAATACCATAGGTCCCCATCACTTATCATTTTTGTATCAAGGCCTGGCCGGTACTCGTGAAATAGCAATCGATTTGAACCATTCAGATTTGCATTTCGCTCATCACTGATCGTTTCCGGGTGTAATTGGGCATCAATAAAAGCATCCAATCCAGCCTCATCAATCCATGCAGCGTCAGAAGGGGTTGGTCCATAGGCAAGTCGGTTCAGGGCGTGATTGGCTGCTTGTGATTGACTCAGTGGCCCTCCTCCGGGCATATCCGCTTCAAAATGAAAGTAGTTTCCGCCTGTGTAGGCAGCCAAGGGAGGTTTTGTTTCAATGCCTGCTTGAATTTTAAGAAACGTTGTGTGCCCTGGCTCTGGAATGGATATTGTAGCTGTTCCAGCATAACCAAAAATCTCGCCAGAGACCAAAGGATGCAGCAATTCATCTCGCAGATCGCTTCCGGATTCAACAAGGACATGCCCGTAACCGTCAGGCACATCTACCTGTATCGTTAGTTGTCCGTTTTCTAAGTGAAGACCCTCTATGACCGGTCGTTCAGCAGCTGAAAGACCCTGACTCAAGAATACAACCAATGCCAGCAAGCCTAGGCCGCTCCGTTCTCTTCTGTATCTCATATGCGGTTCCTATTGATCAACCCTCTGCTCCCAACCATTGAAAGCAAAATTATCACAACTGATATTGTAGGATTTACAGCTTAATTCATGCCGGTTTGGATTTTTTTACCATTTCTCGACATATTTATAATTATATCCCACAGTCACCATGCGACACACGCCCCTCAACTAAACGGAAGTTACCAGTTTGGGCGGTGCCTTGCTCGCGGTAGATGGCGGTATCACGATCTGCCTATATCGCATGCAGAAGATTCTGGAAGTAGATCAAGAAAATGGGAGAGCACGGGTCGAGGCAGAATACGTCAATGCATGGATCAGTCGATAAGTTGAGTCACTAGAACTATTCTACGCCCCAGACCCATCCAGTCCATTTGCATGCACAACAGGCGGAAACGTCGCCACCAACTCCGGAGGACCTCACACATTGAAATACGGTATTACCACAAATCACGTGCTCGGTTTCGAGATGATTCTGAGCGATGGCGAAAAATATGGCCGGGAACGCCTCTGGATGGGGGCGAGGATGACGAAGGTCTTGAACTGCGCGGCGTTGCCATTGGCTGCGAAGGAATGTTTGGTCTAGTCAACGAGGTCCTGGTCAAACTGACACCAAAGCCTTGAATGCTTAGAAACATTTCTCGGTATTTTTGAAACAGTCGAATCAGCGAGCCGAACGGTGAGTGAGATTATCAAGGCAGGTATTGTCCCCGGCGCTTTGGAAATGATGGATCAGTTGATCACGAAGGCTATTGAAGAAACGTATCATTTTGGGTTTCCCTTGGATGCAGACAAAACCCCGCACACGAAATCAGACGGGCCCAATCTGAGGAAGAAAGCGCTCAACTGTGGAAATGTCGCAAAAGAGCCTTTGGAGCAATCGGAAGGATCAGTCCCAACTACCTGACTCAGGACGGCGTGCTACCAAGATCCAAACTTCCCGAAATCATGAATTTCATACAAGCATGCTCCAAGCGGGTAAATCTAAGGACCTCCAATGTATTTCATGCAGGTGATGGGAATATGCACCCCTTGATTCTATTTGATGAGAGAGAACACGGCATTGGAGTTGAAAAGTCGGTTTCATGGTCAAGCAGTTCACTCCATCAGACCTGAAAGCCATGATCGATGTACGAGCGGTCTTTGCCCCGAAGCAACGATGCATAGACTTCAATGTTCGTAAAGAGGCACCTGCCTAGATTAGTCTTCCACAAATCTCAAACTGAAGTATGGTGCAGTTTTCAAGCACCATATTTGAGACCATGAAATACATTCACAATACAAGCCACCGTGCCGCATTGTTTAGCCGTGAGGCAGGATTTACATTGATCGAATTATTGGTAGTCATTGCCATTATTGCAATCTTGGCTGGAATGCTTTTACCTGCATTATCCAAAGCAAAAGCGGCAGCACACGGAGCCGGCTGCCTCAACAATTTACGCCAGTTTTCAATCGCGAACATGGTTTACGCAACAGACCATGATGATCAGGCGGTCCCCTTGATCGCAGCCAATCGCAACGGAAACACTCAGATCTGGATGGCTAACCAAAGTTTCCGCGATATTATAGGTTACTCAAAAGATGCAAACTCCGTTGTTCAAACACCGATTGATTATCGTTGCCCTGCCGACAAGCAGATTCGAAACCCAGCTAAATTTGCTTTTTCAAACAACCCAAATCAATCCAATGAAGAAAACCGAGGCACACTCGCCAGCTACAGTTACAACTTCGAAGACTGGTTTCCATCCGATGGTCGAGGCTGGGCATTAGCAAGCAAAAATCATGCTGGACACAAACTCACCAGTATCAGCAGCCCATCAGAGAAACTTATTTTCCACGATGGTCAGGATTGGTGGTCACGCTGGAAAGGTGCAGACTACAATTTGGGTTGGGATGCGCTTGGCCAGCAAGGCAGTGTCCAGAAATACAAGGATGCAGGCACCGGAGGTCCAACTATGTACCGACATAATGAAGGTGCAAACATAGCTTTTTATGACGGACATGCAGAGCGTATCAGGAAAGAGAGGGTATGGATCCAGGAGAATTGGAACAGCAATCCGAAAATGCCCGGAATGTGGGTCGCTGTCCCCGAAGTTTGGAATAAATATCGCTAGCCGATTTCAAACAGATAACGGCGTTACTTCTCAGTCTAGATTCGAACTACTGTTATTCGGCGGAATAATTTCAATGCGATGCACCTTGAGCCCGGCATCACGCTTGATGGTCAATGCGTAGATATCACTCACCTCAAGTCCCTCCGGTCCTGGTGAAAGTTGAGGACTCAATGGCCAGAATGCGTCCAAGTCCAATTCTATTTCTAGAATATCACCTGCGGGACCAAGCTGCGATGGCTCGACATCTGTTTCAAACTTGCCCGCATAAACACCCCCTATGCGCTGGGTGCTGAAGCCAAATCTAACACGGTCCGGTTCATCATAACTCAAATAATACCGCAGAGTAGAACCAGACTGCAGTAAGACAGGTTGATCACTGCTTCTGGAGACGGAAAGGGCGACCGCGTATAGCATGATGTGCTTGTCATGACGTATCTTCCAGGGCAGAGGCTCTGCCTTGATGTTAGCGAAATCGTTTTCAAAAGAGGGGAGCACTGTGCCCAGCGAAATGTCAGGACCTTTGAGGAGCTGACACTGCCAATGGTCAACGGGAAGAGGCTGTTCATTCGATTCAAAGACGGCAGCGTCATCGATATTGCATTCAATTTGCTCACCCGAACGCACTTCGCTGCGGGATTGATCCAACAGTCTCGTCACCACGGCGGTTCCATCGTTGACGCGCAGACGAGTAAAAAAACGTTCAGTGTGCAGATCAAACTGAGCGTTTTTTAATTCGATTGAGCACGTAGGGGTTTGAATGGTAAAAGACTGCATTCCCTTTTCTGGAGAAAAATCAGCCCACAAACTGCCGGTCAAAAATCGTAATTGAACAGAATTTTCCTCTTTCTCCAGGTTTTGCAGATAACTGTGACCTGCGAGGGTAATGTGGGATTTATCCCCAAGCTGCAAAACAAGCCATGAGTCGCAGGATCTGGATTCAACCGTATCCCCTTCCCTGACAGGCATATTGACCTCCAACTGATCCTCAATCTTACCCAGGGCCGTATGGAGATGAGAGGCACTACTTACTTTTGAAATCTTCAGAAACGTGGCAGGTTCTTTTGAAATAATCTCTTGGAGAACCACTGTTGTCAAAGTGACCAAGGCTGCGAGTGGAAGAACAAATTTAAAACTCACTCGCAGAAACCCTCGCATGAAGGCGTGCTCATCGACATTGGGCTCGCGCTGAGGTTGCCGAGCAGTTTCAGCCCTCACTGCAACGCTGGTCCGTTCGAGATCCGCGACAGCGATAACCTGCTCTGACATTTCTCGCAGTGACTCCCTTGCCGAGGAATCTTGCTCGAGTAACTGCATGAGTTCGGCTTCCTCAGATGGAGACAATGAACCATCCAAAAACCTGACAAGCAATTCTTCCTGCGATATTCCGTCTTTCATTAATTTCCAATATATCAGAGATGGCCTGAGTCCGTTCGGGTTTTCTGCTCAATGCAGACTCGTAATCCCTGATGCAAGCGCGATAACCGTTTATAGACGGTATTCAATTCGATGCCTATCTTTTCAGCAATTTCAATGCAATTATATCCGTCAAAGTACCTTAGCTTCAGTAGGCTTCTTGATTTGTCAGGTATTCTATCAAGGCAGCTGGATAGCGCCTCCACACGCGCACCAGAAGATGTCTTATCGAAATGAGCAACCCATTCCATTTCCAGAACTTTCATTAGGTCCTCGCTCAAACCCGTGGAGACCCTTTGCTGACGCCTGATCCAGTCAATTCCCTCTCTTCTTGCAGTAATGAATGCCCAAGAGACCAAAGCAGCCTCAGCTTTGAATTCAACATTCCGGGTGATGGCTTTGATGGCTACGTTTTGAAAGATGTCCTCTACCGCATGAGCATCCTTCACAACCAACCATGTCGCAGCGGAAATGCGATTCCGCCACTCCATTAACACCTTCAGGATTTGCGATTCATCTAGCTTCATTAATGAACAAGGGCATGGGAGTGATTTTGCCCATTTCCTCGAGTGAACTGGGATCGATAAAAAATGTTCAGAACAAAAGAAAAGGGACCGGGTTGATTCTTGTTTGTGATTTCTGCCACTAAGTATAGACGCGTTCAAGGGGGAAATCCTGACCTGACAAGCGAAATATCTAAATTTTATACGGTTATTGAGTCCATAACTCAAGGATTACCGGAGCGATGCGTTCACTTTCAACTTGCCCTGCGTAAGGTAATACAGGAAAACATCAAACCATGAACCGCGCTCTATATTTATTGTTGATCACTCTCCTTATCCCGACACTGCTGAGTGCCCGCGAGGCCAAGGAGTATGACCAGGATGTCAATTATGAGGAAAACAGACTTCCGGAATACGACCTCCCCCCCCTGCTTGTTTCCTCAGGAGGCAAGCCGATCAAAACGCCCGAGGAGTGGTTTTCCATTCGCAGACCCGAGATCCTTTCGCTTTACAGCAACCTGATTTACGGACGCATTCCAAAACCGGCTCAACCTGTCGATGTGCGATTTGAAGTGGTCAAGGAAGACCCCGATTTCATGGACGGAAAAGCCACCCGAAAAGATGTCAAAATCATATTGGAAAACGAAAAGGGCCGGGTTTCGATGCATTTTCTCGTTTTTGTTCCCAACAATGCCGGCAAGCCTGTTCCCGCATTTTTAAAACACAGCTTCAATAATACCCAATCAAATGACTTTGACGCGTCAGAAACGCGCCCAGGATTCTTGAAGAACGGTTGGCCACTTGGAGCATTCTTCGACAGAGGGTATGGGTTCTGTGCGGTTTATCAGCAGGATCTCCTGAGGCACAATGAGGTTGAATTCCTCAAGGGCATCCACAAACTTTTTTATCCCGAGGGGCAAAGTTTCCCAAAGGCTCACGAGTGGGGAGTATTGTCAGCATGCGCTTATGGAGCCAGTCGGGGTATGGACTATCTGGAGTCAGATACCGATATTGATCATACACGCATTGCTATCATGGGACATTCAAAAATGGGAAAGGCAACTCTTTGGACCGCGGCACAGGATGATCGATTCGCTCTGGCCATTTCAGCTCAATCAGGTTGCGCTGGCGCCGCCCTCTGGAGACGGAAATCCGGTGAAACATTGAAGAAAATGGTGACGCGATTTCCATACTGGCTGTGCCGCAATGCCTGGAAGTTTGTAGAGCAGGAGGATGATCTCCCCATTGATCAACACATGCTCCTTGCATGCATCGCTCCAAGACCGGTGTATGTCCACAGCTCAACCGATGACACATGGGCCGATCCTCGGGGGGAATATTTATCCGCTTACCATGCAAGTGAGGTTTATGAATTTCTCGGCAAAAAAGGCCTGACATCACCCGATCTACCTGAAATCAGAAAGCCGATTCTGACTTCCGAGGTCGGTTTTCATATTAGAGAAGGCGGACACTCCATTGATCCTTATGATTGGGAACAATTTATGAAATTTGCAGATCATCATTTCAAAGGAAAATAAGCATAAGGCATCGTTATTTCAAGTGTCATGGAGCAAGTCCCGCAGGAAAGGCTGCTTGCTTGAGAGCAATGATCAGACCTTTGGCTTTGCCGTGAAACGAGGTTGACTCGCTTCCAACATGAGTCATGTTTGAATTTGATAATCTGGATTGATCAAAATTTGTCAGGTTCGTTGCACTTTTTGCGCTGTTGAAAAACGCGGAAAACTAGTTACTTGTATCTACGCAAAGCCAAATATATGAAAAACTACAAGAACCAATGGATTTCTTTGACGTTGCTAGTCATCGGCTGTGCTCTCCAATGTGCATCCATCGAAAAAACACATGCAAGAAGTTTTAGGGTAGGAATGCTACCCAACGGTAACGCTCTGGGTTGCGCAAGTTGCCACATCAGAAACTCTGGAGGTGGTCCGAGGACTCCGTTTGGGGATGAGGTGCGGTCCATTGTGGGCGGGAGTAGAGCACCTTTCTGGAGTGAAGTGCTTGCTTCCATGGATTCGGACGGAGATGGTTTCTCAAATGGTCTTGAATTGGGGGACCCTGACGGCGACGGCATTGCAGAAGCTGGCGCTCAAGTGACCAACCCGGGGAATGCCGATAGTTTCCCTGAGATATCCATACCGGAGCCTGTTTCCACGACCTTATTCATTCAGGCAAATGGCAACGATCTAACACTTACGTGGGAGGAAGGCGGCACTCTGGAATCATCCAGAAGTCCTCTGGGCCCATATTTTACGGTGGAGAATGCTACCAGCCCCTATCAAACAAGTGCGGACGGTCCGACGATGTTTTATCGCGTAGGTGACGGCTCAGGGGGACAGACTTTCACGGTATTCTTAAGGGGGGGGCAGGAGGTTCCAGCCGTGACAACCGAAGCACATGGATCGGGTTCCGTTTCGCTTGATGGAAATTTCCTGACGGTCAATGTGATCTATGAAGGTTTGCAATCGGACTTCACTGCGGCTCACATCCATGGACCCGCAGCCAAAGGCACTAACTCCGGCGTGCTGATTGCTCTGAGCGGAACAGACCTGCACCAGTCGGAAACTTCCCGTTCCGGCACCTTCATGGGGGGGATGGAGGTGACGGATGCAGCAGCTCAAGCCATCATTTCGGGAGAGGCATACATTAACATCCATACCACTGGCAATGGAGGGGGAGAAATCAGAGGACAAATCACACCATGATCATGCCTGAGCTGAAGCGAAATGACCTTGGCTAGTGATTTTCACTTTTTAGATAGAAAAGGTGATATGCGGTTTCCGCTTGCGTTTATCTCGATTAGCTGACAGAAAATCGTCTTCACTTACAGCATGAAACTTATGAAGCATTCTATTCTCAATGTGATGATCGCGGTGGCAGGTTTGTCCGTTGCACAAGCAGCAGACTCCCCGGTCGGTTATACGGATACACCTGAAATTCCCGGGCAGAAATGGCGCGTGCATGACGCCAACCGTCCTGCTCCTAAAGTCGTCACTCCAGGAACCACGTTCAGCCACTCGGCTCCAGCCCCATCCGATGCCGTCATACTTTTCGACGGACACGATCTTTCCAAATGGAAAACAGGCAACAAGCCAGCCGGTTGGAAAGTCGAGAATGGTTACATGGAAGTAGCTCCTGAATCAGGATCGATCCAGACCAAGGATCACTTTGGAGATTTCCAGTTGCACGTTGAATTCGCCACCCCCCATGTAGTTGAAGGCAACAGTCAGGGCCGGGGCAACAGTGGTGTTATTATTTACGGCATGTACGAAGTGCAAGTCCTGGATTCATTCAACAACCCGACCTACGCGGACGGACAGGCAGGTGCGATGTATGGTCAGCTACCCCCATTGGTAAATGCCAGCAAGGTTCCTGGAGCCTGGCAGAGCTATGACATTATTTTTGAAACCGCACGATGGGAAGATGGAAAACTGGTCAAGAAAGCAAATGTCACCGTCATACACAATGGCGTTCTCTTGCACCACAAAAAGGAATACTCAGGCCCCAGCCTCCATCGTCAAGTTGGAACCTACAATAAACAACACCCACCTCATGGCGCCATTCACTTGCAGGACCATGGCAACCCCATGCGATTCAGAAACATCTGGATTCGTAGCCTTGGGAAATATGATGAATAAGTCTCTGGGGAGATAATTTCCCCTCTCAAGCCATTTATTTTGTGAAGGAACCTGATTCGTCAGGTTCCTTTTTTTATTGCCACTCGCCTTTTTATAGCAATTTGTTGATTTCCAGAAAGGAAGAATTTACTACGAAATCTCAAGGCTAGCTTGTATAGAACTCAAGTTTTGAAAATGGATTTCAATATGATTTGGAAGTCGGCCATTATAATCTGAAACAATTCATAACATCTCGGTGTAGTTCAAGGTATAAGTAACAACTCGTTATGCTATTCAATAATTCCTTGCAACACTTCGTCAATATCCGTTGGGTGAGTCTAAATTGTTTGGTCCTTTTGTCCTGCACAGGCGCATGGTCACAGGAGCATCAGCATGTTAAATCGCCGAAACCGGAAGATGCGCTGCCAAGCAATGCCATCGTGCATGCAAAGATCAAGAATCCGCTCGATCTGTTGTTTCAAGCCGAGACATTTACCAAGGACACTCTTCCAGATGCATTTATCCCAGCACCTTTTAGGGTATTAGTGAAACAAGAACACCCTTTGCTGAGTGTCCTTGGAATGTTCAATAACGGAAAAGCATTGGATCCCGAAGAGCTGGAAAAACAGACAGGTCTGGATTTGAGAGGAGACATCACCCTTTCCGTCTATCCAGGAGATCCTTCCAGATTTTTCATCCTCAGTCTCGGCCTATCCGATGCGGGAACTTTCATGTCACTTGCAAGTCATGTTGAAGGTCCTCTTCAAGCAGAAACAGTATCCATTGGCGGTTGTGACATGCTCAAAACAGAGGTAGAAATAGGTCCTCTGAAAAATTGCTTCGGCTTGACGAGCAACGGACGCCTTTACATTTCAGGCGAACCTTCCTTGTTATTGCTTCTGAGAGACAAAGAGGGTTATTCAAGGTTATCCGAAGATCCACACATGTCAGATGTCATTCAGAAGGCAAAAGATCTGGATATTTTTATTTCTGTACATCCTGGCCTGGCAAAGCCTTTGCTTGGTCAAATTGGCTTGTTCAAATATCTTCCTATCTCTCTTTTAAGTCAGCAAAAAGAGGCCCTGCTCAAGCAAATATCGGCGAATGAACGTGAGGCCATCGACGCCCAGATCCAAATGCAGTTGCCTGTCAGTGGCATGGAGGAATTACTGAATTATGCCGAGTGCGTGGTCACTGCAGCGTATCAAACTACCTTTGAAAGTATTGCTTCAGCTACTGAATCCTTTGAAGGTTTTACTTTGGGTATTCGAGGCAACTCACTAACACCCGGACTGACATTCATGTTACATGCAGGCCCACATGACCCGCATAAAATGACGCGTCCAATCCCTCTCAAGGAACTTGAATCAGCACTCGAAAGGTTCCCTACCCAAGCAAACCAGTGGTCCGCGGAAGGGCAAACTCCCAAGAAGATTCCATTCGTTTGGATCACGCAGACATTGAAAAAGTTGCGACGCCTATTGGAATCCAGGAATTTGAGAACAACATGGCTGAACCAATTACAGAAGGCACATACCGATCAGGTCATTTTACAACCCATGGAGTCGCAATCTGATTGGACTCTGAAGGTGGTAGCAAAAGTAAAAGACATGCCTCACCCCAGAAACTATGATTCGTTGAAGTCATTTTTTACCGATTGGAAAAAGGAACAATATCAACCCGCCTATCGAAAAGTGTTCATCGCACCTGATAGTGGACCTGATCTACTTGCTCAACACTTGACTCAACAGAAATTTATTCTTGAAAATAGCCGCAAGCAAGCCTTTGAAATGCTGGAACCTTATCAACGGGATGGATGGATCGATCAAATTTACCGAGTGAATACTCAGAAAAAAGAGGGCGATGTAAGTGAATTAACCTGGGAAAATGCATGGCTTACCAAGAGCGGTTTATTTGGATTCAATCAACACGAGCTCATTCATCGAAAAGTCTATCTTGCGCGCAAAATTGACAATCATCTCGTTTACCATCAGGACAGTGGCAGTCAGGAATGGCTGGAAAATTTTGAGTGGCAATCTGGCTCCAGAATGCCGGGAAGTGCGAGGGCTTTGTTGAACATTGTACCTGAGGGATCCCACTCCATCTCGTTCATCAAACTGAGCGAAACCTTGCCTACCGCCATTCATGGATTGTCCAGTATGGAGGCATTAGCACATCGGGATATGCACGCTTATTTGAAAAAAGCCCAGTCGGCGGTTAAAAACATCGACCAGACTGATGAGGCAGCCATCAGAAACGCCCTTGCATCGATTCCCTTTTCACCTCTACTGGCAGCGGTGAATCAGGATCCAGCAAGCGGGAAAGTCTATGGCCTCCTACCCGGGAACATAGCATTTCCTCGCCCAAGAGTGGTCCCCCTTTTGGAAGACATCATTGAGGATTACGAGGCCATTGCAACGGATGTTGGTGGCATCATGACTTATGCCAAACAACACGATAACACGTCAGAGTTCGGCATCCTGCATCATACAGGTGGCTTCTCTTCATTGATAAAAATAATCGGGAATTCGCTGGCTGAAAATTACCTCAGAAATCCTGAGGGAATCCAGACACTCATGTCCAGAGCCATGACTCCTCTGGACATGAAGCCTGACAAAAGAAAACAAACCCTGCTCAAGAACCCTCAATGGTTATTCATGGAAAACATTAAGGAAGGCAGGAACGAAGCCCCTGGACACAGCAGCCCTAAAAAGCCAGCAGGACCAAGGAAACCTATCCCTACCAGGGCCGATCACACTCCAGATCAATGCATTCCTCTGGATGCATACTACAACGCAGCCCTGGATGACAACTTCCACTTCGAAGTTCAGGAAGGCAACGACCTGGCATCCTTTCCAAAAGGGACAGTCGATTTGGCCGGAGTCACTTTTGATGCGCGTGGTTTGATCCATTTAAACGGGCAGCAGATCCAGACTATTTCCTCGATTGATTATCCACAGAAAGTCACCAATATCATTATCGGCAGGAAAGCTGAACGTTTGCACTTCCTGCATGGTGCGGGATGGCCTTCCGATGAAGGGCAAACCATTGCCAAATGGACCATTTACTATAGCGACGGAACGGAAAATGTGATTCGAGTGCATTACGGTAAAGATGTCGCTGATTGGTGGACCGCTCCTGATGCTCCCTCACTCAGCGGATCACAGGCCGCCTGGGAAGGTGAAAATGCAGCAAGCAAGGAGTCCTCCATGCAGCTGCGATTATTCAAGAAAACCTGGAACAACCCGCATCCGGAAAAAGTCATCAAAGCTATTGATTACGCATCCAGCATGAAAGACAGTTCCCCTTTCATGCTGGCCATCACTGCTGATTAAGTATTTTTCGCGTGGTTCCTAGCTGCCACCAAACACAGAAGTCTCTCCTGCTCAGTTTTTTTTTATTTCGCCCCGGAAAACTATGAGTCATGGGATGAAAGAATCGCCACTTGCAGCAAAATCGCATATTCCTTAGTATGGATTTATTACTCCGACGATTCATCAAAATTTTCAATTGAATGACATGAAGTCCATTCTCTGCCGATTCAAAGCGGCCCATTGGGATCTGTCTTTGAAAACTCATATTCTTTGCCTGCTACTTTTCATTTCAGGATCACTGATTCAGGCAAATGAAAACCAAACCATTGATTTTTCCCGAGAAATCCTGCCGTTGTTATCGGATGCATGCTTTCAATGTCATGGCCCCGATCCAAAGGCTCGCAAGGGAAATTTAAGACTAGATATTGAGGAAAGTGCCAAAAAGCATGCGGAAAACGAAATGGCTGTAATCAGTCCAGGTGATCCATTGAACAGTGAATTAATCCGCAGGCTTACGACAGAGGATGAAGATGACCTGATGCCTCCACACAAACTGGGACGCCCCTTGAAGAAGGCTCAGATCAAACTGCTGGAACAATGGGTTACCGAAGGAGCGAAGTGGGGTAAGCATTGGTCTCTAAACCCCATTGAAAGGCCATCACCTCCGAAGCCTGGAAAGCAATCCATTGATGCGTTTGTTGAAAACGCTCTTGAGAAAGCAGGTTTAATCGCCCAGCCAAAAGCAGACCGGAGAACATTAATCCGACGGCTGGCCCTTGATTTGACCGGCCTTCCCCCTACTCTGGAGGAATTGAACGAAATCCTCAGTGACACCACGCACACCTGGTTCGAAAAGGCCATCGACAGGTATCTTGCATCCCCTGCTTACGGCGAGCGCATGGCGTGGAATTGGCTCGACGCAGCAAGGTATGCTGACTCCAATGGTTATCAAGGAGATCGGGAAAGAACCATGTGGCCATGGCGTGACTGGGTCGTAGAATCTTTTAACAATAATCTACCCTGGGACACCTTTACCACCTGGCAGCTGGCAGGTGACCTTCTGCCAGACGCAACTCATGAGCAAAAACTGGCAACCGGTTTTTGTCGCAATCACATGATCAATGGTGAAGGAGGACGTATCCCCGAGGAAAACCGTGTGGACTATGTCATGGACATGACTGAGACCATGGGCACTGTTTGGCTGGGAGCAACGCTCACTTGTGCCCGCTGCCACGATCACAAGTATGACCCCTATACTCGAAAAGAATATTATCAGTTGTTTGATTTTTTCAATCAAACCCCAGTCACAGGCGGAGGTGGCGATCCTCAGACACCCCCAATACTTTCAACACCTTCACTGGATCAATCCAGAGCCATTGATCACGCAGAGGTGATAATTCAAAGAACTCAATCTGAATTCTATCAGTTTAAGGATAAGCACATTCAGGAAATGGAAGCATGGGAGCCCATCCAACTTAGCCAAATCAATGCGCTAATCAAGACCGGGAAAGAGGCTGAAAAAGAATCATTGAAGGCACTTCAACTGGCACTCAAAACCCCAGATCAAAAACGAACAGATAAGCAGAAAAAAACCGTGATGGATGCCTTCGTTACTTCTGTTCCTGAGCTTGCCAAGGCCCGCGACCAATGGATCAAGGCAAAAGATCGACTAAACAAGATCAAACGCTCTATTCCAAAAGTAATGGTCATGGAGGAAATCAGTAAACGCCGCCAAACTCCCATGCTCGAGCGCGGTCTTTACAATCAGAAAAGAGACACTGTTCTTGCCGCCGTTCCCGCTTCATTACCTCCTCTGGAAAACTTTCAAAATCCTCCAAACAGGTTGAATCTTGCAGAGTGGCTGATGCGAAGAGACCACCCTTTGACTGCGCGCGTGACCGTAAACCGATTCTGGCAGCAGTTCTTTGGCATGGGACTGGTCAAGACTCCGGAGGATTTTGGAGTCCAGGGTGAGTTCCCCAAACATCTGGAATTGCTGGATTGGCTATCCGCCGAATTCATGGATTCAGGTTGGGATGTGAAAAAACTCATCAAGATCATCTTATCAAGCCAGACCTACCAACGCAGTTCAGTTGCAACTCCCAAGCTGATTGAAGCAGATCCAGAAAACCGTTTATATGCACGCGCTCCAAGATTCCGACTTCCATCATGGATGATTCGAGACCAAGCCCTGGCAGCAGCAGGCCTGCTAGATCCATCGCTGGGGGGGGCCCCAGTGAATGGTTACCAACCCGACGGAGTCTGGGAGGACGCAACTTTTGGAAACAAGAAATACACTCAGGATCATGGAAAAAAGCTGTTTCGCCGCAGTTTATACACTTTCTGGAGACGCATCATTGCACCAACCCTTTTATTTGATACCGCCTCGCGGCAAACCTGCAATGTGGACGCCAAACGCACCAACAGCCCCCTCCATGCCCTTGCCACACTCAATGACACGACGTTTGTTGAAGCTGCTCGTGGACTTTCAATTCAAGCAATGTCTGATGAGCTGCAAGACCATGAAATCCTAGAAAGGATCTATCTACTCACTCTGGCACGCCCCCCCTCTGATCAGGAAAGATCAATCTGGATACAAAGCGCAGACCGGGCGCGCTCTTATTTTTCAAGTGATAGAGAGGCTATCGATGCCTGGCTGAGCCACGGAGAATCCGACATACCTGCGGGTTTGAATCGCATGCAATTAGCCACCTGGGCCACGGTCAGCCTGGGTATTTTGAACATGGATGAAACTTTGACCCGAGAGTAAAACCAACGCATGAAACCCAATCCTGACTTTCACCCAATCCTGGATCCCAGATTACGGCTCAATCGCCGACATTTCTTTGGACGCAACGCCACAGGTATCGGAACAGCTGCTCTTGCTTCTCTGTTAAATCGTGAGGGGCTTCTGGGCTCCTCTCTCAAGACAAACTCCACGGTGGGTATGCCCGGTTTGCCTGAACTTCCACACTATGCCTCCAAGGCAAAAAGGATCATATACCTCTTTCAGAATGGTGCTCCTACGCATGTTGACTTGTTTGATCATAAACCGGGCATCAAACCCATGCATGGAAAGCCGGTTCCAGAATCTTATTTCAAAGGAAAACGATTCAGCACCATGACGGGAGATCCCAGCGGAAAGCTGATGCTTTCTCCGGTGGAACCCTTTCAACAGCGAGGACAAAGCGGTGCTTGGGTCAGTGATCTTCTGCCGCACATTGCAAAAATGGCAGATGACTTGTGCTTTGTAAAAAGCATGCACACAGACGCTGTCAATCACGCACCAGCCATTTCCTTTTTTCTGAGCGGAGCAGAAATCCCCGGCCGCCCTACCTTGGGGGCCTGGATGACTTACGGCTTGGGAGTGGAGAGCGATAACTTACCTGGGTTTGTGGTCATGACCTCTGTCAGCAAAGGAACCACTTGTGGTCAGATTTTCTATGATTTTTACTGGGGATCAGGATTCCTGCCATCGCGTTATCAGGGGGTAAAGTTTCGCGGTGGCGGCAGCCCCGTTCTCTATGTGGAAAATCCCGAGGGGATGAATGCCATGTTGAAGCGAGGTTTACTTGATGATATTGGAAAAGTGAACCGCCTCAAGCATGAACAAGTCCACGATCCTGAAATTGAGACTCGGATTGCTCAATATGAAATGGCCTACAGAATGCAAACAGGCGTACCTGATCTCACTGACCTGAGTAAAGAACCGGACCATGTTCTGGATCTCTATGGACCTCAAGTCAAAGAGCAAGGAACCTTTGCCTACAACTGCCTGATGGCCCGTCGGCTGATTGAGAGGGGCACTCGATATGTCCAGGTCATGCACGCAGGCTGGGATCAGCATAACAGTATCACAACTGAACTTTACACTCAGTGCAAAGATACCGATCAGCCCAGCGCAGGTTTGATCATGGACCTCAAACAACGAGGATTATTGGATGACACGCTTGTGGTATGGGGTGGAGAATTTGGCAGAACCCCTTTCATTCAAGGGGATATCAATAACCGCCCAAGATGGGGGCGAGATCATCATCCATATGCATTTACGGTTTGGATGGCTGGTGGAGGCATCAAACCCGGTATTTCTTATGGGGCATCCGATGAGTTGGCCATGAATGCAGTCGAAAAACCGGTTCATGTCCATGATTTGCAAGCCACTCTCTTGCATCAATTGGGCATCGATCACGAGCGATTGACTTACAGGTTTCAAGGCAGGTATTATCGCCTGACTGATGTTCATGGAAACATCGTTCATGATATTTTGGCATGATTCAACAACGCTAGCCAACAACCCCTATGACATGAGCAATAGCAGGTCGGGCTTGGATGGAACCATGGAGAACCCGTGCAGCACGATTCAAATTACCTGCGGAAAAACTGCTTTCCTCTCTATTCAGCTGTCCAATTCAAGTGCTATTGCGCTTGGTAGATCTCTTCAGCTGCACTGTTCGCCGTGATTTCTTTTTCTTCGTACGATAACTGACTTTGGTGGGAGTCGTTGAACTGGTCGCAGGAACTTCTATCCCCACACTTCGCTTCAATTCTCTCACTTGATCCCGCAATAGAGCCGCTTTTTCAAACTCAAGATTGACGGAGGCTTCTTGCATTTCAACCTCCAGTTCATTGATAGTTTCGGTCACATCTAGATTCTCGGCCGTTTCGTTAAGAATTTGATTAGCCTGTTTCTTTCCTTGCATGCGGTATACCAAGCCGTCTTCCACTGCACGGCTGACACTGCGCGGAGTGATACCATGTTTCTTATTGTGTTCACATTGCTTCTCGCGGCGATATTGCGAAATGGCAAGGAATGCCTTGATACTGCGAGTCATGACATCGGCATAAAGATACACTTTACCATTGAGATGCCGAGCAGCTCGACCAGCCGTCTGCACAAGACTAGTGGTTGAGCGCAAGTAGCCTTCTTTATCCGCATCAAGAATAGCGACCATGGAAACCTCGGGTAAATCGAGCCCTTCCCTCAATAAATTAATCCCAACCAATACATCAAATTCTCCCTGTCGCAATCCCCTCAAGATCTCTACTCGCTCAATCGCATCTATCTCACTGTGAAGATAACGCACCTCAATACCAATTTCACTGAGGTAATCCGTCAATTCCTCAGCAGTTCTTTTGGTAAGTGTGGTTACCAGAACACGTTCTTTAAGTTCAACTCGCTTGCGTGCTTCTTCAATCAAATCGTCGATTTGCCCCTTGAGCGGACGCACGATGATTTCTGGATCGATAAGGCCTGTTGGCCGAACAATCTGCTCAACCACTTGATTCTTTGCCCATTCCAGTTCGCGATGAGCTGGCGTAGCGCTTACATAGATGGTCTGCGCTTGATGTGACTGAAACTCCTCGAATCCAAGTGGCCTGTTATCCAAAGCACTTGGCAATCTGAAACCATGCTCCACGAGCACTGTTTTTCTTGAACGATCGCCAGCATACATCCCTCCCACCTGCGGAACAGTAGCGTGGGATTCATCGATGACCAAAAGGTAATCATCTGGAAAAAAGTCCAACAGTGTATAAGGTTTTGACCCAGGAGGTCTGCCTGAAATATGGCGAGAATAATTTTCAATTCCTGAGCAGAACCCCATCTCTTCCATCATCTCCAAATCATATTCCGTTCGCATTTTGATGCGTTGAGCTTCCAGGAGCTTACCTTCCTTTTCAAATTCAGCAATTCGATCGGATAACTCTTCCCGAATTGAAAGGATGGCTTTTTTCATTTTCGCTCGAGGAGTCACAAATTGTTTGCTTGGATAAAAAGTCACGTATTCCAGAGATTCAATGCGATTGCCCGTCAAAGGGTCAAATCTGCTAATCTGATCTACCTCATCTCCGAAAAATTCCAGTCTAATTCCTTCTTCGATATAAGCAGGTGTGATTTCAACCGTGTCACCCCTTACTCTGAATTTACCAGGAATAAGTGCGACATCATTACGTTCATATTGAAGATCAACCAGACGATGGAGGAACTGATCCCTCGAGATCGATTCACCAACCTTTAAAGGAATCATCATCGCTTCGTAGTCTTCCTTGCTGCCCAATCCGTAAATACAAGAAACACTTGCTACCACAATGACATCACGCCTTGATACCAAGGAACTGGTGGTTGATAGTCTGAGCCGTTCAATTTCGTCGTTGATACTTGAATCCTTCTCAATGAACGTATCGGTTTGAGGTAAATAGGCTTCCGGTTGGTAGTAATCAAAGTAACTTACGAAATACTCAACTGCATTCTTGGGAAAGAATGTCTTGAATTCAGCATAAAGCTGAGCTGCTAATGTTTTATTGTGAGAGATAATCAGAGTCGGTCGCTGAATCTCATCAATGACGTTGGCGATAGTGAATGTTTTCCCTGAACCAGTCACACCCAAAAGAACCTGATGCGCTTTAGAATCCTGAACTCCAAGAGTCAGTTGGCGTATCGCTTCGGGTTGATCTCCAGCAGGAGGAAAAGGTGCTTCCAGATGAAACATGATGCCAAGCTAGGTCACCAACCTTGGATCGTCAACAAGAGCCCACTCGGTAAAAAAGAATCATGACATGTATTGTATTCAAAGACGGGAAAATGATCCTTGCAGTTTGTTCTGTCCAGCATTTCAGTACGATGATGGCAACCGACACCATTAGGCAGCACTTACATCGTGGAATGCCTCTGATCGCGAACAATTACTCGTGAAAAAAAACATGAAATCCCCATGCATTGCCCCCTGATTTTCTGGTCTGTGATTCGAAGGATTTGGTTGTTATGATTTGCGGAGAGTCAGATGAACAGCCCAACACCAGAAACAATCGATGAAAGACATGTTGCCATTGAAGGCAAGAAGCTGCTGTATTTTGGTGGGTGCGATTATTTGAGGCTTAGTCATAAAGCTGAAATTCGATTATCAGCAGTTGAATCATTGAGGAATGAACCCAGTTTATCATCCAGTGCGTCCAGAACCACAACCGGTGACCGCTCCATTTACCTGCAACTTGAAAAGCAGTTGACTGCACTCAACGGAACGGAGGACAGCCTACTTACAGGGGCAGGTTATTTAGCAAATCTTTCGCTGAGTTCTTATCTGAGTGAGGCCGCTGATGGACTATTGATCGATGAAAAGTGCCATCCGAGTCTGAGAGATGCAGCAAAATTATCTGGGCTACCTGTTCGGAATTACCGACATTGCGATGTAAACTCAGCCGCAGAGATTTCATCTGGATTACCTGATAATCAACATTGGTTCCTTCTCAGTGAAAGCATGTTTGGTCTGGATGGAAGCATCATGCCCTTGAATGCATTCCGGAGAATGTTGCCAGTTGCAGTTTCCTTTATCATCGACGACGCACATGGTTTCGGTGTGCTTGGATATAATTTCTGGAACGAGGGAGATACATCATCCGGAGATGCGAGAACCGTCATTAAAACGCTTTCTTTGGCCAAAACAGTTGGATGCCACGGAGGAGCCATTGCGGGACCCCTGAAAGTTACAAATAGCATTCGTAATCAAGGAGCAACCTGGGCTGGTCATACACCATTCCCCATGCACTTGGCGCATGCAGCCATCAAAAGCATCGAATGGTTGTCTACAAAGCCAGAGCTAAGTTCGCAACTGAGTCATCGTATCGATTTGATGTCAGACATACTTTCAAGTTTAGGGCTCCTGAAAAAGACAGGTTTAATGTCACCTGTTTTCAGCTTCAGACTTGGGGAAACTCTGACTGAGGAATCAATCCAGGCATTAAAGGATTTGGTCGTGGAATCAGGGATCTACCCCTCATTCATTCGATACCCAGGAGGTCTGAACAACTTAATTTTCCGGGTTGCAATCAGTTCTAGCCATCAAAAGAGTGACCTTCAAAAACTTGGGAAAACACTGATGCAATTGAACCAGTTTTTTGGATGTGAACAATTTTTACTCAGTGATCAGATGAGCTGAATGGATTTCGTGCTTTGCGTTCCTTGGAAGTTGGCTTTGTTATGTCAAAAGGGTTGGGGCCAACCTGTTTAGATTTTGCAAGGTCTTGAGTAGAGAGTGAGGAGATTTCTAGATGGCGCGCAGACAAAACAACAATCACCCAACCCATTGGAAAATGAATAGCATTCGCAACCAGAAATTCCTGAAGATTGAGCTGCTCCAGACCATGAAGAATGACGGCAACTATCATGAAAAGCGCCGGAGGCATCAGGGATAACAGATTTAACCGAAAAACAATCCCGAAAGTAGGTCGTCTTCCAGAAAGGTAAGTAAGAATGAAAACAGGCGTTGTATAGATGAGAGCCAATACCCTCCATGCGAGAGAGAATCCAATCCAAAAGAAAGTAAAGGCGCCTAAATACAAAAAGAAACTCCGTGAAAGCCACCATGGATGCACTTGCTCAGAGTCTAATTCGATGATGTATCCAGCTGGATAGGGCAGTCGAAGATAACCAAAAAGAGATCCAATACGAAGACCCGAAGTATCCAGAATGACGCGTAAATCAGAGGTAGAGGAGATTTCTTTCTGAGTATCGGTCCTTATCGAAATCGAAAGAAAGTGATTACTCGCCAGATTTTCGCTGACTGGAGCATTCGTCGAAAGAACCTGTTTTTCGATGATAGATCCTTCCGGGAACTGCATGATAGCAGTTTCCCAAACAGGCAACCAATTGACCCAAACGAACCATCCAACCACACCTGCAGCGACAAAGCCTGTCAACAGGGTATTGATGAACACGCCTGTTTTCAGACGAACAGCCCAATCAGCAATTCCCCGAAATGTAAAAGGAAAACTCATGCAGACAGGGTATCAGAGCCACATTCGTGACCTGACAATATTCAGGCTTGCGGTGGCTGATTCTGTGCAGGAGGTTGTTGTTCGCCTCCTCCGGGTTGTTTCTGCTGAGGAGCGAGAACCACGTTAAGGGGATAACGAAGTTTCATTACTTCATCCACCAGAACTTCGATGAAGTGAATACCAGCCTCTTTGAATTCAACCTGCCCGAACAAGGAAACGTTCGTCGCATGAGTATTCACGTCTTTCAGCGCAAACTTGACAGCACTCTTGCGAACGAGAGTGGTCTGGTCGGGGGAGAGAAGCCGCACCTCTTCGTTAAATTGCCCAAAACCCGCCGTCCAGCGATTAAAAACGCACAATTTAAGGGCTGTTACAGGCAGGCGAGGAACTCGCACCAGCCCAATGACACCGATGAGTATAAAGTTTCCGTTGGATTCCTGTTTAACGTCTTCACAAAGAAGTGAAGTCTGGAGATCCGGTAATATTCTTGATGGTTCCATAGTATAAAAATTTCTGAATCAGTCTGAGTGCTTATCAGTCAGAACAAGTTGATAATTCTGAAGGATTCAACAGGTAATAAGAAGCAATTCCTTGCACAAAATTCAATTGGTTACCCATTCATGACGGGTTGTTCAGCTGCTTGAACCGTGTTCTTCAGCAACATAGCGATCGTCATTGGACCGACCCCACCTGGATTGGGGGTGATCGCTTTGGCCATGGGCTGTATAGCGTCGAAATCGACATCTCCTACCAAGCGTGTTCCGGACTTACTGGTCGAGTCAGGTATGCGATTGACTCCAACATCCATGATCACAACACCTTTTTTGACCATGTCAGCCTTTAGGAATTGAGGCATCCCTATTGCTGCCACAATAATGTCGGCACGTCGACAGTGCTCTGCGATGTTTCGAGTTCTGGAATGGCAAACAGTTACAGTGGCATTGGCAGTTTTGGCTTTTTGGATGAGGATGGCTGCCATGGGTTTCCCCACGATATTGCCACGTCCAAGCACGACAACTTCTGCACCTTCCATCGAAATGTCGGAACGAATCAAAAGTTCGTGAACACCAGCAGGCGTGCAGGGCATGAACCCACCGGACTGGTTGAGCATGAGCTTCCCTACATTCACCGGATGAAATCCATCTACGTCTTTGGACGGGGAAACTGCAGAGTAGATAATCGTTTCATCGATATGCCGGGGCAATGGAGCTTGAACCAAAATACCGTGAACGGATGGATCTGCGTTGTGCTGGGAAATAATTTCGAGCAGTTGATCCTGTGTGGTTTGCTCACCAAGCACCAGTGTCTGAGAGTCGATCCCAAGCTCCTGGCTCTTTTTTTCTTTCATGCCCACGTAGACGCGCGAGGCAGGGTCTTCTCCAATACGTATAAAAATCAACCTGGGGATTACTCCCCTTTTTTTGAGCAAGCTGACTCGAGCAGATGTTTCATCATGTATGGTCGCTGCTATTCGACGACCGTTGATTAAATTGTCCATTGCCGTCAGTTAATCTGCGATTTTGAGCTCTTCAATCTCAATCACAGGGATCTTGGGCCAACGAAGGTCAACAGACTCCTGCCCAGTCACTCGAATACGATAGCCTTCATAGGGTTTGAGATCGGTTCGGTTCGGAGCGGTGTTTAGGTGCAATCTGCCAGTATAAAGGTAATTCATGGTCTTGTGTGTCAATGGATCCTCCAATCGGTGATAAGTGGGTGATTGGATGCTCCTGCTGCGGCGCACAATTCCCTCTCTTGTGACAATTCTTCTCAATGCATCCAGTGCATCTGATGGGTTTTCGGAAACAATTATTTCAGATGGCAAGCGCACTTGGTCATCAGATCCGCTGGACGGTTCAATCGATTCAAGGGGCTTCAACCCAGAGTCTTCAAGAACTGCCTGTTCATTGGTATTTTCAAGATTATCGGACAAGGAAGGATTATCATCAGGATGGTCGATTGGTTGACTGATGATGACTTCTGGCTGGATCTTCTCGACAGGATTCACCTCTGGAGGAATTTCCGTTTGAATGGGAGTTGGGGGCGTGTTTTGTTCTACGGGCTGAACGACA
The DNA here is from genome assembly GCA_002690655.1 of Pedosphaera sp. GTDB lineage: Bacteria > Verrucomicrobiota > Verrucomicrobiia > Limisphaerales > AAA164-E04 > AAA164-E04. The sequence goes on from NZFL01000017.1 coordinate 212,616, forward strand.
GGTAATTCGTCGCTGTCAGGTCGGTTTCCTTCAATAGTGCTTCTCAACACCCTGTTTTCACCAGAGTTGGGATTATCTATGATGAGTAGAGGAGTTTCTTCATTGATTCCCTCACTGACTGTTTCCACTTCAACAGGTGTTGTCAGTTCCGGTTCAAGGACCGGCAGCTGTTCTGTCTCTGAAATCAGATCAATGAAACTGGTAGCCACATAAGCAAAAGAGGTTGCCGGAGGCTTGATGGAAATCCAGCCTCCAGATTCTTTGATGCGTTCAACCTTATCACCACGATTCAGCCTGGCCACAACCGTGTAAGACTCACTCGGACCAGCCCGGACATTCAATCGACTCGCAGTAACTGTCTGACCAGTGGGGTCAACATAATCGCCAGCCACCCATAGCACCGCAGCTTCGGGTATACCAATCCGATACCACTCCCGTGGATTACCGGGGATAGGCTTGTCATGAATAATGGTTTCGAGCACTTGAACATTGTCACCTGTATTTACCTGAGAGACGACCTCACTGAGGATGTTGGGTTGCGTGCGCACATTAACGCGCTCGGCCTTCACTAGACCCGATTGAACTGCCCCGTTGGCAGTGGACAAGGCTATGGCAAAAACCGAAAAAACGGTAAGGATACATGCAAACTGTTTCATCATTTCAACTAATAAAAAAGCATCGACCAACAATGTCAATCTCTGACAAGTCAAGAATGGTGTAGAAACCTAAAAAGACCTTAGAAATATAACTTTTTTTCATCTTTGAGAGAAAAAGTTGAAAGGGAGGGGGCAATTTCCTGTCCACCCTGAAGTAAACGAATCCAGATCACTCATGAGATTCCCCCTGAAAACAACTGCTGCACCATCTGATCAGCAGGTTCAATACCTCTAGGGATCGAGCGTAGAATGCTCAAATTCATAAGCGTGTGAAAAGCTTAAAGAGTTTTGACGCTTCTAAGTCACACCTAAGCAGGAACTAAAACAGTTTGGATTTTTGATGAAATCCCGCCTTATTGTTGATGAATGAGTTTTATTACATTGAAACGCGATATGTGCCGTGTCAGTGGAGGAGCTCTTCAACTGGATAGACCGAGGTCGTACCTTGGTTGTGATCACAATAGGATTTATCGCCGGTCTTGTGTATTGGCTCCTTAAATGCAGGATTAAGATGATGTATCAAAAGTCCTGCCCGCTCCTGAAGAAACTGATGGATGCCTCCATCCAATTCCCCGCACTTGGCTTCGTATTGAAGTTCGCGCCTGAAAAATCTAATTTCATCAGTGAACAAAGAATTGTCTCCTATCTTCGTAATCATCTCCAAATAAGCAAAACTTAAAATCGAAACCTTCAGCCTTTCAATGCTTCAGCCATCGCAGTATCCAGGTAATCAGAGATGTGCATGACCTTCACGGGATCACAGCCAGCTTTCTTGAGTCCTGCTTGTGTCTGAAGAATGCGTCCAGGATTAGTTGTAACCACAATTGCAGCATGACTACGCTCAGTGTGATTTATTTTACGCTTCTGTAGTCTAGCTGCCATTTCCGGTTCAGTGATACGATGTCCTGAATAATATGCCCCAATCGTACCACAAAAGGCGTTCCGGAGGGTAATCGCTCAATGAGCGCTAGCAACTGACTCCGCCAAACCGACTCAATGGTTCCTTCACGCCATGAACGATCCCATGCAGCGGTAATTTAGATTCATACAAAACAAGATGAATATTCAAGTTCAAGACAGTGACGCCCTTGCCAGGGCCATGGCTCAGGCTAATGCAAATCCAAGGCTGGCCTTCCTGAATTGGATTATAATCGACAATTCTGGGCGGATCGGGCCTATTTCAAGTATTTCAAAAGTGCAAAACCTCCAATAAGAAGGATCATGAAGCCCCAGGCACACCAATTAAAATACTTTTCGATGAAACTCTTGATCCGCGGGCCAAAGGCATACATCAATGCAGCTACCGCAAAAAACCTGAGTGACCTGCCTATGCAGGAAGCCAGCATGAATTCGGCAAAAGAAAACTTGAAGACACCTGACGAAATAGTGAAAACCTTGTAGGGAATAGGCGTCACTGCGGCTAACAAATTCCCCCAGAAACCATAGGTATCATACCAAAGCTTGATTTTATCCATCACGGCTTCGCCATGGTACGCCTTCACAATAGGCTCGCCTATGGTCTCAAAACCAAAAGCACCAATACCATAACCCAAGGCGCCTCCCAGCAATGAACCCACGGTGCATATAGCCGCAAAACGGAAGGATCTGGTCACCGCACCTACACAAAGGGCAATGAGCAATACATCAGGTGGAATGGGGAAAAACGAGGACTCGGCGAAGGCGATTAAAAACAAGGCCCAGGTTCCCTGTGGTTTTTCAGCCCAGGAAATTGTCCAATCATACAATTGACGTAACCATCGGGTCGGAGCAAATCCCGATGGATCCTTTTTTGTGTTGTGTTCTTTATCCATAGTAAGAGCGAGGAGTCGACGCAAATCTGAGGTTTCCGTCAAGCATACCAAACGGTAAATCAACCAAGATCGACCTCCCCGCACAAGTGAGTTTCAATTCCAAGCGCCTGCACTGCAGCTGCTTTAATCCTGCATCCTCGATGGGCTTGTTTTCGACTGGGAGCATAGACCACCTGAATGTGATTTGACTGATGACGCGCCATCATTTGATCTCGAGAGATTCCTTTAAGCACTGCATGCATGATTGGCCATTGAGGTGTTGTTTCCTGCCAGCGTCTTTCTGTTTCGGCTTGCGGCAATTTAACGATTTCCGCAACGCCCATGTCACATTGAAGTTTACCATCCATGACAAAAACGCGACTCCATACAATCCATCCGGGTTTAGAAATTCCCTTGACCGTTCCCCCCCCCAACTTGAAGTACATGGCGGGTTGACGCTCACTGGTGGTTCCTTTGTATCCACCAATGAAATGAGCTGGAGGAGCTGCGCCACTGATCAAAAAGACCCAGACATAATCATTGATCCCCTTCCCTTTATACTGTGCACCCCAGCGCAGATCGTGAAGTGTGGTTTCGGGGGACCAACCTAAGTGGGACCAGAGCCGGTGCGTCACAAGCGCATCCAGACCGGCACATTCATCCACCTCATTGAAATGTGGGAGTGCGGTGTTTGGATACAATTCACAGCCTGTTTTCGGATCTATCACTGGAGGCCGGTCCGAGTTATTGAGGAGACCTTCCACCAGATCACTAGCAGGCAGGAGGTCTTTCAATCCTTGCTGATACTGAATACCAATCGTGTCACATCCGAAGTCATGGGCAATACCAAGTGCAGCAACATACATCTTGCATTGAAGCAGAACTTGAGATTCGGTGAGGTCGGTTTTCTCATTCGTTCCCAGTTGAAATTTCATCCCCTTTTTCTTGAGCCATGCGTAGACCAACTGCGCTGTTTCATCTGACACTTCCATCGTTGCAGCATAGAGGGCAGATTGACTCAAGCGCTCCTTGAACACACCAAGAGGGTTCAATAATTCATCAGGGATGATGGCATTATGCATACCCATGCAACCTTCATCGAACACCCCCATGATCGCCTTACGGGCTTTCAGAGTCAGCGCGACCTCTCGACCCATACTAACATCCTCGGCAGGCAATTTCAGCAGATTCAGCGGACGGACATGGCTTTGATCATGATCAATTGTGCCCTCATTCAGCCATTGACGCAGCCCGCCCAGGAAAAATGAATCGGTGAAGGCTTCGCTCCATAAAGTGCTGAAGTTGACTCCCATTTTCGTCAAAGAACCATTCAAGTTGAGCATTCCAACCAGACCTGGCCATGTCCCGCTCCAGTTGGCAACGGTAAGGATCGGCCCTTGGTGGGTGTAAAGCCCGGGCAGGATATGCTGGCTGTATTGCCAAACTGATTCTGCCACAATCAATGGCACCTTGGGGTCCATCTGACGAAACACCTCCATACCCATTTTTTGAGAGTCGATAAATCCGTGTTTCTTGATCGGATCGTAAAAGTGCCCACGCTGTACGTCCCACCCTTCACGACGCAGAGCACGTATCAGGGTTTTTTCCATTTGCTTTTGAGCCTTCCAACATTTCTGGTTGGCAGACAATCTCAGATCGCCATTGGCAATGAGGTAAACGGAGCGTGATTGAGATGTTGCTTTTGTCATGATCATGGATGAACTTTCATGAGTTTAGTCCCATCAACGAGAGAGACACAAGCCCGCTTTGAGGCCTGCTAAAAGCTGAATAAATCTTGTTGACGAGGTGGAGGCGCAATGGGCTGAATGCAAGCAGGATCATCGTTTAATGCGCTATTGACTCGGTCGGAGACTGGATGAACTTTCATTGCCTCCGCAGGATAAGGCGCAAGAAAGGGCTGAACGGAAGCAGGCATTTGAACTTTTTGATCAAGCCAGGTTTCCCAGGCTTCAGGGGGGCATATGACTGGCATGCGATCGTGAATGTCACCTACAAGTGAATTTGCAAGCGTGGTAAGAATCGTAAACGTTTCAAGCACTGCTCCGTCAGGCCGATTCCAATGATCCCATAATCCGGCCACGGCAAAAGTGGATTCATCCTTCATTAAAAACCGCCAGGGTTGCTTTTTACGTCCGGATTTCTCCCATTCAAAAAAACTATTCATTAAAACCAGACAACGTCTGTATCTCAAAGGAGCCCGAAAACTGGCCGTACTTTCTGCTTTTTCAGATCGAGCATTGATCGTTTTGAAACCCATGGAAGGATCCTTGGCCCAAAACGGAATCAATCCCCACTGAAGCTTGTCCAATGCCGGCCGTTCTCCTTCCAAGGCGCGGATGATCACCGCTTGTTGCCCTGGAGCCATGTTGTAACGAGGTTTGGATGGAATGGATTCAATACCCAGCCGAGTCGTCACATGGTTGGGATTGCCTGTATAGCTGTAGCGTCCACACATAGGTAAATGATGCTCAGAGAAAGCTTAATCTTTTTCAGTCAATTGAAAAGTCACTTTTCTGAATCCTCGGGAAGAAACACGTTCCCTGAGGAAGGTCGAAGTTAAAAGAGAAATTCAAGGTTGCCATGAAGCCATGCAACAATGATACCTTGGTCTCATGACAAAGATTGAATCAGACATTTTGCAAAACCTCACTGGTCTGGAGGAGGCAGTGAATCAGCTGGCTACAAAGCAGGAGAAGCCAGATCTGGCTTCCATCTTTGAGAAGATTGATCAGTTAACGGCCAGTTTACCCAGGGATACCGATCCTTCATTGCTTCACTATCTACACAAAAAAAGCTACCAGAAGGCTCGCTTGTTCCTGTTGGGCCGTGAATCGGAAAATGCAAAGGGCAATTGTCACGGCCACCGGAATTGACCAAAAGATCGCTCATACTTCGAAATGGACAGAAAACTGCAGTCACTGGAAGACACCATTGCCGCCATCGCAACCCCAGCAGGTGAAGCCGGCCTGGCGGTACTACGTATTTCAGGTCAAAAAGCCTTTAAGACTGTAGACAAGTGTTTTAACCCCATTGGCAAATCATCATGCAAACCAAGTAATGCGGCTTCCCACACGATCCAATATGGCCATGTCGTCCAAGGCGACCGAGTGATAGATGAGGTGATGGTGAGCGTGTTTCGGGCCCCGCGAACCTTCACTCGAGAAGACGTGGTCGAAATCTCTACTCATGGTGGAACATTGCCAGCCAAACTCGTCCTCGACGCATTGCTTCACCAGGGAGCTCGCCTTGCCGAACCTGGTGAATTCACGATGCGGGCTTTTCTGAATGGCCGCATTGACCTGACTCAAGCCGAGGCGGTGGCAGATGTGATTCATTCCCGCACGGAACTAGCGCTTAATGCAGCAAATGAACAACTGGCGGGAAAGTTAAGCTCCAGGATAAGAGAACTCCGCACTCAGTTGATGTCAATTTTGGCACATCTGGAAGCTCACATTGATTTCCCCGACGAAGATATCTCACCCGATACAACAGATCGGATGATTCAACGGATCCAGGAAACGCACCAATTCATGGATACCCTACTCTCAACAGCAGACGAGGGCCGGATACTGCGACGAGGCATCAGAGCTGCCATCGTGGGCCGACCCAATGCAGGAAAATCAAGCCTGTTGAATCATCTACTTGGCCAGGATAGAGCCATCGTATCCCATCTGGAAGGCACGACAAGGGACACGATTGAGGAAAGTGCCAACATTCGCGGAGTGCCCATTATATTTGTCGATACCGCGGGGTTGCGTGTTGCGGACGACCTTGTGGAACAGGAAGGAATTCGGCGCAGTCGCAAGAGCATTGCGCAAGCTGAACTCGTCCTACACGTCGTCGATGGAACCACCCCACTCCACCCTGAAGATCTGGCTTTCCTGAATAATGGATCATCCAAAGCATGTCTGCATATTTTAAACAAATCCGACCTGCAAGCTCACGAATCCTACCATTCGGAAAAAAAGCATCCATGGATTCCGGTTTCCTGCGCCAACGCAGACGGTGTCGCGTCACTCAAGGATGCCATCATCAAAGAGGTATGGTCAGGGAAGATCAAAGCCGAGATGCTGGAAGTCATGATCAACAGTCGTCATCAAGGAGCTCTTCTACGATCCAAATCATCATTACAGACGGTCATTGAGGGGCTCCAGAGTCGTCTGGAACTGGAGCTGGTCGCAATGGATCTCCGCATTGCAGTCAGTGCTGTGGGCGAAATCGTCGGGGAAACCGCGACGGAAGACCTTCTCGATTCAATTTTCAGTCAATTCTGTCTCGGCAAGTAGCCTCAAGGGCCACACCCACACACCCTGCAGCATTCCAGTTATTGCCGGATATCGGGTTCAAATTCAATGTGTATTACCCCGATGCCCTTGCCCAACACGCCGCTTACATCCGAGACGATCCGATCGATACCCAACCATGAGCAGGCATGCCAACTTGTTTTTGACATGTAAGTTTCTTGCGGTTTATTAGAACAGCGAAACTCTTGTCATCAGGGTTGAGAACTTATGGGGGGGGATTCGGCAGTGATGGCTCTCCCTGGCCGTCTGATTCAACTTGATCATAGACGCAACCCCATCCAAGATTCGTTACGAAAATCACATGAAAAAAGAAGCTTTAAAATTCCTGGAAACACTCGTCAACACACCCAGCCCTTTTGGACATGAAGTGCGTGGCCAACGTGTTTGGCTTGATTATGTCACCCCTTTTGCAGACGAAACCTGGAATGATGCTTACGGCAATACGGTTGCGGTCATTAACAAGGGAGGTGGGCCTCGTGTCATGCTGGCAGCCCACGCAGATGAGATTGCGTTATCAGTCAACTACATAGACGACAATGGTTTTATCTACGTACGTCGATTGGGGGGAGTAGACGCAACCGTATCCAAAGCTCAAAGAGTGGTGATTCACTCTGCCAATGGTCCAGTGACCGGTGTGATCGGCAATGTCGCACCGCATTTGTCTAAAATGGATCAATCGGACAAAAAACCCCAGATTCACGATCTCTTTGTGGACATCGGAGTTTCATCCAAAGCAGAGGCGATGAAGTTGGTAAAGATCGGAAACCCGATCACGGTCAAAAACAACTTTGAACTTCTGAGAAACGATCTAGCCGTCGCACGCGCATTCGACAACCGGGTGGGGACTTTTGCCGTCGCGGAAGCCCTGAAACTGATTCACAAGGATCGTAAAAAGCTGAAGGCTGAGATTTGTGTGGTGTCTAATGTCATGGAGGAAGGAGGGTGTCTTGGGGCCCGACAAATCGCATATTCACTTAAACCCGATGTCGCAATTGTCACGGATGTAACCCATGCTACAGACTATCCTACTGTCAACAAAGCCATGCATGGCGACGTCCAAATGGGCAATGGACCAAGCCTGACTCACGGAGGACCAAACCACCCTGTCGTCGTGGAACGATTGGAGCAGGTTGCCAAAAAACTGAAAATCAATGTTCAACATGAAGCCGTTTCCAGTACCAGTGGCACAGACACTGACGTGATTTTCTGGACACGAGGAGGGATCCCCAGCGCCCTCATCAGTCTCCCCAACCGCTACATGCATTCTCCTGTTGAGATGGTGAATTTAAAAGATCTCGAAAAAATTCCAGCGATCATGGCTGGATTCGCTTTATCGGTTAAAAAAGGAGAATCCTTTGCTGTCCATATCTGAATGGGCCAGGGCGTAGCGAAAAATACCTGTTGCTTCAACTCAATGGGATCTTCGTTGTTGATGAAGTTCTTTGAAGCATGTGCGGCAAAGGTGATTCGCCACACTTCAAACAATGATTCCAACGAAACCAAACCTGATTGAACGATGTCTATTTCGGATCCCAAAAGATGGCCCATCGAAGAGTCGCAGGCGATTCCAGTAATATGGACATGGCTGGCCTTTTGTCTTAGCACGATGGTGACACCGTACACGCTCGGTGAAGATTCAATTGAGCAAACCCTTCGAGAGGCTCGAACACGCATCCGTGCCATCTATGAGGGAGGAGACTTCAGGGCCAAGCGATTTCAAGCGGATTGGCTCCCTGACGGTTCAGATTATGTGGTGGATGAATCATTATCGGGAACCAATGAGAGGGTCCGAGTCAGTTATCATGCAGAAACAGGCAGGCGCACGGTTATCGAATCAGGGCAAGGGAGATCTGGTAAAAATAAAGCCAATCTTTCCCCTGATGGTAAAATGCGGTTGATTTCGGTGCGGGATAACTTGAGGGTTCGACATTTGGAAAAGGGGCTCGAGTATACACTCACTGAAAAGTATCCAGACAGAGACGTTTTTATCAGGAATCCAGTCTGGAGTCCGAATGGAAAAAAAATCGCTTACATACAAGTCGACCATTCAGAAGTAAGAAGAAGAACAATGCTCATTCCCGATGACCCATCTTACCCGACAGTTCGAGAGGTACGTTTTGCCCGGGTAGGCGAAGTGATTCCAACTTTGAGAGTGGGGGTGGTCAGTGTGCTGGAAAACGGCAGCGAAGAAACACAATGGCTTGCAGTTCCAACCCCGGAGGAGGGAATTTATCTTGGTCAAGTAAGTTGGGCGGGAAATTCAAATGAGTTGTTGATCGAGAAATTCAGCCGTTTTCGTAATGAGAGAGAATACCTGCTGTATGATGTGCGTACTGAAAAATTCGAACGGATATTCCACGAAACTGAACCTGCCTGGGTGATTGCAAGCATCGCCAAAAATACAGGATTGGAATGGATCGAAGATGGTCGCGCCTTCATTGTCTTGAGTGAACGAGATGGTTGGCGACATGCCTATCTGTGTTCAAGGGACGGACAAAAGCAGAGGCTTTTGACACCAGGCAAATTCGACATTATCGAAAAAGTGAAAACCGACGAGGTCCGAGGTTGGTTTTACTTCAATGCATCTCCCGACAACGGTACTCAGAAATACCTTTACAGGGTGGCATTGAACGGCAAAACGGCTCCCGAAAGAGTCACCCCTGCCGGACAACCGGGAACACATGAATACAAATTCTCACCGGATGCAAGATGGGCCTTCCACACTTACTCCAGATTTGACGTTCCACCCATGACTGAACTGGTAGAATTCCCCCAGCATCGGACGGTTCGTGTTGTGGAGGACAATCCATTATTGAAAAATAAAATGGAATACTTGCTGAGCAGCCCGACGGAATTTCTCCAGTTGGATATAGGAGACGATGTCGTCATGGATGCCTGGATGATCAAGCCTCCGAATTTCGATCCTTCAAAAAAATACCCGATCCTTGTGTATGTCTATGGCGAACCCCATGCGCAGACCGTTCTGGATGCTTGGGGAAAAGTGCAAGCGGATTATCATCGGGCAGTTGCAGAACTTGGTTATTTGGTGGTATCGATTGACAACCGTGGCACCCCTGCACCTAAAGGTGCTGCATGGCGACGCGCGGTGTTCAGGAGCCTTGGCCCCCTCTCTACAGAAGAACAGGCTGAGGGATTGGTCGAACTGGCTCGCACCCGGCCTTTTGTCGATTTAACCCGCGTGGGTATCTGGGGGTGGAGCGGTGGTGGCTCCAATACTTTGAATGCCATGTTTCGTCGGCCGGACGTTTACCATGTCGGCATTGCTGTTGCGCCCAAGCCCCAACCTCATCTTTACAATGCCTGGTTTCAGGAGATTTACATGGAAACCCGAGAAACGAATCCCGAGGGTTACCGGAAGGCCGCTGCTATTAATTATGCGGAGGGGCTTGAGGGAGATCTTCTGATTGTCCATGGCACGGGAGAAACCAACACACATCTGGAAATCGTCGAAGGTCTGATCGATCGTTTGGTGGAACTTGGCAAACCATTCGATTACATGACCTATCCAAACCGCGACCATGGTATTCGAAAAGGGAAAGGCACCACGGTTCATATGCGAATGCACATGATCCGTTATCTTCTGAACCACTTGAAGCCAGGGCCTCGATGATCGGCTGACTTGCTCCTGATTATCATCTTATTTCAAGGCAAGACCTCCCTGTTTGAAACCTGCACAACTGAGAGTTCATCAAACATTGTGTAGCCTGAAACACCTACCTGCCGGCGGGTTCAAGAGGGGCCCTTCGAGATTGCTCCATGTTCATCATGAAATATCTCATTAAGATGATTTAAAAAGCAATGAACATTCAACTTGCCTGCATCCTTGAGTTCGCGCCCCTTAAGCACCTGAGGACACCCCATGTTCCACGACAATTCCTTGATTTTCACAAGAGGAACAAGCCATATCCTCTTGATGGAGGTTCTCTAGTGTGACTACATGTTGAGGGGCATCATCATATTCATGGATGAGTAAGTATCCCGTCGTTGCTCGGGACACCTCATCGATTTTTACTATCCATCCAAACCCATAAACGTCTTTGTAATTAAAGCCGAAAACCGGGCCGCACCTGCATGTATCAGCGCTGAAGATTGTCTGAAAATGTATTATTGCTTCGCCTGAATGGATACTTTTCCTGTTTGAGGGTCGTATTGGACTTCCATACCATAAGGGGCTTTGGGCTCCTGGGCCAGGAATCCGGATTCGACAAGCTCTGCGAGATCCTTAGGGTTGCGTCCTTCGGTTATTACAAATTCCTGCATGGCTTTGTTAACCTGAGCGAGTTCGATGGATTTATTGGAAAACTTATTGGCCTTATTTACTGCGCCCAAATAGTCTACCGGTGCGGTCAATGGATTCCCTTCCTCAGCGACCTGCACTTTTGCTTCCTTTGGCTCAGCTGAATCCCCACCACATCCGGCAAGAAAACCAATAACCAGAATAGAGTAGAGGTAATTCATCATATCCGTCTGCTTTAATTGAAAGTTGTGCCTTGTCATTGATCGCCTCCGCGATTGCGGAAGTTGTCCAATAGCTTCAATGGATTGACTTGCTCAAGAATCCCTGATTTTTCTTCTTTTTTATCCTCTCCCTCGTTGCCTTCTTCAGATGTTTTGGAGTCTCCAGTTAGAAAGCCACCCACATCCTTGAGAACCTTCACTGCTCCCTCCCCTACATTGAGAGGCAAAACTGCGGCTGATTTAACGAGACCGGCGCCTGATTTAACAAGCAATCCAGATAAGACAAGTTTATCAGTTTTGGTTTTCGGTGCGCCAATCGTACCTTCCAATTTCACAAAATCAGGTAATTTAACATGGGGGGTGTCTTTGGGCGCACTGGAAGGCATCAGATTTGATTTTCTGGCAATGGACCGCTCCAGATAAAACTCTACGGGCAGATTGAGCACACTGTTGGTAAGCACATTGTCCAGAGGGATCTCACCTGATGCATGCACCTGAAAAGCATCGGATTGCAATTTGAACGCATCCAGACCCAGAATTTGATTTTCAATCTTCAAGTTTGTTTCGAAGCCATTGATGGGAGCTTTCAAAAGCTCAGGCAAGCGAAGCACTGCGGTAATGGGGGTCATCAATAGACGCATTTCAGGGCTGACAAAATTTATGTCGGCATCGGTATATTTGAGTGACATAGCCCCATTCAGGTTACGCTGCCAACCCGACTCAGTGAGGCCAGCCCCTTTCCATTCGGCTTTACCGGAAATCATGCCTGAAACTTGGCCTTTTTCACTCGGGTTCAAGGTATCCATAAATGCCTCAATCGGAATCTGGTCGACTTCTAGTGTCATGTCATAGCCCCAATCGGGTTTGGCAAAATCCATTGCCATTTCTGCCTTGATAAGCCCCTCGTTGAGGGTCATGCCGAGCGGTCGAATGGTCAGGGTATTCGTTTGCCATAGGGCATGTGCCTGAAAAGCTTTTATGGATACGTTTCGAACGATCAGTTTTGCGATATCGAGTTTCACGTCAAACTCACCCATCGGAACATCCAGAGCACCTGATTGAGGTGCTGGCGGAACATCAGGGGTGCTTGTGGACTGCACTTGAGCTTGAGCCTCTTCCGGTTTTGCTATCAAGTCAAAATAAGAAGTCAAGTCCATGGAAGGCGAATTCACTCTCAAATTTCCTTTGGATGCCATGAATGGAAGCAAAGGAATTTGCCCACTTACTTTAATCACGTTGTCCGCTAGGCTTGTTGGCGTCAGTTTAAAGAAACTGGGACGAATTTCCAGGTGTTGCGTATTCCAAGCAAGGTCCAGATCCAATTCGGATTGCAATTCCTTGATCCGTTCGCTCTCAGGATCTTTGACCTTCAAATTAGAAAGGCTTGTATTCCCTTTGAGTGTGCTTTCACCGTTTAGATCGAGTTGCAGTTCTGCCTCAAGATTAAGAGTAACTTCGGTAAAATCTTCCGCATTGGAAAATGGGTTCAAAAACGGACTGAGCGCAAACCGATTGATTCCGACCGAGTTGATCATGAATGCCCCGGTCTCACGCTCCAGGTCCATCTCGCCCTTTATACCAATGGTTCCTCCATCATTAAAATCCTCATGGAAATCTATCTGAGTCGTTCCAAGCTTGAGCAGCTCATCTCTTATCGAGAATTCGGAGTTCAAACCAACGGTGTATGATTCATAGGACATACCGGAAAAGCTGCCTGTGTAATCGCGTAGCGCCATCTGTAAAACTCCAGACAAATCATCATCGTTATCACGCAGCCTGAACGATAGCTCACCCAAACCTTGCTCAATACTCAAACCATCCATATTTACAAATGACTTCATTAATGCCAGATCAGCTTTGGCTTCGGTATGGAGATTATATCCTTTACTCCCGAGCACATGCGATCCAGAGGCGGAAAAACTGACCAGAGAATTCCCAGAAGTGTTTGACCACTCCATTGCCAATCGCTTGAGTGTAACGCGGGTGTAGTCTTCAAAAACCATTTCCAGATTCAAAGATCCAGAAGTTCCACTTTCAGTGTGCCCATCGAATGCCATATCTGCATCTTTGAAGCCCCCAGTAAAATCAGCCTGCATGCGTGTACCTGATTGCTCCACTTTCAAGGAAAAATCACCAAACAGTTCACCCTGATTCAGTGTATCGAAAGTGAAATCTCGCCAGTCGCCGAGATTGAAATTGGTAATGTTGAAATTAAATTCAGGCTCTTGAAAACTCTCAGGCTGTCCGTTCCATGCAAAAGTGACCGGTTTCAACAGAGCTCCGGTGATCGCAGGTGTCGCGCCGTCCGCAACGGTCAAACCAAATTGTTGAACGGTCAATTTCTCTCCATCGGCATCATAGTTGAGTGTCGTATCTAATTCCACATTCAGCGGAGGCGTCACTCCCTCCCCTGTCCCAATGGAAACATTGGAACAGGTGGTCGTGACGGCAAGGGCCAACAAGTTTCCACCATTGGTCAAGGTCATTGTCAAGGAGCCGTCCATCACGGTCTCTTTGAAATCTATACCTGCGACAGCGCCTGCCAGGTTAAGAAATTGCCTGTTCAAATTGTCAAATGCCGCAACGATTCGACCTTCTGATGTTGCAAAATCAAATGGCCCCATCACTCGAATATTTCCTGCAGCTTGACCATTGCGCATCATGCTCAGTGAAACGTCGTCAATGCTACCGGGTTCCAGAGCGAGTATCAGGTCCCCGTTGACGCCAACCATATCGGCGTAGGCACCGGTAGCTGACTCGACTTTAAGCTGACCGTTGAGTGTCGATTTTTCAGGGAATAATTCGGCGTTCAAACCAAGGTCACCTTCCAGTTTCATTGATAAAGCTAATTGAGTTTCTTCTCCTGCGTCTGTGATTTTTGTCGTTTTCAAGCCAATATCCAACTTCAAGGGACCTTCCAGATCCTGACCAAGCTTCTCAATGCTGACCTTGTTCAGGAGTAGTTCCGTTACATTTTGCCCGCCACCACTTGTTTTCTGACGAAGGATCACCTTACCGTTTTCGACTGAAAGAAGGTTCAAGTCCATGACAGGAAGCGGTGCATTCGGGCTTGGAGGAAGGCTTTCAAGCCAGGAGGAGAGATTGCTTTTACCATCCTCTGCCTCAATGATGATGACTTCCGGGTTCATTAGCTGCAACTGGTCCAGTTTGATGGTGCCCCCCAGTATGGTGAGAAGGCTGTACCTGACAAGTGCACCTTTGGCCGAAACGAGGGTTTCACCGTTGTAGGGAGTAATGATCAAGTCCTTGAGTTCAATCTGGGAAAAGGGACTGAGTGAAATATCCTCGACCTGGATTGTTGCCATCATGGATTTTTCAATTGATGGCAACACAACAGAGCGGAGAAAAAAGGAGCTACCGATGAAAAAATATGCCACAACAAGCAGCAGAATAAGCCCCGTAATCATGAGCTTGAGGCGTTTGGGCCATGGCCTTGGTTCCCGTGTTCCCAATTGTTCTTGGTCCAAATTTGGCTTGCCGATGGATGGATCAGTCATATTTAGATACTGCTAATTTCATTGATTAATTCAGGATTCACCACTCTTCAGCAACCATTTCACATAGTCATCAATCCCATGCTGCAGATCAAAACGTGGCTCATAACATAGCTTCTCGCGCGATTTTGAAATATCCGCTTGAGTGACATTTTGATAAAAAGAATATGGATTCTCAAAATATTCGGGATCAAGAGCTAACCCAAGGGCTTTATTGAGCCTTGAAATAACATCATTGAAAGATGATGACGAGCCCGATCCTACGTTGTAAACCCCAGGGACAGATGCTACCGAAGCCGCCAATGTCGCCTCTACAACGTCCTTAACATAGACGAAATCACGCTTTTGTTCGCCATCTTTGAAAATGCGAGGTTTTTTACCAGCCTTCATCTGGAGATATAACTGGTAAACCATGCTTGCCATATGCCGCTTGTGAGCCTCTTTTGGTCCATAAACATTGAAGTAGCGCAAACCAACAAGGTTCCATGCAGGATACTGCTTTCGATAATATCCTGAAAGGTGATCTAACTGTATCTTACTGAATGCATAAGCGTTTTGAGGCGAAGGTGTGCATCTCTCACCCATGACAGTCTCAGTTTTGCCGTAGACTGCTGCTGATGAGGCGTAGACCAATGGCGTTTGATCACTCTTCGCCCATTGCAGCAATTTACGAAAGCCCTCTACGTTGTCGTGGACCTGTCTGTATTGATCCTGTTCTGTCGTGTCTGTGATCGAAGCGAGGTGAAAGATGGCATCAAAAGCACCTTCTTGAAATCGTTTATCGATATCAACTTCAGCGATATTTCCAGCAATAAAATCCCCCCTGAAACCCTCAAGATTCCTGAAATCACCTGATCGAAAGTCATCCATGACAACGATCCACGCCTCGGGATGCCTCCTTTGCAACTCAAGCGTTAAATTGGAACCAATGAACCCGGCTCCACCAGTGACCAACACACTTTGCATGTCATCAAAAATGGACTTAGCCACAACAAAGTGCAAGCCAAGGATTAAATCGCATTGCCATAGCCATCACTCAAGCCATATTGTAACAAAACATGACCGAAACGCAGATCAAAGCCACGACGATTGAAGTCAACGGAATCTCTTACGATCTCCCCCCAGCCCCTATTGCTGTCATTTGCCTTGACGGCTCAGCGGACGCTTATTTAGATGCCGCGCTGGCGAGAGACGCCATGCCTAACCTGAAAAAAATCAGTATTACAGGATACCGAGGTCAGGCAAGAGGGGCTTTACCTTCATTTACAAATGTTAACAATGCATCAATCGTCACAGGATGCCCCCCTTCAACACATGGTATCTGCGGAAACTTTTTCCTGAATCCGGATACAGGAGAGGAAGTCATGATGAACTCAGCCTCCTTTCTTCGAAGCGCTACGATCATGTCGGCTGCTGCCAAGGCTGGACGAAAAGTCGGGGTTGTTACTGCCAAAGAAAAATTAAGAGATATCTTTGCACACGAGCTTGAAGGGATCGCTTTCTCAACCGAAAAAGCCAATCAGTCCACCATGGAAAAACATGGTATTGATGACGTAGAGGCATTGGTTGGCAAGGAAACACCATACATCTACAGCGGAGAGGCAAGTGTGTATGTGCTGGAGGCAGGTGTTGCTCTGCTTGAATCCGGCAGGTCCGATTTCCTTTACCTCTCCACTACCGACTATATGCAGCACACCTACGAGCCTGATGCTCCTGAATCAATTGAATTCTATCATCAATTGGACAAAGCTATGGGTAGGCTGCTTGAACTCGGGGCCCGCATCGGTATCACGGCAGACCACGGAATGAATGCAAAACAAGGGCCTGACGGCTCCCCAAATGTGATCTACCTGGAAACGGAGTTGAGCAAAAGATTTGGCGATGGCTTTTCCGTCATCCTCCCTATCACTGATCCTTACGTCGTGCACCACGGCGCGCTGGGTTCATTTGCAGTCATTCATTGCCCAGAGGCGGCCAACAAAAACCAGATAGCAGAGTGGTGTGCTTCACAGAAAGGTGTCACCGAGGTTTACCACAAGGCAGAGGCTGCCAGCAAACTACAGCTGCCGGAGGATCGCCTGGGTGATATTGTTGTCTTGAGTGGTCGAGACATCGTGCTGGGTCGCACCCCAGCACACCATGACCTGACAGCACTGAAAGTTGGCCTGAGATCGCATGGTGGAAGGTATGAGGAAATGGTACCGTTTATTTTTTCTGCGCCTCTGAAGCCAGATTTCCACCAGAAGGGACTTGGCGACCCAAGGAATTTTGAAGTTTTTAGTTATACCATCAACGGACTTCAGGATTAAAAACTATCTTCTGAGAAATTATGATACCTGATTACCACTGTTTGATAGCAGGCGAGCCAGTCAAATCTGATCGATTTGTCGAAGTAGAAAATCCATATAATAATGCAATCGTAGGGAGGGTCTCCGAATGTAATGCAGCGCATACCGAAAAAGCTATCCAATCCGCATTGAGCAGCAATTCTCGTCTGACTCGCTATGAACGTTTTGAGATACTCGACAAGACGCGTCGTGATTTGTTGTCCAAGAAAGAAGAGTTTGCCAAACTGATCACATCCGAGGCTGGACTTTGCATGCGGGAAACGCTGTATGAAGTAGGCAGAGCGTGTGATGTTTTGCAGTTTTCAGCTATGGAAGCGCTCAAAGATGATGGTCAAATATTCAGCTGTGACGTTTCTCCACAGGGAAAAGCACGCAAGATTTTTACAATCCGCGAGCCTCTGAACGCCGCGGTGGCAATCACCCCGTTCAATCACCCACTCAATCAGGTAGCCCATAAATTGGGACCGGCAATCGCAGCTGGCACTCCAATCATCTTAAAACCTTCAGAAAAAACCCCTCTGACGGCTATCAGACTTGCAGAACTTCTCTACAAAAACGGACTCCCAGGCTGGATGTTGAGCGTCGTCCTCGGAGCCACTGCGGAAGTTGCCGAACCACTCGTGCTGGACGAACGCGTTGAATTGGTAAGTTTCACCGGCAGCGTTGCTGTTGGAAAGCACATTTCCAGGACTGCAGGTTATAAGAAATTGGTCCTTGAACTGGGAGGGAATGATCCATTGATCATCCTTGAAGATGCCGACATGGACCTGGCATTGCACCTTGCCTGTGAAGGATCGTTTCGAAACTCAGGCCAAAGATGCACGGCAGTTAAACGTATATTGGTTCACAAATCTTTGGTGAAATCATTCACGGAAGCATTTGTCAAAAAAGCAGAGACATATCGTTCGGGGGATCCTGCATCCATGGATACCAGAGTCGGGACTGTGATTGACGAGGCTTCTGCAAAACGACTGGAATCATCTGTCAGGGAAGCCGTAGAACAAGGAGCAAAGGTTCTTTTGGGTGGTAATCGAAATGGTGCTCTTCTCGAACCAACGGTGATATCCAATGTTCGACGTGATGCAAAAATGATCACCAGCGAATCATTTGGTCCTCTCGCTCCCATACTTGCTGTTGACGATATCGAGGATGCCATAGGATTGGCAAACTCAACACCCTACGGTTTATCATCCGGCGTCGTAACAAACAACATGGAGCACGCATTAAAGGCCGTAAGGGAGTTAAGGTGCGGCACTGTCAATATCAACGAAGTTCCCGGATATCGAATTGAATGCTCCCCTTTTGGAGGCATTAAAAACTCGGGACTGGGCATCAAGGAAGGTGTCATCGAAGCCATCAAATGCATGACCACCGTCAAAACTTTCTCTATGCCCTGGGGATAATCAGGTTCATCTGCCTGGACAAACTGCTTGCGCTGTGTCTGTTGATAACGGCTGAGTCTGCTGCTCGATCAGGCAGCGCAGCAGACTGGAAGCACTTTACCATGTCGGACGGCCTGCCGAGCGCTGGGGTCGCAGGCGTCACGTTCAGTTCCAAAGAGAAGGTTTGGCTGAGATATCAGGATTCAAATACCATCAGCGAATTTGACGGCTATGACATCGCTAGTCTTCAGGTTCCAGACCTGACGGCTAGCAAAGTCTATGAAAGCCGCTCGGGACAGATTTGGGCCATCCATCCCACGGGCCTGCATCTCTGGTCCAAAAGCGAATGGCAGTCATTCAGTGTGCCTGCAATCGCAGCTGCTTATCGGAAGGTGGTTCAGCGCTTGCGCAGTCCCGTTTCACTTATCCCTCTGCAAATCAATCAATGCCTGATTCTTGCAAATGATTCTTTGCATCTTTTCAATGCAAGTCCCTACTTCGTGAAGCAAGTCCATGATCTTAACTCAAGTGTGATGGCACCATTCTCTGAAGTCATGGAGTGTAAAAACGGAGATGTCCTTTTAGCTGGAACAGGCGGGATTATATGGTTTGCCGGCCCCGCAAAGGACATAGAACAAACAGCTCATCGCTCAGTGAACATGCCGGAGGAAATACAGGACTATCAACTAACTACCCCATTGGAAAATGCGAATGAGGTTTTTACCTTCATAGGCAAAAAAGAGGGCAAACCCAGAATTGCGGTTCGTTTAGAGGGAAATACGTGGTCATGGTCTCGAATCCCTCCAAAAATAAAACTGCAGACATATTGGCATGATGCAGGCGGCTTTGGATGGGGAACTTCTTTTAATGGTCTCTACAACATCGATATAGAAAACGATTCAGTCGAATTATCCAATGCCCTCGAGGCTGGTTTGATTTTTGATGTGATATCAGACGGGGCAGGTCATTTCTGGATTGCGACAAGCGAAGGTTTGTCTCGGCAATCACCCTCATACTGGCAACTTGCACATCCTGAGTTAGGTGAATCAACGGTTTTTGATATTGCCAGAGATCGTAAAAATCATTTGTGGATGGTCACGGAGGATGCACTGATGACTTTTGACGAAAAAGGCTCTCATACTATCAATTGGCCTGAATCTCTGGAACGCATATTCAAAGGAAACCAATGCCTGTTCACCTTGCCTAATGGCTGGATTGGTGTTAATTCAGGAAATGGTCCCATTCTATTTTCTCCAGAAGCCAACTCGTTCCGTCAGATAAAATCTCCGGTCAAGAATGAAGAAGTGATCAAAATCCTGGGCAACCAGATTAACGGCGATATTGTAGTGCAGGTTAGTTCTGCGCAAAGTGATTCACATGGAATTTTTTGGACTTTCAATGGTGAATCTTTCGATGCACTAGAAATCGATTTTGCCCCTGATATCGATGCATCTGAATATTTCTGGACCACTGAACTACCACCTGAAATATGGTTCGGAGCAAAAGATGGCATTGCCTATGCTAATGGCAAACAGTGGGTTCAATTTGAGGCAGAGGAAGGTCTAAGCACAGACGTCCCTCATTGCATGCTTGAATTGAAGGACGGTCGACTGTGGCTTGGGGCAGGTTCCTACATTTATGAACTTCAAAGCAATCGATGGGTGCAAATCTATTTCGCAAGGGAAAAGATCAATGATCTTCTTGAAGCAAGGGATGGGACGATCTGGGTAGCGTCCAACAATGGAGTACATCGCTACTTTCAGAAAACATGGTTGACTCACAACACAATTGAAGGCCTTCCCAGCAACACGGTTTACATGCTCTATGAAGATGTGACAGGCAGTGTCTTTGCCGCAACAACTCGCGGTGTCTCACGCTATGCCCCGCAATCAGATATGGAAGCTCCCATTACGAATATTGAAATCCCCAAAGAAAGCAGCCAAAAGGACATAAAGCGCGGAACAGTGGTGACATTCAACAGTATCGACAAATGGGAACATACACCGAACGAGAGGCTTCTGTATTCCTACCGTCAGGACAATGAAGTCTGGCATCCATTTTCATATACAAACAATATCATTCTCGGAGACTTGCCTGCAGGAATTCACAAAATTGAAGTGCAGGCGATGGATCGAAATGGCAATATTGAAGTTCAACCACCTATTTTCCGCTTCAATTTCACCATCCCGTGGAATGAGGACCCCCGGCTGATGACCATGACATGGGCGGCAGCTATCATTACTTTGATACTCACAGGGTTCGCCATTAATCGACATCAACAATTGAAGCGAAGCTATGCGGAGGTCGAAAAAATTGTTGATATCCGAACAAAGGAATTAGAACAGGCCAACAAAGAGCTCCTTCAGGATCAAAAGATGAAGGCGCTTGGTACATTGGCCTCTGGAATCGCCCATGATTTCAATAGTATTCTTTCCATCATCAAAGGCTCCATACAAATCATCGAAGAGAATCCTAGCGATACTGATAAATTGCGAAAACGTGTAGGTCGAATGCATTCAGTCGTGGATCAGGGAGCTGGTATTGTTCAATCCATGCTTGGATATGTAAGGCGAAAAAATGAACCCTCTCATTTATATGATTTGAATAACGTAGTTCTGGAGGCCATACGATTTTCGAAGGACCAACAATCAACACAATCCATTGAATACCACGCAAACCCCACGATAGGAGAACTGAAAATGGCTCCTGATCTTGTTAAGCAAATCCTGATCAATTTAATTAATAATGCGGCTGATTCCATGGATCATGATGGCGTTGTGGGCATTCATTTGAATTTATTCAAGTCGTTCGCAGGTCACGTAGCCTTGAAGCCAAGCAAAGCAGATAACTATGCTGTGCTGAGAATAATGGACAGCGGAGTTGGGATATCAGAGGAAATTGTGAGTCGAATATTCGAACCATTTTATACAACAAAGGCCTTTTCATCGAGACGCGGCACCGGTCTTGGACTGTCGATGGTCTACGAAATGGCCAAGGAAATGGGCGCTGGACTCAGTGTTGATTCCAAACCGGGGCAAGGAAGTCAGTTTTTTGTCTATTTCCCGATGGAGAAAAGTTATCATTAACCTGATACCATCCGAACAATCTCCTGAGTTCACTTATCCGATGGAGCAGATTTACGGAAAAAGTAGATACAGCTGCTAATCAAACAAAAAGTCCCCAAAAAGGTCATGAACCAGGTAAAAGCCTTGAAAAAACCAAGTCTGGACATATCTCCCTGGGCAAGATCTTTGTATAGTTGAATACCAACAGAGCCTGTGTAACCAATAGCATCAGCTACATAGATGGCAAACACGGCGGTTCCTAGAACTTTCGTGGAGGCCATCATTCGATCGAAAAGAAGTGAACCATAGGGCACATAGGCAAGGTATGATCCAAAGCCCGTTAAAGTCAGCCACCAAAAACCGGATATAACTCCCCAATCGAACAGGAGGGTACTTCCGCCAAGAAGCAATACGCCTGCGGTCATGACGACGAAAGCGCCAACGAGACCAGCGCGGTTGTGCTTGATAGTGTTTAAGAGCGCCATGGTGACCATGACTCCAAAAGCAACGAGGGTTTCAGTGCGGCTGATGATTGTTTGATTATCATTATATGGATAGCCAAGGCCATCGAGAATCTCAACCATGTAATTGTCTCGAAAATCCCTGTAGGCAGTCAGGAAGAAATAGGCAATCATCAACAAGGCCAGACCCGGTAGAAAATGTTTCACAAAAGAAATACGTTTCTTCCCGTCCATGGGTTGCCGCGCGGTTCTGGCAGTGGTGTCCTGCACGCTGGGCGGTGGCAGCTGGTTGAGCATCCATACAGATAAAAAGAAAAGAGGCAAGAAATGAGCCCCAACCACTGCCGGCATCCATGCCTCACTGACTTCTCCCAATCCCCGGGCGATCATGGGACCAAGCAAGGGAAACCAGTTCCAGGCATCAGCAACTCCTCCACTCATCATGGCTCTTCCGAAATCCTTGACAATCCCACTTGATACAATGAAGGAACAACTCAAACCTGCGAGAAGAATTTCAGATGTCCGCCTTCCCTCAAGATACCAGACTACCAGGCCCCAGACCATCCCGAGAGGAAGCCCATTGAGAAAAATAGCTGCAAACCGCCAATCATCTGGAGCCAAACCAAATAAAACTAATGAGAGTTGTGCACCCAGAATCAACCACAATAAAGCTTTGGCTCGCTGGGATGGCTGTATCTCTGAACAAACTTTGATTCCTACATATTTACTCAGGGCGTAGCCAAGTATTTGACTGATTACAAGAGCAGTTTTCAGTGTGACTTCAGTCTCAAAAAACATGAGCCCTTCAAATTTGGCCGCAGTGAACGGCTTTCGAAAGGCGTACATGCAAAAGTAGGTACTGAAGGCAGCCGTGACAGCAAACAGGATAAAAATGAATTCTGGCGCCTTCGCCAGCCACTTCGAAAATCTGCTAATACGGATGGAATCAAGGGTGGGCGTGGGAGTTTCCATATGGATTCAATTTGTATTAGGACGAGCACATTAGTTCGCATCCCACGGAATATTGAGGAAATGCATCAAAGCGAACACAAGACTCCGGCGGATTTGCACGTGCCTAGTGCACGCCAAATTAAGCATCTTTGCAAGACCAATAAGGGCAAATTGGAGATATCTTTTTCCCTGAAAAATTGAATGATAAATTTTGTTCGATTGTCAAAAATGGACGAATCTAATATTCATTGTGATTTAGTCGAAAGTGATTGAATCGCAATAAACCCCCTTCACTCAGGAAAATTAAACATTACCTGGAAGCTATGTAACTAATTTTAAGAGTCAATATTACAGAGCTATCAAAAGACCACCTGATTACAGAAAGGGCTCATAAGAAGGGCTGAATGATCTAGAATATTTCAAATAAGTTTTGTTACTTTTTAAAACTCAGAAGAAATCGCCTTCAGATTTTTTTTCAACATCAATCACTTTACTATTGCAAAGGTCTAATCAGGCTCTATTTATATGGGCTGTTTTAACTATAAAAAGAAGAGCAAATTGAATAGCGAACTAGTCACAGAAGCATTGGACAAGGTAACCAACCCAAACATCTTGGTAAACCTTGTATCACGTCGCGTCCGACAATTGAGCATTGGAGGAGGAAACATGAGTCGCCCATTTATTGAGACGGAACAGCCACTTGGTGCCGCGGACACCGCTCTCGAAGAAATTGTTCAAGAGAAAATCCATTTTGAAAAAATAAAGGAAGAAGATTTAAGTTAGGACTTTTCCCTAACATTCCTCTGAACACTCAAGGGAAAATCCATTTGAACCATGCCGGAAGCTAACCTTCCGGCTTTTTCGTCCACAATCCGCCTTTCCCTATTCAAGATGCCCGATATCGTAAGCAACTCTAAAGCGAAAAGAGATTACCACATCCTTGAGCTATTCGAAGCAGGGATCGCGCTACGTGGCACGGAGGTAAAGTCCTTGAGAGCGGGAAGAGCACAGATCAGAGATGCATTTGCCAGAGTCGAGAATATGGAGGTTTGGCTTTATCATGCTCACATCGAAGAATATTCTTTTGGGAACTGGGTAAATCACGAACCCAAAGCCAAACGCAAACTTCTACTCAACAAGTCAGAGATCCGAAAAATATTTGGATTGGCAGCGATCAAGGGACATGCAGTATTTCCTCTTTCGCTGTATTGGAAAAATGGAAAAGTCAAAGTGAAGTTAGCCATCGGAAAAGGCAAAGTGCAACATGACAAGCGTGAAGACCTCAAACGACGCGACTCTGACAAGGAACTCAAAAGGGCAATGATGCACCGATTCAAGGGAAAATAAGCTAGTTGTTTACTCTTTGAAGACCTTTGGAAAAAGACATTTACAACTGGAATACTTGAGAGTAACTGGCATTAAAGAAAATCGGCGAAGCTTTTGGAGCTTCGCCGATTTTCGTAAAATGGGGTTGTGAGGGCTTATGCAGATTTTTTCCAAGTGCGTTTGGGAGCCTTGGTTATCATACCCTTTTTTATGGCTTTGGCGGTGACGCGCATGTATTTCACTTCACCATCAACGATCACCTTGACGCGCTGAAGATTGGGCATGAAGCGGCGTTTGGTGATACCAGTAACGTGAGTACCGATGCCGCCTTTTTTCTTGGCTTTACCACTGCGCCAAATGTGACTTCCCTTAATGGGCCTTTTACCTGTAACCTGACAAATCCTGGACATAGAGCCGTGCTTAAATAATTGTTCCGAAAAACAAGAAACGTGAAACTACCCATAACGTAAATATGAATCAAGGTTTAAACGCCGGAAAATTCACATTTTTGAATTCTGCAGAAACTCCAACGCGCCAAGTCGATCCATACTCTGTAATCAAGAATTCAAATTACCGGAAAAGACCGACGAGAAGCCTCAAGAACCCAGTTGCCAAATGACAGCTTCCTCCTTTATGGTAGGCTTCTCTATTCGATACCATGAAATTGATCTCAAACCAGAACAGTAAAAATACTCTGTTGGCAATTGCCTCCCTGTTGTTGACTCCCTGCATATTGATCGCTCATCCGGGTAACGGAGACATCCATACCTTTTCCGATGGTATTCAGCATTTCTTCTCAGGGGTGGATCATCTTCTGTTTTCAGCGCTTGCAGGCCTCCTGATACTCTCGAGACAAAAATTTTGGAGTGTTCCATCCATCAGTGCTGCAGTTGCAATCCCTTTGATACTCACGGGAGCGCATCAACTCTTGCTATTAAATGAAAATGCTCTCTGGACAGCTTCACTGGGTTTGATATTCGCTTCCTTATCTTTGCTCGTTTCAAGTGCTCTGGTAACTCAAGGTCACATTTTACAAAAAAGTCGAAATCAAATAATGAGAATCGGATTTGGTTGTGCCCTTCTTGCACTGGCCTTGATCCAGCTTTGATCTAATCGTTATCACCAAGGATGGCTGCTCCCATCCCCATGTAATTATTCATTTGCCGTGAGGGAAGATGACCCAATCTTCGTCAAACCAAAACCCACTTTCAGGGAATGGTGTCGCCTCATAATATTTGAAGCCGACACTCCTCTGGGAAAAGGGTTTGATGTCACACTGATCGTATGCATTCTGCTGAGCGTTGCCTCCGTCATGATGGCAAGCGTCGAATCGCTGATGGATCGGTTCGGGTCATTTCTCATTTGGCTTGAATGGACTTTTACGATCGCTTTTACCATTGAATACCTCCTTCGAGTTTGGACAGTCAAACAGCCTTTATTTTACATCAGGAGTTTTTATGGAATCGTCGATTTGGCTGCCCTCCTGCCGACATACCTCAGTTTGTTTGTGGTTGATGCGGAATATCTGATCGTGATTCGAATGCTCCGTGTGATGAGGGTATTTCGTATTCTAAAACTCATTCAATACCTGGAAGGCTCTAGCATGATCATGAAAGCCTTGAGGGCGAGTGGGCCCAAAATTACCGTTTTCGTAATGGCCGTGGTCGTCCTGGTCGTGATCATAGGATCTTTGATGTATGTCATCGAAGGTCACAAACACGGGTTTTCAAGCATTCCTATGAGTATTTACTGGGCGGTAGTAACCCTGACCACAGTTGGCTACGGTGATATTGCCCCGGTGACCCCTCTAGGAAAAATGCTGGCTTCCATGGTGATGATCATGGGTTACGCCATCATTGCGGTGCCAACGGGTATTGTCACCGCCGAACTTACCCGAGCAGACAGATCAACCACAACCCTCAGTTGCCGCAATTGCTCAGCAGAGGCGCATCCTGATGGAGCAAAATTCTGTTATCAATGCGGGCATAATTTAAACTGAAACCACCCTTTTACACCCAAGACTAAAAAAGCGAACACAACACAGATCCTGAGGGACAAGGAATTGAAAATTGAGCTTGGATAAGCAATATTGAAATCAACAAGTAAAACACAATGCGACATACGCCCATTCATTTAAGCATTTGCCTGTTATTGTTCCTCGGAAATTTAGAGGCGAATGAAACAGGTTTTCAATTCAGCGCAAACATCAGGCCTATTTTCAGGGACCACTGTTACCGCTGCCACGGAGCAACTCAACAAAAAGGCGGGTTACGTTTAGATCTGGGACATACTTCTGAAATTTGGGAAGGAAGTTCCGGTTCTGCCTGGATTGAAGGTAATCCTGAAGACAGCCTGTTGATTCAATTATTGAAAGGCAACCACGATTCCCTACCCAGCATGCCTTACAAGAAGGAGGCCCTCTCTGAGCTGGAAATTCAGACGATAGAACATTGGATTGACCAAGGAGCCATTATCCCCCCCTCCGTCGAGATAGACTCTCAACGTCACTGGGCATTTTCCAAACCTGATCGACCTGAAATCCCGAAGGTAAAGAACGAGCAATGGACTCGCAATGCCATCGACTTTTTCATCTTGAATGAGTTGGAAAAACAGGGAATTCAGCCTTCTGAAGAAGCTGCCCCATCAACCCTGCTGCGCCGACTCTTCCTTGACCTGACGGGGCTCCCTCCCGGCCAAAAAGATTTAAAATCCATATCGGCAGGATTTACGGAGCCAAACTATCAGGATTGGGTAAACGACTTACTGGCTTCACCACATTTCGGTGAACGTTGGGGGCGCCATTGGCTGGATGTGGCACGCTATGCCGATTCAAATGGCTACAGCATTGATGGAGCCCGCACTATGTGGCGATATCGGGATTGGGTCATTCAAGCGGTGAACGATGACATGCCTTTCGATCAGTTTACAACCGAACAACTCGCAGGGGATTTATTGCCACACGCAACCCTTGATCAAATCATTGCAACAGGATTTCATCGTAATACCCAGATCAATCAGGAAGGAGGCATCGACCCTGAACAGTTCAGAATGGAATCCATATTTGACCGCATGGCAACGACTGGAGCGGCTTTCTTGGGCTTGACGATCGGTTGTGCTCAATGTCATGACCATAAATTCGACCCTGTTACTCAGGAAGAATATTATCGAATGTTCGCGTTCTTTAATAATCAGGATGAACCCAACATCCCGGCCCCAACTTACAAGGAGTCCATGAAATTAATTTCATGGGAACAAAAATACAACCCACTCAAATCCAAATTCGACATCTACGAAAAATCATTGCCCGACAAAATTTGGAGCTGGGAAAAATTCTTTGATGAAAAAGATACCGAAGCAGCTCCTGCAGAAATAAAAGCCATCATTGAGAAAATCCCTCAGGAAAGAAGCAAAGAGGAATCAAAACAGCTTATTGAACATTTCAAGAAGCATGATTCAACCTACCAGGCTCTACGCAAACAAGTCAATGAGCTACAGCGCCAACGGCCCCGCATCACTACCGCCATGGTGCTGAAAGAGCGCACTGAAATGCGTGAGACGCATTTGTTGATCAAGGGAGATTTTACCAGGCCAGATAAAAGCATGTCACCGGGGGTCCCGAAGACCCTTCATCCTATGGAAACTGAAGGTGAGGCCAATCGACTGGACCTGGCAA
Organism: Pedosphaera sp.; assembly: GCA_002690655.1. Taxonomy (GTDB): domain Bacteria; phylum Verrucomicrobiota; class Verrucomicrobiia; order Limisphaerales; family AAA164-E04; genus AAA164-E04. Next base: position 240,587 of record NZFL01000017.1, read on the forward strand.
AATGGATTACCTCCCCTGAAAACCCCTTGACAGCGAGAGTGGTCATGAACCGCATGTGGCAGCAATATTTCGGCAACGGCATTGTTGAAACAGAAAATGATTTCGGAACACAAGGTAGCCTGCCCAGCAATCCTGCATTATTGGATTGGTTAGCCGTGGAATTTATGGAATCGGGATGGAGCATGAAGCAAATGCATCGCTTGATCACTCAATCCACGACCTACCGTCAATCCTCCAAGTTCAGACAGGATCTCTATGACAAAGATCCCAGAAATCTCTTACTTGGACGACAAAACCGAGTGCGTCTGGAATCTGAAATCGTAAGAGATGTGGCTTTACAGGCCTCGGGATTGCTTGAACCCAGTATTGGGGGGGCCAGCGTACATCCACCTCAACCCAAAGGAGTAATGGGATTGGGGCAAGTGCAACGAAGCTGGAAAGCGAATCAAGACGAGGGGAGATTTCGCAGGGGGATGTATACCTTCTTTTGGCGAGCAACACCTCACCCCGCCCTCTCCGTTTTTGATAGCCCTGATGCTTTCAGTACATGCACGAGACGCATACGCTCCAACACACCATTACAAGCTTTGGCGTTACTTAATGATCCAGCTTTTCATGAAATGGCCGAGCAATTTGCCCTGCTCATGCTTGAGCAAAGTGTTGAAAGCGACTCGGCGCGCGTGACCTTTGGTTTTAAAAGATGCACCTCCCGCTTACCCGATTCGGATGAATTAAAGGTCATGCTGGAGTTCATTTCGCAACAAAGAAAATCCACCAAATCACTGGATTCAATAAAACAACAGAAAACCGTCTGGTTGAATGTGGCTCGAGTTTTGTTGAACCTTGACGAAACCATCACTCGCGAATAGTTATGCCATTATCACCAAAAGCAAAACAGAACGAACTACTGAAAGCGGCCACTCGACGTCAATTTTTCAGTCGCTGCGGATTGGGAGTGGGATCCATGGCATTAGCCTCCCTGGCAAAACAAGATGCTCTGCGAGCTTCGATTTCAGAGGATGCAACGGATAATCCCATTGCAGCGAAGCAACCTCATTTCCTGCCCAAAGCCAAAAACATTATCTACCTTTTCATGGCGGGCGGCCCATCGCAATTGGAGCTTTTCGATTACAAACCCACTCTGCAACAGTACAACGGCAAGGTCATTCCTGAATCCTATCTGGAAGGCAAACGATTTGCCTTCATGAACAGCTCGTTCAAAAATCGTTCCACTCTTCTGGGTACCCGTCGTGAATTCAAACAACACGGTCAGTCTGGCATGTGGGTTTCAGAGCTTTTGCCCCACACTGCAGGCATTGTGGATGAATGCACTTTCCTGCGCACCTGCAAAACCAATCTTTTCAACCACGCACCGGCCAAATTATTCATGAATACGGGATCAGGGCAGTTTGGAAGACCCAGCATGGGAGCTTGGACAACTTATGGACTGGGCAGCGCCTGTGAAGATTTACCCGGATTTGTAGTATTGCAGAGCGGACCGCGTGGTCCACGCGGTGGCGCAGTCAATTGGGGGAGTGGTTTCCTTCCCACCGTGCACCAAGGTGTACCGTTACGTGGTCAGGGAGAACCCATACTCAATTTAACCACGCCAGACGGGATAACTGACAAAGCTCAGAAATCGGTGATTGATGCTGTCAAATCAATGAATCTCAAAAGGCTGATTGAGACCGGTGACCCGGAAATTTCCACTCGGATATCAGCATATGAGATGGCATACAAGATGCAATCAAGTGCCCCCGACTTGATTGATCTATCCAATGAATCTCAGGAAACAATGGATATGTATGGCGTCGAATCCAATGGATCGAATTTCGGCAGGAACTGCCTGCTCGCTCGCAGACTGGTCGAAAAAGGAGTCCGTTTCATTCAACTTTACCATACCAATTGGGATAGCCACGGTGGCCCCGGGGAAAACCTGCAAGGAGATTTTGAAAAGGTCTGTCGTGAAATCGATCAGCCCTGCGCCGCTCTGATCAAAGATTTGAAACGTCGTGGGCTTTTAGATGACACTCTGGTGATTTGGGGGGGAGAGTTTGGCCGCACACCTATGGGAGAAAACCGCAGTTCAACCGGACGGAATCATCACATCGACGCATTCACCATGTGGTTTGCGGGAGGTGGAACCAAACCGGGCAATATCGTAGGTGAAACCGACGAGCTAGGGTTTGATGCCGTTTTGGACCCAGCCCATACTCACGATATCCACGCGACCATTCTCCACTTGATGGGGATGGATCATGAAAAACTTACCTTTCGTTTTCAAGGTCGTGATTTTCGTTTGACCGATATCCATGGTGACCTTATCGATAAAATGTATGTGTAGAAAACTTTGAATCCAATGGAAGCATGAAACAATTGGTGCAGACCAGATCAGACAAGAAGCGCCGTTGGTTTGGCCTGCTTTATCTTTTGATCGCAGGCATCATGCTGCTCTGGGGAACAACCTGGCTGGAATCATACCTGTCTCAATCCAACTGGAGATTTTTAACATACTGGTTTGTTTGTTTTGTGACGACATTGATGGCCATACTTGTCGCTTTACTTGATATTTGGATCATCCGCACCCGTGCAGGTCAGCAACGCCGAAAAGCGGTGTGCCAGACATTCAATAAAAAGTCTGAAGACAAAGAAGAAATCAAATCACATTGAACCAATGGTTCGAATCATTCGGAATAATTACCCATCAATTTCGGTATCCCATTTAGGATAAACTGAGGGATCAAGTTCTCCACGACGGATCATTTCCTGCAGATCACGGATGATGGTTCGTCTTGCTACTCGATATTCGCGCGCAAGAGCTGAAATGTTCGGTCGCTGTTTGGAATCCTCTAATCGCAAACGAATCTGGTGTTGACGACTCAATCTGTCTGTGGACCTGCTTAGAAGGGTCTCGATATCAGATCGTTTGGAACGTTCGAGTGATTCAAACTGTTTGATCACTTCTTTCTCTCCGCACTCACTCACCGCAGTCTGAATGGTGTTCTTCAACACATGGATATCCACTGGTTTGGGCAGACAATAATGGGCTCGACGAGGCCCCTGAAGTGCCTCGATCTGTTGTTGAACTTCAAGGGCACCGGAAACGACAACAATGGGCACGTGAGGCATCAGTTGTTTGAAATCAGGCAAGAAATCTAACCCCAATTCTTCATTCTCCAGGACATGATCCAATACAATCACTTCAGGCACAAAATTGGATGCATATTTGATTGCCTCAGTACCGGAACGAGCCCGTTTCAGTTCAAATTGCCCCAAGCATTCTTCGTAAATTTCATATTGTAGGTCTTCATCTTCGATGATCATGACCCTGATCTTGTCCATAAGGAGAGGATGCTGCATTGCAGCTAACTTCGCAAGTCTGTTTGGCCTCACGACGAACACCTCCAGTCAGTGCACTGACTGGGTCCTGGAGCCCTTGCCTCTTTTTGAAAGTGGAACTGAAGCAAAATACGAAATCGACGGCGGTTTCCAAATGCACCAAGGCATGTATTGAGACAGAGAAGATAAAACTTAAGGACTTTAATTTGAGAAGTTATCTTAAGGAGTCAACTAATCACTATAAATTGCGACGTTTTTAGAAGCTTATTTTCAGTAATCGAGATGCGTTACGGTGGAAAATTTTGGAACGGATTTCCTTATCTGCAGAAAGTTCCATGACTGTCTTGATTGTCTCTGAGCCTTGGCATCCCGGGCCTCTGCCAAGAATGTCATTGCAGTCGCTTCCATAGAGGAGTTTATCCTGATGCCGCCCCAGAAAGCCTCGAGTATGGTCTTCGTCGCGCTTGAGTGAATTCAATCCAGAGCCGGCCGATAGATCCCCAAACATATTCGGATAATCGGATAGAAGACGATCCGTGATTCCACCTGTTAGCACCGGCCCGGTTGGATACATCACCTTTTGATCATGCTTGCGGTCAATATTTCCCCACCAGGTTTGGGCATGTCCTATGAAATTTGTATTGGGAAACTTCTCAAGAACTTTATGGAATCTGTGGAGACTTGTGTTGTATGCATTATGTTGAAAATGAATCAGGACGGGCACTTGATAATCACCAGCTAATTCTGCCACCATTTCAAGAGGCCGTGAATCACATTCCAATTCGAATTTCTGCTCACCAATACCGACTGCGCCCAACTTTAAGTACTTTTCAATGGTTTCACGGCCCATGGGTAAATCGGGCACTTCATTCGCAAAAAACACGAAATCATCCGGATAAAGTTGAGTCATGCGATAAACGGTCTCATTCCCTCCGCATTTGGCCGCAAGTCCGTAGTATTTTCCTGCAGGCAATAGAACTGTTCGATGAACACCCATCGCCTTCTGATGAGTTCGCAATTGCAATTCACTACGCCCAGAGTAGTTGGTATGCTGATGCAGATCAATAATAGGAGATCCTGCATGCGATTCCCCTGACTGAGCCATGGAAGATAAAGGCTTGCTCAAGGAAACTGCTAATGCACAACCCGTAGTTTTGATAAAATCCCGTTTGGTCACAGGCGTGTTCATCATTCGTAATCATTAAGCAAAATTGAAGTCCGAATCAATCTAAGGTTTCTTCTTCACCGTCATAGTGGAATACCTTCCTCTTTGCTTGCTACGTTTGCTAAAACGGTCACGATTGGATCGCTGAGAGAGTCCCATGAAAGACGCCTGACTACGTATTAACTTGGACTTTTTTTCGGGCAGGGCTCGAACATAACTGCCATCCGATCGCATGTTCCGGGCTTTGACGTTGTCCTCCAAGCTCAATTCAAGCACCTCATTAATCAGGCGATCACGTATATTGCCGTCCTCGACGGGAAAGACCGTTTCAATGCGCTTGAAGAAATTACGCGGCATCCAGTCGGCACTACCCAGATAAACCTCCGGCCGACATCCATTTTCGAAATAAAAAATCCGACTATGCTCCAGAAAGCGATCCAGAATACTGATCACTCGGATATTTTTACTTACTCCTTTGAGGCCTGGACGCAGGCAACAGATACCACGAATGATCAGATCAATTTGCACCCCAGCTCTCGAGGCATCATACAAAGCCGAGATGATGTCGCAATCTACGAGTGCATTCATTTTGGCGACAATTCGAGCGGGTAAACCATTTTTGGCATTCTCTGTCTCGCGTCGAATTTTGCTCATCATGCCCTCATGGAGATTAAAAGGTGCCACGAGCAGTTTTTCTGTTCCCTGAAACTGACAGACACCAGTCAAGAGGTTAAAAACATCACCAACGTCACGTCCAAGTTCAGGGCGTGCAGAGAGGAGACCAATATCAGTATAAAGCTTTGCAGTGCTCGGATTATAATTCCCTGTGGCCAGATGCACATAACGTCGAATGCCATCCTCATCCTTTCGCACCACCATGCACATTTTGCAATGGATCTTGTATCCAGCCAAACCATAGAGAACATGCACCCCAGCTTTCTCCAGTCTGCGAGCAGCCTTGATGTTGTTGTCTTCATCGAAGCGAGCCTTTAACTCCAACACAACCGTCACCTGTTTGTCATTGCGGACTGCGTTCATAAGCGCTTTGAAGATCCTTTGATCTGATCCAGCACGATACATGGTTTGCTTGATGGCCAACACTTTGGGATCGCTGGCAGCCTGCTCGATAAAATTCACCACGCTGTTGAAACTCTCATAAGGATGGTGAAGCATGACGTCCTTTTCGCGAATAGTTTCAAATAGTAATTTTCCCTGCAGAAAAGGATAGGCCGTTGGAGCTATAAAGGCCTTGTCTCGTAATTCGGGGGAATGATTCCCCTCATAAACCTGCATGAGCTGAATTGGATTGAGAGGACCATCGATGATATAGAGGTCATCCTGAGTCAGCTGAAGTTCTTTGAGAAGTTGATTCCGGACCTGGGGAGGGCAGCCCTTGGTTACTTCCAAACGGACAGCGTCACCTTTACGACGGTTGTCTAGTTCCTCTTCCATCGCCTTCAGCGTATCCGAAATACTTTCTTCATCGAGGTAAAGCTCACTGTTCCGAGTCACCCTGAACATCCAATGCCCAACGATACGATTTCCTGGGAACAGCCTCTCTAAATGCCGATAAATAATTTCACCAAGAAATAAAAAATCACGATGGGTTTTGGTGGCTTTGAATGGAACAAGTCGCGGCAAATTGCGAGGCACCTGCACAACCGCCAAACGCTTTTCTTTCCTCCCCTTGAGATCAATTTCAACTTCTACGATGATGTTGAGAGATTTGTTCAACAACAAAGGAAATGGGTGGGAGGGATCAAAACTTAGAGGTGTGAGAACAGGGTGTACCTCCTCGTCATAATATTGGTCAGCACGTTTCAGCTGCCTTTCGCTGAGTGATTCGCACTTGTGAAGCATGATTCCAGCTTCATCCAACTGCGGTAGAATTTCCTCGCGCCAGACCAAGTATTGTTCATCAATCATCCGTCGGGCGCGACGTGTTACGGCTTGAAATGTCTCTGTCGCCGTCCTACCGTCAGCCCCCCTTTCAACAACATCACTTTCAATCTGCTGCTTGAGCCCGGCAACTCTGACTTCAAAAAACTCATCCAAATTGTTACTGACAATGCAGAAAAACTTGAGTCTCTCCAAAAGCGGATTGGACGCATCTTTGGCTTCTTCAAGCACCCGGTGATTGAATTCAAGCCAGCCTAATTCTCGATTGATGTAGTGTGAGACTTCCATGATCCGAGGGTATCTTTTCATGAATCCTTGAGAGAATGAAGGAAAATCACTTATTGTAAGTAAAAACAGGTAAAGAATCATATCCTGTTTTCCTTTGCCTTGAGCTTGCGATCATGAATACTGCCTGAATGAGATTTGCCTATTTGATGTGTTTTATTTCGATCTGGGCCTCAGCTGAGGACATAAGAGTGGTTGTCTGGGATGAGCAACAACCACGACAGAAAAAAGCTTATGAAAATTTCCTGGGAAACGAAATTTCCAAGCATTTGAAAGACAAGCCTGGAATTTCAGTAAGATCAGTCAAACTGGATGACCCTGGCAAAGGCATGGGCCAGGACGTGATTAACGAATGCGATGTTCTCATTTGGTGGGGACATGTAAGACACCATGAAATAACACCCGAAGATTGCGCCCCCATCATTCAAAGAATTGTCGGGGGTAAAATGGCTTTTATCCCTCTCCATTCAGCACATTGGTCTACCCCTTTCATGGAAGCAATGAATCAGCGTACGCGCATCGACGCAGCCAAACGCTACCCCAGAAACTCGGATTCCCCCAAGGTAGTCTTTGATTTCGTTCCACCAACAGGTCGTATTTCACCAGCCGCAAATTCGATTGTCACACCTGCTTATCTAGCTATGAAGCGCCATAGGGTTGCTACCACTGTGCGGGTCGATCTACCAAACTGCTGTTTTCCTGCATGGCGTAATGACGGAAAACCAAGCTCTATCGAGACCATGCTCCCTGCCCACCCCATAGCCAAAGGATTGCCCAACCACTGGTCGATTGCCTCATCCGAAATGTATGCCGAGCCATTTCATGTACCCGAGCCTGATGAGGTGATTTTTAAAGAAACATTTTCAGAAGGCGAATGGTTCCGCAGTGGAATGGTATGGAATCTGGGCCTCGGCAAGGTGTTTTACTTTCGTCCAGGCCACGAAACCTATCCCGTATTCAAGGAAAAACTTCCTCTCATGGTTCTCGAAAATGCTGTTCGATGGCTCGCAGCAGAATTAAAGAACGATTAATTGTGCTGCAGATAATCTTTGTAAAATCAGGAAGGATAATTTTTTGAACAAAGGCATTGGCAGACTGCCTATACTCATTAAGGTTCGTTAGATTCACCTTATGCACGACGATCCAATCATGCTGTTTAGATCATGTTGACCTCTATAGTCATTCTATTTACTAGCATGGGACTCGTTCTGGCTTGTATCCTGTTATTCAGGCTTCCCGCCTTTCTAGCTTTGATTGCAGCTGCCTGGCTGGCTGCCTTCATGACACCCGAAGTGGCTCTGCAAGGTTACGCTGAGTCTCAAAACTTTTCTAAGGAAGCGACAGAAGTTTTCGTGACTCAATCTTCTGTCAAAAGGGTGATTTCTGAATTGGCTGAGACTTTTGGTAAAGTTGGGATTATCATCGCAATGGCTTCTATGATTGGAAAATGCCTGCTAACCAGTGGAGGTGCCGATCGTATCGTGAGATCGACACTCAAATCCATCGGAATCGGAAATGCGCCGTGGGCATTTACTGGTAGTAGTTTCCTGCTCGGAATTCCCGTTTTTTTTGACACTTTGTTTTATCTCATGATGCCGCTGGCCAAATCGATTGGTTTGAGAGATAAGTCCAGATATGCCCTTTTTGTCATGTCTATCATTGCAGGCGGAACAATGGCTCACTCATTGGTCCCACCGACACCTGGACCTTTGCTGGTCGCTACCCAGCTGGAGGTCCCCATTGGCTTGATGATGATTGGGGGACTATTGATAGGCTGCATCACCTGTTGGGTAGGTCAACTCTATGCACAGTGGGCCATTCGACGCTGGCCTTTGCCTATCCGTGATTCAGGTGGAGTCACCTTGAAAGAACTGGAAAGGCAATCCAAAATTGATAATCACAATTTACCCCCTCTGTCATGGTCACTATTACCCATCCTGCTACCCGTCATCCTGATAGGCCTACAGTCGCTCACTTCCACAGTGGTATTAGATAAGAATTCCAGTCAAATAGTCCTTAGCGCCTTGCCTTGGATCAATCTGCTCGGAGAGAAAAATACCGCTCTTACAGTATCAGCCATATTGGCTATTTTTCTACTTTATCGATTCCCGGGAAGAGCGAAGGGACAAATTCGTGAATCACTTGAGGAGGCATTGAGCCAAGGAGGATTAATTTTGCTGATCACTTCCGCTGGGGGCGCTTTTGGCGGTGTGCTTCAACAGACGGGCATAGCTCAGCATATTCAGGCTTGGGCGAGCGGCTACCAATTTACTTTACTACCACTCGCATTTTCTGTCACAGCGCTGATCCGGACAGCACAGGGATCAGCAACTGTTGCCATGATCACAGCGGTCGGCATCTTCAGCGGCATGGCAACATCAGGTGAGCTAGCCTTTCATCCATTATATCTGGCTCTGGCCATTGGCTGCGGATCAAAACCTTTTCCATGGATGAATGACAGCGGCTTCTGGATCATCGGTAGAATGAGCGGTATGAAGGAAAAAGAAACGTTTCGATATTTTTCATTCATGATCTCCTTGATGGGGCTCGCCGGCTTAGCTGCCATTATGATCGCGGCCTTTCTACTGCCGTTGAAATGACACCTGACAGTGGACTTGTGCTTTCAGATCAGGGTAATTTGATCAAATCGGCACGACGAAAAGTTATGGGAGGTGCAAGATCACCAGATCGAACCCTGCACTCCGCCTGATCGAATTCATCTTGAGTATTGAGATTCATAGCCTCAACTTCATCTTCCTTACCCCAACGCAAAACTGTAACTTTAGGGTGATGAAATAAGGAGTGAAGGGAACGGCGTCCTTCGTCTAACTCGTTTTTCACGAAAGGAAGCAAGCTGCCCGGCAAACCTAAAGGAAAGCCTCTCTTCCCGGAACCTTCCATACAAGCGATTGTTTGATCATCCTGAATGACTGCAATCAAATCCTTGATAGTCAATGCAGATACGAATGGCATGTCACAACTCAAAAATAAATGAAATGCATTCATGGAATGCATCAATCCGGTTTCTACCCCTCCCAATGGCCCATGCCCTTTTCGCAAATCTTCCTTGATGACGTTGACTTTGCAATCAAGACTTTCCACCGTCATTCGACACCAATCTGGCAAAACAACTCCCCCAAGCAGCAACTGCCGTTTGTCAACGCCCATGCGTTGGCTGGAGCCGCCTGCGAGTATGTGAATAATCATTGCTGCGTTCATCGTAGTATTTATCGAGCTTATTTCGTTCACCAAAGTAGAGTCAATAAGGGCGCGTCGAAAAAAATACTCAATGGAACCCAGTGTTTCTGATCAGGAGTCCCCTCTGACTAGCAGGAAATTACGCATACAAAATGCAATCATTGTTTACTGAGTAGAAATTTACCCGACTATGGGTATGAATGACGGGGGTCTTTTTGAATCAGAATTTTGACTCTACAATTTCATTGATTTTCAAAGTCGAATCCAGCATCAATGTTTTCCATGAACCCACGAGGATATCTGATGGCATTATCGATCGTATTAGCGATCGCATCTTCAAATCTGGTCTCAGCCAATGTCTCTGTTGTCGTTGCTGACATGAAATCGACAGCTGACAACTTTCTGAATGCATTGACCGATGAAGAACGAGCAACAGCGACTTTCAAATTTGGCGATGACCAGCGCATTGACTGGCATTTCATCCCCAAAGACAGAAAAGGTCTGGCCTTGAATCAAATAAGTGGCGAAAAGAAAACACTGGCCTACGCACTCCTATCGTCAGGATTGAGTGCCCGTGGTTTCATTCAATCCACAACCATCATGACTTTGGAGAAAATCCTTCAAGACATGGAGGGTCCCGGACGGCGTTTCCCTCGCGATCCTGAACTTTATCATGTCAGCATTTTCGGCACCCCCTCAAGCGAAGGGACCTGGGGATGGAGCTTTGAAGGACATCACTTGTCAGCCAACTTCACTATTGTTGAAGGCTCATTCATTTCTGCTACACCTCACTTCATGGGCACCAATCCTGCGCTCGTCAAAGAGGGGCCACGTAAGGGAGTCCAGGTTCTTGGACTCGAGGAAAACATGGCGAGAGAACTAGTCAAATCTCTGAAACCCAACCAACGTAAGAAAGCTATCATTGGGGACAAAGCTCCTTCCGAAATATTTACAGCTGCTGAAAAATCCGTTTCTCCTTTGGAAAATAAAGGGATTGCATCTACCGATCTGAATTGGAGTCAAGTAGAAGCTTTGTTGGAGATTATCGAAACCTACTTGTTTCACGTGCGCCCTGAACTGGCAGAAATCGAATTGGAAAAAATTGAGGAAGCTGGTATCAAAAACATCAAGTTTGCATGGATGGGGAGCACTCGTGTCGCAGACCCGCACTATTACCGCATTCAAGGTCCCACATTTTTGATGGAATACGATAATATCCAAAACGGTGCCAACCACGTTCACGCTGTATGGCGTGATTTCAATAATGACTTTGGTCGTGACTTGTTAAAGCGCCACTACCAGAACAACCCGCATTGATGCGAAATTGAACTCAGATTCAACCAAATTCAATTAAATGTAACCGCGGTGCGCTAGGAAAAGCACACCGCGGATTTGTTTATCCATTGACACCATACCCATATGGGAAAAAAAAGACGCCGTAAACCAGCTCCACCAGCACTGGAGTCACATTTTGAATCCACAGAAGGCTTTTCCAAGCAAATTGGCGACTTAGTGGACCTTGAAATCACTGATGTTGCCTTTGGAGGGGAAGGCGTTGGGCGATTTGAAGGTTTTGTCGTTTTTGTACCTTTTGTAATCACCGGTGAAAAGGTAGAAGCACGCATCACGGAAATCCACAAACAATTTGCTAGAGCGGAACTCTTTAAAATCATCAAAGCTTCCGCCCATAGATTGAATCCGGAATGCGGTTTTTACGGGGAGTGCGGCGGTTGCCAATATCAGCACATTGCCTATGAAGAGCAATTACGTATAAAACACAAGCAAGTCAGCGATCTTTTTGAGCGCATCGGAGGTCAACCAAAAGATGTAGTCATGCAGGTAGCTGCTTGCCCAAGCCCCTTTCACTACCGGAACAGAATCATGGTGCGCACTCAATATAATCGAGAGACAAAGGAGATGAACGTAGGTTTCCTGAGGCACCAGAGCCGCTTGGTGGTTGATGTACCTGAATGTGCCATCGCCGAGCCGGAACTGAATAAAGCCATGCAGAAAGTACGCATCGATCCTCCACGAAAGAATGGTGTCAAATTCACATTGCGAGTCTATCCCGAACAATGGGATCTACCGCCGGATTCTTTCTTTCAGGTAAACTTCCATCAACTACCTACAATGGTGAATGCCGTGGGTGATCTTCTCCTGGATGCTGATACAAAATATCTAATCGACGCTTATTGTGGTGTGGGTTTCTTCAGTCTTTCTTTAGCAGAAAAAGTCGAATCCTATGTTGGTGTGGAAGTTGATCATCGAGCCATTTTATCCGCTCGAAAGAATGCTGAGACAATGAAAAGAAGCAATGGCTCCTTCATACAGGCTCCTACGGAAGATGTCATTGATGACTTGGTTGCAAAATTTCAACCCGAAATGACTACTATCATACTTGATCCACCAAGAAAAGGATGTCACGCGTCCATTCTTGAGGTTTTGCAGCGCACAAAACCTAAACAGATTATTTATGTTTCGTGCCACCCTGCCACCTTGTCAAGAGATGTAAAATCATTGTGCAGCAATGGATTATTCAGAGTGAACAAAGTGGCTCCATTGGACATGTTCCCACAAACCCAGCATGTGGAATGCGTCACAGATATTCGACTCGTGACTGAGGAGTAAAAACTTTCTTACTTTTAAGATTGCAAACTATCTACTCGTGCGTTAATTACTTACAAGTTCCTGATCATCCTACAGGCTGGCTTGTATTACAGTTCGATTGATTTGATTTTCCATTGGAATCAAAAAGACGAACACATTTCCATGGGCGTCTTACGTTTTTTTTTATAAAAAAACCTCACTGAAGCACGCCAATTCATAGATAAAAAAAGTTCAATCAAAGATGAACAAAAAGAGTCCCAATAGAGGTGCCAAAGGCGCCAAAAAAGTAGAACTTGAAAACGGTGAAGGTTACCTTGAGATTGCTGATAAGGGTTTCGGGTTTCTCCGTTCCAAAGAACAGCATTTCTCGCCGAAACCTATAGATATTTTCGTCACACCGGATACCATCAAGCGCAACCACTTGCGTGAAGGCTCTTTCATCAAGGCAATCACCCAGCCGCCTCATCGTGGAAACAATCCGCAACTGAAGGAGATTCTCGAAATCAACGGGATGACCCCTAAGGATTATGGGAACACCATGCGGATCGAAAATCTGACAACGATTGACCCCATCGAGAAATTCAAATTAGAGACAACTCCAGATCAAATTGAAGCCCGAATCATCGATTTGGTAACGCCTATAGGTAAAGGAACACGTGGTCTGATAGTAGCACCTCCGCGCACCGGCAAAACAACTGTTTTGAAACAGATTGCAAATGCCATCACAGCCAACCACCCTGAGGTGGAGGTTATTGTTCTTCTGATCGATGAGCGCCCTGAGGAAGTTACAGATTTTCAACGTTCTGTGAATGCAGAGGTAATTGCCTCCTCCAACGATCAGGAACTCGAAACTCACGTCCGACTCTCACGTTTCGTCATCGAAAGATGCCGACGCAGGGTCGAGTCAGGCAAGGACGTTTTTGTGCTGCTGGACTCCATTACGCGAGTAGCTAGATCCTACAACAGTGTGCATGGCGGAAGTGGCCGCACGATGACGGGAGGAGTTGATGCGCGTGCTCTGGAAATCCCAAGAAAGATGTTTGCCTCAGCTCGTAAAATTGAAGAGGGGGGATCTCTGACGATTCTGGCAACGGCTCTGATTGATACTGGCTCAAGGATGGATGAATTGATCTTCCAGGAATTCAAAGGCACAGGCAACATGGAGCTGATACTGGACAGAAAACTCTCTGACAGACGTCTCTACCCAGCTTTAGACATCCCAAAAAGCGGAACCCGCAAGGAAGAGAAATTGTATGGGCAAAAGTGGATCCAGGCCATTCACAAACTACGCCGGGAGATGATTGATACCAATCCAATTGAAGCTTTGGAGACTTTGAGTTCAGCGTTGAAGAAATACAAAACCAACGAAGAATTTCTGAAGCGCTTGCTTTGATCACAGAGTTGTTGCAGGCGAGAGATCATAACCTGTTTGCACTGAAGTCCTCTTTGGAGATGGCATGAGATCTTACATTCCAGATCAACCTCTACTGGACTGAAACTTATGTCTCGCACCAAGCTTCATTCAAGGCCTCCGATGGAGCGGATGCTCCGCATTCATCAGGCAATTCAGTCTGGAATTTTCCCAAATGCAACGCGCCTGGCCGAGCAGCTCGAAGTCAGCAAAAAGTCGATTCATCGTGATATTGATTTCATGCGAGATCGGCTGGATCTCCCGGTGGAGTATGATGCAGCCAAGTATGGATATTTCTATACGGAAGAAGTCAGCGGATTCCCTACCTTCTCGGTAACTGAAGGAGAAATGGTCGCATTGTTCGTAGCGGAAAAAGCACTTCAACAATACCGCGGCACAACTTTTGAAAAGCCGTTATTGAGCGCCTTTCAAAAAATAGAAGAAGCACTACCGGACACGATTTCGCTTAATCTATCAGCTTGGGATGATTCTATTTCATTTCGAACCAGCGCCATCCCCCAAATTGATCTCGATATTTTTGATCATCTGGCAAAAGCTGTATCGAAACACAAGCAACTCAACTTGAATTATCGCAAACCCGGACATAAAAAGCCAGAGGCGCGAAAGATTGATCCTTATCACCTTGCCAATATCAATGGCGAATGGTTCCTGTTTGCCTATTGTCACTTAAGGAATGACCTGAGAACATTTGTACCGTCTAGAATACAGGCGATTGAAGAAACGGGTGAGACATTTCATCGGCCAAAAAAATTCTCCATTGAAAACAGGTTGCAGGGTAGTTTTGGAGTACATCACGGGAAGGAAAGTTTTAAAGTTGTAATAAGGTTTTCACATTTGGTGGCCGATTACATTCGTGAAAAAACATGGCATCCATCTCAGAAACTAAAATCACTACCTGACGATGGGGTTGAGTTGTCTCTAAGCTTGAGCAGCCTGGTTGAAATTCACCGTTGGGTCCTTGGATGGGGCGAGCAGGCGACAGTCATAGAACCTCCTGTTCTAAAGGATCGCATTCTCAGGAGCGCCAAGGAAATCACGGCCACCTATTCCACCAGGTCAACATGATGTTGATGGAAGACAGTTCCAAAGGAGCAGCCTGTTGGTAACTGAGGTAACCTTGAACGCTTCTGCGATACGCATTCCCTGAACCCAAAAAATCCCCCGTCCGGGAGCTTCCGCAATAATCAATGCTCTTCGTTGCCTGGTATCGATTTTTTCATTGGTAAACCAATCCTGGAGTTTGATACTTCCGGGGGCCCCTATGGGCTGGATTCGATCCCCTGCCCTCCAATGGCGCAGCAAGATTCTTTGTCCTATCCGCTCCGCGTCAAAAACCTCCTGTCCCTCTTTCAGTAATAAATGCGAAAACTCTGTCCCCTCCCCCTTCTCAATTGCCCATTCCAAACGGCATTGAGAAAAACTCGAGTAGCCTGAAACATCATTCAGAACCCATTCGACAGATGTGTTTTCAAATTCAAGATCTGAATTATCTTTGAACTTCTCCAGCCAGGGAAACCGATCCAAGACTTTCACCAAACAATCTGAGGGTAGCATTTCCAATGATCCAGACGAAGCAAGCCTAAGCCTTTCAATCCATGTAAATTCAGGTTTCACTCCTAAACGAATGAGCGCACGGCGCATCAATTCACGTTGAATTCCTTTATGAAGTTTTTTGAAATCAAGCGAGCTATCCGCCTTTGCCTCCAATTGATCCGCTTCTTGAAGAAGAAAATCGTGTTCAACCTTAATCAATTCGGCAGATCGCAGCATGCCTGTTTTTGCACTATCCCCAAATTGATCAAGCAGGATCGGGAGCAAGGAGTGGCGGACACGATTCCTTTCGTATTTCAGGTCTTTGTTAGACTTATCTTCCCTCCATTCAAACTGATATTCGAGTGCGTATGCCACAATCGCTTCACGATCTACTCCCAAAAAGGGGCGCCATAATTTCAAGGTGTGCTGATTGGCGGACGGCTGAAACGAGGACATGCCTGATAAGCCTCCAGGCCCGCTCCCGCGCATCAACCTCATCAAGATAAGTTCCCACTGATCGTCCGCATGGTGTGCGAGAACCAGAATATTACAGTTGTGCAATCGAGCCTGTTCAGCAAAAAACTGATAACGAAGATTGCGGGCAGCCATTTCAATTGACTCCCTTGATTCCCGCGCACGAGAGCGTACGTCACCTCTACCAATCACACATTCAACCCCCAGGATGCGGCACTGATTTTCCACCCAGCGTGCATCCACCTCAGAAGCTTGATCTCTTAACTGATGATTGAAATGAACAACGACAATGGATTTCTGGTGCAATTCTTTGGTTGCAATGAGAAAGTGTAGTAGCACCATTGAATCCACTCCGCCTGACACAGCAACCATCCAAGACTCGGCATGTGCCAGTTCCTCGTGGCGTTGAAGAGAATCAGATAAGGTCCGCTCCATTTCCATGTGAAAGGGTTTCTTTTTTTTCATATGAGAAGGCAAGTTAAATGGATCCGCCAGAAGGAATCAAATTTTCTTCAAAAGGTGTTGAAATCCCACGAAAGGCACAATTAAGATACGCGCCTGCTTCTTAATTGAAACAGGGGTCGGGGCGTAGCGTAGTCTGGCTAGCGCGCCTGAATGGGGTTCAGGAGGTCGGGAGTTCGAATCTCCCCGCCCCGACCATTTTTTGTTCATCGTGCATTCAAAAAGAAGAATGCTTTATTGCCACTGAGTTTTTTTCAACATTTAATAAACCTGTTTGATATTACCTGATAGACCACTTTTTAGCTCATACCGGTCTGATTGTTTTTTCCCAAGTATGGCAATGCCAACAGGAGATTCGGGAGTCACAACTGTCACTTCTCCAAAATCTAATTTCAATTCAGTACCTCCACCGTGATTCATCAGAAAGAAGAACATCGTTTCTCCATCTGAATCCACTTTCACCAAAGCCCCCACTCCAATCTGTTTCCCCACAAATGATTGTGCTTCCATGGCACGTAGTTCATCCACCTGAGCGGCAGTCTGTTTGAACTGAAGTGCGTGCCCGCGCGCTAAATAGGACGCTTCTAAACCACAGGTATCCCACTTGGTTTCAGCTCTGGATTCGGCATTGATTGCTCCATCAGATGCATTCTTGTTGGCATTAAATTGACGACGCAAATTGGATTCCATGACCTCTAAAAGGCCTGTGATAATTTGAGATTTGTCCAGCATTTAAAGTTTCAATGCCCTTTTGAGCCCCTTTTTGTCAATACAAGATGCTGAGTATCTCTGATTTCGTAATCCAAAACTGCTCAAGAAAAACAAAACCAGCAAACGCCTTTATCATACATCGCAATCACCATAAGTCTTCTGTACCGCTTGACGCCCTACTTCCACACCTTAAAGTAGCTCTTGGGCGCAACTTTGGAGCCCCAATGTGTTCATTAGAGTTAAGGTTTATGCCACAATTTTCATATAAAGCGCGGAAGCGAAGCGGCGAATTGGTCCAAGGCGTCCTAGAAGTTCCGGACCGCTCAGCAGCCCTTTCCCAAATTGAAATGGAAGGAATGCTCCCCATTGCTCTGGATGCCGTCAAGAGCAAGGGTAAGGGCGCCAGAAAGGCATCCTCTTCATCATCACAAGCAAGCCGTAAGTCATCAAGTAACAGGGAAGGATCCGCACCTCCTATCCTCCGCGAAATCTTCGGACGCAAGCGCAAGCCGAAACTGCAGGAACTTGCAACTTACACCCAGCAATTGGCAAACCTTCTCCACTCTGGCATGCCCCTCACAGTGGCTTTGAACAGTATGACACATCTGCAGAGCAAAGGGATTCCAAAAGAAATCAGTGAACAATTGCGTCAGGACGTCATGGAAGGTAAAGGACTCTCAGATGCAATGAGTAAACAGCCTCATATTTTTACGGATCTTTATGTCAACATGATTCGAGCAGGTGAACAGAGCGGTGCATTAGAGGAAGTACTCCATCGACTGGCGGCCCACTTTGAGCGATTCGCAGAGGTAAGGCAAAAGTTTGTTTCGGCTCTTATTTACCCTATCATCGTAGGCTCCGTTGGACTGGGCATCATCATTCTGTTCATGACGGTCATTTTGCCTAAATTCACCCAGATCTTCACCGACATGAAGGTCCCTCTGCCAGCATCTACTCAAGCTTTGATCACGATGAGTCGAATTTCGGCCTCTTACTGGTGGCTGGCTCCGCTGGTATTCGTCGTCTTTTTGATTATTTACAAAAGGTTCAGTTCAACACCTTCCGGGCGTCATTCCATTGATAAATGGAAGTTATCCATTCCGGTCATAGGAAATGTTTTCAAACTAAACCTATTCGGGCAATTTGCGCGTACACTGGCCACCTTGCTCAAAAATGGGGTCCCTGTCCTGACCGCATTGAAAATCACTGAGAAAGTCATCCCAAATACAGTTTTGTCGGAAGCTATTGCCAAGACACGTGAAGATGTCACCGACGGTAAAACCATCTCCCAACCCCTCAACCGCAGCAAAGTCTTTCCCCAGCTGATGATCGATCTGATCAAGATTGGGGAAGAAACGGGAGATGTGCCGGGTTCATTGCAAAGCGTTGCTGAGACCTATGAAAACGAACTCACTATCGCCCTTCGTGTGATGACTAATCTGGTCGAACCTGCGATGATCATTCTCATGGCAATTGGTGTGGGCGGACTACTGTTCAGCATCCTTTCCGCCATGTTCCAAATCACTTCAACTATTGGCAGTCGATGAGGTTCTCCCCAACTCAAAAACACAAGGGGTTCACCCTCATCGAAGTCATGCTTGTAACAGGCATGATGCTTTTATTGCTGGGTTGGGGGGTACCGAATATGTTGCGAGCTCTGGAAAAACACGGGATCGCAAAAGCCAGCATGGACATCATGGACGGCTGCAAACAGGCACGCGCCTTGGCCATTCTAAAAGGCACAACGGCTGAATTTGTGATCACTGACGACGGGGAGTCTTATGTTTTATTTGTCGCTCAGACAAGCACCCCTCGCCTGATGAACACCGAAGCGGCCAAGGCGCCAGAGGACATGTATGCGCCGAACCCNTTGCCGTCGACGACTTCAAGAAAGACCAAGAGCGCTCTAGAGGAGCTGGATGGCTTCAGGAGGCGCCTCGATCAAGATATTGCACTGGAAACAATTGACGTCAATTTCATTGACCAAATGGCAGGCAATGAGGCTCGTGTGCGTTTTTTTGCGAACGGAACCTCGGATGAGTTCACAACCACGGTGCTTATGAACGAGGATCGGCGCATTATCAGTCTGGACCCTATCACAGGATTACCGAGCATGGTGGACCCCAAATACCTCGACTAAATCTGAAAAAGATTACCCCATGCGCATCCAAACAGGAACTTCCAGATACAGGCAAGCCTCCATCATGTGGGCCTTCAGTCTATTGGAAGTCATGATTGCCATTGCGATCTTTTTTACATCCGTCTTTGTCATTCTTGAATTAACAAGTCAGCACCTTCGTACAGCCCGCATCCTTCAAACACTGGATGTCGATCGCACCAGCTTACCCTCCTTGCTATCCATTACCAATTACCTGGAAATGGGCCCGTTGCCCATCGACATTAAAATTCAATACGAAGATGCTCACCCGGGTGTCACAGTCAATGGGTTCATCGAAGAAGTTGCCACGAACGGTTTGTTCAGGATCGACTATTCCATTCATTGGATGTCTGAAAACAGCATGCGCCAGTCCCGCAACAGCATCTTGTTGTGGCGACCTAACATGGCAGGGGCAAGGGGGCCTCTCTCAAGATGAAGATTCATCTTAACACCATTGGCCTCCAATGCAGAGGACCTGAAACAAATAGAGCCAAAGAATCTGGAGTTCGCGCCGGATCTGCCCATGCATTCACCCTCATTGAAATCATGGTAGCAGTGGGCGTATTGGGGGGCCTGATGGTGGCAATCTTCGCTTCCTGGCACGTCATCGTTCGCAGTTCACAAATAGGTATAACCGCATCCGTGGAAGCTCATCGAACGCGTGTCGCGGTTCGATCCCTGACCGATGCCATGACTTCGGCGATTATTTATGAATTGAACATGCCCTATTACGCCTTTCTCACAGACACAACTGAATCTTTCGCTGCATTTAGTCTGGTCTCGAGATTACCGTCCACCTTTCCTGGCAGCGGTTTATTTTTCGACCAACCTCTGCGCCGTGTGACGTTCAGTGTGGAACCTACAAATTCCATGCATCAACTCATTATGCGCCAGAACCCGATCCTTTCTCCATTGGATCAAGGGCAGGAACCCTATCCAATGGTACTGGCCAATAATGTCGGTGAATTCAAGATGGAATTTCTTGATATTCAATCTGGTGAATGGGTGCCAGAATGGGGCTTTACCAACCAAATGCCCGCCATGATTCGATTTTCTCTGGGTTTTATTTCTCCAGCTTCCGGAAAGGTCGATGAAAACAGGATCATCAAACGTATTGTGCAAATACCAGCAGGTACGGTGAGAGCAGCATGGCAGCGACCCGTTTCACCCGCTGGGGCCTCAGGGAATCCACGTCAACTTCAGTAGATCCGATGCGAATCCCTCACTCACAACAGCCTAATTCAGCGAAAGACCAATCAGGCATTGCTCTGATTATGGTGATGGTGGTCGTACTTGCTCTGGGTATCATGGCNGCGCATTTCAGCTTTTCAATGAAGATTGAAACTCGACTGGCTATCAATACGACGAGAGATCCCGATATGGAATGGATGGGGCGCTCAGGTGTGGAACTTGCCAAATATGTCCTGGCTGAAAAAATGACCATTCCTATTGAAAATCAATTCGATTCATTGAACCAAATGTGGGCGGGAGGCCCATTCGGAACAAACGAGGTACTGGCTGCGATTTCGCTGCGAGATGTCTCTTTGGGCGATGGTCTCATCAATGTCAAAATTGAAGATTTGGAACGGAGGTTTAATGTGAACGTGCATGGGCCAGCAATCATTGCTCAGGCCTTGCTTTACATGGGTGTCGAGTCATTTCAATCTTCAGTCATCATGGATTCCTTGATGGACTGGGTAGATCCTGACTTGATGGTGCGAACCAATGGTGCTGATGAAGAAGATTATCTGGCCGAGCCCAATCCTCCCTTCCCGCCTTACCTTGTCAAAAACGGCCCCATCGATGACCTCTCCGAACTTCTTTTCATCCGAGGCATCACCCCTGAGATCTATTACGGCATCCCTTCTTCGGATCCTTCAATGATGCCCATGGGGATGGGAACAGGAACATTTGGTTTGGTTGATTTATTCACCACGGTTGGAGGGTTCCAGGTCAATATCAACACGGCTTCAGCAGCCGTATTGCAAATGATACCGGGAATGGACGAAAATCTAGCCTTTGACATTGTCATGACTCGAGCTGGATTCGATGGCATGGATGGAACGGAAGACGACTTACCTTATGTCCGCATCCAGGACTTGCTCAGCGTGCCCAGTATCACTCCTGATGTCCTGCAAAGTCTCCGACGTTATGTAACGAATCGTAGCAACACATTTGAAGTGATTGTCGAAGCTCAAATCGATGAGTACAGTCGTATTTACAGAGCTTTAATCGTCCGCGTAAGTGCACGGGAATTCGCAGTCCTGAACATGCGGTGGGAGTAGAAGATCTCATTAAAAGCTCCATGCAAGCGAAGTTAATTTTCATTACCGGAACGAATACAGGCACTGGAAAAACCTTACTGACATGCCTCGGGTTACATCACTTGCGCCAACACAATCATGCAGCTGCCGGCTTTAAGCCATTCTGTTCTGGCTCGAGGAGTGATGCACATCATATTCATTTTCACAGCGGCAAAACCTGGAACATTGAAGAGGTGAANCCATGGCATTTCGCCCCCCCACTCTCGCCAGGCGCCATGCCCAAAGGATCTCAAATCGGCATGGCACAAGTCATCGAACAGATAAGAGGTAAGCAAACGCAGTGCAGCCATCTCATTGTCGAAGGTGCGGGTGGGATCATGTCACCACTCGGAGCTGATTATCATTTCGGTGATTTAATCAAACATTTCAAACCATCCTTACTTCTTGCAGCCCCAAACAAACTAGGGGTCTTGAATCAGGTTCTTTTAGCAAGTGATTACCTGAAACAGACAAAGAAGCATATTCCATTGAAAATCGTGTTGATGGGACAGAAAAAAGCGGATCCATCATCTCAATCCAATGCAAAGGTATTGCGTGAATGGATCCCAAACAGCCCCGTCATTGAATTACCTTTCATGGGACCACAGGCTAAGTCTCGCGCATCCATTCAAAAAAACGGGCAAAGACTAAATCTCGCACTGAAAGCACTGTTTTCGACGTGATGCGCATCATGATGGCCTGCTGAATGAAAGCATTTCCAGACCTCACCATGCGTTGNTCTGGATACAACAGATCGCTGAATAAATCACAATATAACTGTCACTCAAGTTGATGCTCAGAAGGAATGAACAAGGAAGCGCAACGCGATCTATCCATGCTTCAGCGTTGCCTCTCAAAGATTCCTTGATGTTTTGAAAAATTGTTTCCCCAATATTTCGGTAATCTGTGGGATTCAGTCAAGCCGTGAAAATCCTTCCATCAAGACCATCTTAGAGATGTAGTTTTTCCATGATCACTCATGTTTCCCCCTGCGGCATTTAAAGTCAGATCCACACCATTGTCTTTGAATCGGGCATTTATCCAGCCAATCGGTTGTGCATCATTAAAATTATAGCCCACTGCAGGTAAATTGATCAGATGTTTTCCTTCACGGAATCCATATTCATAGACATGAGAGTGGCCATAAAAGATGGCTTTCACCTTTGTATGAGGTTTGAGAATTTGAAACATGCGGTCAGCATCGAGTAAATCACCATCTTTATCGCCTAAAGTATGGTGCACGAAAAAAACAACAGGGCGATCATCTACCTGATTCAAAAATGTCTTTAGCCAGGTCCGCTGCGCTTTCCCAAGCAAGCCTGCAACTTTATCCACATAGAGTAGCGAGTCTAATTGAACGATACGAACAGCCGGGTGTTCAATGACTACCACATGCTTATTCTCTATTTCAGCGGTGTTGTCTTTACCGGGTTGCATGACCTTGTGAAAATTTTCACGATGGTCATGGTTTCCCATTCCTATGAATATGGGGCACTCGGTGGCAAGTGGATTGAGCAATTGCTTTAATTCCCGGTAATCCTCTACCTCTCCTGTCAATCGAGCCGCGTCACCATTAATCAATGCCGCCTGAGGCTTGGCAGCAATGACATCAGGCATGATTCGATTCAAATTTTCCCAGGGCCTGAATCCACGATACTCATTGGATTTATCCGCGGGGATATGGGTATCAGAAAGGAGTGCTAGATGAAACGAATCATCCCCTTCCTGAGACTGAACAGGAGCCAAGCCGATCATAGCCGTTGTTAACACTCCATTTCGGATAAAGCTCCGTCGATTGGTTTCTTTGCTGAATAGGGATGGCATATGATTAGCATGCAAAAGGTGGTACATTTCGCAAGTTTTATCATAGTTTCGCGAAGAAAAACGATTAGGTGATCGTCGACGGTATCTTCTGAGCGGCACTTACCCTAATTCCCCTTTCAATCAGCGAGGATGCCCTGACACCTGAGGGACAATGAAACAATTTGGAAGGAATCGTCCACATCGAATGGTGGAGCCAGCTCCCAGCAAATCGACAGAGATAGGGCCCATTTTTGTCAGGGACTTGAGTTGGGATTCACCCTCCACTAATTCTTAGCTTAAATGATTCCGGCACCACCAAGATATGGACTTGGCCAACTGATGAGTCACTTGGCTTTTTCTATCAGGGATGCAGCCAATGACAGCATCTGCATATAAGAAACATTCTTGTTGGGCTGGCTGANCTTGAGTCCATTTCNTTTGCCCCTCCCGACGACTGCAGNGACTGTGGATGCGAGTCATGCAGGAAATTACGAAACAATCCCTCTGGGGATAACACATTGTTCGTCAGGTATGNTTGAATTTACACAACTTCATTCCAAAGAAAGGATTTGGTTTGGAAGCAATGGTGATAATAACCAAGTAGAATCGATTGAATCTTTTTTGAGCGGTGAAAACTGGCTTCCCAACCGAAATCGAACTTTTCTATCCATGATTTTCCTCGATCTGGCTCTTACCATCAAGAATCACCACCAATTCAGCAAAAGCAAGATAAGCTCTATTTTGGGAGAAAAGTTTAAAACCTTTNATTATCAGGAAAGCAGAATTTACGAATCCAGTCTATTCCTGAACCAACAAGATGGTTTTCAAAGTCTACCACTTCACCGGGACGCTCAGGAAGCACCTACTTTTTCAATAAGTGTGGCTGATATCATGAAAGATCATTCCTTGGATATATTTCTAGGGCCAAACAAGTTTTCAGATGAATTCGAAATTACACGTCACGATAACGGTCATGGGATTTGGATGACAGGCAATGGAGATGGCTCATTCAATCAAATGAGATTTGTAAAAACAGAATTCAAAATTACAGGGCAAATACGAAGTTCATCAATCAACGACTTCAATCAAGATGGAAAACCGAACTTGGTAGTAGTGGAAAAAATGGCGAAGCAAGCCTTTGCAAAGGCAGGTAGACTATATTTGATTAATTATCCCGCCTAGATCCCCTTTCCTGACACACTACTTTTAATGTGACTATTGTTTTTAGAAGTCGCAATCCACTCTGCTTTAACCATGAGAATTGAATGGTGATTTTCAGTCAATTTGGCTTTATTTATTCACTCGTTGGCTGCAGCGCCATTATCCGATGGAAAGTAAAATTGGACATGGACACGGCAATGCAGTCCCNNCCCCCCTAATTACTTGGTTTTATACCAATTAAATGGAAACCACCAGTCTCTCATATGCCACTTTTTAAAGTGGCATATCTCATGCTTGGACTGCGCCAGTCAGATCTGGCTTTAACGATTTTGTGCGATTCGTTGCGATATTGAAATCGAAAGCACAAATAACCCAATCAAGTTATGTTTAAACAAAAAAACCTCCTGCTCACAGTAGCAGCAGCCTTGACGCTTCAATGCACGGTTTCGGCCAATGACATTGAACCCGGCAAGGAATTCTACACAGCGATCAAGGCGCCTGCGCCGATCGTTTTGGATGGTGATCTCTCCGAATGGAGAGGCGCTTCACTTCTAGCAGATCCAAGATTCTCAATACCGAAAGGTTCCGGGGACGATGGTGAGTTGGTATTCTTTGAACCCTACAGCGGTGGTTCATGGGATGGCCCTGATGATCAGACCTCAGCTGTTCAGGTCGTTTACGATGATGATAATGTTTATTTTGGATTCACCGTGACGGACGAATATCATGAAAATGCAGCCAACAGTGCATGGAATGGTGATTCAATCCAGCTCATGATTGCAAACGAAGCACGTGACCAACAAGTTGCACTTTATAACTATGCCTTGGGCGGAACCGATGAGGAAATTGGTGATATCATCGTCAATCACGAGTCAAAAGCTGCAGATATGGGCGATGTAGTGACTGAAGCCGTTGTCATCAGAAATACTGAAAACGGCCGTACTGTCTATGAGATTAAATTACCGAAAGCCACTTTGGGACTCGCTGAGCTCAAGGGCGGTGTAAGATTTGGTCTTGGTATGGCCATCAATGATGGTGACAAAGATACCCCCGGGCAAAAAGGTTGGGGTGGACTGGGTGCTCACGCGATCGTTTTTGGAAAAACCCCTCAGGAAACCGCTTTGGTGACTTTGGCAACCTCCAATGACATCGAGCCAGGTAAGGAATATTACACAGCAAATCCCACTCCGGGAGATATCGCACTGGATGGTGAACTAAACGATTGGACTGGTGTTCCCGTCTTGTCGGACCCTCGATTTTCAATCCCCAAGGGAAGCAAGCGAACTGGCGAGCTCGTCCTTTTTGAGCCTTACGGTGGTGGCTCATGGAGCGGTCCTGATGATCAAACATCAGCAGTTCAAATCGCTTACGATGCCGATAATGTTTATTTCGGCTTTGTAGTGACTGATGAATACCATGAAAACGCAGCGAACAGCGCATGGAACGGTGATTCAATCCAGCTGATGATCGCGAACAAAAACCAGGATGAGCAAATTGCACTTTACAATTATGCTTTGGGCGGTACCGAGATGGAGATAGGCGATATCATCGTCAATCACGAATCGGGTCCTGCCGCAGGTGCGGATGCAGTGGCGGTCACAGAAGCGGTTGTCAAACGTAATACCGAAACAAAAAGAACGACTTACGAGATTAAACTTCCAAAAGAGACACTTGGATTGGACAGTCTTGCTTTGGGAACTCAATTCGGTCTTGGTATGGCCATTAACGACGGTGACGAAGACACCCCCGGTCAAAAAGGCTGGGGCGGTTTGGGAGCTCATTCCATTGTCTTCGGAAAAACTCCTTCTGAAACAGCACTCGTCACATTGGGTATCGGTGGCGGCAGCAGCGATTCAATGTTCCTCTCTGCTATCAACGTCAGCATCAATTCATTCACTTTCCGCGCTTCGGACAAGGGAGAATCAATTGTTGCCCCGGATTCAGCGAAGTTGACGATCAACGGAAATACCGTTGCTTTGACCGCTGGAGCAAAGAACGTTGATGCAACTGACTTTGCATACACCATCGACGGAAATTTTGAGCCAAGCACAGTCATTGAGTATTTGATTGAAATTGCTGATACCAATGGAAATGTGGTTACTGACACTGGAACAATTACTTCGCCGACATTCGGATTACTGAAAGCTGCCATGCTGGCAAGCGACGTGGACACTTCCAAAAAAGGCTTCACGTATAAAGTATGGCAAAGCGATTTGTTCAGTCACGGAAACACGATTGCAGAGGTTGAAAACGTTTTGGCAGAAGCCCCCAAAGACATCGATGGAAGCACATTGGATAATGATGCCTTCAAAGATGAAAAAGGACCTGCTACTGCCTCTGGATCTGAGGATGGTCATTTGATTGCATACGAAATCCCCAGTGTGATCAACATCAACGCATTCCTCAATGGTGTTGATCTGGGTAACTTTCAGCCAGACGATCAGATGCCTGGTGTCCCCGGAAATTACGACAGCTATGACGGAGTTGCGGTGGAAATTGTCACTTATGTAGATTTCCCTGCAGGATTACTCACCATGGGTGTCAACAGTGATGACGGCTTTGAGCTAAAAATCGGTCATATTGATGACCCTCGTGCCATGGTAGCAGGCAAATTCCAAGGCGGAAGAGGTTCAGCTGACACCACCTTCCTGATGGATGTTCGCGAAGCCGGCATCTACCCACTACGACTGGTATATTTCAGTCAGGGCGGTGATGCCAGTGTGGAATTGTTCACGGTGAATGATGCAGGTGAAAAAGTGCTGGTAAATGACACCGCAAACGGTGGCTTGGCAGCTTACCGGGCAGGAACAGCACCTGATTATGTGGAACCTGCGCAACCTGCGCAACCTGCAGCAATGGTGGCATCGTCCAGCGATGCACTGACCGAACCAACGGTCGTCGATTTCGGCGCACTCGAAGGCGATTCAAGTTACTCCTTCCACTTCACTGCAGTGAAAGCCGGTGCTTCAACAGCGATTGCAGGCAACAACGCCTTCGCCATCAAGTTGGACCAGTGGAACGAGCAGGGTGTTTTCGGCACCACCGAATTCGGTGTT
>NZFL01000018.1 GCA_002690655.1 Pedosphaera sp.
ATGGAGCCAATGACGAGATTCGAACTCGTGACCTACGGTTTACGAAACCGTTGCTCTACCAACTGAGCTACATTGGCGTAATGGTGTGACCGGCGGATCTGTCATCGACAAAACTGACACTTTCAGACTCATCCGTAACCAAGGAAGATCTGTTTAGGGAAGACCATCAAACTTCGCAAGGTTTATTTGAAAGTATGTCTTCTGTAAAAAAAACAAAAAGTCCGCAGTAAAGGATTTGTTCTGGCTTTTTATTCATGCTGAATGCCTCGAACGGTTTCAATTTATCTTGTTTTGAAAGGGGTTTAACGCATTAAGTTTTATTTCAAAATCATTCATTCAAATGACCATGAACAAAAAACATTTGATCCTTATTCATGGGCGTGGATCCAAACCAGGCCACTCAGAAAAAGAGCGGCTGGTGTTGAAGTCTCTTCTTCACGGACTGAATCGTGTGGATACCACCGCTGCGGATGCAATCAAAACCAGCAAGATAAAATATGATTTTGTTTATTATGGGGACGTCAATAACCATCTCCTTCTGGACGCCATGGATAAGAAGGATCTCAGGCGCAGGGAATTCACCGGAAAGGATGCGCGCCACAACAATCAAAAATGCCAACCCGCTGGAAGCTATGATGCCGATCTGGAGGACCTGTTGAGCCAACAGTCTTTTACAAAAAAAGCCTATCAACGATTTTTGGAGGAACACCCTGATAAACGAGGTCTCGATGATGTGGCCGCTGCCGTCAGCTGGTTTGCGAATCTCGTGGCATTAAGCGACAACATCATCAAAAGAGCGACTCCTGACATGGGTGCCTATTTGATGTCCCGTCGCGTTGGCTCGAGAATCCGCACAAGACTGCAGGCTCCCTTGAAGCAATCATTGATTGCTGGAAATGATGTGTGCCTGGTCGCCCACAGCATGGGGTGCATCGTCAGCTATGATGTTCTCTGGAAATTTTCCCAGATGAGTGAGTATCGTGATGTCAGGAGATCCGGTAACAGGGTAAGCAAGTGGCTGACTTTGGGTTGTCCTCTGGGGGAGCCGGGTATCCGCAAGAATCTTTATGATGCCAATGAGAGTGAGGACGGGGAGTATCCGCGCCACATTATCAAGGATTGGGTCAACATCGCAGCCAAGGATGATTTCGTATGTCACGATGAGGCTATAAGGGATGATTTCCAACCGATGTTGAAAAGAGGGTATCTAGAGAGCATCACAGACATGCACCGAGGAATTTATACATTCTGGAAGGGGCAGCAGGGCACAAATCCTCACAAATTATACGGCTACCTTGATCACCCTAAAGTAGCCAAGCAGATTGCCAACTGGATTCACTCGTAGATTCAATAACAACCACCCTGAAGCGCTGCGTTGGATAGTTACCTTGAACTGAATCCATTCAATCCGTTGATCTGTCTCTTGATCCTTGCATGTATCCGCCCCCGCCCATGGGCGGTAAACGCCATCATCCAAGGGCTGCGAAGCCGTTGTTTTGTTGCGTGATCAAGTCGCATCGATCTTCAAAAAAGTGATATCAGGGTCGAGGGAGCTTTGCTTGTGGAGTGTTTACCCGATGATCGCGCTGACCAGCAAACATCAGTGTGTCCACAGCAGAAACACTTCGGGGACGGCGATTCAGTTGATAAGAATCTTTTCGTCGTTTTGTAACCGCCTGCTCCGTAAATGGAGTTTCTGTTCCTGCTCTGTTTTGATAATGGTTGAGAACTTTTTCATACATCGGTCTGAGCTTTCCTCGCGATTTGCCTGAAATCGATTTGTAGTAATACCTTCCCTGATAACTGCGATAGGGTTCATATGGAACGTCGAAGCCTAAATTATATTTTGCGGTATACTCGAATCCTTTCAGCAGACGGTTCTCAAAGGCGCTGTAAAGATCGATCCCCTGACTCCACGCGACTTCGCAGGTATTTGAAAGGTAATCAAGTCCCATTTGGGTATGGCCCTGATCTCGCCCGGTTTCCTGACACTGGCCGGAAGGTTTGAAGTAATGCCGCACGGCTCCATTTCCTCTTCCAGGGATTCAGCTTGAGGATCAAAACCAGACCAAAGTTCAGCCAGAGTCTGTGGGGGATTGCCATCGCTGATTGGCAGCAAAGTTTCCTGGCCAATGAGTTGCAGAAAGCTGATTGAAAGCACTGTTGCGATTGAAAACGTCTTACTGAATTGCCCTATTTTTTTCATGGAACGATTCGAGTTATGGAGGATTTCGGCAGATGTGTCGTTCTGATGGAAGGAGTAAGCACGAAACACAGGATGTAATCCGTGAAAAATTTGCCATTTAAAAAAAATGGCGGGAGCGACGGGACTCGAACCCGCAACCTCTGCCGTGACAGGGCAGCGCTCTAACCAATTGAGCTACGCCCCCGCTAAAAACGGGAGCCAGAATGTATGCCAATTGCCAATGAACCGTCAATAGGTTTGTGATGTTTTTTCAAAAAAAAGACTCGCCTGCTGGAAGTCCATGGAAGGGAAGCTGAGAAACCCATTATTGTCTTTGTCTTGTTGCGAAAAGACCACGCTCAATGCCATTCCTGGATTGTATTTCACCTGATGACCAAAAGGATTACAGATTACTGCCACCCCTCCCCCTTCAGAGACCATTGAAAAACTTGCACTACTAAATTTTGAAAAGTCCGCCTCAAACTCGATGCAAGAAAAAGTAATGCCTCATTAAAGAGCACAGAAACGAAATTATTTGACGAAACTGCGCCTTTGAAAGGCAAAAAGCGACAACATGTTGCTTGCCATTTTGCCCGGGTTTGGAATTCGCGGCCATTAACAACTTGATTCAATGCCATCAGGAGGCACTATTAGCACGTAAACGTATTATTTTTTGTAACTCTGGGTTTACTGTCTAGGTCGAAAAAACAAAGATGAAGAATATCATTTTAGCAATCGTGATCGTTGGGGCTGCCGCATTTGGCTTCATCTATCTCAAGAAATCAAAAGAATCGGCGCCTTCCAGCAGTGAAGAGCTTAATGCTCGAGCAACCACAGCTGAAGTAGAAACAAAGGACATAGATTTTGTGGTCACGGTGGCGGGTGAAATTACCCCGGCCGAGCAGGTATCAGTTCGCCCAGAGGTCAACGGTATGATCGAACAGCTGCCAGTCGACGTGGGGGACAAGGTGAAGGAAGGAGACCTGCTCTTCTCATTGGACGACAAGAATATTCAAATCGAGATTGAGCAAAAGCAGACCCAAATAGATGCAGCCAACTTGCAGTTGGAAAAAGCCAAGCGGAATTTCGAACGCGACAGAAAGTTATTTGAGGAAAAACTTGTATCAAGGGAAGCTTTCCAGAACACCGAGACCGAGTTCAACCTGGCAAAAAACAGCATTGAGCGGGCACAAAAGGATCTGGATCTGGCGATGGAACGCATGGAACGCACGCAGATCCTTGCCCCATTTGATTGCACCGTTTTGACACGCCCCGTGTCTGCAGGTCAGGCGGTGTCTGGGTCGGGAGGATTCAATAGTGGCACCGAAGTACTGACCATTGCAGACCTGACACAGATGATCATTAATGCACATGTCAACCAGGCCGACGTCAGCCGACTGAGTGTTGGCTTGGAAGTAGAGATTCAAGTGGAAGCCATCTCGGGACTGAAGGTGAAGGGCGTCGTTGAAAGGATCGCCCCGCAAGCCACCATAGAAAATGGCATCAAGGGATTTTCAGCCCGCATTCATCTCAGAGAAATCGACCCCCGCATACAGCCGGGAATGACTGCAAATATAAAAATTCCCGTGCAGTCAGCGGCAGGGGTGGTGGCTGTGCCGCTTGGAGCAGTTTTCACCGAATACAATGAATCCGTTCGCAAGCAGGAAAGATACGTGTTCGTCCAGAGTGGAAATTCATTTGTTCGCCGCCTGATCGAGATTGGTGTGGCTGACTATTTTTTCGCCGAGGTATTGAAAGGCCTGCGTGCAGGCGAAATTGTCTCACTGGAACAACCTCCCGCCGATTCCATAGTGGAATCTGATGCAGTCGGGGCAGGAGCTGGTGAACTGGCGTCAAACCCCATCTAACGATCAGCCATGGCACTTGTCGAACTGCGAGAAATCAGAAAAACCTACCATCTTGGAGGGGAAGTGATTCACGCCCTCGATGGCGTGGATCTGGACGTTGATCAAGGTGATTTCACCTCCATCATCGGCCCTTCAGGAAGCGGGAAATCGACATTGATGCATATTCTGGGCTGCCTGGACACGCCTTCATCAGGATCCATGAATCTTGACGGCATGGACATCCATGATGCCACTCCCCGCCAGCTTGCCAAGGTAAGAGGCGAAAAAATCGGGTTTGTTTTTCAGTTTTTCAACCTCCTCCCAAAATTGAGCGTTGCTCAGAATGTCGAATTGCCCCTGATTTACAAAGGAGCCTCCAGCCGGAAACGTCGGGAACGAGCCATGCAGGCCTTGGATCTGGTGAACCTTGAAGACAGAGCAAAGCATCGACCATCCCAGCTGTCCGGAGGACAACAGCAACGTGTCGCCATCGCCCGCGCTCTCGTCAATGATCCGCGCATTATTTTTGCTGATGAGCCTACGGGCAATCTGGATTCTCACACGGGTGAAATGATCTTGGAAACATTTTGCAAGCTGCATGAGGAAGGACGCACCATCATGCTGGTCACTCACGATCCAGAGATCGCTGCTCTAACCCCAAAAAAAATCGAAATCAGAGACGGCAAAATCGCAAGTGATGTGGACGCCAAACTGTCAGGGCAAGAGTCACGTTTCAAGCTGAACCGCCCCGCTGACGCATGAATTTCTGGAATACCATGTTCATCGGCATGAAGGAGATCTGGGCTCACAAGTTCAGATCTCTCTTGACGATGTTGGGCATCATTCTGGGAGTATCCAGCCTGGTGGCCATGTCGGCACTTGTCAAAGGGATGGAAAACGGCATGAAAGAGGCCTTG
The DNA here is from genome assembly GCA_002690655.1 of Pedosphaera sp. Lineage (GTDB taxonomy): Bacteria > Verrucomicrobiota > Verrucomicrobiia > Limisphaerales > AAA164-E04 > AAA164-E04. Next base: position 4,950 of record NZFL01000018.1, read on the forward strand.
GTGGCCATGGGCGGACTTGAAAAAGTCAGGGTTGAATTCCAGGACGACCTGCCTCCGCATCAACGGCATTTGACAGACCAGATCCCAGGCTTGTTGATGAAGGACGTTTATGCCCTTCAATCCGGTGCCCCACTGGTTGAAAACGTCACTCCCATAGTCGAACAGCATGGATATCGCTCGCGGATCAATGTGACCTACAGGAACAAAAGGGCAAGACCATGGCGACTTTACGGCACATGGCCCGGCATTCTCGATCTGGAGGATCACCGAGTGGAGCACGGGCGAATGTTCAACGAAATTGACAATGAAGAAGCACGCAGCGTCTGCGTGATCGGGATAGAACTGAGAAACGACTTGTTTGGAGATCCTCAAAAAACGGGGGAGGAAATCATTCCCATCGGCCAGACCATACGTATTAACGGTCAACCGTTCACCATTGTAGGCATGTTCGAGCATTACATGACTGAGAAAGAGAAAAAGGAAAAAGAACTCGCAAAACTCCAGGCTCAACAGAATCCTCAAGGAGGCGTGGTGCGTGACAAAGGAAGGGGAAGCAGCGGTCCAAGCGGTTACGTGTTCAGGCTCAAGAACAATTCGATTTTCATCCCACTGAAGACGATGATGATTCAGTTCAGAGCCGCAGCAGGACTGGATGAAAAAGCAGACCCGCGCTTGTCAGGGATTTATATGAAAGTGAGGGACATTTCATTGCTTGAAACAGCTCTTCAGCAAATCCGTAATGTGTTGCAGGTATCGCATAATGGAATAGAAGACTGGTCCTTCCGCACCGAGGAAGATCTTGCCGACGGCATTCAGGTAACCATCAAAAACTTCAGAATGAGCGGCGTCATTATCGCTGCCATTGCGCTGGTTGTGGGTGGCATTGGTATCATGAACATCATGCTTGCAAGCGTTTCAGAACGTGTTCGTGAAATAGGTATACGCAAGGCGGTTGGAGCAACGACAATCGACATCTTTGTGCAGATCATCATTGAAAGTGTCATCATTGCCCTGATCGGAGGCATCATGGGGTTGGCTGTTTCGATTGCCCTGGTCGATTCCATCACCGCATTCACCCCCACTGAAAACAACCCGGTCATCACAGGCGAGGCGATGCTCTTTGCCTGGGGCTGCAGTGCGGTGGTAGGTATCGTCGCGGGTATGATACCAGCCGTCAAGGCATCTAAACTTCATCCCATTCAAGCCTTGAAATACGACTGATCACTGAGCTTCATGAACCTCTACAACGCCATACTGATCGGATTGAAGGATATCTGGGCTCATAAATTCAGGACTCTTTTGACCATGCTGGGAATCGTTTTGGGTGTATCCAGCCTGGTCGCCATGGCTGCGGTCATCACTGGCATGGAAAAGGGCATGAAAGAGTCCATGATCGCCATGGGTGGATTGGACAAGGTTAGGATCGACGACGAGGATGTCCCCGTCTGGCAGGATCACTTGCGTGACCAGAGCCCGGGGCGTCTGATCAGGGATGTATATGCCCTTCAAGCAAGCGCACCATTGGTTAAAACCATCTCGCCCGAAATGCGACTGGACTGGCGAAGCACGCGTGTCACCAGCAAGGGAAAGACAGCCTCCACTTCAGAAATCGTCGGTGTCTGGCCTGCTGTTCTGGAAATGAACCTTTACGAACTCGAACATGGCCGGTTCTTTTGCGATCTCGATGAGGAATTTGCAAACAGCGTCTGCGTCATAGGAACAGGTGTGCGCGACCAGCTGTTCGGAAGCCCGGAACAAACAGGTGAGACGATTGTGCCTATCGGAAAAACAATACAGATCGGAGGCCAGCCATTCACGATTGTCGGCATGTTCAGGCATTACGAAAGTGAGCAGGAACGCAAACTCAAGGAACTAGCCAAGAAACAGCAACAGGAAACGAAAGGGGGCGTTAAACGCCAGCGTGGATGGAGTGGTGCAAAGAAATGGGGCGATGCTTTCTGGCGAAAGAACAACGTGGTTTACATGCCTCTGAACACCGCGTGGATCAAGTTCAGGGCAGCCTCCAATGAAGATGGAACCCCGGATCCAAGATTGACAGACATTGACATCAAGATAGCGGACCTCGACCTGCTGGAACCAGCCTTGCAACAGGCAAGGAACGTGATGCTGACGATGCATAACGGCATTGTGGATTTTGAATTTGAAACAGAGGAAAATCAAATCAACGACATACGAACACGCATACGGAACATGCGCATCAGTCAAGGCGTCATTGCTGGCCTGAGCCTGCTTGTGGGGGGGATAGGGATCATGAACATCATGCTCGCCAGCATCAACGAACGCATTCGGGAAATCGGGACATGCAAAGCCGTTGGAGCCAGCAGTGAAGCTATTTTCACACAAATTCTAGTGGAAAGTATCGCTGTGGCACTGATCGGCGCAGTAGTGGGCCTGGCTTTCTCCTTTGTGCTGGTGGAACTGATAGAGCTGGCCTCCCCTGCACAGAATTCCCCCATCATCACCACACCGCCCATGCTTCTGGCAGTTGCTTTCAGTGCATTGGTGGGAGTCGTTGCAGGCATCTTCCCTGCTTACAAGGCCGCAGGCTTACATCCAATTCAGGCCTTGCGCTACGAATAAATCTCAATTATTTTACTCACTTGAGTGTGTTGATCACTCCAGAGGTGTGACATGGCATTATTCCGCCCGCACCGCACAAAAGGAGGGGTTTAGATAAGCACACGTCAATCAAAAGGGGCTCTTCTGGGAAGACTCTTCATAGCAAGGAACACAGGAACTAGAAAAAATTATGGCAGACGCAGCAAACAAACAACCCGAAAACGCAGGTGGCAAATACTACGTCGATGACCAATGCATCGATTGCGATCTCTGTCGTGAGACCGCGCCAGAAAACTTCAAACGTGAGGAAGACGGAGGATACTCTTTTGTCTACAAACAACCTGAAAACGATGACGAATCCACTCAATGTCAGGAAGCCATGGAGGGGTGTCCTGTCGAAGCGATCGGCGAAGACGGCGGGTAAGCAAGGCCCACAGGAGGAAACTTTCCAAAGCCCAACAGCCGATCAGCTGTTGGGCTTTTTTGCTGGTTTCAATGGCTTTTGCAAATTTATGGGAGCGCTGAAACTGAGGTTTGTTTTCGAATAATTCCTGACCCGAATGCATGCGCGACATGAGATTCAAAATCAGTTCGATGGTGCAGTTTCCCATGCAGACCATGTAAAATATTTCAAAATAATGGTGTAGAATATTTTACAAATCCCAATTATTGATTTGTTCAGCTTTCCAACACCCATCTCGCTTGACGTAAAACGGCGTTTGAGGCATTTCTGGGAAGTTCATATCAAACGGTTACAAATGTGCCATCCTTCAATTGCACGGTACTGAGGTATCCGAGATCTACCGAAGCGCCATCATCTGAAATAGTCTTTGGAGCAGACCATTTGCGTCCATTCTCGCTGATTCGAATCTGATTGCCAAAGGGAGGTCTTCGATAACCATAAGTCATCAGTACTCTGCCATCTGAAAGACCCAGCAAATGGGAGGGTAAGCCCCATACACCGATGCTTCGGGGCTTGGTCCAGGACCTGCCTCCATCGGGTGATTCGCACTGAAGGGTTTCTTGGGCGTGCGCTGGATTATGATTGCGTATGTGAACGACGATCCTTCTATCGGGCATTTCAACCGCATGAAGCTCATGATAATTTCTGGGATCATCCCCATCGCGTGCAGGAATTTCCGATAACCATCGCCAGGATTTCCCATCATCCTCGGAACGTATCATCCATTGCCCCAATTCTCGCTCTCGAGCCTCACTTTCAAGGCGGTTATGGGCTGCTGTCCAACGCCGAATCCGTTTGGATTCCCAGTCTCCTGATGCAAGCGCTCGCCGAAAAATCGGCTCGTAAGCCAGAGAACTGAAGGTAGTGACTAGCAAGGTACCGTTTCTGGTTTCAAGAACACCTGCATCGCGGTCATCCAAACCACTATCCAAAATGACTCTGGGCCAGCACCAGTGTTCGCCACCATCGCGCGATTTCGTATAATGAACCTGCCCAAATGGGCATACATGGCCTTCCCTCCCACCAGACCAGGCGAGGACCATTTCGCCATTTTGCAAGAGAGATAAAGTGGGCCAGCCATGGTACATTTCAGGCGACTTACTGATTTTTTTTCAAATCCAGTATCTTGACCAAAGGTCCCGCAGTCCTGGCTCGAATCCAAGGAGCCCCTAGAACGAGACCGGATGAAGCCATCTTGCCCGGAAAGTCACGTCGACTGCGCTCAATGCTTGGTTCCATGAAGTCATTCTGAAAGGCATCAGCCGGAGGTCTACTATGAATTTATCGACCTGACTGCAAATAAGCAATGCACCCTGTTTGCGAGCCTTTTTATTAGGAAACAACCAGTTACAAAAGATCTGGCTTGCCATTTTCGGAAAAAATTTAAAAAAAGAAGAAATTTCTAATAAAAACAATTTGGCTGATTTCAAATAAGGCTGCAAATTGTTTACGCGAATGAGTAAAAAACCAAACACGGTTACGTGGAAGGCCATTATTGCAAAGTATCAGAAGCAATCAGTGGCTAGAGGGATATGGCAGATAGTGAACACCTTGGTTCCCTACGCCGGATTGTGGGTGATGATGTATTACGCCATGAACGTTTCATACTGGCTGCTTCTGCCCCTAATCTTGCTGGCAGGTGGATTTCTGGTGCGCGTGTTCATCATTTTCCATGATTGCGGTCACGGATCCTTCTTCAAATCACAGAAGGCAAACCATACGCTGGGGTCCATTCTTGGCATACTGGAATTTACCCCCTATTTCCAGTGGCGGTGGGAGCCCGGCGTCCATCATTCCACATCGGGCAATTTGGACAGGCGCGGTATCGGTGACGTCTGGATCATGACAGTCGAGGAATATCTCAAGTCATCCAAATGGAAGAAAATTGCCTACCGATTCATTCGTAACCCAATCGTTTTGTTTGGGTTTGGTCCATTGGGGTTATTTTTCATCAAACACCGTTTTTCTACCCCTAATTCTCCACCGCGAGAGCGTAGAAGCGTGTTTTGGACAAATATCGGAGTGCTCGCCATGGCAGTAGCCATGAGTTACATTTTCGGATGGCAGGCTTACTTGATTATACAGGCAAGTGTCATGCTGGTGGCCGGTTCGCTGGGAATATGGCTTTTTTATGTGCAGCACCAGTTCGAAGGAGTTTATTGGGAGAGAAGTGAAAATTGGGATTACCTTACAGCAGCGCTGGAAGGAAGCTCCTTTTACAGACTACCAAAGGTGTTGCAATGGTTTTCGGGCAACATTGGGTTCCATCACATTCACCATCTGGGCCCCAGAATACCGAATTACAATCTGGAGAAATGTCACCAGAGCGAAGAAATCTTCCAAAAGGTGCCTCAAATCACTCTATGGGCCAGCTTGAAAGCGGTAAATTACCGTTTGTATGACGAAGAAAATCAACGTTTTGTGGGATTCGGCTACCTCAGGCTTCTCAGGGCAGCATGATCGACACGCACCTCCGAAAACTGAGGTTGGATCAATGTGCTCCTAAGCGGGCGCGTCCAAAAGTATGTTGAGGGTTTCCCCCAGTTGCTGAGCAGCATATTTCAACTTCTTTTGAAACTGGATGAGTCCAGAGACGGTGCTTGGGTTTCTGAGCAGATGGCAGGCGAGCTTTCCGTAGCGCATGCTGCCCGCAGTATTCATGAACTGGTTGAAATCAAGGGGCAACGCTTCATTGTATGGGTCGGTAATCACACGCAATGCAACCATGGGAATGCGATGATTTCTTGCAATCGATCGAAGAGCTGACGATTCCATGTCAACGGCATCGGCGTTGGTTTCTTTTCGAAGGGAAGCCTTTTCAAAGGGGGTCACCATGACTTGGGAGGCAGAGTGAATCTTTCCATGAAATAGCTCTACGGGGCCAGATAGATTGAGTCCATGCTCTGACAGATCCGCATCATCAACTATCATTTGACCGAGCTTTAACTCGGGATTCAGCCCACCCGCAAAGCCAGCGGCGATGATGAGACGTGGATGATGAACTTCCAGTAATCTGGCAAGGTTACATGCTGACGCACGAGCCCCCATACCGGTGACAAGCGCATGCACACTTTCACGGACATGGAAATATTGCTTTTCCTGAGCTACAGCAAAACAAACCAGTGCTTTCACCAAACTATTATATGGTCCTGTTCAACACGTGTGATTCGAAGCCAAGCATCTCTGATTGAATTAGAGGGATGCATTGGCTTTCGCCTTAACCAAATCCTGATAAGTTGCCAGAGCAAGCAATGGCCAGGAATTCCGATACATATCGTATTTAAGGTAGAATACGAGGGGAAATCCAGTACCCGTTGTCTCTTCCTCGGGCCACGAACCATCGTTGGATTGCATATCGATGAGATACTGAATACCTCGATGGAGACTTGGTAGGCCAGGATCACCGAAAGCACAAAGGCCCATGACAGCCCAGGCCGTTTGGGAAGCTGTACTAGGTCCCTGGCCTTTTAAAACAGGATCTTCGTAGCTGTTACAACGCTCACCCCAACCACCGTCTATCAATTGAACACTCTCCAGCCAGTCCTTGGCTTTCTGCAGCCAAGGTTGATGCATATCCATTTTCAAGGCTCTCAGCCCCCTGAGCGCAAGCCATGTCCCATAAAGGTAATTAACCCCCCAGCGCCCATACCAAGAACCATCCTCCTCCTGCTGGGAACGCAGGTATTGAACGCCCAGTTTCACTTGAGGATGCTCAAGGGTAAGACCCTCAGCTCCCAATAGTTCCAATATGCGCGCGGTGATATCTGCGCACTCAGGGTCAAGCATGGCATTGTGATCCGCGAATGGCACTTTTTCCATGATGCTCTTGGTGCAATCCTTATCGAACGCAGCCCAGCCTCCCCCCTTGCACTGAAAAGTCAATAGCCATTCCAAACCACGCTTGAGACAGGCTTGCTGGGCTTTTTTGTCACTGGATTGCATGCGCCTCAAGGCGAGCATCACCATGGCGGAATCGTCGACATCAGGACTCCATTTATTCTCATGCTCGAAAGCCCATCCACTGGGCTCAATATCGGCCTCGTTCTTGTATTTCCAGTCTCCTCTGAAGCGAATTTCCTTGGAAACTAAATAATCAGCCGCCTTCCTCATTATGGGGTTCGCAGGTGCAACTCCGGAAGCACTTAAGGCAGCACAGGCAATCGCCGTGTCCCAGACAGGGGAAAGACAAGGTTCAATGCGCACCTCAGTTTCGGTCTCGTGTTCAAGTTTCTTTAATTCACGCTCGGCACGCAACACCTGCGGGTGGTCATCTTCGTAGCCCATTGCCTTCATCGCAATGAGCGAATTGAGCATGGATGGCCAGATGGCTCCCAAACCATCAGCGCCCTCGAATCGTTCCAGCATCCAGTCTTCGCTCTTTCTCAAAGCCTGTCTCCGGAATGGATGAATACCCCATTGTGCAAATTTCTCAGCTAACTTATTCACCTTATCCATGGCTAGAAACAAGTTACGCCACGAAAAAATCTCTGGGGAGTGCGGCAACCGAAGATCACGTTCGTGAAAACCATCCGGATACAACTCATCGATTGTCACAGGATGACGCAGTTTCCTTGTAGGCTTGAAATGATTGATGATGGACAAGGGTACAATTATGCTGCGAGTCCAGTTACTCATCTCGTGAAAGTTCAAATAAAACCAATTGCCAATCAAAATCACTTCGCAAGGTATGGTCGGTAAATATTTCCAAGGAAAGAGTCCCAGCAAGGCAAGATAGAGTTTTGAAAAAGTGTTCATCCGAGGGACTCCGCCCAGGTTCAGCAGAACCGAGCGAGCACGTGACATGCGGGGATCCGCTTCCTTCAATCCAGCAAGTTTGAGTGCCAGATAAGATTTAATCGTGGCATTCACCTCGGCAGGTCCTCCGTGATATATGTTCCATCCGCCTTCCGGTAATTGCAGATTCAATAAATGATTTACAGCCTTGCGCTGCCAGACTTCGTCCACTTTTCCGTCCCAGTGCTTGAAGCAAATAGTATCCGCCACCAATGTGCAATCAATCCGCAATTCACCCTGCCAGTATCCATCTGGTAGCTGAGCGTTCAAAAGGTAATCCTGTGAACGTTGGATAGTGATCCAAAAAGCCTCCTTGTTCAGTGGAGAGAAAAGGGGTTCCTTCATTGATATCAAATCTTTCTTTGATTTTTTCAACTGAGAAATGCTTGTCCGGTGTAAGAGCATCAGAGTGTAATCTTGCCCTTGGGGTGTAAAGGGTTAAATTGACTACTCGTCCATGGTGGTGATCGCGAATACGGCGCCCCTAACCCGCTCGTGGATGGGCTTGAACTCGAGTCAGTTATTGACCGGATTTTATTATAATATGGAGAGACAACTGAGATTTTTGATGCTCAACTGGCGTGACCCGCAAAACCCTGCTTCAGGCGGGGCGGAAAGGGTCTCGCTGGCTTATCTCAGTGCACTTTCATCAAAAGGCCATGACGTCTGGTGGTTTGCAAACGCATACCCAGATTGTGAACAGGAATCTATCTTGAACGGCATTCATATTATACGACGCGGCGGCATGGGAACATCTATACTGGCCGCCAATCGCTGGTTTCAATCGCAAGCTCGATTCGATCTCGTGATTGATCAACATCATGGCATTCCCTGGTTTGCTCCCTGGTGGACTCAAACTCAATGCGTTTCCTACATACACGAGGTTTTAGGACCAATATGGTCTTCATTTTATCGATGGCCACTGGATCAAATCGGAAGAATCCAGGAGCAATTCACGCATTGGCTCTATCGCCAAACGCCTTTCTGGACAGCGTGTAAGGGAACTGAAGACATGCTGCATGCACGGGGCATTCAGAGCGTCAAACGTATTCCTTATGGAGTCTACACGCAGGCCTTGCCTTCACTTCCGGAAAAACTGATGAGCGCTCCATTACGCTTGGCCGTCGTTTCCAGGCTTGCCCCTAACAAACGTATCGACCATGCGATCCAGACCCTGCGCTGCCTCAAAGACCGCCAAATCGATGCAGCACTCAAAATCATCGGAACGGGCGATTCCATGCCTCAACTCAAACAATGCGTCGGTCAACTTGGTTTAAATGACCGTGTGACCTTCGCTGGATTTTTGGATGAGAAGCAAAAGGATCACTCTCTTCAGGAAGCGCATATACTATTGCATACCTCAGTGCGTGAGGGCTGGGGCTTGAATATCATTGAGGCAAATGCCATGGGAACACCTTCAGCGGTCTATCCGGTGGCTGGCCTGACCGAATCCACTCTTGATCATGTCACCGGAAGGGTCTCGAAAAAGGAAACTCCCGAATCACTTGCTGATGCAATCCACTCCATGATCAAAAAACCTGAAAGATACCAGCAATACAGGATCGAAGCCTGGAACCGCGCCAAACAATTTCACTGGGATGCCATACTCCCCAAGGCCTGTGATTGGCTGGAGTCCATGGCACTGAAGGGATCACCCGGGCCATGAAAAAGCTGGTTGTCTATCTTGGGCTTTTGGTGTCTCTACTCAGCTGCATCTGGGTATTTCAAAACCTTGACTGGAAAGCTCTCTGGAGGGCACTGAGCGAAGTGCATCCGTTCTGGCTTCTCGTGACGGTGATTGTGTTCTATGCGGGTATCTATGTGCGCGCGCTTCGCTGGTCGCTACTCTTTCCTGAGGATAAACCAGTAAGCTCAAATCATCTATTCAAACCGATCATGGTGGGTTTTGCTTTTAATAACATACTACCATCGGGTCGAGCGGGAGAATTCATGAGGGCAATCTATGTGGGTAAAAAACAAAAAACAGGAGTACCCATCGCCTTCGGAACCATTGTTACCGAACGAGTGTTTGATGGAGTCACTCTCATTGCCCTGTTTATTGTTTCCATGGCATTCATCCCCCCAATCGACCCCGGGATGTCGGTCGAATTTGGAGGATTTGTGATTAGAGGGAGCATGTTGGCTCCACTGATTCAAAAAGTAGTTGTGGGATCAAGTATCATGATTTGCGGATTGGGATTACTCATGTTTCGAAAATTACGAATCAAGCTTTTGAAATTCTTACGCAAGATCCCCATTCCGGAAAGCATGCATCAATCCATCGAAGATGGCCTTGAAGGAATTGTCCGTGGTTTCCAAGCGATCAAACAACCACGAAGATTCTTATGGATAACTTTTTATTCAGTCCTGACCTGGGTCATCAATGCCATCGCGGCTCAGACCCTGGGATGGGGTTTCGATGGCATCACCATGACCTTGATGCAGGCAATCGCCTTGGTCGTCATCGAATCGCTGGCGGTCATGATTCCTGCAGCTCCTGGTTATTGGGGTATTTATGAAGCGGGTATGATTTTCGGATTTGCAGTATTAAACCTGCATCCATCCCGAGAAGTCGCCTTGGCCTATGCTCTCGTCATGCATTTGATTTTCTTTTTACCAACCACCGTTTTAGGCTTGTGGTATGCAGGGGCAGCCAGCCTTAAACCCCCATCAGATAAGACAATGGAATCCATCGAACATGGGGTGATGAAGTAGTATCTCATATTACGAGGCAATTGAAAATCGCTGAGCAGAATTACCGGAAAACACTCAGGATCATCTTTATCAATGCAGCTCCACTCAAAGGGAACTCCAATGAGACTTCAGATTCAATCCGAACAAAGAAGCGAACCAGCAGGCTGAAGCCTCTGCCAATCGCAAGAAAGAGACTATCAATGATCTGAATACAGCAGGCAATTTGAAATCCTTATCCTGTAAATAACCTATCGAACTCTCGGCCTTGCGTTGGTTGAATTACTTGAAGCAACAAAGTGTTATCAGTCAAAAATAACAGGCCTTTAAGAAGGTTCTGTTACTGCAGCTGAAATGGTCATTTCACGCATGAAGCAAAGAAACATGAAACTCCAGAGCAACAAAGACAAAGTCGTCTCTAAAGTTTTCCTTGCCTCATTATTCAACTACCCAATCATCTTAGGAAACTCTGATAGTGTCTGTTTTCAGCAATAAAAGATACCAATCTCCTGGGGTAGGAAAATTTGAAGTTGCAGTATAGCGGGACTTACTGACGACCCGTTCGGATTAAAAATATTTGACTTTGAGACGCAAGGCGAAACTGTCCCTCTTTTCAGGCAATGCGAGTGGATGCCTCAAGCTGCACTTACATTGGAATTCGAGTGCGATTTGTCAGTCTGATGTTTTTTGTAAAAATCGGCTGCCCCCATAAGCAAGCGCTTCATGTCTTCAGGTGAGATATCAGGGGTACCCGACAGCCAGATGGGCCTGGGCTGTACACCACTCCAACTGGTTTCCGTAATTTCGACAGCGGTATAAGGCTCGTGGAGATGCATGACATATACCTTCTCGGTTCCATTGGGCTGCGTTTTCGAAGCCAGACTCCATTGAGGTATTTCACCGGATTGAACAGGCGAATCATTGCCCAGCACATTGCGAGCCCAGGGATAAACACCTATCAAACCAGCCAGGACGGTTAGTAACAGACTGGTCGTCCATTCGACCCACGTGGGTGCTGTAGGACTGAGTATGACCATCCAGAGAACCGCTGACAGCAAAACAACATCACTCAGGTAGTAGATCCAGTCGGGCACAAGGCGTACTGAAAAAACCGTCCTGGAAGGGGCATCTTGCTGAAAAGGGTTGGATACCCCATCAGCTGCAGGCTGGACTTCAGCTGGTTCGTAATGACCTTGCATCAGTTTCGAAACGCCGGACAAGGGAGCTTCAGCTGAATCCACCGGACTCGCAAGGGCCTTAGCCATTTTGGCATCTGTTCCCTTGGTCTCGTTCCCCTTCATCAGCTGGGAAAGTCCACGTCCAAGTTTTTTCTTCATAACCATTGTCTTTCAGTTTACCCGTGATTACTTACCTCCTGCAATTGGAAAAATGACAAATCCTGAATCAAATGAAATTGACACAAGCCCCCTGCATGATTCACTCACGCTGGAGAGGTGGAAGGGATTCAAAACTCATTAATTATCTTTTACCTGCAAAATAAACGTCTCGCAAGAAAGCTGCCTGACTCCCGGACTCCTCCTCCTCATGCTTGAGCCAATGCATCAGAACAAAACCTGATCTTTCCTTTTTTAATGACACTTTGAAGATATCAAGTCTTGCTTTGGTTTTTTGGAAGGATTATTTTGCACATGAACCCTAAATCAAATTTTCACTACATGGATATCATGGCCAAAAAATTCAGTAAGACCTATGTTTCTCGCCGGTCCTTCATTGGGACCGCTGCCGCATCCGCGTTCACTTTCAACTTTTTCCCAAAACGCGTTTTTGGAGCCAATGACCGCATCGCTTTTGCCGGTATTGGTGTGGGAGGAAAGGGGTCTGGAGATATCGACCAAGCAGGAAATTTAGGTGATGTTGTCGCTCTTTGTGATATCGACCTGACAAAACTGGATGCGAAGGGTGAAAAATTTGCAAAAGCCAAAAAATACAAGGACTTTCGGAAGATGCTCGAGGAGATGCATACCGAAATTGATGCGGTCACAATCAGTACCCCTGATCACATGCACGCTCCTGCGGGTTTGTTGGCCATGAGCCTTGGCAAACATGTTTATTGTCAAAAACCCCTGACGCATTCAGTGTATGAAGCTCGGCGCATGGGACAGGTTGCACGTCAATACAAGGTCGCCACCCAAATGGGCAATCAGGGCACCGCCTCTGATGGACTTCGCCGAGGGGTAGAAGTGATTCAATCAGGTGCGATTGGTGCCGTCCGGGAGGTTCACGTATGGACGAATCGCCCAGTGTGGCCACAAGCTCCTTCCATTACCGCACGTCCGAACGAGACCCCCGCGATTCCAAACCATGTGGACTGGCATCTATTTCTGGGAGTCGCCCCCGATCGCCCTTATCACAATGCCTACCATCCATTCAAGTGGCGCGGCTGGTGGGACTTTGGCACTGGAGCTATCGGAGACATGAGCTGCCATACAGCGAATTTGGCGTTCATGGCACTCAATCTTGGTCACCCTCTCAGCGTTGAAGCCCTGGATCATGGTCCGATCAATGAAGAAACTTTTCCCGCATGGGCCACCACCAAAACCGAATTTGGTGCCCGAGGTGCCATGCCTCCTCTGAGCTATTACTGGTATGAAGGTAAATTCCCGGATGGTAAAAAGAACCTGCCTCCCATGGATCTTTTTCACGGTGAAAAACCAACCAACAGTGGTTCAATTATTGTAGGCGACAAAGGTATACTTTACTCACCCAATGATTACGGATCGAGTTGGAAACTGCTGCCCGGCGATGATTTCAAGGACTATGAGGCACCGGATGCCTGGATCCCTCGCATAGGTGGAGGTGACCAGGCCATGAAGAATGAATGGGTAGAAGCAATGCGTGGCGGTAAACCTGCTCTGTCCAATTTCGATTATGCCTCGCAAATGACAGAATCGATCCTTCTGGGCAATGCTGCTCTCAAGGCTGGAGGGCGCATCGAATGGGATAGCACGCGACTTCAGGCTAAAAATATGGATATTTCAGACATCATCCAACGCGAATACAGACCGGGTTGGATGGCCTAAGAAGAAAGCCAGGCTTTCTTCCGGTTTGAAAAAAGCGCGTGATCAGCAAGGGGTTGCTCCGATCACGCGCTTTTCTCTGTACAAAAACAAGGCGCGGAAGAACCGCGCCTTGTTTTTTGTTAGATATTTATATTCCAACTCACATCTTGCCGCCATAGACAGCATGTCGACCGAGAATTTGCTCGATTCGCAGTAGTTGGTTGTATTTTGCCAAACGGTCCGAGCGACTCAAGGAACCCGTTTTGATTTGCCCCGCATTGGTAGCCACGGCAATGTCGGCGATGGTCGCATCTTCGGTTTCCCCAGAACGATGACTGATAACCGAGGTATATTTATTTTCCTGAGCAAGCTCAACCGCATCGAAAGTTTCAGTGAGTGAACCAATTTGATTCACTTTCACGAGAATCGAATTGGCCACACCTTCATCGATGCCGCGCTGAAGGAATTTCGTATTGGTCACGAACAAATCGTCACCCACCAATTGAACGCGATCACCGATTTTATCAGTTAAAAGCTTCCACGTTTTCCAATCATTTTCATCACAACCATCCTCGATGCTGATGATGGGATATTTACGAGTCAACTCATCATAGTAGGCAACAAGGTCAGCGCCTGAAATTTTTTCACCCGTGCTTTTTTTAAAGACGTATTTCCTGGTCTTGGAGTTATAAAATTCAGAGGAAGCAACATCCAATGCCAGAAAGATTTCTTTACCTGCTTTGTATCCGGCGACTTTGATGGCTTTCAAGATGCAATCAAGCGCATCTTCGGTAGACTCCAAATTGGGAGCAAACCCACCCTCATCACCCACTGCAGTCGAAAGCCCACGCTTCTTGAGGACACCCTTCAAGGCATGAAAGATTTCAGTGATAGCCTGTAGTCCGCCTGAAAAGGTATCCATGCCTTTGGGCATGATCATGAATTCCTGAAAATCAATCGGAGCGTCGGAATGCGCACCACCGTTGATCACATTGGCCATCGGCACAGGAAGCACCTTGGCGTTAGGACCACCGAGGTATTTGAACAAAGGAAGGGCCAGGGCGTCAGCTGCAGCTTTCGCGTTGGCCATGGAGACACCCAGGATAGCATTGGCACCGAGTTTGGATTTGGTATCGGTTCCGTCGAGATCAAGCATGATCCGGTCAACTTCAAGTTGATCCGTCGCATCAACACCCTGCAGGGCAGGGCCAATTTTGGTTTTGATATTTTTCACAGCCTTGGCAACACCTTTACCAAGGTAACGTTTTTTAACGCCGTCTCGGAGTTCCAAGGCTTCGTTTTCACCTGTGCTGGCTCCGGAGGGAACTGCGGCGCGGCCGAAGGCTCCACCACTCAGGGTAATATCAACTTCCACCGTAGGGTTACCGCGGGAGTCCAGAATTTCACGTGCGTCAATTTCGTAGATAGTGCTCATAATTGGAAACATTTGCTTACAGCAAAGCGCTCATCTTAAGAGCGAATGCCTCTTAGTCAAGAACGGCATTGGTTTAAAGGAATTTGGAGTCTTTTTTTAGGAGAATATCATTCAGATCATCAACCGATCTGCAGTTGTAGATACGATAAAACATCTGAGAGCGCGAATCATTTCATGACACGAGCGTGCCAGGACTGGACAGCCCGACATATGATTTTTTCTGAGATCATTTGGATAATCCTTTCGAACTCATGCCATCCTGACCGCGAAAAAAACTACCTCAAAATATGTGCGGCAGATTGACGGGCCGCACTCTTCAATCCAGACCGCAGGCGTTCTTTGCCCGATTGTTCACGGCAGAAGCCACCGACCGAGCGCGCTCCGCACCTTTAGATAACACCTCCTGAACAAAATCAATATTTTTGGCAAGCTCTTCACGCTTCTGCCGCATGGGCTCAAAATAACTCCAACAGGCTTCAAAAAGCGCTTTCTTCAAGTGCCCGTAACCATACCCCCCTGCCCTCAATTGATCTTCGCAATCCTTGGCCAGCTCCGGTTCGGCCACCAATTTCAAGAGTTGAACGGCGATATTTTTTTCCGCATCCGGTTTAGGTTCATCCATACCACGGCTATCCATCACCAGACTCATGATCTTCTTTTTGAGTGGTTTTTCAGATCCGAAAATCTCTATCGTATTACCATAGCTTTTACTCATTTTCTGGCCATCCGTGCCAGGAACGACAGCAACGTCCTCTCGAATCTGCGGCTCAGGAATGATAAAAGTGTCTCCATACTGTTGGTTGAATTTGATGGCAATATCACGCGTCACTTCAACATGTTGTTTCTGATCTTTACCTACCGGAACCACCTTGGAATCATAGATCAAAATATCGGCGGCCATGAGAACAGGATAAGCAAATAACCCGTGATTGGGTGATATTCCGCGAGCTAATTTGTCTTTGTAACTGTGACACCGCTCAAGCAATCCCATGGGGGTCAAGGTCGTGAGCATCCAGGTCAACTCCGTATGCTCCGGCACATCCGATTGCTTGAAGAACACTGAGCGTTCGGGATCCAGTCCACAGGCCAGGAAATCCAAAGCGACATCCAGCACGTTCTGCCTTCGCTGTTCAGCATCGAACAACGAGGTCATGGAGTGGTAATTAGCGATAAAATAATAGGCCTCGCCCTGGTTCTGCAATTCGATTGCAGGACGCATCATCCCGAAATAATTTCCAAGATGAAGCATACCGGAAGGTTGAATACCCGACAAAATCCTCATGGCGCGAAACGCTAGCAATTAAGTTTTCGATGTGCAATGTTGCAGTCTTCCAAATTTCGATGCATCAGCTGTCATGGCCTTGGGCTGATCGATTCTGCATAGGCCAACTCCCCAGTGCGTCCATCGTAATATTGAAAGATGATTTGAGGGTGTGGATAGGCAACCCATCGAGTGTCTCCGATTTTTTGGGGCATGTTGAAGACATTGTTCACTTGTACGATACAGAAATGCGGATAAAGGCGTTCCAAACGTGGAAGGTCAGGCAGAATGTAACTGCTCCATCGAATGTCACATGCTCTGGGACCGAATTTGAACGGTCCCGTGGCGGGACGATTACTCTCATCCAAAGCCGGCACATGATTGACGCTGTTATGAGGACCACAGCAGAATTCCCATATTTTATCGGTGATCTTAACGGCAAAACTGTTGTGAAGGTCTCCAGTCATCACAAAAACGGGCTTGTTAAGACCCTTCCAGAATTCAATCAACTGTTCACGTTCATCAAAAAAACCAGTCCAGGCTTCTTCCTTGTTGGCAGCATCGGATTCGAATCCTCCTGCCCCACTATGAGGAATCATGAACGGCACCGAGGAAATGAAAAAGAAAAAGGAAGCATCGCTTTGCTGCATACTGTCGATCAGCCATCGTTTCTGAGCTGCTCCAAGCATTGATAAACCGGGTCGATCGCGTTCCGTCACATCATGCATGTCGCGGGCACTGCGCGTATCAATCAAATAAAATTCGCAATTAGCCACCTGAAATTTCCCATAGCTGCGGCGACCAACCGAATAGGTCACGACATCCGTCGTTTTGGCAGGCATGTGCAAACGTATCGTGTGCGCGTCGACAACTTCGACTATATCGTAAACATAAGCATTGGGATGACCATCATCATTGTCATATTTCATGTCGTTGACACCCGCTTCAGGAGTATCCCAATGGACGTGGAGATTCAGCATTTCGTTGAGCGGCATTTGAGTGAAATCAACGGTAGAATCCGTTAATAGATCACTCCCTGCTTTCATACTGCCCCGTCCCACATGAAGTTCGGCATCATGAGCAGTCGGGTTGGCCCATCCAAGATAATCATACCAGGCGTAGGTTCCGATATCGCGGAACACCGTACGTCGATGCCTTTTGCCTGCCGTTCCCGTTCCCCAGATATCATTGACCAGCTCATGATCGTCAAACGTGAAATAGCTAGGAACGTTTCGATGCCAGTCGGACAGGTCATGGTTGCGCCGCAGATACAGCTTGTAATTCTCCCAGACCCCAATGACTGTTGGCATCCATTGAAGTGGATCAGGCACGGCATTCAGAGCAACATCCTGCACCAATCGCCAGGCCTCAAGAGGGTAATCCCGGAGCTCCTCATAAAGCCAATCTCCGTTCATAATATGGAAATCAACGCGATGACTCCAGTCACGATTCAAGGTCTCGTAGGTGGGAGTCTGATGACCAATGCCATGAAGTGGGTTTTGATTCGCGCAAGAACCAATTTGAAACTTGAAATTGAATAAACCCTCAGGATTGTGTTCCGGGTCAATAAGAGAACCAGAATCTGGGAGTGTTTTAAAAGTTCCCGACTCACCATGAGGGCGCTCATTTACCCATAACTGGTAGTGGTAACGAGTATCAGGCCGCAGTCCATTCAGGATGATGGAGCCCGTATTGTCATGAGAAATGGAAGTCATGACACCTTCTGAAATCTGTATCATTGATGTTTTGTCAGTGCCATAGCGGACAAAGAATTCAGAGGGGTCGGAAGTCCTTCCCCATATGCGAACGGAATTCGCAGTCACATCCCCCAGCATGGGGCCATCTGTTAAACGGGTTGGATCGCGCTGGGCATGAAGGCAGTTCACCAGCAGGAAACAGCAGAAGATCAATCGGTTCATTCGCAAATCATATTCGATTTGGCAAAGGGTTGTCGAGCATCTGGCAGCCCGATGAATCAAAGCCGATGCATACGCATTGACTCAGCTTGCGGCAGCCTATTCTACTACATCCCTGAGAGGCTTGGTTCTGAGCTTGATGTTATTGAGAGCAACCGCGTTGGCAGCATCCATCACAAATACCAAATGCCCGGTTGTGGAGTCTTTATCAGGTTTAACAATAACGGTGATGTCCGGATTTTCCTGCGCCACTTGCTTGAGGCGAGCTTCCAATTCAGCTTCTGTAATGGGTACTTCATCCCAGTGCAGGAAAGGTTCATTCTTGGTAATACTGATGGTAATGTTGCCGGTCTCTGTTTGTGCAGAGGACTGAGCACGCGATTGTGGCAAACTTAGATTCAAAACCGATTTCTGCTTGAAGGTAGTGGTCACCATCATGAAAATCAGCAGCACAATCAGGATGTCAATCAATGATATGATGATGATCGTCGGCGGCTTCTGACGTTTGCGTTCGAGGAATTTCAAAATAGTCTCCTTATCAATCAGGATTGCTTTGAGTCACGCCGACGCTTGGCACGGCGCTTGGGAGCGGGAGACTGTTGTTCTGATTCAATACTTGAAATGGCATCCGATGGGACGACTTCAGTCTGCTTCGCTACACTTGAGGGCGGATAGTATATCCGCAATAATTCATCACAGAGCGCCTCAAGCTCAATAGCCATGGTTTCCACCTTCTTGTTGTAATAACTCCAGGCAATCAGTGATGGGATCGCAATCAGGAGCCCAGTAAGTGTCGTGTTCAATGCAATGGAAATACCCTTGGCCAATGAAGTATGATCAGCAAGGCTGGCGGCACCAAAGTCACCAAAGAGAGTAATGAGCCCATGCAAGGTTCCAACCAGACCAAGAAGAGGTGCGGAACCGACGATCACCTCGATCACCACCAGCCCGCTTTCGAGTTGAGCAATTTCCTTTCGAGCACGCGTTTGCAAGGCTTCCATATTTTCAGCTTTTGGATATGGAAATTGATCCATGGCCGCGCTTAACATGCGACTTGCTGGAGATGGCAACTGCTGGCACAACGCATGCAATGTCGATAAATCCTGCGGACTTTCACATTGATTCAGGACTTCAGCAATCTGATCCGGCACCACATTACGCCAACGCAATGCNAGNCCACGCTCGATAATATAAGTCAAGGCCACTACTGACATGATCAGTAACAACCACATGAAAGGTCCACCTNCCTNTAAAAATTCAAACATCNTTTTTATAGAAATAATTTATGTTNCTNTCCANTGGCCCCAAAAAACTGAANCNCCCCCGGGTANAGGCNTGTNNGCCTCTCTGATAANNAGCTCAAAGTNTGGGATNTTAATATTTTGTTTTCAATTGTAATAAAAAGAAAATCTTATTTGCCGGTAATCAGCACCTACGAGACGGCGCATATCACTTGGCCATTTGCCGTAGGGCGCAGGATCACTGATCGCACGTTGACAGAGTAAAGATTGAATCACGCCCACTGTATCTTCCTCCACTGACATTTCCATGACCTTCCCATTCGACATGAGCTGAAATTTTACGGTAACCTTCCCTGACGCATTGCGCGCAGAAGGCAACCCTTCGAGCAATCCAAACCAGCGCTGTTGAATAGCCTGTATAATAGCTGCATCGTATGCCCCAAATGGTGTTGCCAGAAGATCAGGTGAAGATTCAATACGAAATTTCTTTACGCCGCCTTCCTGCTTCATGGATTCGCCCAAAAGCATCCCGTTGCGTTTCTTGGCCTCTGCGATGGTTCGAGGGCGGGTTCTTTCCTTTCTTGGAGGAGTTGACTGCTGAACCGGAACAGCTTTTCGCGGCTTGATGCGCGTCAGAATCTCAGCCGGCTGATTGATCTCGGGCTCTTTGGTTTCAACGGCAATCGCTTCTTCGAATACACCATCATTTTGAACATCCACTTCCTGAAGTTCCAAAGACTCAGTTTCGAAATCCTCAACCGACTCGGTATCAGGTGGTGATTCGACATCTTCAGGCACGAATGGTTGAAGCCCACTGACAGGAGGTTCCGGTGTTATTTCTTCGCCCGGTGCAGTATCCGTGGTCTTGAATACTTTATCCTGTGAGCCCTCGAGCTTGGGCTGATCCAAATCCTGAGAGATATCCGGGTTGCCTGCGATGGAATCAATCACGGCATAGTACNGAGTATCCTCAGGTTTCTCTTCCGTCTCGAGTGAAGGGTCAGCATCAAAGAAAATGCTGGGCTCAGGTTCTTTATCCAGAGTGATCTCCAACTCTTTTTCTAATTCAGCAGCATTGAGCTCAGGCATCTTGGGAGCCAGCAAGGATGATAGTGGCCCTTTTTCAGTGAAGCCGTAATGGTGGAGCAGCTCAATGGANGCAATGACCATGAAATGAAATAAAACAGACCAAAGACAAGCCCTCAACAGCGTCGGCTGAAGGTGCCTCGTTGATCCATGTATATCAAAACTGATCATGACTTGGTAACTTGATCAATTCAGTGGCACAACGCAACCGATATGTGTTCTTTCTTGAAAAAAAAAGCCGTCGGAGAAACCGACGGCTTTTGTATATCCAGATGGGATGTAAATTGGATTAACGTTTGCTGTACTGGAAGCGACGACGCGCGCCTGGCTGACCGTANTTTTTACGTTCTTTCATACGCTGATCACGCGTAAGGAATCCTGCGGATTTCAACACAGGACGAAGATCCGCATCCACGTTGAGTAAGGCGCGAGAGATACCATGGCGAGCCGCACCCGCCTGNCCGCTCATTCCACCACCACAGACATTGATTCGAACNTCAAGCTTGNTGGANGTNTCGGTGANGCTNAGAGGCAANAGCACATCGCTGCGCTGCGTTTCCAATGGGAAATATTCCTCGAGGCTGCGTCCGTTCACGGATACTTTTCCTGTGCCAGCGGACAAGCGCACGCGAGCTACAGAGGTTTTTCTGCGACCGGTTCCCAAAAAATCAGTATTTTCAGACATGTTCAGGTTATGAGTATTAAAATTCTATGACTGCTCGATTTTCATCGGCTCAGGCTGTTGCGCATCATGAGGATGCTCAGTGCCACGATAAACTTTGAGTTTGGTCAGGAGCTTGCGCCCCAGACGGTTTTTGGGGAGCATACCCTTGACTGCGTGAAGGATCAGACGATCAGGATGCGATTCACGCACTTCAGGCACTGAACGGTAGCGTTCGCCACCGAACCATCCTGAGTAGCTCATGTAGGTTTTCTGATCCTCTTTCTTCCCAGTCAATTTAACTTTCTCGGCATTGATTACGACCACAAAGTCGCCAGCATCAAGGTGCGGGGTGTATGTGGGTTTATTCTTGCCACGGAGAACATCAGCAACCTTGGTTGCCAAACGACCAAGGACAATATCCTCAGCGTCTACTACGTGCCACTTGCGCTCGTCTACATTAATCTTCGGCAGATATGTCTTCATTACAAATCCAAAATATAAGAGGCAGGAAAGTAGCAAACCGACCAAAGGAGTCAACAACGATATGAAACTTTCTTACTGTTAAAGCCCTTGTTTTTCAGCTTTTAGAAGCCGAAAAGGGTTATTTCACGGGCAATCATCCTGCGATGCGTGGTTTTGCTCAGGATCTTCAGGCTTGCTGCACTTTTCGCACAAAAGATGCAACCTTGTCGGGGCATTTCCGCCCAGGTGCCAATTCGACACCTGATGAGACATCTACACCAAAAGGCTGTACTTCACGAATGGCTTTCTGAATATTGTCTGGCGTCAAGCCGCCAGCCAGAAAAAGTGGCTTGCGGTAAGGTCGAATAGCTGACAACAAATTCCATTGAAAGGAATGTCCGGTCCCCCCTCGTTCCCCCGGTTGATAACTATCCACCAACCATGCATTAACATCATAATCATCAAGTGATTCAAGAGTTTCTGCATCGCCAACCCGGAACGCTTTCATGGTTTTGGCGTCAAATTGCCGGCACCAATCAGGCCCTTCCTCTCCATGAAACTGAAGCGTGTCCAGCCCGCAAGTTTGCTGCGCATGATGAACCTGCTCCTTGGAAGCATTCACAAAAACACCCACCTTGGTGAGACAGGGAGGCATTGCCTGACAGATGTCGCGTGCCGATTCCACATCAATGAATCTTTTACTTTCCTCGAAAAACATGAATCCGAGAGCGTCCACGCCGCAGTGAACAGCGAACTGTGCGTCCTCCAGACAGGTGATTCCACAAATTTTAATGCGCGTTCTCATTGGTTGCAGCGATGAACAAAGGCTGTTATTTTAATTTTGTGTGTGAGGATAAGGCACTCTCACAAAATTTCCAACGCGAAAGATGGCAGCTCCGAGATTCATCCCAATCCGTTCAGGTTGAGCATATGGTCAGGGACCTGATCCACTTTCTAGGTCAGGATTTTGCGGTTGAAGTGATAAAGCCTGCTCATTGGTGAGGGCTGATTGAAAGAATTTGTGCCATCATTCCCTTGAGACCTTGAATCAAGGGGGTCAGACAGGAAGCAGATCTCCTTTTAAATTTTGAATTGGAAGAAATCCCTGATAAGTGTTTCTTAGTGTAAAAATCAGTTATTAAAAATGGAATCCAACGTAAAAAAAAGATACGCAGCCGCCGCAAATGCACCAGAACCGGCTCTTTGCTGTCCAGTTGAATATGACCAGAGGTATCTCGAAATCATTCCACAAGAAGTCATCGAAAAAGATTATGGCTGTGGAGATCCCTCGAGATACTTGCAACCGGGAGAAACCGTGCTGGATCTGGGCAGCGGCACTGGCAAGATTTGCTTCATTGCCTCTCAGGTGGTCGGGCCAGAAGGTAAGGTCATTGGCATCGACATGACGGATGACATGCTTGAAGTCGCGCAACGAAACGCTCCTATCGTGGCAGAGCGCGCAGGCCATGCGAATGTGGTTTTCAAAAAAGGCAGGATTCAAGATCTGGCACTGGATTTGGATTTGCTGGATGATGAGCTGGTGAAACATCCCGTATTGAATGCAAATGACTTTTTGAATCTCGATACCATCACGGAAAAACTTAAAAAAACTCGTCCCCTCGTTTCCGATGCAAGTATCGATGCTGTTGTCTCAAATTGCGTACTTAATCTGGTGCATGCATCAGCCAAGAATCAAATGTTCTCGGAAATTTTCCGCGTCATCAAGAGAGGTGGCAGGGCCATCATATCCGACATCGTCTCAGACGAAATCATACCTAAGCATCTTCAGGACGACCATGAGCTCTGGAGCGGATGCATCAGTGGAGCGTTGACTGAGGAAGGATTCCTCAAGGCCTTTGAAGAGGCAGGATTTTACGGCATTGAAATACTCAAGCGAGATGAATCCCCGTGGCAAACCGTCGAAGGCATCGAGTTCCGCGGGATCACGGTCCAGGCTTTCAAAGGTAAGGAAGGCGTCTGTCTGGAACGAAATCAAGCAGTTGTCTACAAAGGCCCCTTCAAGGCCGTGACCGATGATGACGGGTTTACAATGGAGCGAGGAAAACGCTACGCCACATGCGATAAGAATTACCAGATCTATGGGAAACCACCTTACGAGGGGCACTTCGAACGGATCGAACCCAATGAAGCGATCCCGTTGGAAAGCGCCAAACCTTTTGGATGTATCGAAACAAAACTTCGTGATCCAAAGGAAACCAAGGGCGCTCATTACAAAGCCACAATCGAAGTTGCAGAAAATGATGCTTGCTGTTGATGCTTTCACCTTGCCCGATTGCGAATAGAAGGAGAGCATCCGCCCTCAGAGTGATCAGTTAACCAGAGCTTTTAAATGCGCGCTGGCCGGTATCATTTGATTTCCAACTTTCAATGCATAGTCTCCCCCCAGAACGAATGCACGATCCACACCATCTTTTCTGCGGACATACCCCATGGCTATGCCCCCGCCAATGGAATGCCCAAAAGAACCCGATGTGGTATATCCAACGACCTGCCCGTTACGGTAAATAATTTCGCCTCCCCAAAGGAAAATATCCGGATCATTGAGCGTAAATATGGCGAGACGCTTTCGTGGTTGCGAAGATTTACTTTTCATCAATGCATCTTGCCCGATGAATGGGGATGTCTTGTGCCAATCAATAGCAAAACGTAAACCGGCTTCGAGTGGATTATCGTCCGGGGAGAGTTCATGACCCCATGCACGGAATCCCTTTTCCAATCTCAATGAGTTGATAGCGTAATGACCAGCGAGTTGAATCGGGTGAGTTTTACTGTGATCCATCAATACGCTGTAGAGAGCTGACATCTGATCCATTCCTACGTGGAGTTCCCATCCCAATTCACCCATGTAGGAAAGGCGAAGCGCTCGCACGGTGGACATTCCGATGGAGATTTCTTTACACGTTGCAAAGGCGAAGCTTTCTTCAGAAAGATCCGTGTCTGTCAAGGGCTGAAGGAAACGCCTTGCCTCCGGGCCCATCACACTCAGCACTCCTGTTCCAAAGGTCACGTCGGTCAAGGACACCTGCATGCCTTGAGGAGTGTTCCTGGAAATCCATGAGGCATCATGGACCGCCTGAGCGGATGCCGTGACAATATAGTATTCATCTTCTGCGATTCTGACGGCTGTAAAATCAGATTCAAAACCTCCACGCTTGTTGAACATGCCTGTATAGACTGCTTTACCGGGCGCAACGTCCATATTGTTGCCACATACATGCTGCATGAGAGCGCAGGCATCTTTGCCTTTGAGCTGTAGTTTTGCGAAGCTGGATTGATCAAACAAAGCCACACTCTCGCGAGTGGCCAAATGTTCCCGAGCATGATTGCCAAACCAATTTTGTTTACCGAACGAATATTGGTTCTCGGGTTTGGATGGCAGATGCGCAAACCAATTGGGCCTTTCCCATCCAGCTTTGGAACCAAAACAGGCTCCTGACTCTTTGAGTTGATCATGAATGGGTGTCATCCGAATATTTCGGCCGGTTTCCATTTCACGATTGGGCCAGGCCATTTGGTAGTGAAGACCAAGCACTTCCGTGATACGATCCCGCAGGTAGGTTCGGTTGTTAGCCCAGCGCCCGAAGCGACGTATGTCAACTGCCCAAAGATCCATTGTAGGCTCTCCCTCTTTCATCCATTCCGCCAGGTATTTACCTGCACCTCCAGCACATGCAATGCCAGCTGAATTAAACCCGGCGGCCACAAACAATCCTTGTAATTCAGGTGTTTCTCCCAGCAGAAATTGATTATCAGGAGTAAAGCTTTCTGGGCCGTTGACAAATTTCGAATAGCCAGCGTCTTTTAATTTTGGAATGCGAAATTCACCTGCCCGCAGTGGATCGCGGTACTTTTTCCAATCCGCTTTCAGGAGATCGAACGAAAAATCAGAGGGAATCGGATCCTGAAGCCAAGGTTTGGTGTATTTTTGAAAAGCCCCCAGAAGAACCGTATTATCTTCACCTCGAAAATAGATCGTTGCATCAGGGTCACGGCCACAGGGAAGTTCATCAAAGGCCCCCTCGATCGGGTTCGAAACCACATAATGATGTTCCACAGGTGCCAGTGGAATGGAGACACCACAGGTCAAACCAAGCTGACGTGACCACATCCCGCAAGCCAGCACCACGTATTCCGCTTCAATCAAGCCCTGATTTGTTTTGACTCCAGCTGCTCTGCCATTTCGATGGAGGATTTCGTGCGCTTCAACGTTCTCACAAATCTTGGCTCCATTCTGCTGAGCCCCGATGGCCAATGCCATCGCCGTTTCCTTGGGGATCACTTTACCATCCCCAGGCAACCAGACGGCTCCGAGTAAATCATCGGTTTTGATCAGCGGCCATTTTTCACCAGCTTCTTTTGCACTTATCAAATCTGCTTGAACCCCAAGGTATTCTGCCATGGCTGCAGTACGGTAAAGTTGGGTCATGCGTTCCTCATTCGAGGCAAGGACCAAGCTACCCACCTGTTTCCAACCAGTAGCGTGACCGGTCTCAGCCTCCAGACCAGCGTAGAGCTCTGCGCTGTATTGGTTGATCTTGGTCAGGCTATTGGATGTGCGCAGGCGACCAACCATACCCGCTGCGTGCCAGGTCGTTCCTCCTGCCACGGCTTTCTGCTCAAGTAAAACAACGTCAGAGAAACCCAGCTTGGTCAAGTGATAGGCAACGCTGCAGCCAACGATACCTCCACCCACCACAACCACCTGAGCTGAAGCAGGAATCGAACATGAAGTTTCCATCCACGAAAAATAATCAAAAAAAAGCCCATACCTCAACCTTGCATTTGAATTAGGGGCTTATAAGAGTCGGTCCCAACTATTGATAAACTACAAACCTTTATTCCAGACTCGATCCGTTTTGTCGAATCAAGCAGGATACGAATCATGCAATTCTTAAATCTCATTTTCGCTCTGAGCGTTTGCACTGTCACATTTTCTTTGCATCTTGGAGCAAATGAACGCCCCAATATCATCCTCATCATTGCTGATGATTTGGCATGGGATGACAGTGTACCCTATGGACATCCAACAATACGCACCCCCAATTTGACACGCATGGCGGCCACCGGCATGCGGTTTGACAGAGCGTTTCTCACGATCAGTTCATGCAGCGCCAGTCGATCCAGCCTGATCACATGCAAATACCCACACCGTACCGATGCGGAACAACTGCACTGGCCTTTACCTGAAAATCAGGTCACTTTTGTCGAACTGTTGAAAGATGCGGGCTATTGGACCGCAGCAGCCGGGAAATGGCATTTGGGCAATCAAGTGAAGAATCGGTTTGATCGGATTTGGGAAGTAGATACCTCGGGATTCCAGCTCCCATCAGGCAGGGCGGGCGAATCAGGCGAATTCAAGGAGACTGCAATCGGCGATGCAAAGAGCGGTTGCGCTGACTGGCTCACCGCACTGAATGCCCGCCCCAAAGACCAGCCCTTTTTTCTGTGGCTTGCGGCTTTGGACCCCCACCGCCCTTACGATGAAGGTATCCTCGAAAAACCGCATGGAGCGAATGATGTCCGGCTACCTCCTTATGTCCCCGACACTCCTGAGGTACGGAAAGATATGGCACTTTATTACGATGAAGCCACCCGATTGGATCGATTTGTAGGTGACGTCATGGAAGGTGTCCGCGATCAGGGGATAGCTCAAAACACATTGATCCTTTTCATAAGTGACAATGGCCGCCCCTTTCCAAGGGACAAAACAACGCTCTATGACAGTGGCATTCGCACGCCCATGTTTGCGGTTTGGAAGGACACGATTGCGCCACAGTCGGTTTGCAAAGAACTGGTGAGTTCCATTGACCTGGGGGCAGGTTTTCTGGAATTGGCTGGGGTGAAGCAACCATCAAGTATGGACGGCAAGTCATTTGCCCCTTTGCTGAAGAACCCGGGAAAATCTATCCGAAACTATTGCTTCGCGGAAAAGCACTGGCACGACTATGAGGATCATTCACGCGCCGTTCGCTCACATCGATACAAATATATTCTCAATGATTACAATGATCTACCGATGACTCCACCGGCAGACGCCGTCAGAGGCCCCGTGTTTCAAGCCATGTTGAAATTGCATCAGGCAGGAAAACTCAAAGCACAACAACAACAATGCCTCACTTTACCCAGACCAAGGGAGGAATTGTATGAACTTGTTAGCGATCCTCACGAACTCAACAACCTTGCACATCACGATGCCTATCAAACCGTCTTGAAAAAACATCGCGATATCCTTCAATCCTGGAGGCTGGCTACAAACGACACAATCCCAGCAATGCGAACGCCGGATGAATTCGACCGCCAAACCGGAGGCGTCACCCCTGCCAGAATCCGACCGCGCCCCTCCAAAGCGCAAATGAAGAAGACTGTATTGAAGGAATAATCGAAAACATCGCTTGCAATCTAATCTCTTTGAGGTCCAGTAGAAACTAACTCATATGAACCGAACCTATTCTCCATCAAGGCAAGCTTGCAACTGGGCTTGGAACAAACGCCAGCTTAAAACAATCCTGAGTGTGCTCTCGCTCTTGCTGACCCTGACCAGTATTGAGGCTCAGAAAAACCAGAAAGCGGAGGATGCGCACTACAGCTCCATGCCACGCCCGAGCAGGGATGGGATCGGCAAGGTGTATCAGGGACGGGAAATTTCACACGTCATGGGCCACCTTGGGGCCGACTGGCTGGAGCGTCCGGAAAGACAACGTGAGGAACGACCCGACCTGCTCATCAAGGCTCTCGGAATAAAGCCCGGAGATACCATAGCAGACATAGGCGCCGGCAGTGGCTATTTCACGCGGCGTCTTGCAGCCGAGACTGGCGATGGCGGCAGGGTACTGGCAGTGGATATCCAACCAGAAATGTTGCGAATCCTGAAAAAAAACCTCGAACAGGAAGGTATCAGGAATGTTAAAATGATCAGGGGAACGGAGAAAGCTCCAAATCTTCCTGAAGCCTCAGTTGATTTGGTCTTGATGGTGGATGTATACCATGAGTTTTCATACCCTCATGAAATGATGACCGCCATCCGCGAAGCATTGAAACCAGATGGCATAGTGGTATGGGTGGAATACCGATTGGAAGATCCTCGTGTGCCCATCAAATTGCTGCATAAGATGTCCAAGAAACAGGTCCAGAAGGAAGCAACCTACCAAGGATTTGAATGGGTTAGAAGTTTCGAGGGATTACCGAGACAACACTTACTTTTCTTCAAGAAAGCTTCCAATTAGTTGGTTAGATACTAGTATGAGAATTTAGGCATGAATATTAACCACTTATTTCAAAAAGGAATCGCCACCATGGCGACTTTGACTCTGTTCACCTCCAGCTCATTTATGACATCGCAAGCCGCAGAAAAAACCACATCGCTCCAACAACCGGTCGCCATCGTAAAAACATCCGAAGGCAGTGTTCGACTGGAACTCTGGCCGGATGCAGCCCCTGAGACTGTGAAGAATTTCATCGATCTGGCTGAAGGACGCAAAGCCTTCAAGGATGCCAAATCAGGAGAAGAAGTAACAAAACCTTTTTATGATGGACTCACATTCCATCGTGTCATTAAGGATTTCATGATCCAGGGAGGGTGTCCTCTCGGCACAGGCACAGCCGGACCAGGATATCAGTTTAAAGACGAAGTCAATGCCGTCGGACTTGGATTGAGTGAATTGAAAGCTATCAAGGAAGGACAAACACACCCTTGGCTGTTGGTCCGCTCACAAGAAGATTTCCAGCGCCTTGTGCTGGGACCGGCACTTCAAAAAATGGGAATCAAGTCTGAAGAAGAATTCAAAGCCAAAATGGAAGAGATTCAGAAGACGGTCAACGCCATGTCACTGCAGGATGTTTACGCAAACCAGGGATATGTCTACGAAAAGGATCTCACCCCAAAAAAACCTTTGAGAGGAGTGATTGCAATGGCAAACTCGGGTCCAAACACGAATGGTTCGCAGTTTTTCATCAATGTTGTGGACACACCGCATTTGACCGGTAAACACACCGTGTTTGGCAAGGTGATCGAGGGCATGGATGTAGTCGACAAGATCAGTAAACTGGAAACTGATGCTTCAGGAAAAACTAGTACACCTGTGGTGATCGAGTCTATTCGCCTCGAAAAGAAAGAATGATTTTCAAATTAAGAAAAAGCCCCTGAGCCTTGATTGGCACAGGGGCTTTTTTTATGAAACAAGATAGCACACTTGAACAGCAGAACAGTTTCAGAGGTGCTTGCCTGATGGTGTCATTTGCTGGCGGTGAGCACCTGTTCCAGCAATTGGTTCAACTGATTGACCATGGTCTTGGGATCTTCCACCATACCAGCAGCCAGACGGGCGTTATCGTATAGTTGCTCGGCGACTTTGGTAGCAAGGATTTCATTCGAGGATTTCATGGCATGGAGCTGAGATACAATCACATGCCGAGGGTTGAGTTCCATATCAACCTTCACCGGTCCCAGATCCTGATTCATCGATTTCATCATACGACGCATCCCGGCTGTCATTGATTTGTCGCTATCAAGCACAACAGCAGGACTGTTGACAAGTCGTGTTGAAATGCGAACAGATTCCACTTTATCACCTAATTTATCCTTAGCCCATTTGGCCAGAGCTTCGGCATCTTCATCTGAAAGTTGCTCGGTCTTCTTATCTTCATCCTCGATCTTGAGATCCGCTTTTTCGGCTGAAGTAAGGCTTTTTTCTTCGAATTGCCCCAAGTGATCCATCACTACTTCATCGATAGGATCATAAAGGAAAAGCACTTCATATTTCTTGGCCTTGAACACTTCAAGATAAGGACTCTGTTCAGCAGCATCACGCCCTGAAGCAAGAAGAAAGTAAATCTCATTCTGACCTTCAGGCATGCGTTCAATATATTCTTTGAGCGATGTCCTCGTGTCTTTATCCTGAGTGCTGGATTCGAATCGCAACAGTTTCGCAAGATTATCGCGATGCGTGAAGTCGGTAGCGACACCTTCCTTGAGGAATTTGTGATATTGATCGTAAATCTTATAAAAACTTTCAGAATCTTTACGGCTCAATTCATCAAGGTGCTTGAGGAAGCGCGTGGTCAACACTTTGTTGAGTTTCTGCATCAATGCACTGTCCTGCATCGTTTCGCGAGAAATGTTCAATGGCAGGTCTTCACTGTCCACAACACCTTTGAGGAATCGAAGCCATTCAGGGAAAAGTCCTTCAGCTTTGGATTGAATTAAAACTTTTCGGCAGTAGAGGTGAACTTCGCTCTCACTTCGGGAGATCCCCAGATTCTCCATGTTCTTAGCCGGCACATAAACGAGTGATTGAATCGCCAGTGGTGCATCAGCGGAAAAATGAAGTCGTGTCAGCGGGTCTTCATGATCATGCCCAATGTAATGGTAGAACTCCTTGTATTCCTCTTCTTTGACCTCGCTCTTGCTACGGGTCCAGATGGCACTGACCTTGTTAACCACTTCACCGTTCAATTCGATGGGAAAGGTAACAAAGTTGGAATATTGTTTAATGATGGATTCCACACGGGTTTTTTGAGCGAAATCTTTATCATCCTCTTTAAGTTTGATGAATATTCTGGTTCCTCGGGGGCAATCCGGCGTTTCTTCAATCTCGTAAGTACCCGCCCCCTGTGAAATCCATGTGTGCCCTGGTTTATCAGATGCAAAGGAACGCGTGTACACTTTGACTTCCTCTGCTACCATGAATGCAGAGTAGAATCCTACTCCGAATTGACCGATCAAATTGGCATCAGGCTTATCTTTTCCTTCGGCTATCTGCTTGAGGAATGCTTTGGACCCAGAGTGCGCGATTGTTCCAAGGTTCTCTACCAGCTCATCACGAGTCATCCCAATACCCGTGTCCGTAATGGTAATGGTATTGGCATTGTCGTCGGTCGCGATGCTGATCTTTAATTCAACATCAGGCTCGTGGATTGATTTGCCTGATGTCTGGTGAAATCGCAATTTCTCACACGCATCAGATGCATTGGAGATCAATTCTCGAACAAAGATTTCCTTATCCGTATAGAGGGAATGAATAACAATATCCAACAATTGCTGGATTTCCGCCTGGAATTCATGTTTTTCCGTTTTTTGACTCATGAGTGATGAAGTAAAGTGTACTTTTTCATTTCGTCAAGAGGGGACATTCAAGTTTTCAACGAATCATGATGTTTTTTGCCTGCTCAGGGTCGATTTTTTCGATGGCGCGACGACAATGCTGACCGACACCTGAAAAATCATTGTTTAAAGTCCGAATCAGCTCAGGAATGGCCTTGATGGCGCCAGGACCCAAATCACCAATGGCGTCTGCCGCTGTCATGCGAACACCAAAATCTTCATCAGCGAGGAGCTTAAGCATCGCTCCCAGACTATCGAGTGCATCATGACCTAAACCTCCCAAACCTAGAACCGCATACCTGCGAACTTCGTCCGAAGGGTCATCCAATCCAGTTTCCAAATATGAAATATGCTCAGGAACAGGCAGCGCGATACTGGCCAGGAGTTGCATGGCCATGCGTTTTTTATGGCTTCCCGGCATACTGTCCAGGAGAGGTTTCAAAAATGGCATGGATTTTTCGACATCCAATTTCGAAAAGCTGGCAACAATCAAGGCTTTGTCTTGAAGAGTTGGGTCTTTGTGTTGAAAAAGGGCAATCACTTCATCTTCCAAAGGTTTGGCATCTATTTTCTTTCTGCGAATAAACTCAAGAGCCGCCTTTGAGGTTTCCTGCTCTTGTTTTTGAAGGATGAGTCTCAAGACAGGAAGGAGCCGCTTGGGATCTGGATTAAATGAATGAAGCACCCTGAACGCAGTGATCTGATCTGTACTATTGCCCTGAGACAGCATTTCAATCATGGATTCCTCAATCCTTGAATCCCAATCCTCGGGAGCATGTATCAGCAGATCTTCGGCAACCATTGCCTGAGGGTGAACGCTACGAAATCCTTGACCGCTTTGAAATAGGCGATCCATCAGTCCGGAAATAACTGGACTCCTTTCGTATATTCGAGCGAAGAGATCATTACGAACTTTCAAACGAGCGGCCAGGTGCGGAACCGCATCTGGCCCCATGGCATAAATGGCTGATTGAGCACGATTCAGAGAAAGATCCTCTGTGTAAAGCGTCATCCACGCTGATATCCGACGCCCTCCGTACCTGGGTTCAGCGTTGTATAAGAGAAAGGATACCCCCAGCAGGCAGATGAATACCGTTGAGAGTATCCAGCCTTTGAATCTGGATTGTATCGATCTCCTGAAACCCTCAGACATCGCAAGTGCGTACGGCTTCATACAAACTTCCCAGCGGATGCCTTACGGGAATGAACTCCTGCGCAATGTATCCACTGAAACCTGTTTCGACAATAGCCTTACAAATGGCAGGGTAGTTGAGTTCCTGAGTCTCGTCGATCTCGTTACGCCCGGGATTACCGCCAGTGTGATAATGTCCAATGTAGGAATGAAACTCGCGAATATTCCGGATCACATCACCTTCCATGATCTGCATATGATAGATATCATAAAGCAATTTAAACCTATCAGAGCCAATGCGTTTCGCCAATGCAACCCCCCATTCGGTGTGGTCACACTGATAATCCTTGTGGTTGACTTTGCTGTTCAACAATTCCATGCAGACGGTTACCTTGAATTTTTCAGCAGTCTTCATGACTTTCTCAAGTCCAATGGCACAGTTTTCAAGACCCTCATCATCGTCCAATCCATCACGATTGCCGGAAAAACAAATAATATTGGGGAATCCAGCCGCGGCAACTTGAGGAATCATGCGTTCGAAACCTTCGACCAGTTGGGCATGATGCTCAATTCTGTTAAAACCTTTGGTAATACCTCCCGGACCGTTGGACATCGCGCAGGCGAGACCGTATTTTTTAATGATCGGAAACTGATCGGGTGTAAGCAGCTCTATGGAATGCATTCCAAACTCTGAAGCCGCTTCTGCAAGTTCCTCCAAACTCAATTTGGAATAACACCATTTACAAACGGAATGATTCACGTTGCCCTTAAGTTTGACGGGCTTGATGTTGGCAGCTTCCAGTTGCTCTGCAATCTTTGAGCTTGCAGCGACTGCCATGCCAGTTGCGGTCAGAGACTTCAATGCACCACGACGAGAGAGTTTTTGATTTATCATAAGCTTTTGTGTTGATCTACATGCTATTCGAACCGAATCAACGCACGCCGTCAAATCGAAACCTTGGCTCAGGAGGGCAGTTGCGAAGCCTCTGACCGCACTGTGCCTGTTGACATTTTTTTGTGCCGGTGACTCGCATGGGGGTAGTTCATCTTGGAAGCTTCATGCATCAGCAGCCTTTACGGTAGACACAGCGCAGATCCGAGATGTCCTGATTTTCCTGAGAGGAAAAACCTGTAGTGATCGAACAACTCGACTCATGTTCAATGTCGAGATGAAAATTTGGAAATAGCGGAACCGCGAATTCTTCGAGAGAAAGAGTCAAAGTGCGCATCATTCCATTCTTTTTAAAATTTTCTCCTTTGACCCTCTATAGGCTAGCGGTTACCTTTTGCGCCAAATCATTGGAAATCCGAATGAAAAAACCAACATTGCTAATTATCTTTCTGATTGTTTTCGTGGACCTGGTGGGTTTTGGCATTGTTCTGCCATTACTACCCATTTATGCAGAACAATTTAAGGCTTCCGGATTCATGATCGGGTGCATCATTGCTTCCTACAACCTGATGCAGTTTTTCTTTGCACCGGTTTGGGGCAAGCTTTCGGATAGAATAGGGCGCCGCCCCATCATTTTGTTGAGTACGGCCGGCTCGACGATTTCGTATGCCGTTTTTGGTTATGCAAGTCTTCAAACCGGAACCTATGGCTTGATCATATTACTCGTTTCGAGAATGTTGGCAGGCGTGTTCGGTGCAAACCTCTCTGTTGCATCTGCGTATGTTGCTGACATCACGCCACCTGAAAAACGATCTCGAGGTGTAGGGCTTGTCATCGGACTTGGCTTTGGTATGGGCTTTGTCTTCGGCCCGATCATTGGAGGATTGAGCGCAGCATTTCTGGGGATATCCGGTCCAGGCTGGGTCGCAGCAGGCATCTGCCTGATTAACTTTATCGCAGCCTGCTTCATACTTACGGAAAGTAAAAGCAAGGATGCCAAACCCGCAGTCAAACGTGCTCAATTTCAGCAGTGGATGCATACGTTGGGACAACCCAAGTTGAGATTGCTTGTCCTGCTTGTTTTCTTGGCTACACTTTGTTTTACATGTTTCGAAAGTACCTTGCCTCTGCTGATCAGCAGTTATTTTGGATATGAGCTTTCTGAGTGTTACTACTTTCTGGCCTATTCCGGATTTATTGCGGCAGGCGTGCAGGGAGGAGCTATCGGTAAACTGGTCAATCGGTTCGGAGAAAAACCGTTGATCTTTGCGAGTTTTTTCGGGCTGACTATGAGCTTCTTCATGATTCCATTCAAACAGAATGTCCTTTGGATTCTGATTTCACTGACCGTGTATGCCGTTTTCTCGGGTATCAATCGTGCGCCTTTAACCGGTCTTATTTCGATGGTATCGCCAGACAATGAGCAGGGAACCAATCTAGGTGTCTCTCAAGGAGCATCTGCGATGGCGCGTATCATCGGGCCTCCAGTCGCACTGACTTTGTATGGTATGCATACCCCCCTTCCCTACTGGGTGTTTGGAGCTGTCGCCCTGGTGGCAGGTGTAATCGCTGGAATTTACCTGCCAAAAATTCTGGGACAAACAAAAGACGGCAAAGGTGGAGCCAACACGACGGCAGACACAACAACTGCTCCGTAAAATAATTCAAGCATGCCCTGTAGAAATACCATTCATCGTGTTTCTTCAAATTTGTTAATGGTATGGGTCTTTTGGACCCCATTGCTGTTTCAGTCTGTTATGGCTCTCCAGTCTGAGAGTGCCCATTGGCCTCAATTTAGGGGACCACATGGTCAGGGCCGAGCTCCAAGCAGTTCGCTTCCGATCCCCTTCGGACCTGATAGTTCCGTTA
The DNA here is from genome assembly GCA_002690655.1 of Pedosphaera sp. Taxonomy (GTDB): domain Bacteria; phylum Verrucomicrobiota; class Verrucomicrobiia; order Limisphaerales; family AAA164-E04; genus AAA164-E04. The sequence continues at coordinate 40,576 of NZFL01000018.1, forward strand.
TTTGGAAAAAGAATATCGCCCCGGGCCATTCCTCCCCCAGCATCTGGGGAGACCTGCTTTTGGTGACCACCTACGAATCCGATCAACTCACTACACAGGTATTGAATCGACATGATGGATCTCTACTCTGGAAAAAATCTATCCCGCCCACGAAGATCGAAAGAGGTCACCGCAACGGAACACCAGCCAATTCAACACCGACGACAGATGGCAGGTCTGTATTTGTATACTTTGGGTCTTATGGCTTGCTCTCCTACGATATGGAAGGGAATGAGCAATGGAGACTCCCTCTTCCTGTCCCGGTGACCCAACACGGCGCTTCATCTTCCCCAGTGCTGGCAGAAGGACGTCTCTTTTTACAGGTTGATCAGGATATCAGCTCCCACCTTCTCTGCGTAGATGCGGCATCCGGCAAACAAGTTTGGAAAACACCCAGGCCCGGTTTTCGGCGAGGGTTTTCCACCCCCATAGCATGGCCTTCAGAAAAACCCGAACTTGTCATCACTTCCGGGACCTTACGCGTGTGTGCCTACCATATCTCAGACGGGGAACTCGCATGGGAAGTTGGAGGTTTGCCAAATGAAACAGTCGCATCCCCCGCGTTTGATGATCAGCATCTATACGTCTCTGGGTGGACCATGGGGGCGGGTGTTTCAAGAATCCCCAATTTTGATGAACTTCTTGAAAACGATAAAAACAAGGATGCATCTATTGCGCGCTCTGAAGCCATAGGACCTGCGCGCATGCACTTCCCTTATATAGATGCAGACAAGGATGGAAAGATTGTTCGAAAGGAGTGGGAAACGATGTCGGATATCTTCAGGAAAAGTGAAAATGCACTTTTGGCTCTTAAACCTGGCCCATCACTCAAAAGCCCTCCAACCTTGTCATGGAAACAAACTCGCGGACTTCCCTACGTTCCTTCACCACTCGCTTATCAAGGCCATGTTTATCTCGTTAAAAATGGAGGAATGATCTCATGCATGAACACAACGACGGGTGAAGTTATCTATCGCGAAGAAAGACTTGGGGCCTTAGGCGACTATTACGCATCCCCAGTTGCAGCTGGAGAACAAATTCTCGTAGCGGCTCAATCAGGCGTTGTCAGCGTTATCGAAGCAGGTAATCCGGAACTCAATATCATGTTTCAAATTGATTTGGAAGAAACAATCATGGCGACACCTGCGATCGTTGAGAACAGGCTGTATATGAGAACGAGCCAAACGCTTTATTGCTTCGGGAAATGAGATTCAAATCCTTGGCTAGGATCTCCTCGAATGTCGGAGTTTCGGCTATGGCCATTCTGGTTTTCATTTCGGCCTGCTTATTCATTAGACTTCAGACATCCAAGCCAAAATCACTGGCAGCAGTAGCCAAGCCCGTGATTAAAATGGACCTTCAGGCACCAAAGCATCATGGATGGCTATCTGATCACGAAATCTTTTTCCTTCGAGAAAAAAACAAGGGGGTTTTCTGTGTATGAAAACGGATATAAACGATGGCCACGAATCGTTGATGGAATCCCTCTCTCCTTATCTCCAGGACCATGAAGAGCGGGGAAATCATTTTGCGAAAAAGTCATCGCCTTCAGGAAAACACCTCGCTCTTGTGATGGGTAATAAAACGGAGCAAGTGCAGTTTCTCCATGAATGGGAAAGTGAGTAGACCATTGTAATGAAAAAATGGGTTAATAACATATAGAATATGAACGGTTTGCCTGTGTGACACAATTCGCAAAGGTGGTTTATTTTGGTCAGTGAGATAGACGCGCAAAAGACGAACACGTATGGTTTGAGGCTCCGGCACCTGTGCATGATAATGGAAACTTAAAAACACTGAGGGATGTTTTCGATGGATTTCACACCGATGTCGGTTATTTTGAGGAAGTTGTTGTTCTACATTTTGCTGTCAATCTTTAAGCAGTAGCATGAGTTTCATGAATCTGTCTCGTTGCCAGGAAAATCAAGCTTGGCAAATCACAACGCCGGCCATCAACAAACCCGACTTATCAAAAACGATGACGTTAACCAGCATTCCATTGGGAAGACCACCGATAGCGGTATGAGAATAGATTTGGAAAGAGGAACAATCCGACGAGCAAGAGGGATTTGGTTTCGAAAGTGAACAACAAAAATAAAAAATCAACGCATGCATCCCTGCAGCCATGGAGTCACTGGAAAGACACTTCATGGTGGAAGGAAACGGTGCATTCATCAGGCCAACGGCCCTTTATTCGATGGACACCTGCGCCATCGTCAAGCTGGCCTTTCATGGCTGCCTGTTACAAAACTGCACATCCAAAGAGTCCATTAGTTGTCATTACTCCCGGCTTGAAACTCCAGGAATCCATGCATCAGGATCTGACAACCTGGTTGCAATGGTTCAGCAATCAAGAGGACCTCTCGTCATTCTCACAGCCTTATTTTTACCCGGCGTGGGAACATCTACCACATGAAGCCAAACTTCCCCATGCGGATGTGATCAGCGAGCGTTTGGAAACATTGATGGCTCTTTTACGATGGCAATCAGATCCTGAAAACCAAGCAGCGCCTGTCATTGTCACCACCATCCAGGCGTTGATGCAACGCACCTTCGAACCAGATGATCTTCAAGGACGTGTACGAACATTGAAGGTAGGAGATATAATCGACCCTCTGGATCTGGTCGAATGGTTGGAAGATCAAGCGTATGAGCCGGAAGCCAAGGTTACCCAGAAAGGCGAGATAGCTCTTAGGGGCGGCATTCTGGATGTGTTCCCTCTAAGCAGTCCCTGGCCGGTACGTCTTGAATTTTTTGGTGATGAACTGGAATCCATCCGCTATTTTCAACCCGAATCTCAACTAACTCGAGATCGTGTTGAAAAGATCGAACTCACCCCTGGTGGAGAGTTCGGCATCATCAAGCAACAAATCGAAAAGAATGAGAAAGCAGGCAACAGTATGCTTATTTCCTTTTCTAATATCCTGGATTATCTCCCTCGAGATGCGTGCATTCTGGATACAGAGCCATTGGCTCTTCAGGAGGCAGCAGAGCATTACATGGAGCAAATACCTGAGGATGACCCCTATTTCATGGATTGGCATGGATTGCTTAAGCGTTTAAATGATGGCGATTTTAAGCGTGCCGAATTAAAGGAAGCTGATGAGGGCGGCAGTTTCATTGAAGATTCCCCTGAACCTATGTCGATGGATCAGGGAATGGAGCTACATCCAGATCTAGAATCCATGGAACTATACCGTCCATTGGGAGATCGACGTCCAGAGGCTCATATAGCAGAAAAACAACGTCAGGATTTCCTCAACCAAATGCATCGTTGGTTGCGAAAAGGATATCAGGTTCTGGTGATTTGTAACAACGAAGGCGAGAGCCAGCGCTTTCGGGAAATCTGGAGTGAGTCGGGGTTCAACAGCGACTCTGCTCAGTCAAAAAACCTTCATCTGCTCACGGGTAGCCTTAGTCGAGGCTTTGTTGCTGACTCGCTTGGATGCGCGATTGTCACTGATGCTGAAATTTTTGGGCGCTACAAATTACAACGCCCTCGTCGCCTCAAGTCACCCCACGCGGCAGCAGCGAAATCTATACTGCAAATCGATTTTGCAGATCTCGAAGAGGGAGATTACGTTGTACACCTGCAGCATGGTATCGGGCGTTATGTGGGGCTGAGGCGTTTACCGCCAGTGGGCTCGCAATCCGAGGATGATGAAAAGGGCCCCGAATATCTGGTGATTGAGTATGCTGCCAAAGACTACGGAGACGAACCTCCCAAACTTTACGTCGCTGTCAGTGAGGCTCACCTCGTCAGCAAATATATTGGGGCCGGTAAAGGAAGACCTCAATTAAACACATTGGGGGGTCGGCGTTGGCAAAAAGCAAAGGCTCAGGCTGAAAAATCCATTCGGGATCTTGCGGGGGATTTACTTCAAATACAGGCAGCTCGCGCAAGCGAATCCGGACATTCATTTGGGGAAGACACACCATGGCAGAGAGAGTTCGAAAGTGCGTTTCTTTATGAGGAAACCGACGATCAAGTCCGCGCCATCGATGCCTCCAAAGAAGACATGGAGCGAGCCAAACCCATGGATCGATTGATCTGCGGCGATGTCGGCTTTGGAAAAACAGAGGTAGCCATTCGCACTGCATTTAAAGCCGTGATGGGCGGACGTCAGGTAGCCATCCTGGTTCCAACTACAGTACTTGCTCAACAGCATTACAATACGTTTGCTGATCGCATGGCAGATTACCCGGTGTGTGTGGAGTTGCTGTCCAGATTTCAAAAACCTAAGCAAAGTCGTCAAATTATTCAGGATCTGGCCACGGGGTCAATCGACATCATCATTGGCACTCACAAACTCATTCAAAAAGACGTTACTTTTAAGGATCTGGGGTTGGTGGTGATTGATGAAGAGCAGCGTTTCGGTGTCGCACAAAAGGAAAAATTCAAATTAATGCGCAAAATGGTGGATGTCCTGACCCTGAGTGCAACGCCGATTCCGCGCACACTGCATCTCGCATTAATGGGGGCTCGTGACATGAGTACGATTGAGACGCCCCCGCAGGATCGCTTACCCGTCGAGACAATAGTGATTCCTTTTGATGAGGATGCCATCAAGAATGCTCTGCGCAGAGAGCTGAATCGTCAGGGGCAGGTTTTTTTCCTTCACAATCGAGTGGGCACCATCAAGGTCATGGCTCAGAAAATTCAGACTCTGGTTCCGGATGCGCGCGTTGTAGTAGGACATGGGCAGATGGAGGCAAAGGAACTAGAAGGAGTGATGCGTACCTTCATCAATGGAGAAGCTGACGTATTGGTATCCACAACGATCATCGAAAGTGGCATCGATATCCCCAACGCCAACACCATCATCATTGATCGAGCAGATCGTTTTGGGCTCAGTGAACTGTACCAGTTACGCGGCCGAGTAGGACGGTACAAACATCAGGCCCATGCCTACTTGTTGCTTCCGCGCCACGCAGGTGTCCTGACGGATGCGCGCAAACGATTGAGCGCGATGAAGCAGTACTCCAAGTTAGGCAGCGGATTCAAAATTGCGATGCGTGACCTTGAAATCCGGGGAGCTGGCAATCTCCTGGGATCTCAGCAAAGCGGTCATATTACCGCCATTGGCTTCGATCTTTACTGTCAACTTCTCAAGCAAAGCATCTGCGCATTGCGCGGCGAAAAAATTCCTCCTCGTGTGGATGTAAAAGTCGACATGGATTTCCTTTTGACGAACCCGGGAGAAACCACCGAAGCACAAACCAAAGAAAGCAAGAAGTCATCAAGGCGCCGAGGGAAAGACAGTTTGGAAATTTCCATACCACGCGAAACGCCGGTTTACATAGAAACAACCGACGTCAGTGAAGCCCCCGCAGAGAAAGTCGTTGAAATCGTCAAGGAACCATCCTACCTGCCATTGGATTACGTGACAGAACCTCAGCAGCGTATTGAAATATATCGTAAGATAGCTGAGATCAACGATACCGAGTCCCTTCAATCGCTTAGAAACGAACTGCGCGACCGTTACGGGCCCTTGCCTGCTCCGGTGGAGCGTTTGATGCTGTTGAGCGATCTGAAATGGAAAGCCTTCCTCAAAGGTATCAGTGAAATCGCCACCCAGCGAGACAAACTCAAAATCATGCGCAATGGACAGTGGGTCATGATGAGCGGAAAATTTCCAAGACTCATGCGAAAATCCGCAACTGCCAAACTCAACGAAATCCACAAGTTCGTCGACATGTTCAAGTGATTTCAGCAGTGCTCAAAATCAGGCATCATTATTTCCAAAAGCTGATGAGAGTATTCGCCACAGTGCCTCTTGAACATATCAGGCGTTGACCCGCAAAACAGTCTCAATCCCTTTTACTGCGATGACTCATACGCAGCTGTGTAAAGCTTCGGCCAGACATAAGTTCGTATCATTTCAGCATCAGGCTCGAATGGAGGTCACATGAACCGCGTCAGTGCACGACTTCGCCGCTTCACCCCAAGCCGCCTAGTCCTTGTTTTTCAGGATGGCTGTATCCCACCCTCGGATATCGCTGGGCTTTGCGTCGGTGATGGAAGGCTTAAAACTGAAGGTGCTTGGATTGTAGGGTCCGACAAATGAGACATCTGCATCGGCTTCAATCTCTTTCTCCATTCCCATACACCAGAGAGTCGCATTGACGATCATGCGCCGGACTCCCTCACTGAGGATGTCTTCGGAGGCGCCTTGAGTTGAACAGAACACGCGCCCTTCCTTGCCAGATTTCGATTGATAAGTTTTTACCCAGGCGGCGGGTTGTGGGGGTTTGTTCTTCAGAGGCTTGGCTCCAACTTCCATGGAAGAAAGCACCTGATTTCTGGCAAGGATAGTAGAGCCCGGCATCGGGACAGCAGAGTAGGCTCCCGCCATGGCATGCATGTCCTTCACTCCTCGCATCACAGGATGACTCGCCTGATCAGGAACCACATGCATCGAAGTTGCATACTTGTGATTACTACCGTAATGACCGGCACCCAATGCGGGGTTCCATGTCTCACCAAGAATCTGCCGACCGAATCCACCGACAAAATCACCGGATGTATTGTAGTTGTACTTGGCGTATTTACCCTTGATACCATTGAATGCATGTGTCGTGGTGCGAAGACCAAGCAAGGGACCTCCGCGATCAAGATAGCCTTCAAACTTTGCCATCCAAGCATCGTCTGGATGGAGAAACCGCATGAACAAGAACAACATGTCCGCATCGTCGATGGCATCAATCCCCGGTATGATTGATGAGCCAGGCTTGATAAATCCTTCAGACGTCTGACCAAAAAGCACCGTACATTTGAAACCGTAACGTTTGGCAAGGATACGGGCAATCGCCGGACAAGATTCTTCACCTCGATATTCATGATCAGAAGCAATGAATAATATATGTTTCCCCTTCCCTGGCCCTGAATCCCCTTCATAAACTACCCACGGTTCCGCTTGAAGGGAAAACGCTCCCTGCAGCAATATGGCAGAAAGGGTGAGCATGGACATAAGCTTGCTATGGGTTTTGATTCTCATGTTTTTTTCTGTTGAACGACTTCTTGTCTTAAGATTGATTCTGGATTGAGCTCAGTGTAAATGACTCTTCATGACAAATCAATCATGCAAGCGCAGTCCGTAAAAGCGCCGCAGATCATCACTTTTCGACGATAGATGTGGCCATAAGGAGTATGTGATGCAATGGAAAAGAACATCAAATCAATAGACTCCAGCAGAGATCAGGGCAGGAAGTCCCGTAACTTCCCTGTCCCTTGTCGTTTCCAGTGCCCTTTCGTCTTACCAATGGATAGCCTTTCCCCATCCCCTGCCGCAAGCATTTCTGCACACTGCCAAAGCCGGATCATGACGGCTTGATCCAGCGTCGAAGCTGCATGTTCGCATCCAATTTGAAAGCAAAATGCAAGAAGATGTCCACATCATCATGAGAACCTTGTATCAAAGCCTGGCGGGTTGAGGGTTCGATGATTCAAATGCATCTCCTCAGGCCCTTCTCACAGAAAAAACACCATCCAACCACTCCCCCTCTTCTGCTCGACAGATCTCACACGATAAGTAGGATCTGAACATTGCGAATCCCGACATCACAAAATAACCATGAATAAAAAACTTATGAACATTCATGAGCGCATTCGAGGTGAAGCCTTGCGGTTCCGATTTTCTGTCTGTGTCAGAATGGTCTCTCTGGTGTGTTGCCTGTCGATGAACACTGGACCTGCCCGAGCTGATGAAGCAGCGCCCGGTCCGATCGATTTCAATACTCATATTCTTCCCATCCTCTCTGATCGATGTTTTCCGTGTCACGGCCCTGACGACCGCGCACGCAAAGCCGACCTCAGGCTGGACCACAAGGATCATGCATTCGCAATACTGAAAGATTCCGATGGTCATGCCTTTGTCCCGAGTGATCCTGATCGAAGTATTGCGTGGCAACGTATGCAGTCTGAAGACTCTGACGAACGCATGCCGCCTCCTGAGTCTAATTTAAGTTTGTCCACAAAGGAAAAACAACAAATACTCCAATGGATCAACGAGGGCGCTTCATGGACAGAACATTGGGCCTTTGTTCCAGCCGTCAAATCCATCCTCCCATTCGAACAGGAAAACCCTTTGCAAGAAAATGGGCATATGATTCGTCATCCGATCGACGCATTCGTTTTGAGCGCAATGAAAGATCGCGATCTGGATCCCACACTCAGGGCTTCGAAAGAGTATCTGATCCGTCGCCTGAGTTTTGATTTGACCGGTTTGCCACCCAGCCCGAAAGAAATCGATACTTTTCTGGCTGATGACTCTCCCACAGCCTACGAACAATTGATCGATCGTTTTTTGTATTCGCAAGCACATGCGGAGCGTCTGGCCATGGAGTGGCTGGATGTAGCACGTTACGCCGATTCACAGGGGATGCATGGAGATCGAGAGCGCTATCATTGGCCATGGCGCGATTGGGTAATCAAGGCATTTCAGCAGAACATGCCCTATGACGCATTCATCACTTGGCAGTTGGCGGGCGATCTCCTTCCAAACGCCACGCGCGAACAAATCCTGGCTACAGCTTTCAATCGCAATCACCCAGTGTCAGCCGAGGGCGGCATCATTGATGAGGAATTTCGCATCAAATATGTACAGGATCGTATCAATACTGTTGGAACCGCTTTCATGGGGTTGACCCTTGAATGTGCCAGTTGTCATGACCACAAATTCGATCCGATTTCACAAAAAGATTATTATCAGTTGTCCGCTTTTTTCAATAATCAGAAGGAGCTGGGCATGGTAGCCGAAGGTGGCAGTTCTTCCGGCCCCGTGCTCCTTTTACCCGACCCTGAAAAAGAGCACGATCTAGAACGGCTCGAGGAAGAGTTGGAGCAGGCATTCGAAGAGCTTGAGGAAGTGAGAATAGATTGGATCGTTGATGCCAAAACTATCCAACGACTAAAGAAGACTCCTGTTTCAGCACCAGTTCCAGAAGCCGTATTTCCTCTGGATACGATGCGTAAAGAAAAAATCCCTGTCAAAGGCGCCATACACCGGGTCGTTCGCAACACACCTATCGACAAAATGGTGGATAACAATCCAAAGTCCGTGGCATCTGGTGACCCCGAACAGGTAAATGGACGCGTCGGAAATGCCCTCCGTTTTGACGAGGAGTTTGATCTGGTCTTTCTACGTGAGGACGGAACGTTCGAAATAAACGAACCTTTCTCCGCCGGCGCCTGGATTCGTTCGGAAAAGGCCGGCAAAAACCAATCCATCATGGGCATTTCAGGTGAACTTGGTAATGCATGGAAGGGCTGGGATTTCTTTCTGGATGAGGAAAGCCGGCTCAACTTGAGATTGATCGGATTTTGGCCACAGAATTATCTGCAGATAACATCAGACATCTCGTTAGCCAGGGACGAATGGCATCATGTCATGTTCACATATGGCGGATTGGGTAACACGCGGGATACAGGTCTATTCGTCAATGGAAAGAAGATCCATCACACCGTTCCTTACGACAACCTTTATCGAAGTATTGTCCACGGCTGGGGAAAACAGGAAGGGTGGCCACAAAAACCGGTTATCGTTGGCAGAAGCGGCCGTTTTTACACGGGTGACAACGGCGTGTTCCTCGGCAGCATCGATCACATTACATTTTTCAAATCATGCCTCAGCGAACGGGAATCTGCTGCTTTGTTCTCAAGGATGACCCATCAGTCACTGGACGAATCATCCCAACCTACATCCTATTTTACGGATCATTACCTGCGTCGCGAAGAGGCGACATCTCGTGATTTAAGAAATAAAATCCGGTCGTTGACAAAACGTAAATTAGCCTTGCTCAAGGATGTACCTGAGATGATGGTATTGGGAGAAATGGAAAAAGTCCGTAAGACTTTTGTATTGAATCGTGGCCAATACGACGCCCCGACTGAGGAGGTTTTTCCCGATGCACCAGGCAAGATTTTTGCTTTCGATGATGATCTGCCTCGAAACCGCCTGGGATTGGCTCAATGGTTAACCGACATAAAGAACCCCCTGACCGCGCGCGTCACGGTCAATCGCTATTGGCAAATGATCTTTGGAAGGGGCATTGTAGACACGCCGCAGGATTTCGGCTCACAAGGTGCTCCGCCATCGCATGCCAAACTCCTGGATTGGTTAGCCGTGTCTTTCATGGAATCTGGCTGGGATCTGCGCTGGTTGATTCGCACCATGGTGACTTCTGCCACATACCAACAATCCTCAGTCAGTGCGCAGCTGCACATGGAAAAGGATCCGACTAACACCTACCTCGCAAGAGGTCCATACCACCGTCTTTCAGCCGAAATGATTCGTGACAATGCGCTGAGCGCAAGCGGTCTCCTTACGCGTAAGGTCGGTGGACCAAGTGTCAAACCCTATCAACCTGCTGGATTGTGGGTAGAAAAAACGGGTCCCGGAAGCGCTTACAAACAGGACACAGGCTCCAGCCTTTATCGTCGAAGCATGTACACCTTCGTTCGAAGAACCACACCTCACCCTGCCATGATCGCCTTTGATGCGCCCAACCGTTCGGTATGCACGGTGAAACGCGAGCATACCAACACGCCGATCCAGGCATTGACCTTACTCAACGATCCAGAGTTCATGGAAGCTGCACGAGTGCTGGCACAGCGCATGCAACTAGAAGGAGGCAAAACCATCGATCATCAATTGAACTTGGGATTTCGACTTCTATGCGGGCGGTACCCGGACGTAACCGAACTCAACTTGCTGACCATACTTTTTGATCGTGCTTACACCAAATACGAAAACAATCCAGAGGCAACGAATGCCTTATTGGAGGTAGGAGCATATCCTCTGAATCCGAAGCTGGACCCGGTTCAGACGGCAGCGTTGACACAAGTTGCCTCGACGATCATGAATTTTGACGAAGCCTACATGAAACGTTGAAACAAACGTAAGCGGTAACAATATTCAACACCTTCATCAGATGAAAAATAGCATGCACGACATCATCAACGAGTCCAACAGGCTGAACCGTCGCACCTTTCTCGGTCAATCGGCAGGTGGTCTGGGCGCCTTGGGTTTATCGACATTATTGCATCGAACCGGATCGGCTGCGACTGGAATCCCAAATAGCTTTCCCGATCTACCCCATTTCGCTCCAAAGGCAAAACGCGTCATCTATCTATTCCAAAGCGGCGCTCCTTCACAGATCGAAACCTTCGATCACAAACCTTTACTCCATCAGAGACATGGACAGGAACTACCGGAATCAATACGTCAAGGTCAGCGCCTCACCGGCATGACGGCGGGTCAAAGTTCTTTTCCGATGGCGGGCTCCCAGTTCCCATTCTCCCGTCATGGTCAATCAGGCACCTGGTTCAGCAGCCTGCTACCATACACCGCGAAAGTAGCCGATGATATTTGCGTCATTAACTCCATGCATACCGAAGCGATCAATCACGATCCAGCAGCTACATTGATTCAGACTGGCTCTCAATTTCCTGGTCGCCCTGCGATTGGTTCATGGATTGATTACGGCTTGGGAAGCGACAACGAAAACCTGCCGGCCTTCATCGTTTTGATCACAAAGGAACGCTACGGACAGCCTCTCTACGCACGATTGTGGGGAAACGGATTCCTACCTTCACAACATCAAGGAGTACAATTCAGGTCAGGGAAAGATCCGGTGCTTTACCTCAACAATCCCCCCGGGGTGGATTTCAAGGACCGCAGAGATCAGCTGGACATTCTGCGCCAATTGCAGGAGCGGCAGTCCCAACGCTTCAATGACCCGGAAATTCAAACGCGCATTGCTCAATACGAGATGGCGTTTCGCATGCAGACCTCCGTTCCAGAAATAACCGATACCTCAGCCGAGCCTGATCACATTTTCGATCTCTATGGTGAAGCATCCAGAGATTCAGGTACATTTGCAGCAAACTGCCTGTTGGCGCGAAGGATGGCGGAAAAAGGAGTTAAGTTCATTCAGCTCTACCATCGTGGATGGGATCAGCATGACGATTTGCCCTCAGGCATCAGACGCCAATGCAAAGATACCGATCAGGCATCAGCAGCCCTCATCACAGATCTCAAACAAAGAGGGATGCTGGACGAAACACTGGTGGTCTGGGGAGGAGAGTTCGGGCGTACCAACTATTCCCAAGGGGAACTGACGCAAACAAATTACGGACGAGATCATCATCCAAAGTGTTTTTCCATCTGGATGGCCGGAGGAGGCATTCAGGGAGGAAGGACATATGGCCGGACTGACGATTTCAGCTATAACATCGTTGAAAACTCGGTCCATATTCACGATTTTCAAGCTACGTTAATGCATCTGATGGGCATCAATCATGAACAGTTCACCTTCAAATTCCAAGGCCGGCGCTTCCGACTGACAGATGTTCATGGACATGTGTTGCATGACATCATGGTTTAATACGATCGAGAGCCCAGCGAAGACAACGGTTTTCCCCTGAGATCGCCTGGTCAAGGGTTGAATGAGGAAGGAAAGAATACGGGTATAAGCACATGACTCCATTGTGACAGGCAATAAGATTGATATGATAAATGGATCTCCGTTTAAAGATGTCCTTTACCCCAATATTTTTTGATAACAACCGAGGTATGATCACGAAGAATAAGCTGAGTTCTCCAAACGCCAGAATGCAACGAATCGCCCTTGTCATTGGCTTGGTCTTTGCCTGCATGGTGCAGGCGAAAAGCGCAACCCGTCCCAATATCATTTTCCTTTTCGCTGACGATCAGCGAGCGGACACGATTGGAGCACATGGAAACCCACACATTCAGACTCCAAATCTGGATCGGTTGGCAGAAAGTGGCTTCAGCTTTAGGCGCAATTATTGCGCGGGTTCGTTCAGCGGTGCTGTATGTGTCGCAAGTCGAGCCATGTTGATGACTGGGCGCCACTGGATGCGACTGCCTCGTAATAAACCTCAATCCAATTGGGGAAACGCCAAACCACTGCCGGCTTTGCTGAGTGAGAGAGGTGACTACCAATCCTTCATCATCGGCAAATGGCACAATGGCAAAAGCACATTGGACCAATCTTTTCACAACGGACAGTCCATCTACATGGGGGGAATGGCAGATCATGCTGATTTCCAGGTTCAGGATCTGTCCGAGGGCAAACTAAGCGCAAAACGGGATGCTGGCGGATTCTCCAGCACTGTGTTCGCAGATGAAGCCATACGGTATATTAAGGGTGCGGGAAAAGAACAACCTTTCTTCCTGTATGTTGCCTTCATGGCTCCCCATGATCCACGTAATCCGCCGGAAAAGTATCGTCAGAAGTATTACAAGAACCGACCTCCCCTCCCCGTGAATTTCCTGCCACAGCACCCATTTCAAAATGCTCCTCAAGCCACATCCGGTCGTGATGAAGGACTCGCACCCTGGCCACGCACGAAGGAAATGATCAGTGATCAACTTTGTGAATACTACGGTTTGATCACACACCTCGACGAACAAGTCGGCCGGGTCATCAAAGCACTTGAAAAAAGTATTCATTCAAAAAACACGATCGTCATTTATACTGCAGATCATGGGTTGGCAATGGGCAGTCACGGGCTACTGGGTAAACAAAATGTTTATGAACAAAGCATGAGCTGCCCACTGATTCTGAGTGGGCCCGGCATTCCTTCAAGCCAATCAAGCAATGCTTTCACCTACGTGCACGATCTCTATGCCACCATCTGTGATTTCGCGAGCGTGGAGCAGCCAGTTGAAAACGATTCCAAAAATCTACGCTCGATCATGCATCTTGAAATCCCTCAAGTGCACGATTCTGTTTTCCTACCTTTCCAGGACAACCAGCGTGCCGTCAGCGATGGAGAATGGAAACTGCATGTTTACCCTAAAATCAATCACCGTCTTCTTTTCAACCTTGAAGCGGATCCGCACGAAACCACTGATTTGCTCCATGATCCTGCTCACCAGTCACAAGTCATCAGAATGTCCAAAATGATGGAGACTCACCGCAAAAAACTCGGAGATCCTTACCCACTGAGTGTGGCGAATCCTGCATCAAAAAAACCCAATTATGCGAACGATAAACGCACGCTTGACCGATGGCAACCGAAGTGGATTCGAGACAAATATTTCAGTGGCCGCAATGATCCAAACCACGGCATTCGGAAAACGAACTAAACCATGATGAAAATGCGGCAAAATTCACAAGTCGGCAAGCAATCTCATTACTGAGGATTTACATCGCAATTTTGCTATTGATCAACAGTGACTTGCAAATCTGGTTAAGCTGAACATTCGTGAGTGCTTAGAAATCAAGCTCAGAACCTTTCAAGAACCAAGATGAAAGCCATCGCCTGGAATCAAACACCATGAAAATACTGCTGTGATTGATAATGGCGGGGCGCTCACTTCGCATGAAGGACGAACCAACCACCCTCACAGTCACACATCTTTACCGAATGCTTTTCCTTTCAGCGTCGCAGGTCCATGGCATTTTCGATTGACTCAATGTAGCGCTGCAGATTAGGGGTGTTTTCAACGTTTTGGGCTTCGCGGAGCGAGATCAAAGCCTCTTTGAGTTTTCCTTGTTCCACCTGCAGGCGCCCGAGGGAAATATAGGCATCAACTTCAAATGAATCCAGTGCCGTGGCTCTTTCGAAGTAATAGGCAGATTCTTCATAGTCCTGTTTTTCGAGATAGTAGTCCCCAAGGAGCATCAGACTGTTGCCGTCCAAAGGGTTCTCTTCTACTGAGGCAGTCAAAATCGCATACGCTTTTTCGGGATCGCCAACCCTCATTTCCATCCTTGCCAATGCAGTGTTTACCTGGCTTTGTAACTCGGGATCAAGTTTCCCTTGGATGTCTGACTGGATGAGCTGAAAATAAGATTGAGCTCCCTCAAAGTGCCTTCTGCCCACTAGATAAATCAGTGGTCTGACCACTTGGGACATTGCAGTTGGTGGGTGCTTGCGATAGCCCAGAGTGTAGGTGTCCAATGCTAATTTGAAGAGATCCTCATTCAAATAAAGGTCCCCAAGCATCATTTGACTCTCCCAGGTAGATGTTCCCGCATCTGACAAAATTTGAAGATTGGCAATGGCTTTTGCCGTTTGCTCTGACTGGAGAAAAGCATTGGCCTGAGCCATCCAGAAGGTCGATTCATCTGGTTTCTCAATGATGAGTTCATCAAACAAGGCAATGGCTGACCCAAGCTGTTCCGTCCTGATCAGGCACATTGCCTGCCCTCTTTTAAAATCAAAGCTGTCCGGGTCAAACATACGAGCCATGCGATAAGCTGCCAATGCTGACTCATAATGAGCTTCATTCAGGTGGGCGTACGCAAGCAATCCATATGATTGAGCATCACCACCGCCCAGTTCGATGACCCTGATCAATGGACCGATGGATTGATCCATCATTCCACGCTGCACATAGGATAGAGCAAGTGTTCTCCATGATCGCCTCAGTGAAGGAAACTTTTTCAATGCGCGGAGCATGTAAATTTCGGTGTTGGGATAATCACCTGTCTGGTAATAGAGGTTACCAAGAATATTCAAAAAAGCGGGATTCGTTTCTGGGGTAAGGTCTTTCTCGATAAGTTCGATTGCTTTTTGTGGGTTCGTTCGGATAAGAGGCATGATGGCTTCCTGCAGAGGCCTATCTTTGACTGTCAATTTGGGTTCAATGGCTTCATTGACTCCATGACTGGCCAGAAACCGACGCCTGAAAGCCGGACTGTCAGGATCTGAATCCGTGAGAGTAAAAGCAGCGCCCGATGCTGGCAGTGTCGAGTGCACAGTTGCTATCAGAACTAAAATGTATAGGTATGTGGTGGAATGTATCATCTGGGAGCCTGCAATGTCATTGGAAAACTGCCGCGCACGGTGACTGGCCGACCGTTCACCTTGGTGATTGAAAAACGTGCTTGTGAAGCTGCTTTCCTTGCAGCTTCGCGCAATCGAGGGTGATCGAAGGAGATGGAAAGGATACGATTGACTGTCACCTTTCCGGTCTTGTCGATCAATATTTCCAGATTAATCCTGGCCTCCTTCAAACCTCTTCTGGCAAGTTCTCTGGGGAAATCAGCGCGAATCATCTTTCCGTTTAAAAGGGTTGGAACCTGCAGAAGCTCATCAAAATTGAATACTTTTTCGATATCTGCTAATGTGTCCATTCCATCAATGGTGGGAATGTTCGGGATCCCCATCGATAAGGCAACTCCCATACCGGGAGCGAGAGAAAGCTCGAGTTGACGAACGGGAACTTCCTCGAGAAGGCGTTCCATTTTCGGAATAACAGGTTGAAGATCAATGTCCATATCAATGACCTCTTCGGATGGGGGAATGAAGGGCGGTGGCGGTGGTGGCGCCATCAGCATTGTTCTGTATTCCACGCTTTCTTTTTCCGCATCATTCAAAGTTTGCGTCAACGGGATAACCAAAAACAATCCAGTTGCGATCAGAAGAGCTCCACCGGCAGCCAAGCCCCGGATGGAATTCTTTTTTGTTTGTGGAAACCCTTTGATCACTATTTTTTTGTGGCCAGATTTATTTGTTTAGCTCCTGCCAATGCGGCTTCGTCGTGAACGTTGGCGTATAAATCAATGGAAACCGTTCGATCGGCTTGAACGATGACAGGCATATCTTCCTGCTTGAGCAAGCGCTTGACAACCCCCCTGACCCCGCGGAGGCCAATTTCCTGACCTCCATGAAAGATTTGTCCCTCGGAAGTGATTGCAATCAATATGGAACGTTTCTCAAGTTGTTGCGCTGAAGCCACCTGAGGCTTCTGCACTTCAACACCGGACTCCTCGACAAAGACCGTGGTCACAATGAAGAAAATCAGGAGGATGAAGACAATGTCAATCAGCGGCGACACGTTGATATCGCTGGCACGGGATTGTTGATCAAAAACTAATTTCCGTTTTCTCATGATTTGTTCAGGCAGTTTGAACAGCCCCGCTTGAATTTGCTGGCAACTTCGATCCGATGGATGAGACCTTTCCCTTCGTTGAACCAATCGGACAGCCCAATCTGAGGAGCCGGCATGTATTAAAACGTTCCAGACGTGCAATAGATCGCCTGAGCCGGTTTCTCCGTTGAATAATGATTGAGAGAATAGCCATGGCCGGTATGGAAATGATCAGGCCAGTCTGAGTCGTAATAAGCGCCTCTGAGATACCTTGAACGACATTTTGAAATTTCTCACCTTGACCGACAATCATACCGTCGAAGGTCGAAAGCATACCCGTCACTGTTCCCAACAATCCCATCAGAGGACCAATGGTGATCATGATTCCTAGAAAATGAATGCGTCGGTTGATCGGTGGAAGGTATTCATTGGAAATCTCAATAAAATGCCTTTTGACGTCTTCGATATCTGAGTCCTGGTTCCACAGCATCTGACGCAGCGGTATGGAGCCTTCATCTAAAATCTCTGATATTTCATGATCTGAAAGCAAGTGAACTCCCGACTGCACCAGATAATGATGTTCCAGTTGCAACCAGAGAAAAAGAGCGCTGTAGTAAATGAAGAATGTCAGAATAAGGAGAGGTAGCATGAGCCAACCACCACTCACCCAAGTCCAGATCACTTCGACAAAAAAGTTGTTGGGGTTCAGTTCCACGGACTAGTCAGTTGAATTTTCTGCAGCCTTGAAGCCAACATCTCGGCGGGACAAGCCGTTCACAAAAGCAATTGAGAGTTTCTCCATCTGAGCCAGGATGCCAGCCACTCTCCGCGAAAGCAAGGCATGCGCAATTAAGGCGGGGATTGCCAAAATCAATCCCATCTCGGTTGTGATAAGTGCCTCCGAGATGCCGGAAATAAGCGGTTTGGGATCTCCCGCTCCGAATATTTCCATCAACTTAAACGTCTTGATTATTCCAGTTACCGTCCCCAGAAGCCCGAGCAAGGGCGCTGTGGCGGCAGTGACAGCTATCACATTGAGAAAGCGCTCTAATTTAGGCTGCGCCCCCAGGATGGATTCAAACATGACTTCTTCCACCAATTCGACAGATTCGGCCGCGTTCTTGACACCTTCAGTCAACATTTGAGCTGCCGGTCCAGATTGTGATGCGGCCAAACTGAGAGCTCCCTTTGAATCCTCAGCGCCTAGTTTTTCAATTATTTCGTGCACAACCATGGGTTGTGGCTGGCGGATCAAGGAAACCTGAATGGATTTATAGATGGCGACAAGCATTGAGAGAATGGCAAATCCAATGATCGGGATGACCCATACCCCTCCTTTTTTAAAATGCTCCTGCCAGGATTCCTTCGTCTCAGCAAAAGCAACCGCATCCCCCAAAGTCGGATCCACGGGAAGAAGGCCAATCCCTGTCTCTGAGAGATTTTGGATGGCCTTCACCTCGGAGGATCCGATGGAGCGCATCTTGGGTTTTAACGTACGGGTCTCTTCCACCCACCCAACAGTGTCTTTTGATTCCGATATGAAATAAAGAAGCGGCCCCACTTGAATGAAACTTCCCGCAAGCTGCTTTCCCTCTGGATCCAACGCTGAGCCGGGATATCTTTTACCTGCCAACAGGCCATCGATACGATCAAGGGAATCAGCTATTTGTTGCATTGAGGCTGAAAGCTTTTCAGTTTCAGTAGATTCAGTTTGCTCAAGTAAAAGATCCAATTGACGGAGGTCTTCTCCAAAAGTCGATATTTCTCCAGGAGAAAGCGCTGCCTTGAATGAGGATTCAAACTCATTGATCAAGTTATCGGCAATATAATCCAACTCCTTTTTCCCGGCCGCCACTTGAGATTCGAGTTGCTCCAGACTGAGGCTTGATCGGTCGCGCAAGCGCTGCCGCTCTTTTAGAAGGCGTTCTTTGCCATCCGTTTCATACCGAAGATCCGCAAGTTTCTTCCCCATCGGGATTTGCTGATCTCGAATTTCCAAACGCAGTGTTTTAAGGCGCTCCGTGGCTTCCTCAAGTCGATTTTGCTGCCGCTCGGTAAGTTGTTCAATGGATTGGGCCCATCCGCATGTCATGAGGCAAAAACTGACAACACAAGAAATACGTTGCACCAGGTGAATCGTAGAAAATCGTTGTAATGCCGTCATCTTTGGACTTGTTTTATGGCGACTGGCAGTGAGAGAAACCCAGCTTCGACACCATTCCCTGATGCCAATGCGATCGCAAGCTGAATACTGGAAACAAGTTGCGGGCGGGACTCCCATTGCCAACCGTCTTCAGCCGGCATACCGACGCCCCCTTCAGCACTGTCTGATGTCATGAAGTATGAGGCACCGAGTCCGAAATGAATGGTGTAAATTTCACGTGTTTCTCCGTTCGACAGCTTCAAGAGCTCCTCACCTGTCGTCACCACTCTGTCAAATCTCTGGATTTCAGTGATCATTCCGATCACCGCCTGCATGCGAGCAGCTATACCGAGTGATGTCTTTTTGGAATCGTCAGGCAGACGCTCCATGATCATTTTCAATTTATCCACCAGCGGTTTTGGCAGACGAGGGAAAAGCGTTTTCAATCGAATCTCGAAAGACTCAAGAGAGGTTTTTATGATGCTGGATAATTCCGCATGCGTGCCCCTCTTTTCAACAAGTTCGATACGGCGTCTCTCGCTTTCATCGGCAGCAACGCTCAAGTCTTCCAGTTGTTCCTTTATCGTGGCGATTTCAGCTTTAGCCACAGCGGTCATGTCTTCCAGAAGACGCTTTTTTTCATCCCAGGCGAGGCGTTCACTGGAAATATTTTTTTCAAGTTCGACCCATTGTGCGACGGCAGCCCGTGCGTCAGCGAGACGGTCGTCGGCAAATGCGATGGATCCGACTGAGCCAAGGAGCGTGGTGATGACAAAAAGTTGCCATAATGTTGTTTGGAATATCATTTTGAACTACTTCATTAATAAGAATGAGTCTCAATTGCAAGCAGAGAGCCATGTATCCTGCTGATAAATACTCGACTGGTTTGTGGAATGCAAATACGCCAGTTGACCGAAAAAGGTCAACTGGCGCGATTGTTCGAGGAACTGAAGAGGAAATCCACTTCAGAAATTCATTTCTACGCCTCCGTTGAAAAACCTTGGTAATCCTGGACGGGGACCATGAGGATGCCTGGAAGCCACATATTCTTTATCGAAAAGATTGCGGATACCTCCAAAAATGGTCGTGTTCTCTCTGATCTGATAGCGAACCGAAAGGTCCGTTAACAAATAATTGTCAGTAGTCCCTACTCTGGCATCTGGCGTACCATCAGCTCGGACATTTCCGCTGCTGTTACTGGCACTTGTGTAGGTCTCTGGAACATAGGTAAGGCTTGCATAAGCGCCAAGTTTCCCAAATTCCAATCCAGCTTGAAGATTGAACTGATAATTTGGAATATATGGCACTTCTGCACCATCAACACCACCTTCAAACAAAGATTCTGCATCCGTATTTCTAGCATTCCCATCCAGAGTCGCATCAGTCAGTGTCACACTCAAGCGCACAGGTGTGCGGACCGACCAATCCGATGCCTGACCATGATCATATCCAAGAGCCAGCTCAAGCCCCATGGAGTCGATGTCGCCGACATTTTCAGTGGTCGCAGAACCGCCTCCGCCAATGTTGCCTCCGACGATCAAATCATTGAAGTCGGTCTTGAATGCAATGGCCTCTGCAGTCAAGCCCCGTTCAGAGTTGTTGTATCTTGTTCCCAACTCGTAGCTCCATGATGTTTCTTCTTCCAGGTTACTGCGAATGGATGATCTTGGACCCGGCATCGAAAATCCTCGGTGAACACCAAAAAAGGCATTCCAATCTTGATTGATTTCGTATCCGAAACTGATACCACCGGCAACTGCATCGATACTTCCATCTCCTGAGGCTGGGCTGCCTCCTCCATCACCGCGCCGTTGATCCTGTTCATAGTCTTGATCAACAGTTTCAAATCGAATACCGGGAGTTATCGACCAGCGATCCCATTTAATCTGATCCTGGGTATGAATCGCAAGCGCTCTTGACTGTTGAATTCGGTCACCCGCTGCCCCCTTGACTCCCGTCTGGGCCCCTGTAATAGCTCCGCTGGCATCCTGATCATAT
The DNA here is from genome assembly GCA_002690655.1 of Pedosphaera sp. GTDB lineage: Bacteria > Verrucomicrobiota > Verrucomicrobiia > Limisphaerales > AAA164-E04 > AAA164-E04. The sequence goes on from NZFL01000018.1 coordinate 61,606, forward strand.
TGGACATCCCACTGAAAACGATCGATTTCATCGAAATGCAATCGAACACCTGTTTCCCATTCGTGCTCTGCATTACCTGTCACAAATTGCTTGGTTGCGCTGGTTTGTATACCGTAGAGCTGGTAATCGCGCGCATTATTTCTGAGGCGATACGTACCTGCAGCCTGACCTTTCAGGATAGCTAATCCTCCGCCGGCACTAGTATCCTGAAGAGCTTGGGAGAGCCCCATTTTGACGGGGGCTCTGAGGTCTTTGAGTTTGGCCCAGTTTCGGGTGAAGTTCTGAAGGTAGGCAGTGGTTGCAATGCGCAAGCTCGGGTCCGGCTCAACAATGTGACGAAGCGAAAATTGCTGCTGCTCTGTTTCAATACGATCAAACCTCGAGGCTGCGTAACGTCTGAACGGATCCGCACTGAAATCTTCTTCTGATAATCCGAGGTAAGTCTCATTCGCGTCCAGACCAGAGAATCCATATTTGAATTCTATCCTGTTGTAATTGGCCGTATCGGGTTCCCAGAAAATTTTCACCATGGGCTCAACCCGCTTGAAACCCGTGTCTTCCGTGTCGGAAAAATCAGGTGTCGCATCGATGGTCTTGAATCCGTCGCTGCCGTGATAGAACCCTTCCACCAGATAACCAATGCGGCCACCTTTGTTGAGCTCCTGAACATCACCATGCCAAAAATGCCCAATCACCTCGTTATAGGATCCATATGAAAATTTTAGAAATGTCTCCTGATCGACCGGTATGGGCGTGGATAGATAATTAATGACGCCACCCGTAATATGGGGGCCATACTTGATTTGACTACTTCCCTTCAAAATTTCCAAACCACTCATGCGTCCTACATTTGGAATATAATAAGCCGAAGGTGCTGAGTAAGGGGCAGGCGCACTGAGGATACCATCCTCCATGACGGTGACAGCTTTGCTTCGTTCAGTTGTGACACCCCGCACACTGATATTCGGAAAAAGCCCACTACCATCTTCTTCTCGCACATAAACGCCCGGTACTTGACGAAGAACTCGGTTTACATCGACGTAGTTTTGCTTTTTGAGATCATCCTTGCCGATAAATACCCCAGAAGCAGGAAGCACTTGCTGTGATGCATCAGAGCCGATCAGGGACACTTCAGGCAATAACAGTGGTTGATCCGTCTGTGCTTGCTCCATGTTCGAAGATTCCTGGGCTTTGAGTAATGAAGAAAAAAACAACCCCATGCAGATTGTAGTTAATAATCCTGAATGCATGCTGATGCCTAATGCATTATTTTTTTTGATAACCTCTCTTTGTGAGGTGAGATTTCGTTTCATTTTATATTTCCAGATATTGTGCTAGAGATTTCGCTGTTGCGATTGAGACTCATTCTCATTAAGTGAGGCCTTCTGTCAATATTTTTATTTGAGTTAAGCAAAACTTTTGGAATGTTTATGTGATTGGTTTTGATTGGTGGCTCAGGGTCTTTTTTGTTCGACCGTTAAGTCAGGAAGAGCTTGTCACCGGAAGCGCTGTCATAACAACTTCAAGAGGAAATATTTGAACCAAGGGTTTTCACCACGGCGAATGATGCTGCTTGATCGTAATCAAGCGGAGTTGGAAATACGATCAAGCAAAGGAATCATTGTCGGATCTGAAGACGTCATACTGAGATTTTTCCAGAGGCGGTAAATCAAGTAACTGGTCCGCTTCGCCGCAAAAGGAGCTGCCTCCTGTTCGCTTGAAGGTAGAAAAAACCTCAATCAAGATGTCGATCAGGCCACGCGTCAGCAAGGAAACGTCACCACCAAAAAAAGGGCCCTCGAGTTCTTCGCTGATGCATCTGACTGAATGGCTTCCATGCAACATGCGCATCCAGGTAAAGGGCGTTTCCACCCGCAGGAAGCCGATCTTGAGCCCCTCCCCCGGCAAGATGAGGAGAACTGTGCCCCTTCCAACCTCCATCGACTTTGGAAAAATTACCGCCATGCCCCTCACGATCCTTACGATTGGAGAGCGTGGCATCGGCGACAAAAATCCCCTCGGAAATTCCAATGGTATAAGTAGCCCCGCTGCGGTTATCGGTCACTGTCTTTAACTGAATACGCTCAAAAATATTGCTTTGAGCCAAACCCGGGGATCCCTTGGTGGCAAATGCGTAACCAAGGACCTTGAATTGAGAGGTGAAATTCCAGAGGGTGTCATTGTTCTGTTTGGCAAAGGACGGACAGTATAGGATGTTTCGATCAAAACCGTATCCCAGCAAATTGGAAACGACGGTCTGGGGCATATCCCATGACCAATTACCCACCTGATTCTGATTATTGACCATGGGTGGCAGATGATTGTTGTTATCATCTGCATACATGTGACTGGCGATACCAAGCTGCCGCAAGCTACTCAGGCATTTGGTTCTTTTGGCCTTTTCCTTGGCTTTGGATAATGCCGGCAAAAGCATGCCTGCAAGGATGGCGATGATGGCAATCACAACCAATAACTCAATCAGTGTAAAGCCAGATTTCAAATCATATTTTTTCATGGTTCACTTGCTTGGATGACTTTACATAATGCACTGCTGATGTGAGCAAGTAAAGCAATTATGCAGCCAATAGCATTAGTCCCTGCTATCTATTGATTCGAGTAAGCAAGCGCCGAAACAAAAGATAACATGGCGTTCATGTCGCACTTTAATCATTGAATCTGTTGTTGATTGGGCAAAGAAATTGACACCTTATAAGTTCCGGTTCGCCTTTGTTTGAGGGACGTCGCTCGCAGGATATAAGCTGACCCTGCTTTCACATCCATAGGCACGCTCGCGCGTCGCTGGCTTTTATCTCCTGAGGGCAGAGACCAAGCAATAGTTTTGGCTGCAACAGCATCCATTACGTATATCTCAGGAATATAATCATCCGCAGTCATCTCAATGTTGATAGATTGATCCTTTTGAGTATGGATATAGAAGTCCTCGTAATAATAAATCAGGTTAAATTCATTGAAGTTGGGGTCCTTGGGGCCGCGCACCAAGGATCCTGATGCACTTCCTTCCAGATCAATTGAGCGAATAGGAAAAGCTGTTGCCTTGATACGAAAGTCTCCCTCGTCCCAGTCATAATCAGAAGATGCCCACACGTGATATCCCTCTTCACCTGAGGCGACGAAACACTCAAGAAGGGCTCCGGGTGCATCCCAGCCAGTCTCCGCCATCTTGATGACACTGCCACTTTGCGGATCAACCAGTTCAATCACGGGGCTGACACCCAAAAAGGAATCTCCAACACCCCGCATGTCGATCTCCCATCGAGTATGCTCCTCGGTGACAGGGAGCTCATAGATAAGACCTGGTTTACCATTTGGAAGCGTTAAACCGCTTGGCAAGCTTTCGCTCATGGTTTCACCATGAACGAAAAGGGTAGTTGCAGGTTCGTAGGGTGGACGAATTAACTGCCCTTCCCCCAGATAGAGTCGGTAGGCACCATTGATGTCAAACCCGGGATATCCACTACCTGCTAAAACAATAATGCTACCGTGATCAGGAACATCTTGTGGATCAATGGTCAACTCTGCATTCATATCTTGTCCGCTGTCATCATCTTCAATGATCAATGATCCAGTGGTGCCATCCAGGACCCATAGATACGCATCAAAAGAAGTTGTCTCAAGAGTGATGGTAAGTGGCTGAGTTAATTCACCAGCTTCCATTCGATAGGGATCTGCACGAACGACCCATCCTGACTCGATTTCGATGTATGGACTTGCATGATTGAATACCGCACGATGAGTGCTGTCACTTGTGAGCAGCGGTAACTCGAGTTCTCCCAACATTTGTATGGGTTCGGGTTGAATACTCAGCGAATAATCACCACGCTCAAAATCTCCACTACCCGTGACAACCAATACATAATTACCAGGGGCAGGGTCTGTCATTTTGGGAACCATGAATACGCTGCTTGCGTCGGTACCAAAACCGAAATCATCGTTCCAGTCCAGTGGCCACTTATCTTGTGAACTTTCAAATTCAGTTTGATGGTATATCTCAAAGTAAGTATTGAACTGCGAGGAACTCACTGCAATGCGATAAGGATAACCGGGCTCGAGTCCTTCAAGCAAAAACAAGTCTGCAACTTTACTGACAGGAGGGTCCCAATCAGCCCATGACACATATGCAATGTCTTCATCACTCAAGGAGTCGGACCAATCATTATCGCCATTGAGAATGGCAATGTATTTCTCAGACGGTTCTTCTTCACCCTCTATCTGTTCAGCGCTGATTGAGTAGGTGCCTTCCGACCATGCATGGACTTCCACGATCCATTCTTTATCCATGGCGCTGGGAGTGAGTATCAGCTCAGGGTCAAATTCATTAGCGTCATCGTTCGTTGCCAAAATATCACCATTGTATGCATCAATGACTTTGAGCCGAGTATCCAGCCATGAATTAGCTCCAGTGACTACGGAGAATTTAATGGCTGCCCCGGGAACTAAGTCTTTTATGAGATAGGCATCGACCAATCCATCTTTGCGTTGGTCGCTGGCCCCCAGTCGACCCCGGATGGTTTCGCCTGGGGATAGATGATCTGATGGCAATAGAATGGAAGTTAATTCGAATGCTCCCTTGCTGTCACTGGAAGCAAGAACACTAACCTGCATGGGGCCCTGTTCATCCGTAACTTCCAGATAATGTTTCCAAGGCCCCTCACCCCCAGCTATCAGGAATGAGTGCTCTTCCATGTCTGAATTAAGTACTTCAAGATGAGGTTTAAAATCCTCGGATCTCAGAGCAAAACGCATCGTTTGACTCGTGTTGAGAGGCTCCGTCAAAAAGGAGCGAACCAGCCCAGCATCAGGCGCCCAGTCCGGAGATTGTTCCAGGGTAAATTCAGGCAATATAACGCCAGCATGGGTTGAACCATGATTAAGCTGATCAGGTGGAAGTGAGCTGAGATCCGTCCCGAGTACGGGATTGATTTGGATGAAGTGTGATTTTTTTGAGATGTCGAAACCAGCAAAGGCAACCCGATTTATGAGATTTCCATCATGCGCAAGATATTCGCTGGACAAAGGCAGCACTGATTTCCAGTCCAAAAGGTCGCCAGACTGCTTGAAAGTCCATCGTAAATCGTGACTGTGCTGAAGTGTAGGAAGATCCACATTCATTTTTTGAATGCTCAGGTGGTCTTTTGACATCCGAATGGTGAATTCAGGGACTGCCTTACTATCCCTTGGATCAGTGGAGAAAGCATATTCGCTTAGGTTTGATCTACCATCACCATCTTGATCAAGATACATCCCTGACACCCTATGTTCCGTTTCCCATGCGCTGTAATCGGGGTAGAGATGAGAAAATATCCAACCATAGTATGATGAGATTCGGACGTAAATACCATAGGAACCTGGATTGGCACATCCCAGGCCCCAACTGGTGACTCCAGCCAAATACCAGCGATCCATATCTCCTTTGATGAGCAAAGGTCCACCGCTATCACCGCTGCAAGTGTCTACACGACCTTTCAAGTATCCTGCAGCTATTTCGGATGGCGGGATATTGATGCCAATGGATTCACTCGCTACAGCATTGGAAATGATAGGTAACTTGGCTTCTTGAAGTGGTTTCGGTGCGGAAAAGTCCCATGAATCGACGTCCATTACACCCCACCCAAGAATGGTCGCAGATGTTCCTGTGGGCAGGGGCGATCTCTTGGCTAAGAGCGATACGGGTTGCCTCCCCTCTGCAGGCCACGCAAGAAGCAGTAAGGCGAGATCTCCTCCATCTGGATGAGGAATCACCTCGAGAACAGGAATGCGTTGATTTTCATCTATTTGCCCTTTGGAATCAGTTCCTACAAGCACGTGCAGCGATCCTGCAGATCTTAGTTCATCATCACCCCAGACCTCGAGGCAATGTGCAGCGGTAAGAACCCATCTGGGATGAACAAGCGTTCCTCCACAAAATTGTCCATCCATACCCGTAGCAGCCTCGCTATCGATCAGCGCGGTCATGAATGGCCATGAGTGATCTGCATCCATACCTCCAATAATTCTAGGTTGTTGGCCGGCAGGCAAAATTAACGGTAAAGATACGCCCCAAAGACAAATGGAAAGGATGAAAAATTTGAACCAGTCAGAGAAGTGATTTAGATTTATATTGTTGGGCGATTTCATAGTGAGGTGTCGCTTAAGTTTGACTTGAGATTGATTCCCAGGACCAAAACCTTTCATTTGTTTGATATGTTTTATTTTGCATACACCTCTCCATAAGTACTATTACAATTTTTTGTTATCTTTATAACTAATCCTTTTATTTATAATTTTTCGTATATCGATCTATACGGTTTTTTGAACCCACAGAGCTCAGTTAAAGATGAAATTCGACGACATTTCATTCATGGCACCAAGCATTGATTAATGCTTTTGAAAGAGGGTTCAAATGGATGTATTCCATTTATTTCTGAACAGGAAACAGGTAAGGAAGCATTTTTGAATGCTAAAGGAAATGCCCTCAGTTGATCGCTTGATTAAAACGTGAAAGCAGCGTGATTTTGCCCGGGGTTGGTGAATTGTCACAATTAACAAGTGGCAAACATAACGGAAAATTGTAACGATCCTTAGGGTAGAAAGCGAACGCTGCCATGAGCCAGACAAAACGAACATCTCAAGAGCATGCAATCCTTTTGGCCATCATTGCAGGTTTGGTGGCCGCTGCTTTGTTGGTGGTTTCTTTGGTCAAGGGACGAATGGAGGCCTCCCTCAGGGATTCCGCTGATAAGGTTCTGAGAGAACAATTGCCCGAGCTGGGCAAGGTGGATGCCTACGCTTCCTCTGATCGATGTCAATCCTGTCATCCTGGCGAACATGCGTCATGGAAGGACACTTTCCATCGCTCCATGACCATGCAGGCTAAGGACGGTAATGTGTTCGGTGCGTTCGATAATCAAACGATTCTTTCGGACGGATTGGAATACTCAGTCTACAAGACCAACAATACTTTTTGGGCCCGGATGCCGGATCCTGACTTGTTGATGCAGGCTGCCCAAAAAAACAGAAAAGCTGATTTAACCGAAATCCCGCATGTGGATCGTCAAGTCGTAATGACCACTGGGTCTCACCATTATCAGACGTATTGGGTGGAAAGCCCCCGCATGGAAACCCTGCTGCAGACCTTGCCCTTGGTTTACCTCATTAAGGACAAACGCTGGATCCCAAGAGAGGCCGCTTTCATGCGTGGACCCGAAGATCGAGAGCGGATGGTCACCCAGTGGAACCATCATTGTATTCGCTGCCACAGTACAGGATGGAATCCAGGACTCAATGATGACACTGGCATGCTGGAAACTGAGGTTGCTGAATTGGGCATCAGCTGCGAAGCCTGCCACGGTCCGGGCGAAGAACATATAGCTCTGCATCAAAATCCAGCCAACAGGTATGGATCCAGGCTGGGAAATGATCGCGACCAGGCAATCGTAAACCCCGCGAAATTGGATCATGAACGATCCAGTCATGTTTGCGGACAATGCCACGGCGTCTTTATTCCCAAAGATGAGGTAGCAATGCAAATCGCCCATGAAGGCGTTCAATTCAAACCGGGCGATCTTTTGTCCGATTCCCGATACTATATCCATTATCCAATGGAAGGAGATCCGAAGACACGCTGGGATGAACTCGAAAAAAATCCAGCATTCTTTCGCGAACGTTGGTGGGAAGATGGAAGCATTCTGGCGGGTGGCCGAGAGTTCACCGGCATGTCCCGGTCTGAGTGTTATGTCTCAGGTGACATGAGTTGCCTTTCCTGTCACTCCATGCACGATGCGCCTCCTGCAGATCAGCTGAAACCGACACTCGTTCGTAACCAATCCTGCACCCAATGCCACACCGAGCCAGCATACAATGAAAGCATCTCTGATCACACCTTTCACATGCAGGATTCTTCGGGTAGCGACTGCATGAATTGTCATATGCCGCATACAACGTACGCCTTGTTCAACGCTATTCGAACGCATCAGATTCAATCTCCGAGATTAAAAAGCAGCACCGAGTTTGGTGTACCCAACGCATGTAATCTCTGTCACCTGGATAAATCTTTGGGCTGGGCGCAGGACCATATGGCAGATCGCTACGGTAACGAGGATTTAAAACTTACAAAGGAGCAAAAATCCATATCGGCAGGTTTGCTGTGGATGTTAAAAGGTCACGCAGCTCAACGTGCCGTAGCCGCTTGGCATATGGGTTGGGAACCCGCGATTGAGGTTTCGAATCCGGATTGGATGGCACCTTTTCTCATACCACTGCTGGAGGATCCTTACCCCGTTGTTCGTTACATTGCCTACCGCAGTTTGCAACGTATCTGGCCGGAAATATTAGGGGACTATGATTTCATGGCTTCCAAGGATATATTGGCAGCCCAATCCAATGCATTACTCGAAGCATGGGAGTCCAATACTCCACCATTGACACCCAACGCAACTGTGATGATCAATGATTCAGGCCAGATTAATCACAGGTTATTGAAGAGAATGCTGAGACAACGGGACAACAGGTCAATCACCATCAAAGAGTAATCTCTCATACTTTTTTTATTCTACCCTGTTTCTTTCTGTGCAGTGTTCATGAATGAATCTTGCTCTATCAAGATCCAGAGCTGTTTTTGATTTCAATTATTGAGATCGACATCGGCATTGATTTTACGAACACATACACGTGTTATCAAAGGAGTATTTATGACGCAAAAATGCTTGGTGTGCGACAAGGCATGTGATGAGAGTTCAGGCTGGAAAAATGCCAAGGAACAGTGGGTTCACCGCAAATGCTTTGATATGGAAATAGCGAAAACACCACCAGGTGAAAGTGTATTTCATTGTTATCGTGATCCTGCCCGCCGGCGTTCCCTGGAAGCTTGGATTATATTTATCGGCTTTGGGACCTTTTATATTCTGGAGGATCCGCCGAAAGAATGAAAAAGACAGGGAACGGAACCGCGGTAAGTATAGCTGATACTGAGTTTTAACTGATGCCAGAGGGAAGGCATGGCTTGGATCAACAATATTACCGGCTATTTGCCAGGTGTGACCTGATCGGCTTGTATGACAGGTTGGATCAAAATTTTTATTCCCAATCCTCAAGCCCGATGATGGGTAAAGCAAATTGAAAGGCACCTTCCCATTCGGGGGTGTCGGCTAGCCGAAAACATTCGTAGATGCGTTTCTTTGTTTTCACCGCATCCCAACGTCGCAAACCCAGCAAAAGCCCCCCCTCATGTCGGTGATCGACGTGCCGATGAAGAATGAAGGCATCAATACCGGGCATGGATTCAATTTTCTTGTATGCGTAACAATACGCCGCAGCCTGAATCATTTCACCATCATCTGTTTTGGGAGTATCAAAGCCCTGTTCACTGAAAATAATCCGACGAGCAACTCCATCATACAGCAATGATTGTCGTTCCATATACTTTTCCAGGACTTCGATATTCTTAAAGGTAATGCGTTTGGTATTCGGCTCCATCGTAGCGGACTCATCGTTCCAAAAGCGAGGATCACGCAGATTTTCTGGATAGGGATGATAGGCAAGATGCCAATCAAAATCATTCCCAACACGCGCGCGTCTGGCGAAGTAATCCAGAAAATCTTTCCCAGGAAATGCCTGTTGCTCGTCCCCTGCGGAGTAACGAATGGACCAGTGATGCTCCAGGGAAATATAAACGCGTGCCCATGACGATTGTCCGCGGATGGCTCGATGTGCAAGCCGGACCGTATGCAGATAATCATCGGCAAAAGACTGCATGCTCACCCGCCCCATGTTGGCCCACCACCAATGAGAATTCACTTCGTTGCCGATGATGTAGCCTACAATACGACCATGCTTACGGTCAGGATGCGACCAGCGTTCCGCCATGAATTCGAGCGTTGCGGAAAACCAGTGCCTGCCCTCTTCCGATCTGGTATTGAACGCGCAAAGGCGATTGGGTGGTTTTGCTACCGCGTTTGGATGAAGCATGAGCTGATTGATCCGTACATCATGCGATTGGTAAGCAAGCACAATCAGGTTCACCAAGACTCCCTTCTCGGATAGGGCGTGGATCTGAGAATCCATCCGAGCAAGATAACCACGCTGAAAATGGTAGCTTTTACCCTTGTACCTCCAAGCTGGGTTTTTTGGATCAGCACTTGGGTCAATCAACTGACTCAGGTTGATATTGAGTCCAGCGTGTTTGATGCCAAGATGCAGGGCGTCATCAACGAGCTCTACTTGCAATCCTTTTTTTGATTCAGCCGTAGGATAGGGTTCTGTGTAGCGAGAATTACCTGCACTGGAACTCTGGACCAAACTTATCAATGCTAATAAAAAATAAAAAATTTTCAGACCGTGCTTCATGTGATGACTGGGGTTCGAACTGACGAGCCGGGCAATGTGTCGCCTTCAACCCATTGTTGTTTGCTACTGGATTCGGTTATTGCGTCTCAATGGATCCCCCGTTTTGCCCACGGCTCTATTTTACAATTTTTTCAAGGGGACTTGCCTCCGATCACCGTGTTGTGGATGGTCGCGATTGATGCAGTTCAATTCAAGATCAGCGGACATTGCAGTAAGCTTCATATCGACCCAACCATTTGCGTGGCCTTTCCCAAAATAATAACTGACCGCTGGTTGGTTGATGAGTTGGAGATGGTCCCGTTGATCATGTTGCCACTCATGGGTATGACCATAGAAATAAGCTTTGGCATGCTTGCGTTGGGCGAGAATTTTCAATAGCGACGCCCCGTCACGCATGCCATGGATGGGGCGCACACCACGGTTGGGATACGGGTTGAAATGACTGAAGATGAGGGCTGGTTTATGCGGTCGTGCGTCGAGTTGGCTGACCAGCCAGTTCAACTGTTCATTTCCCAGGACTCCATTTCCTGAATCAAGCAATATGAGATCTGCGTGGGACAATTCAATCACATCCGCTTGAACACCCATGTGTTCCTCCTTTAACCAGGGGATCAATTTCCAAAGGTTCTGACGATTATCGTGATTACCAATGGTCACATGGACGGTAATGCCAGCGAAACGCAATGGTTCCACCAGCTTGAGGAACTGTTCATATTCCGCCTCGCTGCCACGACCGAAAGTACAATCACCGTTGATTATCAAGTGAGCCGGTTGCGGTTTGAGTGCGATGACGCGCTTGACCGTTTGTATCAGGCAGTTCGCTATATGAACACTTTCATGCTCAGATTCCCTGACGGGCGAATCAGGCCATTTTGTCCCCGGGTAGACACGGTTTGGATCAGCACTGACATGTGTATCCGCAAGTAAGGCCAATCGATTTGAGTCCACCCCAACATGATCGCTGCCCACGTCTGCCAATGCATGCGATGTCATCATCGCTATGCTGCCAGAGGCGAGCGAACCACGAAGAAATTGACGACGAGTAATCGGAGTCAGGATGATTGGCATATTGATATTTTTATTTTTCGAGTGAGTGATCGCCTTTAAAATGGATTCTACAGTCCTCAATCTCTCCTAGCATAAGGGCAAAGTTTCAGTGTGGCATCCCCATTGTAAACCAAACCCAATTGTAAAGAACTGATAGCCGCATGTTTGAAAACATGCGGCCGGAAAATCCTGAACGATCAAAACACAGCATTCGTTAAGGCGCCCACAATCTGAAATATGCCTGGTTTCCTTTTGACAAAATCGTAACCGTATTTTGATCATTTACCGGCACGACAGGCTCATCGATATCGGACCACTCGCCTTCAATTGTCTCGGCACGCTGAAGGATGAGGTCCGATGCAGCAGAGGGCCAACTCAATTCAATCCCCTCACCTTCCAGACGCTGGAAAGTGATCGTGACATCGGGTGGCTGTGGGGTAGGTGGAACAAAGTTGCCTTTCACAATGTGAATATCATCCAGCAACAAGGTATGGTCGCCCTCGGGGGCGGCGTCGAACTGGAGTATGCCGTCCTGAAAACTAGGTACGAATGTTACATACCGCAAGTGAAACGGCAAGTTACCTCCGGCCGGAATGACTTCCTCGTCTATAAGAACTTCCTCGTCGAAACTCACGGAATAAGCAGTGAACCCATCGCCGCAGCAATTACGGGCATTGACGTAGTAATACAGCGTGTAGGTTGCGCCCGCTTCAAAGCCTTCGACCAATTGTGACATGGTTGCGGCGTTTTGAATGAACAACACTGAATCTTGATCCAGGCCGGAACCGTTGTCGGCAAAAGGCCCACGGCCTGTCACATTCACGCCGCGGCCACCCGCTGAAAATTCCCAACCGGCGAGGTTGGACGGTTGCACATAACCCACACCCATTGGGCTGCCACTTGCTTCGAAACTGGGGTTACGAATAACGATCTCTTCCTTGCCACGCGACAAGATATTGACCGCATCGAGGAGAATGGTCGCATCTCCCTCCGCTGTCGTCACAAATTCGAGTAAGCCTCCGGAGCTTGAAGGAGTAAAGGATACATTCTGGAAGTAGTAGGTTTCCAAACCGTCAGCCGAGGCAGGGAGAACATCCTCTATCGACCATAACGCTTCGCCATTGTATTGGACGCTCAATCCAATCGTTCCACCGCAGCAATCCCTGGCATTGTAATTAAATTGAATCCAATAAGATTCCCCCGGCATGAGTCCTTCAATTTCTTGTGAAAGGCTCTGACTTCCCTGCAGGACGGCGACTTGCCGTCGATCGGGAATCACACCGTTATCGTGGAATGGGCCGGTTGCCAGATTGAGCCCGGTGCCCCCATTCCATGAAACAATCGATCCAATGCCAACACCGCCGGGTGCCTCATTACTCTCAAAACTAGCGTTGCGCACGATGGAACTGACGACGTTGACGGCAGTATCATTCGTTAGTTCCAATCCATCTGGAGGATTGATCAACATACGAACCGCTCCTCTAAATCTTCCAACGATTTCAACCGTTTTGACGTTTTCACCGCCCTTTTCGAAATCGAGAGTCAGTGTTCCATTCTCATCCGCACCCACAAAGCTCGCAATGCCTGGATCCGGGCTGGTCAGTGTCATCTGCCCCCCTTTGATCGCCAAATAAGCCTCAGGGAGGGTAACCGTCACTTCTCCCGTTTGACTAGGAGCCAGCTCCAGCGCCATCGGTACAATCTGCACAGGCAGGAAAGATTGACCCACTTCGCCCTCCAATCGAATGGCATCCAGAAGAATGGTATGATCTCCATCCTTGGTTTGTTGGAAGCTAAGTGGTATCTGAACATCATCCGCCGTAAAACTGATCGAAGCGGTGCGATAAGCGTTTTCGCTGCCCACCGGTTTTACCGATTCCTGATACACCTGTTCTTCACCCAGCATGACGGTCAATTGAGGGTTGTCGCCTGTTCGGGCATTGTATTCGAAGGTCAATCGGTAATCATTGCCAACGACGAGACTGTCCAATGTCTGGGTCAATGATCCCACACCTGAAATGAATCCTACAAAATCGGATTCTGATGTGCGACCGTTGTCACCGAAGGGTCCCAGTCCGTCGATATTGACACCGTAGGTTCCTTCACCAACCCAGCCTGCAATGTTGGCCGGACTGATGATGCCGTCTGGGCTAAAGGGTTCACCGCTGGCTTCGAAACTTGGGTTCATGACAGGCACCTCATTTTCACCACGAACAACAAAACTGATCGCATCCAGATTGAGTGTGGCATCCCCTGCTGCAATGGTTTGAAAAGTAAGCACCCCGGCATCAAACTCAGGCACAAAAGGGATGTTACGAAACTTGTAAGGATTGCCATCGGTAGAAGACTTCACATTGTTGATCCGATCCAATTCCACATCGTCCAGACTTACCACAAGATCAATGGTACCTCCACAACAAGCACGGGCATCGTAATAAAATTGAAGCCAATGGGATGCCCCGGGTTCGAATCCGAAGACTTCCTGATCCAGAGAGGCTGAACCCTGAATAAAAGCCGCACGGGCTTGATCTGGGACAGGCGTGCCCCCGTTGTGGAAGGGACCATCCACTTGATTCACACCGCTTCCTCCCTGCCATTCTTCAACTTCACCGTAGTGCGGCCAGGTTTCCGGGTAGTTGAATTCGAAACTTGGGTTCAGCACGGAATTCTGCGCCGATGCACCAGGATAAAGTGTCATCAGAAAGGCACAAAAACTGACTTTCAATAAGTAGAGATTCTTCATCTTTTTGGAATTTTGAGTGATTATCCAACAATTCGAACACCCGACGATTAATGCGAGTATTTTCATGTTATCTTTTGTCCACGTCCTCACTTGGGAATAACTCCATCGAATTCATAATGTCCAAAAGGTACATGGGGTTGGTTTGAGGGATTACGACAATCCAATTGAAGAAGGAAAGGAAAGTCAAGTCTGCGGTCACAGGAAAAAGTCTCTCATGGCTGCCACCGCCCTGTCATTTTCATAAAAGGATCTCAAAGCAGGCGGACAAGACCTTGAGAAATTGCTCTGGGCCTTACCGCCTACTTTGATCAGCACTCGCATGCTGCCTCAAGCAGATGGCACCTATTCAAACAGAGGACAAAGCATCCCATGCCATGAGATGCGATACGTTATGTTCTCTTAACTTCACTATTCAACCGCGCGGAAAACCTCTGTGAACGAGTTGCCATCTGCGGTGATTACCCTGGAACGGGATTCCTTTGGCGAAATGCGTTCAATCATGATTACACCGTTGGTGATGTTGCCTTCCATGTCGCGCTTACTGATCGTCCCACTCATTCTGTGACGTTCGACGTGGCTGAGATCTACGGCAACGAAACTACCTTTCGGTCCGTGGGCATTGGCAACCAGATGACCACGATCGGATTGCCAACTGATCAACTCATTCTGAACACCACCATCAGGATCGACCCATGTTCCATATAGAAAGTCAGTATCTTTTCTTGGTTTGGTCCAATTGATCCTGGCACTTGTTCCATCACTGCGTTCCACGGTCCAATCGCCCAGCATCCACTCCCAGGGGCATTCCGATGGGATGAGATTGGAAGCCTGGTTTCGCTTCTTGCTCTTTCGTTGAAGAACGTGACGGTGTTCGATGTCCATGGCCTTGCCGGCAACCACCATGTCATAAAGATCCGATTGCAGCTTCCGAGGAGATAGTTTGGTATTTTTAACGGTGTAGGTAGATTCAGTACCGTTCAGTGTTTTTTCGTTGAGTTTGGTCACGATGCCGCCTTTGAAGAACTCTATCGTTCCTGTATTCGACCACTGCGTATCTTTTCCATCGACGCCAAAACCTACCGTAACCAGGTGATGGGTTCTCGCGTCCATATAATACACTTGTGTTCCTGTACTATGGTTTCCCCCACTCTCCTTGAATGTTGCCTTCCACGTATTCTCCACAGCCGTCCTGTTGGATAACCAGCGCCACCGTGATTCCCATTCGACGATTCCCCCTTCTATCATTCCCTCAAAGCCACTGACAGCCTCAGAGCTCCCTTGCCAGTTTCCCATCAATGGAGCAAATTTCTTGAGGGATTCATTCACCGAAGCGGCGGAGGCATCGGTGGATAGCAAGACTGTTAGAAGCGTCATGATGATTGCTCTCATAATATTCATCTCTTTAATTTTAAAGTTTGATTAATGATTGTTCACAACAATGATCAGCAACCGTTTTATTCCACCTTGCGAGATATTTCAGGAAGGTGAGTCAGATGAAAATGCTCCGTCTTGCGGGATGCTCCTTCAAACAGAGCCATCATTTGGGCGTGTTTCTCTGAAGTCGCACGCATTTCATCACGTTTTGCCAATCCCTGGAGATACTGAAGCTGACTTTTACCGGGCAAGACCATGGCGATCAGAGGCATTTCATCACCAAAATCACATTCGTAAACATATCGATGCAATTTGATACCAAGCTCAGCATCGATTTCTTTCATCAGTTCAAGCGCTTTTTGAAAATCCGGCATCCTGTCTCTTTTAGGATAGGCCCAATAAATCTTGCGGTATGGATGATCTGCCATATTCAAGTCACCATTGACGTAGGATAAATCACTTCGATACCGAAACATTGAAACTGTATTGTGATGAGAGCCAGCTACCCATGATTCCATGAGACTTGTTTTGCCCGTCGCTTTATATTTGGAAAAAACCTCTTCCCACTGTTTTTTTTCTTCATCGACTTGAGCATAGTTGGACAGAAAACTCACATCCCATATGCGGTTATTGGTATCTTCATAGAGGTCCCACCCCTTGAAGGAAGGAGCATTTTTTTCCACGAAGGATTTTAATTCTTTCCATACCCCCTTGAGCGCTTGTACATCGTTTTTGGGTATCACGTTCACTCTGACGATATGTTCAGAGATATCCTCCTGCGCACGCACGGAAAAGGCTCCAAAGAATGCACACAACAACAGTATGAGTTTAGCGCTTTTCATTATTTTTTATTTACGGAACTAAAAGATATGCTTCCCGAAGCACAAGGTCTTCAGTGACCCAATGCACTCACTGCTTAGAATATCTGTGTCCCACTGTAATTAGAAAACGTTCTCAGTTGATCAGGCGGGCCATTTTTTTTTGAAATTCATTGCGGGGAAATGGCCTTTTGAAACCGAATCACTGTTTTCATTGATGTATGGCCGATGCATGCAGGAAGAGGTGCACATGGATAAAATCATACCTACATGATGGTACACCTGAATGAAGGTCAGCTAAAACGAAGGATTGGGGACGATCAATGGAACGAGTATGAAGACGACGAGGGAGGTGCGAATCAATCCATGTATTGATTTATACGTTGCTCCCCTTTCAGGATGTCAAAAATCACTCACTCTCATTACACCCGTCTTGAATTTTGCTTACTCGCAAATTGTTGTCACCTTCAATATTTCTGCATTTTTTTCATTGGCAAAGCAATGACAGGACTCATCTTTGAGTCATGAGAAATGTTGTCATTTATTCGCTGGGAGGACTGATTCTCGGACCAGGCATGGCAATATTCGTTTCCCTCATGAATGGAACATGGGACAATGCCATCGGTATGAGTTGCCTCATGTTTCCGATTGGCTTTTTACTCACCTTTCTGGCCACGAAGATCATTCGTCTCGGAAAATTCATCACTGGTGGCAATTCTGTTTTGGGTGCGTTGGCAGGAGGAAGTGCCATAACAGGAATTATCTCATCGATCATTTTTCTACAGGCAATTGGATTGACTCGTGATCATCATGGACCCAATGCCTCTGACGGCTTGGTTGAATTCCTTGATATCGGCAAATTTGGACTTGGGGCAAGCTGCATCATCGTCATGGTCCTTTCCCTGGCCATGGTTATCATGACTATGATTTACCGTCATCGCTTCGTTCCTACCATTCACGAAGTGGCAGAAAGTGGAAACATGCAATCACTTCAGCATTTTCTGAACTCAGAAATTAGAGACATTCATGAAAAAAATTCCGATTCCCAGACTCCGCTGCATGTGGCATCGTCGAAGGAGATCGCTGAAACACTGATCGCTCGAGGTGCCGATACCAATGCCAGGGACAAGAGCGGAAAAACGCCTCTGCACGCGGCCGCTTTCGAGGGCAGAAAGGAAATCGTTGAATCACTCATCCCACACTGCACGGATATCGATGCAGAGGATAATCATGGAAAGACTCCACTTTACTGGGCGGTTTTGAAATGCCACGAGGAAGTCGCAGACCTGCTGAGCAAACAAGGCGCAGTTGAATAAACCAGGCGAAATCACCATTGCACCTTGGCTGAACTCACGTTTATTATATGCAAGATCCATGATAAAACTACTGACGCCGTCCTGTCTCACAATGAATGATGAACGACTGAATTACGGTTATACAGAAACCAATTGTTTGTTGATAATATCATAGTGGGTATGACGATCCTCGTGTCGCAAACATTAAAGCCTATCCTATTCAGTGTCTTGATCGCGACCGGGTGCTTGACATACGCCGCAAAAGCAAGTCCGGTCGAGCACCCCAACGTAATCTTTATCATTTGCGATGATTTGAACGACTACGTCGAAGGGTTCGGCGGTCACCCTCAAACGAAGACACCCAACATGGCGCGACTGGCCGAACAAGGTGTCAGGTTCACACAGGCACATTGCAATGCACCCATCTGTGGCCCTTCTCGGGCAAGTTTGTTTACGGGTATTTACCCTCACAACTCCGGCTGTTACGGCTTTACCAAGTGGGATACTTACGAGGTATTGAAGCATTCAAGGACCTTGCAGGAGCACTTTGAAGCAAACGGATACTTTACCCTTGGCACAGGCAAACTGATGCACCATCGAGTTGCTCAGAGGGGATGGCAACAGTATGGGCACCCGGCTGACTATGGACCCTTTGTGGTTGCAGGCGATGGGAAGACGGCTCATCCAGACGTGCCGGCACCCTATCGCAACATCGGTGCGGTCGACGGTTCCTTTGGTCCATTTATCAACCTTGATGACCGTAAGACGGAAAGTGGACTTCCAATGAGCTGGCTCAACGGTGGATGGGGAACTGGAGCCAAAGCACTTCGAGTCGATTCTGCAGATGATCGTGACCAGACACCGGATGAACTGAATGGTGACTGGGCGGTGGAGCAACTCCGTACGTTGGCAAAAAACGCCCATGGTAAACCATTCTTCATGGGCATCGGTTTCATTCGCCCGCACACACCCTTGATTGTGCCACCACGTTTCTTTGACATGTTTCCACTGGACTCCATCAAGCTCCCCACGATCAGACCTCACGATATCGACGATACCCACGTGCGCTCGATACGCGGTATTCCCAACGGAGAAGAACCAGGCTCGACACGAACGGAGGACATGGGGCTGCGCTTGTATTCGAATCTTGTGGCGTCCTACTCGTCCCGCGAAGAAGCCTTGCGGCGCTTCATTCAGGCTTACCTGGCCAGTGTGGCATCGGTAGACGAACAGATAGGACGCATTCTGGATGTCATTGATCAATCGGGTCTGAAAGAGGATACCATCATCATACTTACCAGCGATCATGGCTGGGGCATGGGAGAAAAAGATTATCTTTACAAAAATTCGTTATGGCAGGAAAGCACACAGGTACCGCTCATCGTCCGATTACCGGATGACGCTTCAGCCAACACTCAATGCGATCGACCGGTCTCGCTCATTGATTTATATCCAACCTTGGTCGATCTTTGCCATCTGAAGGGTACGACGATGAAGGGGCGGAAAGGTCATCCACTGGACGGGTATAGCTTAAAATCACTGCTGATGGATCCTGTCAAAGGCAAGTGGTCTGGACCAGACGAGGCACTCACGGCTCTTTACAAGTGGCGCATGGATTACCATCCCGCGCAGGAAAGTTATTCCTTGAGATCGAAGGACTGGCGTTACATTCGTTATGAAAACGGAAAGGAGGAATTGTATCATACCTCCAACGATCCCCACGAATGGAACAATCTTGACGAACGTGCGGAACATGCCGGCCGGCTGATCCATTTTCGAAAACGTCTTCTTGATCGAATCCCTCAGCCTGGCATGATTCCGCCTCAACCAAATTGGAAACCCAAGGGTTCCAGCAACCCCAATTCGAAAGCCGAAGCATGGAAATCTCAATACTTCTCAAGTCACCCTGCGGCCGATGCCAACAAGGATGGCAAATTGACATGGTCAGAATTGAAAGCTTATCGTGAAGTAATTGATACATCGTCAAAAAATAATCCAGTGGCGGAAGAGTGATAAACCACTTCATGAACCCTCTAGATAAAAATGAGACAACATTTTTTAAGAATCATAGCAAGACGGATGAACAGTTTCGGATGGGTCAGTAGTGTGTCCTTTTTTTTCATCTCTCTGGCTGTATCGGCTGATGCAATCAACTTTGAACGTGACATTGCGCCTATCCTGGAGGAGCGCTGCATTGACTGTCACGGCGAAGCTAAAGAGAAGTCCGGGCTGCGACTGGACACCCGTGCGAACATGCTGCGCGGTGGTGATTCAGGGTTGGCTGCCGTTATCCCGGGCAATCCAGAAAAAAGTTACTTATTGGAAGTCGTCAAGCACCTCGATCCCGACGTCATGATGCCGCCTGATGAAGACAGGATTCCGGCGAAGGAAATCCATTTACTGGAGCGCTGGATCAAAGCAGGAAGCATCTGGCCGGGACAGATGGCAGCGGGCGAGGAAATGAAATCAGATCATTGGTCGTTTCAGGCCATTAATCGACCGGACAGCCCGGAAGAATATGCTTCCTATTCAAATCCCATTGATCGCTTTCTGCTGAAACGGTTGAGTGAGGATAAACTCACGTTTTCAGATCCTGCAATTCCACAGTCATTGATTCGTCGTGTCTCAATCGTTCTGACCGGTTTGCCACCGACATTGGCTGACACCAAAACCTTCCTGGAAGCCTATGAGAAGGATAGTGATCAAGCATATGAATTACTCGTCGATCGTTTATTGGATTCCGCACATTTCGGAGAGCGTTGGGCACAGCATTGGTTGGATGTCATCCGCTGGGCAGAAACAAACGGCAGTGAAAGCAACATGTATCGCAAGAACGCCTGGATTTATCGCGACTATGTGATGCGCGCTCTGAATGAAGACAAGCCATATGACCGTTTCCTGTTCGAGCAAATCGCAGGCGATTCGGTCGGTCAAGGTGATGCAACCGGCTTCCTGGTGGCTGGCCCGCATGTTCCCGTAGCAACTGTGGGCCAGGAACCAGCCGCACGAAGGCAGGCGCGGGCTGATCGCATGGATGAAATCATGCAGACAGTCGGGGCCTCCGCACTCGGTGTGACCATCGGCTGTGCAAGGTGTCACAATCACAAATTTGATCCAATCTCGATTCGCGATTACTACGCCATGACTGCTGTTTTTGAGGATGTCGAATTTGGAAGTCGATTTCCCGAACTGGCAACAGATCATCCGCGCCGATTACGCGGTCAGGAACTCTATGGAAAAATCCGAGAAGTGCATGCAAAGCTGAAACCGATGGGTCCTTGGGTGGAGGATTGGATAGGTTACAAGGAGTTGCATTTTACCCCTGTGACGGCAGAGAAGGTTCGCATCAAATTCAACTGGGGTGGTGTTCGTCTCGACGAAATCGAGATCTTCGGGCCTACCGATCATGGTCGGAATGTGGCTGCAGCAGCCGAAGGCACACAAACATTCAGCCCTCCTGAAATGGCGGTTGCGCGTGCTGATCTAAAGCACGTCAACGATGGTAAGTATGGTACTCAGGCCTGGAGTGCAAAAGCACCAGCTGACAGCAAGAAAAAACCCTGGATCGAGTTCACCTTTACCCAACCGCATGACATCGAACGTATTCGTCTGAGCACCAATCGCGAAGATTTTTTTGAAACAGCCTACCTTGAAGGGCTCAATAAATTTAATTTTGGTCCTTACCGTGTTGAGATTCCCACGGAAGATGGTCAATGGAAGCAGATTGCGTCCACCATGACATTTGATCAACTGAACAAAAAGCATACATCTCGAAAGGGTCTGTTGAATACCCTTCAGGAACTGATAGAGCTTGTGAATGAAGAAGGACCAAGACCAAGTTTTGTCGCTCGTTTCATCCAACCGGTCAAAACTCATATACTCATGCGTGGAAGCCCCGAGAATCCTCGAGACGAAGTGCTTCCTGCTGGATTATCACAACTTGGTGGGGATCTTAATCTCCGAACACACGCCTCGGGTCCAGAGCGGAGAGCAGCTTTTGCTCAATGGTTGATCAGCCCCGGAAATCCACTTGTACCCCGAGTCGCTGTCAATCGAATCTGGCATCACGTTTTCGGCCAGGGTATTGTCACGACCACCAGCGATTTCGGTGCTGCCGGCACGCCACCCACACACCCCGGATTGCTCGAGTGGCTGGCAGCCGAATTCATGCAGCCTGCATCCCGTCTCGCAAGAAGTAACGAAACGCAACCATGGTCCATCAAGCACATGATTCGTTTGATGGTGATGTCGGATGCGTTTCGTCAATCCAGTGCGCCAGGAAAGAAAGGAATCACTGCTGACGCAGACTCACAGTTACTCTGGAGATACCCACCCAAACGCGTCGAAGCCGAAGTCATCCGCGACTCAATTTTACAAGCATCGGACACGCTGGATCGCACCATTGGAGGACGCAGCTATCGTATCCACAACGTGAAAAAACGATATGCCCAATGGGAAGTCACGGATAATCATGGTTCAGAGACGTGGCGGCGAATGATCTATCAGGAGCGTATGCGCCGTGTGGACGACCAAATGTTTACCGTATTCGACTTTCCAGACTGCGGGCAAGTTCGAGCCAAACGCCCCGTCTCGACGACACCGTTGCAGGCGCTCAATCTAATGAACAGCAATTTTGTCATGGATCAATCAAACCTGATTGCTGAGAGAGCACGTCAGGACACGAATGGCCATCCAGAGCTTGCCATTCAGCGCTGCTTCGAGTTGCTACTCGGTCGCCCTCCAACTATCAATGAGCAGGCCTCTTGCCTGGATCTCGTGAGGGAAAGTGAATTGCAACTCGTTTGTCGTGCGATCATCAACTCCAATGAATTTGCATTCCTGCCCTGATTCAAATCATGAACAATCCCGAACACCTTTCCTTGCATGGACGCCACTTATTGGACCGGCGCCATTTCCTCGGCACAGCCGGGCTTTCAGCCGCTGGGTTGGGGTTGGCAGGCTTGCTCGATAATGAGGGACTGCTTGCCAATGAGTCTCAGACCGTGAGCGGTGAGCTGCCGATCCGCCCAAACATCGATCCCAACAACCCTTACGCCCAAAGGTCGTCACATTTCAATGCAACCGCCAAGCAGGTATTGGTTGTCTATCTGCCCGGAGCGGTCAGTCATGTCGATACATTTGATTACAAGCCTGCGCTTTCAAGATTGCACGGCAGGAAGCCTCCGGGAATTCCTGCCGTGACGTTTGAAGGACCAACAGGCAACATCGCGAAATCCTTCTGGAAATTCAATCCGTATGGACAGTCCGGAAAAATGGTCTCTGATCTACTGCCCCACCTGGCGGAACAAGTGGATGACTTGTGTTTCCTGCACTCGATGACAACGAATACAAGTGCCCATCCACAAGGAGAAAACTTCATGAACACCGGCTTTACCATGGAGGGCTTTCCATCGTTTGGAGCCTGGGTCACCTACGCACTCGGCACAGAATCTCATGAATTACCGGCTTTTGTTGCTATCAACGATCCCCGTGGGCTCGCGCGAAGCGGTAAAAACAATTTCGGCAACGGTTTTCTTCCTGCAGCTTTTCAAGGAACAGACTTTAACTCAAGGAACCCACCCAACAACTTGCATCGACCCAAGGGTCTAAGTCGCGATGCAGATCGTCGTACCGCTGAATTATTACAACGACTCAATGCTCAACATCTGGAAAAATACCCCAGTGATTCGAACCTCGCAGGCCGCATCGCCAGCTATGAACTGGCAGGCCGCATGCAAACTTCCGTCCCGGAAGTCATGGACATGTCTACTGAGAGTGCATCGACTCTGAAACATTACGGCGTCGATCAGGGAAGCGAACTGCATCGCGAATACGCAAAAAATTGTATCCTGGCCCGACGGCTGATTGAAAAAGGCGTTCGCGTCGTCCAACTCTATAACGGGAGCGATCCTGCGGGTGGTAACGGTATCACCAACTGGGACTCGCACTCTGACATTCTGAAAACCCATGCCATGCAGGCGGAAATCATGGATCAACCCACAGCCGCATTGCTCGCGGACATGAAGCAGCGGGGTTTACTTGAGCAAACGCTGGTCGTCTGGGCAACGGAATTTGGACGCATGCCCTTCCTTCAAGCCAACGGTACCGGGCGCGATCACAATCCCAACGCCTTCACGTGCTTTCTGGCAGGCGCTGGCGTCAAAAAGGGATACAGCTACGGAGAAAGCGATGAATTCGGTTTCAAAGCTGCCGTCGACAAATTGACCGTGTATGACTTCAACGCAACCCTGCTGCACCTGATGGGCCTCAACCACGAGCGCCTTACCTTTTACCACAATGGACTGGAACGCAGGTTAACCAATGTGCATGGTCATGTTGTCAGTAAAATAATCGCTTGATCCGCGCCACCAAAAACCCGTTCATCACCCCAGCAAAACTGCACGCTCTCATTTAATGTTGAATCATGGTTTTTTCTTCCTCGGTCGGGGCATCTTCCTCCATTGCCACTTGCCATTCAAAGAAAGGATCTTTGAAATGTGTCATCCAAGCTTCAGGGCCCATCGCCATTTCGTCGTCAGTAAGCAGGCACCCATCAAATTTCATGGTAATCGCATCGGAATCCATGCTCTGACCAATGACGACGATCTCCTGCCGACGGTCACCC
>NZFL01000019.1 GCA_002690655.1 Pedosphaera sp.
CTTGGCTGGTGCTTCCGCTGCTGCCACCTTGGCCGAGCTTGGCTACAAGGTTAAATGTTTTTGCTATCAGGACAGTCCCAGACGCGCTCACAGTATCGCTGCTCAAGGCGGTATCAATGCGGCTAAGAACTACCAAAACGATGGCGACAGTGTTCATCGACTTTTCTACGACACAATCAAAGGCGGCGATTTCAGAGCTCGGGAAGCCAACGTCCATCGTCTGGCTGAGGTAAGTCGCCAGATCATCGACCAATGTGTGGCTCAGGGCGTTCCTTTCGCAAGGGAATATAGTGGTTACCTATCGAACAGGTCTTTTGGTGGAGCTCAGGTTTCAAGAACATTCTATGCTCGCGGGCAGACAGGTCAGCAACTTCTGCTTGGAGCCTATCAGGCTTTAAGTCGGCAGATTGGTCTCGGCAATGTCCAAATGTTTTCCAGAACGGAAATGCAGGACCTTGTTCTGGTTGATGGGCATGCCAAGGGAGTCGTGGTGCGCAACTTGGTTTCTGGAGAAATCTCATCTCACTCAGGAGATGCGGTGATTTTGGCAACCGGCGGCTATTGCCCGGTCTTTTATCTTTCCACCAATGCGGTGGGTTGCAATGTCACTGCCACCTACCGAGCCTACAAGCGTGGTGCCGCTTTTGCAAACCCCTGCTACACGCAGATTCACCCCACATGCATTCCGGTGAGCGGTGAGCACCAATCCAAACTCACCTTGATGTCCGAATCACTGCGCAATGATGGGCGTGTTTGGGTTCCCAAAAAACCGGGAGACGCACGCAAATCCTGCGACATCCCCGAGACGGAGCGTGACTACTTCCTGGAACGCAAATACCCCAGTTTCGGCAATCTTGCCCCACGCGACATTGCATCTCGAGCTGCCAAGGAGGTCTGCGATGAGGGCCGGGGCGTTGGCCCTGGCGGTTTGGGAGTCTTTCTTGACTTCGAGGATTCCATCAATCGTCTTGGTGAACATTCGGTTCAAGAGCGCTACGGTAATTTATTCAGTATGTACGAGCGGATAACGGGGGAAAACGCTTACAAACAGCCCATGCGTATTTTCCCTGCTCCGCACTATACCATGGGCGGATTGTGGGTTGATTATAACCTAATGAGTTCTATTCCGGGCCTATTCGTTCTTGGAGAGGCCAACTTTTCAGATCACGGAGCGAATCGTCTCGGAGCCAGTGCGCTAATGCAAGGTCTTGCTGATGGGTATTTTGTAATTCCCTACACAATCGGCCACTATTTTGCTTCCCATGATCAGTTCAAACCTTCCACTTCCCATGCTGCTTTCAAAAGCGCCGAAGATGAAGTTAATACAAAAATCAATCAGCTACTCTCCATCAAAGGTAATCGTTCCATACGTTCCATGCACTGGGAGCTCGGTCGTCTCGTTTGGGAAAAATGCGGCATGGCGCGCGACAAAGAAGGTCTTGCCGATGCAATACAGCGCATTCCTAAATTAAGAGAAGAATTCTGGCAAAATGTCAGTGTTCCCGGCAGTGCCAACGAACTGAACGTGGCCCTGGAACAGGCTTCACGAGTGTCAGATTTCATGGAATTTGGCGAGTTGCTCTGTCGCGATGCGCACAACCGTGATGAATCTTGTGGAGGTCATTTCAGGACTGAATATCAAACAGCAGACGGTGAAGCGCTTAGAAACGATAAAGATTTCTCCTATGTTGCTGGTTGGGAATACCAAGGAGATAAAAAACCACCCATTCTGCACAAAGAGCCGTTGAAATATGAAGAGGTCAAAATGACCCAGAGGAGCTATAAGTAATGAATCTTACTTTAAAAATTTGGCGACAGAAAAACGCCGACGATGCTGGTGAGTTTGTCACTTATCAGGCAAATGATGTCAGTCCAGACATGTCTTTTCTTGAGATGCTGGATGTTGTCAACGAGGGCCTAACATCCAAGGGCGACTCCCCAATCGCGTTCGACTCTGATTGTAGAGAGGGAATTTGCGGCACATGTTCGCTGGTGATCAATGGAACACCTCACGGTGGGCAGAAAGCAACAACAGCCTGCCAACTCCACATGCGTCATTTTCAGGACGGGGAATCGATAACCATCGAGCCATGGCGGGCTCGACCATTTCCCGTGATACGCGACCTGATTGTAAACCGCCAAGCATTTGACAAGGTGATTCAATCTGGCGGCTACGTTTCTGCCAGTACAGGCGGTAATCCGGACGCCAACGCGATTCCTGTTTCCAAGGAAAACGCCGACACGGCCATGGACGCTGCAGCTTGCATTGGCTGTGGAGCTTGTGTGGCAGCTTGTAAGAACGCATCTGCCATGCTTTTTGTTTCTGCCAAAGTTTCCCATCTTGGTACCCTCCCCCAGGGTCAACCTGAGAAAGACCAGCGCGTCCTCTCGATGGTTCAATCCATGGACGAAGCTGGATTTGGAAATTGCACCGTCACTGGAGCATGCGAAGCTGTCTGTCCTAAAGAAATTTCGTTGGACTTCATTTCTCGTCTCAACCGCGATTACGCGGCCGCGGTGGTAAAGTCTGCTTGGAAAGGCAAGTAGCCCCCTCCAAAGATGAGCTTTTCAAATAACTGAATTTGGCATATGCTATCACTGCCCTGGAAGTTTGATCCATGGGACAACCTGATATGCAGTCACCTTGGGCTCAAAGCAACCAGACATTCCCATCCTGGACGCACCGGGAACTTCGCTCGCTGGTCTGGCAGACAGCAAACAGTTCATCTTCCTCCAGTCGTCGATTGAATGCGGTATCATTCGTGCATCAACTTTTTTTCTCCTCTGTGGTAGCGTATCCTGAGTTGTGGTCTATACGACGGAATTACTACTCCGAAGCTTCGCTTGCCATGATCGAGATATGCAAGGAGCTTGAGGAACGGAAACCCTCCATTTTCATCTGCTTTGCCTGCTTGCCGGAAGACAACCTTGAGATAATCAACGCCGTTGAAACCTACTGCCAGCGGAACCCGTGGAGCTCTGATCTGGTCAGATTAAGTCTTCTCATGGGAATGGGGGAAGTGGAAATCGCAGAAATACTTGATATTCCTGAGCGATCTGTTCGTCGCCAGATTGCTGCTTGCCGATCATTGGTGCTTCCGCTGCCATTGTGAGGGCTACCCGGCAGGGGCCTAACCACCGGCGTATAACTCGGGCGTGTGTATCTGCCTCTCTTTTCTGAATTCAAACCCCATTAGACTTGCTTCCTTGTTTTGCCCAGCAAGTGCTCTATGGTTGTGCTCCAAAAACACGATATGAAAAATGAAGGTAACATCATTAGTGGATCGATGAATGAAGCAATCAACAGGCAGATTGGTCGAGAATTTGCGGCTNCACTTCAGTATATATCCATGGCGACTTATTTTGATGGGGAAGGACTGACCCAGCTATCAGACTTCTTTTACCGACAAGCCGATGAGGAGCGTGATCATGCCATGCGGTTTGTNAAATACCTCGTTGATGCTGGTGGTCANGTCGCNATTCCTCCTGTTGCCGGCCCTC
The DNA here is from genome assembly GCA_002690655.1 of Pedosphaera sp. Classification (GTDB taxonomy): domain Bacteria; phylum Verrucomicrobiota; class Verrucomicrobiia; order Limisphaerales; family AAA164-E04; genus AAA164-E04. The sequence continues at coordinate 3,502 of NZFL01000019.1, forward strand.
AGAATGAATTCCCTGACATCAAGTCGGCCATTTCACTGGCATTGGACTGGGAGCGCGAGGTTACGCGGGATATCAATGACATGATGAAGTTGGCTGTTGATGAGTCTGATTTTATTTCTCAGAATCAACTATCGTGGTTCATCAATGAACAATTGGAGGAACTGGCCACGATGGATAATTTATTGAAAGTGATCCAGCACGCGGGGGACAACGTCTTATACATTGAAGATTACGTCGCCTCTCATGGCGTCAAGCGGGGAGAAAGCGGGACCAAAGTCAACACTGAGAATTAATCCTTCNCTGTTTCCTGAATTTTGAACCATCATCAGATCAGGGCAGGAGTCACCCTGTTCATGAATCGATATTGAGATCATTCCATGAAAAAATAGAAAATGAGTCAAAAAGGCAATACCCAACCCAAAGGACCTTGGTCGAATCGAGCAATCATCTGGGTCCTGGCAGTGGTTTTTGGTGTTTTAGTTTATTTGCTCGAAGGTTTCTTTCTGCGAGACATTGAAAGTATTGATGAGCCTGATCGCGCAGCCATTCAAGCCAACTATGGTGACGCTGCGCTGTCGCAAAAATCCAAGTAATTGTCCGCGCTGATCGCGGACTTGAACCGCCAAATAGCGCTGCAAAAAGATGAGCAAAAGATCTTTTCTGATGGTTCACGCAATCTGCAGCAAACCATTGGTCCATTGATTGAGATGCAAAAACTTTCTCTGCAAAAAGAAGTCGCGCTTACGGATTCCGATCAGGAAAACCTTACCAGTGCACTGAATGGTTTTCTTGCAGCCCAGACCGAGTTTCAGTCCTTCAATGAGACATTGCAGGAAAAGGCAGAGCAAAAACGTCTTGCGGAAGNTGAAAAGGAAATGGATGCTGGAAACTAGCAAATGGTGGATTTGTTGGGGCATTGCTCCTCGGACATGAGACATTCTCACTTTTGTTGCTTTCGGCATTAGAAGCATCGATCATACAATTAATCATGGGACATCAGGAATCTTATCATAACAATCAGGAGTATGCCGAATTCCTGGCAAGCTGGGATGTTTCTTTTTATCAAAAATATATCGATAATCTGGTGCCCGATAGTCTGGGCGATTCCGTGCTTGACGTAGGGTGTGGAGTGGGGCAAGTCGTGGGTTCTCTGCTACAAAAGGGTGTCAAAGGACATGGAGTCGATGTCTCGCTCCCCAATATTGAGCAGGCACAAAAGTACTCCGACCTTTGTCAAGTTTATGACGGCAAAGTTCTTCCCTATCCAGATTCCAGATTTGGAGTGGTGGGGGCCTTTAATGTGCTTGAGCACGTCGAAGAACCCGAGCGATTCCTGGAAGAACTCATACGTGTCACACGTCCTGGCGGTAAAATAGTGGTTTCAAGCCCTAATTTTTTTCGTGTAATCGGCTTCCGGGACTATCACCCTCGTATGCGTGGGATTGGAAACAAATGGAATAACTGTTGTCGGCTTCTGCAAAAAAGAAAAGTTCTGAAAGGCCCATTCAATCATTGGCGATTCGACCGTATGGAACCCATCGTCAAAGCCCCATTCACGCCAGATGACGATGCGATCATCGCAACCAATCCCATGGAGATCTCTGCATTTCTCCGTCATGGGGGTTGCTTGATCGAATCAGTGGCATGCACCGACCGTCTGGTTCACCCTCTGCTTGACTTTTGCCTGAACCTGTCCATCTGGAAATACGGCATGTTCAATGGATTTGTGGTGGCCAGAAAACAATAATTCCATCGTGCTTTTCATTCTTTTGTGATCAATGAGGCGGCGATTTTGAATTAAATTTTAATGCTTGTGTGCTGCTGCATGCATCTTCTGCACATCCAGCCAAAGGGATTGGGTCAGTTGTTTGCGATTTGTGTGAGGTGGTAACTGTGGTTGGCCAAAAGTAACCGTTGCCCTCACGGATTGAACACTCAGGAGCCGCATCAAGTGAGGAGTAAATGTCATGTCTTTCCAGAAATAGACGTCTTCTTCCAGAGAACCGCCTACACACTCGTATTTCACCAAAGCGGGTGTGACCGGCTGGCTTTCATCGCATGCTGGTTTCAGTAGGGAAGATTTAAACGGTAGAATGGAATCGCCATTTGAACTGGTCCCCTCAGGAAACATGACAATCATGGAATCTTCCTTCCACACTCTCGAGAAGGTCTCCGTCAAGGCGTGCAAATCACTTTTTCGCTCTCTGCGTATGAAAAGAGTGCCTGCGAATTGTGTCAAAAAACCAATCAAAGGCCATTTGCGTACTTCGGCTTTGCTCAGGAATGTGGCGGGGACCACATGGCTGATTGCCATGATATCCACGTAGCTAAGATGATTCGCCACCAGCATCCCTTTGCTGGGAGGGGAGCCCTCAAAACGGACTTGAATCCCCAATGCCATGAGAATGTTTTGACTCCATTTTGATTGCCACTGGTTTTTTTGCCGTAAAGTGAGTTTTTTTCTGAAATTTAACTGAGCGGCATCCAGTCCAGCGCATGTCAACGTGGTGAATAGGTGAATGAATTTCCCTGTAAATCTCAATGGATGACGGCTAAGGCGTTTCAACATGACTCCTGTTAATCTGCATGAATCAGCGCCTTGGAGGCAATCCGAGATTCCGAAGTTTTTTGACACCCCTGTCCGGGGATGTTAGCATTGGAATTCCTTCGCAAGGCTCGTAGCCGAGAGAGACTTTCATCGAGAGGGAGATTGAATATTAATAAATTGCAAGATGATGGATACGCCCACATCCGGACTGGCTTCGATCGGTCTTTTTTTTAAGGAAATCATTGCCAATCCGGCACCTGTTGGTGCTGCTGCTCCAAGCGGCCCCATTTTGGGGATGCGCATGGCCATGCAAGTTCCCGTTCTCAAAGAAGGTCAGCATGTTGTTGAGCTTGGAGCAGGAACAGGGGCTATCACGACGCAGCTGCTCAAAAGCGGAATCGATGGCAAGCAGTTGGTTACTATCGAGCGATCAGAGGCTATGTCCAGCCACCTGCGTAACCGATTTCCTTGGGTCAAAGTCATTCAGGGAGATGCCTCCAGACTCAAGAAGCTTCTTGAAGATGATCATGGCATCCAAAGCTCATCGGTGGCTTGCATTGTCTCTGGCCTTCCATTGAGGTCACTTCCTACCCCGGTGGTTAAATCCATTCTTGCTGAAGCTCAGTCAATTCTTCCATCCGGAGGTCGATTCATTCAATTTACCTACGACATACGCAAGAGCCCAAATCCCGCTTTGTCCGCTTTTCATCGCCGCAGCACCCGCGTTGTTTGGATGAACTTTCCCCCAGCAAGAGTTGATGTTTTTGAAAAGCCATGAGTGATGCATTAACATCCGCTCAAACGCGCAAGCTCAAAGCCATTGCTCAGCGTCTGGACGCTTCAATCAAGATAGGGAAAAACGGTTTAACTGACGGATTCTTGAAGGAAGTTGACGATGCACTGAAGCGAGATGAACTTGTGAAAGTGCGGTTCGTCGAGTTTAAAGAGGAAAAGAAGGAGTTAGCGCCTAAAATTGCTGAGCAGACTCAAAGTCATTTGGTCACTCGGGTGGGCCATGTAGCGGTTTACTACAGGGAAAAGCCCGATCCTGCCAAACGTAACATTAAGGAATAGGCCAAGTTTCTTCAGTTTTTTTCCTTCTTCAAAAAGAAGATACCGGTTGCTCTTTCCTTTGAAATTGATTCGTATTACCTGTCTTTATAGCTGTTGAGGGCGGCAGAACATAGCTCGAGTCACTTTTTTCTCGTGTTTTTTGATCAGATTGCATCGTTGAATACTTTGCGTTCACCGGTTCCTCTCTCCTGGTGGTGGCATCTCCCTCTTCAATGAAAAAGGGGTCCATGTTCCAGACTGCCAGAAAAATACTGGCTAAAATCAACAAAGGTAGAGGTCCTGCTTGCTCAGTCACAGTGCTTTTTATCTTTAGCTGTTAAAATTTATCGCTTGTTCAAAGATGTATCTCTGTTTCATCCCCTGTTAAACGATCGGACTGTTACAGTTTGAACTTAAGTTTTTTTTGATTTTTTTCCGTTTTGTTTAGCATCGCATGCTGAGTTGGTGATTTCTTAAAACACTTAAGCTTTGTTCTGGTATTAATTACGGTTTTGTAAACAACTGTAATGCAATGAGTCAGTTTATCTTTTTCAATTGGCTTCGGGTTGCTTCAACTATGGAGGGAGGCATGCGACCCGTCCAAAACCACACAGCACAAAAAATAAGCATGTTGTTTTAAAGCTGTTTTGGTCTGTTTGCAGGGATCATTGTTGTCTCAGCCTTCCATCTGAGATGGTTTTCAGATTGCCAATACATGTTACAATTATCATGGATTGGACTCACAGGACTGCTGCAGTGTCTGGGGTTTCGTGTTTGCAAGGTTTCCCTTCCATGCCCGGGGAATAAGGGAGCAGAGCTGACGTGCAATTCAAGATAGCAGCCAAGCTCATGTATGCGTTATTGTTGAACCCTACAGAGTGACTCGCAGTGATCCAGTGCTCAGGATGCGGGCTCGTAGGCCGCCTTGATTTCTTAGGGCGAGCTCAGCTCCGGGGCCAAAACTTTGATTCATCCAATAGCAGGGCCGGCATTCCTCCACACCTTCAAACTTGATGCCTTGCAAACTGAATTGTTTTCCGATCCACTGATTCAGATCAGCACCCCGCGTCAGGACGTTGCGACGGAAATCGGACGGGACTTTTCCTGATTCATTGAGCTCATTGCAAAGTTTCTCATAGATCTCCATTTCAAAAAATGTGATTTGCCCTTTGTAGTTTTCCTTGTGGTCAAAAAAACGGTCCCCGGCTAATCCCCTGCCTGCAACGCATTCAATTTTTTTCACTTCAATGATCTTGTTGCAGCCAGGTGGTTTGCCGTGGTGACCGATATAATTATGACCTTCTGAAATAAAGATGTGCTCTATTTTGCAATCGAGGCTAGGGAGTGTTTCTTCCATGATAGTAAACTTGGAAAACTACCAATATTCGGGGAGCTCTGGAAGTGTTTCTTTGAGTATGCTGTGGATTGTTTTTCGTGAAGCAATCGACAATTTCGAAAATTCAGGCTGATTGTTTTCGCCTGTCAGTATTTTCCAGAGTTTGTTATAAATTTTAGGCTTTAGCTTTTCTGGCATGGACTGAAAGGACTCACTGTAGATGAGGTAGTTGCAAGGGGATTCGAAGAGTCTTGTTTCAAGACTAAAATCCCTCAAGGAACGCTCATGAGAATCCTCCGGCCCCATGTTCCTGAAGGCTTTCTCACAACTGGACGAGGAATGAATGGCATGCTTTAAAGGTGCTTCATCAATAAAAAGCATGTATCTCAAAAAGGCGTCGATTTTATGTTTGAGATAACGAAGGTGACCGTAAGTGCTCAACATGAGCTTTGTTTCATAGTGCATGCGCGTGATGAAATTATGCATGTGCCCCTGATGTTTCAGTAGCATTAAGGCAGCTATATCACTTGTTGCTCTTGGGTAAGGCGATAGATTGAAAAGCTGCTTTAGTTCCCTCAGATTACCGAGATAGTTGGATAATTCTTTCTGTCTTTCATAAGCTGCTTTGCCAAACAAGTTACCTCGATGTAATTGGTTGCCATGTTGTCCCGTAACAAACCAGCCACCCCAGCAATCTTTTAACGGAGTGCCATGATTGACTTGGCTCGCGCCTGAAATGAGCTCAACTATCCCAATCTTGCCGCTGTATGGGCATTTATTGTTTTTAGACCGGATCTTAATCTCATCCCTCACAATCGAGTTTGTTCGTGCTCGATCTTATGACGATTTCCGCTGGAATCACTTTTGATTCCACAGTCTTGTTTTGGAGTAATCCTTCCATCAGGTCCATGGCAACCTCACCTTGCCTCAGCTTTGGCTGACGGACGGTGGTCAGGGGGACCCTGAAATGTTCACTGGTCAGAATGTTACCAAACCCAACCACAGAAATATCCTCTGGAATGCGGACACCTTGATCCATCAAATGGCCGGCTGCGCCTATGGCTACCAGATCATTAACCGCCTGCAATGCCGTTGCGTTTGTTTGTTCCGATAGCATTTGTGCCGCCGTCTGGGCTCCTTCTTTCACCGTTCCCCCTGCCTGGAAAACCAAATGGTCGTCCCAGGGGATTCTGGCCTCCCGTAATGCCAGGCGATATCCCTCCAATCGATCTTTGGCCCAGGGAGCTGCCAATGGGCCGGAGAAAAAAGCAATGCGACGATGGCCGAGTCCTATCAGGTGTTGTGTTGCCATCATGGATGCCTGAAGGCTGTCGGTCTCAACGTTGGTAAAGTTTTCACAGAATGGAGCTCGGTGTCCCAGAATCACGCAAGGAGTTTTGTGTTTAAGGATCTCCTGATAAATTGGAGCATTTTCCTCAAATCGGTATACCGGCGAAATAAACAATCCATCAACTCGACGTGAGAGAAACCTTCGGATGCAGGCTGCTTCCCGCTCTGGATTATTCAATGAATGTGCAAAGAGGATATCGTAGCCACTTTGATAAGCTCGTTCTTCAATGGCCATCATGACGCGAGCATAAATGGGGTTTGTAGCAGCAGAAATGACCAGTCCAAGAAGTCTGGTTTTACGATTACGCAACCCTCTGGCCGTGACGTCTGGAACATAGCCCATCTCTTCTGCCAGATGACGTATGCGTCCCTTGGTAGCCGCGGAAATATCGGGAGCATCCCTCATTACTTTGGATACTGTCATCACCGACACACCTCCAGCTTTTGCTATATCCTTGAGTCGAATCATGTTCCTTTTGGATTCGTGAGAACACTCACTTGAACGCACTCTAGCTTATAGTCAATCAGCTTACAATGCCCGGTTTAATGAATGAGCGCATTCCTGTTTAAGATCATTGATATGAAAGGGGCTTTCGTTGTATGAAATCTGAGACATGAGTAGAGTTTTGATCATCGGGGCAGGTGGAGTAGGGCGAGTGGTGGCGCATAAATGCGCTCAACTACCGGATGTTTTCAGTGATATTTGTCTGGCAAGTCGTACGCAATCAAAGTGTGACCAAATTGCCTCAGAGCTAAACTGCCCCATTCAGACCGCTGCTCTCAATGCCGATGAAGTCGGCCAGACAGTAAATTTGATCAAACGCTTTCGCCCTGATCTTGTCATCAACGTCGCATTGCCTTACCAAGATCTTTCGATCATGGATGCATGCCTTGAGGCCGATGTAGATTATCTGGACACAGCTAATTATGAGCCACCCGATGAAGCGCGATTTGAATATAAGTGGCAATGGGCTTATCAGGAGAAATTTAAAAAAGCAGGACGCATGGCTTTGCTTGGATCCGGCTTTGATCCCGGAGTGACCAATGTCTTCTGTGCTTACGCTCAAAAGCATCTTTTCGATGAAATTGAACAAGTGGATATTCTGGATTGTAATGCTGGCGACCATGGATATCCATTCGCTACCAATTTCAATCCAGAGATCAACATTCGAGAAGTCACTTCCATCGGACGCTATTGGGAAGAAGGAGCCTGGAAGGAGACGCCTCCGTTGTCGGTTAAACGCGATTTTGATTTTCCAGAGGTAGGAGTGCGTCGAGCCTATTTGATGTATCACGAAGAATTAGAATCCCTTGCGCTGCACTTGAAAGGGCTCAAGCGCATACGGTTTTGGATGACCTTTGGCGAGTCCTATCTGACACATCTGCGTGTACTCGAAAATGTGGGAATGACGGGCATCAAACCAGTGGAATTTCAAGGGCAGCAAATTGTTCCTCTCCAGTTTTTGAAAGCCTTGCTTCCTGACCCAGCTTCTTTGGGACCTAGAACAAAGGGGAAAACATGTATCGGTTGCCTCGTTGAGGGAAGAAAGGATGCAAAACGCCGGCGCGTTTTCATCTACAATGTCTGCGACCATCAGGCATGCTACGAGGAAGTCAAATCGCAAGCTGTTTCCTATACGACCGGAGTGCCCGCCATGATTGGCGCCAAGCAGATTTTGTCAGGGCAATGGCGAAAGCCAGGCGTGTTTAACATGGAGCAATTGGATCCAGATCCATTCATGACGGATCTCAATGCTTGTGGGCTTCCGTGGAACGTGCTCGAAATGCCTGTTGAAGAGGCTGAATCTTGAGTTTTCGCCGTCATTCTCTCTGGGCCACACATTGCCTGCGTTGGTTTTGTTTCATGCGATGAGTTTCAACCTTTGCTACGTTTTGACGCGGAGCAGAAGCCTTTCGGTATTGCTGTTACTCAGATGGAGGGATGAAAGAGGTGCTTGAGTTGCTTCCGTGTTATCTGGCGAACCATGATCCAGTTTCAGTTCCCAGAGAATGGAAGAAGATCATATGTGCTGTTCAGAATCGAAAAATCGCTCCTGCTTTCAAAGTCACCTCTGTCTGACGCAATGTCAGGGTTAAATTTTCAGCCAGATAATTCTGGTTGAAAACGGCGAACAATTTTGAACCGGGGCGGTATTCCCAGATCAATCGACTATTATAACCCACGGACTCCGAGAGGCTGTCGTACTGCACCAGGTGTGCCCATACAAGGTTAGTTGTAAAATTGATCAGCGCCCGGCCAGCGCCGATATGGGCATCGGCGACTCCCAGGGGGAAACTGACGTGGTTGTAGGCATAATCTAAGCTAAGTCCCAAACGTTTCCATGGGTAATAAGTCGCCTCCGCTCCCACGCGCCAGCGGTCTCCAAAATAAAAATCACCGTAAGATGCGCTGAGTTCTCCCGATACTTTTCGGCGGCTGGCAAAATCAATGCCTATCCTATATTGGTTCCACCAATAATCCCCGGCTGGAATGGTCAGATCTCTCAGGATAGTAAAATCGTTATCAGGGCCATCAAACTCACGGATGTAGCTCACAAAAATTTCGTCCCCGGAATTTAATTCCAGCCAAAGGGGCGTGATGCGATGTTCGGCTGTTTCAAGTATGTTGGATCGATCGGTGTAATGTTCTGTTCGGTATGCAATGTGGTATTGCCTTAACCAAGGGACGGATGTGGGGCGGGGGTTCCAACTNCCGTAAGTATAATAACCTCTCACATTTTTTCGTTGGACAAATCCCAAGGCAGGATCAAATGCATCTGACACCTCAATGAACTGGGCGTTGGCCCGAAACAGATCATTTGGATAAGCCAGGGAAGTTCCGTAGGAAAATCCAGAGTCCGCTGAGGGGCCATCTGTGTTGGTGCTCAGCGCAAAGACATTTGCTTCAAATGTCTTTCCATTCAAGAATTCCGATGTGCGATACCTGAAATCTGGTCCGACCAGGAAATTGTCGTTGGCAGAATTCGGATCCCCCATGGTGGTGATCACCCCGACACTCGATTGTTCCCATACATCCCGGGCCACACGACCGGCGAAAACATTCCGAACGCCCAGGCCGTTGTGATCTTCCAAAACGGCGTCGGTGAAGCCCATGCTATATTTTCCTGCCCTTCCAGCCATTTTAGCGGCAATCAGCAAAGGGACGGTTTCTCCGTTATTATCGCGCCCTATGCGTCTTGTGAAAAAAGGAATGACAGGCTTTCCCAGGCCGGTACTTCGACCTGTCACTGGCAGTCCTCCGTATTCAAATACTCCGCTGTCCTCGAGAAAGAAGGCACGTCTCTCCGGGAAAAAGAGAGGGAAGCGCGTAAAGTTCAATTGCCGTTGATCAACTTCCGTTTCTGCGAAATCCGTATTGTAGCTTAAAGTGGCGCTTAGCTTGGGTGTGATTCGATATCGAGCATCAGTGCCGAAATCACCCGTCATATCGGTATCCTGCCCGGCGCGGCTCATTCGGGCCAGAGCGTATGGGGAAATTTCGATACCGAGTCCCTGTTTCAATCCCGTGAGTCCCAGGATGTCCCCGGCTTGACTGACATGAAAGGTGTGCAAATGTGGTTTAGCTCCAGTCCAACGTCCTCTTTCCACTTTTCTGGAAATGGATCGACTGATGTTGAATCCCCAGACGTCTTTTCGCGGATCAAAGCTCAAAGATTTGAAGGGGATCGCAAGCTCGGCTTTCCATCCCTCCTTATCAACTGAACCAGCAGCACGCCAGACCCCGTCCCAATTTGAATTGAGAAAAATGTTATTGCTGACGATTTGATCGTATCTTGCTCCATTGGGATTGGTGACAAAGATGTAGCCATTGCGATGGTCATGAAACGTATCAAAGGCCATGTAAAGATAATCATCGCTGAAAATGGACCGGTTGTCCCTTTGCATCACACGCGCGTTGATTTTGTCAGGCTCGGAATCGAAACACCAAATCCCGATGTAAATATTCTGGTCGTCATAAACGATGCGAAATTCAGTGCGTTCAGACATTTCAACACCAGGCAAGGGATCGTATTGCCACAGGGGGCCTGCAGCTGGAGCCTCCTTCCATAATGCCTCATCAAGTCTACCGTCGATTTCTGGGCCTTTCTGCACACGAATGGCACGCAGTGAAGGTTTTCCTTCTGGTTCAGTACGGACCTGAGCAGTGGATGCTGAGCTTGTCGTTATAGCGTTCGATTGATCAGAAAAAACAACTATCGGTCCGCCCCCATAGAACCCAAGCAACATCATCGCAAGGAACACCCTCAGCCGCCGGTTGCAAATATATGTCAATGGTCCACTCATCGAATTTTTTTAAATATATGAAAAGGGCAAAAGGCTTACCAAACCCATGGCATTCAGACAAGTGCAGGTCTCTGTTTTTTGGTGATATAACTATTGGTATTTTAAATAGTATCATGCAAGGACCGCCATTGACTGTAAGAAGACAATGAACCAAAAGGCTCGTTGAAAAGAGCCTTTCAATGTTTTGTGACGAAAAACTTTTTGTCCTAATCTTGCGCCTAACACCCCACCTGCAAGTGCCATGAGGTGCAGCATTCCTTCAGGTGCGCGCGATTCCTGCTTGATTGCACGCCACTTATCTTCTCCATAGAACCCAAAGCATATGATATTGATCGATGCCAGATAGGCCAACCAACCCGGTAATCCACCTAACCACAGAGACAGGCTGACTATCATTGTAATGATCGCAGCAATGATAATCGATTGATTGGATGTCGAACGCATGTGCTAGATACCCCATAGAGAGATCACAGAATTCACATATCGATCCGAGATTAGACCATCCCCCCGGAAACCTCACATTAAAGGATTCATTGAATGGTTGATATTCCTTTTGATGACCGTTTTTTACACGCTTAGTATTTTTATTCAAAGGAATTGATCGAGTGGCGTCTGGGTTCAAGTCATCCATGAAGCTTACACTTTTTTTGACCTCCACAGCCTGCCCTTCGAAAAGAACGATGACATGTTGATATGTTTTTGTTACTCACGCTTTGAGGGTGAATTGATCACGTAAAGCAAAGTGCCTGCTTCCTCTGGAGCATTGCCTTCGGATGGCAGGAACAATGTGATGACCAGTTTCTGTTGATTATTCGAGTCCGTGACCCATGTAGCATTAGGATTGGCAAATGCCCGTGAATGTTTATCAGTCTTGATTGCAAGCGTGCGGATCGGCATGCCTTCTTTATCGCAAAGATTGATTCTCCAGGAGCTCCAGTCATTGCGATTTCTCTGGGTTTCCTGAAGGATATACGTTTTGTCTTTCCATGTGAACGGATCACGGTCTCCTAAATTGCCGTTCCATCCGCTTTTGATCAATGCCTCATTGACGTATACGGAAGGCTTGGCCTGCCAATGCTTGAAATCGGTCAGTGTGCCCATGGCAAGTTGATCAACTCTAACATGCTTGAAGTAATGAAAGCGAAGGCGAATCTTCGAATGATTGATCCCCTTTGCTGCCATTACCACCGATTCGAAACTGGGAGTTCCTTCAGCGGTGGGAGCAAGTGATCTCGGGATATCATTTTCGTTTGTGTATCTACCCTCCAGCAGGTGAGTCAGGTTTTCATAATAGCGCAACCTGATCCAGCATGATCTGGGCGCATCCTTTTCATAAGCCATTAAAAAGCCACCCTCTCTGCATGGGAAAACGGTAGGCTGGGATGCGTGTGTATCCAGTAATTTTATTTCCTTCCATATGAGCAGATCATTTGATTCAGCCAGATGTATGTTAAATACTCCTTTCTCCATACTGTGGAATAAACCATAATAAATGGACCTCTGATCATGTTGCTGTGGTTGAAACACTTTCAGGCAATCCATGCTTCTTTCCTGCGTCGTTTTTAACTGATAACTTCGAACGTTTGCCAACGTCACTGCTTCAAGTTGCTGGATAAGGGTATCTTTTTCTGCGGCAAACAACTCCAAGGTTTGCCCTTCAAGGATCATGCTAAAAAGGTAAAGTGTCCTGAGGATTGAAGGTATGATGTAAGTGCCGTATTGCTTTCTTTTCATTAGTTCACTTGGTTCTGCTTGGCTCATGTACTTCAATGATGATTGCATCAACGGTGGAGCATACGATTTGTCGGTCTGATGCCCTTCACTCGCTGAATAACCACCTTACCGAGGGGGGGCAAGCAGTGACCACGCTTTATGGGGCTTATTGAACTCAGGTATATCGGTAAACCGATGGTTGATTTCGTTCCTTCATCCAAGGTATAATTTGAGCATGCGAATTCATTATTTCCTTCGTGCCATGATGGTTGCAGGGGGCCTGATGATGGTCACACAAACCAAGGCAGCGGATCGTCCGAATGTAGTTTTCATTCTCGCTGACGACTTAGGTTGGCGTGATCTATCCATTCAGGGAAGCACTTTTTACGAAACTCCGAATATTGACCGTATCGGTCGAGAGGGTATGCGTTTTCGTCAGGGATACGCGACCTGTCAGGTTTGCAGTCCATCCAGAGCAAGCATCATGACGGGTAAATACCCTGCTCGATTGGCCATCACGGATTGGATTGGAGCTGCCGCTGGGACAGACTGGAAGCGCAATACCAAACTGCTTCCCGCTCACTACCATCATCAGCTTTCACTGGATGAGACGACCTTGGCTGAAGCCTTTCGAGAAGGTGGTTATCGTACCTTTTTTGCCGGTAAATGGCACTTGGGAGGTGAAGGAAGTTTTCCTGAAGATCATGGCTTTGATATCAATGTGGGAGGACATCATAGAGGTTCGCCTCCAGGTGGTTTTTTCTCCCCCTACACGAATCCAAAAATGGAATCCGGTCCAGCTGGTGAATACTTGCCTCTGAGGCTCGGTCAAGAAACGGCAACATTTATTGAAGAAAACAAGGATCGTCCATTCCTCGCATATCTGTCTTTTTATATGGTCCATGCCCCACTGGAAACAACCGAGGCTCTGTGGGCTAAATATCGCGATAAAGCTTCGAAAGAACGCAAACCTAATCATCGATTCATCATTGACCGCACGTCTCCCGTGCGACAGGTACAGGACCATCCGGTTTATGGCGGAATGGTGGAGGCCATGGACATGGCTGTAGGTTTGGTCCTGGAAACATTGGATCGTCTGGGATTGGATAAGAACACCATCGTTGTTTTTACATCAGATAACGGTGGTGTTTCTGCCGGGGATGGCAAAGCCACGTCCAATCTACCTTTTCGTGGAGGCAAGGGACGTCAATGGGAAGGTGGAATCCGTGAGCCTTACTTCATTAAATGGCCTGGAGTCGTTCAAGCGAATTCTATGACGGATGTTCCTGCGATTGGAACCGATTTTTACCCGACCCTGATGGAAATGGCAGGGCTCCCCATGCGTCCCACACAGCATGTGGACGGGCTTAGCCTTGTTCCTGTTCTCAAGGGAGGAGAGATTTCAGATCGTCCTTTATTCTGGCATTATCCTCATTACGGCAATCAGGGGGGCGAACCTTCATCCATCATGAGGGAAGGGGATTGGAAGTTGATTTATTATCACGAGGATGGCCGATGTGAACTATACCGACTCTCTGAAGATACAGGAGAGCAACATGATTTGGCGAACGAGCACAAAGANAAAGTGCAGGCCATGTTTCAAAAATTGGTGGCATGGCTGCAGGACACGGATGCAAGGATGCCTTTCCTGAATCCCAAATATGACAAAGAACTTTACCGCAAGCAGCAAATTCAAACACGCACCAAAGCCCTTCCAGCTCTGGAGCGAGGTCATGCTGCGGTATTAAGACCTGATTATGTTCCCCGTGGCGGATGGTGGGAAGGTCGTGATAAATGAGTTTGCTGCGACCTACGCTTTGGAATGAGGAAGCTCGTCTGATTTGAGCGTCAATCCCTTCAGGTGGACATCGTAATCTGATTCAGATTGCCCCTGATTGACCAACAGCCATCGGGCTTGAGGGTGGATGGATTGAATCGCGTCGATGGCCTCGAATCCATCCACAAGCATGGCCGTTGAAAGGGCATCAGAATCGGTTGTGTTCCCACAAACGAGCCCAGCTATCCAATGCCCCTGCGCCGGTTGTCCTGTGCGGCCATCAATGACGTGACCCAAAGTGCGGTTGTTTGATTGGAATGACTTACCCCAGATCGCTGAAACCGAAAGGCTTTGATCAACCAGAGGGACCACTGTCAGCAGATCTTGTGATTGATACTCTGTTTGTGTGCTTTTTTCTTCCACGTAATAAGGGAACGCTGGATCGCTTTCAGGCTTGATGAGGGCGATATGCCAGGCATCGTCCTCAGGAGGGGTGCCGATCGCGCTGATAGTGCTTGTTCCCCCGTGGATGATTCCGCTTTTGATTTCAAAATCGAGAAGTATTTCCGAGGCAACTTCGAGTGCGTAGCCTTTGCCCACCGCCCCCAGGTCCAGCATGATCCCTTCTTGATCAAAACGAACGGTATAATCCGTTGGATCGAGGTGCACATGCTGCATTCCCACCAGGTTCATTGCTCTGGCAATGGCATCCTCTGACGGGCATTCGCCAGTGCCTTTCATGAATCCCCAGCATTTGATCAAGGGGCCCATCGTAATATCGAATGCTCCGTTGGTTTTTTCTGATAAGGTTTTGCAGCGCTGAAGGAGGCCGAAGACCAATGGATCAAGTTTGACGGGTGAAACGGCTGCTTGATGGTTTGTNCGTGCAATTTGACTGGCAGGATTATAAAGGCTTAATTTTGCCTCCAGTTTTTCGATTTCATCCAATACCTCTTCTGCGACGGATTGAAGCCAGGATTCCTTTTCACCATTGAGAACGACTTCAAATCGAGTGGCCATGGCCATGCGTGCGGCGCGTACGGTTACCATTAGATGATTCAAATAAAGTTAAAGATCGGTGCATGAAAAAGGGTTCCACCGATGGGGTGGANCCCTTTCACTAAAGATGGGATTTAATTTCGATTAAGAAAGATCCAAACTTCCGTAAGTGAGCGGCTTGACTTCTTTGCCGTCGGCAGTGGTGATCTTGCGATTCTTCTCGTCGTAAACGCACATGATACTCAAGCGATCAGACATTTCAGCGAGAGAAATAACCGTTTGAACTTTCACTGCGAGATCGATGCCACAGTTAGGCTGTTTGCGGGTTCGGATACATTCGATCCAGTTCTTCTCGTGGTGAGAAATGGCTTCACCTGGCAACAGGTTGTCGAATACTTCAGGATCAACTTCATCAGAAAATTTACGTTCCGGACGAAGCTCGATCTTGTTGGCTCCGATACCACCCATCAGCAAGGTGCCGTGATGACCACGTATGGTTTCAGTCATGTTGTACTCATTGACCGTAGCGCTTGCAACCACCAGATTGAATCCGCTTGGGAATTCGATGATTGCCTGCACGTTCTCATCCACATCACGCTCGTAGGTGCCCGGAGTATTTTTGTCGGTCCGAAGTGCTTTGTTTCCAAGGCTGACAACGCGAGCCGGGTATTCAGGAGCTCCAGTTGCCAGCATGTAAGGATGCAGCAGGTGAGGCAAAAGGTCACCCAGCAGACCCGCACAATAAGGGTAATACTTGCGCCAGCGGAAATAGTGATCTGCGTTGAAGGGGATCTTCTTGTTCACGCCACCCATCCAGCGGTTCCAATCCATGTCGTCCGGGGTAGCCCAGTCGCGGATGGTGTAATTCCACTCACCCTTTGGGTTGTTGCGCATGTAGGAAGTCGTTCCCATGACGAGAGGTCCAATCATACCCGACTGGATGACTTCCGCAGCTTTGTGGTATTTTCTTGCAGAACAACCTTGTGAACCCACCTGAACCAGACGGCCCGTGCGTTTGACGGTGTCCTGGATCTCCCATGCTTCATGCAGGTAACGGGTCATGGGTTTCTCCACATAGACATCCTTGCCCAAATTCATTGCATCAACTGCACAGGGAGTGTGCCAGTGATCCACGGTAGCAATGCAAACAGCATCGATATCCTTGTCTTCAAGCAGTTTGCGGTGGTCCACGTAGCGGCCTACTTTTTCGCCAATGATGCCCTCCGCCTGGTCCATGCGAGATTGAGAAATGTCACAGACAGCAATCTGAGCTAGATTGCTGTCGCCCTTGTGGCCTTTCATGCTGCGAACGTGCGCTTGGCCTTGTCCGCCAACACCAATGTAACCTATATTTACTCGCTCGTTAGCACCAATGACCCTTCCTGTGGATGGAGCTTGGCTTTGACCATAAACCGGAGTTTTGGCAATGTTTGAAGAAGCAACGACCGCGGCGGCAGTCGAAGCCTTCTTGATGAAATCTCGGCGGGAATCCTCACCGCCGACCTGTGTTTGCTTTTGATTGTTTTCCATAAGACTTAAAATCTAAATAATGATGCTGTCATTAATGGGCTCTTGGCATCGTAGCCCATCCACGGCCATGGTCAATGCCCAAGATAACACGAAAGTTCAATTTTCGACGCAAGATACTTCTTCTGCATTCAATGGAATTAGCCGGAAATTTCTTTGCCTCCCAAAAACACACAGGAAACTGGCTCCAGACTGCCTATGGCATGCTCTGCTAAGGATTCCTTTTTGCCGTTCCATGGTAAACTGATCCAATCAGCGCGCTTGCCGGCTACAAGGCTACCAGTTTCATAATGCAAACCAAGAGCTTTGGCCCCATTGACGGTAGACATTTTTAATATGGATTCCGGTTTAACTGCGTTTTCTCCCTCCAGTAATTTGCGCATCTCATCGAAAAGGCTCAAGCTATCCTGCGAATCTTCATCTGTCACCGATGCCAAGCTATCCGTTCCCAGTGCAATATTGATGTTCTTGGATTGTAAATCATTGATCTGGAATGTTGGATGGTTGAAATAGGCATGGCTTCTTGGACAATGTACGATGTGCATATTTTTTTGAACCAACCTTTCAACATCGCCTTCATCCAGACAGTTAACATGCACTGCAATACCATTTTTTTTCAAAATGCCTGCTTGATCCATAAGTTGAATCGGGCTGCCGGTCCCCCATTCAGGTAAATGCTTGATTGAATTGAACCACTCATACATCGGCCCCTTGCGATGCTTGAAGAGATCGTATTCTTCGATGGATTCTGACAAATGCATGGAGAAGGGCAGATTGCACAAGGTGGGGGCTCGCTTCAGTGACCTCCATAATTCGGGACTGGTAGTGTAGGGTGCATGCGGAGAGATTCCGGCTTTATCACCTTTTGTTTTTTCAAATAGCGCCGCATGACGGGCGCTCATGGTCAGATTATTCGCGTCCAGAGGCGTATCCTGAAGGTGTATGAGTTCGTAGAAAGGAAATAATCTGGGGCCGCTTGGAAGATTGCGTGGATCAAATCTCGATGGATGAGAGACTGTATCAGCAACCAGCGTAGTTCCACTTTGAATGAGTTTTTGATAGCCTGAAATCCATGAATCCTGGAAATCCTTTTCATTCCATGCACGTTTTTGTTTGATCATGGATTGGATCCATGAGGTGAACGATGTGGGCTTTTTCAGTTTTCCAGCCATCAAAGTATAGTCCAGATGACAATGCGCGTTGATAAGTCCCGGAAGCATGACCTGCTCGCCTAGATCGAGGACAGTTCCCACAAATTCCCGCCTCACTTTTGCCCAGTCATCGACTGCCAGGATTTTATCTCCCTGCATTACCAATGCACCATTGAAAATCGGAGGCCTGTCAACGGGGAGAATGGCTCGGCTGCGAATGATCAGGTTGTCTTGCATGGCATTTATTGACCGCAAAGTTTTTGCTTGAGAATTAAGCAGTAGGACGCAAAAAGAAAACCGCTTGAATGATTTCAAGCGGTTCTCAAATACAAACGCATGATGCGTCACAATGATCAGAATCAGGACTGGCGACGTCTTTTGTCGCGTGCCGCTTCGCTTTGTGTTTTTGATTTCTTCTTACTGTGCCGTTTTCTGATTTGTTGTTCGATTTTTTTGGTGACAAGGTCAATGGCGGCATACAAGTCGTTTTCGTAATCGGTCGCGTATAAATCATTGCCTTTGACTCCAAGACGTATCGAGCATTTAAACTGCTTTTCCGGAGATCGGGTGTTGTCATGTTCAAGGTTGACCCGGGCATCAATCGCCCATCGGTCCAAATGTTCAAGTTTGTCGATGCGGCCCAGCAGATGATTCTCGATCGACCTGGTTAATTTTATGTTATGCGTTGTCAGTACGAATTTCATTTGGTAATCACTTTCTTGTCTCTTGTTTCTTGATTGGTTGCGTTGTCATCCGCATTCCAAGTCCTTCCCATGGTTCTTTATTTCGGCAATGGCTCATACCAATCCTGCCTTAGCCAATCGACCAGCAATCCGATTTCCGTCGGGGTGAGGATGCCCTCAGTCAAGAAAGAGGGCATGCGGTCATTGTTCTCACCGTAAAAACGTTTCTGACCAGGATCGGAAATGAATGCTGTCATCCATTCCCGTGAGCCGTAACCAGTTAAATCGGGTCCATCCACGTCCTCGTCTTCAAAATGAAATTCATGGCAGTCAGAGCATCCTAATTCATATCCTAGATCCTCTTTGCCTAGAATGATGAGGTCCGCCTCTACCTC
Organism: Pedosphaera sp.; assembly: GCA_002690655.1. GTDB lineage: Bacteria > Verrucomicrobiota > Verrucomicrobiia > Limisphaerales > AAA164-E04 > AAA164-E04. Next base: position 22,339 of record NZFL01000019.1, read on the forward strand.
TTCAGCCTCTGCCTGCCGGCTTAACCCGGCTTCAGCTGAAAGGGCTTTAATAGCGCGCTCCAGTGCTAGTTTTTCTTCCTTGTCAAACTGTGAAACCTTCTTGTTTACGAAGCGTACCATGTCTCCATTTCGAAACGCTGTTTCTCCAAAATAACGTTTGGTGGCGATATGCTCAGGCTTCAGTAAATCCGTCAGCCAGGCGCGCGAGGCAAAGCCTTTCAAATCTGGTGCACTCGAGGTATCCAATGGAACATTCCCTGTGCCATCGTGTCCGTCAAAACGATGGCAGCTTGAGCAATGTGCTGCGAATAAAATGGGGCCAAGGGTCTTAGGGTCATGGTGCAGGAGGTGAAGCGCTCCCTGTTCCGGGATACCCGTCGGCCCAGAGGCGAGTTCAACAGCTCTCTGTGCTTTTTCATGGGCTTGCTCCCCGGCCTCTATGTAGTTTGCATTAGTGGCGTCCTCCATCTTTGCCGCGTAAGTCAGCCACAATGCGCCAGTCAGCAGAGCGATGCTCACCAGAATGTTGAAGTAATGCCCAATCCTGACCTTGGCTATCCACGGCATGATCACGAAGTAACCCAGGATCAAGCTGGGAATGAAAATAGCGCCAAGAACTTCCTTTTCGCCAGGAAAGTATTTCAAAAATTGGAACAAAAATAGAAAGTACCATTCGGGTCTTGCGGCTGCGTAGAGATCTGCAGGATCTGCCGGAGCCGCCAGGGGCGCCCCCATGCCAATGTGAGTAAAACCGAACCACTGAGGTTTCAGCGTCATCAGCATGACTAGCCCCATCACTGCCAGGCAAGCGATGGCGTTTTTGAGTGCCTGTCCAGGCCAGAACGAAGATGCATTGATTTCAGTCTTGGCAATTCCTTCAAAGGCCTGCTTCCTGTATCGACGCACCAGCATCATTCTTGCCAGCAACAGGCCTGAAAAGACCACAGGAAGAACACCCGCATGCAAGGCAAAGAAACGCGTGAGGGTATGATGCCCGAAATGCTCCCCTCCTACAGTCAATCTCTCAAGGTAGGAACCAAAGACCGGGCTCAATGACATGATGTGAGTCCTTACTTTTGCCGACCAGTAGCCCTGTTGATCCCAGGGAAGCAAATAACCTGTCAGTGAAAAACTGACGACAACAAGTGCCATGGCCATGGCAATCCAGAACATTAATTCTCTGGGTTTGCGATACCCTTTGAACCAGATCTTCTGAATCACATGCAATAATACCAGAATAACCATGGCCTCTGCCGCATAGTAATGAATACCTCGCACAAGCCATCCCAGCTGCATGACATGTTGAATATAATACACACTCTCCCATGCGGACCGTGTACTGGGGCTGTAGGACATCCAAAGAGCCATGCCGGTAATGGCTTGCACAGCGAACATGAAGAGTAGGATGCCTCCCCAGGTGTGGCGCCACTTGGCTCCTCCCGGGATCTCATTGAACAACGCGGACCGAATGACCTTTTCGAGGCCGGTTCGGTCATCAATCCACTTGAGCAATCTGCGCATTAGCTGGTTGGAATTCTTTCTGAAATCCCGGTTTTAAAGCTTTTGTATTGAACCCAGATTTCATCGCCATTGCGGATTTCCACCTTCAATGGATCCATGCCTCGCGGGCTGGGATTTTTCGGGTTGGCTTTCGTACCGTCAAAATGAAACTGACTTTCGTGGCATGGGCAGTTAAACTGGGGCTTCTGTGAATCGATCTGAACAAAGCAACCTGCGTGAGGGCAGATAATGTTGAAAGCGGCCAAGTGCTCGTTTTCGGTGCGCCTGAGATAAATGGAACCCACTGGAACATTTGAATAATGATTCCATGCGTCTTTCCTGTTGGAAAGAATATCGAACTTCATAGGTATTCCATTTGCCGGCAAGGAAGCTAATCGAGCGACCATGATGAATGCGCCTGAGCTTTCGTTTCTGTTGCGTCTTAGGGGATCCAGAAGAAGCGCTAGACCACCCCAAAGTGGACCAAGAAGTGCAAAACCTCCTGCGATCATGGTGAGCATCCCACGCATGAAACCTCTGCGATCCGAGCTGGTTGAGGGTTGGGGCTTTTTTATCATATGCGCCAGACTTACTAAAANAANCATACACTTTTACCCTTCCCAAGGCAATGGAGAATTGCTGAATCAAAGGCGATGTTCCCGCAAATCCTTCTCCTATTCTCAAACTGGACCCTGCGCTCGTTCGCGCTTTTGTAAACGGGGAATTTCAGCCTTTCACCTGCGGATGCCTCATATGAAAGACCTCTTCACAATTCACGGTCTTCGGGCTCATATCCGGATTGGTCTCCATGATCTCACTCATCCATTGCCACCATTTTTGACACACATCGGTACTCGGAATCGCGTTCCATAGACCCTCGTTTTCGATCTCGGCATACGCAAAGAGGTATCTTTTATCAGGGTGTAAGAAAATGCTGTAGGAGCGGACTCCATGCTCCAACAGGGTAGCTTCCAATTCAGGCCAGATGGGGTTATGCCTTTTCTCGTACTCTAGTTCACATCCCTGCTTGATGGACATGATGAATGCTTTACGGATCATGATGGGTTGATTGGAATATCAATACGCTCAGGGGTGCGATTGCTTGTATCATATATTACCGCTGTTGAATGGCCGGATAAGCTTCCGTAGATTTCACCTGGATTGATCAACTGGCACGATTTGCTTCTGGAAATTTCGAATTGATGATTGTGCCCAAAGCACATGACGTCAAATTTACCTGAGTCTGCAAGCAACCTTGCGATGTTATCAAAGTGATGCATTCCGAATTGTATTCCATCCAATTCGAGTTCAGCCAATTCGCCATGCAATTGGATGTGTGAGAACGCTTGACTGTTTTGTGTGATGCGAAACAAGTCTCCGTCATTATTACCAAAAACGACATGGACAGGCTTGCTGAATCCTTCACCAAGCGCTTTGATGATAAACGGTGAACACAAGTCACCACAGCACAGCAAAGCATCAGCGTCTTTCATTATTTCCAGCGCTTTTTTAAGCTGCGTCAAACGATCATGAATATCAGACAAAATGGCAATTTTCATTGTGGATTTTAACTTTTTAATTCTTGGATAGATGTTTTTGATCTTTGCAGCCTCTGGTATCGCACCAGAATGTTTCCTCTTTTTGAAGTGTCATGGTTTTCAACTTTTCCCTTAAAAGTTCAGCTTTGCCTCGTGGATCCGCTTGCTCTTGAGTTCATCCTCTTCTCGCAAGAATAAATAAAGTGAAAGGGTTCATCGATATAAATTTTTTCAGACAATGATTATGTTTGTTTTATAACTTAAACCATACTGAACTTTCTCGGCCATTATCAGGTAAATGATTTAAGTATTTCTTCCTTTTAAAGAGAAGGTCACCACATTCTTGAATTATCCGCAGCTTAATCAAGGTGAGTACGACTTTGTCTTGCTTTGATTCCGCCATTTCACCAGCTTTTCCTTGCGATCACGAGCAGTGATTTATTTACCATCCACAACCTCATGGGATTGTTTTTAATTTTAAGCCTTTCCGCGGATGCTGTCCCGAAAAGACCAAATATCGTCATGTTTTTTCGGATGGTCAAGGTGTCCACGATGTGGGATGTTNTNGCTGTGAGATTCCGACGCCTCATATTGATTCACTGCACAAGGATGGAATCAACTTGGTTCAATTTTAGGCCGCTTCTGCTATCTGCACTCCCTCCAGGTTTGGTTTATTGANCGGGGGCAACCCAAGTCGTTCAAAGGATCGGCTGCTTTCAGCACTGATGTTTTTGGCTGAAGAAGACAAGGAAAGAGTATTGAAGAATCATGAACGAACCATCGCATCTCTTTTGCAGAAATCCTCATACACGACTGCCATGATAGGTAAGTGGCATCTTGGCCATGGTCGTGAATCCTTTTTTNCCATCACCACGGATTTGATTATGCTTATGGGCACACTGCGGGTTGTATTGGTTATTCAAATATGGTCTGAATCGCGTTTGAAAATGGAAGTTTTCATCAAAGAGGTGGTTGTTTGCTTACTGCTAGTATCAAGAATGAAGTATGCGTATTCCATTGTCCTCCAAAGCAATTTTGCGTTCCTTGAACAGATTTCCAACGGTTTGTTTGAATACTTTTTTACTGACCCCAAAATGACTCCTGATGAGCTCGGGGCTGCTTTTATCGTTTAGAGGTAGAAAGCCATCGTTGCATGAGAGTTGATCCAGTATCTGAGATGAAAGGGAGACTACTCTTGCTCCACGGTCAGGGTTGAGGGTGAGGTCGATCTTACCATCATCACGGATTTGTTGGATATACCCTTTCAGCTGATCGCCTGGATCAAGATGGGCGATTGAGGGGTCCCGGTAAAGAAGGCCTACGTGTGATTCATTGATCAACGCATTCAAACCCATGGGAGTACGTTCTGAGATCAGCAGCCTGACGGACTGGCCTCTTCTGTAACGAGGGGCTTGTTTTTCTAGCCAGCGGTTCAATCTTGCACTCGCCACGAGGCGTTCAGATGTTGGGTCAAGGATGATACGGACGACAATGATTTGATCTTTTCGGACGGGTTTTGTCTGTTCTCGGTAAGGCAATAACAGATCCTTTGGTAAACCCCAGTCCAGAAACGCACCTACATTGGGGTGAACGCTTGTGACTTTTAATCCTGCAAACTCCCCGACAATCGCCTTGGGTCGATCGGTGGAAGCAATGAGTCGATCCTCTGAATCGCGATAAATAAAGACTGTGATCATGTTGCCCTCCTTCATGCTGTCAGTCACGTAGCGCGAAGGCAGGAGGATTTCTCCATGCTCCGCACCGTCGAGATAAAATCCCTGCGGTGTGTGATGTAGAATTTCCAAAGAATTAAGTCGCCCAATTTCAGCCATGTTGGACGCATCCTGTCATAGACTTGAGGAGGAGGCACGGTTAATTCAGGTAAATGTCATGTCTTCAATGACACTCAAAAGGGATTGTGATATTCGATTTTGTGCATAAGGATCATTGACCAATTCTTTTGGGAAGCATAAAAACAGTTAAATCCAAAAAGCCTTATGTATACCTATCCTGTTAATGCTGTGTCTGGTTTTAATTCTCAAAAAGTATTTCGGCATGCATCAAATTCTTTACGTCATGGTTTCACGCTGATTGAGCTTTTAGTGGTTATCGCCATTATTGCAATTTTAGCAGGAATGCTTCTTCCAGCGCTCAGTAAGGCTAAATCTAAAGCCAACAAAACCCTGTGTTTAAGCAATCAGCGGCAATGGGGTATCGCTATCCAGATGTATGCAGCCGATCATGCCAATTCCTTTCCAGATAATTCCCAAGGTCAACATTTGAGCTGGATGGGGCCTTCCATGGCATCTTTCTGGAAGAATTATTTGATTGAATCCAAAAAGACAGAAGAGGAGAAGGGGAAGTTTCACCTCATATTTTGCCCTACTGACAAATGGCATCGGGTTGCTGACATGTGGAGGAATTCAGATCCCAACGCGCATTTAAAACCCGTTCTCACAGGTTATTTCTATCTTCCCGGACGCACCGCTTCGAGTGCTGATTATGATGTAAGTGGAGTTGAGGGCTGGGTGACTCGCAAAAAACTTGGTGGACGTTTTAAGAATGCTCCAATTTTGACCGACCGTCTTCAAGGGCTTGGCTCATGGAATATGTCGAAGAACAGTGGCAGTGTAAACTGGTTTACTGAAAGCGATGGTAAAAGCGTTCCTGCCGCCACCCACCGCAGCCGTGATGGATCCCCCGAGGGTGGTAACTTTTTATTCGAGGATGGTCATGCCGAATGGCGTCGATTTAATCTCAATGACGCACGATCAACCATCGATCTTGGGGCGCGGATAGGCACCTGGCTTTGCTTTTATAAAATCCCCGTGGCGGATTAACCATTTCGGTCATCCTGCTTATTCGGCAGTATTGCCCTGCTTCAAACCTTTATGAGTTACCGATCCGCCCTTGTTATGTGATTGCGGTGTGGGGGAGCCAAAGAAAGAGTAATCCCTGAGAGGCTCCTTGCTGAGCCACCGATGTTCTTGGAAATGTTCTTCATTCAACCCAAAGGAAACATCTGGTTTCTGCTTGGGATATTTTGGGAGATATTCATGTGCGGCAATTCTTCCGTTGGGCTTGATCAATGCGAGATATTCCCCGTCGGTCGACAGCTTGAAATTTGTGTGTAAATCATCTACCCAATTGGTTCTGTTTTTGCCTGATGCCCACACCAGCAAGAATTCACCTGGCCCAATTTGGGCATGGGGGAAAGTCCATTTTCTGAAGTTTTTAAAATCATCTGTCAAATGCCAACCAGCCAGAGAAAGCGTTTTTTCTGATGCGTTGTAAATTTCAATCCAATCAGAAAAATCGCCATCCGCATCGGTGAGCTGGGTTTTGTTTTCAGCGAGGAACTCCGTGATGAGTAAGTCTGGTTTGCCTGCGTAATATGTCAACAAGTCAGGATTCATAATCAGGCCTGTTGCTGACAATACCAGCAAGATGGTGATGAACTGCCAGGGAGAAAAGATGCCATGCTTCTGTTCGGGTCTCATTGTTTCCTGCGTGGTTTTGGCTAAGCGCTCAGCAAATCTACTCCTGTGACATATTTAGACATGCGTGTCACCCGAAACGGTAAAAAATTCACCAATCGTTCATCGAGTGTTGAAATGTCTCCCGAATATTTTAATTCCACCACGACACTCTCCTCCAGATTACGAATCCGATTGAATTGACAATCAAAACGGTCAATGGCGATAAAGCTCAACCCCGTGTCAATCGTGATGCGATACATGCCGTCTGCTGAGAGGTAGTATTTTCTGTGATAACGATTGCACATCGCAGGGAGAACCAGTCTGACATCGTGTCGGACATTTTCCGGTATGTCGCATTTCTCCCAATAGGTATCCAAATCATGATAGGAAAAACCGGGGGTAAGATTAAGTGGTGGCAGTTTATAACTGTTCTTTGTGCCCACCATGCCGCTTTTGATCTTATATTCCAGTGTTGTTTTTTCTTGGCTCTGGAGAAACTCCCCATACCAGCGGAGTCTTATTTTGGTGCGAGCAGCCTGACCACTCAGATTTTCATGGTAATTGGATAAATCAGGCGTATCGAAATAGATGTTGTTGATGAATCTTGGGGGAAAACATTCAAAAAACAGGGCAGGGGAACGTTTGATCCACATCTCAATTTCAACTTCCGGCAAGTCCTGAACATGATATTTGCGCTCGAACCGATAACCTTGCCTCGGTTCATGTATTTCCTTTTCGGATGTGGATGCATCGGACACGCTCACTTTATTATCCTCCGATGCCACGATCATCAATCAAGCTTATCTTGATTTCGGGGTGAATGCTCGCCAGCGCTGTTCTGCAACTCTGAATGTGCTCTATGTCCTTGAACTGAATTTGAAAGGATATTTCAAAAAGCTCCTTGGTTTCATCTATACGCCTGAGTCTGAAATCTCTGGCCTCCTTGGCCAGCAGCTTGGTGATCTGAGGAATGCAGTCCTCTTCTGATTTTTTCCCTGATAAGGTGAGATAAAGATTGGGTTTTGTTTCTCCTGGCCTTGTAAAATGACGCAATGCAAGGATTGCGACCACCACGAGAAAAGCAACTCCGGTGATCAATGCTTGCTGGGAACCCATGCCCAGACCGATCGCAATGGCGAAAAAGAGGTAGCTTAACTCTTCTGGTTCCTTGATAGCTGCCCGAAACCTTATGATCGAAAGTGCCCCAACCAATCCCAAAGACAATGCCACCGACGATTTGACGATGGTAATGATCAGCATGGTTGTCATGCTCAATATCATGAAATTCCTCCCGAACATTTCCCTGTTCGACAGTGCATTTCCAAAGTGCACATAAACCTTGCTCAACAAATAGCTGAAAAGTGCAGCCAGCAGGAAATGCACAATAAACCATACGACATCAATCTCCGCATTTTGAGCGGCAAAAAAGTTTAATAATGATCTTGGATCCGTATTCATGGGTAATGTTGAGACTGAACTTGAGCGATTCGGGTTACAAAATCTACAAAATAAACGTGAAACACTTCAAACTCCTGACAAACGAACAAGTATTTAAAGCATATTGTTGTGTTTCAGGTGTGAGGCCTCATTTTTCCTCATCTTGGAGTTGCCATCGAATGTTGGGGTTTTTACTGCCTTTCCGCAGGATGCTGGTTTCCAGAGCATGAGGGTTACCCCCTGCAGAGCCCTTCAGAGCTTCCAAATTGAGTGAGACATGAGTTTCTACGTAATTTGACCGGCACTTGAACGAGATGCTTTATTCCTAGTTCCTAATTCTCTGCGGGTAATTCCAGTTGGTTTTCGGAAGAAGCAATGACTGTTGCCACGGTTGCGTCGCCAGTGACATTGGTGACAGTGCGCAACATGTCGAGTATCCGATCTACACCAAGGATCAGTGCAATTCCTTCGCTGGGGACATGGATGGCTTCAAGGATAATGACAAGCATGATAATGCCTGCACCGGGTACTGCAGCGGTTCCAATGGAGGCGAGGACTGCGGTCATCACAATCGTGGCTTGAGCTGCAAAATTCAGATCCATCCCAAGAGCTTGTGCGATGAATACGGAAGCCACCGCCTGATAAAGAGCCGTACCATCCATATTAATGGTGGCCCCAAGCGGAAGCACAAAAGAAGAGACCTCTTCTGATACGCCAAGACGTTTCTGGCACCGATCCATTGTGACAGGGAGCGTTGCTCCACTGGAGCTTGTGGAAAATGCGAGTAATTGAGCAGAGCTGATACCTGAGAAAAATCGTTTGTATGGTATCTTGGTGAAGAATCTGAGGAGGAGCGGATATACAATGAAGCAATGCAAAGCCAGTCCAGCGACTACTACAAGGCAATAACTTCCCAATGCTCCCAGAAGATCAAATACTTGCCCTAAATCATCCTGTGCCATTGTCACGATGGTATTGGCCATAAGCCCAAAAACTCCTATTGGAGCCAATTTCATGATCAAGTGGACAATCTGAATGACCGCCTCCATCAAACCATCGAATACCTGCAGAACAGGTCGACTCTGTTTGTCTGGGGTCATTGTCAAGCCTACTCCCAGCAACAGTGAGACAAATACAAGTTGAAGCATGTTGTTGTTGTTGGAAGCGGAGGCTAGAAAATTGTTTGGGATAATATCTACCAGGAAATCGAGTGTGCCTCTCTCTTTGACATCCAGCGCAGCAGTTTGACGGGTTGAGGCATCATTTTGATAAGACGACTGCAGTTGCGTGCGTGTTTCCTCAGGAAGATTTTTTCCAGGCTTGAACAAATTGACAAGGCCAAGCCCGATGATGACCGCTACTGCGGTGGTTCCTATGTAGAGCGCAATTGTTTTTCCTCCCATACGGCTCAGCTTCTTGACATCGGACAATGAAGCAACACCTGTTACAAGAGAGGTCAGCACCAGAGGGACGGCAATCAGTTTGAGTAAATTGATGAAAATAGCTCCGAAGGGGCTCACCCAATTCGAGGTCCATTCTCCCCAACCTTTTGAAGCGGCTATCACACCAAAGATCACACCCAGCAACAAGCCCAGGATTATTTGCCAATGCAGCAATCGGTACCATGGTTTTTTCATACATTTGACCTTAAAAAAAACACAGTAAAGTAATAGGAAAAAATCCTGTTCCCTTCTATCGGAGGCTGGCCTCTGCTGTTCATTGATATCGCACAGGAGCTGGTGAAGTCATTTAAAAAGGGATTTATGATTTTAATTCAGTTCCTCGACAGTGACTTCGAAGCGATTGCCCTTTACTGTCATCGCATATTGCATTGGTTTTTTGACTCCATCGCGCTGGCTCGGCATGGAGGAAGTTTTTTTGGGCTGAGTCTGGGCGTGGGGCTTGTCTTTGTTTTCGATATGCTTCTTAAGCTCCTGAGGGAACATGGCATGAAGGACTGCCATATCATCATTAGCAGGAAATCCTGCCAGCTTTAATTCTTTCTTCAGCATGTCCATCCGTGGCTCAAGCAGGTCTGCCGGACGGCAATCGATAGACTCCTCTTTCGCCTGCCCCTCCGCCTTCTTGCGAAGTTCCGGGTCGACGGGGCCAGGTGTTTTCCCGTATTTTCCAAGGAGAATATCCACAACAGGCTGTGAAAGCATTTTCCATCTGCCAAATTTTACATTGAGCATGGATTGAGTGCCCACAATTTGCGAGGTCGGTGTGACCAAGGGAATCCAGCCTAACCTTTCCCTGACATAAGGGATTTCTTTCATGACGTCCAATAGTTGGTCTCCCATTCCTTGCTCCTTCAGCTGGTTTCGGAAATTACTCATCATTCCTCCCGGTACTTGATAAACGAGTATGTCTGCATCGACTTTTTCGTTCTTAGCATGCGTGAATGCGTCCAGTTCAAGGTAGACCTGTTTGAAATGATCGCTGATTTCAGCCAGTGCCTGCGTGTCATAATCAGGCTTGCGCGGACTGGTTTCCAACATGGATTGCATGAGCAGTGTGTCTGGTTGGCCNGTTCCATTTGCAAATGGAGCAATGGATGTATCTACTGCATCAACGCCGCTTTCAATGGCAGCATAGTAAGAAGCTGCCGCCATCCCTGCCGTGCTGTGACTGTGTAATACGATGGGGATTTTAATTTTTTCTTTCAGGTTTTTTACCAAGTCTGCCGCTTTGGAGGGGGAAATCAGTCCTGCCATGTCCTTGATGCAAACCGAATCACAACCCATGGCCTCAAGCTCGACTCCAAGCTTGAGGAAGTTGCCGATGGTATGCACCGGGCTGGTCGTATAGCAAATGACACCTTGTGCATGTTTTCCTGCTTCCTTCACGGCCTTCACCGCCGTACGGATATTGCGAACATCGTTGAGAGCATCAAACACCCTGAAGATGTCCATGCCGTGATTGGCTGAACATTTGATGAAAGATTCAACCACATCATCAGGAAAACTCGTGTATTGGACTATATTTTGCCCTCTAAGCAGCATCATATGAGGTGTGTTGGGGGAAAGTTTCTTCAGAGTGTCGAGGCGGTCGAAAGGGTTTTCGTCCAGAAACCGCAGACAAGAATCAATTGTTGCGCCGCCCCACGTTTCAAGTGCGCCAAATTGAAGGTTATCCAGTTTCTCGACAACAGGTATCATTTGCTCGGTCCGCATGCGTGTTGCTGCCAGAGATTGATGCCCATCTCGAAGGACCGTGTTGTTGAAAATGACTGGGGTGTTATNTGCCATAGTTTTACTTTGTCGGGCATCTTTAAGTCTATCAAGAGCAATCTGGTCAATGACTCTGTTCCTGCAGTATCAAAGTTCATTCCCTGATTCCTGTATACGCATTGGAAAGTTGTTTGCTGCTGGTTTGATATTGAAAAAACGTGACCTTTACCTCCAGCTGAATCAACCTCTCTCTTCATGCAACGCAAAGTAAAACAGAAGGATAAAAATAGAGCATTGCGAAGCCTCTTAAATGATCCTGGAATCATCGTGAGTCTGGGAGTTCATGATGCTTTTTCTGCATTGATTGCTCAGCATGCAGGATTCAATCTTTTGTTTTTGGGTGGATTTGGAGTCAGTGCATCGCGGTTTGGATTGCCGGATCTTAATTTTCTGAACCTCTCGGACATGGAACTCGCGGTGCAGCAGATTACACGTCAACTTTCCATTCCCTTGATTGCAGACGGAGATACTGGTCATGGCAACCTTCCTCACGTGCGACAGACCGTTGAACGTCTCGCTGCTGCGGGGGCATCCGGTATCCTGCTGGAAGATCAGTTGTTTCCAAAAAAATGCGGTCACTTTCACCAAAAGCAGATTATCACAAAAGAAGAAATGTTGGGGAAAATCGAGGTAGCGGTTGACTCCAGACCTGATGAAGATTTTGTGATCATTGCACGAACTGACGCACGCGCGCTGAACGGACTGGAAGATGCTATCGATCGAGTCAATGCCTATTGCGAACTTGGAGCGGATGTGGCTTTCATTGAGGCACCGGAAAGTTGCGCTGAACTGGAGAGGATAGCCGGCAGGGTTTCGTATCCGCTATTTGCCAACATGCTGGTCGGCGGTAAAACCCCGATTCTGAGTGTCTCAGATCTTGAGCGCTTGGGTTACAAAATTGCGGTCAGTCCAATTGAAACACTCATGGTGTGTGGAAGTGCCATGCAATCGATGATGAAAGCCCTTAAACAAACAGGTCAATTAACCCATCATCTGGAAGATAAAATGTCGTTTGACACATTGAAGGATATTTTGAATCTCGACGGATTGTTAAACACCCAAAAGTGTCACCAGCGAGTTCAATAGGATTTCTGAAATTCATATTTGATTCGAATCACGACCTGTTTACGAGACACATCTTTCTGTCATGCCCGAGTGAGGGGAGCTGGATCATTGGAAAGCCTTCAAATGGGATCCAGATGTCGGGCAGTTTCTGGAAGTGGGCTGCGGCAGGGCAACGGATGAAGACGCACATTGGTCGAGCTGAGGTTCAGTGCAATGATGCGGGGGGAATGGGACATTCGATTCCTTTCTGTGGGATGCTGATGATTTCTTTTAACTGGTTGTCATTGAGGTTCTGGTCGGTTAACTTTTTTTCATGAACCACATGTTGACCACAATTAAATCAAGAATGCGTGTACACAGCGCATGGATGATTACCTTTCTAACTTGCAGTATGTTCCTCTCTTCTGTTGTTGCAAAAGGTTGGGTCAAATACGAGGGACGCAAGGGGCCTGGTAAAAACAAACACATCGTATTTATCACTGGAGACGAGGAATACCGCTCCGAGGAGGCAATGCCCATGATGGGGAAAATCCTTTCGCTGAGGCATGGATTTGATTGCACTGTCTTGTTTGCAATGGACGATGCCACCGGAACCATAGATCCAGATAATCAGACTAACATCAAGGGCATGCACTTTATCAAGGATGCAGATCTGGTTGTATTGTTCACGCGCTTTCGGGAATTGCCTGATGATCAGATGAAATACTTTGTAGATCATCTTGAGGNGGGGAAACCAGTCATTGGCTTACGCACCTCAACGCACGCTTTTTCTTACACTCGCAACAAGGCCAGCGAATACGCTCATTTTCACTGGCAAAGCAAAGGATGGGAGGGTGGTTTTGGGCAGCAAGTATTGGGTGATACTTGGGTGAATCATCATGGTCATCATGGTCAAGAAAGCACTCGCGGGGTGATTGAAGGAAGACATCAATCGCATCCTATTCTTACAGGCGTCAAAGATGTCTGGGGGCCAACCGACGTGTATGGAATGGCACATCTACCTGATGATATTTCAGTTTTACTGCATGGGTTGACCTTGAATGGTATGAAGTCGGATTCGCTGCCTAATTATGACAAACCGCTTATGCCTGTCGCATGGGTGCGTGAACACAACGGGAAACACGGGGAATTAAATCGGATATTCTGTAGCACCATGGGTGCGGCTACTGACCTAGAGAGCGCTGATTTACGTCGTTTGTTGGTGAACGCATGTTACTGGGGGCTTGGAATGGAAGATCTCATCAGTGCAGACAGTAGCGTTGCATATGTGGGTGAATATCATCCTACTCCATTTGGTTTTGGTAAATTCGTCAGAGGGGTCAAGCCGGAATCGCATGCATTGNAGTAACTCTCTGATGCTCATTGAAAACTGTCGCTCCATCATGAAAGCGTCAGTTTTTTCATGAAATAGCTCGCCTTGATTCAGACTCCCATTAAATGATACTNCTCGACCAGGTGAATTGAACAAGCTCGAGCTTGTTCAATACTTTTTTTGCACTGGTGAGAGTTTTAAAATTAAGAAATGATTCATCCGAATGACAACCACGGAACTACTTCTCTTGTATTGCACNTTGATCCTCCTTGCCTCACTGGCTGGAGGGTGGATTCCGTTGATGGTCCGCTTAACGCATACGCATCTTGAAATAGCTTCCAGTTTCATATCCGGTTTGATGCTAGGCGTTGGATTACTGCATTTGCTGCCGCATGCCTGGTTAGAGATCGGTTCTATCGACCGTGCAATGCAGTGGCTGCTGGCTGGATTTCTTTTTACCTTTCTTATTCAGCGGTTTTTTCACCATCACATGCATGATTTGCCGATGGAGTCGCAACAAAAGTCAAATGGTGATTCGCAAGNTTCATCGCACAAACATACTTCCTGCAACGATCCATCACACCAGGGTCACGATCAAGGGGCATCCCAGACTATTGTGGAGCCCTACATCGAACGAGCCATAGGAAAGCGATGGTCCTGGCTGGGGGCAGGAATGGGATTGGCCCTTCACACACTCATCAACGGCATGGTTCTCGCTGCGAGTATTCAAACCGAAATGCAACACAGTGCAGGCATTCGTTGGGCTGGGTTGGGGACGTTTTTGGTGATTTTACTTCACAAGCCTTTTGATGCCTGGACGATTGGCACATTGATGTCCACTGGTGGCTGGACCAAAGGACAGAGACATTTTGTTAATGCCATATTTGCTCTCATTATCCCGTTGGGCGTCATTTTGTTTCTAGCTGGATTTCACCAGGCATCAGGAGGCAACCATCAAATTCTAGGCTACGCGCTTGCATTTGCTGCCGGGACTTTTTTGTGCATCGCTTCCATTGATCTCCTGCCTGAACTCCAGTTTCACAAACATGATCGATTCAAGCTGACTTTTGCTCTGGTTTTAGGGCTCGGGCTAGCAGTTTTGATCGGTAAATTTGAATCCAGTGGACATGATCATTTCCAAGAAGAGTCTTCGGAGGTGCATGATCATACGCATTGAGCACACTTGATTTTCTGATTTCAGCTTGTGGGTAAGATCCATTTTCCTCAGCAAAAAGCCGCTTCATTAGAAGCGGCTTTTTGCTGAGGAAAATTATTTCATTGAGGGGAGGTATCATCCTCCCATTCATTGATGCGCATGATTTCGCGGATTTTCCGTCGCTCGTATCGGTGTTTCAGAGGTTTTTCCGGTCGATTTTCGACTTGTCGGAAAGGATGCTTCGTATTGTGGACCAGTTCGGACAGATGGGAATCAGGTTTTACCATAATTTTGCTTCTTACCAATGGTTAAACAATTTCTTTTTACTCAATGAACTCGGCTTTGTGCCAAGTCCATAAGAGACATTCATGATCTAAGACACACCTAAAGTTAGTTCAGTTCAAAAAAAATCAAATTCGATAGAAGAGGATTTCACCTTTGGACAGCAAATGTCCTACCCTTTGCTGTAATTTTCCTCTCATGCAATGCAATTTATCTACCAAACAAACAGTGCGGATCGTTCGGATTTCAGACAAAGCCAACTTCAATCGCCAATGGGCGGAGCTGGTCAGGGGCATTGAGGCATTGCCTGAAAGTCATTCAACAGATCCTGTGGACCAAAACCCCCTGGTCCAATATTTGTATGGCCATCGTCAGCTGGACCAGTACCTGACCCATTTACGAAATCAGGCATCTCGTTGAATATATTGCTCGATATGTGGAAAAAAAAGTGGATCGACTCTTGAAAGCCTTGGTCTTGGATTGTAGTAGTTAACTAAATGAAGAAATTCTGGTTGCCCACATTTGTATTTGCCATCGTAAGCGTTATTTTTTGCTACACGATCTTTTTGACTGCACGGTCTGAAGAATCAGGTGGCCCGCGCATGTGGCCTGTATTGGTGTTTTTCTTTCTCTATTTGGGCGCATTTACCTATTGGGGTTGCAGGACTGAACCGGAGCATCATTGAATCTGCGCGCCTCAACGGCGATCAAGTCCCTAAAAATCAGGCTGGATCAAACATGCGTCTGGCTGCATATTTCCACCATGGCCTCTCCAAACACAACTTTGCGTGGTTTGTATGTATTTTCCGTATCATGGACACTGTTCCTTGCGAGTCTTCAAATCACTCAAGCAGCTCAGACCCGCACATTGACCTATTCCTCCTCGGGAAAAGAAATGGAGGGATATGTTGCATCTCCTGAACTACCAGAGGGCGAATTCAGGCCCGGGGTCCTCCTGGTTCATGATTGGACTGGGCTACAAGATGATGCCAGGCAAAGAGCCAAGCGCATTGCCGATGAACTAGGTTATATTTGTTTCGCGGCAGATGTTTACGGTAAGGGGGTCCGGCCTGAAAATCCCGAAGAGTGTGGAGTGCAGGCAGGGATATATCGTGGCGACCGCACACTTTTTCGCCAGCGCTTGAACGACGCTCTCTCCCAGCTAAGAGCAGTCCCCGGGTGTCAACCGGATCAGATTTTGGCGATCGGATATTGTTTTGGAGGAACAGGAGTGATTGAGCTTGCCAGAAGCGGTGCGGATGTTCTTGGAGTGGTTTCTTTCCACGGTGGATTGGATTCCCCGAATCCTGCCGACGGAGAAAATATCAGATCCAAGGTTCTGGTTTTGCATGGTGCAGATGATCCTTTTGTTTCAAAGGAAAATATCGAAGCCTTTGTCAACGAGATGAACCAGTGGAACATCGATTGGCAAATGGTTTCTTATGGAGGGGCGGTGCACTCGTTTACCAAAAAGGAAGCGGGCGATAACAAGGCATCCGGTGCAGCTTATCATCCGAAAGCGGATCAGCGAAGCTGGAAACATATGCAACAGTTTTTTTCTGAAGTCCTGCCCAACGGGAAAAAAGGATGGTCTTCCTTATTTGATGGTCAAACATTGACGGGGTGGGTTCAGAAGAACGGTAAAGCTACTTACACCGTTGAAAATGGCGTTGTGTTGGGAGTGACATCAGAGGGCAGTCCAAATTCGTTTCTATGCACTACAAGAGATTATCGTGACTTTGAGCTCATCTTCGAGGTGAAGGTGGATGATGCTCTGAATTCAGGGGTGCAGATTCGTTCTCGCAGTCTGGACACTTTCAAGAATGGCAGAGTCCATGGTCCGCAGGTAGAAATATCCACGAATGGAAATGCGGGTTGGGTATACGGCGAAGCTTTGGAAGGCGGCTGGCTCAGCCGGGATAGATCCAACGAAAAGGCGCGGGGTGCTTTCATGAAAGGAGAATGGAACAAGTATCGTGTCCGTGCCAAGGGGGATCTTATCAAGACATGGATCAATGGGGTTTCGGTGGCAAATCTGGTCGGTAATGAAGAGAGTTTTAAGGAAGGTTTCATTGGTCTTCAGGTGCATGGGGTGAGTCGAGGTACAGGTCCATTTGAGGTGCGTTGGCGGAATATTTATCTCAGGTCGCTGGAGAATCAGAGGAGCATCAAGTAATCAGAACAAAGGCGGCATCCCTCTTGTAAGGTTCATTTCGAGTCAGCATCGACGGCTTGTCATTATTTGCAAAAGCCTTTAAAATTTCCCAAAAATTTACCCTTTTACAACAATATGAAAAAAATGTCATTACCCTTGCTGGGCAGCTTATTCATCCTCTTGTTTTCTCTTTCGGATTTGCAGGCGGAGCATCACCATGAGTTGAAATTGGACCTTGGCGAAGTGGCTCCTGAGTTCATGGCCATCGATCAGGATGGGCACTTGTGGAAAACATCAGATCTTCTGGGGAAGAAAAACCTTGTTGTCTACTTTTACCCCGCAGCAATGACGGGAGGATGTACCAAGCAAGCCTGTGCTTTTCGCGATGATGCCTCCAAGTTAAAAGACTTGGATACGGTGGTCGTTGGCATCAGCGGTGATGCTCCTGCGGGGCTCAAGGCCTTTCAGCAAATGCATGATTTAAATTTCGACCTTCTGGCGGATTACAATGGCTCCATTGCAAAGTCATTTGGAGTACCCCTGCGTGACGGCGGTCAGATCAAACGTGAGTTTCAGGGCAAGACAATTGAATTGGAACGAGGAGTGACTACCGGGCGTTGGACGTTTGTCATCAATAAGGACGGAAAGGTCATTTATAAAAATACCCAGGTGAAACCGGACCAGGACAGCGCAAACGTCATAGCCGCTCTCTCTAAATGACTTGTTCGTTTTTTGCTTTGAAGTCAACGTGTTCCTGAGCTCGGTTGGTGAGTGAATGTCATCTTCCAGGCTTTTCTGCATGCCGAGGCATTGAGCCGCAGATAACAGACGGTGTTATGAAAAAGATGCCTGACATCGAAATGGGTAACATGTCTAGATCATTTTTTCATGGTGTCTGGATCCTTGCTCTTTGGGGCGCAATTCAAAATGTCTGTGTTGCTCAAAATCCCATACTGCCTATCGGCCTGTTGCGTGGCATGCCGTCCTCTGATACCGACGCTTTCGATGTAGAACCATTATACAAAGGTAAGTCCGTTCGGATACAGGGTGTTATTCATCAACGTATTCTCTGGAAAGCCGCTCGCTCAGATAAACCAAATCATGCTTTCCTGATTCAAAATCCGCTGGCGGATTCAGATCGACAATCCAATACTTCTGACGGACTTTTTGTGTTTACAGGAAAAGAACCGATACCCAGACATGGGGGCGGAAGCCACCATGTGCCGAGTGTCGGTGATTATGTCCAGCTGCAAGGTGTCGTTGGGCATCGGTATGGACAAACGGAACTAAAAAAAACGACTTTGATCAAAGTCCTTCGGCGACATGTCGATGTATCAAGTATGCTCCCGCGGGTGGAACTGGACTCCATGCTGGATCAAGAACGGAAGCGTTCCAAGCGTAGCTACGAAAGTCTGGAAGGTATGCGCGTTACCCTGAAGGCTGGAGCTGTGGTTCAATCGGGGCGTCAATTTGTGGGGCAGGGTCAGGACGCCCTATTCTGGGTTTTACCCTCCGGGCACCCCGTGGCTCAACGGAAAGCCTTATTCCACAATAGAACCTTCCGAGACGCGCATCCGCTGGACGATTTGCCTTACTCACGATTTGATAATGACAATGGGGCCCGTATTCTTCTTGCTAGCTTGGGGCTGAAAGGGCACTCACGAAAATTAAGTCTTAATTTGCCAGCGGTAAGGACAGGCGATGAAATCACGCGCGCTTTAACCGGCGGGATTGTATACTCATACTCGCAATACAAGTTCATGCCGATGGAGCTACCTTCTGTTCAACAAGGCGCTCATCCCAATAAGAATATAGTGAAGGAGCCTGCCGGACTCGACCGAGGCAAAGGCCGATTTAGTGTAGTTACTTATAATGTCGAGAATTTATACGACCATCGAGATGATCCAGCCGATCCCTGTGATGCTCCGGATAACCCCGGGACGTCAAAAGTGAGACCTCCCTTCAACTACCTGCCACTCGGAGAGTCAGAGTATCGGTCGCGCTTAAAAGCGTTCGCATCCCAGATCATCCATGACATGGGGGAACCCGAATTACTGCTGCTTCAGGAAGTGGAAGATCAGGATATCATCAGTTTTTCTGAAGCTTCTCCGAGTCGAGAAATACGACGGCCTGATGGCTATCCAGATGTCTTACAGGAACTGGCCCATATCATTCATCTTCAGGGTGGGGCTCTTTACCGAGGTGTTTTGAATCGTTCCGGTGCCGATGAACGAGGCATAAGCTGCGCGTTTTTCTATCGATTGGATCGCGTTAAATTACTTGAAATGGGCAATGTCCACCGGTGGGTTGATGCAGTGAAGGAAGCATTTCCACAAATGGAAACTTTCGGAGATGCTCGACGCGTGCAGTCATTGGCTATTCAGGCAAATATCCCCGGGACAAAACGAACGATCGAAAAAGTCTATGCGCGGCCATCTCAACTTGCTCGATTTGAGTTCAATGATTCAGCTCAGAAAAGCAGGGCAGAAAATGCTGAATTGTTCGTCTTGAACAACCACTTTGCCAGTCGACCTCAGGAGCGTGTTGTTCTGCGCAGGAATCAGGCAAAATTGGCTTCCTTTGTTTCTGCCGCATTAGAAAAGGCATTTCCTGATTCATATGTCATGGTGGCTGGAGACTTGAATGTTTACCCCCGTCCAGACGACCCTTATCCTGATCGGCCTTCAGATCAGCTGCGAAGTTTATATGAAGCGGGTATGCTGAGTGCATACGATTGGGTCTTGAGCAGGCAGCCGGCGAATGCCTATTCCTACATTTATGAGGGGCAGGCTCAGACCTTAGACCATTGTTTTCTTTCAACATCACTGCACGGCCAGATGATGCATGCCCAATTTCTGCATATTAATGCCGACTGGCCTCAATTCCTTATCACACGTGAAAATGGGTTCACAGCCAAAGGCGTTAGTGATCATGATCCCTTGATCATGACTTTTGACTTGTGATTGACCTTTGAGGTTGACCTTTGAGCTGGGTTCCAACAAAATAAATCCCAATCCCACAGCTCTTTGAGAGCTTTACTATAATGTAATCACTCGAGAAATATGTACAAAAAAAACCGTAAAAGATTAGGGCAGAACCGCTTAAGGCGATCGTCTGCCGCTTTCATGGGCTTACTTGGAGGCTTGCTCTTCGCTGCCTCTGGAAGTCAGGCACTTGGGCAAATTGACGATGGCTTAATCTCCTATTGGCCATTGGACGAAGTTCAAGGCACCAAAACACCCGATTTAATCAGTTTCTATGACATGGAACTTGTTAACCTGACTTCGGATGATCTGGTTGATGGCAAACATGGGAAAGCTTTTTCATTTTCCAACGAGCGTCAAACCTTGCTCCAGAGAGTGCATGAGCCTTCAGACAACCTGCCGGCCAACAAGCACGAATCCTACACCCTTTCCATGTGGGTGAATGTGACCGGAGAAGGGCAAAACGACCTCCGTATCTTCTCGGAGGGCAATACTTCCAACAGTAACCCTCTCTTCAACATGGGAACCCACAACGGTGGTGCAGACGGAAGTCTTGATTTTTATCTGCGCCAGTCTGGCTGGGATACTTTTGGTCACGCTTACTCAATTCAGCAGCCCTTTGACGGTAGCTGGCACCACATCGCGCTTGTTCAAAGCGATGGCGCGCGTACGTTTTATGTCGATGGTGTCGCCGATGAACTGGAAATTCCGGACAAGCCCGAGGGTGACTGGCTGGTGAACAATACCTCCATTGGCGGTATTCTTCGAGCAGCTGCTTCTCACTGGGTGACTGGCCTCATCGATGATGTCGCCATATGGAACCGAGCCTTGACTGAAAGTGAATTGGGTGAGTTATCTTCCAGCGCGCTGGGTGACTTGCTCGGCGGTCAGGAAGCTGATCCGGTTGCCGAAGGTCTGGTGGCCCACTGGCCCCTGGATGTCATTCAGGGCACCAAGACTCCTGATAAAGTCAATGGCTACGACATGGAACTCACCAATTTGAGTGAATCCGATGTGGTGGCAGGAAAAGTAGGCAATGCCTTTTCCTTCTCCAACGAGCGTCAGACACTGCTTTCTCGCGTGCATGAGGCTGATGAAGATCTGCCGGCCAACAAACACGAATCGTATACCCTTTCCATGTGGGTGAATGTGGTCGGTGAAGGTCAGAACGATCTACGTATTTTCTCGGAGGGTAATACTTCCAATAGTAATCCCCTTTTCAACATGGGAACTCACAACGGCGGTGCTGATGGAAGTCTTGACTTCTATTTGCGTCAAAGTGGCTGGGACACCTTTGGTCATGCTTACTCAGAGCAGCAGCCATTTGACGGGACCTGGCGCCATATCGCGTTTGTTCAAACCAACGGCGCGCGTACTCTCTATGTCGATGGTGTTGCTGATGCACTGGAGATTCCAGACAAGCCCGAAGGGGACTGGCTGGTAAACAATTCCTCCATCGGTGGTATCCTTCGTGCAGCCGCCTCCCATTGGGCGACGGGTTTGATTGACGAAGTTGCCGTTTGGAAACGTGCCTTGAGCGAAGATGAAGTCAACAGCGTGATCACTAACGGCGTTCCAAGCGCAGGCGGTGGCAACCAGCGCCCATTGGCCATTGCAAGCTTCTCCGCAGAATATGCCTCAGTTGCCAAAGGTGGCACCGTGGTTCTCCAGTGGGATGCTTCACCAGATGCCAGCCTTTGGGTCAGTCATGGTGTGGGTGATGTAACCGCCAACTCGGAGTTTGGAGTGGGTAGTGTGGAGGTTCCTTTGGAAGGCACTTCCAACTTCACCTTGTATGCCTCACGCGGTAGCGACACCGTAAGTGCGAGCACCATGGTTACTGCTTACGATGGCATAGCAGACGGATGGACATTGATTCAGGACTTCGAATCAATGAATACGGATGCCAGCGTGAATGGACAGGAGCGCTGGAAAAACCCTGAAGGGACCACAGCAGTCATTGAGACTGGTACCCCATCTGGTAATGCATTGACCCTCAGCGGTACTGCATTGAGTGCGGTTCTTCTTGGTTCCCAGACCATTCTCGAGGGAGAAAAAGCCACCTTGTTCTTCCGCGCCTACACTGCCGAAGGTGATGGAGGATCCGTTCAAGTCAATGTGGGGCTCAGCGAAAAACCGATTCGTTTCATTGGTGACTTTGATGCTGATGTCGGTCCTTTCGTTCAATTTGGCGATCTGGAAGGCTTTCTTGACCTTCTTTCCATTGATGGATACGGAGGAACACTTGATTGGACAGGTAAGTCGGTTGATTACGAAACCACCTACAATGTCTGGCTGGACGTTGATAACCGAAACCTCGATGATGGTGACAAGTTTACCATGTATTTCCAGAAGGCCAGCGGCGGAGACCGTGAAGAAGGCTTCAAAGATTACACATCCGATCGTAATCCTGCTGGGAGTGTCGATCTAGGTTTGCCCGGGCCGGATCTGGATACGATTTTTGTCAGTTCTCACAATAATGGTATTCAGCAAGGACAATTCCTCATTGATGACATCTACATCAGTAAAGGCTCATTCAATGACGGCATTCCTGCTGAAATTGACGGATTGAATGCAACGGATGAGATTACTGATGATTCCACTCCACCAGGGGGTGGTGGAACTGGAGAGCCCGCCGCAGCAGCCATGGTTGCCTCATCTGATGGAGCGCTCAGCGCCCCCGCAGTGGTGGACTTTGGAGCGCTCGACGGCAGTGCCAGTTTCGAGTTCCACTTCACCGCCATCAAGGCCGGTGCTTCAACAGCGATTGCAGGCAATGACGCCTTCGCCATCAAATTGGACCAGTGGAATGAGCAGGGTGTTTTCGGCACCACCGAATTCGGTGTCGCAGACAACCTTTTCACCGCCGTTGAAGGCGGCAGCGTGAACTCTGTGTTCGATGCCCCCGTGCATGTGGTGATCGTCAGTGACACGGCTGCAGGAGAAAGTCATCTCTACATTGATGGTGTGCTTTCCGGCACCTGGGCAGGCAACATTCCCTTCTCTGGTGAGACCAAGGTCATGGGTGCCCGCCTCGAGCAGGCCACCGATCACATGGGTGAAGGCAGCGTGATGCACTCCTGGGCAACCTACTCTGGACTGCTCACCGCAGCTGAGATCGCAACCATGTTCGAAGCACTTCCCAAA
>NZFL01000020.1 GCA_002690655.1 Pedosphaera sp.
ATGGGCATGGGCGGCGGCATGGGCGGCGGCATGGGTGGTCTTGGTGGCCAACAAAGCGAGGGAAAAGCTGTCTTTTTCAATGATCGTAATGGCTCTTTGTATGTCCGAGCAACCATGACTGACCTGGATATTATTGAGCAGGCAATTCAAACCCTCAATGAGATGCCTCCACAACTGACCATAGAAGCAAAATTCGCTGAATTTACACAAAACGACAGCAGAGCACTTGGTTTTGACTGGTTCCTCGGCAATGTGCTTGCGTTCGGAGACAAGGGTGTCTTCAGCGGTGGCACTGCACCTTCGATGAATGGGCAGCCTTCCGCAGCCAACAGTCTTGGTATTTTTCCTGCCAGTGGTGGTATTCCCACTGCACAGCCAACGGACGGGTCTGATCAACGTCTTACCAACGGTGTCAGGACAGATGGACCGGATGGAACACCCATTCCAGCTATGGCCACTTTTACAGGTATCCTGACGGACCCACAGTTCCGAGTAGTATTACGTGCTTTAGATCAGCGTGATGGTGTTGATGTTCTTGCATCTCCCAGCATTACAACCGTGAGTGGCCGCCAGGCCAGTATTCGCGCTGTTGACATGCGAACCATTGTTACCGGAACAGGTGCCAACCAACAAGGCGGCGGCGGTGGTGTTGGCGGTGGTGGCGGTGGCGGTGGTGTGAACGTTGGCGGTGGCGGAAACACGCCTCTCGGAACGACCATCACACCTCAAACCACAGTTATTCCTGAAGGTCCCATGTTAGATATTGTTCCCTATGTTTCATCAGACGGATATACAATCAAATTAACCATTTTGCCTACTTTGATTCAATTTGTAGGATATGACGATCCAGGCCCGTTCGCAGTTATTGCACAAGGTGGTGCTGGTAGCACGGTGGCGAATCCATTGGTGGCTCAATTACCTCTACCTCGATTGCGAACACGTCAAGTTTTGACCAGTGTTGTCGTATGGGATGGCCAAACAGTTGTTCTAGGTGGACTGATTTCAGAAGACGTAGCTAAACACAAAGACAAGGTGCCAGTTCTAGGCGATATTCCTTTCCTTGGAAGATTTTTCCGAAGCGAATCCAACTTCACCGAGAAAAAGAATTTGGCTATTTTCGTGACGCCGACGATCGTTGATCCTGCTGGCAACCGTGTTCATGACGAAAACAATCTGCCGTATGACCCGCTGAGTTTCTCGGACAGGGTTAGTGATACCGAATAATTCGTAAGATCAGGAATACTCATTCAGGATCAGGGATTAACACGAAACTTTAAGCTTACACCAATCTGGTATTCGTCACTCACTAATATGATTTGTTTCATGCAGCATATGAAAAGAAATATCATCATTTTAACCATCATTTCGATTTGCCAATGTATCGATTCCACAAACATTTGTGCCTCGGATTTGGCTCGAAACGGAGATGAATTTCTGATCGGTGGAAACATCCCCGGGGATCAATCCAATCAAAATCTGGCAATGAACAAGCTTGGTGGTTACATCACATGGAATGATCATCATGCTGACAATGACGGCTTAGGCATCAGTTTGCTGCGGCTTGACGAAAACGCTTCCAGCGTTTTCGAGCCCATCACAGTGAATGAAACCACCACCGGAGATCAGCTTGATGCACAGATCGTGCTCCTTTCCGATGTGGACTTGTCCGCAGTCGTTGTTTGGGAAAGCAAAGGCGACATTTATGCCAGATTTATTTCATCTGAAGGGGTTTTTGCCACCGGTGAACTATTAGTGAATGAGACAACTGACAACACACAAAACCGTCCCGTTTTAGCATCACTGGACAATGGTAATGTTGTTTTCGCCTGGTCCAGTCTGGATCAGGACGGTAGCCATTATGGTGTATTTGGCAGAGTCTTCTCTGCAAATGGGAATCCACAAACAGCTGAGTTTGGTTTGTCGCAGGAAACCGATTACAACCAGAAATCGCTGTCCATTTCACGCTCCGAAAATGGTGGTTTTTATGCAGTCTGGGTCTCTGAACAACTGGCCGGAATATCCGACAGTGTAAGGAGGAACGGACGGATCGATTTCTTCAGCGGGGGACGTCAATTTGATGTTGTTCTCAAAGGCCGTCATTTCGACACTGCTGGCAATGCGACATCCGATGAATCAGTTCTATCCTCGACCGATTCGATTTCAAGCAATCCTCATGTAATCAATTCCGAGGACGGATCGTTGGGTTTATTCTATTCATCAAAACCCAAAGGTAAAATAACAGATAACAATTGGGATATTTATTATCAATCGATTGATGCAGGATCAGGTTCACCCGAAGCCAAGCCAATACTTGTCAACAGTATCGCCTACGGTGATCAATTTGCGCCCAGGGCATGTGCCACTGATGGAGGCTTTTTTGTCACATGGACAAGTCTAGGTCACGATGGAGATTCATCTGGCATCTACGGTAAGAGCGTCAGAGACGGAGTCCCCGTGAGCAAGGATGTCTTGATCAATACGACGACATCCGGTCGCCAATTTCTTGGTAACGTTGCCAGTGTCGATGATGAAAATCTTGTAGTGACATGGAGTGGGTTTTCCTCAACCTCGAAATCATTGGAAGTGTTTGGTCAGAGATTCAAACCATTATCTGGGAGGGCCATCCCCAGCCACTTGTATGGATTCGGAGCTGGTTTTGATTCGGTCAACGTTGTTTGGCCAGATGCACACGATGAAAGTGTTTCTGGATATCGTATTACTTACGGAGCAGGTAACTCATTCATTGATACTGAGGCGACAAGTTTGACCATTTCTGACCTCAAGCCTGGGCAAGTCTACAACATTTCATTATCCAATATATATGCAGATGGAACGGTATCCGCCGATTCTGTCAGCGCCTCCACTCAAACCTGGGGGATCGATGCAAATGAAGATGGTCTTCCAGATTCCTGGCAATCATCTCATTTTGGAATAGGGACCTCAGCATGGAAAGGTGCAGACGGCGATTCCGATGGGGATGGTGCTACAAACCTTGAAGAGTTGCTTGCCGGCACAGATCCAAGCAANCCAGCGGACTCNNTNACAATAGCNATGTANGANGTAAATNANCAGAGTTGGCTATCATGGACAACNATTGAGGGNGGTATTTACCAGTTACAGCAAACAAGNAGTCTGAATGAATGGCANAACATTGGAGCNCCAAGGTTTGGNGCTGATTCANATGANGCCGTTCAAATTCAGAACAACACAGATTTAAGCATCTATCGCATTGTTCGACTTAAGTAAATTTTTGGTATGTTTCATTCAAAAACATTTTTAGTTATCCTGTTAGGTTTAATAACTTTTGCGAAGAGTCAGCACGCCTTCTCTTTGTCCGGACCGCTGGCACCTTGGCAAACCTCTGCCCTAGGTTACGCGGCCCCTGTAGGAAACACCAATTTAGGTGGGCCCATGAATTTGGACGAGGAATACAGGTGGAACGTACCTACGGTGCACTATGGTTTTACTGCTGACTTCTTGAACTTCTTTGGTTTACGGGGTGCTGAGGAAATAGAAAAGGCAATTGCTATAATCAACGATCTGCCGACTGCAGACCAAATCAATGTCAACGACTACCCGCTCGAATCAATCCGCGAGAACCATCGTGCTCGATCTTTGGGTATTCTTGATTTAAAAACGCATGCATTACGAGAATTGATTAACAAAATGGGGCTTGCTGACCCCATGCGTTATGTTTACACCCTCAGAAATCGTTGGGTTGAAGAGAATATTACAAATTACTTTGTGACGATGAGAAACTTTGATCCTGAAACATGGGATTACAGTCCATTTGTCAACGGAACCCTGTATACTTACGAAGTGGTTGATCCTTATGAGGTAGGTAATATAGCTATCGCAATTAATTCTCCTGTAGACCCACTGGAACAGTTTTTTCCCAAAACACTTCCAGTTGCTGCGAATTCACCTCCAGACGGCTCTGNCACTTTGTTNCCNGGTGCTTTTATAACTGGCTTGACTCGCGACGACGTCGCAGGTTTGAAATATATTTACCGTTCCTCCAATTACAATACTGAGACTGCTCTGGGAGATATTTCCGGAGCAGGCGGCGGGTTATTGGGTGGTGGTGGAGGTGGTAGCGGAATAGGCGACTTTCCCGGCACAGTTACCTCGCCTGGTGGTGGTGTCTACGATTTTCCATTCCTCATAGCCACCAACACAACAGCCGCTGGCGGTGGTAATCTCGGAGGTCAGGTAACGGCAACCAATGCTTTTATCAATCCAGCCTTAAGAGCTGGAATAAACAAAGTCACCTTTCTTCGTTCTGATTATGATTCATTGATTGGTGCTTTTTTTCAACCTTTCACAGTAAGGTTCAGCGAGACAGTGAGGACCAACGATCAAGTACGCTCACAGTCTTTGATTCGTACCATCAGTCAACCTGATTTCATCTTTGACGCCGCCGATATTCAAGGCCCTGATGCATTTAACGAGTTAATGGTATTCGAAATCAGTCCAAACTCTACCTGGTTGTCGAGCGATGAATTCGACGGAATCACAGGTGATGATGCCGGTCCTGGAATTATCGCACCTTCGATGACCATGACTTTCAATAACGTGGGGCCGCTATTTCTCAATCAACAGGGCGAAGGTTCTTATTTTCTCAGAGAAGGTGACATTACCTCAGCCCCGCTTTTAGCATGGGGATCATTTGATGGTACTACCAATGCTCCGATTGTCTATCCGGACAAGATAACCATCGAAGATTTAGAAAGACTAGTCAGGTAATATTAACCTTTTAGATAGTCATATGATGAGTCATAAANTCCAATTTTGTATTCTCCTAGCATCTACGTCGTTCGCNGGAGGCCTGTTAGCCCAACCTGAGAACNTNTANGAAAACTANGGTTTCGTTGATCAGGGTAGTGAATTACCCATCAACGCCAGAGCATTTGCCAATTACGGTTCTTTCACTGTTTTTGGTGCCTTGCCTTTCGATACCCAAAACACGTTAAATTTCACCAACACAGGGGTAATGAACGGATCTGTTGGTTTTAGATTTGATCAGGTTGCCGACAATGGAAGACGTTCCAAAGCAGATCATTTCTACAACGCATCAGGTGCTGAAATCAACTCGAGTTCATTATTCTTTGAGGACGATCCATCGTTCTTAATTGTGTCCGCTACCAATGTTGTCAATAAAGGTTTATTGACCGTGGGTGTCAGCGGTCTGCTCTCGATTGACGGGGGTAATGTCGATTTATCTGATTCAGCCATAGGAGTCTCTGCCTTGCAGGGCTCAGGGTCCTACAATTCAATGCTTCCCGGCGATCCTCCGACTCCTGTTTATATTCCTGATACAGGCATCACGGACGAATATTGGGGCGGCATGACCAACGTCAACCGCATGGACACCGTGGGTTTACTGAACGTGCTTGGCGAAAGTGCCAACATTACCTCCCCCATCCACGTGGTAACAAACGCAATTGGATTCATTGGCAACACGCTTCTTTCACTTCAAAGTGCAAATTCGTATGTTATTTCGAATGCAGTAACCGAAACAAACATTATCGTTCAAGCGGTATTTTCTTCGGTAGCTGATCCCCGCATCCTTACGGATGTTACTTTCAGCGATAGCCCAAGAACCAATGAGGTGAAAACTGCCAACATTCGTTATCAGGTTCCTTTGACCAATTACGTAACGGCTTCGGACGATCTTTTTACTCTCTACCTCAGTGATACGCTGGCCTGGGATACTAATCTTGTTTTTGCTCCCAATCAAAACGCTCCTACTGTAAGGCCTTATACTTACACATTATCGCGGTTGGACACCATTGGTTTCAATTTGGGCTCACCATCCAATTCAGTAGTCTCTCCTTCACTTCTATGGAATGACACTTTTTCCAATACCTTTGTGACCAATTTTTATGCTGCCTACAGCGCCAATGTGGCCAGCGTCATTGATAACAGTGGGGGATCCATCAATGCTGAAGCAACCAATTCCCTGAGCGGCAGGGTGAGGATCAAAGCAGATTCCCTGAATCTGAATAACACAAGACTGAGGTCAGAGGGTTTCCTTTCCATCAACGCCAATCATCTTGAGTCCTCATCAAATGCCATTATCGATTCTCAAAATGTCAGCTATGGACTTGCCTCCATGGGGAGCGTTCTGAACGTGAACAGTGTNGTTACGGATGAAATNGATCGTCTGCANGGNAACATAGCTGCTTACAGNGCNATCTGGACCAACCTNAGTGGTATNGTTATTACCAATCCTCCTGAAAANGAGGAGAGTGAGGAGACGTTCACCACCAATGTTGTTGAATATCTTTANCATGTGCTCATCGTTGATGCGACGGATCTATCCACCACGGTCCCTGTTTATGTCCACGACTTTACTGCTGAAGGAGACAAAGTTAACATTGATGATGACATGAATGTTGTAAGGTCCTTGTTGATTGATTCAGAAAACGTGGTCAACAACGGCGAGATTACAGTTTTTAGCAACATACAGAATCTCGGGACAACGAATTTTCCTTCCTTAAAATCCTTGCTCAACAATGGCACGATCTCTGTCAATGAATCTCTTCAGATAGGAACNGATACAACAAACGTGGTCGATAGCATTGTCAACAGTGGTCAGGTCAATGCGTTCTTCCAGCGGTATCAGTCACAGTATTTTGAAAATTCCGGGCGCTTTGATGCGGGTGGTCGTATAGANATCACTGCTGTTGATGCAAAACTTGACAATGGAACNATCTCATCGGGGCGGGACATCGTCATCAATGCGGAGAACGTCAAACTGCAAAATGCTGAGCTGATATCCTCGACGGATATACGTATAGGAGTTTCCGGAGTCCTGACTGATGGTGGTTTTCCCAATACTTTTGCTGTCAATAATGGTTTCACCCTTGCAGTGAAGCCGGAAAGCGGAGATCTACTTGGAAGCACATTCAATTCGACTCTACCCAGATTTGCGGCAGTCAATCATTCATGGGCAGGGGAAGATCGTGGTAACAGTCCTTCCGGCTTTCACAACAATGCTGCTATTGGTCGACTCATACTTGATGGCCGGGGCGGAAGCAGGGCTCGTTTCAATGGTGTAGATAATAACAACGCGTTATATGTTGATTCGCTCGAATTTGCCGGAAGTTTGTTGGATACCTGGAAACAAAACGTGTCCATTGCAGACAACTTTACAGTCTATTACGCCTCTTCCAATATTCCAGTTGAAGAACTGAGCAGCCACTTTGGAGCTCGGATGCAATGGGTTTCCGAGTTTGTAGGCGATAATTCTTCACTACCGATCGTGTTGTCAGATGGAACCAGCATTCTGGTAAACAAATTGTTGAGGGAAAGCCTCACGATCGACTCTGATGGCGATGGAGCGGCCAACGGTATCGATCCCACACCTTTCGACGGTGTCATTTTGGCTAATGTTGAAATAGACGAAGCAAACAGGCCACAGGCAGTCATCTCCTGGATTGCAGCTGGAGCAACTAATTATCGCGTGGAGTTCAAAGATGCATTGAGCGATCCAAATTGGACCTATCTCAAGTCCGTTCAGAACAATGCCAATGATAGACAGGAAATAAGCGTCAGTGATTCACTCACGGGTGACAATCAAGGCAGGTTCTATCGAGTTACCTACCAACCGTAATTTTCATTCAGATAATTGAATCACATCGATGAGATTATTTTCTCAGGCAAGCAACGAAATGAATATGATTAAGTTTTTTTCAACAATGGTGGTGTCAATTGCCTGTATGAGCACGCTGCTCGGACAGGATGCTTCACCATGGATTCAGTATAATGGTTCAGAGGTCAACCACCAACGCGTCCTAGTGCGTTTTGCGGATCCATCCATGTCACAGGATAAGTTCCTTCCGAGTGATCTTCTGGCAGAAGCTGGTTTGTCGGTTGTTTATCGCATGGAAACAGTGGCTGGTCTTGTCATCTTGGAAAATACGGCTGGCAAATTAAAGCCACGCGCTGGCTANAAACCCAACAAAGATGCTCTGGCCAAGGAGTTAGATGCAAGGATCAACTTACTGCGAGACAGTGGATTATTCACTTACGTTGAACCCGATTTCATCTGGCATCCTACTGCCGAAGCAACGGACCCTGCGTATGTTGACGGACGCCTCTGGGGACTTCGCAATTCGGGTGAACCAGGAGTTGAAAACGCTGATATTGATGCCGAGCAGGCATGGGAAACCACAGTCGGCTCGCGTGATGTTGTGATCGGTGTGATTGACACAGGTGTCAGATACTCACATCAGGAATTAGCATCCCAAATGTGGGTGAATGAGGGAGAAATTCCTGGCAATGGAATCGATGANGATGAAAATGGCTGGATCGACGATGTGCATGGTATCAATGCAATCCTAAACTCTGGAGATCCATTGGATGTCAATGATCACGGAACCAATTGCGCAAGCATTATCGGCGCGAGTATGGATGATTCTGACGTCGTTGGAGTCAATTGGGATGTTCAAATCATGGCCCTAAAATTCATCGGTGCCTTTGGAGGCGAAACTTCCGATGCTGTAAAGTGCATCGATTATTCGGTTCAAATGGGTGTTGATATACTCAACAACAGTTGGGGTGGAGGACCTTATTCGCAGGCTTTGTTTGATTCCGTAGCCAACGCACAAAATAATGACGTATTGTTTGTTGTGGCGTCGGGTAACTCAGGACTCAACAATGATATATTTCCTGATTACCCATCATCCTTTGATCTCGACAACGTGGTATCAGTAGGAGCCATGGATCGTTTTGATCGAATGGCTGACTTTTCCAATTATGGTAAAAACTCCGTCGACCTGGTCGCACCCGGTGTTGATATTTACATGGCAGGCTCAGGTGATGCGCCTGATGAAACGGGAGCCACCTCGGTTGAGCCGGACTCCGATTACGACACCGCCAGCGGAACGAGTTTTGCTGCTCCTTATGTGGCTGGTGTCGCTGGACTCTTGAAAGCTGCATTTCCTGAATCCACTGCGACGGAAATCAAGACAAGGTTGCTTGATTCTGTTGTGAAACTATCACCTTATGCCGACAAAGTTGCAACGGGTGGCCGCTTAAACGCCAAACAGGCCCTTGAAGTCACACCTGATGGCATTCTTGAGCTGAGCGTGAATCCACCATCTCAATCCGTTTTGCTGCAGGGAACAACACAGGTAATCACTGTTCGGGTATCTGATTTAGTAGGAGTAAACGATGCCACAGTCACAGCAACTCTCTCAGACGGTCAAACAATTGAGTTTCTCAATGATGGAGCGGAGCCTGATATAAAAGCAGATGATGCTCTATACACATACTCTCTTGAGGTGCCTGATTTTATCAGCGAAATAACCCTCAGTATTTCAGCTGAAGCGCCGGATAAAACAAGCGTTTCAACCACGGTCAACTACGGCGTTGTTCCTCCTCCACCAAACGACGACTTCAGTCATGCCATCAAAGTCAGTGGTTCAGGAGCCAGATTTTTGTCCAATAATCAATTTGCAACCATCGAGGAAGACGAACCGTTTCATGCAGGTCTTGCAGGAGCGAAGCAATCACTTTGGTGGTCATGGTCACCAAGAACCAGTGGGCCTGTTCTTATCGATACTTCAGGGAGTGGTTTTGACTCCGTGATTGCCATTTACGAGGGTAATTCTTATGAAGATCTCAAAACGGTTGCCTCGGTAGACAACGTAGGATCCAAAAAACAGGCTTACCTTGAGTTAGANGTTCTGGCTGGCAACAGCTACAGAATTGCTGTCGCTTCAGCACCCTCCTCAAGAGGGGGAACAGTCAGGCTCAGGATAGAGCCAGGTGGTGTCATTGATACCGTTTCTCCTGTGGTAAAATTTCTATCACCCGCCAATGGTTTTCTTGCTAGTGAAAGACAAATCGTTGTTCAGGGATACTCTTTTGATCCGGAACCTAATTCGTCAGGTATCAATCAAGTGTTTATCAAAGTGAACGGGGAAAATGTTGGAGGAGCAGCCATAGGTACTCTTGATTGGGAAGCTCCTGCATTTCTCTCACCGGGTGTGAACAAAATCCAGGTGCAAGTCAGTGATTTTGCAGGTAACCGCTCAGAAGTCGACGAGCTCACTATATCTTATCTGGTAGCCGATCCTGCCAACGACCACATCAACACGGCTCAATCCATCTTGGACTCGACTGGTCAAATCGATGCTGACAACAGTGAAGCGACCAAGCAATTTGGTGAACCCATGCATGCGGGTAACAGGGGAGGTGGCTCATTGTGGTATTCGTTCACTCCATCCGAAAATGGTCAGCTCACGATCTCAACCTTGCGCGCGAAATTAGATACCTTGCTCGCAATCTACACAGGCATCAAGCCAAGTGAATTAGTGCACGTTGCCAGTAACGACGATTCTGGACCGGAAACATCGAACAGTAAGATTGTTCAAGCACTCGAAGCAGGTGTCAGATACCTGATCGCTGTTGATGGCTTCAGCAATGAGAGAGGTTCTTTTTCCATACGCTACGACTTCCAACCGAACGATATCATGTTGGTCAGCGTAAAATCATCCGGAGGGGGCGAAGTAGAGGGACCCTCAGGAAACGTTATTTCTGGTACCACCATCGCACTCACTGCGACTCCGGAATTTGGATTTGAATTCAAGGGTTGGTCGGGCAGCGTAGACTCAAATGAAAACCCCCTCCAGATCCTGGTGGATTCTAATCTTGAGATACAAGCTCAATTCGGGCCCGTTACCGTTGGTGAAAACTTTGAATCGGGCGAGTTGGAACTACCTTTTGAATTTGTCGGAGCCCCATGGGAAATCACAGAAGATGAAAGTCTCAGTGGCAATGCTTCCATCAAATCCGGTAGTATCAAGGATGGCGAAACATCAGGTCTTTCATTACGCCATGCATTCGCTCACGGGCGAGGCAAATTTGATGTGAAGTCCAGTTCGGAAGCCGGTTGGGACACCTTGAGTTTTCACATCGACGGCCAACTGGTTTCCAGCTGGTCCGGAGAGAAAGATTGGCAGAGGTTTGAATTTGTATTAACCGAGGGGGAACACCTGCTGGAGTGGGTTTATTCCAAAGATTTCTCCAACAGCCAGGGAATGGATGCTGTTTTCCTTGATAATATCGATCTTCCATTACTTGATGCAGATGACTCTCAAATGCCCGCCTCCGTGGCGGTAATCCCAATGAGCAACGGACAGTTGGATATCGAAATTCAGGGTAATCCGAATACTTCCTATACCATTCAAACATCCAAGGGGCTGCAAACATGGGAAAAAGCCTTCCAGGCGACCACTGATTCCGGTGGTAAAATCACCATTCGGAATGCAACGGCTTCTGGACGTTCCCAAACATTTTTCCGTGCTGTTGCTGAATAAACTTTTCTGCTAACTGGAATTTACAAGGGACCGTTTCAACGGTCCCTTTTTCTTTTTTGACATGATCTTAATTGGCTTAACTGGCGGGATAGGGGCGGGAAAATCCTTTGTGAGTGAATTATTCACTCAACAGGCACTTCCGCTTATCGATACAGATATCATCGCACGCCAGCTCCTGGAGCCGGAGCAAGCAGCCTGGGCTGCTGTGAAGGAATATTTTGGAGCCTCCTTTTTCTCTCCAGATGGATCCCTTGATCGAGGAAAACTTGCTTCACGCATATTCACTGATGCAACTTCCAGGAAATGGTTGAATCAATTGATGCATCCGATGATCAGACAGCAATGGAGTCAAGATGTATGCCAATTGAAGGAAACGGGCCACAAGGCATGCGTGGTCGTTATTCCACTTTTGTTTGAAACGGATGCTCAATCAGCATTTGACACAGTCATATGCATGGCTTGCTCCTCCTTGACCCAGAACATTCGACTTAAAAAGCGCGGTTGGAATCAGGAACACATAGAATCCAGGATCGCCTCACAATGGTCGATGCCTCGTAAAATGAATGCAAGTCACCATGTCATTTGGACGGATTGCGCGCAACACGCCACTCAAGACCAATGTCATTTGGTTTTGCAGCAAATCTGGAAAGCAGATAGAGATGCTTGATCGACTGTTTACCAACCGAGCCTTTAAAAATTGTTGTTTGCGACCTCGGTTTAACAACGTAAATTAATATCGAGGTAAGTTACTCAAACAGATAAATAATGACCGATAAAAAACCGAATATAGAAATACCTGAATTTGATACGATTGACGTCATCCTTGAGGCCATTAAACACGGTGAAATGGTTATTGTGGTGGACGATGAAAACAGGGAAAACGAAGGAGACCTTGTCATGGCGGGTCAGTGGGTCACCGCTGAAGCGGTGACGTTCATGGCTCGACTTGGTGGCGGTCTGATATGCGTTCCTACGACTGAGTCCAGATTAAGGCAACTTGGTATTTCTGAAATGGTTCCTGACAACCGTGATTCATTTAGAACAGATTTTCAAGTGAGCGTGGATGCGGCCAAAGGAATTACCACAGGCATAAGTGGGGCTGATCGGGCGCGTACTGTTCAAGTAATGTCGGAACCGACAAGCCTTCCGTCTGATTTGACTCAACCAGGACATATTTTCCCCTTGCGAGCAAAATCAGGTGGAGTTCTTCAACGCGCCGGTCACACTGAAGCTGCCGTCGATCTTGCCACCATGGCGGGTTGCCGCCCCATAGCGATGATATGTGAAATCATGAACGATGATGGAACCATGGCTCGCCTGCCTCAATTACTTACATTTGCAAAAAAGCATGATTTGCGCATTTGCAGCATCGCGGGCCTCATCCAACATCGCCGTCTGCGTGAGAAGCTTGTTGAGCAGCAGGAAGTGATAAAAATGCCAACCGATTTTGGTGAGTTTGAATTACATCTCTATCAATCCAAAACGGATCAACAACACCATGTGGCTTTGGTGAAAGGGGATGTCGCCAATCAGAAGAACGTGCTCGTGCGCGTTCATAGTGAGTGTCTGACGGGTGATGTGTTCGGTTCCAGACGCTGTGATTGTGGACCTCAGCTTCAAGATGCTATGCGGCAGATTGATGCCGAGGGTACTGGTGTCATTCTGTATATGCGGCAGGAGGGAAGGGGGATAGGTTTGGCGCCCAAGATCAAAGCTTACAAGCTTCAGGAAAGCGGATTGGACACTGTGGAGGCCAATCTCAAGCTAGGATTTGGTATGGATTTGAGGGAATATGGCATTGGAGCCCAAATCCTGGTGGATCTCGGTTTGGAAACAATACGATTGCTTACCAATAATCCTAAGAAAATCGTAGGTTTGGAGGGCTACGGTCTGAAAGTAGTTGAGCAGTTACCTATTTCTGTTGAGCCAAACCCCCATAATGAACGTTATCTGGAAACAAAAAAATCCAAAATGGGCCATTTGCTCTGATCATGATTTTCAGGTTTCAAATCCATGGTATTCAAATCCTTTTTTTCAAACTACCTGCATTATTGTCTGGCTCGATTTTTAACAGATCTGCTTTCACTGGATGGAACGTCACAGTAGGGACAAAGGATCAATAGTGATCTTTGGTGAATGCCTGACACGGTAAGATACTATTCATATGCTCAAAGAAATTAAAATTAGTGATTTTTCTCGCTGCAATCTACCTATTGCGGTCATTGCTTCGAAATACAATGATCTATTCGTCCAGGGGCTCCTTGATGGTGTTCAAGATACGCTGAACCGTGCCGGGATGTCCGACAAAGACGTGGTCTTGATTCGAGTGCCGGGTGCCTACGAGATACCTGTCATGGCAGGGAAAGTGGCGCGATGTCAAACCCCTCGATTTGGGGCCATCATCTGTCTTGGTGTTGTGATTGAGGGGGAGACCGAGCATGCTCGCTTGATTACAGAGGCAGTGACTTTTGAATTAGCCAAATTGCAGGCAGATCATGGTTTACCCATCGTTCATGAAGTATTGCTGGTAAAAAGCGAAGGGCAGGCACGTGCCAGATGTCTCGATGAAAAACACAATCGTGGCCGGGAAGCTGCTCAGACAGCACTGGAAATGGCTTCGCTCGTCGAAACGTTCGATGAGCAATTTTCTCTGAAAGCCACTGAAGAACCATGATTTATTGACTGGGCTCACCATTGAATAATGGAATCAAACAACGAGTCAAACTTGATGTGTGAGTGCTTTGTGAAAAATTTCACAAATAACTTGCGCGGCATATTGGCAGTGTTAAAATTACTTTAACGACAATAATAATCTTTAATCTAATCCCGCTCATGATCAACAAAATTACTCTTTTGGCCAGTCTGGCGCTTGTATTGGGTTTCCATTCCGCAGAGGGTGGAAACATTACTGGAAAAGTGACTCTTAAAGGGACTCCCAAGGCGGAGATAAAACTTCCACTGGATCCTCTTTGCAAAAGAACCGTTAAACCTGGAGTGACCCCTACCACCCGTTTCTATGCCACTGATGCAAGCAATGGACTGGCTGATGTATTTGTTTACCTGAAGAAGGTAGATGCCACCCCGACTCCCACCACCTCAGTCGTCCTCGATCAGAAATCCTGTGAATATTCTCCTTACGTGGTTGGTGCACAAGTGGGGCAAACAATCTCCGTTAAAAACTCGGATCCAATCCTTCACAATGTTCATCCCACGCCCAAGAAGGCAGGTAAAGAATTCAATAAAGCCCAGCTTCCCAATGGTCCTGAATTAAAATTCTCATGGAACAAGCCAGAAGTATTTCTACGTTTCAAGTGCGACGTGCATCCCTGGATGTTTGCTTATGTTGCACTCATTGATCATTCCCACTTCGCGGTTACCAAGGAGGATGGCTCCTTTACCATCAAGGACGTGCCCCCTGGTGAATACGAAATTGAGGCTGTCCATCGCAAAACCCATCCTAAGGGTGTGGGTATTGTTTCCAAAGTCAGCGTCACCGATGCGGGTGGAAGCGTAGATTTTACAGTCGACATTACCAAGTAAAACAAATTTCAAATCCAATCCGCTGATGGTTCGGACTGTCAGCGGAATTTCTTTCCAACAACACATCATCGGCGATTCAGACATTGAGCAGCACACACCCATCTTTAGGATTCAGAGGATTAGCGCTCGCAACCTGCCTCTTCACTTGGCTTTTGATAGGAGTGGGGGGGATTGTTACGAGTCAGGGGGTTGGAATGTCGGTTCCGGATTGGCCCAACACCTATGGCTACAACATGTTTTACTTTCCTTTTTCACAATGGGTTGGTGGGATATTTTGGGAGCACTCTCATCGTTTGATGGCATCTTTAGTGGGCTTGATGACCCTGACACTCACTATCTGGTCCCACGGTCGTTCAGGTCGAAGCCTGCTGCGCTACGTCATTCTGCCCTTATCTATCCTTCTCACTATTCTCGTTCTGATTAACGCCGAGAATAATACTCTCCAGCACGCGTCCATCACAGGTATGACAGGAATCATCGCCTTGTTCGCTTCCTTTTTCTGGCCTCGAATGAAACCCGCATCCAAATGGATACGAAAGCTCTGCTGGATGGCTTTGTTAATGGTCATTGGTCAAGGTCTTCTGGGTGGACTGCGAGTCACACTCTACAAAGACGAAATAGGAATCATACACGCCACCTTGGCGCAGCTCTTTCTGGTTCTCATGGTTGCGATCACCTTTGTCTCAAGCAAGCGTTGGATTGGGTGGAAA
Source organism: Pedosphaera sp. (assembly GCA_002690655.1). Taxonomy (GTDB): domain Bacteria; phylum Verrucomicrobiota; class Verrucomicrobiia; order Limisphaerales; family AAA164-E04; genus AAA164-E04. Next base: position 15,581 of record NZFL01000020.1, read on the forward strand.
GCAGCATCAAGAGATAAGGTGGCCGTGCCCTCTCTTTTCAGCTGGATGATGGCCGCCTTGTGTGCTTTTGTTGTCTGTCAGCTTATTCTGGGCGCTTTCATGAGGCATGAGCACGCAGGTTTGGCCGTGACAGGTTTTCCGCTTGCCTATGACCAGTACTTCTGGCCACCCACGCATGCTGAGTTTGTCAATCAGCTGAACGTGGACCGTATGGATCACCGAGATTTCAACCCGGTAACTGCTCTTCACATACACGTCCATATGTTGCATCGCTCCATGGCCCTGATTTTATTCATTGCTGGAAGCTTCTTTGTGGGATGGACTCTGAAATATTTGGGTAGACACCATCTATTGGGACGACTTTCCATTTTGTGGTTTTCACTTCTCTGTCTGCAGGCTTTTCTTGGGATAGCCACTGTTTGGAGTAACAAAGCAGCAGACATCGCCACAATACATGTTCTCATAGGGGCATTGACCCTTGCCCTCGGTTCTTTTATGGTCCTCGCCGCTCGGAGGTCTGTCTTCCTGGCCAAAGAAGTCAACGCGATGCGTCACCGTGAAATGCCAAGTGACTTGATACCAACACCCGAAGTAGCCGTGGCAAAAGGATGAAAGCAACCGTAGAAACCATGGAATCAGAGTCATTGATCGATAGATCGGCATGGAGTGTTTTTTCCGATCTTGTGAAGGTACGTTTGACGTCTCTTGTCCTTCTGACGACCCTGGCCGGCTTTTACCTGGCTACCACCGAAGGCATGCAGTTTGTGCTGTTATTGCATACCATGGTGGGAACAGCGCTTCTGGCATGTGGATCATCGGTCTTGAACCAGTATTTGGAGCGTCATCACGATTCCCTCATGCCGCGCACGGAGAGTAGGCCTCTCCCTGCCGGGCTCATGCATCCTGAAAGGGCACTTTGGTTTGGGATCCTGTTATCGATCACTGGATGTTTCTACACATGGTTTCTCGTCAATTTGCTCACTTGCATTCTGGGAACACTCACTCTGGCGCTTTATATTTTTGTTTACACACCCCTCAAGCGTTTGACTTCCTTCAACACTGTTGTCGGGGCAATTCCCGGAGCATTGCCTCCTTTAATGGGGTGGACTGCTGTGCGTGGTTCTCTTGATGCTGGAGGTTGGTCTCTTTTCTTGATACTTTTTTTATGGCAGCTGCCTCATTTTCTTGCCATTGCATGGATGTATAAGGAAGAATACGGAGCAGCAGGCTATGTCATGTTGCCCAATGTTGACCCAAGTGGCAAGAAGACGGCAAGGCATGCGCTTCTGTATACTATTTTCCTGTTGCCATGTAGCTTGCTCCCAGTGCATTTCAACGTGGCTGGAAGCATGTATGCAGTGGGTGCTAGTGTGTTGGGCGCAGGGTTTATCTGGCAGGCAATTAAATTTTCATCTGCTCTAGATCGAACTAGGGCTCGACATTTGTTTTTTTATTCGATTATTTACCTGCCCCTGCTTTTGTTGTTGATGACTTTTGATAAGGTGTTTTGACTCATTGGCCGTGTGCATTTAGAGAATTGGATTACCATCAGAACCTGGGGCCATAAGAATTTTTATAACATAACAAGACTGAATTAGACATATGGAATCGACTGAAGCAAAAGAACTCCATGACACACATCATGATGCTGACAGCCATGGAGCTGATCACCATCATGATCCGGGTTTTTGGCGAAAATACATCTTTTCTACCGATCACAAAATCATAGGTATCCAGTATGGTATTACTTCTTTGCTCTTCATGCTGTTTGGTTTCTTCCTGATCGCAACCATGCGTTGGTCCATGGCCTATCCTGGCCAGCCCATGCCTGTGGTAGGCTCGATTCTGCACATCATCATGGGTGACATGACTTCCGCGGTATTCGATCCTGAGACCAAAGAATTGATCGGTTACGCGATCTCCAATGATCTCTACAATGCGTTCGGCGCGATGCATGGGACCATCATGGTGTTTCTGGCAGTGGTGCCGCTGGCATTCGCCGCTTTTGGTAATTATGTGGTTCCTTTGCAGATTGGTGCGGTCGACATGGCCTTTCCGCGGCTTAACATGGCCAGTTATCACCTTTTTCTTCTGGGGGGGCTTATCATGCTTGCTAGCTTCTTCATACCCGGAGGACCGGCTCAGGCGGGCTGGACTTCGTATTCTCCACTGGCAACGTCGATTCAAACCGATGGCCAACTTTATTGGTTAATTGCCATGGTCATCATCATTACATCCTCACTGCTTGGGGCTGTAAATTTCATTGCCACCATCATACAGTTGCGTGCTCCCGGAATGACATGGATGCGTATGCCTTTCTTCTGCTGGGCTCAGTTCGTGACAGCATTCCTCTTGCTGCTTGCGTTCCCTCCACTGGAAGTTGGGGCTTTGTTGCAATTGATGGATAAAGTCGCCGGGACAAGTTTTTATCTGCCGACCGGCCTTGCCATTTCATCCATGAAGGATATCAGTGGAGGCGGAAGCCCGCTGCTCTATCAGCATTTATTCTGGTTTCTAGGACACCCTGAAGTGTATGTGCTTATCCTTCCTGCCATGGGCGTGGTGTCAGAGATTATTGCCAACAATACAAGGAAACCTCTTTGGGGCTACAAATCGTTGGTTTACTCCACTCTCGTATTGGGCTTTCTCTCCTTCATTGTCTGGGCTCATCACATGTATCTGACTGGGATGGGAACCAAAATTTCGACTTTCTTCCAGACGACAACCATGATCATATCGATTCCTTCCGTGATCATTTTAACGTGTCTTTTCATATCATTATGGGGAGGATCGATCCGATTTAACACGCCAATGTTGTTTGCCCTCGCCTTCCTGCCCATGTTCGGTATCGGTGGACTGACTGGATTGCCATTAGGCTTCAATTACAGCGATATTCTTCTTCACGACACTTATTACGTCATTGGTCACTTCCATTATGTGGTGGCTCCCGGGACAATATTCGGCTTGATAGCAGGTATTTATTTCTGGTATCCGAAGATGACTGGAAGGTATATGAACGAATTCTGGGGGAAAGTGCATTTCTGGGGTTCCTTCATCTTCATGAATCTAACCTTCCAACCGATGTTTGCTCAAGGGATGGCCGGTATGCTGCGTCGAATGGCTGACGGAGGAGTTGGATATTCAATTGCCAACAATCCGGATGCTGTGGGTGGACTTGCAGATCAATTTGTGAAGCTGAATGCCAATATAACACTGGCTGCGTATGCTCTAGGTCTGGCACAAATCCCTTTTATCATTAATCTTTTCTACAGCATTTCCAAGGGTAAGAAGGTTGAATCCGACAACCCCTGGAACAGCACCACTTTGGAATGGCAGACTCCTACGCCTCCACCTCACGGTAATTTTACCACTCCTCCAACGGTCACTGGTGGTCCTTACGAGTATAGTGTACCGGGGTCCTCCCAAGATTACATTCCTCAAAACCAGAAAGCTTAATCGTTAATCTAAAAGTCAAATTTCATGGAAGTTCCATATACAGTTGAAAACAGGCCAGACACAGGTCTTTACAATGCCAAGGTGGGGATCTGGTTGTTTCTCGCATCTGAAGTCATGCTTTTTGGTGCCTTATTCTCCTCTTATATCCTTTTGAGAGTTGGTGCTCTCGATGGGCACTGGCCCACCGAATTGCTGAACGTGCCCATCGGTACCGTGAACACCATGGTGCTTATTCTTTCCAGCGTAACTGTGGTCATGGCCTGGGCTTCTTTGAAACTGAATGATTTCAAGAAGTTCAAGATGTATCAGCTGGCCACGGTGATCTGTGCTTGCATGTTCGTTCTCATCAAATCATACGAGTATCGAGATAAATTCACGCATCATGATGTTGTTCTTGCGGATGGAATGCGCGTGGACGGCCATCTTGTTGAAGAGACCGACGAGTATATTATCCTGAGCCATCCGGTGTCTTACCCAGCAGTGAAAGGAATTGGCTATCGTCCGACAGCAATCAAGGAAGCCGAACACGGCGATGACCATCATCATACCGAGGATCGAAAGATCATGCTTGCAGATATCGTCAAGCGCACGACCTGGGGGCCCTGGGCGAACACTTATTTTGCCATTTATTTCACATTAACCGGACTTCATGCCTTGCATGTGATTGCAGGTGCCTTGGTTATTGCCTATTATTGGGGGCCCGGAAGCAAAATGTGGAAAACGAATCCAGAGCAGTTCACAAATCGTATTGAGGTCTCAGGACTCTTCTGGCATTTCGTAGATTTAGTTTGGATCTTCCTGTTTCCAATTCTGTATTTGTTATAATCCTTAAAGAAAAGTTTTTGAATCATGAGCGGACACGGTCCAGAAGAAATTAAGAAAACAGTCAGAACCTATCTCAAGGTTCTGGGGGTATTGGTTGTTGGCACGATTATCACTGTGGCTGCCAGTTACATCCATTTCGAAAGCATGGCAATGACTGTAGGTCTGGCTCTGCTGATTGCGTCGGTGAAAGCTGGTTTTGTAGCTCTCTACTTCATGCATCTCATTGACGAGCGAAAGATCATTTATCAGCTGCTGGGTCTGACAACCTTCTTTTTTATCGGGCTGATGGCAATCACCATCTGGGCATCTGGTGACAAACCCATGAATACAGTCATGCCCTGATCCGAAGGAAAATAAACTCTCTATGTCACTAAAAGCATTCCACCTTATTTTTGTTACTGCAACGACGTTGTTCAGTCTCTTCTTCGGACTGTGGAGTCTGAACCAATACCGCAACGTTGATCCAAGCGCCCTTAATTTGACATTCGTTTTTCTAGCCGTTGCCATGCTGATTGCATTGCCAATTTACGGTTACTACTTCTTAAAAAAACTGAAAGACGTGAGTTTTTTGTGATGATGATTCATTTGAAGAAAATTGCTCCTGCGATACTTATTACGCTCGCCAGCTCTGAAAAAGTTCAAGCCTGCGCCACCTGCTTTGGTCAAAGTGATTCCAAATTGGCAGATGGCATGAGCTGGGGAATTCTGACGCTCATCGTTGTTGCCTATTCGGTCCTTATTGGAATCGGGGCATTTTTTGCTTATCTTGTCTACCGGGGCAATCGTATGGCTTCTCAGATGGAGATGACAGCTGATGCGGAATCCAATTCGAATCCATAAACATCTTTCAATTACAACAAACTCAAGCTCGTTATGTTTCAAGAACTGTTAAGTATGCCCGTTGTTGCCTCCGAACATGGTCAGGATGTAGACAACTTCATCATCTACATTCACTGGNTGATGGNGGCTCTGTTCATAGGATGGACCTCTTACTATCTCTATGCCCTGTTTCGTTTTCGNGNATCAAAAAACAAGAAAGCCGATTATGTAGGCTCGCGCTCTCATGCGACCAGTTGGTTGGAATTGGCCGTTGCGGGTGTGGAGGCTGTTCTTCTGCTGGGATTTGCCATTCCTCTTTGGGCCAAGGTGGTTGAGTCCATGCCTCCTGCTGATCAATCTACAGAAGTACGTGTGATGGCCCAGCAATTCGGTTGGAACTTCATGCATCCTGGTGCGGATGGAACATTTGGCAAGCAACAGTTTGAATTGGTTTCTGAAGATAATAAATTTGGGCGTGACCTTGAAGACTCATTTGGCAAGGATGACATTTTCACTCTTAACGAAATCCATATTCCAGTAGATAAACCTGTCATTTTTCACATATCTTCATTGGATGTGATTCACTCATTCAAGATCATTGCCCTAAGGATTTGTCAGGATGCGATCCCTGGAATGAGTATCCCTTCGTGGTGCATACCCAACAAGACAGGACGCTATCAGATTAATTGCGCTCAGCTTTGCGGTAACGGCCATTCCGCCATGACAGCGGGATTCCTTTCCATTGATTCCACTGAAGATTATGACAGCTGGTTGGTTCAGAACACTCCAGCTGACGGTGAAGGTGGCGGAATGAGCTTTGAGTGACTGGTATAAAGTCTATTTCAGTCTTTATTCGAAGCATCAAGCGATCCTCGTATTCGCGTTTAGTTACAAATGGATCTAGAAGAGCAGCGACGTAAAAACGCCTATCGCAGGCTGGCAGGATCAGGAGCTGTTTTAATAGTCCTTTTCATTGCCTACATCATTTTGATTCGTAGTCTGGACACTGCTCCTGCGGCCCATGTCAGTCGTCAGGAAACTGCTTCGGGGCTCCCGGTCCTGCACACTTTGGGATCGCTCAGTCTGACTAATCAACTTGGCGAGCCTGTGGGTTTGGAAACTTTTCGTGGCAAACCGTGGTTTGCCAACATTATTTTTACACGCTGTCCCGGTCCCTGTGCTCGCATGACGCGTCAATTGAGTCTCCTTCAGTCAAAACTTCCGGAGGGATCAAACGCTCAGTTGGTCTCCATCAGTACTGACCCTGAATTTGACACCATCCAGGTGCTTCAAAAATATGCCCGGAAATTCGAAGCAAACACTGAATCATGGAGCTTCCTGACAGGTACTAGAAAAGAAATTTTTCGTGTATCCGGCGATGAATTATTGTTGGTTTTGATCGAAAAAGAAGAGGAAGAGCGTGAATCCGAGAATGATATTTTTCTGCACAGCACGCTCACTGTTCTGGTCGATGGTTTGGGGCAAATTCGAGGTTCCTATGAAATCCTCGAAGAAGGTGCTCTTGAAGATGCACTCAACGACTTGCAACGACTGGAATCTGGGACAAATTAGTTATCATCATGCAGCTTCAAGATCTTCCGTTAATCAACGCAATTTTAAATTCATGCAGCGCTATACTGCTTGCTTTTGGTTTTGCTGCCATCAAAAAAGACAACAAGGAGCTTCATAAAAAATGCATGGCTGGAGCGCTTGTTACCTCTTTCCTTTTTCTTACATGCTATGTTACATATCATGTTGGCATGCAACGTGTTTATGGGGCTGCACATACCAAATTCATGAATCCATCCTGGTTCAGGCCTTACTATTTGACGCTTCTTGTGTCTCACCTTATTCTCGCCATTGCCATTGTTCCCATGGTGATCCTTACTGTTCTGCATGCCATCAAGCAAAGATGGGAAAAGCACCGAAGGATTGCGAAATGGACATGGCCCTGTTGGATGTATGTATCAGTGACCGGCGTTCTGATTTACCTTTTGCTTTATCAGATCTTCCCTCAAACGCCGCCGCCCCTGCCTTGATTGGATTCAAAGTCCGGAGGGTAACCACTGCCCATCAAGGTCGCATGGGAAAAAGGCTTGATGCGATCAAAGTCAACAGCAGGCCGGCAATGGAAATGACGGCAAGACTAGCGGACCATGTCTTAAGCGTTTCTCTTTCAGTCATCCCGCTCAATTTGCACACGACCCAGAAGCCGGAATCATTCATCCAGGAAACCATGCCTGACCCGCATCCTATGGCCAGAAAGACATAAACTGGGTGATAAGCAAGGTTGCTGCCATCACCGATGACGGATGCCATCATTCCGGTCGTCGTAATCATCGATACCGTGCCTGACCCCTGTGCTGTTTTCATGAGGGCAGCCATCATCCATCCAAGGAGAATATGGCTCAATCCCAAGGCGGTGGATAAGCCGGCAATGGCGTCACCAATGCCCGCCAATTTGATCATTGCTCCAAACGCTCCACCTGCGGCGGTGATAAGGATAATGACGCCCGCTGTTTCAAGTGCGTGATTCAATTTTGAACTCATCACTTCCTTACTCATGGAGGTCTGTCTCATCAGAACAATGACGGCAGCCGCAGTTGCCAAAGTCATCGCCATGAGTTTGTTTCCCAGCACCATGAATACACCGGAAAAAACACCCAAATATGTTGCGAGTTCAAAAGCTTCTACAATGGAGGCAGAACCAATAAGGACGACAGGAAGAGCGACGGGCAAGAGACTCCCAAACAATGAAGGCAGTTCAGCTTCCTGAGCGTTCATCAAGCTGCCCGCGCTTTCGCTCGCCTGAGAAATCCTGTTGTGGGGTGAGATATTCAATCCATGATTGATCCGCTCTGCTGCGATCATTGAGATAGCGGCAACAGGAACCCCGATCAGGATTCCCCAAAACATTCCGGTCCCCAAGTGTATGTTTAAATTGACGGCCATGAATAGTGGCCCAGGAGTTGGCGGAACCAAAGTGTGGGTGATCACTGCGCCACTGCAAATGGCCATGATATAAAGCGCATAATTTTTTCCGGTCTTCAAACTCAATCCTCTGGCAAGGGGGATCAACAGGAAAAAAACCGTGTCAAAGAAGACTGGAATCCCGAGGATGAAACCGCAAATCAAAAGAGCCCATGCTGCTCTCGTTTCACCGAGCATGCGTACCATGACTCTTACGATTTTTTCTGCAGCACCACTTTCCATCATGCAAATGCCAATGATGGATGCCAGTGCAATGACCCAAGCTATCTTACCCGCCGTCGAACCCATTTCATGCATGGGTTGTTCCAGGGCGTTGATCCATGCCTGAGTAACTTGTCCTTTGCCTGAGCCAAAAAGATTGAGGATCCCAACTGCCATCGCTGCCAGCATCAGGGAAAGGAAAGCGTGGATTTTCAACCATGTGATCGACATGATCACCGTTATCATTCCAGCCGCCAGGCAGACAAACGGCCAAGCAGTCCAATCCGTGTTACTGGAAATCTGGGCAAGATTCAGGATCATGAGTGTCGGTTTTGGAATGAAAATGACACTACCTGAAGCTCACCCGATATCCAAGCGCAATTCAGATCATGTGCCCTTCAACAGCTTCTGAACGAACGATCGTTGCTGTCTGAATCGACTGACGCTCGAAAACTTATTTTTCGGACAAGTTACTCATGAATGCTTCCATTCCCGCGCAAGAACACACAGGGTTTCTGTCTCCGTAAACATTGTCGATGCGTCCGACGCGTGGCCAAAACTTGTGTTCCTGCTGGCTTTCCAGCGGGAACCCTGCATCCATTCGGGAGTAAGGATGGCTCCAATGTTCGACTGCCACCGAATCTGCCGTGTGTGGCGCGTTTTTCAGTAGGTTGTCTTTTGAATCGATGGAGCCTTCTTCAACAGCTTTTATCTCAGCATGGATTTGAATCATGGCTTCACAAAATCGATCTATTTCTGCCATGCATTCACTTTCAGTAGGTTCAATCATCATGGTCCCTGCCACAGGCCAGGACACGGTTGGTGCATGAAATCCATAGTCCATCAACCGTTTGGCGACGTCTTCGACAGTGACTTTCTTGAATTGCCTCAAATCGATAATGCATTCGTGAGCTACCATCTTGTTTTTCCCTCTGTAAAGCACAGGGAAAAACGGATCGAGGCGATTCGCAATGTAGTTGGCGTTCAGGATGGCGACTTGAGTTGCTTTGCGCAGTCCCTGCGCTCCCATTGCACGTATGTAAACCCACGAGATGGTGACAATACTTGCGCTACCCCAGGGTGCTGCGGCAACAGGCCCCACTCTGTCTTCTCCCGGCAGTGGAATTACCGAATGCCCTGGTAAGAACGGGGTCAAGTGAGATGCAACGGCAATAGGGCCAACTCCCGGACCACCTCCTCCATGAGGGATGCAGAAGGTTTTGTGGAGGTTCAAATGACAGACATCAGCTCCATAGTCACCAGGTCTGCAGACTCCTACTTGAGCATTCATATTGGCACCGTCGAGATACACCTGCCCTCCTTGTTGGTGGATCAAATCGCAGATGGCTCGAACACCTTCTTCGAAAACACCATGGGTCGATGGGTAGGTAATCATGAGCGCAGCGAGTGCGTCAGCGTGCTGCTCCACCTTGGCTTTTAAATCTTCGAAATCTATATTTCCCTGATCATCACATCGCACCCCGACAACGTCCATTCCCGCCATTACTGCACTTGCAGGATTGGTGCCGTGGGCCGATTGAGGAATGATGCAGATCCGTCGTTGGTTCTCCCCTCGGCTTTCCAAGTATTGACGGATGACCAGGAGTCCCGCGTATTCTCCCTGGGCGCCCGCATTAGGTTGAAGGCTGACACTGTGAAATCCGGTGATGTCTGACAGCCACTGCTCAAGGTCACTGAAAATCTGTTGATACCCCTGAGCTTGCTCCAGTGGAACAAAGGGGTGAATTCCGGCAATTTCAGGCCAGCTTATGGCAAGCATTTCAATGGTGGCATTCAGCTTCATTGTGCAGGAGCCGAGCGGGATCATGGAGGTGGTCAAGGACAGATCCCTTGACTCCAGACGCCGCAGATACCTGAGCATCTCAGTTTCTGAATGGTATTTGTGGAAAACCTCGTGTGTTAAATAGGGGGTTTTTCGGATCAAATCATCTGGAATTGAAAAGCGCTCTTTGGCTCTCTCCACACGTTCATTCCCAAACAAATTGCATAGTTCTTCCACATCTTTCTCAGTCGCCGTTTCATCAAGTGAAATGCCGATTGTCTGGCGATCAATTTTTCGGAGGTTGATCCCCCGGGCCCTGGCTTTTTCCAGTAAAGAATCTGCATTGCCCGAGCTGAGCTCGACACGCAGTGTGTCGAAAAAATCAGCATGCACGATGCCTTGTCCATTGGCTTCCAGGCCGACAGCCAGAGTGGACGTTAATTGGTGCACATAGGTGGCGATTTTCTTTAACTGCGCTGGGCCGTGATAGATCGCATACATCGCCGACATATTTGCCAGCAAGGCCTGCGCTGTGCAGATGTTACTGGTGGCTTTCTCACGACGTATATGTTGTTCGCGGGTCTGGAGCGCGAGGCGATAAGCTACCTTTCCGCGAGAGTCTCTGGACACCCCCACGATGCGTCCGGGTATTTTACGTTTGAACGTATTGCGCGTGGCAAAAAAGGCTGCATGAGGTCCTCCGTATCCCATGGGGACTCCAAATCGCTGCGAGGAGCCGATGACAATATCGGCTTTCATTTCGCCTGGAGACTTAAGCAGGGTCATGGCGAGCAGGTCTGTTGCCACGATCGCCAGGGCACCGGCATTGTGTGTTTCCTGAATCAGAGGTTCCGGTGAAAGGATGTTGCCGTCTGTGGCTGGATACTGCATCAGCACCGCGAATGTTTTTGAGCAGGGTTTCAGTTGCTGCGCCTCTTCGACCCTGACATTGATGCCCAACGGATGCGCGCGGGTTCGAAGCACAGATATTGTCTGAGGATGGCAATCCGCAGACACCTTGATGATGTGGCGCTCATCGGATCCTTTTGCCCCATAACTCAATGTCATGGCTTCAGCTGCGGCAGTAGCTTCATCGAGCAGGGACGCATTGGCAATATCCATGCCCGCCAGATCGCATACCATGGTCTGGAAGTAAAAAAGGCATTCGAGGCGGCCCTGTGCTATTTCTGCCTGGTAGGGAGTGTATTGAGTATACCACCCCGGGTTTTCAAGCAATTTGCGTTGGATTACCGGAGGCACGATGCAGTTGTGATACCCCATACCGATGTAGGAGCGGAAAACTTTATTACGTTCAGCCACCTGCCTGAGAGAATGGATGACTTCGTGCTCATGCAGCGGGGCAGGAAGCTTCAGGTTGTTTTCCAGGCGTATGTCTACAGGAACGGTTGCCTCCGTCATTGCCGTCAAATCTCCTTGGCCAATGTATTTCAGCATGGATTCGATCTCTGAATCCGATGGACCAATATGACGTTCCGAAAATAAGTCAGGATGTTTTAACATAGAATGCATTCAAGTGGCTTTGAAGTCGGGGTAATTGCCTGATTGAGATACAGCTGATGCTCAGGCTTGGGTCCTCTTCAACCTATTTTCAATGTATCGTAAACAGCTTTGGTTTCAAGTTAGTTTCTGACGTATCATGATTAGTTGATGTGAAAAGTTGTGGCGTTCTGTTTTTTGATCTTTTGCAATCCCTTCGTTTTTGTGAGACTAGGTGCTTCCAAGCAACTAGGCTTGGACGGAATTCAGAGTTTATGAAAAAAAAGACAAGTTCCAGCAAACCTAAAGCTGCAAAGCTCAAGCAGGATTTAAACCGCAAATATTCGGCCATGATCGTCGACGGTCCGGAGCGGGCCGCAAGTCGCGCCATGCTGCATGCGGTTGGTTTTGAGCGCAAAGATTTTAAGAAATCTCAGATCGGTGTTGCTTCGACGTGGGGAATGGTCACCCCTTGCAATATGCACATCAACGAACTGTCCGACCATGTGACTCAGGGGATTGATTCGAATGGTGGTAAAGGGGTTATCTTCAATACGATCACCATTTCCGATGGTATCTCCATGGGCACTGAGGGCATGAAGTATTCACTGGTCTCTCGAGAAGTGATTGCCGACTCGATTGAAACGGTTGTGGGTTGTGAGGGCTTTGACGGGGTAGTTGCCGTTGGTGGTTGTGACAAGAACATGCCGGGTTGCCTGATGGGATTGGCAAGATTGAATCGACCAAGTGTTTTCGTCTATGGGGGTACGATTTTACCCGGTTGTTTTCAAAAGAAAGATGTGGACATTATTTCCGTTTTCGAGGCCGTTGGTAAGCACGCTAACAACCAGATGACGGATCGACAACTGGCCAACCTGGAAGCGTGTGCGATACCCGGGGCTGGTTCTTGCGGTGGGATGTATACGGCCAATACGATGGCATCCGGTATCGAGGCATTGGGGATGTCTCTTCCAAACAGCTCGGCGCAAGCAGCGGTATCTGCTGAAAAACGGTCGGATTGCGAACAGGCAGGCCAAGCGGTGATGAAGCTTCTCAAGCTAGGGATTCGTCCTCGTGACATCATGACAAAGAAGGCATTTGAAAATGCCATCACCGTTATTACTGCACTGGGTGGTTCAACGAACGCCGTGCTTCATTTGCTGGGTATGGCCCATTCTGCAGGGGTGAAGTTGAGCATCGACGATTTCACACGCATAGGTAAGAAAGTGCCCGTTTTAGCGGATCTCAAACCCAGCGGAAAATACGTCATGGCGGAACTTGTTAGGATCGGTGGATTGACCCCGCTTATGAAAATGCTTCTTGATAAAGGGCTTCTTCACGGTGATTGCCTCACCGTTACGGGAAAGACTGTTGCAGAAAATTTGGCCAAAGTGAAACCGTATCCCAAAGGTCAGGAAGTTATTCGCGGCTTTGACAACCCAATCAAGAAGGACGGCCATCTCGTCGTCCTTTATGGAAACTTGGCAGAAACTGGGGCGGTAGCCAAAATCAGTGGTAAAGAAGGGTTGCGCTTTGAAGGTAAAGCCAAAGTTTATGACTCTGAGGAGAAAGCCTTGCAGGCCATTCTAAAGGACAAAATAAAAAAAGGTGATGTGATCGTCATTCGTTATGAAGGCCCGAAAGGTGGTCCAGGTATGCGGGAAATGTTATCTCCCACCTCTGCGATCATGGGCAAAGGACTCGGAAAAGAAGTTGCCCTCATCACTGACGGGCGTTTTTCAGGGGGGAGTCACGGTTTTGTCGTGGGACACGTTACTCCGGAAGCAGCTGAAGGTGGATTGTTAGGATTGGTGAAGAGTGGAGATAAAATTCTCATCGATGCTGAAAATCGAACACTCGACCTCAAAGTGCCAAAGACCGAAATCAACAAACGACGAAAAAAATGGAAAGCACCCAAGCCTCAATACAAGCGTGGCGTGCTGGCCAAATATGCAAAACTTGTCAGCTCTGCTCACTTGGGAGCTGTAACCGATGCTTAATCATACACTGGTAAAATTAATTTGACACAGCTGGAGGTTCTTTTGAACTTCCAGCTTTCTCGCACTTTCTTTGCTACCCTACCATGCTCCAATCATACCACCGACAAGTCTGGCAACTCCTGGCCTGCTCATGTTTGCTGGCCCTTTTTGCCGGTTGCTCCGTGAAGAAGCTGGCGATTCGTCAGGTTGGCAACGCCTTCGCTGGCACTGGGACAAGTTTTGCTTCTGATAACGATCCTGAACTCATCCGCGAGGCCCTGCCTTTTTCACTCAAACTGATGGAAAGTTTGTTGGCTGAAATTCCGGATCATCAGCCGTTGTTGCTGTCAACCTCCAGTGCATATTCCCAATATGCCTATGCTTTTCTGCAAATGGATGCGGACCGATTGGAGGACTTGGATTTCAGGCAGTCTCAGGCTTTGCGCAAAAGGGCCGCGAACTTATTTGTCCGAGCACGTGACTATGGTTTACAAGGCCTCGAAGTCGATCATTCAGGATTCGCTGTTTTATTACGTGCAGATCCCAAAACTGCGGTTTTGAACCTCAGGAAAGAACAGGTTCCCTTGATGTATTGGACGGCAGCCGCTTGGGCTGGGGCTGTCAACCTTTCCAAAGAAAATCCGTATCTAATTGCCGAGATACCTCAACTTGAGGCACTCATGGACCAGGCCTTGGTTTTAGATCCTGTCTGGAATGATGGAGCCATTCACAGTTTCATGATCACCTATGCCATGGCGCGACAGGGTATGAACAGTGATCCAGTGGAAGAGTCGAAAAAACATTTTGAGAAGGCGCTAGAGTATTCAAGAGGGCAGCAAGTGGCTCCTTATGTAGCTTATGCTGAATCAGTTGCTGTTCAAGAGCAGGATATGGAATTGTTTGAATCTCTGTTGAGTCAGGCTTTGAGCATTGATACAGATGAATATTTGCAGTACCGATTGGTCAATATAATCATGCAGAAACGTGCTCGATGGCTTCTGGAAAGAAAGGATGATTTGATCCTGCCACCGCTTGATGCCATCGATTAGAAATCTCGACGTCTCCAAGCTGTATAAGTAGCAAATTTTTAGTAACAACCCATATGAATGATTTTACATTAAAAAGCGTGAATTCAGTGATGCGAGCGGGAATCTTTTTCTTTGCACTGGCTGCATTTAGCTGGTGTTTAAACATGGAAGCGGCAACGCGTCTTCGGCTGGGCACTTTGGTGCCGAAGGGGTCTTCCTATTACTATCACCTCAAACAAATGGAGAATGCCTGGAAAGCAGCTCCCGGGGGTGGCGCTTCACTGACGATTTATCCTGATGGCCGCCTGGGGGGAGAGGCCGAAATGGTGCGACGCATGCGGTCCGGGCAATTGCAGGTGGGATTACTTACCGTGGTTGGTCTTTCTGAAATTGAGCCCAAGGTGACCGGTCTGCAAGATATTCCCATGATGTTTCATTCGCTCGAAGAAGTGGAATATGTCGCCAAGGAGTTAGGTCAAGATCTTTCGGATCTAATGGCTGCTAAAGGCTTCATCCTTCTGAGCTGGTCACATGCAGGCTGGGTACATTTTTTTGCCAAGGAACCTATCCGAACCATTGATGATGTTCGAGACACCAAAATTTTTTCATGGGCAGGCAACCCTGAGACCGTGAAGGTCCTTCAAAAAAATGGTTTTCACCCTGTGCCGCTTGAGACAAAAGACATTGTTCCCGGACTTCAAACGGGCATGATCACTTCTGTCCCCATGCCTCCATTGGCGGCTAATTTCAGTCAGATAGATACACGTGCTCCTTACATGCTCAAAATTAACTGGGGGGCTCTCGTTGGTGGTTTGGTTATCACTAAAAAAGCTTGGGATAAACTTTCACCCGCACAACAATCGCACATGAAGGAAGCTGCTGAGAAGGCAGGGAAAGGGATTCAGCTTGATGGTCGTACGGAGGCAAGAGAGTCCATTGAAGCCATGAAAAACCGAGGCTTGAACGTGATTGAGCCAACCCCCGCAGAATTGGAAGAATGGCGCAGGGAAACAGAAAAAGCATATCCTGACATCAAGAAGCTCCTAGTCGGTGAGTCCATGTTTGATAAGGTGAAGTCATTATTGGAGCATTACCGCAAACAGTAGTCCGATTTTGAATCTACATAAATCACTGAACCATATGATCCAACTCCTGCATCTATTGCGCGTAAACGGTCGAGCCAGTTTTACAAAAGATATTCCTGATGGCAGGTAGTGTTCCGCAAAACTCTGAATCCGCTTCATTTGAATCACCAGTACGCCCGGCCTGGGTTCGGTGGCTTTGCGGTATCGAAAACAGCATCCTCATTGTCTGTCTCTTCGCCTTGATTTTCCTGCCTTTGCTCGAAAGAGTCATGCGTGGTTTTTTCAATACCGGCATCGAAGGCGAAGCTGAATTTGTACTCCACTTTTCTCTGGTGATCGGGATGGTTGGTGGCGCTATCGCAGCGCGTGAAAAACGGTTGCTTGGAATCTCTACGATTGCACACTTCCTCAAGGGGCCATGGAAAATAGCTGCGGATGTTTTTGCAAATTCTTGGGCAGCGGTTGTGACAGGTGTGCTGGGATATGCCGGATATTTATTTTTGCTGGATGAGCGAGGTGCTGGAAATGAAATTGCCTATGGAGTTGCACGTTGGTGGATTCAGTCAATGTTGCCGATCGGTTTTGGTTTAATAGCGATTCGGCTAGTATGGAACAGCGGGCCACAATGGTGGGTGAGGCTTTTCTCTTCCATGATGGTTTTGTTGGCTAGCTGGATTCTTTGGGAAGGGTGGATACCTGTCGATCGAATATTGCTTCCAGGAGTGATCATGCTGATCGCAGCCATGTTACTGGGAGCTCCTATTTTTTCAGTTCTGGGCGGGGCGACCTTGTTATATCTGTGGCGGGAGGATTTTCCCATAGCTGGAGTGGCTACCAGTCATTACTCCATGTCCACAGAAGCACTCATACCAACGATTCCCCTATTCACACTTGCTGGTTACTTCATGGCTGAAAGCAAGGCATCTCAGCGTTTGGTTCGGGTGTTTCAGTCCTTCGTTGGGCAATTCAGAGCAGGGCCGGCCATTGTTACCATTTTTGTCTGCGCGTTTTTTACGGCCTTCACCGGAGGCTCCGGTGTGACCATTCTGGCTTTGGGGCCATTGTTAATGCCCGTGTTGACCTCTGCAAAGTATGGTGACAAACCCTCACTTGGACTTATCACAGGTGCGGGTGCTCTAGGGATTCTTTTTCCTCCTTCCTTGCCCATCATTCTTTATTTCATTGTCGCCAATGCTAATGTCCAAACGGGCATAAGCCTTGAACATATGTTTCTGGGTGGATTGATTCCCGGCATCCTAATGGTCGGCATGATGACGATCTACAGTCGCAGACTCGTTTCGAAAGAAGCCGTTGCTGGAAAAAAATTCGATTGGGTGGAATCAAGGTCTGCGGTTTGGGAAGCAAAATGGGAATTGATGATTCCTGTGGTGGCTATCACTGCCTTGTTCAGCGGTGTTTTCAGCACTCCTGTTGCAGCCGCAGCATTGACCGCTCTCTATGCCTTGTTTGTTGAACTTGTTATCCATCGAGAATTACGTCCTTTCAAGGATCTCCCCCGCGTCATGACAGAGTGCGGACTGCTGGTTGGTGGTGTCCTGCTTATTCTTGGAGTTGCCATGAGTTTCACCAAGGACTTTCTAGTATTTGCCATGATACCAGATCTGGCGATTGAATGGGGGACTGCCAATATTGAATCCAAGTATGTTTTCTTGCTTGCCTTAAATTGCTTTCTGCTGCTCGTGGGCTGCCTGATGGATATATACTCAGCCATTGTGGTAGTCGTTCCATTGCTGCTCCCCCTGGGGGCGGCATTTGGTATTGATCCTATCCATCTTGGCATCATCTTTCTGGCAAACCTTGAGCTGGGTTATCTCACTCCGCCTGTTGGTTTGAATTTGTTCTTGTCAGCTTACCGCTTCAAGCGACCTGTGATGGAGGTTGCCAAGGCATCCCTACCGATGCTTATCGTATTGGCGATCAGTGTCCTTTTAATTACCTATATCCCTTTTCTTACCACCTTTTTACCGGATTTGATCCTTGGCCGTTCCGGTCCGTGATCTGCCCTTAGGGCCATCGCCTTGACCTGGTGATTCAATTAATAGATTCAGAGGCTTTCGCAATCGCTCTGCATCGTTGGAATGGATACCTCAGTCCGAATCGTTAATTCATAGGACAACGTTTTTGATGGCCATTTTTCTGATGATTCTTAATGCATGTCTCAACAAGTCCATGAACGATTCTTAGCACAGCTCACTTACTGATACCGAATGCACGAGATACTTTCTCAAGACCTAGTTTGGGGCCGAGGAATGCAAGTGATCATGTTTGTGTTGCGTGAGAAAAGCCATGACGGCATCGGTTTGTGCTTTAGAAATTTTTGATTACTGCTTGAGTTGACATGAGATTATCGAACACTGAATTGCGAATTTAAATTCTTCGAACTAAATTCATAAAACAAATGAAAACAAATAAGAAGGCGCCAGCAAAAGATCCCTTGTACGCGCAGGGTTTTGAAAAAATTGACCGAGACGAGGCCATGCTTCGACGTTGTCTCGATCAAGTTTTATCCGAAATAGGTTTGTGTGAATTACGCCCCTTAGTCGATAAAACGCAGTCAAATACCCACGCTGACCTTAATCAGCAATCGGTTCAGTTATTGTCTATCTTGTTTCAATTGCTGAATCTGGTTGAGGAAAATGCTGCCAATCAAATCAACAGGTTGCGTCAATCCACTCTGGGCGAAAAAGCCATTTCTGGATCTTGGGCACACAGCCTTGAATCTTCATCCATATCCAAGGATGTGGATTCATTTCTTAAGGCATTGTCTGACTTACAGGTCGATATCGTTTTTACTGCGCATCCTACTGAATCCAAGAAAGCGAGTATTCTTGATCAACATAGGGAGTTGTATGTCTGTTTGTTCCAGATGGAGAACAGTGTTTATACAGAATCGGAGCGTGCTCTGATCCTGGATGATATCAAAGACATTCTTGAGCGCCTATGGAGAACCGGGGAAATTCCCCTGCAAAAGCCCGATCTGGCTTCAGAACGAAAAAACATTCAATATTACCTTAAGAAAAAACTTCCGGAAGCCTTGCGACTTCATGACCAGAGGATCCTTCAAACGATGGAAGAGAATGGGATCGGCCGCGATGTGATCCTTCGGAATCGTTTGCTTCCAGAATTGAAATTTGGAATGTGGGTTGGGGGAGATCGAGATGGTCATCCATTTGTAACCCCTGAGATCACTAAATACACTTTGAGTTCACAGCGAGCTGGTGCCTTGGATTTATTGCGTGAATCGCTTGAGCGTTTGGGCTCCCGTCTTCCTCTTTCACGATTAGCTCAAAAAGTATCTTTGACCTTGGAAGAGCGCTTAAAAGCATTCAGGACTCTACATGGAAATTCTACAGCGATCACGCACCGGATGGCGGAGGAACCCTGGAGAGAGTTTGTCTGGCACATGACCCAATGCTTACCTGAAGACGGGAAATCAGAAAAAGAGCATTATCTTTTTCCCAACGAATTGCTTTCTGATTTGGATATACTTGAGGAGTCCCTCAGGGCGGTGAAAGCCGAACGGCTCATTCGCAATGAGTTGGCACCCGTGCGCAGGAAGGTTGAAGTTTTCGGTTTTCATCTGGCTCGTTTGGACGTGCGCCAAAACTCGGAGTATCACGAGAAGGCATTCGTTCAGTTATTAAGTGCGGCCAGCTTGCCTGAAGCAGATACATTTCTTGAAATGAGTGAGGAGGCTAAAGTTGCTTTTCTCAGTAAAGAGCTGGAATCGTTACGACCGTTTACTTCTCAGAATAGTTCTCTTCCTCAGGAAGCATCTGCAACCATTGACGCCCTTCGAACACTCGCCTCACATTTGCGAGATCACGGCCGAGCAGGAATTGGGTATCTGATTGTCAGTATGACACGGCATGTCTCAGATCTTTTGATTGTGTATGTTCTTTGTCGTGAGGCGGGCATTCTTATGGAAACTACCAAAGGTATTGTGTGCCCGTTGCCGGTCGTGCCTTTGTTTGAAACTTTGAATGACCTTAAAAACAGCGAGACCATTATGCGTGGTTTTTTGAGTCATTCGATTACTCAAACAAGTATCCCGATTTGGGCCTCCCGTTTCGATCAAGATATTCAATTGGATGGAACCTTTGAGTATCCTGAGACTGTCAATTGTGAAGACGCTTTTCAGCCCATTATGCTGGGTTACAGCGATAGCAATAAGGACGGTGGTATATTATCAAGCCTTTGGAATGTTCGTAAAGCTCAATCCAATCTCATGCAATTGGGCGAAAGTCTGGGGATTAACATGCAGTTCTTCCACGGTAGAGGCGGCACCCTGAGTCGTGGGGCTGGTCCCACACATCGTTTTCTTGAGGCGTTGCCTTTAGGGAGTTTGAAATCAGGCATTCGGTTGACAGAGCAAGGCGAGACCATCGCGCAGAAATACAGTAATGTCCTGACCGCTTCCAATAACCTTGAACAATGGTTTGCCGGATGTTTTTCCGCCCAAGCACAAGGTAAAGATCTGGGGATAGACGAGGACTGGTGCTTCTTGCTTGATCAGCTTGCGAATAATAGTCAATCGGCCTATCAAACATTGGTCCAATCGGATGGGTTTGAAACATTCTTCTCAGAAGCCACACCTGTAGATGTGTTGCAAAATAGTCGGATTGGTTCCAGGCCTGCGTCTCGTTCTGGATTACGCGGAGTGAAAGATATGCGCGCCATTCCCTGGGTGTTCAGTTGGAATCAGGCCCGTTTTTATCTTCCTGGTTGGTACGGCGTAGGGACAGCTTTGCACCAATTGATTGAAAAGGATGAGAAATCTTTGAATCAATTGCGGGAGGGGGTATCGACCCTACCGTTCCTTCGTTATCTATTCTATAACGTAGAATCGAGTCTCGAAAGTGCTGACGCAGAAATCATGACTTCCTACGCTTCGCTGGTTAATGACTCTAAGATAAAAGTTCGTTTCCTGACCAACATCCTCGAGGAACATGACAGAACTCGATTGTTGCTTGATCAGATCCTTCCGGGGCCACTTGAAGAAAGAAGACCCCGGTTCTACAGAACCCTCCATGCGAGAGATCAGGACCTGACTTTGTTGCACAAACACCAAATAAGGCTGCTGCGTCAATGGCGACAAGGCGGTCAGGATAAGGACCTGACCGAACTCCTCGTCGTTGTCAATGCCATTGCCAGTGGCCAGCGTACTACCGGTTAATTGAAGAATGCAATCAAGGAGTCTAATCTGATCTTTCAAAAATGATTCTTCTCAAAGATGACTGAGCTCTATCAGCTACCAGCCCTTGAAGGGTCCTCATGTTCGTGGTGCCGGGTTCACCAATCATGACCGTGTAAGTACCGGTGGCAAAAACTTTGGGACGAAAGACTTGCCCCTCCATCCGGAGAGCATAAATGCATTCCTCGGTCAAAGTATCCCATACTTGCACGATGGGCGAGATCAGACCTTCCACAACTAAGGTTGGGAGCCAGGCAACCGCCTTCCTGCCATAGTTGTCTTTTTGCGTGATTTCGATGGGCCAGCCTGGATATTGTTTAGCATCTGGTTGTGAAGGATCTTCCCATCGTGGCCAGCATTCAATTTTGATCTTCCGGTTTGATTTATTGAATTTTGCAATGCCATAACCAGGTGCACGGTCATAAAGGTCTGCAGGTTTTCTTCCTGAGATCATGGGGTTTGAAACGGCTTCCACTGAAACACGATTACCCCAGCCATCCAGAAAATCTCCCGTATATTTTGGGGCTCCGGGTTTTACGTTTTTTCCCGGTTCCTTCGGATACCAACGACGTGGCCAGGTGTTGGCAACAGAGGGAACACAAAGTGCGTAACCGGCATCTCCCCATTGATCGACGCCGTATTGAATGGTTGATCCCAAATGTTGATCCCCCGCGATATGGAACGCGAATCCTTTACGCATTGCTTTCAAAGCGAGATTACGGCCGGTTTGTGGCCAGCCATTGGAATCACCGTCTGCAACTGGATGATCGTTTTCAGGATATTCATCAGGACCGAAGTAACGCAGACTTGGAACAATGGCGTCCGAATTGGCACCGCCCGGTAATGTCGCAACGTTTGCAAAAAGCGTTTGCGAAAGCACCACCTTCATCCACGCTTGATCCGACCAATCCGTTGCCCAGTAATTGAGGAAATCCAGTTGACGTTTACCCAATAAAGTAGCCCCTGTCACATCACCTTGAGTGGCCGGATTGAATGTCGGGTTCTGCGCCCATCCATTGTCGAATTGTGCTTCGGGTAGTGCAAGCGTGGGTGATGATTTGAACATGCGATCTGCGATGACTGCAAAGCTGACGCCTCCGTATTCGACTCGACCATGATAAGTAGAGATTCCTTGAAGGATGCTTGCCTTGTCGGCACGCGGTGGCAGGTGAGAAACCTGAGTGCGGTGAACACTATTGACAAAACTGGCAGGCATTCGATATCCGCCACTGTTCTGCCGGTCATTATTGCTTCCCGTTGCCGATGTCGCTTTTCCGCCAGCGCCCCAGATGTTGCCGTGATAGACATCATGATCATCTGGAATGGTGACTGTGGGGCGATTGCGCGTAAGATCTTTAAAGGCCCAGCACCATCGATACCATTTATAGAGGTAATCCAGCATGGCCTTGTTCAACGGCTCGTAAACGGCGGGTGTCATGTCGCCTTCATAAATTTGATCTCCAGAGAAAAATAGAAAATCAGGGTCATGATGTTGTACTGCATCAAGGATATCATTGTGCGGAAACCACACTCCGTGGTGATTCCACTTCAATCCTCCCGTGAAAATCTTGTGTCCTGTGAATGCACTTATTACAAATTCTTCTTTTTCCGTTGGGTTTTTTCGAATAGTGCCCTCAAAGAAAGTCCGCTCTGAACCTGTCGTGGATGTCTTCAGGTCATATACAATTCGATAAGGTGTGTCTCGCGTATCATCCCAATCTTCGATTCGAAAAGGGAATGTGTAGCTCATCGGCTGTAATTCGCTGTAAGCAATCGGACGCCATTGACTCTGGTTTCCATCATAAATTTCAAGCGCGGCTCTTTGCGTGTCTTCAGCACTCAAGGGGCCTGCTTGAGCTGTTAGGCTGAGGACACTGCGGCTTAAAGTGTATTGCGTGGTCAAGATTGGGCCAAAATGTCTGTCGTAGTCGTGATCGAACCTGTCGCCTTCAATCGACCATCGATTGAAGCCAAATCCCTTATCGGATGAATCAGGTGATAGATGTGAAACAAGGGCCACACCTCCATCGGTGAAAGCTTCGGGTGTGGACCAGAGGGTCAGCCTGCTGATTAATGAGCCAGTTCCTGAGTTCCTTGATTCCAAATCCGTCCGCAGGCCATGTTCCGTCTTTTGGATATTCAGAGTGAGCGTCAGTTTGTTCCATACGGCAACATCGGTGTCAACATCGGGCCGGTTACCTTGGGCGATCATTGGTAAATCACTAGTTGCAATACTGCCACTGATAGACCAGAGGTTGTCTTTTCCAATAGGTTTTGAATGGTCAAACAGGAACACCCTGCCCTCCATGTTCACCACCGCAAGCATGCCACCGTCTTCCGCAGGCCGATGGTGGGTCAGTGCTGAAAGGCGATAATCAACGTGCGATCCACCACTACCGATAAGGAAACCAGCCAGCGCCTGTGACGCTTTCGATGGCTTTTCCGAATGAATTTCAACGGCTAATTTCAATGAATCTCCTTTGAGAATGGTAGATCCCGTGATGAGGTTCAAGGTGCGAAGAGGGGCCTTTTTTGAACTCTCAATGCACTGAATAAAGCCGTTTTTAATTTCCCAGTCCTGCAGTCGATTCGCCCAGAATTCCGGCCCAATCCAGGTTCGATCGATATGTGAGGTCCAGTCTTTTTGAAATGCGTCAGCTGATAATGAGGAGTGCGAACAAACCCAGATAAAGGTGCCGAAAATGAGATGAGAAAAGAAACAAGGTCTCAATCGTCCTGGTTGCACTTTTTTCGAAATATTCGATGGGGTCATGGCATGCATTCTGAGCATCCTGTTAGATTGGATCAAGCTTACATGAGGAAGAGAGATGGAAGATGGCAAATCTCGCTACAATGGCCATTCCGATGAGCTTATCGCCTTCCGGGCTTGCAATGGCTGCTGTTTACTTCATTCAAGATAACTGAGCGACACCGACGTGCACGTATTCAATCCATAGTGTATCCTCAAACAAAGTGGATGTCTGGTGATGATCCAGACCGCTTCCAATTGCGCGTGAGCGCAAAGCAAAGAGGACTTGAGGATGTCTTGACGAAAGGATCTGTATGAAGCCGTTTGGCGTGCAAGGGATCTTACAAATTTGGATAGGACCAGGGCTTACGGTAATTCCTGCTCAGCAGTGCTTGAGCTTCGGAGTCCCGTGGGAATGACTCCGAAGATCCATCCCACTGAATGCTTCGCCCTAACTTGTAGGATATCATGCCGAGCATGGGGAGGACACTGGAGCGATGAGCGACCTCCATGTTGGCCACGGTTGATCCTCCATTGTCAGCCGCATCGAGAAAATCTTTCCATAAAGGAGTGATATTGTGGCCATCACGTTCGTTATCAAATTGTGGATCTTCGTGGATTTCCCGTTTACTTTTGTCTTTGGGGTGAAAAGTCCAGCCGTCGCGCCATCCCATATGAAAGACGCCTTTGGTTCCGTAGAAATAGGCTCCCAAACGATGTTTTTCCTGTGCTGATCCGCCATACTTACGGTGCTCCCAAATGGCTGTGAATGATTCGAAATCGTAAGTCACAGTCTGTGTATCGGGGGCATCCGTTGTGGATCCCATTTCGTTACTGAAGACGGCTGGCCCCGAGATGGGCCTTCCGCCTGTTGAATAAATGCTCTTGGGATATTTCTCTTCAGTCCACCATAGTAATTGGTCCAACCAGTGAACGCCCCAATCACCCAGTGTTCCATTAGCGTAATCCAGAAAATTGCGCCAGCCACCCGGAGTCAGTTTCTGGCAGTATGGACGGAGGGGGGCGGGTCCGCACCACATGTCCCAGTCCATTCCTGTGGGAGCCTTGCCATGTGGCGATGGAGATTCTGGGCCTGACCCTCCGCCTGTGATAAACATTTTGACCATACCGATTTTTCCGACCTGACCGGATCTCAAGAAGTCCATTCCCGAGCGATGGTGCGGGCCAATGCGTCGGTGTAAACCAACTTGGACAGCACGATTTGCCGCCTCTGCCGCATGAAGCATGGAGCGGCTTTCATTAATGGTATGACTTGTTGGTTTTTCCACATAAACGTGTGCGCCCATTTTTAATGCATCGATACACGGCAAGGCATGCCAGTGATCTGGGGTGGCAATGATGACAATCTCAGGTCGCTCTTTCTTCAGTAGTTCGCGGTAATCCTTGTAGATATTGGGTGTGTCTCCCGTTAACTGATTGACCTCATCCTGTGAAACCAGAAGAGGACGTTCATACACATCAGATAAACCCACCACTTTGGCACGATCAGCCGCCATGGCCTCACGCAAAATATTCATCCCCCACCATCCACAGCCGATCAATGCCGTGCGATATTTTGTGGGTGTTGCTGCTTTGACATACGGAGCCATTCCACACAGCAATCCAGCCCGAAGCCCCTTCGTCATGAAGGATCGCCTTGTGTGTTGCTGAATGATAGGGAAGCTGGTCAATTTCATTTTTCAGGCGTTGTTTTTTGGATTTGATCAAGATCTTACATCGAGGCAGATTAATCTTCCTTTCGAATTTCTTACATAAATCAAGCCCTTGGAAATGACAGGCACAGTCCAGCATTTACCATCCATTACCTTGGATCGTGCAGAGGGTTGGAATCCGCTGGGTGATGCTGGGGCGATGATGAGTTCGCCCTGAGCCGTCATGATGATGAGCTGGCCTCCGGCTGCTGCTACTGATCCGTATTTAAATTCATCAGCCTCCCAAACCACTTTACCGCTTGAGCGTTCAATACATTTCAAGGGGGCTCGTGAACCTCCATCTCCATCGAATCCATATAAATGATCGTCGATGAGCACAGGAGAA
Organism: Pedosphaera sp.; assembly: GCA_002690655.1. Lineage (GTDB taxonomy): Bacteria > Verrucomicrobiota > Verrucomicrobiia > Limisphaerales > AAA164-E04 > AAA164-E04. The sequence continues at coordinate 41,267 of NZFL01000020.1, forward strand.
TTCTGTTGAGAGCGCATTTCTCGATTGGTCCATTTGACCTTTGCTTCGCTTCCTTCGAATGTATAGAGTCCCTGTCCTTTTCCGTAGCCTGAACCGATCCATACCTCATTGCCAACAATGATGGGGTCGGCAGCATTGACTCCGTATCGTGTGAGCCATTGGATTTCCCAGCTCTTTTTTCCTGTTTTTAAATCAGCCGCAAGGAAGCTCTTACCAGAGGTTAGTGCGACATACTGATTTCCATCATGCATGAAGGGGAGGGGGGTAGAGTATCCAGCCTCTTCTTCATTGGATAACCAAATGGTTTTGCCATCGTTTTTGTTCACGGCCATACCAGCTCCACCTGCATTAAGCACGAGCATATTTCCGGCAACCAACGGAGAACCATTGAAGCCCCAGTCAGGTAATTTCAGTCCCTCTTCCTCAGCCAATTGGCGTTGCCAATAGATGTCCCCAGTTTTTGTGTTCAAGCAAAAAAGATCACCCCACCGGCTAAGTATGAAAACTTTATCTCCATCAATGGTTGGAGTAGAGCCGGGGCCTCCGTCATAGAATTTTGCACCGAGTTTGCTGTCGTAAGAATGCTTCCAAAGTTGTTTGCCAGTGATGGCATCGAATGCAAAGAGAGTGTCCTTCTTACTCTGATTGCCAAGTGTGAATACGCGGCCGTCAGCAGTGCTCACAGAAGAAAACCCTGTGCCAACCTCCGCTTCCCAGATTTTGCCGGGGCCTGATTCTCCCCAAGTTTTTTTCCAGGCAGTTTCAGTTGAGATGCCATTGTGATCGGGCCCTCTGAACATGGTCCAGTCCGACGCACTCAAAAGCTGGGGTAAGCACAGAAAGTGGATAATACAGCAGAGTAATCGTGTCATAATTTTTAGCCTCTCAGATAATCTCGCGAAACATTACACCTATATGAGGCAATCGTTCAAGATGTCAATGAGCCAAGCCTAAAATGCCCTCCAGATAATGTTCGCAGCAAAAAGACTGGCCATAGCTATCGCACAGATGAATTTCCCCAAGGTGCCTGCTACGATACCTAACAAAGCTCCAAAACCTGCTTTGGATGCCTCTTCGAACTGTCGTCCTCCCATCATTTCAAATGTCAAAGCCCCGATAAAAGGACCAATCAGTATCCCCCAAGGGCCAAGAAAAAGGCCCAAAATTCCTCCGATCAATGCTCCTGCGACACCTCTCCAAGTAGCCCCCAATTTGCGTGCTCCCACCAGGCTGGCGATGTAATCCATGACCAACGAAAAGAGAGTTATTGCTCCCAGGATGGCAAGTATTAGATAGCTGATGCTGTTGTCTCCGAAGTAAATCTTATGTCCCAGGGCAGCAAGGAACACCACTGGCGTGCTCGGAATGGCTGGCAACATGCTGCCGACAGCTCCAATGACCATGAATCCTTCTGCAATAATGAATCCGATAATTTCTTGAGTTGTCATTTCCTAATTCTCAATGTCATGCCCACGGAGATATCTCTTTGTTTCAAATTATTGGAGTAAAACTTCAGGAATTCAGGCTTTCCATGAGGTGGCATCCATTACAAGCGTTTGGAACGCTGTGAAAATAGAGGGACGGTGATCATTTGCCGCGCATGTTAAGTGCAAAATTCAAGCGGATTTCCTCCCGTATTTTTGAATCATAGTATTCTACTGGATTGTAATTATCGGTAAGGATAATGCCACTTTCGGGATTTGCGTCGATGGTGTTTTTCCAGGCAGTTTCCACAAATGGTATCAGCTTGGGATGGACTTCGCTCATGTCCATCGAACGGTGGGGCTCCAATCCTTCCTTTTTGGATGCGACGAAAAAGACATTCCCCCGCGTGCCATCATGAATGTGGACGGACTTAAAGACCGCTCGCAAAGTCTTGTCCAGTGAGGCCATGAAAAAATCCTCACCCTCAGAAAAATGACCAAATGCGTTAATGACCAGAACGGCATCGTTTTCCATTCGCTGGCTCATACTTTCGAAGCACTCCCGGCTCATGAGGTGAGAGGGGGATGAATCTCCAAGAAATGCATCTAGAATGACAACGTCGTATTCTTCCTTGGAGGCGTTCAAAAAATAGCGACCATCTTCCAGGTGGAGGTTGAATGTACTTTTATCCAACCCAAAGAATTTTTCGCCGATTTCCACAACTCCTGGATTGATTTCGACGACATCAATTGTGCTTCCCTCTTTGGCGAGTTGCATGGGTACGATCCCAACTCCCAATCCAATGCAAAGAACTTTTTCTGGACTTGGATGATAGGCATGGGTCAGTCCGCGCAGCATGTAAGTGAAGACAGTCAGACTTTTATCTTCCTTGGGGTCAAAGATGTTTTGTGTCAGATAGTCATTGAGATAATATCGAACATTTCCCGAAGGGGAATCCACAACCTGCATCAATCCGAAATTTGAATTCTTTCGAAACAATTCTTTTCCGATACTGGGACTCTTCACAGCTTCAACCCGCCCTGCAATACCACAAATGACCATACCAGCCAGGATGCCCGGGAGCACTCCGGGTGTTTGCTTGAATCCTTTTTCAAAAATGAGGAAATAGACGGCGACTAGAACGATTTCCAGCGCGACCACCATGATCATCGTGTATGTGTTTGGAGCCAAAGGGATCAATAGATAGCTTATCAAAAGTGTGCCTATCACACTTCCAACCGTACTGATAGCCGAAAGGCGCCCGACCTGTAATCCAACACTTTGCGTTGTTTGTGTCGTTATTCGTGCCAGAAACGGGATGGTGACAGCAAGCAAAGTGAGTGGAGGGAAAAATAGGAACAGGGCCATCAGAATGGATCCCATTGCAAGCTTGAATTTCAAGAAGAAATACGCCACGGGTTCCAGCGCCAGGGTTGCAAAGGCCAGATATAATGCCGCGCAGAGCATACAATAATAGAGACGGGAAAGATTGGGCTTTTTGTCGGCAATCCACCCTCCGTAGTAGTATCCACAAGCAAGGGAAATCAGGGTTGCAGTAATTTGTGCCGTCCAGACAAAGTGTGAAGTTCCAAAGAAAGGCGAGAGCATCTTTGCCCCTAAAATTTCAACGATCAGAATGACGCCGCCGTTGATGGCTGCCGTCAAATAGAGGAAAGGGGCTAGTTTGGTCGTGAGTTTCTGGTTTTCAGGCTCTTGCTTGTTCTTTTTCACCGAGCTGTTCTAAGGCTTGCATCCTTAAAAATCAAGAAAGCACCATCACTCAATCATAGTTGTTCCAGAGAGCCCTTGAGATGTATGAATACGCATCAGGCAAGGTTTGCCCGGCTGGAGTGTAGTCGAAAACGCTTGCCTGCTGGTCATTGATTACGATTACTGTTGACTCAGCGCTCAGATGAAATTTTTTTCGCATACCATATTCGACACGCTGCGGCAGAGCTTGGATCAGCATCTTGCTGTCGATCTAAGATCGCTTGCAGTCTTTCGAGTCGGGCTTGGGTTAACCCTATTGGCGGATTTATTCATTCGTTATCTTGATGTTGAATCCCTTTACTCAGGATCAGGGGTGCTTCCTCTGGAGGCTCTGGCTAAGCTGCCGCACCTGACCTGGGACTGGTGGTTGTCCATCAACGCAATTTCCGACGCGGTCGTTTGGCAGCAACTATGCTTTTTCAGTGGGATGGTTTTTGCTTCACTATTAATGATCGGCTGGAAAACCCGTTGGATCGCACCGGTGATGTTGCTCCTGCTGCATTCCATTCAAGCGCGAAATCCCTGGGTTAATTATGCCGCAGACAGATTACTTTTCCTTTTGCTTCTGTGGAGTTGCTTTCTTCCGCTTGACCGCTACTGGGCACTTTCGAAATCGACTTCAGCCTCAATTCAGAAAGGTCCTGAACGCCTGAGCAGTTGGGGGGGCTGGGGATTAAGATTGCTTCCTTGTGTCATGTATTTGTTTTCGGCGCTGCGGAAAAGTGGTTCTACCTGGTTAGATGGAACGGCATTGCGATACGTTTTGGAGATTGACCAATTTACTGCACCCCTCGGCATCTGGTTGAAAACCATGCCTGATTTTTTGCTTCAATGCCTGACTTGGTCTGCACTGGCGATAGAGTTACTTGCTCCCTTCCTGCTGTTGATGAGAGGAGTAAAATGGCGATGGCTTGGGATATGCCTTTTGCTGGTCTTTCAGTGCTTGCTCTGGTGTAGTTTCGATCTGGGAATCTTTCCTTGGGTGTCCATACTTGCCTTGCTACCGCATATACCTTTTCCATCGCGGCGATCTTCTGCCAAACAAGGAGCCGAATCCATCCTTACCTCGGAAATATCCAGCTTGAAAGGAGGGCATCGCTTGGTCGGCTGGTTACTTGTTTTCATGTTGATTTGGAATGTGCTGATGACCTGGAACTATCCCGATTCGCTCAAGGCTCAAATGCCGCGATGGGTTGCGAACGGCATCAGTCTTTTCCGTATGGACCAGTATTGGGGGATGTTTTCACCTGATCCGATGACCCTCGACGGCTGGTATGTCATTGCCGCCGAATTGGATGATGGCAGCATGGTGGACTTGCTGGATTGGGATCGTAAGGACATATGGGGTAAACCTGCGAATGTCATCGAAGCCTTTCCCGGAGATCGGTGGAAGGAATTCATGATGCGTATATTTGATTATCCTGATCAGGCCAAACTTTGGGAGGGAGTGATTCGCCACTTTCAAAAACAATGGGAATCTGACCAGAGAAATTCATCGCGAGTGCAATCGGCGACTGTCTACTACATGCTCGAGAAAACGACCGAAGAAGGGGTGTTGCCTTCAGAGAGGGAGCAGCTTTGGCCTGAAGTAGACGAATTTCCCCAACACCTTGATCAGCTTTAAGCCAATTTCTTTGTGCGGAATCAACCCTGTTACAAAGTGTATCAATAGTTGGGACCGACTCCTATTACCTAATAAGGAATGCAAATGTTGCTCAGAGGATATTTTTGATGTAAGATCAAATAATTCAACTTTACATTCATTGAAAAGATTTATTCAAAATCGAAGTATGAACGTTTCATTCAAAATTTGTTCGATGTTCAGAGCTGCGCTTGTTATTGCTGCACTGTATGTAGTTCCTGTTAAGGCCGAGTCTGTTAACCTTTGGATCAGCTCCTTTCAGGACAAGGCCTACTACGAGAAGATGGTAGAGCAGTACAGAGCGAAGGTGGACCAGGAATTTTCTGCCAACATTCAAGCTTTCGGCTTCCGTGAGATGCCCGACAAACTTGCGATTGCCATTAAGACGGGTACCAATCCACCGGATATTGTTCAGCTCGATGAGGTGCTCTTTGGCTCTTACCTTGCCGGTGAGGTTCCCTTCGTGGATGTTGCCGAGCGGGTGAAAAAAGCGGAACTCGACAAGGGGATCGTTCCTCAACGCTTGAAGCTATTTGCACAAGGCGATGCCATTTACGGGATTCCTCAATCTCTCAGTGCCATGGTCCTCTATTATCGTACGGACCTGTTCAAGGAACATGGGATCGCTCCCGAGGACATCGCCACTTGGGATGATTTCGCAGACAAAGGGCGTGAACTAGCCAAGAAAAATCAAGCGCTCATCGCTCTGGATCCCACTTATTTTGAAATTCTCTTACGACAAAAAGGTAGTGACTGGTTCGATCGGACCGGAAAAATGTTTCCCTCCGAGTCCGAAGCTGAGTCGGTCATGGATTGGCTATACTCACTCAATGACGAGGGGATCGGACTGATCCCAGAGCGTGCCAGCATTTTCGATCCCGTTTTTTTCAGTAGCATGGTTAATTATGGTGAAGTGCTTACCATCATCGGAGCCGATTGGTATGGTTTGGATATGATTCAGCAATTCTCACCTGAACTCAAAGGTAAGTGGGGAGTGATGCCTTTACCTGCCTGGAAGGACCGCTTTGGAGTTCCCGGGCGTCGCACATCGACTTTTGCCGGACAAGGGTTACTGATCTACAAGAACAGCAAGAAAGTGGATGCCGCTTGGAAATTTATTGAATGGGTGATGAAAGACAATGAAGCCAACGTTGAACGCTTTTTGGGTGGAAACAGTTTTCCAGCTTACCAGCCAGCCTGGGAAGATGAGCGTCTCCACCAGCCCACCGAATACTTCAATAATCAGAAGTTTGGTGATTTACTTTCTCGGCTGGCTCCTGAGGTGCCTGAAGTCGTGATGCATCCCAAACGCCCGCAAGCTGTCTTTCTATTCCAGGAAAACTTCTTCAGTTCTCTGATGTATGGACAGATCAGTCCCAAGGAAACGATTCGTCAGATGCGGGTGATGTTGAAGGAATAGCTTTTTTTGGTCGGATCATCAAATCCCAGGTTATCAGAGTCCCATGAAATTTCTCAGGCGTCACGCAGTGTACGGACTGCTGGCGCCTTTTTTTCTTTTCTTTGCCTTCTTCTGGGTTGCCCCGCTTCTGGAGGGATTACGCATGTCTTTCTTTTCCAATGAAATTTTTGGAGAAGCCAGCTTTGTCGGTGGAGATAATTACCGGGAGATTTTAAAGGATTCCAGATATTTCAAAGCCCTCAGGAACACGGCTCTTTATACGCTTTCTTCATTGGTGCTGATTCTCCCTGCCGCCATGATCCTGGCGCATGGTTTGAAATCAGTTTTTGGGAAACTGCGTCCTGCATTTCAGTTCCTTCTCCTACTCCCTGGCTTAACTCCTCCCGCAGTCCTTGCACTCCTGTTTCTACTAGTCTTTCATGGCAGGCAGGGGCTCTTGAATCAATGGTTTGTTCTGCCTTTTGGATGGAAATACGTGAACTGGCTCAAAGATCCGGATTTCATCTTGTTTGCTTTGGTGCTTCAATGCGTATGGAGATGGGTTGGATTTATTACCTTTTTTCTTCTATCTGGAATGGAGGCCATCCCCAAGATGTATTATGAGGCGCTTCAAGTGGAATCCGCTCGTTCATGGCATCGGTTCCGTTGGGTTACTTTTCCATTTTTACGGCATGTGATTTTGTTTTGTATCGTTTATTTGATTGTGGATGCATTCGCACTATTCAGCGGAGCCTACGTCTTACTTGGCGGATCGGGAGGAACCGCTGACGCAGGATTGTTGATGGTTTCTTATACTTACCAAAAGGCTTTTACATTTGGGGATTTCGGGACCGCAGCAGCCATGAGTGTCTTGATGGCCCCGTTTTTGTTATTCCTGCTATGGGTTTGTTTCTGGGGATACAAGCGATTGATCACAGTGTCACTTGCCAAGGAGTGAAAGGTATGAAATGGCAATGAAAAGGATAAGCAGAACCATTTTACGTAAAACTTTTTCCTCCCTCTGGGTAGGGGGGCTAGGCTTGCTTTTTGCTTATCCTTTTCTATGGATGGTCGTTTCTTCATTCAAAGAAAACAGCCAGATTTTTTTGCCTTTGAAATTCTGGCCCGAGTTCTGGGACCTGTCCTTTTTTCAGCAATTGCTGAGTTCGGAATGGTTCTCTTTTGGTAAGGTTCTTTTGAATTCATTGGTCATTTCCCTAGGGCAATCCGTCGGTGCCGTTCTGTTTACTTCGCTTGCCGGTTTCGCCTTTGCCAAACATTCCTTTCGTGGTCGGGGTGTGCTTTTTGCGGCCTGTTTGTGTCTGATTGTTTTACCGCGTCAAATGATCGCCGTTCCGCTCTTTCAGTGGGTGCATACTTTGGGGCTGTACGATTCCATTTGGGGAGTCATGTTGCCCGGGATGACAAGCGGTCTGGGAGTCTTGTATTTCACTCAGGTATTCAAATTAATCCCGAACGCCTATCTCGAAGCGGCGCGCATTGAAGGTGCAGGAGAGTGGCGGACGTATCGGTTGGTATTGCCGATGTTGGGTTCTTCTTTATTAAGTTACGGGCTCATTCATTTCATCCTTGCCTGGAACGAACATTTGGTGCCCATGTTGATATTAAACAGCCCAGATCATCAGACTTTGCCTCTTGCCTTGAGCAGTTTGTATGGGAGCAGCCTTAGATTCCCATTTGCCGTTCTTATGGCGGGTTCTTTTTTAGCGATGATTCCAACTTCGCTGTTTTTCCTGATCAGTTACAAGCGCTTTAAAAACTCACTTTCGAACGTGATGATGTCCTGAATAAGGGGAGGGTGGGGATGGGTTGGATTTTTTCTCACGCCTGCTTCGCTCGAGAGACGGAAAACGCAAAGCTTCCCAAATGTTGATTCGGTCCTGTGGCACTTGGTGTCTCATTCTTGGATTGCCTCGTTTGCGACTTTCCATCATCGTCGAGTCTGATCCAGAAAATATTCTTAAAGAAAGATCCATATCATGGGGACAGGTCTGCTTGCCTTACTTTCGTTTTTGCCAATTTTGGTGGTGATGTTATTTTTGGTCATCCTTCGATGGCCTGCCAGTCGAGCGATGCCACTTTCGTATATAACTGCTGCCGGACTGGCATTGGCGGTTTGGAAGATCAGTGCTGTGCAGGTTGCCGCAGCCACAGTCAAAGGACTGATTGTCGCGTTGAGTTTGCTTTACATCATCTTTGGGGCCATCCTTCTCTTGAACACTCTACAAGAGAGTGGGGCAATACGATCGATTCGTGACGGCTTTACTTCCATTTCACCAGATCGAAGGATACAGGCTATCATTATTGCATGGTTGTTCGGTTCATTTATTGAAGGGTCCGCCGGGTTTGGAACGCCTGCGGCTGTTGCCGTGCCTTTGCTGGTAGGTCTTGGATTTCCAGCCATGGCAGCCGTTGTTGCTGGAATGATCATTCAGTGCACGCCGGTATCTTTCGGCGCTTTGGGGACTCCGATATTGGTTGGCGTGCAAACGGGGTTGACGGGTGATGCTGCTGTTGCCGATTGGGGCATAGCTCAGGGATTTGTCCAGAACGACGGTAGCTTCGATTCCCATGCATTGATGTTTCAAATCGGATGGCGAGTGGCATTCTTGCATGCAGTGACTGGCGCCTTGATTCCTTTGATCATGGTCAGTTTGTTGACACGATTTTTCGGTCCAGATCGATCATTGCGTCAAGGCTTGAAGTGTTGGCGCTTTGCCATTGCCTCTTCTTTTGCGATGACGGTGCCTTATTTTCTGGTTGCAAGATTCCTGGGCCCCGAATTTCCTTCGTTGCTTGGATCGCTCGTTGGACTTGCCATCATGGTAACTGTGGCACGTCGAGGGTGGTTGATGCCTGACAAGGAAAAGCCCTGGGGCTTTGGGGTTCCAGAAAAATGGGAGCCGGAGTGGAAAGGGCTGGTTGAAATTAAAGATCAACCGGCATCAGAAACCAACCCAATGGTTCTTTGGAAAGCTTGGATACCATACCTTCTGGTAGCTGTGTTATTGGTTTTGACCCGTTTGAAATTTTTGCCGATTGTTGGATGGTTGCGTTCCGTCAAACTCGAGTGGACGCAGATTTTTGGGAGTCAAATTGCTGCTTCGGTTGAACCCCTTTACCTTCCCGGTACGATTTTCATCATCGTTTCTCTATCCACTTTCTTCTTGCATGAAATGAACTGGAAGAGCTATCGACAGGCATGGGGACGATCCGTTGGAACGGTGATCAGAGCCTCGGTTGCCTTAATCTTCACAGTACCGATGGTTCAGATCTTTCTGAATTCCCACGAAGGATTGGCTGGGTTCGCAAAAATGCCCAATGCTCTTGCTGAAGGCATTGCTCAAATAGCCGGAGGTACCTGGCCATTATTTGCCCCCCTGATAGGAGGTTTTGGTGCCTTTGTTGCGGGCAGCAATACGGTGAGCAATATGACATTCAGCCTGTTTCAATTCGGTGTGGGACAGCGTATAGGTGTTGACCCCATGTGGATCATTGCGCTTCAGGCTGTGGGGGGGGCAGCCGGCAATATCATCTGTGTCCACAATGTGGTAGCCGCGTCCGCAGTTGTCGGACTATTGGGCAAAGAGGGCGCTGTGATTCGAAAAACACTGCCTGCTTTCATCTATTACGCGTTTTTACCCGGAGCGCTTGGATATGCGATTGTCTGGCAGTCTCAAAAAGGTTGGTTGAATCTCGGAAGTTTGATCACCGTGCTGATTTGGTCATTGCTGATTGGAGTTGCCGTCAAGCATTTGCGGACGAGCAATCATTAGCTCCTCAGCGATGAATTTGGTTCGGTGTTTTCTCGGAGAGATCGCATCCACATCCCCCCGAACAAGCTCCTGACCGTCGCTTCAGGAAATAGCGTATAAGAAACGCCAATGCCGTCGTCGCAACAATGCCCAGAGCCAGGATAGATTGGAGGTCTTGGTCCATAAGATCGCGCGCTTTAAGCGTAACCCAGCATGCCACCTATCTGATAAACGAGCAAGGCTCCCACACATGCGGTAATTGTCATGTAGGCAATCTGGAATAACGGCCACTTCCAGCCATTGGTTTCTCGTTTGACCACGGCCACTGTACTCAGGCATTGCATGGCAAATACGTAAAACACCATAAGACTCAGACAGACCCTTGCTGTGTAAACGGGAGTACCATCCGCTTTTCTTTCTGAACGCAATCGGTCCCTGAGAGGTTCAATTCCTTCACTCTCCTCCACCGAATAGATGATGGACATGGTACTCACAAACACCTCTCGTGCCGCAAATGAAGCAATCAAACCAATGCCTATTTTCCAATCATACCCCATGGGCTGAATGACAGGTTCTATAATTTTTCCAACTTTGCCCGCCAAACTGTATTCCATTGCCACAGATGGATCTGGATTATCAGACTTAGGGTAAGTTACTGCGAACCATAGAAGTATGGAAATACCAAGGATTACCGTTCCCGCCCTTCGAACGAAGATGCGCGTGCGTTCCCACACATGCCATAAAACAGCAGTGAAAGCTGGTTTTTTGTAAGCGGGTAGTTCAAGGATCATTGGGGCACCATCACCTTTAAGTAGTCGTTTATGGAAAATCCATGCAAAGAAAAAGGCACCCCCGATGCCCAATCCGTACATCAGTAGCAGAAAGAAAACTTTGGTTAGAATGGGGATCTCGTCTGATGGAACAAGGACAGCGATCATCAACAAATAAACAGGCAAGCGCGCTGAACAACCTGCCAAAGGTGAGACAAGGATGGTGATAAGTCGGTCTTTTGGGTTGTCAATGGTACGAGTTGCCATCACTCCAGGAACAGCGCAGGCATGCGAGCTTAGCAAGGGGAGGAAGGATTTTCCGTTCAATCCTACTCTGCTCATCAATCGGTCCATCATGAACGCGATTCTAGCCATGTAACCTGTGTCTTCCATCATCCCAATGAAGAAGAACAGGATCAGGATCTGAGGCAGAAATATGACAACTCCGCCAACTCCGGCGATCACACCATCTACGATCAAGTCGCGCAAATCACCTTCATTCATTCGCCCGGTGACCCAGTCTCCAGCCCAAGCGAAAAGCGATTCAATCCATCCCATGGGGCCATCTGCGACCTTGAATATCAGTCCAAAGAGCAGGCCAAGGATAAGTAAGAGAGCTACCCAGCCCCAGACGGGGTGGAGAAAAACGGCATCCAACTTGTCGGTGAATGTACTCTCTATTTCATCGGGTCGGCGAATCGCTTTCTGTGTGATGTCATGGATGGCGTCATAACGTGCAGCCACCAATTTATCCTCCCAGCCAGGGAATTGGTTTGCCAGTTTGTTCTGACAATCGTGAATGGCATCCATTTGCTTGTTTTTGGTGCCGTAATGTGTCGGATCATGATCCGACAAAAGATAGAGAGGTTCCAGGAGTGACCCTTCATTCACCAAAACCCCGGATGTCTTCAATTCATTCCAGGAAGATTTAAGCCCTGATTGGATTTCCTCCGCAAAAGAAACTCGAAACTCGGATGCTGGCACTTCTGCCTGAGCCATGCTTTGCTTGAGTTCTGTGATGCCCTTGCGTTTGCTAGCCTCCATTGGAATCACAGGGATGCCACCGAAGGATTCCGACAAGGCTTGAAAATCAATCACCAAGTCCCGTTCGTGGGCTACATCCATCATGTTCAGGGCAAGGATGCACGGGATACCTAACTCCAGAATCTGTGTCGTGAGATACAGATGCCGTTCGAGATTGCTTGCATCCAGAACGATGATCACACGCTCAAGTTTGGGGGTGTCCTTTCGACGTCCCAGAAGAACGTCTCTCAGGACAGCCTCATCGGGGGATCGTGCATTCAGGCTGTAGGCCCCGGGTAGATCAATTATCCTGACTTTTTCCCCATGTGTCAGAAAGCATTCGCCCTCCTTGCGTTCAACAGTCACACCCGGATAATTGCCGACCTTTTGTTTGAGGCCCGTAAGGGCGTTGAAGAGAGTGGTCTTTCCACAATTTGGATTTCCAACCAGTGCGAATATCATTCCTTCACTGGATTTGGAAGAGGGCGTATTTGAATCCTCAGAGCTCTTATCAGGCATGAATATCAGTCAGGACAAATTGATTTTGATGAGGTCTGCTTCCTTTTTCCGGATTGAAATCAGGGACCCGCGTACAGAGATTTCAATGGGATCTCCCAAAGGCGCTCGTCGGATCAACTGGATACGTGTACCGGGTAACAAACCAAGTTCCCGCAAGCGCGTCATGGATGCTTCACCACTGGGGATGCATCCAATGACGGCAAAAGCGCCCTGTTCTAAATCGCTCAAGCAGGATGAAGACGACATCAGGAGGCAGTGGGTTCTACTAGGATTGAATCGGCGATTTGTCGACTCAGGCATACTTTGGAGCCGCATACCAGGCAAAGCATTGCGCTGCTGTTATTGAGGATACGTACCTCGGAATCTTCGCAAAACCCCATTTCACGCAAACGATTGCAAACAGACTCATGACCTTCGAGTTTCTGAACGCGAACCTTCTGCCCTTTACCCATCTGTGGTAAGGGTAACCAGGATTCCGAACGGTTGCTATCTACTACTGATTCCATGATCGTAACTTCAATTCAAATCTATTGAGAATGTGTCTCAATTGCAATTAAAAAAATGGGTTTTGAATGCACGATCGTAATTTGTGAGGCCGAGAGCATTATGCCTCAAATTCCAGCTGAGCTATCTTTGTTCTTTCATAACATCACATATTGGGGGATTTCTCAACCAGCTTGAGTATTTGCAGAGCTAATCATCCACTGGCGGCTTGTGAAGCCCTGAAGAAACGCGATGGGGTGACTTTGCTTGAACGATTTCCCTCCTCCCTGATTAAGATCAACAGCCAAAATTGAATATCAATAAATCTGGTGCTGAAAATAACTTTTAGTAAAAAATAACTTTGTGATAAAAAGTAAAAAGGGTTGACACGCCCTCTTGGTTGGGGGTTTTATTCAACCATTCATGAAATTCAAGTTTATCTTGCCATCGCTGCTTGAAGCTGAGAGCCCTTTCTGGCGACCAATAAAGTATTCGCTGTTTCCTCCGTTAGGATTGGCGACCTTGGCTGCTTACCTTCCTGATGGGGATGAAGCCGTCATTGTGGACCAGCACGTTCAAAAGCTTGATCTTGATGATGATCCCGACGTGGTCGCTATTCAGGTATACATTACCAATGCCAAACGAGCTTATGCGATTGCGGACCAATACAGGCAGCGAGGCGTCAAAGTATTGCTCGGCGGCCTCCATGTAACCGCTTTACCCAAGGAAGCTGCAAAACATGCCGATGTGATTTTCACTGGTCCCGCGGAGGAATCCTTTCCAAGATTTTTGGAAGATCTGCGTCAAGGGCGTATGCAGCGAGTCTACGCATCCCAGACGCGGTCCATTCAAAAAATCCCACCTATCCGCCGAGAACTCATCCAGAGACGGCTTTATCTGGTTCCCAATTCGATTGTCGTCTCACGTGGGTGCCCTCACCATTGTGAATTCTGTTACAAGGATGCTTTTTTCAAAAACGGGCGATCATTTTATACCCAGCAGGTGGATGACGCACTTGCCGAGATTGATCGATTACCTGGTCGACATCTTTATTTTCTGGATGATCACCTGCTCGGGCACAAACGTTTTGCAAGTGATTTGTTCAATGGTATGAAAACCATGGGACGCGTCTTTCAGGGGGCAGCAACGGTGGATTCAATATTGGATGGGGATCTGATTGAAAAGGCAGCAAATGCCGGGTTGCGAAGTATTTTTGTTGGATTTGAAAGTCTTGATCCAGCCAACCTGAAACAGAGCAATAAAAACCAAAACCTTGGCAGGGACTACAATCGGGTGATTGAAAGGCTTCATGATTTGGGCATCATGATCAACGGTAGCTTTGTTTTTGGTTTGGACGGTGATGATGCCTCCGTCTTCTCGCGAACCGTTGACTGGGCAGTAGAGCAGGGGATTACGACTTCCACGTATCATATTGCTACCCCTTATCCCGGGACTTTGTTTTACGAGAAAATGAAAAAGGCGGGCAGATTGCTCACGGATGACTGGGATCGATACGATACGCGCCAAGTGGTTTTTGAGCCTCAATGTATGTCCATAGATGAATTGAAAAATGGATACGATCAAGCCTACCGCGACTTTTACTCCTGGAGGAATGTTTTTCATGGCAGCTTGGCTCATGGGACACGCAAACATCAGTTGAAACATTTTTTTTACACGAGCGGATGGAAAAAGTTTGAGCCACTGTGGAATTTGGCCATTCAGATGCGCCAACTCAATGGGATGACGCATTTGCTTGAAAGCGTATTGTCGAAAGTGACTGGTAATTTCAAAAATGCTGCGGCATTTAATACTCATACTCAACGCACTCCAGAGATGTCACCTGATCGACTATCCAATATTAATTCTCAGATAACATGACCATTGCTTTCGCGGTCGAAGAAATTGATGTGCAGAGTGCTCAGTGTAAATTAGCCCATTGGTAAATTGAGATCAATCAACTTGCCAGGCAACCTTTGCTCCAGAGGGCAGCAGGCTTGGAAACTAACAATCAAGCATCCTGAGCATGCATTTGGGCCAGCAATTCCATAGACTGTAATGCAAATCATTTTGGAGCGAGTCCCGAATCTGGACAGAATTGGATGCCAGCTCAGCCTCAGGCTAGCGAAGGCGGCATTCATGTTACGTTGCGCATGGGTAGCAGCAAGTTTCTCAAAGGTGGGCATCGCATCCGGATGTCAGCTGTCTTACCATCTTCCCTTGACCGGTTCATCTGCACAAACTAGATTGCAATGGTTCGGGGAGCGAACCATGACGCATATACAAGTGTATCAAAAATTGCTGAGAGTTTCGTTTGGAATACGAATGACCCATTGAACCTGTGCGGATAATGCCGACGAAGGGAGTGCTTTCCCATCCTCTTCGACGCTTTTGGCACTTCAGCTCAAGAAATTTTATCAATTACCCATATCATGATAGCCAATAAAGATCAGACCGAGCCGTCGAGCAATCAGCCTTTGCCTAATTCCAGTAAAATTTACGTTGAAGGCCAGATTCACGCAGATCTCAAAGTGCCAATGCGTGAAATACGTTTGCATCCAACCCATAGCGTCTCCGGTGAGACCATTGAAAACAAACCCGTGCAAGTTTACGACACGAGTGGACCCTGGGGGGATCCTTCCTTCCAAGGAAAGGTGAGCGAAGGTTTGCCAGCATTGCGGCGTGATTGGATCCTTCAACGTGATGACGTTGAGTCCTATGATGGTCGTGAAGTCTTGCCTTTGGACAATGGTTATTTGTCCGGCAAACATGAGGAGTTAGCTCACCGCAGTGAAGATGGGGCAATACTCAAGCAATTTCCCGGATTGAAACGTAAGCCTGTGCGTGCCTCCAAGGGACACCCTGTGACCCAATTGTGGTATGCGCGTCAGGGTATCATTACCCCCGAAATGGAATACATTGCCATCCGCGAAAACATGGGGCGAGCCAAAGCTATTGAAGATGCGGCTAAAAAGCCCAAAAATTCTCTCGATCACCAGCATCCGGGGCAGCCATGGGGGGCTCAGATCCCCAATCAAATCACAGCTGAATTCGTACGTGATGAAGTTGCTCGTGGTCGTGCCATTATCCCCAGCAATATCAACCACCCAGAATTGGAACCGATGATTATTGGTCGGAATTTTCTGGTGAAGATTAATGCTAATATCGGTAATTCTGCGGTGGCTTCGAGTATAGAGGAAGAAGTTGAAAAGATGCGTTGGGCCGCAAAATGGGGAGCTGACACCGTTATGGACCTTTCCACGGGAAGAAACATTCATGCGACTCGCGAATGGATCCTTCGTAATTCGCCTGTGCCGATTGGGACAGTTCCTATCTATCAAGCGCTTGAGAAAGTCAATGGGCGTGCAGAGGACCTCACTTGGGAAATTTATCGAGATACCTTGATCGAACAAGCTGAGCAGGGTGTGGATTATTTCACCATTCATGCAGGCGTTTTGTTGAGGTTTGTTCCCATGACCGCTGCAAGAGCAACGGGTATAGTCTCAAGAGGCGGTTCGATTATGGCCAAGTGGTGTTTATCGCATCATAAAGAAAACTTCCTTTACACTCATTGGGATGATATCTGTGAGATCATGGCAGCGTATGACATCAGCTTCAGTATCGGAGATGGGCTGCGTCCAGGATCAATAGCTGATGCGAATGACGAAGCACAATTTGCAGAGCTGAAAATACAAGGTGAATTAACCAAGCGTGCCTGGGAACTTGGGGTGCAAGTCATGAACGAAGGTCCGGGGCATGTCCCCATGCACATGATTCAGGAAAATATGACCAAACAGCTTGAATGGTGTGATGAAGCACCGTTCTACACTCTGGGCCCCCTCACAACCGATATCGCTCCCGGCTATGACCATATTACCAGCGGTATCGGCGCAGCCATGATCGGTTGGTATGGGTGTGCCATGTTGTGTTACGTGACCCCCAAGGAACATCTGGGTTTACCCAACAAGAAGGATGTCAAGGAGGGTGTGATCACATACAAGATTGCGGCACACGCAGCAGACTTGGCCAAAGGCCATCCCTCGGCTCAGTATCGCGACAATGCCTTGAGCAAATCACGTTTTGAATTTCGTTGGGAAGACCAATTCAATCTTGGCCTGGATCCCGAAACTGCTCGTGATTATCACGACGAAACCTTGCCCCAGGACGGTGCCAAGACAGCACATTTCTGTTCCATGTGTGGGCCGCATTTTTGCGCAATGAAAATCACCGAAGACGTGAGGGAATATGCACGCAAACAGGGGCTCAGTGAAGATGAGGCCCTCAAGCAAGGTATGGATGAAAAGTCCAAAGAGTTCGCGGACAAAGGTGCCGATGTCTACCAGAAGAGTTGATACTACTTACAATCAATTGACAGGCATCAATTGAAGATTCAGAAAAGATCCCGCATTTTTCACAAATGCGGGATCTTTTCATTTTTCTATTTTGATTTTTAGAGAATTAAAGGGATTTGATAGGAATATCCTCTGGCAATGCAATGGCTTGGAATGGAGTGTTGCTGCGCCTGATTCTTGTGCTTTGAAGATGAATATGCCTTTTCATAGAAACTAAAAAAAGCTGGTTCGAGTTGTGCATGCGATTTAAGATCCAAGCATTCCTCACAAAGATGACTTGCCACATGACATCGCACAAGGGATCCATTCGCAAATCGCGTATTTATGTTTTTGCAGTCTCAGTCTTGCTGCAGTTCACCTCGTCTCTGGTCTCGGGGCAGACAGATGAGGCAGTGCCGTGGTCCTTTCGCTCCATGGAAAGGCNTGGCTCTGGTTCGGTCGATGCATTCATCGAAGCTCAATTAACAAAGCAAAATCTAAAGCCTAACGCAAAGGCAGATCCCTATACTCTGATAAGGCGAGCTACTTTCGATTTGACTGGTTTACCTCCCTTGCCCAATGAAGTTTTGTCATTTGTAAATGATCCTTTGCCTGATGCCTATGATCGACTGATTGATCGTCTGCTGGCGTCACCAAGATACGGGGAGCGTTGGGGAAGATATTGGCTCGATCTGGCAAGGTATGCGGATACCAACGGTGCTGATGAAAATATGGTCTATCCCAATGCATGGCGTTACCGGGACTATGTGATCCGGTCCTTTAATCAGGACAAACCTTACGATCAATTTATTCTCGAACAATTAGCAGGGGACTTGCTGCCTGATGCCTCCGATTACCAGCAAGATGCCGATCATATCATTGCGACGGGGTTTCTGGTGATGGGGCCCAAGATGTTGGCCGAGCAGGATAAAGAGAAGCTATTGATGGATGTGGTCGATGAGCAAATTGACGTCGTTTCCCGCACTTTCATGGGGATGAGCGTGGCTTGTGCGCGATGTCATGACCATAAATTCGATCCTATTAAACAAGCTGACTACTACGCGCTTGCGGGTGTCTTCAGAAGCACTGCAACCATGGCGAATACCGATCATGTTTCACGTTGGGTGGAAAGGGTGCTGCCTCATCCGGAAAACTCCGGTCGGCGAGCGCGATTTGATACTAAGAAAGAAGCCCTGGAGTCTGCAATTCTCGCACTGAAAAGTGCCGCAGTATCCGAGCAAAAAAAGAAAGATCTCAAGCAATTACAGACCGAGTTGAAGGCTTTGGGTGAAACCGGAGCGGGTTTACCTCAAGCAATGGCGGTTCAGGACGGGGAAATCCAAGACCTGCCGGTACATTTTCGAGGTAACCACCTTACCCCTTCGAAAGAGCGGGTGCGCCGTGACACATTCGGTGTGCTTGATCCTGTCGTTCCAATGCCGCAGATGGAAAAGCATAGATCCGGTCGACTTGTTTTGGCTGAATGGTTGTGTCACCCTGAACATCCACTCACAGCTCGTGTGATGGTGAACCGGATATGGAAGGGGCATTTTGGAAGCGGTCTGGTCAGTACGCCCTCCACCTTTGGAAGACGAGGTGCCCTGCCGACGCATTCTCAATTGCTTGATTGGCTGGCCCGAACCTTCATCGACGAGGGCTGGTCGATCAAGGCGATGCANCGGTTGATCATGAAATCTACCGCCTATCAAAGAGATTCCTTATCCCATTCTCATCAGTCAGATCTGGATCCAGAGAATCGCTACCTCTGGAGGCAGAATCGAAGACGACTTGAGGTGGAGCCGATGCGAGATGCCCTTTTGCAAGCAGGGGGTATGCTGGATCTGAGAAACGGGGATGCTTTGACCGAGGCGATCAAAGGTAATAAGTCCTATTACAGTGGAAAGGACGAGGTTTTTAAATCTCCTGTGCGTTCCGTTTATTTGCCAGTGCTGAGAAGCCGGGTATTTGACATGTTTGCGATCTTTGATTTCCCGGATGCGTCAGCTCATTTGGAGAAACGTTCTGAGACAGTGATGCCTCAACAGGCGCTTTTTTACATGAACAATGAGCTGATCGATCAAGTAGCTCGATCAATGGTTCAGACGACTGAAGGGGAGTCTTCGACCAGTCTTAATGAAAAATTGAAGCATTGGTATCTGACTCTTTTTGCGCGCTACCCTTCAGTCGAAGAACGCGAGCTTGCACTCGATTATGTGCAAAAAAATGGCCATTCTATGCGCAATGGGTTGGAGCAAGACCGCTTGCGGCGGTGGATTCGCATTTTACTGGCCTCCAATGAATTTACTTATCTGGATTGATAATCTTCCCCAATGATATCGAAACTTTGCCAACGCCGAATGCCATTGCCACTAAGTCGCCGTCGGATGCTGATGGGGGCTGCGACTGGATTTGGAAGCTTGGCCTTGAGGTCTATCATGGCCGAGGAAGCCATGGATAACATCCATGATTCACAAAACGGATTGCCACATTTTGTTTCCAGAGCCAAAAGGGTGATTTTTTTATTCATGCACGGGGGGCCTTCGCACATTGATACTTTTGATCATAAGCCACTGCTGAAGCGAGATCATGGTAAGCCCTTGCCGTTTGCAAAACCCAGAGTGCAGTTTGCGAAGACAGGGAACCTTTTGGCCAGTCCCTGGGAATTCAAGCAGCATGGACAAAGCGGTCACTGGGTAAGTGAACTTTTTCCTGAAGTAGCAAAACAGTCTGATAAGTTGTGTTTGCTCAAGTCCATTCACGGTTCTAATGAAGCGCATGGGGGAGCATTGCTTAAGATGCATACAGGGTCAGATACCTTTGTCCGGCCGAGCATGGGGGCTTGGATCAGTTATGGTTTAGGAACGGAAAATAAGAATTTGCCTGCATTTATCACCTTGCAACCAACACTTGGTCACGGAGGTGTGCAAAATTTCGGTACGGCTTTTTTGCCTTCAAAGCACCAGGGAGTCCGGATGGGGCATCGTGACGCATCAATATCGGATGTTGGGATTCCAGATTTGATTTCATCCTTTTCGGATACAGCAGAGCAAGAGCGCGATCTTTTCTATCTTCGAAAAATCAATCAGTTAAGACTCGATCAGACAGGTTCTGATGCAGATCTGGAGGCAAGGATCGAATCATTTGAATTGGCTTTTCGAATGCAGATGGAAGCTCCCCCACTTTTTGATGTGGCCAAAGAAACTCAAGCTACCAAATCACTTTACGGGATTGAAGATGAACTGACTGCTTCCTTTGGACGGCAATGCCTTCTGGCAGCGCGCATGTCGGAGGCCGGAGTAAGGTTTGTTCAGTGCACTCACGGCTATTGGGATCAGCATAGTAATCTGGCCAAGCAGCATTCGAAGCTGGCTCACGAGGTCGACCTCCCGATCGCTGGACTGCTGAAGGATCTACAGGGTCGAGGTTTGCTGGATGAAACACTCGTAATTTGGGGGGGGGAATTTGGGCGGACACCTACTGCTCAAGGGAAAGATGGTAGAGATCATAACCCTCATGCATTTACTTGGTGGATGGCTGGAGGAGGTGTGCGCCCTGGCTTCAGCTATGGTGTGACGGATGATTATGGATATTATGCGACCCGTCAAAAGGTTCATGTTCATGATTTACATGCAACCATCTTACATCTGCTGGGAGTTGATCATGAAAGGTTGACTTACCGATACGGTGGGCGTGATTTCCGGCTTACTGACGTAGCTGGTGACGTGGTAAGTTCTGTTGTCTCTCTCTAAGCTCAACTGACAGCTCTTTGCTCATCTTTTTCAAACAAAGGCAATTCCTTGCCCACTCAAAACGACTCGCTTTAGTATGTAGAGGAACCTCTCAGATAAAAAAGGCTGCAATCTGCGCTGAAGAATAGCTGAACCAGATGTTTCGATCATACGGAATCGGATTTTATAATCTCAGTAAAAAACCTTTTATTTTCATTCATTCACAAAATCGTCGGGAAACGTAATGATTGTTTCTTTGATGCTATTTACATCTTGCACGACGGTGTTATTGATCAGGATACGGTAGAATCTAATGTCTTGCTCAGCAGCATCTCCATCCTGAATCGTAATCGGGCGCGACTGGAAGGCTAGCGAAAAGACATCCTCCCAGGATTCAAAATCTGCAGATGCCTGCACCGTGAAAGGTAAACCACGAGGTCCAGAGACACTCAGCCTTGTTTTTTTATTTGGCAGGATTTTGAAATTACTCATTTCAATGGGGGAGCCATTGGTGAGAGCAGCTCTGTAATACCTCGGCCTTTCGGGATCAGCATGTTCGTCCAACAGAGTGAACCGGCGCTCATCGAGTACCTGAAGTGCAATTGGCTCCCATTCCTTCAAATTATTCGATGCCCAGACGATGACTGTTTGTCCGCGCGGCCCCTGGATCGTCAGCAAAGGCATATTGTCCTCGTTTCTTTCGAGGGCTGCAAAGGTAACTGAAAGGTCAAACTCGGAGGTAGCCTTGCATGCAAAGTTAGCTATGGGATCTCCCTTGAACCTCCACGTGCCCCATCCATTGCCAAAGCGAACCCAAAAATCATCAAAGCTTTTCCCAATACTAGCTGGATCCCTCAACACAAGAGCAGCTCGATCCTTGCTGAAACCAGTAAGGCCATCGAATTTAACGGTCCAGGTAAACTTATCTGGGACTTCCACGCTGATGCCTTGCAATACGGCTGTGTTGTAACCGGGGAACAAAGTGAAAGGCTGACTTTCGTATATNAGCGTTCCTGGAGCCTTGTCATCAAGAAGCAACTGTTCACCATCGTTCCTGTAGAATCTCAAAACGCATGTTTCATCGCCATCAGCTTCAAATTTCCCGAAATATTCGAATTCAAATCGGATGATTTTGCGGTTGTCGCCAGCCAGAATGATTTCGTCACCAAATTCCTCCAGTCTTGCGTGCGTCGCGCTCACGTCCTCTTGTGAATTTTCATAGACAATCTCCGTGGGGACAAATTGAGCAATCGCAACATGTGGCGTAATGGCAAATGCAATTACAAACAGCAAAATCAATAAACTTGGCATAACTTGTGTGGGTGTTTTCAAAATGTTTATCCATCCTTATCTCGCTTTAACACGAACGAAAACCAATTCACGGCCTTACTTCCCGGACAGATACTCCGATGCTCTCATACGAAGCTCAGTTACCGGCAAAGTATAATTTGGTTCCGATCGATTGGTTTGTCAAATAATGAGCACAAGTAGTGCCAAAATCATTTTTAAGAATTTTCAGGCAAGCCTTTTATAATTGTTCTGGGTGCGTCATCAATTCATTAATACGCGTCAGCAAGCGCCCTGCGGCGCCTCCATCCAAAACTCGGTGATCAAAACTAAGTGTCAATTGGGATTCGATTACAGGCACAAAATCACCTTTTTCCTCATCCCAGAGCGGGGCTTTCCTTCCCGCCCCCAGTCCCAGCACAAGAGTTTGTTCGGGGAGAGGAATAGGCGTGGCCCATGTGAGCCCGAATGTGCCAAAATTAGTCACTGTCGCAATTGACCCACCTGTCGCATTTGACGGCAGCTTTCGTTGGCGCGCGGAGATGACCAGTTGGTTGTAAGTTTCTACCAAGGAAGTAACTGGGGTTTTGTCGACGTTGCGTATGACAGGAACCAGTACACCGTCCTCCGCTTCCACGGCAAACCCAATGTCAATGGAGGCTGGATGAGCAATCTTGTTACCAATCAAACGTCCAGCCACAGCGCTGTTCTCCGAAAGGGCAATGGCCAGAGCTCGACTTGCGAATAACGCAGGACCTGGTTTCGGGTCGAGTTGCGCGCGATGCTCGAGCAGGGCATCTAATTGGACTGGGCGTCCGACTGTCGCCAGAGGTCGGGTCCAGCTGCGTCGCATTGCATCGGCTACTGCCACCCGCATGGATGAGGCCTTGGTCAACCGTGCATGCTCAAGTTGGGTTAGAAATTTTTCAAAATCCTGAATCGTCAATCGCCCGCCAGCACCACTGCCTGCAATGCCTGCAAGATCCGCTTCCCGTAATCCCAGTTCATACATCCGAGCCTTCATTCGCGGAGACATATACTGTGCCCCCACGAATTGTGCAGGAACCGGAAGCCCTTTGATGGTCGGTTTGACAACTGAAAAACTACCTCCACTTCCAACTTCAGCGGGTTTGTTAGTCGAGCTTGAATGTGAAAAGTCACCAGCCTTTGAAGGGGGGGCAGCAGGAACTGGTGAGTTGGGCTTCAAAGCTGGGCGTGCAGTCTCTTTTTCACCTTCTGCTTGAACTTGCCCGAGGACGTCCCCCACAGCGTAGCTTTCGCCGATTTCTACGGTGTATTTACCGATGACACCATCACAGGGCGCGGTGACGTTCATTGTTGCTTTCTGGGTCTCCACTTCAATGATGTCCTGACCTTCTGTGACCGAATCTCCTTCGGCAACAAGCAGGTCAATGATAGTGGCCTCAGCGATGGATTCTCCGAGCTGGGGCATGATGATAGGCGTTGCAGGCATGTAATGAAATTCAGCTTTAAAAGGTTTGATTTTGCTAGTTTCTCAATAATTGACGAGCCGTCGCCACAATACTTTGTGCAGTTGGCCGGTGAACAGACCAAAGGTCAGGGTGGTAAGGGATAGGGGTGTCTTTGGCATTGATCCGCTGTGGCGGTGCA
Organism: Pedosphaera sp.; assembly: GCA_002690655.1. Lineage (GTDB taxonomy): Bacteria > Verrucomicrobiota > Verrucomicrobiia > Limisphaerales > AAA164-E04 > AAA164-E04. The sequence continues at coordinate 65,049 of NZFL01000020.1, forward strand.
TCCAGCAGGTTGAAACCCTCCGCTACCACCCGGCTGATTACTTCGGCATTGACGCCCCCCCACGGCCATTCCTCAGCCACACACAAAAGCCGTCCTGTTCTTGCGACGGATGCGATAATGGTATCTGTGTCGATGGGTTTGACTGTTCTCAGATCCACTACTTCAATTTCAGCCCCATCCTGAGCCATTTCTGCAGCGGCTTCAAGGCACTCATGCAGCATGGCGCTGTAAGTAACGATTGTCATATCACGCCCCTCGCGCGCAATACGGGCTTTGCCGATGGGTAACGCTTCCTGTGGGAGCGAATCCGCTTTCAAATGAAAATAAAGGTATTTATGTTCACAAAAGATGACAGGGTCATTGAGCATGACAGATTCAATTAACATGCTGTATGCATCTTCAACGGTAGCAGGGGTGCAAACTATCAAGCCTGGAAAGCGAGCATAGATCGACTCCAGACATTGGCTGTGAAAAGGGCCTCCCCCCGACGTCCCTCCACTGGGTAAGCGCAGAGTGAGTGGGCAAGGTACTTCAGTTCGCCAGAAAAGCGTTGCAGCTTGATTGACTACTTGATTGAAGCCAACCGTCGAAAAATCCGCAAACTGCATTTCGATGATGGGGCGCAAGCCTTCTATGGCAGCACCTACCGCCGAGCCAACCATGGCATCCTCGCTTATTGGTGCATCGATGACTCTGCCTGGAAACTCTTTGGCTAGATTCTTGGTGGCTTTGAATGCGCCTCCAAAAGCACCGACATCTTGACCATATATATAGACACTTGGATCATTCCGAAGAAGATATGCCTGTGCCTCCCTAATTGCCTCCAGATAAGTAATACTCATTGCTCGGTGATTGGTAGTCTTATAACTGCGAGAATTTAGAGCGTCGAGCTACCCAGAGGCTCGCAAAGTTCGCGTGTTGCCAGTGCTTTCCAGTTATGAGTGAAAGGGTCAGGTCCACCTTCTTGCTGCACCTGACGTATGGCTTGGTTGATTTCGTCAGTGGTTTCGGTAGTCCACTGATCCAGATCTTTTTCAGGGTATTGATATTCTTTCAATAAAGTATTCCTGGCTTCATTCATGCAATCACGCCCTACTTTGGAAGCTTTTATTTTTGGACTTATATATTGGGCATCATCATGTTCTCCATGGCCGCACAATCGCAGGAGTTCCGCGACGATGAGTTGAGGGCCTTCTCCAGCTCGCGCCAATGCAGCTGCTTTCTCAAGGGTTGTCATGCAGGCTTTCAGGTCAGTTCCATCCACATCATGAGTGCCCACACCATATCCTTGCGCCTTTAAGCTTAGCTCCTTGCATGCAAATTGCGCACTTGTCGGGGTCGAATAGGCATATTGATTGTTTGCGATGACCAGCAAGAGTGGGAGTTTTTCGATGGCGGCCTGGTTCAGGGCTTCATGGAACGCACCTGTTGAAGTGGCTCCATCTCCGATGCAGGCTGCGCCTATCTGCTTCGTTTCTCCCTTCATGCGTTTGGCCATCAGAGCACCATTGACGACAGAGATGTTGGCCCCGAGATGACTGATCATGGGGATATAGCCCTCGCGTGGTTTACCCCGGTGAACATTGCCATCGCGAGCCCTCATAGGGCCCAATGGAGACCCCAGGCAATTTCTGAGGGCATCAAGGATGGTTTCCCCAAAAGCCAGGCGTCCGGCACCATCCCGAATCAAAGGGGCAAATACATCGCCTTTGTCCAGTGATATCCCGACTGAGACACTCAATGCTTCCTGACCTTTCCCGAGAAAGACTCCGCCATAAACGTTGCCGCCACGATATAGTTGAGCCAGTCTTTCGTCCAGAATACGGGCGGTCAGCATGTAGCGATAGGCTCGTTCAAACCTTTTCCTGTCAATTTGGTGATTCATTATTCAAGATGGCCTTCCTCAGTGCCATCGTAATTGCATATTGATCTTAAGAGCTTACCCTTTAAAGAGGCAATTGTTTATATTCCGCAGGAAATATCCTTCAGTTATGTAAAATCTGAAACAGATCTCCATTTAAGCCACTCTATTATTCCGTATTGGTGCTATCTACAAAAAAGATTGAACTCTTCACCAAATTGAAGCGTCCATTCTCCTAACTGGGGGTTATTTTTGGTGAAGATTTGTCGCTTGCCTCGACGCCCGTAACTCATAAACTGGACCTATGTTGAAAAAAATTGCTCTGTATTTATCCCTTCTTTGTTGCATTGCTCAAGGTGTGCAAGGCCAGGTGGATGTATCCCTTGAATTTAAAAAGGAATTTTACCTGGCCCATGAATCCATTATGGCTGAAGTTAAAATTGTCAATTTTTCTGGCAAAACTCTCAATTTCGGCGCGGACAAAAACTGGCTTCAATTTACGATCGAATCACGCGGTGAATTTCCAGTAGAAAAGGTTGGGGATTTGAATGTAGTCGAGCAATTCAAGGTGCCCAACGCGAGCCGGGCCATCCGTCGTGTTCATTTGATTCCTGCATACAAGATTGATAATCCCGGTCGATACCGGGTGGCTGCCTATATCAGCATTCCTGAACTTAATACGCAGCTTGTGACGACTCCTGTTGAGATTGGTATTCTTTCTGCATCTGTTTTGTGGGAACGTGAAATAGGCCTTGTAAAAGATAAAAATGACCCTTCTGCTCCTATCGAAATCAGGAAATACAGTTTAATGCGGGCGGTCAATAAGAAGCAGATTGACCTGTATGTGAAAGTAACAGACAAGTATCAGAGGTATATATACGGCGTTTATTCTCTGGGGAATATCGTTTCCTTCGGGGAACCTGAAAGGCAAGTGGACCGTTTCAGTAACCTGCATGTGTTGATGCAAAATGGTGCACGCTCCTTCAGGTATACAATTGTGAAACCCGATGGTAAGATACTTCTAAGACAGCGCCATAACTACACCGCCAGCAGGCCCAAGCTGATCATGGATAAAACCGGTTTAATTCAAGTCTTTGGAGGTAAGCGAAAGGCAAGTTTTGATGATATTCCCAGTCCTGAAAAAATGAATGAAGTGAAGGGGGGAAATCAAAAGACCACGGTTTTACCTGAAAATAACTCAGGTGAGCTTCAGAGTGGTTCAACGGAGTGAATTGTGGGAGTAACTCCATTCATTCTGGCGAACGAAACACGAGGAAACTGTTCCGATAAGCAAAAACCACCAGCTAGCCAACCATCATGACATTCTGGTTGCGGTGCAGGAAGGTGATTTTATCCTCTATTTCCTTGAACGAATGCATTAAGTAGTCACGGTGACCGTTCCCAACCCAAGGTGAATCGAGCATCACCGAGACACAGCCCAACACCTGCGCTGCGGCAGCGTCCTGCCATTTATCGCTGATGATAAAGGAATGGTCCATATCGATCCTGTATTGGTGCTCGAGTTCCTTGAACAATCCTGTTTCTGGTTTCGCGCACGGGCACGGATCTGATGTTTCGTGGGGGCAAATCAATACATCATCAATATTCAATTTTGACCGCATAATGAGATGCATACGCTTAAGTTCCCTCCGATCCAGCTCCCCTGTAGCCACTAGAGGCTGATGCGTCGTTACAAATATCATCAAACCGATTGATCGCATTTTTTCAATTAAGGCCCCGACTTCAGGGTGAATCTGAAATTCTTCCACTGAATGGGGCGGCAATGGCTTGCTTTGTCCCCGTTGATATTGGTTGATAATACCGTCCCGTTCAAAGAATACCGCAGATTTCATATAATTGTATAATCTAGCAGGAAATTTGCCGTTTTTCAAAAACAAGAAAGATAAAACTAGAATAATATTTATTGTAATAGTCTATATACAAATAGTCTAAATGGTATTTCAGTTGGGTTTTTTTATCAAAAAAGAGCCGTTTATTANGCTTTTGGCGCGGATACCCGGTAAACATGCGCGCGACACGGAATCTCGTCCAAGCGGGCTTATAACTTTAATACGTTTTAAAAGTGTCCGAATCCAGCATGATCAATGTACAATCCTCGACCACCTGAATGCCACTTTCGTGGAGTGCTGAGTAGCATTCAGGAGATTCAGTTCCGGGATTGAAGATGATCCGGCTTGGTTTCAGTTCAATAATCGACTTCAAATGGCCCTTGAAGCGTTCTGAATTGACATAAACAGTGATGGTTTCTGCCCGCAAAGGTGCCTCCAAAAGACTAGTGTAGCATGGTTTTCCCAATATATTCTTTTTGTAAGGGTTAATCAGTAAGACTTGAAAACCTTTGCACATCAGGGACTCTGCTGCCAAAAAAGCATATCTATCTGGATTGTCACTTGCGCCAATAATTCCAACTACCTGATTCATGGCGAACATCATAATCATACTTTTGCTATCGTCAGTCCTTTTATGGAATCGCTTCCCGGATGATTTTGTTAAGTTCGAAGCCAAATACAGGTTGGCATGGTTCGAATCTTTTGTGTTAGTTTTCAGTCTACATGATTTACCTATCTCAATTTTTGACCCTGCCCAGGCTTGCGTTGATCGCTGGTCTTTTAACTCAACTCAATGGTCATGTTCTCGGAGCTGAAGCCAGTCGTGTGGACGTCTGGATTGGAACAGGCAGTGCTTGGCCTAGCAGAGGGATTTATCATACTCATTTGAATGTAGAGACAGGTAAATTGTCGCGGCCTTCACTTGTAGCCGAGGTCCAGGGGCCAGGCTTTTTAGCAATGCACCCAAAGGAAACCCACCTGTATGCCGTTGGGACGATTGATGGCAAAGGTTCGGTTATTTGTTACGCAATTCAGCGTGAAGGCGATAAGGCGGAGCTTTCTTTGCTGAATTCAGTTGAAATTGGAGATGGTGGAGGCACTCATGTATCGGTGCATTCCAGTGGACAGTTTTTACTGACTGCTCAATATGGGGGAGGATCGGTTGGCGTTTTCGCATTGAATTCCAACGGCAGCATTAAGGGTAGAAATCAATTGATAGAGCATTCCGGAGCTTCGCGAGTTACTGGTAAAAGACAGGATGCACCACACCCACATTGGACGGGTTTTTCACCTGATGGACGGTTTGCCTTTGTTCCTGACTTAGGCTTGGACAAGGTCGTCATTTATAAAGTCGACGCAGCGAATGCACGCATCGACATGCAAGGTTATGCGGCCACACCTCCGGGAGGAGGACCGCGACACATGAAGTTTCATCCCAATGGAAAGTGGGCTTACGTCCTCAATGAGCTATCTCTGAGCGTGACTGTCTATGATTATGATGATCGCAACGGAAGTATGACAGCGAAACAAACCATTCCCTCGGTTCCCCGGGAACAATTGTCTCTGGAACACTTTGCAAGTGCCTCTGAAATTCGAGTCCATCCAAGCGGTGACTTTGTGTATTCAGCCAACCGTGGACATGACACGATAACTGCTTATCGAGTGGCTGACGAAACAGGCGAACTTACCGTTATCGAACGTGAGCATGTCCGTGGAGCTACCCCCAGAAATTTCAATATTGAACCCGCAGGCAAGTGGCTGCTTGCTGCCGGGCAGGATTCGCATACGCTGGCCTCTTTTGGGATTGATCAGCATACGGGAGCGTTGACCTACAATCGCAATGTTGTTCATGCGCCATCGGCTATCTGTGTTCTTTTCTCCCATGAATAATTTGGTTTTTCCTCAACCACTTAAATGCGTTTAATATGAAATATCTGTTCACTGTCGCTTTCATCCTCTGTTCGTTTCTGGTTCCAGCGAAAGCCCAGCAACCCAACATAGTTTTCTTCTTCACTGACGATCAGACAACTTCGACACTCGGTTGCTATGGCAATAATGTAGTGAAAACTCCTAATATCGATGGATTAGCCTCTCGTGGAACGCGCTTTTCTAACGCCTTTGTCAGCCATTCAATTTGTTGGGTCAGCCGAACGACTATTCTGACGGGTTTGACTGGGCGGGGGTATGGGACATCGGGCGCGCCAGATCTGGCAAGGCCAGATGCGGTTGAAACCTTGTATTCGGATCTACTTCGAGAGCAGGGATACCGGACTGGCTACTTTGGTAAGTGGCATGCGAAAATGCCCAAGGGCTACGCCCCCAAAGAACACTTTGATGTCTTCGAGGCAATTGGTCGCAACCCCTTTTACAAAAAGCTTCCGGATGGAACCTTGCGGCATGAAACCGAATTGATAGTCGACCGAGGAATCGACTTCATTCGTCAACAGCCCAAGGACAAGCCCTTTGCTCTGAATCTGTGGTTCAACGCGTGTCATGCGGAGGACAGCGACCGCCGGCCTGGTATAGGCCATTTCCCCTGGCCTCGTGCCGTTGATGGAATGTACGAAGAAATTGAAATGGATCCTCCTCGATTAAATGATCCTGCCATTTTCAATGATCAGCCTGAGTTTTTGAAAACGACGATCAATCGAGAACGCTTTTTCTGGCGGTGGAATACAGATGCTAAATACCAGGCAAACATGCGTGCCTATTATCGTATGGTCAGTGGCATTGATGGAGCTATTGGTCGTTTCATGGAAGCGCTGGATGAGGCGGGGATGGCTGAGAACACCATTATCATCTACACCGCAGATAATGGTTATCACATGGGAAACAGGGGGTTTGCTGGTAAATGGTCTCATTATGAAGAATCCCTGAGGGTGCCACTGATTGTGATGGACCCTCGTGTGAGTCAGGACCAGCGTGGAAAAGTCACAGATGCACTTGCCCTGAACCTAGACCTGCCCTCCACTTTTCTTGACTGGGCGAATATTGAAATTCCTGAGCGATATCAGGGGAAAAGTTTGAGACCGGTGATTCAGTCAGGCAAGCCATCCGATTGGCGAAAAGACACATTTCATGAACATTTTGCCGTGCGTCACCGAATACCCGCATTTGAGGGTATTCGTAATCAGCAGTTTAAATATGTTCGATATGTGGATCATGATAGTCTTGAGTTTCTACATGACCTGAAGAATGATCCGGACGAATTGGTTAATTTGGCAACAGATCCTAGCTATGCCGATACTTTAGTGACAATGCGTACAAGGACTGATATTCGAGTTGAAGAGTTAGGAGGCCCTCTGAAACCTTTGAAAACAAGATTTGCAGCCTCTACTGAGCCTTATCCTCAGGCCTCTGCTGCTGTTTCGCATCAAGCTGACAAGGATGGGTTCATCCAACTGTTAGGTAAGCGTGGACTTGGGCGATGGTCCGGTGACGCCAAATTTTGGTCTGTCAAAGATGGGGTGTTGACCGGGATTGCAGATGGCTCGCTGAAGATGAACCGTTTCATCACATGGAAAGGATCCACTATTCGGAATTTTGATTTGCGAGTTAAAGTCAAGATCAGTGCGGCAGGTAATAGTGGTATCCAGTATCGGGGTTCATCGCGTCCTGATATTGGACTTGATATTGTGGCCGGCTATCAGTGCGACGTGGTGGCCAGAAATCCCAACTACAACGGAATGCTATATGAAGAAAAAGGGCGACGCATCTTATCGCACACGGGCGAAAAAGTGATTATTGATGCGAAAGGGCAGCCATGGGTCATTGGGGGATTTCCATTAAAAGAATTTGCTTCTGATGAGTGGCATGACTACCGGGTGCTTGTTCGCGGCAATCATCACCAGCATTGGATTGATGGTCACCCAACCGCTGACTTGATTGATTTTGACGCCAAAGGGAGGGCGCTGGAAGGTGTTTTGGCCGTTCAGGTGCATGTCGGGCCGCCCATGCGAGTTCAATACAAGGATTTTAAAATAAAGCATCTGCCTGATGATTTGCCCTTGGAAATGGCAAGGAATCATTCCATTCCCAGTTCAGCCTATGGAGTTCGACCTCAAGGAAGATTGCCTGAGGGGTGGGAGCCTCCCATCTATGGTGATCGATGATAATAATGGTGGAAACTGCTGACTCAATATGCGCTACAACCTTATGCTGATGACGCAAGCCAGATTTTTTGAGGTGGTTTCTAAAAGAAGATCCGGCAGCTGAGTGGATCCAAAGATGCAGCTGCCGGACGATGATAAAATCCCTCATCTCAAGCAGGACACCGTATATCCCGGTGCGTAGTAAGCCTAAGTGGTTGGGTTTCTTTCGCATTGAGTGCGAAAGAGGTAAGGTCACGGGACAACAGTTTTATCTGCTCTCACGTGTGATCCACACATTAGAATAGCATGTTTTGTACCATGTGCAAATTTTAATAATTTTGTTTCACTAGCCCGGTTTTTAACATCTTTTTGCTCAAATACGTTTTTTTTGATGCAAACTGGAGCATCATTGTGGTTTTTTATGACCCTTCAAGTGATAAATATGAGCCAGAATGCGTCATTTTGTCAGCGGAGATAAAGAAAAATGCCAGTCTTGAAAAGACTGGCATCCCTAGTGAATTCAGATAACTATTAAAAGATGAATACTCGCTCAGCGAACCGCATTTATTAGTCGAGTGCTTCTCTCCTGCATCCACAGCACGTCTTCGTTGTTTGGTGAAGGAACATTCAGCGGAATATTGCTTTTCGACAGGCTTGGAATCGTGCGAGGATTTGTCCATCGGTGAATTTCCGAATGCCCGTCGGCAAACGCAAAGGTAGCTGCACCGTTGTGGTAACTGGCAGGATAATCCACTATTTTCCAGCTTGCTCCCCTGTCCGGATAGCCTTGCATGTCGACAACAAAATAGCCATCGTTGATGCTGTCTTCCCTCTCATCAATCAGCACAAACGTTTGACTGGGACCAGGCGCTGTCATATCGGAATCTTTAGTGTAAACCTTCCACCCATTGCCCGATGAGGACCATGAGGGTCCGCCCACCCAATTGTTCATCGACATGCTTCGTATGCGCGGTACCCGCTGGCCGGCCGAAGTGATTCCGTAGGCCCTGTCCGAAGGACATTTCCATATTTTTTCGCTTCCACCGGTATAATTCCAAAGAGGGCTGCGGTGTGTGTATTGGGAGTGATCCCAATTGTTTGGGTCTCGAGGGTTACTTAATGTGAGCCAGCTTCCTCCTGTCCAGTTGGGAACCTCTCGCCCGCCATTGCTCCAACTAGCCGCCCCTACGAGTTTGTCTTCGTTGTCGTCGCTGTAAAACTTCCAAGCCAGCATCATTTGTTTGTTGTTATTCATGCACAGGATGCCCTGAGCCTTCGTTTTTGCCTTGCTCAGGGCTGGTAGCAACATGCCGGCCAAAATGGCAATGATAGCGATGACGACCAGAAGTTCGATCAATGTGAAACCTTTCTGATTCAGTTGATCTCTTCTTTTGTAGGGCTGGTTTTTGATAGTTATATTCATGGCAGAATGCGTTCTGGCTTATCAATTAATTCCTTTTTTACACGAATGATTATTGAATGACAAGACATGCGACATATTTAGTCAGTGCATTTGTGCTTACAAAAAAATATCGGTTTATTGAAAGAATTCAGCCTTAAGGTGTTTTGTCTTAGCTTGCTCTCAGAATTTTCTTGTGTAGGTGAGGCTGAATAAGTGCACTGCAAAGTCAAAAGTGCCATCGTAGATTCCTCCTTGATTGATGGTGCGCTCATCGTAAATCACCAGTCCGTAACCAAGATCGATGGAAAATTCATCATTGCCATAGCCTATACCAGCTGTCAGGACATTTTGATTTGAATCAGGAATCGTAGGGGAGAGGGTTGCATTCGGGACAGGACTTTCAAAAAATTGATAACTTGCCCGCATGATCCAGTTTTCAGCAAATTTCCAATCACCTCCCATACCGATGGTATAAGTATCATGCCAATCCTGATTGAGTGAGGTGGGTAACCCGGGCAACGGAACTCCCGTTTCGGTAGGCAGGGTGTCAAAATTTGAAAACTCAAGAAATTCAACGTCTGCCTCCAATCGAATGGTGTCGGTCAATTCAATGCCGTATCCGAGATGTAACTGAGTAGGGAATTCAATTTCAGAAGAAAAACTGGTATTCACATTCAGGCCGGCGGCGGGAACATTCATATTAAAATCACCATCATAATCAACAGTGATGGGGGAACGCGCCGTGAAGGCAAGCCGATGGCGATCTGTTATTTTCCACGTAATCCCCAGGTTGGCCCCCGCACCGATTCCATCCGATTCCGCAACGAAGCGACCATTCGGAAACACGTGTTGTTTGAAAGTCAATTGAGACCACTGGATATCAAGGCCAAGTCCCATCGAGACCTTTTCACTTACATCGAATGCCAATGTTGGATTGACAAGGATTGTTTGCAACTCGCTGAAATGAGGAGTGGTGTACCTCAAAGATCCTTGGTTCGCTGTATCCGCAAACCCACCTGTATTCTTCCATTCGTTTGATAAGCCATAAGGGCTGGTGATACCTAGACCGATTACGTATTTATCATCTAGAATTGGCATGGATGCATACGCCGCGGGCAGAAACTTCCATGCATTTTCAGTCTCGGCCGTTGCACCGGAAGCGTTCTGGTGTTCGACACTGATATAGACAGGGTTGAAACTCACTGTGACTTCAGGCTGCTTTAGGTCCATCAAGTTGGCAGGGTTTTGAGTGATTGCACTTGCATTATCAACATGGGCGATCCTTCCACCTGACCTGCCAAGATTGATGGCACCCGAGGTTGGATTGCGAAATCCTTCGGCAAGGGAATTCGGGGAATTCACGATGGCAATCATTGCCACGACAAGAGTCAGTTCAAGCGGTTTATTGTTCATGTATTCTTGGTTCAGATTTTTTAATGATCAAGTCTAACAAGTATGGATTCCATTGATGATGCAATGATCCTCCAAGCTTGATCATCGTAAGATCGTTTTGATTTGCCCACATTGCTGCATTCTTGGCAATATTCTTCTCAACAAGGTTCACCATGGACGATTGGCGCTTTAAACGTTGTTATTGGGCCTGTTTAGGCCAAACTCGTTGTTGAACTCTGGACATAACCACATGAAACCTGTTTTTGTTATCTCAATACTCATCGTAGGCATCATCTCTTTTATGGGAGGGCGCATGCTCATTGCACCCAAACTCAAAATTGCTCAGAAAATGGTTACCCAGCTGGAAGCTGAAAAACGTCAAATGGCAGAAGAACTCGAAACGCTCCGCACCAAACAACTTTCTGACTCCGAAAGAAAACGCATTGAACGGGAACGTATGGAACTCGCCAGTTTGCGAGGAGAGGTGTCCAAACTACGCACTAAAATAGAAGATTTGCAACGCCCCAAGCCCGATCTTGAGGACCAGAAGCGTTCAGCAATAGAAGAAGGTAAGGAGGAGGAGCAATTTGAGAAAGCTGATTATTATGCTGCTACTGTTAATGTGGAAGTAGAGAAAGGAATGACATTGATTACCGGTGGATGGCTGACTGCTCCTGGAAGGCGGACTTTCGTCTTCCTGACACCCTCAAGCAATACAGCGCCGGATGGGGAGGTTTACATTCAAATCAACAGCAAGATTGCTGATCTGACTGACGAAAGTCTGTCTCAACTTCAGCTTCAAAACATGCGCGCAAACAGTAATGAAACTGACAATGCGGGTGGTTTCGAGGCGGAGGAATCTCGCATGTTATTTAAAAACATACAAAAGATTGAGGGAGCAGTGATGCTTGCTTCGCCAAGTATCGTTGCGAAGGACGGGCGTGAAGCGGTGGTTCGTACTTCGGTGACGTTCCCCCGAAATGGAGCAGCGGCTCCAGGTCAGTTCGAAATCGGGGTCATACCCGTTTTGACCGAAAGTGGGGCCATTCAAATGACGGTGGCATCTACGATCACTATCGATATTCCCGAAGAGGAGTAGTCGTTCCCTTTTTGACTCCTTAGAAATAAGGCAGCGGCTCTCAATCCATTGACAGCATAGGGTCATACTATCATCAAGCCCGTAAAAAGTGCTCGATGAAAAAACTGTTCATTGAAAGTCAGGGGATTTGCCCCACGCATCTTACATTCACTTCGGAGGCCCGTTCATCGTTGACAGGATCAGTATTTTTTGAGGACGATCTTTTGAATGACGGGCTTCTATTTGTCATTAAGTGATCTCAAATTGGAATCAAGAAGGATGCAGTTTTCAACACATTTGTAGTGTTTATATTGATCAATCAGCTTCCAATTGATCCTTGGGATGATGTCGGTTTTTGGAGGGTGCTGGATACGGTTGAATTCCGGAGCAAGACCATAGCTTACAATCGCAAAGGTTTCTCGATGCCTGCATCAAATTGTCATGCGCGCTATTCGTCAGACTTTTATTTGAAAGTAGGTCATAGGACGAAATCGGCAAATTCAGATTCCTTATGAAATTCAGTAAATTGACCGGGGTTTAGCTTATAATCTCCCGAACGATTTCCCCAAAGACATCTGTCAGCCTGAAATCCCTGCCTGCGTAGCGATACGTCAGTTTTTCGTGATCAAAACCCATGAGGTGAAGCATGGTGGCATGCAGGTCATGAATGGAAACCGGGTTTTCGACGGCTTTGAAGCCGAATTCATCCGTGGCGCCATAAGTGGTGCCGCCTTTGACCCCTCCACCCGCCATCCATAAGCTAAAGCCCCAATGATTGTGATCACGGCCTTGTGCGGCTCCACCGCCGCCTTGATCCATTTCAACGGAGGGTGTTCGCCCGAATTCACCAGTACATAAAACCAGTGTTTCATCCAACAAGCCACGCTGTTTCAAATCGATGATTAAAGCAGCGAGCCCCTGATCGCATTGGTTGGCGACGGTTCGATGTGTCTCTTTGATATTGCTGTGGCTATCCCATGGTTGCATGTTTCCATGCCACGTTTGCACGAATCGAACTCCGCGTTCAACAAGCCTTCGAGCCATCAACAGTTGTCTGTTCTGAGGCCCTTCGCCATATAGTTTAAGGATGTGATCTGGTTCCTTCGAAACATCAAACGCATCTGTTGCTTCAAACTGCATGCGGTAAGAGAGTTCGAAAGATTGTATGCGTGCCTCCAAAGATTGCTCGTTCGGCCGCAGTTCAGCGTGTCTGCGATTCATGGCCTGCAGTAAATCAAAATGCTTCCGCTGCTCCTGATGCGTCAACCGTGTGTTGGTGGCGTTTGAGATCAGTTCGTGTGGATTTGTTTTGGAAGTGTCTATGTGAGTTCCCTGATAAACTCCCGGAAGAAAGGCGCTGCGCCAATTCCCAGCTCCACCGACAGGCATACCTCCTGGACAAAGTGCAATGAAACCAGGCAGGTTTTCGTTGCCCGAACCCATACCCCAGGTCAACCAGGAGCCCATGCTTGGCCACACCAGACGCTGGGTACCCGTGTTCATCAGCATCAGCGAAAGTTCATGGCTTGGCAGCTCGGCGTACATCGAGCGGATCACGGCCATGTCGTCGACACATTTTGAAAGATGCGGGAAAAGATCGCTGACAGGTATGCCGCTGACGCCATGCTGCTTGAACTCAAAGGGCGAAGGCAGTGCGACACCTGTTCGACGTTCTGTCTGAAGGTTGTCGAATGGCAGCATTTGACCACCGCGTTTGGTCAGTTCAGGTTTGGGGTCAAAGGTGTCCACCTGTGACATGCCTCCGTTAAGGAAGACATGGATCACATGTCTGGCTTTGCCCGGGAAATGAGTTTCTGCCTGACGAGCGGCCAATGAATCTTTGGAAAGCAGGCTGTTGAGGGCTATACTTCCAAAGCCCATTCCCGAGCGTTTCAGGAAAGACCGACGTGTATTGGGTGTCTGAAATTGCATCGTCATTAGTCCACGAAAATAAATTCATTGGAGGCAAGCAAAGCATGGGCCAGTTGATGCCATGGATCACTCTTTGATTCGGACCTGACATCTCGAACATGCTGGAGCGCCATGGTGATTTCTTGGGGTTCAGGGAGTCGAGAAAGCGTTTGTTGATAAAGAAGACGAACTTTGAGTTCTTCTGTTTTTGCCTCCTTGATACCGGGTAATTGAATCAAAGCCTTGGCTCGATCCTGGATGAAGATTGAGTTAAGTGCGAACAGAGTTTGCTGGGGAACGGTTGTTTCTGGTCGCTTTGCCGTGCACGCGCTGGGGTTGGCCCCGTCAAATGTCGTCAACAGGGTGGAGGGAACGTCCCGGTTGATAAACCCATAGACGCTGCGTCGAGGTACTACAGGTTTCTTCATCATGTCGAATGGACGTCCATTCATGGTTGTACTTAGTTCGCCCGATACCTTCAACATGGCATCTCGCATGGCCTCCATGGCCAAACGGTGGCGAGGCATGCGCCAGATCGTTTGATTATCAGGATCCTTTTCTCTAGCTTTCGGATCTTCAGCGGATACTTGTCGATATGCTTTGGTAAGCAGAATGCGCTTATGCATTTTTTTGATCGACCAATCATCTTCCACAAAAGTGGACGCCAGATAATTCAGGAGTTTTAAGTGCGTGGGCCGTGCTCCTCGTGTACCAAAATCATCTGGAGTTCTCACGAGGCCCCGACCGAAATGATGTCTCCAGATCCAATTAACAGTTACTCTTGCTGTGAGAGGGTTGCTTTCTGATGTGATGGACTGTGCCAAAGATAATCGTTGCTTTCTGGGGGGGTAATTTTTGGCAGTGCCATTACCAACCACTGATAAGAAACGAGCTTGAACCCGCTTGCCACGATTCAATGGATTCCCTCGGCGAAATACATGAAACCCCTTTTTTTCAGCATCAGGATTCTCTGCCAGCACCATGGATCTGGGGGGGGAACCTTTCTCGTTCAAGTGTAGATTGTGAATGGCGTTTCTCCTTCCGTTCAACTGATCGCTGACGGTACGGTTGAGCAGCCGTGATGCCAGATTCTCCGGTAATGCCGTTGGACTTTCATCTGCATACAAGTGACTTCGCAACTGTCTAAGTATAGCGCTGTTGATCTTGCGATGACGTTGATCCTGATCGGGAATGGTGGTTCCATCGGGTAAGGCTTCTTCTGCGGATTGAACCTGAGCCAGGGTCCAGTCACGATGTGTTTCTGCAAAAAGAGTTCCATATGCTTGAGCAAGTGCTTCCATTGAACTGGGTGCGGACATTTTAATAGCATTCAATATCAGAGGGTTCCAGGGAGGTGCCTTGGCACTCAAGTTTTCCATCGGCGTCAGTTTGGAAATATCTCCATTTTCTTTTTCCCATTGTTCCATCAATGCTGCGCGTTGCGTTGGGAAAGTTGCATTTGAAAAGCGGGCCAATTGTTTCCATGGACCAAACACCGGGTCGTTTGGAGGTATTTGCTTCAAATAATCCCGCCACCTTTCCAATACATGAGGACGGATGTCCTCTGTTCTGAAGGAAAGAAAAGAAACGGACAGATCTTGCTCAGGAGTGCCACGCGCCAATTCTTTCAGATAGATTCCTACCTGCATCCGGAGTCGCCCTTTAAGAATCTCCGATTGTTCTCGTGCCATGTCGCCATACTCTATTTTCAACTTTTGTAATTTTTTTTCATAGGCAAGAAAGGATTCCGTTTCGGTTGGCTCCCCAATCACCGGTAACAGTTCCGGTTCAGAGCTACTGGCGAGGGTTGCGTACAAAGAGTAGTAATCTGTCGTGGGAATGGGGTCGAATTTATGATCGTGACAACGTGCGCACGTGACTGTCAGGCCCATTATGCCACGAGTGATGACATCGATTCGATCGTCTATAATATCGTGCGGTGAGCGAAACCGTTGGCCAATGGTGAGGAAGCCTAATGCCGCCAATGAAGGATCATTTTCAGGTAATTCCAGTTGATCGGCCGCCAATTGTTCAGTAATAAAACGGTCAAAAGGCACATCCTCATTCAATGCTCCTATCACATAATCACGGTAAGTGTATGAAAAGGGGAATTTCGTGAACCCAATGGCACTGCCTCCATGCGTGTCGGCATAACGTGCAATATCCAGCCAATGCCGTCCCCAACGTTCTCCATAGCGCGGCGACTCCAGCAATCGATCAATCACTTTTTCGTCGGCCTCAGGCGATGGATCAAAGACATAAGCTTCTACCTCCTTCCAGGTTGGAGGAAGTCCTGTCAGGTCAAACGAGACACGACGAATCCACTTCGATCGAGAAACGGGTGGAGACATGCTCAGATTTGACGCTTCCAGTTCGGCCATGACAAACTTATCGATGCTCGACAGTTTGTCATGGCCTGCATCCGGAGTGGCTGGTTTTTGGATAGGTTCAAATGCCCAGTGTTTTTCGTAAAATGCTCCTTCATCGATCCAACGATTCAGTGTTTGTATCTCAAGTTCAGACAATCCAGAGCTTTCTTCGGGTGGGGGCATGCGCTCCTCAGGATCTGCTGTAAGGACGCGTTTGATCAGTGGGCTTTTTTTAGAGTCACCTTCTACAATCGCATGTTGCTTGGCGTCGGATTCAAGATCCAGTCTCAGTTTGCCTTTACGTGAATCTGAGTCAGGCCCATGACAGTGAAGGCAATGCTCGGCAAGGATCGGGCGGATGTCTCTATTGAAACGCGTTGTTTCTGCCTTCAGCGAAATTAAAGTGGCGCCAAAGAACAGGAGCAGGTAACCGCAGGCTAACCAATAAAATGGATCATACCGGGAGCTTGTCATGGTTCTAAACTTTGGCAGTTTTTTCATGGATTGATCATGACGATATTATTGTCATCACTCAGCTTGTCCAGATTGTTTGGTGCTATTCTTGATTGCTGAATGATTTTAACCGCTCTCATATTTGCATTGCGCATTTTTGTATGTTTGAGCGATGATTCCCAACATCATGAGATACTTTTCCAAGTCCTTTTCTGTGGTGTTGATTTTTATGTCCATTGGGCTCAATCAGCGTTTGCAAGGAGCCGCTTCGCAACCAGAGCTAAGCGCTTGGATCAAGACCATTCGCGCCGTATCCATCGAAGGGCTTGGAAATCGTGATGCTTCAGTAGCATCACATTCGCTTGGTAAACAGCCCCCTGACACTCTTGTCACGATATTGACAGGTATGAAAGGAGCCTCTCCTTTGGCTCAGAATTGGCTTCGATCTTGCATTGAAAGCATTGTTCACCTTGCATTCAAGACGGATTCGCCTCTTCCTTTGATGGATTTGACCGAATTTCTGCTGAATGATGAGAATGCGCCCAGAGCGAGATCCTTGTGTTTCGAACTCATTCAAAAGAGTGATACCAAAGCAGGAGAAATATTGCTTCGTGGGATGTTGAATGATCCGTCAAATGACCTGAGAGAAAAGGCGGTTGATCAGTGGATTGCTTCAGGTAACGAGGCCTTGTCTGACAATCAAGCTTCCACAGCAAAAGTGATCTTTCGGCAGGCGCTCCAATATGCTCGTGATGTCATGCAGATCAGAGCTTTGGCTGATGAACTTGAAAAAATGGAATACACTGTTGATATCCCTGATTTGCTGGGGTTCATCACCGATTGGAAAGTTGTCGGTCCTTTCCATAATCTGGATCGAGGTGGCTTTGAAACTGTCTTCCCTCCTGAAAAAGAGTTGCGGCTGGATGGTGCATTTGAAGGTAAAAGTGGTGAGGTGTCTTGGGAATCGTTGAATAGCGATGATCGCTTTGGGATGGTTGATATCAATGATGCCTATGCAGGATATCAGAAAGAAGTCACCGCCTATGCGCATCATGCCTTTATTTCTGATCAGGAGCGGTCTGTGCAGTTAAGGTTGGGTTGTAAAAATGCCTGGAAGGTATGGCTCAACGGCGAGCTTCTTTTTGGGCGCGATGAATATCATCGCGGAATGAAGATCGATCAATACATCATGGATGCCGGCCTCCGTGCGGGACGGAATGACATTGTGGTTAAAATCTGTCAAAACGAGCAGGTAGAAGATTGGACTATTGAATGGGAATTCCAGCTTCGCGTATGTGATGAAACGGGTAAAGCCATTCACTCCCTTGCTCGTCAGTAAGTCACGAGCAGAGTTTCCCGCTCATTCCATGGAGAGACTGGTTGTTCCCAGCCCCTTGATGACCTTGCCAATCGTCTGAAAACTCAAAGGCCGGCTCTGGGATCGCCGTTGAAATGGAAGGGTTTGTCTCCCAGTAGCTGATCAGACGTGACAGTTGGGCAGACGTACTTTTCGATGTGCTCCACTATCAACTCAGTGCCTTGAAAATGATTCACGTAGGGCCACATTTTTGGGTTGTACATCGTATCTGTCATGTCGCGCATGAGGACGACATTTTTACCATTCTTTGCCATTTGCCTTAAACCGAATGGACGCCCCAGAACACACATGTTGGTATGCACTCCCAGAAGGATGACATTTTTGATCTTGTGCTGTTCCAATAAATTCCACACTTCCTTGCCATCGTCAGTGATGGCATCGCTTGAGTCGATTTGCAATGTGTCCACCTGCCGGATCCACGGGGCTCTGGGATTCCTACCGATGCTCTCCAGGTATTTCGCCCATGCTTCGTGCTCAACGGGGTCGTCATCCTCACCGCCATCTGATTGATCAATGGGGTAAACTCCTTGCTCTTCTTCGGGGATGACGTAGCACCAAGCTCCAATGTCTTCCGGGAGGTTGGGTGCAGTAGGAGCATTTTTTGCTTTCAGCCTGCCGGGATGCCCTTCGTAAAAATCCATGCAACTGCTGGGAGAGTGAATGATAAGTACTCCTGCTTTCCTTGCTTTGATCAGTACTTCATTCATTCGCGGTGACATCTCGCCCACGCGGGTCACTGCATTTTTACAATGATGCAAATCCCACATGTCACATACAATAACCGCGGTCTCTCTGGATTGCCATGTTTGTTGGATATTGTTGATCTGGTAACCAGAATTTGAGTCTGAAGATTTAACCCGCTCACGCAGGGTCATATCAAATGCGGAACTGGCAGCTTGAGCGTGTGTCATGAGAATCAACAATGATGCCCCAGCCAAAAGAGCCAGACGGTATGACTTCCTGCGGAGTTTTGAAATGATGGGATACATAATTATTCTTTATTAAACCAGAGCGTAAAATTGTTCAATCTGAAACTAAGCTTGTGTTTGTTTACAGTGTAATCCAGACCAGGTGAGAAATTAAATTTGCGTGGACCTGCTTCCGCAGGCCCATGAGCATCCTTATCATTCACTTACCCTGTTGCATATGGGTTTGTTTTGGGCGCGTAGCATCGCTGCCCCACTGAATGACAGAAAATAGAGAAGATCTTCTCATCCATCATGAACCATACTCATTACTCAAGTTTGTTTGAAAGACTCTAAGGCATGACAGTTATTTGGGTTCAAGGGAATGAATAGGCAGATTTGGCAGATTTGGCAGACCTTCGATGCGTAGCTGAATGTGTGATCGTGCCATCAAATAGATTACCAATATTGGGCTTTCAGGGAAGTTGAGGGAGTGTGTTTTTCTGCCGTTACTTAACTGTCTTGAATATAGATTTCCTCGCAATTGCTTTCTCCTCCAAACCCACAAGAAAACTTAAATTCCACTGTAAGCGTAAAAAAAGGTAAGTCTTGCATCATTCCGTTGACTCAAATCTGCAAGCAGGCTTTGATGTTAATGTGAACCCTATCATGAAAATCAAATCTGTCTTAACGGTTTTGTGCTCGCTCTTAATTTGTGATGCCTTGCATGCTCAGAGCTCTGAGCGCCCGAACATCCTCTTCATTTTTCTTGATGATTTTGGTTGGAAAGATACCGGCTATATGGGGTCTGATTTTTACGAAACACCCCATCTCGATCGATTGGCGCGCGAGGGCATGATATTCACACAAGCCTACTCCGCAGCCGCCAATTGTGCCCCGGCAAGAGCAAGTTTGTTAAGTGGTCAGTACACCCCTCGACATCAAGTTTTCAATGTGGGTACCCGCCCCAGAGGGAAGACGAAGCACCGGCGACTGAATCACATTCCGGGAACTGACACACTACGCACCGATATTCAGACTTGGGCTCATCGCATTCAAAAAGCAGGTTATCGCACGGCTACCATGGGGAAATGGCACTTGTCTGATGATCCGATACCTTATGGGTTCGATGTGAACGTAGGCGGCACACACTCTGGAGGGCCGCCACGTGGTTACTATCCACCGCATGGTAAAGTACCGGGATTGCAGGACGTGCCCGATGATGAGTTTGTGACTACTACACTATCCAGGAGAGCCGTTTCTTTTATTGAGTCCAGCAAGGACCAGCCCTGGTTTTTATATCTCACGATGTTTGCGGTTCACACACCGATTCAGGCAAAAAAAGATCTTCTGGATAAATACGAAGCCAAGACCCCGGGCAGACTTCATCATAATGCTAAAATGGCAACCATGATACAGGCTGTGGACGATGGAGTAGGGCGCATCGCAGCGAAATTGGAGGAACTGGGTTTGACCCATCAAACAGCGATTGTTTTCTTTTCCGATAACGGTGGATACGGGCCGGCAACGGATATGGCTCCATTGAAAGGATACAAAGGTGCCTATTACGAAGGCGGTATCCGTGAGCCATTTTTCGTCAAATGGCCGGGAGTCGTAGAGGCTGGCACGATCAATGAGACTCACATTATTGGAGTGGATTTGTATCCCACATTCCTTGAGATGACCGGTGCGACAGCCAAGGACGGTCAGGTTCAGGATGGACTCAATCTTGTTCCCTTGTTCAAGGGAGGGACACTTTCTGAGCGTTCCTTGTTCTGGCATTTTCCTGCTTATTTACAGAGTTATGGTGGCAAAGGCCCGTTCGAACAAAGAGATCCTTTGTTTCGATCGCGACCCGTCGGGGTCGTTCGGCATGGTGACTGGAAATTGATGGAGTTTTTTGAATCAGGTGACCTGGAATTGTACAACCTCAAGCAAGACATTGGCGAGTCCAGGAACCTTGCGAATTCGCACCCTGAAACACTGCGGAAACTGCATGGAATCATGAAAGAATGGCGCCAAA
Organism: Pedosphaera sp.; assembly: GCA_002690655.1. Lineage (GTDB taxonomy): Bacteria > Verrucomicrobiota > Verrucomicrobiia > Limisphaerales > AAA164-E04 > AAA164-E04. The sequence continues at coordinate 85,762 of NZFL01000020.1, forward strand.
AAACAGGAGCTCCCATTCCCTCAGACCGTAATCCCTTATTTGATCCCGTTGCAGAAAAACAGGCCATTGAAAAAGCACTGGCCTTAAGAAAGTCATTTCCGTGATTCCAAACGTGTCTTATCGATTCTTTGAGTCCTTATTTGGAAGGGTGGCTCTTTTAGCTTTGATTCTGATTGCAATGCCAGACATCAGGGCCACCCCCCCGAATGTACTGTTCATTGCGGTGGACGATTTAAATGATTGGATTGGGTGTATGAATGGACACCCTCAGGCTCAAACACCGAATATGGATAGGCTTGCCGAGCGAGGGGTGTTGTTTACGAATGCCCATTGCGTCGCTCCTGCCTGTCGCCCATCACGTTCAGCTGTGTTCACCGGAAAAAGACCGCAACAGACGGGCGCGTGGTCCAATCAAAGTCGGGACATCATCAATGATTATCCGCGAAGCGATCTCTTACCACAATATATTGCCGATCAAGGCTACAAAACGTTTGGAACGGGGAAGCTTTTGCATGGAGGCGGCACGGAATATTTCCAGCACGCATTTGAAATACACCAACGATGGAGTCCATTCTCATCCAGGCAGGCTAGCTATACCGCGTTGGAATTACCAAGCAAAGGAAGTGAGCGTCCAAAGCACGTCATTCAAAACGGTCCAGGAGGGCATGATTATGTGTTGCCTTTGAACGGGCTTCCAAGTGAACGCAATCCCTCCAAAGCATCAGGGGAATCATTTGATTGGGGGCCTTTTGATGTGGAGGATCGGGAAATGGGGGACACGCAGATCACCGATTGGGCGATGTCACAATTGAAATCAGAACATGCTCAACCCTTTTTCATGGGAGTCGGCTATTACCGTCCTCATATACCGCTCTTTGCACCTCAGCAGGATTTTGATGTCTACCCTTCTGCTGATCAGATACAGCTACCGCCCGTGTTGGCAAGAGATTTGAGGGACATAGGAGCTGCAGGAAAACAATGGGCACTGGAACCGATCACTGCAGGTTCTCACGAGATTGTAGAAAAATCGGACCAATGGCGTGAGGCCGTGCGAGCTTATCTTGCCTGCATGACCTACGTGGACCGTCAGCTAGGCAGACTCCTGGATCAACTTGAACAATCCAAACATGCTGAGAATACCTGGGTCATTTTGTGGAGCGACCACGGTTGGCATTTGGGTGAAAAACGTCATTGGGGTAAATGGACCGGTTGGCGTGAATCGACGCGCGTCCCTTTGATCATTGTCCCCCCAAAAAATGAAAAACAAGCGATTCGAGGAGAGCCATGTGATGAGCCCGTGAGTTTGCTTGACCTTTACCCCACGTTGATAGAAATCTGCCAGCTTCCAGAGAAGAAGGAACTCGTTGGTCAATCCCTCATGCCACTCATACGTGCACCCAGAGCCGTAATTAACCGTCATGTGTTTACCATGTTCAATCCCGGTAACGTAGCCATCACTGGGCATCAGTGGAAATACATCCGTTACGCCAGCGGAGAAGAAGAACTCTACAACATCAAAAACGATCCAAATGAATGGCTCAATCTCGCGAGCCATAAGGATCAAGAAAAAAGACTCCGTCAATTTCGAGCGAGACTTGCAGGAAATTAAACCAATTCCATTACTTGCCAGATTGAGGTTTCTGGTTTCGTTAATCGTCCCTCTGTAATTATTTGGTTTTTCCGAAGAAGCGGTCGATGAGAGATGCATCGAGGGGTTTCGTTGTTTTTGAGACAAGGAGCGCAAAGAAGGTGGACCCGATGATGTCCCAGAGAAAGGGTTGGATGTTGAGGAAGGAGTAGACTTTGAACTCCTGATGGATAACGTAGCCAGCAATGTAGAGCACCAGGTGGGTGATGCATCCTCCAAGCATGCCGGCAATGATTCCAGCTCTCGTGATTCCCGGCCAATAAAGTGCCAGTGCCATGGGCATGAGGAAACAACCTGCGAGTCCTCCGGTAGCAAACACGATCAAGTTCTGTAAATATTGTGGCGGATTCAAAACCGCCACGACGGCTGCCACGCCGATGACTGCTGTGACAATATAAGTCAACCACTTGACTCTCTTCTCAGAGGCGTTGGGGTTGAGATGATGATGGTAAACGTCGCGGACAACGCCCGAGGATACCATCAATAAGAAACTATCCACACTGCTCATGACGGCTGCAAAAGGTGCGGCAACGATAAGCCCAGTCAGCCAGGGCATGCCTGCATTTTCTGACAATGTGCGTGCCAGTGCTGGCATGATACGATCGGGCTCGATTTCCATGCCAGGCAGAATAACCCGAGCACAGCAGAAAATAATGATCAAGGGGAAATAAATGGCGGTGTAGTAAACGGAGACAAGTACGATAGAACGTTTCAAAACGCGACTGTCAGTGAAGGCCATTTGACGCACCATGTTACTTGGTTGGCCGGCCCCTCCGAAAGCCCAGAAAACAAAAAAGCTAAAAGCCATGCCCAATGACAAAAAGCCCATATCCTCGTTTTTGCTTGGCCCCGGGGGCGTGACATAGACCCCTTTTTGTCCGTCACCACGCGCATAAGGAAGGGTAGAAGTGATGTTCACTCGACCCCACTCGGAAAGGTTCAGCGCTTTGTTTTTCACTTTCTGGCCTGGGTCAGGTTGTATGAGCACTTCAAGCTCAGGAGTTGTTGGTGTGTCAGGCTCTATCACGACATGGTTGGCAATTCGGACGATACGTTCATCGTCGGTATGCATCCAGGTGCCTTTTTGAATGGAGAGTTTTTCCTTCAACGAAGACTTCCACTGAATGGTGATTGTTCCCATTTGGGGAGGCTTCATTTCGGCAAGTTGCTCAGTTGCCTTGCTCAGCCCCCCGACCTGACTCAAGGCCAGCACGAGCATGACCATAACGCCTATCACCATGACCAGTCCTTGCATGACATCAGTCCAAACCACCGCACGGAATCCCCCATAAGTCGTGTAAACAATGACTGTAGTGGCAAAAAGCATCAGGCAAAGGAGATAATCAGGTTCCGTGGATTGAGTTAAAAAGAAATTTCCTTTCCAGCTTGCAACCCAGGTCACCGCGGATTGAAAAAAATCTAAATCTTCAAGTAAGGTTGCGAGAATGACGCTCCCTCCCTTGAACTGCGCCAAGAGGTAAAAGAACATGAAAAAGGTCAGTAAGGATGTCGCTACCAAACCGACAGATGCACTTCCGAATCTGGCTCGCAGAATGTCTGGCACCGTGACCGCATTGGCTTTGCGCGAGACCTGATTGAGACGTTTGGCAAGCAAACCTGTGGTGACCAGAGGGACGATCATATAACCAGCAATCCAAAGGGCGAGGACCCAGCCGTGCGTATAAATCAATGCAGGAAACCCCATGAAGCTACCTCCGGATGTATTGGTGGCTGCGAAGGTGAGGGCAAAAGCCCAAACCCCCAAGCCGCGGCTTCCCAGAAAATACTCACTTACGAATTCTTTTTTGCTGCGGATCCTTCCAGCCAGCCAGGCCAGTGCGAAAACAAAGAGCATGTAAATTGCAAAGCTGATTAAAGCTGCATTCTGGCCCTTACCTTTTGCGCTGGCGTCAGCAATTAAATTTTGGAGGGATTCCATGGATTGTATTATTTCAGTTGAGGGGGCTTACAGCTGCAGGGATGCGAGTTACGCGCGCCTTCTATCGCCTCATTTTATTGGCCATTGCCTTGTTGGGGATCGAGTGCATACTGCAAAAGTGGCCTAGCAATCAACTGGATTGATTCGATGAATCTCTTGCCGCTTCATCACTCAACGGATCATCCTTCATGACTTTACTGGCAAAATAGAAAATGATGATATTTGCTCCTAACCAGGGAACGACGATTCCCCAGAACACCCAAACAGGAATTCCTAATACTGTTTTAATTGGAGTATCAGGGTCATGGCCAAAGCCCAGCCAACCCGAGACGCTTACGACCCATAAAGCAAAGGCGATCCAAATGAGGAGGATCCAGAACGTTTCACGCTTTGAATTTTGGTAAACGGGGTCTGTCCCAAAAGGTTGTTTACTCATGATGAAACCATGCGTTCAGGGTTTCCAGCAAGACTTGCTTGCATCGTAAGCCATATTTGCGAATGCCGGTTGCATGGTCGCAAGATTTTTTAGCTCCATTTCTTGTAATGCTTGGATCACTTTTCCCCAAAGGAGGGTGCGTTTCTCAGAGAATGCATTCTCACCATCAATCACAAAAGAGCTGATCCGGTCCATCATACGACTGAACCGGTGATCATTAGGTTTTGGGGGCAGATAAAATTGAGCTGAAAGAGTATCACCAGCCTTGGTGCGTAACGCAAAATTATCATCGTTCAAGATTCCGTCCACTGTGATGACAGTGGATTTAAGGCCATCGTTATGTTTAAAAATCCAGGCGCGAGTATCTTTAGCTAATTTAGGAACCATGCCCAGTCCAACAATATCCTGTGTTCGGCCGTCGATGGTGGCGTCGCCTTGTTTACTGTTGGTGCGCGAAGCCGCTGCTGAAAAAAGATTCCAGGAAAAATGCCCCTCTCTGGCAGCCTTCCAAACATCATTGCCTCTGTATCTTTCAATATTCGAGATACCGCTTTCGCCTCCCTTGCGATGAGAAGTCAGCGTCAGCAATGCATCCACTGCTTCTTTTTCGGCTGATGGAAAAGCACCGCGAATCAGTATCACAGTCTCCTCCAGTTCTGCTCCTGAGGGCGTGTCCACTTCGGGAAGACGCCAGGTCAGACCGAGTGGGGTGCTTGCTTGAATGCGTGTCTTTTGCTCGAGGATCATTTGTTCCAGTCCATCACTTGCCAAATTCTCTGGAAGCCCCACTACAAAGCCTCGAGTGGATTCGGAACTTTGCTTGATGGCGGCTTTGAGTTGTTGCGAACTGCATGTCCAATCGTCGTTCGCTCCAGCAGCCAGTATCCATGCATCGGCCTCAGCGATGGCTTCCTCGAATGTATCTGCAATCGTCAAGTTGGGATGATCCTGGCGATGCTTCAGCGTTTGATTCATGGGAGCTCCGTAGGCAGCAATTTCTTCAAACGGACTTTCGATGAATCGTCCCTCCGATGGCCATCCCATCAGGCAACGGTCAATAAGATGCTGGGCAGGCGAACCGCCTTCAAATTGGGTAGTGAAAAACGCCAGTTTTTTCATTGGATCGACTTGAATTTTTTCTGCGAAATCATCCTCGCCAGTAAGTTGACAGGGGTTCCACTTGATAGGGTACTGTGAGTTCCGGAGTCAGGAGTTTCGCCGAACCTCGATACAATGATTCGACTCCAAAAAGGGTCATGCCGGATGTCAGTAAAGTGCGTTCGGGCGGGTAAACAGCATGTCCCGATTTGATGGATTCTTCTATCCGATGCGAAAGTGGGTTGAAAAAGTCTGCCGTGGTGGTTTGTCGTGGTGGCATGGGGAGGTGCATCTGGCAACTCGTGATTTCACCACTGTCATGCATGCCGGCGTACGTGAAATCCAGGACCAGTCCATTCAGCATGAAGAGAGTAGTCAAAAATCCATCATTGTGTTCGATGAAGTATGCAACCACTCCGGGGCTTGCCTGCTGAACCCAATCAAGCGTGGGTGGCATGAAAGACCATTGATCTGGTGCCTTGCACTGGTGACTGCGTGCAAGTGCAGCCATCAACAGTTCTCGAGTTGAATCTCTTTTTTTAAGCATGGACCAAACCTCATTTCCACGCACGGCGTGAACCGATTTGACACCTGATTCGCCACCTGCACGGCGTTCGGACATACATTGAGCAGTTTCCAGCCCATGAATGTCATAAGAATCAACACCCCCGTAGCAAACACTGACGCTTTCCCTTAAATTCGCGTTCCAGGGAATATCTACTGCAGGTATGCGCCAGGTGACGGGAAGAGATGAGCCGGCAAGGAATGCAAAATTCAATCGCTTCGCATCATCCACCATTTCCACGCATTCATTCCAGTCTGTCGACAAATGCTTGTCATTGAAGACAGGCACTGATCGCCCGCTGGATTCAAAAACATTCACCATTTCCTTGAAGAAATCATAGCGAGGGTATCGTTTCTGCCCTTTGGCATTCCTGGGGTAATCCCCATGTTCCGCAATGATGATTACGCCATCGACATCCAAGGCCTTGCCACCTCGTGTCAGAGCCTCTGAGATGGTCGGGTAAATGGGGACTCCGTGACGGCGCTCCCGGTCGCGCGCAAGATCTTTTTCAGGGAATTGATCCACATACATTGAAACCAATTTGATCTTTGGAAAATAATGTTGCCCATGCCATCCATAGCCTTCCAATAGGCGGTCAATAAAATGTTGAGCGTGACTGTGGCGTCGCACTTCAGTTGCCAGTAGAGCAACCGTTGGGGGGCGGTCGGTATCAGGGTTCCTGAAATGGAGAGCGGCGGATAACTGGCCACATGCGGTGGCGATGCCGGATATTGAAAGCGATTTAAGGAAATGCCGTCTTGTCCAAACACCCTGGGGATCTGACTTTGAAAATATCAATTCATTCATGCACCACTGGGTTTGAAATTCTACCTAGAATTAATCTACAATGCCTGTATGGACGCGATCCGTCAATCGCAATAGGGTTGCAATGGGAGGAAGAAAAAGGCTTCAGCCTCCCGGCGCTTGCCTTCCCTGAGCCTAAGACTCCAATCTCCATTTAAAGCGTGAGCTACCGCGGAATCGAAGCAAGAAAGCAGGCGGATCAACTCTGTTTTCCTTGACGCCATTTATCTAGTCCCACGGCAAGAATGATCACGATACCGATGATGATTTCCTGCATGTAGGTAGGCCAGTTCATTTGACTGGATCCACTCTTCAATACCCCCATGATCAACGCGCCCAGCATGGTGCCTGTGATACTTCCGGAGCCACCACTCAAGCTGGCCCCACCAATGACAACTGCGGCAATGATTTCAAGTTCGAGTCCAATCGCGACGGTGGGATCTCCTTGCGTAAGTCGGGAATACTGCATGACCCCGGCAAGACCAAAGAAAAGCCCGGCAAGGGTGTAAATCATGATTTTATTTGTTCGGACGCGGATGCCACAAAGCCTTGCGGTGTCTTCATTGGAGCCAATCGCAAATACATAGCGCCCAAAGACCGAATACTTCATGACAAAGATCATCACAATGGCCAGCGCAATCGTGATCCAGACGCCCATGGGAAGTGGCCACAGGTTCTGCGGTGCGATGGGTTCCATGATCCCGTTCAAGGCATTTTCCTCAGGATTGACCGTTTTGTTGCCCGCCAGCCATTTGGCACTGCCACGAGCAATTCCCATCATTCCAAGTGTCACAATGAATGGAACCATCCTGAAACCAGCGATGATGGTTCCATTGATAGCTCCAATGCATCCACCCGCAAGGACGGTCAGGATGAGCGCGGATGCAGGCGACCAGTCCTGAAGTAGCAATGTTGCAGCCACGACACTGCTCAATGCAACAAGTGAGCCGGCGCTCAAGTCAATGCCGCCACTTACGATAATGAGCGTCATCCCCAAAGCCCCTGTTGCTACGATAACTGTCTGAGTCAATATGAGTTTTGCATTCCCACCGGTGAAAAACGTAGGTCGGAGCTCCGCGCTCAAGGAAAAGAGTCCGATCACCAGGAGAAGTCCCAGCAAGGGGCCAAATGAATTCAGGAATTGTTTCCAATTAAACGAGTCTTCGGAATGTGGGTCGGTTGCCATGAGGTGTTGAGTAAAAGATACCAGGTGATTTAAGATTCGGTTGTGTCAATAGCTTGAGATTCCGGCGTGTCGCTCGTCTGCCCGACGGCGACACTGATCAATGCATGCTCGCTCCATTCTGAAGCAGGTCGACTCGCTTTTATTTCTCCCCGGCACATCACTCCAATGGTGTCGCAGATGCCAAGTAACTCGGGTAAATACGAGCTGACAAAAAGGATCGCCTTTCCTTGCTTAGCAAGTTCGCAGATCAGACTGTAAATCTGTGCTTTGCTTCCAATGTCGATGCCGCGCGTAGGTTCATCCAGCAGGAAAATATCTGCTTCATGGTGGAGTAATCGGCCAATGGCTATTTTTTGCTGATTACCACCCGACAACTCACCGATGGTTTGTTTCGCGCTGCGCGTCTTGACCTTAAGTTTATCTATCCAATGTTCGGCTGCTTCCAATTGTTTTTTTCGGGGAATGAAACCAAATTTCGAGAAAGATCCAAACTTTGTCAGGGTTAGATTGTCCGCAAGATCCCTGTTCAGCAGTAATCCTTCTTCTTTTCTGTTTTCGCTCAGCAGGCCCATCCCTTGTGCCAGGCGTTTGTCAGGTGTGGAGTAAGTGCTTTCCTGCTCCATTACCAACACTTTCCCGGAATCAACTCGATCCAGACCAAAACATGCTCTGAGTGTCTCAGTGCGCCCGGCGCCTACAAGACCGGCGACCCCGTAGATCTCGCCTTTGCGCAGTCGAAAGGATGCAGACTTGGGCTTGATACGGCCACGCAGGCCTTTAACTTCAAGTGCCGGTTTTCCAATACTATGCTCTTTTGGAGGGTATATATCCCTCATTTCCCGGCCCACCATTTGATGAATGATATGCTGAATATCAGCCTTTTTCATATCGCCTGTGCCCACGGATTCGCCATCTCTCAGAACCGTATAACGGTCACTGATAGTCTGGCATTCTTCCAGGAAATGGCTGATGTAGACGACACTGACTCCGGATGCCTTCAGCAGATTGATGACACGAAATAGATTTTGAACATCCACCTGAGTCAGGCTGCTGGTCGGCTCATCCATGATCAAAACCTTCGGTTTGCTGATCAGTGCCCGGGCGATTTCGACGACTTGCTGTTCAGCAATGCTTAGGCGGTTGACCGGGATGTCGAGAGGTAATTGCTCGTGCTCAAGTTGCTGAAGCGCTTCCGTGGCGCGTGCTTTCTGTTCGGAAATGCGGCGCCACCCCAAAGCGCTGGGTTCATCCCCAAGTGTGATGTTCTCCATCACAGACAAATCAGGCGCGAGATTCAACTCCTGGTATATCATGGCAATGCCACACATGCGCGCATGATGAGGATTACTGGGATTGAAAGGAAATCCGTCTAGAAGAATCGATCCCTCGTCTGGTTTATGCACGCCACTCAGGATTTTCATGAGTGTACTTTTGCCTGCACCGTTTTCGCCAATCAGCGTATGCACTTCAGACGGCCCCACCTCGAAGCTCACTCCGCGTAATGCGTGTGTGGCTCCAAAGCGTTTTCGAACGCCTTCCATTTTCAGGCGCTTGGTTGGGGTGGTCGTCATGAAAATCCTGAGTCCAAGTTTGCTTCAATGCATCATTGGACACGATTGATCTGTGTCATTGGTTTAGATACTCCTCAAGGGGAGGATTCAGCAATCTTTGTGATTCTTCGTCATTGAGGTTTTCGGGGCTGATCATGACGACGCCGGTATCAATGCGTTTCTCGATCTTTTTGCCATCGAGATGTGCTGCCAAGGTCATGACGCCTTCGTAACCCATCTTTACTGGATCCTGAACCACCAGTCCTTGCACATCTCCGCTCTCCATGTCCTTGATAGATTGTGATCCCGCATCGAAACCGATCATTTTAACCTCTCCATTCCCTCGGCCGATTTCGCGCAGCGCTTTGGTCATTCCGATGGTTGAGTTCTCATTCACACAAAAAATAGCATCCACTTCCTTGCCAAAGCGATTCAGCAAGTTCTGCGAATTCTGATAGGCAGTTTCCCTTGTGGGACCCGCATACAGATCGG
>NZFL01000021.1 GCA_002690655.1 Pedosphaera sp.
GAACCTGGTGGTGCACGGCCAACCGATCACTGAGTTTGCGGTGGGTGGTCAGGAGCTGTGGATTGATCGTATTTGTGTCCTGACAGGCGGACCCAATGTCGGGGATCCCAATGGTGGTGATCCCAATGGAAATCCCAATGGAGATCCCAATGGAGATCCCATGGTAGATTGCGTGGAGTTTGAGGATTTGAATCTGGCTGATGTATATGGAACAGGCGACGCGTTCAGTGTGGCCAACAGCGATGGCAGTTTGAAGTTTGAGGCCATGGTCGAAGGTATTGAGCCGAACGCAGGTGACATCATAATCGACGGAAAAGTGACGGTTGAGAATGGAGGTACTGCCGGAGCTTCTGGACAGGAACTTGCGCTGGACAATGTGCAAATCAAATTTGTTCCTGTTGGCCCTATTCCAACGAGGCTTGGGATTCACTTTGGCGGGCTAAGTGGCAGCATCCATCTTTCGATTAATGGAGCTAAGATCAATCTTTCCAATATTCCGAAACTAGATGGCAAGACACTGGGCGGGGCCACCATGAGTGTCTTCACTAATCAAGCTGATGCAAAATCAATTGTGTTGATTTTTGAAGGGACCCTGATAAATGAATTCAGCATTGGAGGTAAGGCGGTCTGGATTGACGAACTCTGTGTCAAGTCGAACAAAAATGTGGATATTCCTGCGCTTGAGGATCCATCGCAAAACCCATGTGAATTGGATATATTTAGTGCTCATGACGTTGGAGCCACACCAAACGGAGGCAGCCCTTCACCCTTCAGTCGCGGGTGGTCTTATCCTCTTTCCTCTGCGGCTCAAGCCGATTTTCTTAATCAGCTAGCGNTGTTAGGTCTTAATTTCGATATGATTACATTCGAGCGTGACAACGGGTGGACTCCGGCGATTGGTTTGAGTGACAATTTTATAGGGCATGGTGCTCCTTACCTTGGAGGTCCCTACTCGTCGGCTGCCTTCGATAACGGTGGCGCTATGCTGTCTGGAACCGCTTACGGCAGTGTGACTTACTACGGGGCGGACAATTATGTAAGCTTCTCCTTGTTCGACAATGGTCACTCGGGAGGTATTGACGAGCCAGGTATAGGGGATATGGATCTACATAACGATACCGATCGAGGAATCAATACCAGTCCGGGGGGGTACCACTTCATGGAAGTGCTCCCGAGTGAACGCTCAGAGGGTGGGCTTTCCATTACTTTCGATCAACCTGTCCCTGCGGTTGGTCTTTATCTCGGTGGTATCGAAGATGGAAAAAGAGAAATTAAACTCTATCTTGAATATGCAAATGGAACGATGATCGATCGTACGTTGGATATACAAAAAGGACCTGCTCAAGTCGGTGGAATCCAGTTCCTTGGATTCGTGGCTGGGGACCTCTTGAACAAGGGTTGTTTTCTCAAATCGGTTAGTTTTGTTGAATCTTACGCCTCAAGTGATAAGTCCAATCATAGGGAAATATTCAATATTGATGATGTCGTATTTGTCGCGGGCAGTGCCAATCCTGTTTTGGATGTTTCCAACAAACCAGAGGATACCGACCTTGATGGTCGGCCCGATTGGAATGATGGTGATTCGGATGGTAATGGTATTCCTGACTCGGTCGAAATTGACTTTGATGGTGATGGGGTCGTCGATGCAGCCGATACTGATGCTGATGGAAATGGTGTGCCCGATATCGAGGAGAAGGACTCCGATCGCGATGGCATAGTAGATGCCTTTGACGATGACGACGACAATGACGGTCGGCCCGATAATCGTGATGGGGACAAAAACGGAAACGGCATACCTGACCGAGTTGAGATGGACAGAGACGGCGATGGTATCCTCGATGCTGCGGATTTGGATGCGGATGGAAACGGAATCAAAGACGACGAGGAGGTCGACTATGACCTGGATGGTGTTCTTGATTTTGAAGATGAGGATGATGATAACGATGGACGTCCTGACCAGAATGATGGGGATAGAAATGGTAATGGCATATCAGATAGGTTGGAGAATGATACTGATGGAGACGGCCTGATTGATGCCTACGATTCCGATGATGATGGTAACGGTATCACTGATGAGCTTGAGAACGACGCCGACAACGACGGCATCGTGGATGGTATCGATTTGGATGACGATAATGACGGCATCCCCGATGTGAATGATTTCGATGCAGATGACAATGGTGTCTACGACAAGCTAGAGTCCGACTTTGATGGTGATGGCATTCCTGACCTTCTGGACAAGGATAAGGATGGCAATGGGATTCTTGACCATGACGAAGTCGACAGCGACAATGATGGCATTATCGATCTTCTGGATGATGACGATGATAATGATGGCTTGGCAGACAATATTGATCAGGATGATGATAACGACGGTCTGCCGGATACTTTCAATGAGGATTCAGATCTCAACAACGTGCCCGATGTTTATGAAATGGATAGTGACTCAGACGGGCACAGCGATGGGGATGAGTTTCTGGCTGGAACGGATCCAACCAACTCCTTTGACATTCTTGTCATCAACAAGCTGTCACTGAACACAAATGGAGACCTTGTCCTCAACTGGGAATCCAAGGCAGGTAAGGTTTATCAGGTTCAGGGATCCGGATTGCTAGACAGAGGTCTCTGGAAAAATATTGGTGAAAAAATTATCGCCGAAGGCAATACAACATCATTTCTTCTCGGTTGGCCCGAAACCGTCTTGCATCGTATTGTGGTCATCAAATAAGGATTGGGAGAGGGTTCGGAGCTTTATTGATGCTCTCTTTGGTGAGCAAAAAGTTGACGAAGCCATGGGCCGCCTCAACGACAATGGCGCTCCCAAACGGTTGGCCAAAGCCACCCCGGGCTCACCCAACGACAGTGGTGGAGCAGCCATGCCAAATCAGCCTATCAAGTTACAAATCGATTCTGGTCAGGTGCTCACCATCACATTTCAAGGGGAAGTCGGAGTGCAGTACCTGTTGGAGCAATCAATGGACCTCCGCAGATGGAATGAGGCCCACAGGGCCACTGGCCAGACGGCCCCCATACGTTTCATGATCTCGCATGGCCAAGCGCAGCCCAAATCATTCTTCCGAGTAGTTATTCCGTAACAATTACCAATAATCGTAACCAAATCCCTCTTTCAGTTCAGGCAAATGTAATGCCCCATCATCCAGATGGTTTTGAACTGACTGTGGAGTCTGACTCCTTTAAAACAGGGAATGAAAATTGGGTTTGCCTCAGTTTTTTGCTTTTTTTCATTGGGTGAGTCACCATCAAGCATCTCAGAAAGTTTGGCGTTCCACCTGCGGGCAATGCCTGCTTCACCCGCATGCATCGTATCTATCATCATTTATCTCCAACCGTGTATGGAGCTGTGGCGATGGGGCATGGTTCGATGAGCAGACCAGGGACAAGTTCAGTATTTGTTGAGTTTGAATCATAATGAATGAAGTCCTTGGAAAAACAGGATTAGGCAATGGGAAGAACCAAAGTCCCGGTTTTACTCCTTGCCGTGTCGATCCTGATATTCACCGCTGGGATGTATCTGAGGCCTTGGCTCCATGTTTCCCTGCTGCCTGAAGCAAGCGTTATTGGCGTTCCAATACTCCACTTCAATATAAGCTTCTTCCTGCCCGTTCTTCACATCCATATAGAGTAGTTTTTTTTTGTTTTGTTTTGAAATGAACTAAAGCGCATGTGTTTACATTCCGATTATGTTAGCAATATGATTACTGGTGATTTCGTCTTAAAGTTAAACAGAATATCGTTCAAAAGGTCCGATCTTCGTGAAGTTAGAAGTTTTTGTTCTACATGTTTAACACTATTGGCAATTCATTTGTGTCTGTTGGCGACACCCCTCAAAGCCCAAACAGCTTATAATACGGCTTTGGACATCAAAAACCTTGAGTTTAAGAGTCTGGGTGCTGATTTCTCAACGGTCAGTGAAGAGGAAGCCATTGGTGGGAGCGCATTGGCATCCAATCCAACCGCCGACAATGGTAAGACTGCGCTTAGTCTGACTGTCAACGGCCCATTGAACGGCTCCTTTAGATGGAAGGTTTCCAGCGAATATCTATTTGACAAGTTGGTCTTTCGTATTGACGGAAGTGAGGTGGACTTCATCAGTGGGTTGCGTCGGTGGAAAACCAAGAGCTTCAGCCTTTCTTCCGGAGAACACACCTTGGAGTGGTCCTATGAGAAGGACGGAAACAACTCCAAGCATGCCGATCGCGGTTGGGTTGATTATCTGGTGTTTAACCATGCCCTTGTCCTCCATGGAGACAAGGATATCTTTCATGAGATCGGTAATGCCTTCAATGACCCGGGGGCCACTTATTACGATGGATCCGGGCCTGGGCAATCTGTAACGACTTCCGATAACGTGAGCAATGTATCGGTCCAGGGAAATTATACACTGACCTATAGCCAAGGAGGATTGAGTGTGACCCGAACAGTCACCGTAAAGGACATGACTCCCCCTTTGATCACTCTGCAAGGGGATACTGAACAGAATGTGATGATGGGAGCACCTCTCTACATTGATCCCGGTGCTTTGGCTTTCGATGCCTTCGATGGTAATGTGAATGTGACGGTCACTGGGGAAGTGGATACTAACAAACAAGGGGATTACGTTATCACCTACAATGCCACTGACAGCACTGGCAACGACGCTCAGTCTGTGATCCGCACTGTTCATGTGCTGGATACCTTGCGCCCTGTGATCACCCTCAACGGATCAGGGACCATCATACAGGAAGCCACGAAGCCTTTCATTGACCCCGGAGCGAGGGCTCAGGATAACGGAGACACGGCGGTATTGGTCAATATCGGCGGCACGGTCAACGTGAATCAACTGGGCGGCTATACCTTGACCTACAACGCTTCCGATCCATCTGGTAATCAGGCCATAGCCAAGACCCGTACTGTGATTGTGGTGGATACCCTGCCTCCCGTCATTACGCTCAATGGTGCAGGTGGCGCGATTGACAGCAACGCGACATCAGGTGATGACGATGCCAATGAGGTGGTCGTGGAGATGGGAAGTGATTTTCAAGGCCGGGATCCCGGAGCTATTGCTTTAGACGCTTTTGATGGAGAGGTGGATGTGACTGTTTCCGGTAATGTGGATACTTCCAAGGCAGGGACCTATCTCCTGACCTACCTGGCCAGGGACAGCTCTGGTAACGCGGCTAACCCCGTTGTTCGCGCTTTCAGGGTGGTTGACACTCGGGCTCCGGTCGTGGTCATCAATGGGGAAGTGGTGATCCATCACGAACTGGGACTAGCTTATGTGGATGCCGGAGCAGAAGTCCCGGGCGAAACCCTGGCGGTTACGACTGCAGGGAAAGTGGATATCAATGCACTTGGTAGCTACACCATCTCCTACACTGCCACCGATAATTGGGGTAATGTATCCTTACCTGCAATTCGAACAGTCGTGGTGCGAGACACTACCCCTCCCATACTCAGCCTCAATGGACAAGCTTCCGTTACCCATTCACTGGGGGGCGTCTACGAGGATGCTGGAGCTACCGCCCTTGACAAGGGGGACAAGAATCCTCACGTGACGCTCAGTGGTAGCGTCAATGCCGGGATCATCGGTTCTTATGTGTTGACCTACACTGCCGCAGATGCTTCGGGCAACCAGTCCGAGGCGGTGCAGCGAGAGGTGAATGTGGTAGATGTCACCGCTCCAGTCATTCGGGCGGTGGTGGCTGCCAATATCGACAAGGAATGGGATTTTGAAGGGAGCAGAGTCGATGAGTTTCCCTACGTGACTTCCTCTCAGGGCCCCTCTGTGGTGATGGGTTCATGGGTCACAGACGATCTGGTGGCGCACTATCCCTTCAGCGGTGACGCAAGTGATGCCAGTGATCATGGCAATGATGGTGTGATCAGTGGAGCCAAACTGGCGGTTGACCGCTTTGGTCAAGCCAGCGGAGCGATATTATTCGATGCGCAGGATCAATATGTCAGCGTTTTACCCAGCAATGAGGCTCTGGACAATCTCGCTGGAGACACTCACACGGTGAGTTTCTGGATCAAACCCAGCGGAGTGGGTGAAATACCCGCGAGCATCGTTCGTCGGGAAAAAGACAACAGCCTCTTCTGGATTCAGAACTGGAGCAGCGTGGGCGCTCTAGATGAGGGCTATGTTACCCATGTTTCCAGCACTGGATACGGAGTTCTCACCAGCATGGAAGCCAGCGACAGGACCGCATCCGTCGAACAATGGACAGCGGTCACCTTTGTCTCAAGCTCAGATGGGTCGAAGATCTTTTTCAATGGGCAGCTCGCTGGGCAGGGAAGCCCTGTTTTCTGGTCGGCCATGTCTGGAACCCCTCTGGTGTTCGGACACAAGGCCTCGCATCTGGACCACAATGCCCCCTACCGCGGGCTTCTGGATGATGTTCGTGTCTACAATCGTTCCTTGAGTGATCAGGAAGTCAGTGATCTTTACGTTCAGGAGAAAGGTAACTATGTGCTGGGGGATCATGAAATGGCAGGGGAGGGCAACGGTAATCCTGGAGGCTACTTTTCACTGACCGAGGCAGTCAGCGGTATGAATACCGTCGTGGTTCTCCCCGACCTAACGCAAGGTCAGCCTGTCACCGCCTTTTCCGTCGAGATGGATCTGCGCATGGGCAATGGCACCGGTGATCAACAGGGCAGGGGCTTGAGTATCAATTTTGCACGCCACAATACGGCGTTGGGAGGTCGGATCGACCCTATGCTCGCAGATCTGCCGGGCGGCAGTGCGCACCCGCGCAATGCCGCAGTGGATGGGCAGCCAGAAACGGGAACCCTGACCGGGTTGAGCATTCTGCTGGATACTCACGGCGGAGATGCACTGCCTGATGGTGCTGATGTGGAAGGTCTGATCATTCGAATGGATAACCGCACTCTGGCCAGGATTCCGCTTTCGGAGATGCCATTTGAACGTCTTCAGACAGGTCCCGAGGGCGGTAGTGCGGAAGAGCCGAACGCAGCCCGTGGGGATGCCTCCGTTCTTCGGTGGGAGCCTCTCAAGGTGGAGCTCAATCCGCTTGGACAACTTCAGGTTACCTACAAGGGGCAACCGCTCTTGACGGAGCCGCTGGAGACGGGGTTTGAGCCCAGCCCCGGACGCGTCGTCATCATGGGGCGCAATGGAGGTTTCAACGAGATCAAGCATATGGACAACCTCAAACTGAATCTGGACTTTCTTGAGGAAATGGAAGGCGATGAGAACCATGAAATCATGGTGGCTCACCCTGTCGGCAAGGCCTATGTGGAGTTTGGTGCCGTGGCACACGAATACAGTGACCCTGATCTTGTTGTCGTGACCGGTGGCGATGCTGTGAATGCGGAGGCAGTCGGTGTCTACAGGGTCATCTACGATGCACAGGATGGTTTCGGGAACGTGGCACCCACGCTGACGCGTGTGGTTGAAGTCATCGATGATACGGCACCAAAGATCACTTTGTCAGGAGACAAGACCATTTCTCTCAACCTGAATGATCCATTTGAAGATCCCGGCGCCGCGGCAACGGACAACTACGACACCAGCCTTGAGGTCACGGCTTCAGGCAATGTGGACACCGCCCGGGTCGGTAACTATCAGGTAATTTATCAGGCCAGCGATGCGGCGGGGAACCGTGCCGTGCCTGAGGTGCGTCAGGTCCTGGTGAGAGACCAGTCCGGTGCCAGGCTGACTCTTCAACTCGAGGATCCTGAATCCAAGCTGCAGGGAGAACAGGTTGCCCTTCCCGTCAGGGTAGAAGGTTTCAATGGCATCAGCAGTTTGCAATTTTCGCTGGAATGGGACCCCTCCAAGATCCGTCTTGTGAAGGAAAGCCAAAATGGCGTATACGGACCGAAGTTGAGCGATATAACTGTGATTCCACATCTTGTTCCTGAGCAGCTTTCCTATGTGATCAACAACTGGGAAGTTACAATCACCGACTGCGATGAGTTAGCGACTGAAATCGTCATTCCTGCTACCATTGAGGGGCTTCCGGTGACAAGTATTGGTGATTATGCTTTTTATGAGTGTAGAAATTTGACTGCGATCACGATTCCGGACAGCGTGACAAGCATTGGGGAATATGCGTTCACTCATTGCCTTAGCCTCGAATCAATCACTATCCCTGAAGGTGTGACAAGCATTGTTAAAAAAGTTTTTTATGGGTGTAGCAATTTGACTGCGATCACGATTCCGGACAGTGTGACAAGCATTGGGGAATATGCGT
>NZFL01000022.1 GCA_002690655.1 Pedosphaera sp.
GGGTTCAAAAACAACCTTTGCTCCGTGTTTTCTGGCGATGACTGAAGTAAGATCGGTTGAGTTGTTGTCACACACCACGATCTCCCACTCAAGACCTTTGTCCGTAAGCACAGAGGCGGNNTNNCTTGAATGCATTTCAATGTNNCAGGAAGTAANTTNTCCTCATTGAAAGCAGGAATGATAAAACTGAGATTCAGGTCAGACACATCGAAGGGAGTAATGACTCCATGGGTTTNCAGGTTTTGGTATATTANCTTCGNTGATAAATCAATGCCTCACGGGAAGGTCGTGCGCAAATGAATATTGCTNAAATTGTGGATGCTGAATCAACTTGGACCATGTCGNCGGACGAACAAAGGATCTTTTATGAGGCAAATGAGTGATGGGCTCCGCATTTGTCGAATGCATGACCTTCCTTAACCAAAGCGCATCCAGCAAANGCTCGACNAATTCNGGATGAGTGGCGGCTACTGTCGTTTCTTCCTTTTCGCCTACCTCCCCTCCTTTCCCTACGAAGAAACCTGCACAGAGCATGGCGACNCGCACGCTCGTACTGCGCGAATAGGTTGCCAAGGTGCATGGAGCCTTGAGTTGTTCTCTGATCGTTTGAAAGGCTTTCAGCGACCAGAGTTCCGGGTTTTTTGCGGGTGAATAAGGATCGTAAAGAACCGCCTCTGGGCAGGTGCTCGAAACCGAATCTTCAGGATATCCTTCCCTGAGATCTCCCAAATGCAAATGCCAACAAACTTCAAGCTGCCCCCATTTAAATTGGATCACTTTTTCCTGAATCAACTGTTCTATGAGAGGTTCGAAACCACACATGTAACCAAGCAATTCAGAATGTCCCAATGCAAATTTCAGCGGCGCAAGCGAAGCATCAAAGCTGTGTAACTCGATGCCACCCTTGATTTGCTCATGCTCACGAATCAAGTTGATGGCATTCCCAGCACTTCCAAGCCCAATATCCCAGAGGCAAAACGGTTTCCTTGAATTCTTTATCCTCTCTTCAATACGCATGGGATGGAAATAAACACAGCGAGCTTCGACTTCCGGTCCAACTTGAGGATGAAATGTCTCTCCATGTGCCTCCGAACGAACTGAGTGTCTCCCGTGCGGCAAAGGCACAATCGAATAAGCCGGTGTGAGTTCGCTTTTTACGTCAGAATGATTCATCGAAGGTGCTATTTCAGTGCCATGGATTTTTCCTGCTTTTTTCAATCATGTACAAATTGCATTTGCATTGAAAGATACTTGCGAGAGCTTGGTAGCGGATTTAGTCTATACTTTTATGGAATTCATCAAGGACATTCACAGGGAGAAGATCGCTACAGGTAAACCGGCTATTTCCTTTGAATTTTTCCCCCCTAAGACAGAAAAAGGAGAAGCGCAGTTATTTCATGCGGTACTGCCGGAATTATTGAAGATTCAACCGGATTACTGTTCGGTTACTTATGGGGCAGGTGGAAGCACTCGCGGGAAAACCCTTGAAATGGTGTCTCGTATCCAGAAGGACTTTCAGTTGACATGCATGAGTCACCTCACATGTGTCAATGCCACACGTGAGGAAGTTAATCAGGTTCTCATCGAGGCAAACAAGTCAGGTATAAAAAACATCCTTGCCCTGCGCGGAGATCCTCCGGGAGGTAAAGGAGATTTTCAAGCCACTGAGGGCGGATTTACTTACTCGAAAGATCTGGTCGCATTTATTCGTTCGGAATTTGATTTCTCAATTGGTGTCGCTGGTTTTCCTGAAGGCCATATTGACTGCAAAGAAGGTCGAGAGGTTGATTGGGACAGGCTGAAAGAAAAAGTTGATTCCGGAGCTGATTTCATCATCACTCAGTTGTTCTTTGATAATGATGACTTTTTCCGGTTTCGTGATCACCTTGTCAAAAAGACAGGAATGACCAAACCGATCATTCCAGGCATTCTTTCAGTGCTGTCAACACGGCAGATCAAGAGATTTACTGAACTTTGCGGTGCCAGCATACCCGAGAGCATGTTGAATCGTTTGGATGATCTCGCTGAGGACGATGCAGCTGCCACAGAATTCGGCATTGAGCATGCGGTAAGACAATGTGAGGCACTCCTTGACGCTGGAGTTCCAGGACTTCACTTCTACTGCCTCAACAAATCATACTCCACTAATCGAATTGTCGATGCCTTGAGCCGATATCGATGATAAATGCAAACTGACATTTGAAGATACTCATCACAGGCGTTTCCGGTTTGATTGGCTCTGCCACACAAACTCATTTTAAGCGAAGAGGACATCAAGTAGTGGGATTGACAAGGGACTCCACAGCAGCAGACAATACAAGCTTGTTTCACTGGGACCCTTTGTCAGGTAACTTGGCCCCCAAAGCATTGAGTGGCGTTGATGGTGTTATCAATCTTGCCGGAGAAAATATTGCAGAAGGCAGGTGGACGGAGAGAAAAAAGAACTCATTGGTTCAAAGCCGCATCAAATCTACAGAACTTCTGGTAAAAGCGATTCTGTCGTCTTCTTCCCCACCATCCTGGATGATAAACGCATCAGCAGTAGGCATATACGGTGATCGCGGCGATGAGATTGTCCACGAATCTTCGACGGCAGCTACAGATTTCCTGGGTAATCTAGCATCCGATTGGGAAGGAGCACTTGGCCCATTGAGTTCAAGTTCAACGAGAGCTGTTTCATTGAGGTTCGGCCTCGTGCTTTCAAAAAATGGAGGTGCATTGAAGAAAATGCTTCCCATATTCAAGCTCGGAGGTGGTGCTATTCTAGGGTCAGGTAAACAATGGGTTTCCTGGGTGTCTCTGGATGACGTGACAAGGTGCCTTGAGATGCTGGCAACCAACACCAATCTGAGTGGACCGGTTAATTGTACCAGCCCTCATCCAGTCAGATTTACAACATTTGCAAAAACATTGGCCAGAGTGGTGAGGCGGCCCGTTTTTTTTAAAATTCCCTCCATTGCGGTCAGGATTCTTTTTGGAGAGATGGGAAACGCAACCCTTCTCGCAAGCTGCAGGGCAAACCCGGCCAAGCTAATGGAAAGCGGCTTCAAATTTGAGGACCCTCTCCTTGAACCAACTTTCCGCCGTTTGATCAACGGATAACTCTTTTATGCGATCAATCATCGCATCTGCCGTGAAAAAAGACAAAAAAAGCGCTTCGGTAAAACCGAAGCGCTCTGAAAGATAGTTTGTGATTACCGTTGGATCAACGTCCGCGGAAGTCCTCGTCACCAGGAACGGCGAGTTGGATAGTTTCAATACCTACGTCACGGATGGCAACACCAAGCTTGGAGTTACTGAATCCTTGAACACTGCCATCACCCATAGCAACGTTACCTGCTAGATCATGGATATTTTTGTCATATCCTGGGGTCGGAGTTGGCAATGGACGTGCGTCTGTGCGACGAGCGCGCATGCGGAATTGGAAAACAACACCGTCGTCAATTTGGGCACGATCGCTGTTTGTGATGTTACGGTCACCTGACAGAAGACTCTGTGGCAAGGTTTCGTCTGCATCAAATCCCACGAAGTAACTGATGTTCTGGTTAGCATTGAAAGCTTCCTGAACATTGTCGCGTGAAGAACGGATACGATTGGTATTCCAAGTAGTGGACTCAACACGACCTAGACCATCACTAGGGCAAAGCACGATTTTTGGAGTCTGCAGCTCATTGGAGAGAGACAAGAAATGCCTCCATACCTGAGTTGCACCTGTGCGACGATCGACAGCACTGGCAGAACCACCTTGGTCATCAGGCACTTGCATTGGATAGAGATCACCATTATCCGTTGCATAAATGCGGAATCCGAGTCCCACGTTCTTGAGGTTACTGACGCACTTGATTTTCTGTGCTTTGGCTTTGGCTTTGGCCAATGCCGGCAACAGCATGCCCGCCAAAATGGCGATGATTGCAATCACGACCAGCAGCTCGATGAGCGTGAAAGCACCTAATTTCGTTTTTTTCAAACGTTGGTTCATACTATTATTTTTTGAGATATTGTAGTGAGTTTTTGGGTTGCTCGGAATGACAATGCATGAATGTGCCTATGAACATCAATCGGTGTTACCACTATTTACAACCAAGGGTTAACACTTACTATTGAAAAAAGCCTGTCAATCATGATTTATTGATGCCATCCATCTTGGTATCTTCGCCCCAAAGCACCGCAAATCGAACGAGTTCTGCCCTTGTTTTGATATCGAGTTTCTGACGAATGCTTGCTCTGTGGGCTTCCACTGTTTTGACGCTCATGCTCAAAAGTTTTGCAATCTCCCGACTTTCACGCGCCTTTCCTACGAGGGCCAGGACTTCCAGCTCTCGATCTGTCAGGTGGCTCACGGGTGAAGATGAAGTCTTCCTTTGCCGTCCAGTTAAATTATTTAAAAAATTACTGGCAACAAGATCACTTACATGGACTTCGCCTTTAAGTATGGTTAGAATGGCTACAATCAGCTGTTTGGCCCCTTCAGATTTCATTACGTATCCACGCGCACCTGCTCTCAAAACACGTTCTGCATAAAAGGTCTCCTCATGCATGGAAAAGACAAGTATTTCCACTTCAGGCTGAACTTTCCTTAAATCCTTGATGAGTTCCAAACCACTGCGTCCGCGCAGAGTCAGGTCAACGATCAACAGATCCGGTTTGAGTTTTTGCACTTTCTCCAGTGTATCATCCGCATTGTCGGATTCGCCTATGAGAGTCAATGACGCATGCACGTCTATCGATTGCCTGATTCCGGCACGGGTCAGAGGATGATCATCGACGACAAAAATGGAACGGATGGGTTCTGGTTCGGTCTTGACCATGGTTCAAAGCATTGAATTCAAAGTGAGGCCTGGTTCGTTTAATTGGCGTGTACTATCACCGATGGAATGCGACATATTACTTTCACACCTTGTGGTGTATTCTCACAAAAACTCAGTTGAGCATGCAACAATTGACTGCGAAATCGCATATTGGAGACACCGCAACCGGTTCCCCCCACCAAGTGCCCGCCCTCAACTTTCCCTTTCCCGTTGTCCTGCACAGTCAATAACAGATCCTCCCCCTGCACCTCAAGCCGTACTTCAACGAGCGAAGCTGCTGAATGCTTGATCGCATTTTGTATGGATTCTTGTGCGATGCGATATATGTGCACACCGGCAGTCGCCGAACGCAGAGCAATGTCATCATGAGACACAACAGATTTCAATTCCACGGGAAGAACAGAGTTCATCAGATTCAACCAGCTGGAGATCGCTTGAGGCAAACCCACTTCTTCGATATGGGGGAGATCTACCCCTGCGATCATCGTTCGGGTTTTAAGAAGGGCATTTTGGACCACTTTGAGAAGATTGCCTATCTTTTCGCTTCTCTGCACTTCCGTCATTGACGCATCGTTTTGAATGGCATGCAGCCCCATTTCAAGGCAGGTGAGATGAGGGCAAAGGTCGTCGTGCAGCTCACGCGCAAGCTTGAGTTTGTCTGCCTCCAGCAACTGAGCGACTTGATTGGTGGCAGGTTGCTTGGAAGATGTGAGTAATGGGCTGCTTCCGTTTTTCACCACAGCCTCTTTCAACAAGCCAAGCAAGGTGCTTTTGGACAACTTATCAAGTTCCTCGAAGTTCATTCAATCCACCCCCGCCATCGATAATATTGATAACCTACCACTTCATGGGCAAGTTCATATAACTTTTGAAAGTTCCCGGATTGAGGAAACAATTTCCATCTTCGCTTTTTCGCAGTAGTTGCATACCCTTTGAAATCGCACCCCACTGGCTGCACATCGACTCCATGCTTTCGAAAAACGGCTTCGGCCCGCTTCATGTGCCAGGCAGAGGTCACGAGATAAAGGGTTTCCCAGCTCTTGTTTTTGACAAGTTCACGGACTCTGACCGCTTCATCACGCGTCGTGTAGGAGTTGTCCAAAAAGTGCACTTCGCCTTTGACCATACCCCACCTTTTTCGCCACTCATCCAGCAATTGCCCCTCAGCAGTGATGGTTCCATTGATCTCATAATCACTTCCTCCAAATACGAGATTGTCCGCTTTACCGGATTCCATCAAATCGAATGCAGTCAGATAACGGTCGAAAGCATCACTGGCGGTGATGCCAAGCGCTTCTCCCGAGTGCGGAAACAGCCCCCCTCCCAGGCAAATGACCGCATCCGCCTTGGGAAGTGCTTCCCAATCGTCCACCATGTAGGGTCGCTCGAGCTTTGCCAGGAGCCAGCCAGACAAGGGAGTCGCTCCCATACACCATACCAGGGTCCACAGAAGAAAAACAAGCGCACTCGTCTTGTGTTCCTTCAGTTTTCGAAATCGCCAGGCAATGCATAATAGCAGAACCCATATCACAGCCAATGGATCCAAAGCTTCGCCCAGACGTTTGCTTAGATTAAGGTCAATCATTGATTGCTGCCTACTGTATTCAACAATATGACAAATTTAAATCCTGAAGATGTAAAAAGCCGCTTGTTATCCCCATCCAGACCCTCAAGATCATGACCAGTAGGACGCACTGGAATGAATTTAACGAACGACCCGATCCCTCAACTCATCAAACGGCTGGCAGTTCCAGCAAGTGTTGGCTTCTTTTTCAACACGATGTACAACGTGGTAGACACCTATTTTGCGGGATTGTTGTCCGTGGATGCGCTCGCTGCATTATCCGTCTCTTTCCCTGTTTTTTTCATTCTCATTGCAGTAAGCGCCGGTATTTCACAAGGAGCCACGGCCCTTGTATCCAATGCTCTCGGAGCAGATGATCTGGAGGGCGCTCGAGACATGGCGACTCAGTCGGTCATCTTCAGTCTCAGCATGGGCGTGATATTGATGATTGCCGGATTCCTCTCGTTTCCTTTTCTTTTTGGGCTACTTGGGGCCGAGGGCGAGTATCTGGATATCACCCTGACTTACATGAACTGCATCCTGGCAGGTACTCTGTTCTTTATTGGCCAGTCGATCTTGAATGCCACTTTGAACGCTCAGGGCGATACGAAAAGTTATCGCAATCTGCTGATCATTGGATTTGTTCTGAATCTGATTCTGGATCCATGGTTTATGTACGGCGGGATTGGATTGCCAGCCATGGGCATTCGCGGAATCGCTCTGGCAACCGTTTTGATCCAAGCCCTGGGGTGCTTCTATTTGGCATGGAGGATAGCGTGTTCCAAGCTGAAATACCCTTTGACACTTCAGCGATGGAAGCCGAATTTCTCAGCATGGGGACAGTTGGCCAGACAGGGAATACCGGCTTCGATCAATATGATGACGGTTGCTGCAGGCATTTTTGTGATCACCTGGTTCATCAGTTTTTTCAGTAAGGAAGGAGTAGCCGCCTATGGCATTGCAACCAGGATCGAACAAATCATCCTGCTGCCGACCATAGGGCTGAATATTGCGGTATTGACGCTGACGGGTCAAAATAACGGCGCTGGCCGAATGGACAGGATTATGGAAATGAGAAAAGTTGCCATGAATGCCGGATTAATGATGATGATCACTGGTGGCGTCGCATTGTATTTTGCTGCACCCATGATGATGCGTTTTTTTACGGACAACGAGCAAGTGTCATCTATCGGAGCGGAATACCTACGCATAGCTTCTTTCACACTTTGCTCCTACGTGATCCTCTTTCAAACGGTCTTCATGCTTCAGGGGCTTAAAAAGCCGATGATTGCGCTCTGGATCGGTCTTTACCGACAGATCATTGCACCATGCGCTGTCTTCTATCTGTTGGCCTTTCTACTTGACTGGAAATTACAAGGTATCTGGTGGGGAATCTTTGGCGTGACCTGGAGCGCAGCAATATTTACTTTGTTTTATGGTCATCGTATTTTAAGTCGCATGAGTGAAGCCAGTGTTCAGCATTCAAAGAATTGAAAAGGAATCCATGAAACCGGAAGACTCCCAAGATTCGTATCAAGCCGCAAAGCAATCAAACCGTGACCAGGTTGTCAGCGGTATCGATGAACTTCACCAAATAGCACAGCTGGCTTCGACAGTCTCAGGTTGCAAAACGGCAATGATTCACCTGATTAATGACGGGAAGTTGGAAATTTATGCGGGGAGAAACTGGGAACCTTCATCTCAGCATCACGAGCTGCCTTTTTGCNAAAAGGTTCTGGCGAGTGAGCAAGCCATCGTCATCAAGGATACATCTGTTGAATTGGATGGTGAACGATCATGTCTGTCAAAAGCCCCATGGAATTTCAAGTTCATGGCAGGATTCCCTATCAGGAGCAAGCGGAATGCTCCACTCGGTGTCCTGAGCATCATGGACAAAAGCCAGCATAGTTTAACCGTGGAGCAAATGGAGTCCTTGGACATATTATCCAAACACGCTGCAGGGACTATTTTCATGGGAACAGCGACAAGCGAATTACACAAACTTTCAGACGCACATCAGAAAATCAAAAAGGCTTACGACGATTCCGAGGCATTCTACCATAACCTTGTCGAAAGCCTGCCCCAGCATATCATCCGCAAAGACACAAAAGGTGAGTTTACCTTCGCAAATCAAAACTTTTGCAAAGCGATTGGAAAGACTTCACAAGAAATCCTGGGTAAAACAGATTTTGATTTATTCCCAACCCATTTGGCGGCCAAGTACCAGGAAGACGACCGAGTCGTGATGGAATCACTTCAGAAGATCGAGATCACTGAGGAGAACGTCGGACTGAATGAAACCAAAAGCTATGTCCACGTCATCAAAACCCCCATTTTTGATCCTTCCGGTAAGGTCGTGGGAACACAAGGGATATTCTGGGATGTGACAGACAAGAAGAAAACGGAATATGAGCTGACTCTGGAACGACGCTTGCTGAGATCTTTGCTGGAAACCATCCCTGATCATGTTTACTTCAAAGATGAAAAATCGCAATTCATCCGATGCAGCCGGGAATTATCCGATCGACTGGGGCTGAAGGACCCGAGCGCAGCTGAAGGTAAAACGGATTTTCATTTTTTCAGCGAAGAACATGCCAAGCCAGCTTTTCAGGATGACATGGAAATCATCAGAACAGGTCAACCGATCATCAATAAGATCGAGAAAGAAACATGGCGAAACGGGGAGGTAGGCTGGGTACTGACAAGTAAAATGCCCTATAAGGATGAGGATGGAAATATCATAGGAACCTTTGGGGTTTCTAAAGATATTTCCAAATTGATCCAGACTGAAGAAAAACTGCGCAAAACAGAACAAAAATACCGCGACATCTTCGAGCAAGCCGTGGAAGGTATTTTTCAGTCAACCCCGGAAGGCAAGTATCTTGAAGCAAACCCGGCTTTGGCAAGAATCTACGGTTACAAATCCACGGCAGCTCTTTTAGGTTCGCTGACCAATATTCAACAACAACTATACGTTGATCCATCGCGCCGGCAGGAATTTGCACGACTGATGAAGGAGGATGGTGAGGTTCACGAATTCGAATCGGAAATCTATCGCAAGGATGGCAGGAAAATCTGGATATCTGAAACGGCCAGATCGGTAAGAGATGATAAAGGGAAAACCCTTTATTATGAAGGCGTCGTTGAGGACATTTCTGAGAGAAAACAAGCGGAGGCAGCGCTCCAGTATGCGCGTGATGCTGCGATGGAATCCAATCGCCTGAAGTCTGTCTTCCTGGCAAATATGAGTCATGAAATCCGTACCCCGATGAATGGTATCATCGGCATGAGCTCACTATTGCGCCAAACAACACTTTCTGAGGATCAAGTCTATTTCGCTGACACTATCGAATCGAGTGCGTTGGGATTACTTCGCCTCATTAATGATATCCTGGATTTCTCAAAAATCGAATCTGGCAAAATGACCATTGAAAACGAACCTTTCAATATTGCCGAAAACGTAGAACAAACTGTCAGCCTGCTGGCTGATCAGGCTCAAACAAAGGGACTCGAATTTATTCTGGATATCGATTGCGAAACACCCTCGATGGTTCTGGGGGACAGGATTCGTATTCAACAGGTACTGACAAATCTGATCGGCAATGCGATCAAATTCACTCATGCAGGCGAAGTTAGAATCAAGATAGCACCTCAAAGCCATCAGAACGGTATCTGCTGGTTAAAATTCCAGGTGATTGATTCTGGAATCGGAATCAAACCAGAAGCACGTGAGGATATTTTTGAAGCTTTCATTCAGGCCGATAATTCAATGGCCAGAAAATACGGAGGTACCGGGTTGGGCCTTGCAATCACAAGGCAGTTGGTAGAACTCATGAAAGGTACACTCCGCCTAGAGAGCGAAACCGGCAAAGGGTCGTGTTTCTGGTTCACCCTCCCGTTGGAGGCAAAACGATTGAGGCAAGGGAGAAAAAAGCAGCCAACTTACGAATGGAGTGGACAAAAAATCCTGATCATTGAGCCGAATGATCATTGTCAGGAGGCCTTGGCCCCCATTTTGAGAAATTATCAAATGGATTACCACTTCGTAGACAAAGGTAGGCGAGGGCTGACTGAATTGAGCAAAGAATACCATGATTCAAAACCCTATCATTATGTCATGGTGAACGCTGCGTTGCCTGATCAGTCTGGTTTGGACTTTTGCCAGATGTTCAATGCGCTTCAATTCTCTCCCAAGCCAAAAGTTATTTTGATGTCCAACTTTGGCAACCGCCTTTCAAAGGCACATTTAAAAAAGCACGGGGTTTCAATGGTAGTCAACAAACCGGTAACCCAACGATCGCTGACGCGCGGTTTCCGACGTATTTTTCAGGTGGACAAGACCGGACTAGACACACAATTCCTCAGCATCAGTGATACCTCATCGCTTGCCATCCCGTCGCTTCAAACAGCAGAAATGCCGAATCAACAGGTATTGATCGTGGAGGATAATCCGGTGAATCAGTCCGTGGCAGAACATATGTTGAAGCGACTCGGCTATCAACCAGCCACTGCTGATTCCGGTAAGAAGGCATTGGAGATGATGCAAAAAAATCATTACCCCATCATCCTCATGGATTGCCAGATGCCGGATCTAGATGGCTATGAGACCACAAAGAAAATCCGTGAGATGGAATCTTGTGAACAATCAGGAAATCAAAATCCTTGCAGGATTATCGCAATGACTGCCAACTCAATGGACGACGACCGCCAAAAGTGTCTGGATGCAGGCATGGATGACTATGTATCCAAACCCGTCCTGTTNCCCACCCTTTCAACCGCTCTCAAGAATGCTACATCCAATTTGATTCCCATTGAAAAGGGTNATTGTGATCAGAAAAATCCGANANAACACAAACCCGAACAATCTGACTTCCATAATATAGATACTGGTATATTGAAGCAGTTCCTGNGTCCAGAGGGATCCACCAAAAAGGGTGTTCTTCCAAAATTGGTTCAAATGTTCTGTGANAAAGAAATCCCCAAACGATTGAATGAAATGAATGCTGCCATGGAACCCGGTTCCATGGACAAACTCATTCGGTCGGCCCATAGCTTCAAAGGAAGCGCCAACAACATGGGAGCTCAAAAACTAGCTGACCTCTGTTCGAAGCTCGAATCCTCTGCTGACCAGATCACGGAAGACCAGACTCTGAAGTTGATCAACCTCATCAAAAATGAGAGCAAGGCAACGAAACAGTCTCTCCAGCAGTTCCTGGCATCTGTCAAATAGTTAAGAATTATCTTGATTGGGCTTGCTCAAATGATCAGCAAGTTCTTTGATACGCGCATGAGATCGGCTATCAGGTTTTTATTACTTCTTGGCTCAATTGCATTATCAATCGCAGAAACAGAAATCGCGGTTCATGCGGATGGCCTTGCAGATAACCAGGCTGAACAAGTTCGCCCCATCCCACCTGTCGGAACTCCATTCAGCACCAAACAACAAAAACAAATTGAAATTCAACTCGGGCAACTGCGTCATTCCATCGCACTGGCCCATGCAAAGTTGAACTCCAGACCAGAGTTAAGTCGCTTTTTGCCGGACATCGAAGTTTTTGCAGAGGCTGTCAGTTCAGCTTTGGTCTATCGGGAAATTTTCGCTCCTGAAAAAGAATTCAGGCAAGCATTGGAGCAGTTGGATCTTGCCTCTCATCGCCTAATGAAATTACTTGAAGGAGAACCGGACTGGATCAAAAAACCCGGGCTCATTCCTCGAGGATATGTCTCTCGAATCGATGATTCGGTGCAGCCTTACGGGTTGGTAGTACCCTCATCCTGGCACCCAAAACGCAGCAAGCCCATGAGGTTGGATATCTGGTTTCACGGACGTGGTGAAAAACTGACTGAACTCTCTTTCCTCAATCAACGCATTCATAATCCCGGCCAATTTACTCCGGATGACAGCCTTGTCCTTCACCTGTATGGGCGCTATTGCAATGCCAACAAGTTCGCAGGTGAAACAGACCTCTTTGAAGCACTTGAGCATGTAAAACAGGATTATCACATTGATGACAATCGTATCGTGGTAAGGGGATTTTCAATGGGAGGTGCAGCGTGCTGGCAATTTGCAACGCATTATGCCGGACTGTGGGCAGCAGCAGCACCCGGTGCCGGATTCTCTGAAACTAAGGAATTTCTCGAATTTTTCCAGAAGGAAACATTGAACCCCCATGCGTGGGAGAAAAAGCTATGGAATCTCTACGATGCAACCGTGTATGCCGAAAATTTATTTCAATGCCCTACGGTCGCTTACAGTGGAGCAGTTGACCGACAAAAGCAGGCCGCTGACATCATGAGCAAGTATCTGGAGCAGGAAGGATTGGAACTGACTCATATTCTGGGCCCCGATACGGGGCATAAATACCATCCCGAGGCCAAAACATTGATTGATCAAAAGATCAATCATATCGCCGAACAAGGGCGCAATCAGATACCAAGTAAGATACGATTTACGACTTATACCTTGCGATACAACAAGATGAAATGGATCGAATTGCAAGGCCTTGAAAAACACTGGGACAGAGCCCGTGTCCACGCTGAGATCAAGTCTGATCATGAGCTAAGCATTCGCACTTCGAATGTCACACAGCTACGCATCCACATGGAAGCAGGACTGTGTCCTCTGGATATAACCAAACAACCGATCATTTCAATCAACAATGAGCGTCTTGAAGTAGATCGCCCCGAAACGGATCTTTCATGGGATGTCGTTCTTTATCATCAAAAAGGTCAATGGAAGACTGCTCCCGAAACACAGGAAATAACAATTGCGAAGAAACACGGACTGCAAGGTCCGATCGATGATGCCTTCATGGATCGTTTTCTCATGGTGGGTCCGAGTGCTTGGCCGATGAATCCAACTGTAGGCGATTGGGTCTCAAACGAAATGTCCCATGCCATGCGCCATTGGAGACAGCAATTCAGAGGGAGAGCGCGCTTTAAAATGGATCATGAAATTACTGCAAAAGACATTGAGGAGAGCAACCTGATCTTGTGGGGAGACCCATCCAGCAATATCTTGATCAGGAAAATCGTCGAAAAGCTTCCATTGAAATGGAACCATCAAAGAGTTAAGACTCCCGACAAGAATTACCCGGCCGACCGTTTCCTGCCGGTGCTCGTCTACCCCAACCCATTGAATCCTGATAAATACATCGTCATCAACAGCGGATTTACTTACCGAGAATACGATTATTTGAATAACGCAAGGCAAGTGCCAAAGTTACCGGACTGGGCTATTCTTGATCTCACAAACGCCCCGTCGCCCAGATGGCCTGCGGGTATTGAGCAAGCTGGGTTTTTTGGGGAAGCCTGGGAGTGGATGGGGCCTGAGGATTGAACACTTCTTGGGGGCGAATCGCAGCCTCGGGCTGCAGTCATGATGCGGCTTGCGAATCAAAGGTTTGCTTTTTACTGGGGAAGAAGAGAGAACATGAGGAAAGTCAACCGAAGGTTCGCTTCAGACGCACGCGGTCATAAGCACGACGCTCCGCGGATTCCATGGCAGCAAAATCAGGTTTGCCATCCGCTTTTACGGGCCAGTCGAAAGCCTTGTTCGATCCCTGCTCACTGGCTTCCTTTGATTTTTGAGAAGCATCTGCAGAATCCTTCGAGCCAGTCTTGATACTGCTTTTCACCACAACTGTCGATTTTGACTTTTGCGTTTCATCATAGCTCATCGCTTGCTCAGTGAGCTGCATATCCCGATCAAGCGATCGGTGAGCTTTAATTCCCTTGGCTTGCAATACGCCATGATAAGCATGAACGGCTTCTGCCGGCCCAATGACGCCTTCCGTGATCAAACGCAGCATTTCAATAAATGCTATTTGATGCTCGGCCTGATTTATCTTTCGACCATACAACGCCACACGAGCACCATATTTCTGAGCATCATGGATTAGTTTAAATGCATCGTAAGTGGTACCGGCGCTCCCCCCCAGAACCCCTACGGTCATGTTTGGATCATACTGCACCAGTTCCTCCATCGCTCTGGGGCCATGATAAGGAATTTTCAGAAAAACAGGACGCCCTGACTCCGTGACTCCAGCCAGACTGCGCAGGATATGATCATTGATGAATTCACCCATTTTTTCAGGCGCTACACCTGAAGGGACATTCGGATTGAACACTTCCAGGAAATATCGAAAGCGTTTGGCCTCGGCTTCCTCTCGAAAGGATTTAAAGGCATTGAGAGTTGCCTTGTCCTGCTCCAAATCATTGACAAAAGTAACTGAATACAGGCCCAGATTGGCACCCGGAAATTGATCTGTACTTCGATCACATTCAAGTTGACCACATTGAATATGGTCGATACTTGCAGAGCGAAAGGGTTGTGCTGGTTCCGCAGTGTAACAACCGTGCCGGATGGCCCAGACATCCGTTGCGTCATTGGCTCGAGCAGCTGGCGTTATCGAGGATTGGTCGAACAGGCCTTCCTTGATGGAGAGCAGTTCATTGACATAGGCAGACATCAACAGGATATCCACTTTTTCCTGACGAATCACCTCGCGGATGATGTCAAGGAATTCAGGTAAGTTGCGGCATCCAAACTCATCACGTTGCCATATTTCAGGCGAAAATTGGGCAGGTCTTTCACCTCTTCCAGAGAGATAATGACGCCCACCGGTTGCCCGAACACCAAAGGCCATGTCAGCATCTTTGGCATCCGCGATGATAAAGGCGCGCGAGTCAGTGTTGGCTTTGATTTCAGCCAGTTTTTGATCAAGCGACTTCATCATGAGAAAAACTTGTGACTTCGCGTCGGGTCAGAGCTGCACTTTGGCCATCGTCTCTTTCAAGGCACGCGCGGATTGCTGAAGTCCGGTCTGCTCCTTGGGCCAGAGCTTCATTTCCACCTGATCCATGACACCGGTGCGCCCTACGACTGTTGGAACACTGTAACACACATCTCGGACGTTATACGCTCCTTGCAGCAAACTGGAAACAGGCAGTATGCGCTGTTGATCCAGAGCAATGGAATGAATCACATCACGGATCGCGATCCCCACAGCATAACCTGCCCCCCCCTTGCGCTTGATGACTTCGGCGCCACTTCCTCGAGTACGTGTAAAAATCTGATTCTGAAATCCGGGTCCGCATCCTGGGTATTCTGTCAGGGGTAATCCATTGATCGAGGCGGAGGACCAGATAGGGACCATGGAATCTCCATGTTCTCCCAGTGTTAGGGCTTTGACTTGCGTTGGAGCGACTTTGAGTGCTTCCGCTATCAATGAACTGAATCTAGTCGAATCCAACATCGTTCCCAAACCAATGACCTGCTGCCATGGAAGTCCCAGTTGTTGACCTGCAAGCTGAGTAAGGATATCAACTGGATTGGAGACCACGAAAACAATGGCATCTTTGCGCATGCCAGCCTTTTTGATGCTTTCCAGAATCTGAACAAACAAGGCTACATTGCGATTGATCAGATCCAGTCGTGACTCATCTGGCTTGCGCCGTAATCCAGCAGTGATTAGAAAGATATCCGAATCAGCCGCCTCTTCATAGCCACCCGCGTAAATGCGCTGATCTGCGGTAAAGGCAGAACCATGCATTAGATCGAGAGCCTCACCCTCAGCCATCGCCTGATTGGCATCAATGAGTTGAATCTCAGAGACAATCCCACCGCACTGCAGAGCAAATGCAGCGCAAGAACCCACGCGTCCTCCTCCTCCAATAATGCTGACTTTCATGATTTATTTTACTTGAAATGAATGTTTATTGACCGCCCAATTTGGCCATGATTTGTTCGGTGATCGCCTGAACCGCAGATTCAGCATTGGAATCCTTGTTCGTTTCGTTCACCTCTCCCTTGGGAGGAACGGCACACATCACACCGGGACGCCATTCTTCATTATCACACAATTCGCATTCTTTGAGTCCAAAACGTGAATCAGGAATCCCAAGGTTTTGTTTGATATTCAGCAGGTCCTTCAATTGCTCGGGGTTCATGGTCTTGAGCGGCGTACCCAACTGCGAGGCCACCCAGATGGTCCGACAATAGGCTTCAAGAATCTCCATTTTGAAATAGGCATCTTCAACGTTCTGGTGACTCCAGGAAACGGCTCCGTGGTTCCCCATCAAAACGGTGTTGTGCTTATCTACAAGATCGGCCACCAGCTTGCCCATTTCAGGCGTGCCCGGTGTGCGGTATGGCGCGATGGGCACTTTACCGATGAATACTTCGATTTCAGGGATCATGCACGTTGGCGGCTCAACCCCGGCTACCGCAAAGGCTGTGGCATGAGGAGGATGACAATGCGCAGTCGCCTTTGCCTTAGGCTGACGCTTCATGATCTCCAGATGCATCAATATTTCACTGGTGCGTTTTTTCTTTCCGGCCTTTTGATCCCCTTCGAGATCAACCAGGCAAAGGTCAGCGGGTTTCATGAAACCCTTGGAAACCAGGGTAGGCGTGCAAAGCGCCAAGTCGTCAGCAACGCGAATAGCAATGTTGCCACCATTGCCGTCGACGTAGGCACGTTCCCACATCCGTCGCCCAACATCACAGATCTGCACCTTGAGTTCTTCCAGTTCTTCGGTGAAGAAGAAGGCATCAAGATCGGATTGAGAACTAGTTGAGGAAATAGGCCCCACTGGCTTGGACAATCCGGTCGCAGGTTTTGTCACAACTGCGTTGCGCGGTTGAGCGGACTTGAGCAAGTCCTTGGCAGATGGAGTCAAAATGGCATCGGCCGTAATGGCGTCAACGGTTTTCCCTTGTCTCAAAAGGGCCTCCACATCTTTGGCGCTGATAATTTTTTTCATGCGTCTTTTTTGGGTGTGTAAAAGGTTTGATCCACCAACGCTGCGTTGATGGCATCGATTGGAATGGGCGGATCAAAAGGTGAGGCAGCTTCCCGCCCCTCAATGAATCCAATGGTATCCCCTGCTCCGCCTCCTAAATTATCGTAAACAACCAGCGACGGTTCTTCGCTGATCTCGTTGAGAGCTTCTGCCCCGTTTTGAAAATGTTCTTTGTTAAATGGACTTACCAACAACCAGCGCGCTCCCTTGAGAGAGCCAACTGCCTGACTCAATGTGACACGCCCTATGACCGTTCCAAGCCTCATGCCACCCGTTCCTCCGTTGTCTCATCTACGATAGCGACAATGATCTGGCGCACCGGGCTTGATGGATCACCAACAGCTTCTCTTGCCGCGGAACCATCGGAGGAAACAATCACTGTCTGATGCATTCCAGCTCCGTAGGGATCAATTGCAATGATGGGAGTTCCTTCAGCTTTTCCATCCGCATCGAGAGGCTGACAAATCAGCATGCGCCAGCCGTTGAGACTGGGGTGCTTTCGAGTGGCAATCATACTGCCTTCAACGCGCGCAAGTTGCATATAAATTGTCTTGTTTCGGTATGGGATTTGTTTTGCTGAGGCTTTCTGATCAATAAATCCTCAAATTGTCAACCATCACGCATCGCCTGACGCGAGTGAAGGTTTTAGGATTCGTCACGCCCTCTCCTGTGGGTGTGGCGATCGAGAAACTCAAGTAACCTTCTCCCCCCAACCCAAGGCCGGCTCCGCAGGGTCCGTTCTTGATAAACAAGGTCGTATCCAGTGCGCGTGCCATGGCGGTCATATGATTGACATCATGGGAATGAATGATCGAGGTGTGCTTGTAATTGTGCTCTGCCTTGAGCGCTGCCCGGATCCCATCATCGACGGAACCAACGCGGACGATGGGAATGAACGGCATCATCTGCTCCTCATCCACGAAAGGATGATTTTCATCCGTCTCAGCGAAGAGTAAATCTGTTCCGTTAGGCACTTGAATCCCCGCGGCTTGAGCCAGAACACTCACATCCTTACCGATGAGATCTTTGTTGACGACAGGATGCGGACAACCCGCTCCCTGACCTTCCTTGAATGTGAACGCAGCCTGTGTCAGCTGTTGCAGTTGTGAGCCATTCAAACGAACGGCCCCAGCAGTCTGCATGGCGTTCATCAAATCATCGGCAATGTGCTCCAGTGCGAACACTTCCTTTTCACCAATACACAACAGATTGTTATCGTAGGATGCTCCCTGAATAATCGATTCAGCTGCTCGCTTCAGACAGGCGGTATCATCAACGAGAACCGGAGGGTTTCCCGGGCCTGCGCAAATGGCTCGCTTGCCCGTTTGCATGGCCGCTTTGACGACACCTGGGCCTCCTGTGACGCAGAGCAATCTCACTGCTTCATGCGCACACAACTCTTTGAATGAATCCAATGTCGGCTCTTCAATGATGCATACCAGATTATGAATCCCTGTTTCCCGTTCAATGGCCTTGTTGAATTCACGAACCGCCATGGCGGCGCATCGCGAAGCAGCAGGATGAGCATTGAAGACCACCGCATTTCCAGCGGCGACTATATTGACAATATTACCTGCCAGGGTAGGGATGGAATGGGTGGATGGCGTGATCGCGCCCACCACACCAAAAGGAGTGTATTCTTCCAGAGTGATCCCATGATCTCCACTGCGGGCATCGGGTCGTATCCAGTCGACGCCAGGCACAAGCTTGATGATCTGTAATTTTTCAATTTTGTGATCCAGACGGCCAATCTTGGATTCCTCCAGCTCGATACGTCCCCACTCGGTGGCGCGATCTGCGCACATGGTTTTGACAATCTCCTCGACCTTGCGACGTGCTTCGATCCCTTGCTTCTGGAGTTGTAGAAAACCCTGCTGGGCAGCGTCACAGGCTTCCCCGGCGGTAGCAAAAACTCCGTGACGTCCACCCTGACTGGATTTTTTACTGTCGCATCCACAGGATGGCGGAGCATAGGATCCAGAAGGTGCGACTGCAGACGAGGCGGAAGATGACACGGCTGCAGTGTGGGGTAAGTTGGTATCATTCCCAAGCCTGCCAAGAACTTCCTGGATGACGTCGCGAATCACTGATTCGTTGATCTGTGAACTCATGATAAAAAGTTACTCGGTGAATAGTGTTTAAAAAATGAGGAAAGGAACGCTCACCTGCGTTCGATCCCCCGATATCTCATTGATCGTTTTAGAATCCCCTCCAGCCATCAGGCTTGAGTCGTAAAGATCTGCTTCCCCAATACATCCACGGTGTCGACGATACCTATCACCACGGCATCCACCGGCGCACCTTTCAGACTTGGTGCAAGACGTGCGCTGCTTCCTTGACAAAAAAGCACCATTTCACCTTCCCCAGCCCCGACACTGTCTACCGCAACAATGGTATTTTTGCCGGACCGAAATTGAGTCGGATCCTGGTCATCCACTAGCTGGGGACGAAGCAATAAAAGCTTGCGACCCGACATAGAGGGATCCTTCTTGGTGGCGACCACCGCTCCTTCGACTCGTGCAAGAAACATGCGCGGTTATGTGATGACTGAGGACAAAGATCAATGAGGCAAGACAGCGTCGATGTCGTTGTGCGGACGCGCAATGACATGCACACTGACCAACTCGCCACCGACGGCCTTGATAGCCTCGGCACCAGCATCCGTCGCAGCCTTGACGGCTGCCACATCACCTACCACGACAGCGGATACGAGGGCGTTGCCCACCTGCTTCATGGGACCAGCCAGTTTAACATTCGCCGCTTTCAACATCGCGTCAGTGCCTTCTACGAGGGCAATCAGTCCGCGGGTTTCTACCATTCCTATTGCTTGATTTGACATAAGATTTGTTTTGCTTTTAAGAGTTTTTTTCCAAAAATCGTTTTACTTCCCGAGCCACCACGAGCTCTTCGTTGGTGGGAATAACCATTACCTTGACGGGAGATTCCTCGTGACTGATGACAGCTTCGGTGGCTTGACACTCTTCATTTTCAAATGGGTCCAGGCATACCCCAAGATTTCCAAGCTGCGCACAAACAGCTTTTCTCATCATGGGTTGGTTTTCACCAATACCTGCAGTGAAAACGAGCGCATCAATTCCATTTAATTCGAGATAATAAGATCCAATCCAGCGCCTGGTTTCGGCAACCAGAAAGTCGATTGCCAATTGAGCGTCCTGATTGCCTTGATCGCTTTGAGCCTGCACGTCACGNAGGTCATTGTGACCTCCGGAAACTCCTTTGAGCCCTCCTTCATGACATAGATCACGGATCACATGGTCCAGGGTCAGCCCTTTCTTTTGCATCATGAAAGGGATCGCCATGGCATCCAAATCACCGACGCGATTGTTATGAGGCAAACCAGACTGAGGACTCAGCCCCATGCTGTTGCCGATTGCAACGCCATTACGGATACCTGTCACAGATGAGCTACCACCCAAATGACAGGAAATCACACGACAATCCCCACCTCCAATAGTGCTGTTACCTTGATCGACATAAAGCTGCCGAGCACGGTGAGCAATATCCTCTCTGCCCAGTAATTCAGCAGAGCGTTCTGCAATGAATTTGTGACTGGCTCCATGGAACCCCCATCGCCTTACCCCCGACTGATACCATGAATCTGGCACGCCGTATCGTTTCGCAGTGTCAGGAACCCACTGATAAAAGGCTGTTTCAAAAAGGCCGACAAGCGGCGTCTTCGGCATACGCTCCGCAAAAAGCCGAATTCCTGTGAGGTAAGGAGGATTGTGAGCTGGTGCAATGAGGTTCCCCCCCTCCATGTCTTTCAGAACAGCTTCATTTAACTCGACACAACCCGTAACGGTTTGTGCCAGCACCGTTTTGAATCCTACGGCGCTTAGTTCGGATTCATCCTGAATGGCGCCTGCTTGCTTGAGTTGCCCAAGACATTCATTTATCCCGGCAGGATAATCGCTCACGCGCTCCAACCCTCCCTTGTGCAACAGACTAAACTGCGCGCCTTCAAAGGCGAATAAACGCCATTTGAGGGAAGTCGAACCTAAGTTTGCGACCAATATTTTCATTGTATGCCAATCACCCGGAACAAGACGCCGAAGGGGTTGCGGGCTACTGCTTCAACCAGGGACCCAATGCACTCAAGTCTTCATGAGGTCGCGGAATGACTTGAACACTGATCACCTCACCTACTTGCGAAGCGGCAGCTACTCCAGCGTCGGTGGCTGCTTTGACGGCTGCCACATCGCCACGGAAAAAGCTCGTAACGAATCCTGAACCAATCTTTTCCCAGCCGACCATGGTGACGTTGGCAGATTTGAGAGCCGCGTCACAGGCTTCGAGCATGGCACACATGCCACGCGTTTCGATCATGCCAATTGCTTGATTTGCCATAATATTTATTTGCTAAATTGTATTGATTGATGAATTACTTTTTGGTTTTGGGCGCGTCCACGAATGCCTTCAGCAGGTCGTCGTGCGGGCGAGCTAACAAGTGTGAACTGATCAATTCACCGACACGAGCTGCCGCGTTGGCACCCGCATCAACGGCTGCCTTCACACTGCCCACATCGCCTTGGGCAAGGACGGTGATCATTCCCCCACCAATGGGGATGGTTTTAACAAGCCGGACGTTCGCGGCCTTGACCATGGCGTCACTGGCTTCCACCGCGCCGACATAGCCTTTTGTTTCAATCATGCCTAATGCTTCACTCATAATGATTTTGTTTTGGGTTGTTCGATTTCTGGAAAGTTAAAATATGATTCAGTGGATGCGTTACTTTAGGATTTCACAGGTGGTGGAGGGTAATAGATTACAGGCATTGCCCTCGTCTGTATCGATGTGCACCTCAAGTTTAAAACTGGGATCAACTCTTACCAGCATTTCATCAAAGGTAATACCACAGGGCCCTCCCACTTTCATCTTCATGAAATCGCCTTGAGTCACTTCATAAAATTTTGCGTCATCCGGATGCATGTGCACATGGCGTAATGCGCGGATGACTCCCTCGCTCATTTCAAAGAATCCTTTGGGCCCCATCAGCATCCCGCCCGGAGTTCCCTCGATATCACCCGAACTTTTAAGAGGAATATCGAAACCAAGCGCAACAGCGTCGGTGTAGGCCAGCTCCACCTGATTGATATTTCGACAAGGACCGAGTATACGCAGGTTGGAGATCACACGGCTCCGCGGCCCCACCAGAGTAACAGTCTCTTTGGCAGCAAACTGGCCGTCCTGATAAAGCGCCTTGTGAACCGAAAGTTGATGACCTGGACCAAACAAGGCCTCCACAGTCTCCTGCGTCAGATGACAATGACGTGCACTGATATTTACCAGGAGCGGATTGGGTGCCTGAGCTGTTCGTGGCGCCGATTGACCAAGCCTTTGATAAACAGCTTGACGCACCCAGTGCTCTACTACAGCTCGATGCGGAATGGACGTTGGACTGGACATATGAATTATGTGGTAAACAAAATCTTCCAAATCTAGAAAAATGTCAAGTGCTATCTATCATTTTCTACCATTAGCTCTCACAATCTATCCTATTTGCGAAGCTTTTGGCGCTTATTACGGCTGAAAACCTTAGTCTTTCAATTGTTTGATAGATTTTGACCGTTTTGAGGTGACCTCAACGCAATCGTGTGGCAGGTTATATAG
The DNA here is from genome assembly GCA_002690655.1 of Pedosphaera sp. Taxonomy (GTDB): domain Bacteria; phylum Verrucomicrobiota; class Verrucomicrobiia; order Limisphaerales; family AAA164-E04; genus AAA164-E04. The sequence continues at coordinate 22,811 of NZFL01000022.1, forward strand.
GTTGGACGTACGCTATCCCGATGAGCGACGGGAGTTCCCACTCTGTAACCAATATCATAAGCAAATACATGCAAGCGGAAGAACGTCAAAAACGAATCACAGATTACCTTCAGGATGTGGAGTTTTCATCACTCGATGAGATTTCCGAGTTGGTCGACGCCTCCGTCTCCACCGTTCGGCGGGACCTCACTTTGCTGGAATCNCGGGGACAGCTCAAACGAACCCATGGAGGTGCTCGTTTGATCCAACCCAAATCACAGGAATTCATCTTCACAGAACGCGATACACGGGAAATTGATGAGAAGGAATATATAGGGAAAGCTTGCGCAGACTGCATACCTCCGAATCAAAGCATCATTATCGACGCAGGAACAACCGCCTATCATGTAGCAAAACACATTGAAGGCAAATCGCCTCAAATCATCACCAACTCACTTCCCGTCGCCAATCTTTATGCATCCAATGGCATGGTGGAAGTCATTCTCTCCGGCGGAGTCATCTATCCTCGCCTGGGTGTGCTCGTAGGCCCACTGGCCATCGAGTCATTTTCGCGCATGAACACAGATATCGCTGTCATGGGTTCGGGCGGAATCACAGAGGAGGGCATTACCAACTCGCACAATCTGCTGATCGATATTCAAAAAGAAATGATACGCGCAGCTCGAAAGGTAATCTTTTGCCTGGACCACACCAAGTTCGGCAGGAAATCCGTGTCTTTTCTGTGTGAGCTCGATCAAGTGGACACCATCATCACCGACCGCAAAGCCCCGGTTCAATATCTGGAGACATTAAGAAAAAAAGGTATTGAGATCATTCAAACCTCCTGACTAGGCCCTGTATTGGACCCAATCTTAAAATTTTTGATAAAAACCACTAAAAGCTATTGACGAAGCCTTCGGTGATTCATAAATTCACGACCTCTTATGAGTTCCAGAGTAGCTCAATGGTAGAGCAATCGGCTGTTAACCGATCGGTTGTTGGTTCAAGTCCAACCTCTGGAGCCATTTTCTTTTTTTCTCACCAAGACGCAAGGGACGCAAAGTTTTTCTTAGGTAGCAGGTGAACGTCCCTGTTCCGCTCACCAATAAGGGTCTAGACCAAAGTGAGTGATTTTTCAGTTTCATTTATTGGGTTCCCAACAATGTTTCTTTATCTGCGTGAATCTTGCTCATCTGTGGTTACGTTGTGAACAGGTCCTCAACGCATCCCGCTCATCACCACAGACGGTTACCGTTTCTATGAACGGGCCATACGCAAATGTTTTGGCAAATGCTTATACAGACAAGTCATCAAAACTCGAAGGAATGATCACGTCACCAAAGTGGATCGCAGAATGACGATCGGAGACAAACGGGATTTTGATAAATTACTCCTCAATTCAGAAGATTCCGAAACCCTTAACACCTCCTTCATCGAACGACTGAATTTGACGACCCGGCAATCAACTTCCTTCCTGACCAGAAGAACAACCAGCTTCGCTCGGTTTGAGGAATTCCTCGAAAAGCAATTAGACATTCTCCGGTGTCATTACAACTTCCTCAGACCACATCGAGCTTTGAAATTCGGCCCTGTGCTACGTACACCAGCCATGCAAGCCGGACTTGCAAAACTGAGGTTCACATTCCGGGATGTGTTCACCTTTCTTGTCGCATTAATCTGGATGGGAAAACTCGACTCAATACGGCAAAGCGCAATGGATTGATCGGGCTACCCTGCCCCAATTAACACTTGATGACGGAAGCACCAACAAACTCCTAGCAAGCTGACTAATACCTTAGGACGGATTTACTTCTGAAAATGGGTTCCGTGAAGTAGATGAAATCTATGTGGGGCCCACCGACCTTTGAACTGAGAGTGATCACGTTCTCTCCTGTTTTCATCGCCACGTCCACCACCTGACCGTTCCATTTGCTCCAGTTTCTGGAACCCGGAAAAGTCCTCTTCTCCAGCGTGGAACCGTTCACAATAAGGTCCATGAGCTTGTCGGTGCCGGAACCGTTGGCCCAGACTATAACCATTTTAAAGGAACCGGTTTGGGGTGAACTCACCTGCCATGATATGGAAGCGGCGCCCACGCCCGGTTGGAGATACCCTGTGCCTGAATAACCCCAACTATCCTGTTTTATTTCCGCCCCTTTGAAATCCGCCTTTTCGGCCTCCATAAACCCTTGGAGCGCCGGGATGGGAACATCAAGCCAGTTGTCCACTGCAATCACGCGCGAGGTCCAGTCATAATGGACATTCCACAAATCTGTGAACGTTTCCGTCCATTTCAACAGCCCATGCCCACCATGGGTCGCGGACTTCAGGCTCACCTTTCCATTGGCCAGACGGGCATCCCAAACGAACTGCCACTTCTGGTTCAGAGATTCGGGCACAGCGGTTGTGCTGATGCAGCGGCGCGCAGCCTCAATGCGCTTTTCCAGGAATTGTACAGGGTTCCAGTTGGCATTGCCTTTGAACAAATTCCGCCATCCGGCAAGGCCTTCTGATTTGAGTATGGCCAGCATTTTTTCAGCGCCTGACAACTCAACTTTGATAGTTCCATACCGAGGATGGCCACCTTCGGCGATACCCACATCTTTCAGTTCCTGAGGCCACGTGGAAGGCTGGTCATATCGATAGGATATATAACCTGTGGTATAGGCTTCTGTCCCATCCGGAAGGTATTCTGAAGACCAACCCACAGGTGCTATCGATGTCTCGGCAAACCATGGGTGCTTGGGGGCCCTGAACCCATTGGGGTGTTCCATAGCGCGTAACCAAGCGATAGTCTCTTCAAAAAGGATGCGGTAACGTTCTTCGCCCGTCATGACATAAAACCACATCATCATGGGCAGTGTGAACCGGTTGGCAGTGCGTGGTTCTATGTTTATGCCTTCGTGATGTCTGGCAGGCACCGGCTCATTGAGGCGGTTATAGTTATCGGCCCAGCCCCGGGTTGCACCTTCACCCATATGGGTAAGGAACAGCCATTGCCCGAGTTTGGAACTGTATTTCAGGTATTTGGGGTCCTTGGTAAGATGGTACATGGCCATGGTGGTCATAAAGCCGTCATAGGTGGCATGGTCACTGTATGAACCACCATTTGCCACACCCCTGTCTCGATCGTCTTGTCCCCTTACATACGCATCGCCTATGGGACGGGTCTTACTGTCCCAGTAATCCGGGGAACACCCCCAATCGTGATACTGGATTTTTTCGAAGAACAGGTTGCCCCACTTTTTGGCGCTGTTTAAGTAATTTTCCTGGCCTGTCAATTTGTAAGCATACAGCATCAGGCAAAAAGCTGGATACTGATGGGCGTCCTCCATACGGGCAACCCCGAGCGGATGCTTGTGCTTGCGATTGATGGCCGCAATAGCCTTCCCCCCTCTTTCCAAAATCGCGGCACCGGGGAAACTCCCATTCTCGTGCTGGATCTGATAAAAGAAATCTGCGGTTTTCAACCCGGCCTGCAGATAGGTATCATCGCCAAATGTTTCATAAGCCCGGAGAAACCGGGCGGCAGCAGGAGGCAAATGCCCCTCCTCGAGATCAAGCATGAGCGAGTCGCCTGTCCATTTGTTTTTTTTTGGCGGATAGACTCCATACGCCCCGTTTTTTTCAATTAGTTTATCCAAAGATTCACGGACAGCCTTTTCACACTCTGTGTACATCCCGCTATCAATCTTCGGGACAAGGGCGTCGAGCGCTTCCTGCTGGCCGAAACAGACAGTGGACAGCAGAATTACCAAGGAAAAAATGATGTATAATCTCCAAAGTCTTCTTTTGTGGATTCTCTGCATATCGATTTCCAATTTACCATCATAATCAGCGGTAATGCACAAAGCCACGCTCTGCTCCTTCCAAATCCATCCGATAGAGAGTCTACCGGCGGCAGAGCTTCGGTGCTTCTGCCATAAAGTATTACAAGAGACCATTTTCAACCACGCACCCATGATGGACAGGCACATAGATTGGTTCGTGGTGAACGGGAAGGAAACTAACGACTAGTTAATCCTAATGCAAGAGCCTATGGCTCAGGCAGGGCCCTGCTGCTGCAGGGCCGTGGGCGTGTTGTGGATGTAGGGGAAATTGTGACGGTGTGCGGATGCGTTGGCGGACGCGCGGCAGCGCATCCCTACCTGTTGTTGAATGGTTGCATGTACCAGACCTTGAAGCGTTGCCAGGCAAGGGCTAAATCTTCAGCGGTTAAGAGTGCGCAGGGAATCAGAAAGAGGGTGATGGTGGTGGCGAAAACCACACCGAAGCCCAACGAGACCGCCATTGGGATCAAGAATTGCGCCTGTAGGGAGCGTTCCAGCATTAAAGGAAGCAATCCTGCGAAGGTTGTCAATGATGTCAACATAATGGGGCGAAATCGGCGTGCCCCTGCCTTGAGCGCGGCATCCGGCAGGCTTAACCCCTCCTTGCGGCATCGATTGATATAGTCCACCAGAACCAGTGAATCGTTTACCGTCACCCCTGCCAGCGCGAGCATGCCAAAGACGGATAGGTAAGACGGCGTCAGTCCCATGATGATATGGCCGAGCAATGCCCCGATCACACCGAAGGGAACTGCAATCATAACAAAGAAAGGTTGAACCACTGATTTAAAGGGAATTGCGAGCAAGGCATAAAGGGTGAAAAACAATCCAACGGCACCGATCAGCGTACGCTTTTTAGCCTCCTCAGCTTCGGCCACGTATCCGATGAACAGAAAGGACAGATCTTCACCTTCACTGCAGAGTTCTTTGATCCGAGGTTTTAATTCCTTCGCGATGCGTACCACATTAACCGTTTCGTCGACGGGTTGGGCTCCGATTCGGATGATTTCCGCACCGTCATTGCGTTCGACGAAGGAGGGTTCCTTTTGGAACTGAATATCTGCTACTGTGAACAAAGGCACGTCTGCACCTCGTGGGGTTCGGATGGTTAATTGATCCAGTGTATGCAAGGATTCACGTGCCAGCTTGGGAAGACGAACCATCACACGAATGTCATCAATACCGCGTTGAACACGTTGAGCTTCTTCCCCGTAAAACGCTTGGCGGATCTGACGAGCGAGCATGACCTGGGTGAGACCCAGTTCACCGGCTCTGGGTTTGAGGGTGACTTCCAATTCATTCTGACCTCGATTCACACGAGCCCAGGCGGTGGTGATTCCATCGTATCCCTCCAGCAGTTCCTTGATCCGTTCGGCGACATCCGCTTTTTCCTCCGACATCGGGCCTCGCAATTCGAGGTTTAAATATTCGTCATCATATTCGCGTCTGCTTTTCATGGTTTGTTCCGAGAATACTCGAAAGGTCTCCGCTTCAGGAATGGGACCCACCACTTCGGTCCACCGATTGGCAATTTCACTGTTGCGTGGACCGGGCTCGCTGCGTTCCTCCGGTGCCATGACTTCCAGAGATATGTAACAGCGCGATTTATTAAAAGAACCACCCGAACCATAAGCACCCGTGACGCGCGTTACATTTTTGATTAACGATTTGTTGTTGCCAGGATCAATGAATTCACCTTTGACCTGGTCCAGTGCGGCCGACAGGCGTTCCATGTACTTGGCAGTGATTTCAATGGGTGTGTCATCGGGCAAATCCAGAATAGCGGTGATGCGTTGTCGATCCACGGATGGGAAGGAGGTGAAACTCATTCGACCTCCCATGCAATATCCGGTCATTAATAATCCCATGGCAGCAAAAGAGGCCAGCACCGACACACGATGTCGCACCGCCCATTTCAGCGTGGGTTGATAGACACTTTCCACAAACCGCTCCAGTCCATCGGCAATACGACTTTGAAATCTTGAAAAGGCATTCGTGCTAGGCTTGATACGCAGGTGCTTGAGATGGGCTGGTAGAATCAACTTGGATTCTAACAGCGAGAATAGAAGCACGGGGGCGACGACCGGCGGAATTTGTCTGGCGAAATCACCCCAGGTGCCTTCGAAATAGAGCAGAGGAATGAACGCAACGATGGTCGTCAAAATCCCAAATGTGACCGGAACGGTGACTTCCTCGGTTCCCTTGACCGAGGCTTCCAGGGGAGATAAACCGGACTGCATTTTTTGAAAGACGTTTTCACCGGTGACGATTGCGTCATCGACGACCACACCGACCACAATGATATAGCCAAACAGACTCATCACGTTGGCGGTGACTCCGAACCAGGGCATTAATAAAACTCCACCTGCGAAGGATACTGGAATGCCAAGGATGATCCAGAAAGCCAGTGCAGGTCTTAGAAACACACCCAGTGTCAAGACGACCAGCAGGCTTCCTTGCAGAAGCGAAGAAACGAGTGTGTTGAGTCTGCCCCGAATGGCGTAGGATTCATCATCCCAGACAAACATATCGATGCCCTCAGGAAATCGGGTTAACGCGGTGTCGACGTAATCGCGTACCTTGTTAGAAATATCGATGGCGCTTTCATTCCCCGTACGCATGACTTCAATAAACAGTGCTGGTTTGCCATTGAATTCGACACGCTTCTCACCTTCTTCGAAACCGTCAATGACTTTGGCAACATCCCCCAGCATGACCTCCGCACCATTGATGGATCGCACCGGAATCTGTGAGAAATCGGCACCCGTGTAGGCTTGACCTCGCGTGCGCATGGTCAACGTACCACTGGCACTATCGATGGCACCCGCCGGGAGATCGATGGAAAAGCGGCGGACGGCATCTGCGAGGTCCTGGAACGTTAGGTCATAGGCGAGTAGTTTTTCGGGCTCCGCTTCGATGGCGATTTCAAATCGGCGGCCGCCCTCAATATTGGCGCGACTGATACCGGGTAATTCCAAAAGATCTTCCTGAACGCGACGGGCCACCTTGCTGAGTTCGGTGGGAGTCAGATTGCCCGTCACCGCAACACTCAATACTTCGTAATAATTTCCAGACTCTGGAATGAACACCCGTGGACGCTCCGTTTCTGAGGGAAAGGTTGTGATGGCATCCACGCGGGCTTTCACATCATCCATCAACACGCGGACATCCACACCTTGTTTGGCTTGGAGGTAAAAGCGTGCTCTGCCTCTGGATCCGTCGGCGTGTAGATGTTCGATGCCTTGCACCCCTTCCAGAGATTCTTCGACTGGGATGAGAATAGCTCTTTCCACATCCTTGGCGGTGGCACCCCGGTAAGGCATGTCAATCATGACCGTTTCCCAGCTCAGTGCAGGGGTGACTTCAAGCGGGATGCGGTAGAAGGCTGTGTAAAATCCGGCCAGCAAAATGCCAATCATGAGAAAATTGGCAGCAATACCGTTGTTGGTGAACCATCGAATCATATCGTGAGCTTACTCATGATTTTCCGTCCGAGTTGGAGGAGTTTTTCTGGGTATCGGTTCCAGCTTTCTCGTTTTCATTGGGTTCGGCAACCGACATTGTGGTGTCATTCATATCCGGGATGATCTCCACCTTCGTGCCATCTGGGGCATATACCAAATGCGTTGTTGCCAGCCATGCTCCGTTCTCAATCGAAGCATCCTGTACCACAATGTGTTCTTCATCTGACCAAAGTTTTTCAATGGTCTTTCGAAAAAGAGTGAGGTCTACGGCATTCACCAGGTTAATCTGATCTAGTTCGTGGACTGCCACACGCGGTAGAGCGTACACGTCTTTGAGAACACGTCCCTGAATGACGGCGGTGACGGGTTGTCCAATGCGTAATGGAGTGTCTCCGGACAAACGTGCAAAAGGATCATCCACACGCGCGATGGCAAAGAGTTCGAGTGAATCCTCGTTCAAAGCACCTTCGGTTCGGATGATGCGGGCCTGCCATGTTTTTCCGGAATACATGTCCAAAGCATCGTGAAGGACAACCGAAACGGGAGGATCTTCGAGTAAGCTGGGAAGATCGACAAAAGGCAGTTCCCTGCTGGATATGGGTAATCTTACTTCCGCATAATCGACGGCAAAGATTGATCCCAGGGGTATGCCAGCACCAACTAGTTGGCCCAAACCAACCAGACGTTGTCGTACCCTTCCATCAAACGGTGCCAGAATATGGGTGCGTTCCAGGTCACGCTTTGCTCGAGCGACCTGGGCGTCCGCGGACTGAACATCTGCTTCAGCTTGCTTCAAATTGGCAGCACTCAAGTCGGCCTCGGTCTGTGGAATCAGGTTTTCTTTGACGACTTCTTCATTGCGCGCGTGATTCGCCTTGGCGAGTTCCAGGCTCGCTTTGGCTCCCAGCAGCCGGGCTTCGGCGCTCTGCAAGGCAGTTTCATAATCGGCAGCATCCAATCGAATGAGCACATCGCCCTGGGAGAAGAATGCTCCATCCTCGAAGGAGGGGGAGAGCTCGATGATCAATCCAGATACCTGTGGTTGAATGGTTATTTCAATGTGCGGCTGAACGTTCCCATGTGTTTTCAAGGAAACCGGGTAGTCTCTTAATTCCAGTTCAACAATGCGGGTTCTCAGAACCTGTTTCTTGGGAGGAGGTGGTTTCTCCTTGTCCATTTTTTGGGCTAGAAGGAAGAAGCCACCCATGGCCAGGATCAAGATGACGACTGGAATGGACGCGCGTAGCAATAGTCCTGCCGGTCCCACCTGGGAAGCTGGTTTATCCTGTTTTTCCTGCTGCGATGATGACATAGTGCGAGTAATAAGTTTGAAACGTCGCTCGTGGTAGAATCCTGACCATTGATATGGAAAGAGCATTTAGCACTACTAAAAAGATGTCAATGGTTTGAAACCTCTCCTGTTTCAGGAAAATGCCAGTCTACAACGCCGTGTTCGGAAATTAGATCACTTTGAAAACAAGCTGCTTGCCGATATTAATAATTGGGTTTCCCTTCCATACTTTTGTCTCGATAGACTTTGCAGGATGGAGGCATTTCCAATATTCTTGTCGTGATCATTTAGTTGCTTAATCCCTGATGCACTCGCCTGATCCCGCGGTTTAAGGGCTACTTGGAGAATTCACCCTCCAAGTCAACACGACATTGTCAGTGCACCCTCGGACACTGCGGATAAAGAAACCATTGACCTGAAAGGCAGCGCCACTCATTTTTCTTAAGCACCGCCCAACAGCTGACAATAATGTCCATCAATAGAAGAGATTTCACCAAAGTTAGTGGTATGACAGGCTTGGCACTGGCATTCCCCGCCAGCCTTTGCAAACTATTAGCAGCTCATCCCGGCAACCAGCTGCCCTACAAAATTTCACTGGCACAGTGGTCGCTACATAGAGCCTTTCGAAACAAGGACAAGGATTCGAGGGACTTTGCTAAGATAGCCAAGGATAGCTTCAACATCGAAGCTATCGAATACAGCAGCCAGTTCCTGGCGGATCATGTGAGCGACAAGGCTTATATGAACGACCTCAACAAACGCGCCGATGATCATGGAGTAAAACAGCTTCTCATCATGTGCGACAACGAGGGCATGATCGGTGATCCCTCCGCCAGGAAAAGGACACAGGCCCTGCTCGTCAATGTTCGCAAAGTCCTTTCCTGAATTGAGGATTTACTGAGCCGGGTTTGCTATACTGGCGAAAAATGTGGCGGTTCCGTTCTCAACTGTAAAATTGCTGATCAGCCTGAGTGTATAAGTTGGTTTCTAATTCATATCACCACTCAGCTTCCCGCAGTAAAATCATGAGCAAACGGGAGGTAAAAATATCCCGGAATGAATACCTACTATCAACCAATCCTGTTTATATTACGTGACGTCAGCACCTTCCTTTTCGTAGTAATCTGGATCGGACAACGGAAATCATAATCAAATACCAAAGTGAAATCATTGGGCAACTCATCTCACATTAGCAGGTGATGATGGAATTACCTCCCGCTTTGTGCATCTGGTAACATTTGCCTCCACTGATGAGGATGTGTTGAAGGGTTTTCTATCACAGCCTAATTCGTATCGGCAACACCGGGTGTTTGAGAATGCGCATGCTGCGGGAAGTCGAAGGTCAACACGAGCGGTTCGGTTCCCGTGTTCTCAATTTCGACACCACCGTTGGCAAGTGCGGCCTGAGTAATGAACCCAATCTCAGGATAGATTTCACCGAGCTTCATATCCTGATGATATCGCACTTCGAGCTTTCCGACACGACCGCATCCGCCATTCGTGTGGAACAGCGCGGGACTCTCCGGGCAGAAATTGGTCTTGCCACCGGGCTCGACAATGAGACGCAGGATTGAGCACTTCTGGTCCCCAAGGAAATCACCGTAGACAATCCACTTTGCGTCCACTCCGTCGCCTGTGAATGCTTCAGCTCTGATTGCCGGACGCGCATTTTTCCGCACGAAATCTGGATCCTGGTTCGCTTCGAAGTCGAACGTATCAATCAGAAACTCCCAGTCTTGGTGTTGGTCCTTCGGATAGTCCTCTTCCCGGCATGCGTAAAACGCATCGGCTGCTCCGATACGGCCATCAAGCGTCAGATCCTCGGCAAGGAAATGCTCGTCCATCGTCACGTGCAGCTCGTGTGTGCAGAGGTCCGTCGGCGAGTGCAGCACCCCATTCGGCATTACGAAGCCATTATCAATGTGCATCATCGTGTGCGGCGACAAATGCCGGACGCCATTATACTCGCCCTGTCCGAAACTTTTCATGCAGGCCAGGAACTGATCCTTCGTCACAAACGGGTAAAGCCCCATTGCCGTGGTGTGATAATGCGAAGGACTGACACCAGGGTTGTCGTATGAATTGATGTCGTATACCTCCCACTTCGCCCAGTGTAGGTGATGCGGAATCGGATTCAGATTGTCAAATTTCTTCGAAACAATCGGCCAGGTCGGATCGCCGAACATGGATTTCGAAAAGGCCGTCATCTTCTCACCTATGACAGCTTCCGGTTTGGCGAGGATCAAATCCTGCAGCGAGATGAACTGGCCGTTCGGTGTGAGGACGTGCGATTCCCCCTCGCGAAATGGTGCCTTGTTCGTACGGGTATCGATGACTCCGGTCACGATGGGAACGGTGCAGCACATCCAGAGCTCATCCAGCCCAGTTCCGTTCATGTAATCTGGATAGTATGACTGCGCATCCAGCCGAATGCGTTTCCCTGGCGTACAAAATGTCCGGCCGGCGTACCGATGTAGAAGTTGCAACACTCCTCCGTGTTTGTTGAGGCAATCATCGAGAATCGAATCCGATCCTGAGCCGGATCCGTCGATCACATCTTGTTGAGGATACTCGTGCAGTTTATCAGGGAGAGTTGAAGTCGAAGCAGCCATGGTCAATGAATTCAAATGAGTTGGAATATTTACAATTTTTTTAATCTATTAAAATACAACGAGGGGGCCAGGGGCCCGCCATCTCGAGGTGAGGTCAAAATATAAGGATTAAGCAAGGCAGTGGCAAGGGTACTTCTGCCATCAATAGTGAAAAATGGTCCTCCCCCCAAAGCACCCAAATCTGGTTGAAAAGGTCGTAGATTGAGCCCACAAAACCAGATTCACAATGTGCTCCGCTCATTTCCACTGATGGATCGAAATCCTGGGGACAGGCTATTCGCAAGTGGTTGGCCTATGCTCATGTGGACAAGGGATCAAGACTAGAAGAAATGACCGAGTTAAAAAAAACCGACCGTAGAATGGTTATCAGAAACAAATGAGACTTCTAAAAAACACTCCCGAATCCCCAATCAATCACTCCTTCATTGAGCAGCTCCATCTGGCAATCAGCTTATTTTCAAACCAGATGAACAATCTGCTTCGCGATCATTGACGAGTTTCAGGAAAGAGAACTGGATATTCTGGGGTAACATTACAATGGCCTCAGGCCTCCACGAGCTTGGGTAAACGAGCCAGAGATGCTGGCTCCCGCCATCCGAACCGGCCTTGCGAGAAGGAAGTTTTCATCCCATGAGGTTATCACTTTTCTTTTCTCTATCTTCTGACCTGGAAAATGACACATGCGATGAATGCACAATGGATGAACGGGGCAAAGGCTCAATCCGCTTGGGCACTATTACTAAGGATATCAATGATCTTCTTGTAACCGAAAACCAAACGAAACCCGGGCTGGAGAATATCAGCACCCCGAATCTCATAAATTTCATCATGTTGAATTGCTGGAAGGTTCCTCCATTCAGGTCGTGCTGCCACCTCATCGGGGAGAAATGGTTTCCCGCACCAAGAGCCCAAAATAATTTGCGGGCGTGCAGCCAAAACATCTTCGGGTTTCACCACACGGTCAAGTGCTTTCCCACACGACCGCAAGTCAGCGAAAATATCCTCACCACCGGCCCGCTCGATTAATTCCCCTACCCATGCGATACCTGCAACCAGAGGATCATTCCATTCTTCGAAATACACACGTAGGCGCTGCCCCTGAACCCCAACGGGAAAAAGTTTGGTTCGGAATTCTTCGAGAAGGGGCTCAGCAGCACTCTCGCACCCCACACTGCGTGCAATCAGTATCAGTGCTTTCTCAATTTCCTGTAGCGTACGCTGGTTGGTGGTAAGAACGGTGCAACCTTGCCGAATAAGTTCTGCCGCAATATCGGCCTGAACATCTGAAAAACCGATTACAAGGTCGGGATCGAGTGCCAACAATTGATCCATTCCTACAGAACTAAATCCGCTGATACGCGGCTTGGAGGCCGCTTCCGGAGGCATTTCAAACCATGCTGTCACTCCGACAACTCGATGCCATGCACCCAGCCGCCAGAGCCAGTCGGCAACTTCGGCAGACAGACAGACTATGCGTTGCGGGACGGAAGTCATCATAGCCTGGCCCGCGACTTACATCCCTTTGTATCTGGAGCATTCATGCCGCTGTCCATACCGCTGCAAAGATGAAGCCAATTGCATGCTTCAGCAAAAAAGGTCCATCCATTTGCTGAATGAAAATCACCAGACAAGCATGTGCTTAATTGAGCGTCTCTCACGTGTCCGGTTAAAGGGATAACAATCATATAAGTGGTCGATAAGCTTTGAATTTTCTTTTGAATCAAGACACAAGGATACTTATCCCAAACAGTTTTTAAAACACAATACAAAGTCCTCCATTTGCTGCACCCCTTCGATCAAAAGTCCCCATTTATTTGCAAAAATGGAGCGCCTGAGCAAATGCACATATTTTACTCGATTCTCGCAGACCAATTCATAAGGTAGCTGGCCAGGCTGCCAAAATCCTGATAGTTTCTCCGCAAAATTATCATGAAAGATTCTACTTTATCTCGACGCTCTTTTCTCAAGCGGGCTTCATGGGCTTCAGGCGCAGCAACTTTCCCCTTCGTTTCCACTCGAAACGTACTTGGGGCCAACGAGCGACTCAATATAGCCGGCATTGGCTCGGGCGGAAAAGGTAAGGCGGATCTCACGTTCTGTGAATCCCAGAATATTGTTGCGCTGGTGGATATTGATCACCAACGCGCTACCGAAATGTTTGAGAAATTCCCACAAGCCAAACGCTACAAGGACTACCGGGTGATGTTTGACGAAATGACGGATAAGATTGACGCCGTAACCATTTCGACCCCCGATCACATGCATTTCCATCCCGCCATAAGAGCGGTTCATTCCAATAAACATGTCTTTTGCCAGAAACCGCTGACTCACACCGTTTGGGAAGCTCGAACATTGACGCAGGCGGCACACAAAGCGGGGGTGGCTACCCAGATGGGCAATCAGGGTATTTCATCACCAAAAATGAGAAGGGATGCGGAAGTCGTGAAAGCAGGCGCTCTTGGTGAAATCAAGGAAATGCATTGCTGGACGAACCGGCCCGGGCGTTATTGGAAACAAGGACTTGAACGCCCAAAGGGAAACCACCCCGTTCCGAATCACATCGACTGGGATCTGTGGATAGGCTGCGCGCCATGGCGCCCGTACAATCCCGCCTACCACCCTTTCAACTGGCGCGCTTATTGGGATTTCGGCACGGGAGCAATTGGTGACATGGGATGCCATTTATTAAATCTGGCTAGCTTGACAATGGATATCAGGGACCCATCAAAAATCGTTGCCAGCGGAGTCGGCCAAACACATGAGACAGGCCCCACTGAGTCGCATATCGTGTGGGATTTCCCCGACCGTCCCGGTCAGTCAGCCTTTAAATTCCATTGGTATGACGGTGGACGAAAACCTTCTCAGGATTTATTCCCGCAGGCTGCATTCGACACGAACGGAATATTGATGATTGGTACGGACGACACCATGCTGACGCATTACAGCGGAGGTGGAGAGTTGATGAGTGGTCGTCGCTACAGGGACATCAATGCTCCCCGCATCTTGGGGGAATGCGAGGACTGGCATCAGTGCCACTACGATGACTGGTTCAACGCTTGCAAGGGAGGTAAGACGGCTCTCTCAAGTTTCGATAAAGCAGGACCCATCACGGAAGTCGTTCTCCTGGGGCAAGTCGCCATGCGAGCAGGAACCGAAATTGAGTGGGATGCCAGCAACATGAAGGTAACCAACAACAAGAAAGCCAATAAATACATTTCCACCGAATATCGTAAGGGCTGGGAGATCTGAACCTCATGCGCAAAAAAATCTTGGTGGCAACTCCATGGGTTCGCGACATCCCTTCGCTATTCAAGAATTCGTACCAGATTAAATTTCGCGTCATGAAATGTTGCCTCTAACCGCCTTTCATCTCCGAATTTCGGCATGAATATCGATCGGAGAAAGCCATTGTATTTAAAAGGACGCCATAGTAAGCATTCATGATTGAAATGCGCTGCAAGACCTATGGTGACATTGCTCAATCCAGCGATAAAGAAAGTTGGAATCGCCGTATGAGCCCCATTTGGAATCAGCGGGTAACAAGTTGATAATTTCATGAAAAAACGCTCAAACACCGGCATCAAACCATGGAGGTATGATACCATTCAAAAAATCTCAGCCTTCCTTGCAGTCGTGTTCTGCTTCACTATCTTGGTGCAGCTCCAACTCGTATGCGCTGAGGATGCGAAGGAGTCTAAGTTCGAATCATCCAAAAAGGTGAGTGAGGATGGGAATGTATTGGAAGGACATTCGTTTCACGGCGAGGCTTTCAACGAAGGACCAAGACAGAAAGCTTACCTGATGGGAGGCACAGCCAACGTGACTTTTAATGTCTCCACGGATGACGCACTTGCCCAGCAATTCTTCAATCAAGGCATCGGTCAGCTGCACGGTTTCTGGTATTTCGAGGCAGAAAGATCTTTCCGACAAGTCGCCATGCTGGATCCAGAATGTGCGATGGCTTACTGGGGGATGGCGATGGCAAATTTCGAGAACGAAAAACGGGCGATCGGTTTCATCAAAGAGGCTGTAAAACGAAAAAAAAGTATTAGCAAACGTGAACAACTCTGGATAGCCGGTCTGGACGAGTATTTAAAATCAAAGAAAAAAGACGCCAAGACTGCAAAGCAAGAATATATCCGCAACTTGGAAGAAATTATTCATGAGCATCCAGATGACATAGAGGCAAAAGCGTTCTTGGTCGTGCGGTTATATCAATTCAAGGGCGATCTTCCCATTGCCAGTCACCAGGCGGTCGACGCTATTCTGGATCAGGTATTTGCCCTGAACCCAATGCACCCTGCGCATCATTACCGGATTCACCTATGGGACCGTGAAAAACCCGAGCGCGCACTGGAGTCCGCTGCGCGAGGCGGGCAGTCAGGCCCCAGCATCGCTCATCTGTGGCACATGCCCGGGCATATCTATTCCCGGTTGAAGAGATATAGTGACGCCGTCTGGCAACAGGAAGCATCCTCACGAGCCGATCACGCTCACATGATGCGCGATCGCGTGATGCCCGACCAGATCCACAACTATGCCCACAATCAGGAATGGATGACGCGCAATCTGATCAACATCGGCCGATCACGTGACGCACTGGCAATCGCCGCCAATCTGATCGAACATCCACGACACCCAAAATACAATACTGCCTCAAGGCGGGGCCGCAGCGCCTCGTATGGACGGACCCGAATGTTCCAAGTGCTCCAGCGTTTCGAAATGTGGGACGAGCTGATCCATCTCAGCGGGACCATGTATCTGGAACCGACGAACCTGAAACCGGAACAGGACAAACGCATCCGCGCTTTGGGTGTCGCTTACTTCGAAAAAGGCGACTCGCCCCAGCTTCTGACCCAGCTTGTGGAGTTGCAGGGACGATTGGTCCAAGCGCAAAATGAACAAACCGAGGCCCAAAATGAAGCCGAAAAAAAAGCCAAGGAAGCTAAGAAACCGGCGGCCGAGATCGATAAGGCCAAAGCTGCCGCTGGAAAAAATTTCAACAGCCGGATCAAATCACTCAACAACGCGGTCGCTGAACTGAATGCCTGCGCGGGGTTATTGGTGGGAACGGCCGGAACGTCCAAGACTCTGCTCGATCAAGTCAGCGGCGTTGCAAAGGACCGGCTGGCGAGACTTTACCTGCGCGCGGGAGATCACGAGAAAGCAGAGCGTCTGGCTAGAGAAGCGGTCGAGTCGGCCAAGAATGAGGTCATCCCATTGGCCAACCAGATCGACGTTCTCTTCCGCATCGGCAAGGAAAAAGAAGCGAGCGAAGCATTCGCTAAATTGCGCGAAATTTCCGGAAACATCGACGACTTGACGCATCCCCCGTTTCAGCGACTTTCGGATATAGCCTCCTCTATTGATTTCCCATCCGATTGGCGAATCGAAAGGCAGCTTTCCCATGACGTCGGTATACGTCCATCTCTGGACAACATTGGTCCCCTTCGCTGCACACCGACATCAGCGCCGGATTGGAGCTTACCAAATGCCAGCGGTGAATCGATAGGACTGAAGCAATTCCATGGCCGACCCGTCGTGGTGATTTTTTACCTTGGCCAAAGTTGCCTGCATTGCGTCGAGCAGCTCACCAATTTCGCCCCCAGAACAAAAGACTTCATCGACGCTGGAATTTCACTGGTCGCCATCAGCACCGACGAAGTCAAGAAACTGAAGAGATCCGTTGACAGTTTTCAGCTGGAAGATCTGGCCGAGATCCCGGTGGTAAAGGACTTGAAGAATTTCCTCGAAAACACACAAGTTCAAGGCGAATTCCCATTCCCGCTTGTTTCTGACGCCGATCTACGAATCTTCAAGACCTACCGGGCCTTCGACGATTTTGAGAACCAACCCTTGCATGGCACATTTTTGATCGATGGTGACGGCTTGGTTCGTTGGCAGGACATCAGTTACGAACCTTTCAACAATCCCGATTTTCTTTTGAAGGAAGCAAAGCGCTTGCTCCAACTTCCAGTCAAATCGGCAGACAGACTTGCCAGCAGCCATGGTGGTGGGGCGGAACTAGGCAGAAAGGATTTTAGTCAGGAAAAGCTGGCGAGCACGCTGGGCAACAAGCTGCAAAGGAGCGGTTCACTTGATGTTCCATCCAGCCAGACAGATAGGAAATAGATCAGGATTGCCGAAGGACTTCTACCTGGGTCTTTTCCTCTGTCCGAGGTGCTTCGGTGCTCCTGGCATGCAACGTGAGAAAAGTGTCCAAATCCAGCACAGCCCTCTATTCGGTTTATGAAGGCAGGATATTGTTCAAAGGAAAACAAATCTATTACCCAACGCCCAAGCAATGAATCAAAGTTCGAACCGGGGATACGCACTCCAGCGAAGCTGGCAAGAAGAAGACTTTCATTCCGCAAGTTCTTCACCTTCCTTTTCACTATATTTTGGATGGATCAACTTGAGCTAAAACCAAAACATGAATTGACTTTGCGGATCAAATTGACCTGGATTCACCTCCGATGACGGAGGCACCCTTGTTAATGCCAACCTATCATGGAATGGAAAGCGATCGCTTCGATCCAAGGGGTCCACAGATCAAGTGCGATCGGTTTTCAGGAACAAAAGGTCAGTGGTTCTAGTCTCGTCGCGGGCTTCCTTTCCTGTCATTCTATACCGCCAAAGAGTCGATATTACTTATGAGATCTTATTTTCAATTCCTACTTTTACTCCTGATAACAGGCGTCCCATTTCTGACGACAGTTGCAACCAGTCAAACAGGTAATGGCGTCCTATCCTCCGACTCCATTCCAAATCCTACACCTCTCTCTCAGTTTGCCCTCCCTGAATTACAGGGCATGAGCGTCAACCTTGAGGAGTGGTGCGTGGATGTTGATGCCTACATTTGTTTGAAAAAAGGAGTACTCGAGCTGATCGCCTGTACGAAAGCCTCCAAAGAGCATGAGTCGATTGTTGCCGTTGAAAGCACAGCTAAACACATTCACACGGCACTTCTCCTTCTGGGCGCCGAGGCGGGCTCCCCGGCACGGCGAAAACCAGTCAACCATGAGAAAAATGCTTGGATGGATGTGCCTCCATCCGGAGCCCCTGTCGATGTGTTTCTTGTATTCGATAATGAGGAGTCTGCCAAACCGGTCGAGAAACCAATCAACGAGTTTATAACGCAGGAGGATGGAGAAATATTTTCGACGAATACATTCCTGTTCGCTGGTTCGATTTTACATTCCAGTGACAATAACGGCCCTAATCATTATATGGCTGACAAAAGTGGAAACGTGATATCAATTTCAACCTTCGGCGATGAAGTGCTTTGCCTGCCCGGCCTCCACAGCCAGGTGAACACGGAACTGTATTGGAACGTCGCAGGTGACAAACTGCCCGATGTCGGAACTCCTGTCATTCTGCGACTTCGTCCTCATACTGATTCCAAGTATCAAACCAAGCTAGCGAACGATCATGCTTCGGCTACTTCAAAACGACCCACCAAAGAAACTATCCGCAAAGTTTCAACCAAGGTCTTTATCCTCGCAGGGCAATCCAACATGGAGGGTCAGGGCGTTGTCTCGATGAACCATCCTGAGTTTTACAACGGTGGCAAGGGTAATCTTGAATGGTCCATGAAGCATTCCAGCAGCGCCGAAAAAATGCGGCATCTCAAAGACGACAAAAAAAACTGGACCTCCCGAGAGGACGTCCAGATATCCTTCAAATCCCAGGAAAAGCAACGTAAGGGAAACCTGACCATCGGCTACACAGGATATGGCGGCAATAGTCACATCGGTCCGGAGCTTCAGTTCGGTCATGTTGTTGGAGACTATTTCGATGAACCGGTTTTGCTGATCAAAACGGCATGGGGCGGCAAAAGTCTGCATGCTGATTTCCGCCCACCGAGTTCGGGAGGACGTGTCGGTCCGTATTACACAAAAATGATTAAAGAAATCCATGCGGCACTGGAAGAACTCAAACATGTCGATTACGAGCTTGCAGGCTTTGTCTGGATGCAGGGTTGGAATGACATGGTGGCAAGCGACGCCATCACTCATTATGCAGATCATCTGGTCAACCTTGCCTTGGATCTTCGCTCCGAGTTGGGTAAGTCGCAACTCCCGTTTATTGTGGGAGAACTCGGCAACGGCGGCCCTGTCCAGAGGGACGGGAATATGACTGATTTCCGACAAGCCCAACGCAGCGGAGCGGCACGCATAGAAAATGCCATTTTTGTGGAAACAAGCGCCTTTGCGCGCCCCAAGGAAGAGTCGCCCAATACCACACACGGTCACCACTGGTTCGGTAACGCCGAAAGCTATTTCCTAATCGGGGACGCACTGGCTAGGGCTACAATAGAACTCTTTGAGAATTAGTGCCCTGAACCTCCTGCTGCAACCCAATGGATTCCTTCGATTAATATCCTGTGGGCGATACCCGCTGTGGCACGATGTGGTCCCTCGAGCACCGGCGCCTACTGGCGCGAACAGGCATGGTATTACGACCTCACCCGAGGATGGGACGGAAGCTTCCGGTATCAGGGATCTCCCGTCGGAGAAGAAGAGCATGATAAATACACACACTGGGATAATACCGGAACCTACCTCCTGACTTATGCCTTACCCATGAAAAGCCTTTACATCACCAGCAAGAAACCATCTGTGGTACCGACCTTGACGGCATCCGAATCCGAGAAGGTGATTAATGCAGGGAGGGATTACTTTTCGAGACGCAGCGAACTTTCAGGCAGGGAAATGGATCGCTACTGTTATGAGCACCGGAGCAAGAAGGAATTGCTCGCAGGTCTTTCCAGCTGGTCGCCTTCGGTCCGCAAGCGTTCGGCCTGGGAGCTGGGAAGGCGAGATGGTGACGTCATGCCAATGCTCCTGAATCTATTGAAATCCTCCAATCTTTATTCCCGATATGGAGCCGTTGAAGCACTTGGGAGCCTTAGCTCAAAAATAAATGAAGCTGCGCGGGTGTCGGTCCTATTGAACGCGCTGCAGGCAGATGACCTCTGGCTGCGCATCCTTGCGGCCGAAGCCCTCCCTGGAATCGGTGACCCCGCAAAGATTGCCGTTCCGGACATGCTCAAACGTTCTGCGATGAGAAATCCTGAAAAGGACCCAAGGGGGATGGAACACCGCTATCTTGCCTTTGCTCTTTTCAACCGGTGCGGTGGACTGGTCGGACGATCACTCAAAGGGGTCAATCGAGAATTACTCATGCAGGCCGTTCGTGTCGGTTTACAAAATCAGGATGGTCGCGCACGAGGGAGTTTTGCATCGGTTTACCAGGCAATTGCCGAAAAGGCACCCAGCGGCATCAAGTTCGCAAGCGAAATACGCATGAGCGGGCTTGAACTCTTTGCAAAGCACAAAATCAACGAGGGGATTGGACTATTGGTAGATTACGCCATCAATCAAAAAGCGCATGCCAGCGAAAAACGCATCGTCAAAGTAATGGAAACGCTCAAATCCTATGGCACACACGGAAGACGTATTCTGCCCCAATTACGCCGCCATTCATTTTGATCAACGAGAAAAGAACTACCCACACCACCTGAGCCAAGGAAAGGCAAAGCTTGTCAGGGAAACC
>NZFL01000023.1 GCA_002690655.1 Pedosphaera sp.
GAAACGCCTCAGAACATGGGTCAGCGAGGAAGCTGAATCAGCTCGTATTTACGTTCGTTTGTGTGAGACGGCTGAACTCCACCACCGAGGTGAAGCAGGTTATTATCGCGACCCTGATCTCAAGATCGCACTGGCGTGGAGAAGCCATAACAAGCCCAATGCGAAGTGGGGAAGCCGCATCAATGACAGCTTTGACCGAGCGATGCAGTTTCTGGATGATTCAAAAAAGGATTTCGAAGCAGAGCTGAAGGCAAAGGAGGCAGCAAGAAAACGCGAGCTGGAGCAGGCAAAAGCTTTGGCAGAGGCCGAAAAACAAAAAGCTCGAATGCAGGCTATTTCGGCAAAACGATCCCGCGTATTTGCGATTTTTCTTTTCGTTATGATAATTCTTGTAGGCTTTCTTGCTTTCCAAGCGCACCAATCAGAGCAGGTGGCAAGTCAGTATCTGGTCGATTCCAAATTTGAGACAGTCGATCAATACTTAGATAAAGACAGACCTGATCTAGCATTAGAACTCTTGGTAAATACATACAGAAATACAAAGGATGATCCGCGTATCATCACAAAACTTGGAGCAATTTTGACTTCGCATCATTTCCCAAAACATATTGGAATTATACAAGATGCAGAAATGGAACTTGACCTCAATTTAAGTTCAATGCGGGGTCTGATAAGCCAAAATAAAAGGTATGCTTCATGCATTAGCAACAGTGGGCTTACATCTCGGCTAAAGATTTTGGATCTGAAATATCAGGATAGCGTGATATTTGATAAAAACTACGATCGTTTGTTTTTTTCCGCTTTTTCTAATGATGAAAAATTTATTGCTGTTGGAGGAAAATCAGGAGGAAAATTCAACGTCGAAATCTACTCCCTCAGTGATGGTTTGATCGTTTCAAGTATTTTGACTGAGTCGCCATCAGATTGCGGAGTTTTCTCTTTCGACAATAATCGGTTTTACCACGGAGATCGGAATGGAAGCATACAATGTGTGTGGTTGGAATCGAACAGACGAGAGATTGTATTACATATCGATGGCCACCAATTTACGGACCTTTACCAAAATTCAAAAAAAAGTCAGTTATACGCATTTAGCCAAAAAGACGGCCTCGGAGAGATTCATGAAATTTATGATGATCAACATTTAGTCTCATTGCAGTTACCAGGCATGGATGTTTTCAACCCAGTAGGCACCTTTAGCGACAGTGGTGAGTTTTTTGCTATGGGAATAGGTAGTTTTTCGGCAGGTCGGGTAATGGTTTACAGTGAAAGCCTCAAAAACCTGATTTGGGAAAATTCCTCCATCCACAAGCGAAATATCATAGGAATAGATATTTCCTCGGATAATAACTCTCTGGTAACAGCGTCGCTTGATAAGACAGCCTACATTTGGGACCTGAAAACAGGAGCGCTAAAAAGCCCTGTAATGCAACATGACGTTTTTGCCTGGTGGGCAAAATTCAGCCCAGACGATTCAAAAGTTGTTACTACAACAGATAATAATGGCATAACGATTTGGGATGCCAAAACTGGTAAAATTTTAACCCCACCATTTTATTCTCGAGATACGATTCTCGGAGTAGAATTTGACGAAACAGGAAGAAAAGTAATGTGTGGCCTACTAAATGGAGAATTCCACGAATGGGATATCCATAGTGGTAGGCCAATGAAAACTTCCCTATCGCATGACGCCCCTATCACAGGCACTGCCATATCCGCTCAGCAAGACTTTATCCTCACAGGTGATGAAACAGGCAAAATAAAAATATGGAGTAAATCGAGCAATTACTACGTGCCAAAAGTCATTAATACAACCAACAGAATAGGAAAAGTTGCTATCCTGGACAATGGGAAGAAAATAGCGGCTGTCTACGAGAATGGTGAGAACTCTTGGAGAGGGTTTACGATTTGGGACACGATTTCTCATGAAAAATTAGTTGATTATTCATTTTCGGCATCAGAGCCAGAACGAAATATTACCGCTGTAGCATTAGCATCAAATGGCAAAAGGGCTGCTTACGCAGTTCTGGATGAGGATATAATAAATTTGATTGAGACCGATAACTTAGAAGATTCCAAAACAATAGGCAGGCACAACAATATAATCCGAGATCTATATTTCTCTCCAGATTCAAAGTATCTTGCAAGTGTATCTCAGGATGGAACTTCTCTTATGTTTTCAGCCGACAAAAATTTTGAAAATCCGGTAAAACTTAATTACAAATTCGGCTTTGGAGGTAGACTGACATTTTCAAAGGATAGCTCAAAAATAGCAGCTTCAAGCATTGTCGGAAGTGACAAGAATCTTGTCAAAATATGGGAGACCAAAACAGGTCAACAAATCAAGATTCTTCCTCATGATTATGCCGTGAGAAGTATCACCTTTTCCGATTACAAAAATGCCGTTTACACAGGATCCAGCGATTCATATGTAAGATTGTGGAGATTGGATAACCAATCGGAGGAGCCGGAGTTTGAATTGAAACATGAAAACAGAGTCGAGGTCATGGAGGAATACCCTGAAAAGGTCGAAGAGTCTTTTGTTTTAACTGTGACTGACTCCGGTACTATCCGTATCTGGGATACTAATGCCAAAAAAGTCATTTTTGGACCTATCCAAAACCGTTCCGAAGTTCCCCCATCGCAGCGAATCATAACTTTCCTTCGAGATGGAGAAGTATTTCTTTATAACCATTCGAGAGAAATATTGCACATACAACATTTCCCACATGAATTTTTTACTCAGCTCTCTCCAAAGGATACTCTTGCCGTGTCAGAGTTTTTCATAGCCAAGCAAAGAGGATTGGAACCTGTTTCCTTGGATTTTTCAAAAAATACGATGAAGACCTTCGTGAACTGGTATCACGAAACCGAAAATTTAAGTTCGTTTTTTATCGGGGGAGAGAAGGTATCTGATTTAGCTGATGCATATTCAAAACAAAACACCAAAACATCAACCCATAATTTTAAGCTCATGGGAGGGACAACATCCGGTCAATGAAGCTTATTTATGAAAACAAAAGTTTTGATCGGGTTACCTTTCCACTGAAATTTTTGTTTTAGCAACTTCTCTTCAAATTTAAATACATGGAATTAGTATTGCATAATGCAAAAGTATAATTCGAAAATTCGGTAGGCTATCTTTTTTTTCTGCTGAGTATGCGGAAATCATAATACTTCGTTGAATTGTTCATTTATTTTTCCAAATAATTATACTTTTTAGGAGCTATTTTTGGAGTGACTTTATTCTATTGTGAGGCAATGATAAGGTGATGAATCCGAGTTACGTTTTGGCAATGCTCTGCTCTGCTCTCTTGCTGCCTTTTTCTATGGTCGCGGAGAAATCCAGACCCAATATTCTCATTGTGACTGTTGATGACATGAGTTGCGATTCCGTGGGCGTGTTTGGCAGCCAGTTACCTGATACGACACCTCAAATCGACAGACTTGCCCAGCAAGGACTTCGCTATCATTACGCTCACGTACAGACAGGAAGCTGTTACCCCTGTCGCAATGTCCTGTTCTCGGGGCGATATTCTCACAACACGGGAGTGGAAGGTTTTTATAAGGTCAGGAATCCGGATTATCCTCACATGGTGGACCTCATGAAAGCGGGTGGGTATTATGTGGCTATTCGCGGCAAGGTCTCGCATTCGACACCCTACCAGCCTTACGGATGGGATGAAGACTTGACCATGCTCGATGGTGAAAAACAGCATACGAAAGATCCCGGCTCCTATTATCGCTCCACAAAGCGAGGCATTGAACAGGCTGCCAAGGCAAACAAACCATTTTGCCTCAACATCAATATCTCAGATCCACATAAACCTTTTTATGCCATGAGTGGAAAAGGTAATATTGTTGAAGACGAGCACATACCTTCGCGCATTTACACTCCAGCTGAAGTTCCCATACCAGGCTTTTTGTTCGATCACCCAGACGTGCGGCTGGAATTGGCACATTATTACTCGTCCGTGAGGAGAGCGGATGATTGTCTGGGGAACATCATCAAAGCGTTGCAAGACACTGGTAAACAAAACGACACCGTCATCATTTTTCTTTCTGATCACGGCATGCCACTGCCCTTTGCCAAAACAGCCGTCTGGCATCACAGCACAAGAACACCTTTGATTATTGTTTGGCCGGGAGTAACCAAACCAGGAAGCGTTGACAAGCAACACATGGTTTCTGGAGTCGATTTGCTACCTACTCTGCTTGATATCGCAGGCCTTCCTCATCCGAAGGAATTTGACGGAGCCTCGTTTCTTCCAACGGTTAAGGGAGAAAGGCAGAAGGATCGGGATTTTGTC
This sequence comes from Pedosphaera sp., assembly GCA_002690655.1. Lineage (GTDB taxonomy): Bacteria > Verrucomicrobiota > Verrucomicrobiia > Limisphaerales > AAA164-E04 > AAA164-E04. The sequence continues at coordinate 4,311 of NZFL01000023.1, forward strand.
TATAAATTTCATAACGAAAATTCGGGTCGCAATCGAAGCCCCATGCGAAGCGTTCAATCCAAGCGGTTTGGCTACATTTTCAATCCGTGGTCAGATGGAAAACGTGTTTTCAAAACGGCCACACGAGGAACAGCCACATTTCGAGCTATGCAAAAGCTGGCGCCAAAGAACCGCCGCATTGCCGATAGATTGAAATTGTTCGAATACGGAACACCGGAGGAGTTTTATGATTACAAATCTGATCCTGACGCGTTGAACAACCTGATCAACGATCCTGCATATTCTGATGCAATCAAAAAACACCGCATTGCCATGACCCGTTTCATGCGAGAATCAAACGATCATGCGCTCGAGGCTTTTGAAAGCCGTGATAACCCGCTGCTTGTTTCCGCTTATGTCGATCGCAAACAGACGGAAGCCAACAGACGACGTAAAGCAGAAAAAAAGAGCAGGAAATAACCTTGGGAACAAGTAGGGGTCAGACTCTACTATATATACAAATATATCAATAGTAGAGTCTGACCCCTAAAGTAGTTGTGTTTTGTCTTTTCTTGTGGGCGAACACCCTTAGTCTCTGGCTGCTACGTATTGGCATGCAAACGGAATTTATCAGGAATTTTAGCATCATCGCACATATCGATCATGGCAAGACCACCTTGTCCGATCGTTTGTTGAATATGACGGGGACGATCTCGGATCGGGAAATGCAGGCTCAGATGCTGGACTCAATGGATTTGGAGAGAGAGCGGGGTATTACCATTAAGGCGCATCCCGTGACAATGTATTACCAAGCCAAGGATGGTCAAAAGTATGAATTGAATCTCATCGACACGCCAGGCCACGTTGATTTTTCCTACGAGGTATCGAGAAGCATGAGCGCCTGTGAGGGTGCTTTGCTGATCATCGACGCGGCTCAGGGGGTCGAGGCGCAAACAGTGGCCAATCTCCATCTGGCCATGAAACAGAATCTTTTTATCATTCCGGTGATCAACAAGATTGATTTGCCTCATGCCAATGTTGAGCAAGTTTTGAATCAACTCGAGGATATCCTGGCAATACCACGCGAGGATGCCATTACTGCGAGCGCCAAGAAGGGAATTGGTATTTCCGAAATTCTTGAAGCCATCGTATCCAGAGTTCCACCGCCAAAGGCAACGGGGGCTCCAAGTGCACAGGCGTTGCTGTTTGACTCATATTATGACACCTATCGCGGGGTTGTGACACATGTCCGTGTTTGCAATGGCACCTTAAAGGCGGGTATGAGTGTCAAATTGCTGCATTCCGGAAAAAACGTCGATATCAAGGAGGTGGGAAGTTTTAATCCTAAACCATATCCGCGCAAGGAGCTTACAGCAGGAGAAACAGGCTATTTTACCGCTAACATCAAGTCCCCATTGGATATCAAGATGGGTGACACGCTGACGGATGCTAAAAAACCATCTCCACCATTACCTGGTTTTCAGGAGATTCATCCGATGGTCTACAGTGGCATTTATCCCATCAACACCGCCGATTACGAACATCTCAAAGCAAATCTTGCCAAGCTGCAGTTGAACGACTCCGCGTTTGTCTTCCAGCAAGAAACATCCGTGGCCCTGGGCTTTGGCTTTCGCTGCGGATTCCTTGGGCTTCTTCATCTGGAAATCATTCAGGAACGTCTGAGGCGTGAATTCGAAATGGACATCATCGCAACCTATCCAAGTGTGGTTTACAGGTTGCAGATGACTGATGGAACTACCCAGGAAGTTGATAACCCCGCGCATTTACCTGCGATCAATCATATCGAAGTCATTGAGGAACCGATGGTGAAAGCATTCATCATTTGCCCAAATGAATACATCGGAGACATGATGGCTTTGGTCTCGGAAAAAAGGGGATTGCTGGTTCACACAGAAACATTGGATGATGCACGCGTCATGCTGACTTGCCGCATCCCACTTAATGAAATCCTCATCGATTTTCATGATCGGATCAAGAGTTTGACCCGAGGATATGGTTCCATGGACTATGAGTATGATGATTATGATGCATCGGATATGGTCAAGCTGGATATGCTCGTGAATAGTGAATCGGTGGATGCGTTTTCATGTATCGTCCATCGATCCAAGGCTGAATATCGAGGAAGAGCGTTAGCAGCTAAATTATCTGAAGTTATTCCGCGCCAACAATTTCAAGTTGCAATTCAAGCAGCTATTGGCGGAAAGATTGTCGCCCGTGAAACGGTGCGAGCCCTGCGTAAAGATGTAACTGCAAAATGTTACGGCGGTGACATCACAAGGAAACGTAAATTATTGGAGAAACAGAAAGAGGGTAAGAAGCGCATGAAATCAGTGGGATCGGTAAATATCCCGCAAGAAGCGTTTGTTCAGGTTTTAAAATCATGATTACTTTTGCGATACGTTGGTTGACATCCAAAAAGGTGCGGACTGCGGTTCAAATGCGCCATCATGTATGGAAATACGTGAACGCTCAGCGTGACTTGATGCAACCAAAGGCCATTGAGTCTTTGGAGTCATCCATTCAAGGGGTAACCGATGCGATCAACCGCAAAGAGGGTGCGCTCAATTTGGAGGATTCACTGGAATCTCTTGAGAAATCTGCCAACCAGTGGTTAAAACCTTACCCTAACGCAGGACTCAGAGAGAATATCGAAGTCTTTCTGGTCGCAGCAGCCGTTGTGCTGGCTTTTAGATCATTCTTCTTTCAACCGATGGCCATCCCTTCAGGATCAGCCCAACCTACTTTTTTTGGTATTACCGAGGAGAATCTGAGATACAAACCAGACGCTGAAATCCCTTCAGGTTTGAAAAAGATCTATTTTTCATGGATCAAGGGAGAAAAATATTATCAGGTAAAGGCCAAGAATTCTGGTACGTTCCGCACGATCGACACAAAGCCAGTGTCCATTATTCCCTTCATCTCAAAACAACGCTTCATGATCGGTAGCCAAAAATACACTCTTTGGTTTCCTCCCGATTCATTGTGGAAACGCGCCAGTTTGCAGAACGGAATGGAATTCAAGGAGGGTGATGACATCATCAAATTGAAAGTAGTGAGTGGGGATCACCTCTTTGTAGATCGATTTACCTATAATTTCCGAAGACCAGATCGAGGAGAAACCATTGTTTTCAAATCAACAGGCGTACCAAAGTTGACCCAGAATACACATTACATCAAACGCCTCGTTGGCTTGGGTGGAGAAAAGATTCGGATCGGTGATGACAGACATGCTTACATTGATGGAACGCGGCTAGAGGCCAGTGACCCCGGATTCGAAATGGTTTATTCCTTCGGCAATCGCCCTCCGAAAGACAGCCTTTATTCTGGTCATGTGAATGGAAAAATTGCCATAGAAAACAATTATCCTCACCTTGCCATGAACTCTCAATTTCCTGATGGTAATTCAGAATACAAGATTCGAGATAACCACTATTTCGTAATGGGTGACAACACGATGAACAGTTATGATAGCCGTAACTGGCTGGACTTCCCTCGGAAGAAAGTAATCGGTAAACAATTTTTTGTGTTTTGGCCCATCTCAGATCGCTTTGGTTGGCACAATAAATAAACCAACAGAAATACGACCGCTCAAATTCTGAAAACGGCTGATCAGCAAGAGAACCTTTTCTCATTGTGCTGTTAAAAACACACTTGTCCGAACAATCCCATCTCGCTAAGAATGATCGCTGCAGAAAATATTCTAAATGGCCCAAAGAAGCATGAACATTAAGAAAAGCATCAAAAAAGCAGGTCGCCCAATGGCAGCCGGCTTCACACTGATAGAACTTCTGGTGGTGATCGCCATTATTGCCATCCTGGCGGGAATGTTGTTACCAGCATTGAGCAAGGCCAAAGACAAAGCCAAAGGCATTCTTTGCATGAATAATACCAAGCAACTCATGCTTGCCACACACATGTATTTGGGAGACAGCGAAGACAGGTTCCCTAATTCATGTCATGGAAGTGGTGCAGCAAAAGGCTCCTGGGTCACCGGATGGCTGGACTGGGGAAGTCGACAGGACAATACCAATGTGCAGTATCTTTTGGACCCACAATATTCTGTGTTGGCATCCTACTTTTCCAATGCAAAAAATATCTTCAAATGTCCTTCAGATAATAAAATGAGTGCGGCACAGCGGCGTTTGGGTTGGAGTGAGCGTGTGAGGAGTATTTCAGGAAACATCCGCGTTGGCACGTGCGATTCGAGGACAAATCCAGGAGGAGCAGCCGCATGGTCTGCTCGAGATTATGCCACGGAAACCGCCAAAATGTCTGGCCTGACAGACCCGGGTCCATCGGAAACTTGGGTTTATGCTGACGAGCATCCGGACAGCATCAACGATGCGGGCTGTTTCACACCTGAATTGCAAAGGGGTAACCCATGGATCGACACACCCGCCAATTATCACAATGGAGCAGGGGGTCTGGCATTTGCAGATGGACACTCCGAAGTTCACAAATGGACCGCTTCAAACTCGCAGCAAAGCAATCCTGTGAGGATTTCCGGTTTTCAAAAACCAAATGCGACAGCCACAGATCCTGATGTGCTCTGGCTGGCCTTGCGCACACAGCGCAAGGCAGGACATAGGCTTCCTGTTGGAGCACGTTGATTTTTAATTTGAATCCGATACCAGCCCGCTGGAAATTCCAGTGGGCTTTTTTATTGAACACCAGCGACCTTTTTCGACAGTATGCTCATATGCAGATCAAATTCTTCAACACACTGATGACATTCATTGCAGCAGTTACCATCACTAGCACCTTGTTAACGGGTTGCGGAGGTGGGGGCACACCTGACGCGGTGGCGAAAGATATTGATGTTGCCACCCTGATGGATCAATTGATGAGTGATGATGCCGAGAATCGTCTCAATGCCTTGATTGAACTTGGTGACGGTCGAGAAAATGCAGCACCTGCGATTGATTTGGTAGTGGAAGTTCTCCAAGAGGATAAGGAGGCTAATATCAGGGAAATGGCTGCATACGTGCTGATGATGATGGGTGAAAAGGCCGGCAAACCCGCACTTCCAATGCTCAAAGAAGCGTTGGAGAAAGAAAGAAACCCTACGGTTAAAATCAATATTATTAATGCGTGGAGTGCGATCGATCCGGATTCATCACCAGCAAATAACACACCTAGACAGCCCTGAACCTGTTGAAGTAGTTAGCAAGCATAACTCCGGACTATAGCCCCTCGAGCTTCATGTTGTGGTAGCCGTAAATCGTTCAAGACGATCTAAAAAGGCAAGCTCAGCACCCCCGATGGAAGCTGAACATGGAATAGATATCCAAATAATACCTGTACTCCTGTTACAAGCCCTAGAGCCACAGGCATGGCAAAAAACCATCGGCTACCCTGCAACCAGATCATCAAGAAGATGAAGATACTTGAGGCCAGAGAAAATCCAAGCCAGGGCATCGCCAAGAGATACAATACAAAGCCAAACACGAACAGGAGCAGGGTGCCATGGTTCGATGCTCCTCTGGATGATTCTATTTGAGTCCTTTCTGAGTAGAAGCTTTTGAAGAGCAAAATACACCCACCCACCGCCAGGATAGCTCCCAATAAAATGGGAAAAAACTGTGGTCCGGGATCTTGATTAGAACCAAATCCTGGCTTCTGAATACCCGTTGCAAGAAAGACGGCTGTAAGGCCCAGCGCCAACCATACAATGCCGGCGATCCTTTGCATGATCGTTGGGTTAAAGAGTATTGTCATTCCGGACTTGCATAACCTGTTGCCTGAATGACTTTTTGCCACTTGGCATCTTCAGCCTTCAGGAATTCACCAAAGGCGGGGCCTTGTTTGAGCTCAATCCCAAATCTGTTTTTCTTCATAAAAGACTGGTAAGTATCCGATTGGGTGATCTCCTGAAAAGCCTGATTTAATTGGGTCACTATTTCCTGAGGGGTCTCCAGTGGAAGCAGTAAACCTCTCCATCCAACCATCTCCCAATCAATGCCCGCTTCCTTGCAAGTTGGATAATCAGGATATTCCGTCAGTCGTTCGGAGGACATCACCGAAAGAACACGCAGTTCTCCAGCTTCAATTTGTGTGGCCGCCTCAGGAACGCTGCAACAGACAACATCAATATGGCCACCCATTAATTCCAGCAGCGAAGGAGCTGATCCCTCGGTAGGAATCCATAAAACGGCATCAACTGACAATCCAGCGGCGATTTGAAAGCCGGCACGTGCAAGATCCCAGGCACCTCCAGACGCAGTACCCGACATCTGAACCTTTCCTGGGTTTGCTTTGATATGATCTAAAAACTCAGCAAGCGTATTCCAGGGAGCGTCCTTGCGAACAATCAAGGCGGCAGCATCTGAATTCACTTGCATCAAAGGAATAAATGCTTTGTGTGATAACTCAGAAATCCCCATCCAATGCATCGTGCTCAATTCAAAAGTACCCATCGTGATGGTATAGCCATCCGGTTTGGCATTGGACCCGAATGAATGACCGACGGCGCCACTTCCTCCCGTTTTGTTTTGAACTACACATGGGACGCCCATGGAGCTCTTTAGAGCATCTGCTAGATATCTTGAGACTCTATCCGTGCCTCCTCCAGCACCCCAAGGACAAACGATTGTGATCGTTTTACTGGGAAACGATGCGACGGATGCAGCATTGGATTGATGGTTGTTGTCTTGAGGCCCACATCCTGACAGGAATAAAGCCATCACAAAAAGACCCAAAGCCCATTCAAGGCTCATGATCTCCACACATTTTCTGGAAAACACTTTCATGAGAATAGTCAATACGATGGTGTAAAAGAATGCTCGTGACAAGATTTCAATGTCTTCATCCGTATTCAATCTTGATGGAGTCAACGTCAGATTCTAAGAGAGAAAAAGAACGTGGAGGATTTGTTACGTTCCTTTTTCGATGATCTTCTTGCAGAAAAATTCCTCGTCTTGGTCCATGTACGGTTCTGTGCGAGATGACGAAACAGGGCCAGCTCAATGACAGGATCAACGATGTTCGCATCTACAGTTAATGCCTTTTTGATAATTTTCGTAGAATGCCTCGGGTGCAAAAATAAGATCGAGGATTCGCTGAAATGAGGACTGCTTGTCTTTAAGATTATTGGTAGGATAGATGATCCAGGTCTATTTGTGTTGTCCTCTAACGTTCTGAGGATGCATGGATTTGGTTGACCAAAGAACCAAAATACGACGTTTTGAGCTCTCATAAGAGAGCCGTTCCACGGAATCAGAACAAGCTAGAATCTGGGATTGGNAGGTTGCTCTTTCAATCAGGCCGAACTTGATCCCCGTGATTGGCCTCACCTTCGATAAGATCAGCAGCAATAGTTCTTCCGTGAGAGGGTCCGGTGACCTTGACGACGCCTACTTTTTGCTGTTTGCGGTAGATGAAGAGTCGGCTCTCTATCTGAGGCATGGGGTGAAGCGGAAAATCAAGGATGACAAAACGCAGGGCAGTATGAACGGATGCTACCTGACCAATCGGTGCGTTGATGACTGGGATAATGGTCGGGGCATCGGATACTGCCGCGCCTGCATCGTCACCGACATTCCCATCCTTGCCTGTCCAAACGGGATCGTGCTCCAATCCTGGAGGCACTGACAAACCAGACCGTTGGCATCCGTTGACCAGGATAAGAAGGCACAATGACAAAATCCATGAACGCATTGGAGAAATAAAAGACTGGCTCACTAAAAAGTCAAGCCGTGGGAAGGAGGTGCATTGATTTGTCCTCGATCAAGCTATAAATTAGCAAATACAGCAGGAACGTCTGTGTTGCTTGCTGATGACTCTCATGACGAAAAGACCAATCAATGATTCCACGCCCTGTGCCATGACCATAGCCGGCTCTGACAGTGGAGGTGGGGCAGGTATACAAACAGATCTCAAGACATTCGCGGGGTTTGAAGTGCATGGAACTAGTGTTGTAACCTGTGTAACCGCTCAGAACCCCAAAGGTGTATTGGACATTCAACCGATTTCATCCCGTGTCGTTGAAAAACAATTTGAGGCCTTGTTGGACGGCTTTAAGCCAAAGGCAGTCAAGTCAGGGATGTTATTCGCTTCTTCCATTGTCAAGGCAGTTGTCAACAGACTTAAGATGGAAAAACCCGATTGGTATGTCATGGACCCTGTGATGGTCGCGACGAGTGGTGGGTGTTTATTGAAAAGTTCTTGTATCCAATTGATCCAGAAGAAACTAATCCCTTTGGCGGANCTGATCACCCCCAACATCGCCGAGGCGGAAGTGCTGCTGGGTGTCTCTATCCGTACAAATTCGCAGTTGAAAAATGCGGTGAAAAAATTGGTGGATCAATATGAGCGACCTTTCCTGCTCAAAGGAGGTCACTTACCCAGCAAAGGATTGGCCGTGGACTATTTGTATGATGGTAAAACAATGACTCTTCTGGAATCCAAATACATCCATGGTAGAAAAACCCACGGAACAGGCTGTACCTACGCTGCAGCTATCACGGCTCAATTAGCTCTGGGCAAATCCCTTGTACCTGCGGTAACCATTGCTAAGAAATTTATTTCCAAGGCAATTTATCATAGCTACAAAACCGGTCATTATGAAGCCCTGAACATCTGGAAAGCAGCAAGCGCATGAGCCACATTTATTTAGATTACAATGCAACNACGCCATTGGATGAGGAAGTTTTCCAATCCATGGTTCCTCACATGAAGAATTTCTATGGAAATCCTTCCAGTATCCATCAAATTGGTCGTGAAGCAAAAGCGCATTTAGACGATTTCCGCTATGATGTTTCCGAGATGTGGCAGTGCAAGCCCAGTGAAGTTGTTTTCACCAGCGGAGGCACTGAGAGTAATAATCTGGCCGTTTTCGGTACGGCGAGGTTGCGCAAGCACTTGGGCAATCATCTCATCTGCAGTTCTATTGAACATCACGCGGTATTGCACTGTTTTGAATATCTAGCCGCGAAGGAAGGCTTCGAGGTCACGTATCTTCCGGTGGACCACGAGGGCAGGGTAGATCCCGAGTCTGTTCGTGAAGCCATCCGGCCAGATACCCAGCTGGTTTCTGTCATGGCAGCTAACAACGAAATTGGCACCCTCCAACCCGTCGCTGAGATTGGAGCTCTTTGTCGGAATCAGGGCGTATTGTTCCATACCGACGCCGTTCAGTGGTTTGGAAAAGAGCCTCTGGAATCCATTCATTCCTTTCATGCCGATCTGGTTTCCGTCTGTGCCCACAAATTTCATGGTCCAAAAGGCTCTGGCGCTTTGTTCATTCGATCTCCCTTGCTGCCTGAAAAAATTCTTTTCNGGGGTGCTCATGAAAATGAGCGCCGGGCAGGTACGGAAAACCTCGCAGCCGTGGCAGGTCTTGTCACAGCCCTGAAAAAGTTTTCCTTCCCTCCCGTCTTTCATAAGACCATTGTTCATGAAGGGTTTTCCAGACTGCACAAAGGCCTTGGATCAATCAAAGGGGTGGAAATATTGAGCCCCTCAATAGGATCTTTGAACAATACGTTGGCATTTACGGTCGAAAGATGCGACAGTATAGGATTGTTGGCTGGGCTTGATATGGAAGGAATTTGTGCATCCAGTGGATCCGCCTGTTCGGTGGGCTCGCTGGAGCCATCGCATGTTGTGCTTGCGATGGGTGTGAGTCGCGAAAAAGCCAATGCGCTGGTTCGCCTCTCCTTGGGCAGAGAAAATACTCCCCAACAAATAGATCGTGTGGCACAAATGTTGCCAACGATCATTAATCGATGCCAGCCTGTGAATGGATGATCCAACAGCCTGTGAATAACTTTGTGAATAGCGTGAATAAGTCTGTTAAGTTGTCTTAACCTGCTGGTTATTATTTCTTTGTTCACCCCTCTATTCTGCTCTAAGTCCTTGAGGGAGCCTTGACAGCAATAGTTGTTTGCCTTATTCACAGGGCTTAATTTTAATACATTTTTCTCTNTTTGAGAATTATTAGATAGCTTGATCGCATGAAAATCAGCATTGCCAAAGAAGAACTGATCCGTGGTCTGCAGTCTGTGCAGAACGTGGTGAACCCCCGTACTACCCTTCCAGTCCTCTCAAACGTCCTTCTCGTTGCAGAAGAAGGCAAGTTGGTCCTGACGGCCACCGATCTTGATGTAACGGTCTCATGCACCGTACAGGCCGACATAGAGGAACCCGGGAAAGTCACGTTACCTGCCAAGAAGGTTTTTGGTATCGTGCGTGAGTTATCAACTCCAGAGATTGAACTGGTCGTGGATGAAAAAAATGTATGCAGCTTGCACGCTGGGGCCTCCTTCTTCAAAATCGTTGGATTGAGTGCGAACGAGTTTCCACCCATTGCAACGTTCGAAGAGAAGAACAAAATCTCNATTTCCCAGGAATGCCTGCGGGGAATGCTCAAGAAAACATCATACGCTGTTTCCTCCGAAGAATCGCGATATGTGCTGAACGGGATTTACCTCAATATCAAGGAATTCAAACTTACCATGGTGGCAACGGATGGGCGACGNCTGGCCTTGGTCGAAGAAGACCTTGAGGAAACGCCAGAAGTACAAGCTAATTTCATTGTGCCTACCAAGGCCATCAATGAGCTGAACCGCCTTCTGGGTGAAGAGGGAACGGTGGATGTTCAATTTCAGGACAATCAGGCACTNTTCTATCTGCACGGAGAAAGCCAGTTTTCGATCATGCTCATTACCAAGCTGATCGAAGGATCCTATCCCAATTACAGTCAGGTCATACCACAAAAATGCAAAGAACGTGTTCCTCTGGTAAGAGAAGAACTGCTCCAAGCATTGCGAAGAGCCGAGATCATGACGAGTGACAAAGCTCATTCTGTCAAATTTGCCTTCACCCAGAACAATTTGCAGATTACCGCCAACACACCNGANGTTGGAGAAGCCCGTGAAAATATTGCCATTAATTACTCTGGAGAAGATATCACGGTTTCCTTCAATCCGCTCTACATGATGGATCCTCTCAAAGTTCTGGATGACGATGAAGTTTTCCTTGAAATGTCTGATGAGTTGAGCCCTGGAGTCATCAAGGTGCAAACTCCATTCATATACGTGATCATGCCCATGCGCACGAACACGTCCTCTTGATGTGTTAGAAAAAGGGCATTGTTCTCGCTTCATTTGCCAATGATCTTTTGGTTTTTCCGATAGATTTCACTTCAGACTCAAAAAAGGATTATCTTTTGATCGAAAAGATTCAATGCATCGCCCGAGAAGCTGGAAAGGCTATCCTTTCCTATTACGGCCAGCCTATTCCTGTCNAAAAGAAAGCAGATGACAGTCCTTTAACCAAGGCCGATCTAGCGGCTCATCATGTCATCGTTGAGGGCTTGCAAGCACTCGACGACTCCATACCCGTGCTCTCTGAAGAGGCCAGTGAGGTGGCTTTTGAAGAACGTAAAAAATGGAATGATTTCTGGGTGGTCGATCCCATGGATGGCACCAAGGAGTTCATCAAGCAGACCGGTGAATTCACGGTGAACATTGCATTGATACGACTTGGAACACCAGTATTGGGCGTTGTTTATGTTCCCGCCAAGGATCTCTATTACTGGGCGGAGCAGGGACAAGGGGCATTCAAGCAGCAAGGAGAGGAAGCAGCCTTATCCATCAAAGTTCGATCTCCTGATAAAAAGCGGCTAGGCATTGTTGCCAGCCGTGATCATGCGGGTCCCATGGTGCAAGAGCTTCTGGAGAGGTTTCCTGGTGCTGAAACCCAGAGCATGGGTAGTTCATTGAAGTTTTGCCTCATTGCAGAGGGAAAAGCTGATATTTACCTACGTGATGTCCCTACAATGGAATGGGATACTGCGGCCGCACAATGCGTGGTTGAACAGGCTGGGGGAGTCGTTCAGGATATCGAAGGAAATAGACTTGGCTACAATAAACCCGTCCTGCGCAATCCATCCATTATCACACTGGGTGAAGCATCCTTGACTTGGAGGTAATCAATTGTTCAGAAGCTGCAGCGGGTGCCGGCATTCCTCAGAGTCTGCTCCCAATACCGAAAGCGCGTAGTTGATTATCGTCACTTTGCGGTGACGGAGCAACCCACCTTTAGCTCGATGGGTGATCTTTCAGTATCAGGATAAAACAGATTCCAAATTTGGAATTGCCGGCAACCCACTGCAACAAAATCCGTATGATGATGATCAATGAGTCGTTTTTATTGCAGTCTTTGTATGGCATAATTCATGCCAACAGAAGCCAACAGAGGCTGATTTCCCCTTGTGACAAGGCAATCACGAACTTGTTGGTTGACCTGACCTCGCTCTCCATATCTTCTATCTCACATGTTTGTTAAAGCCATCATCTTTGAGCTTCTATTGCTCCTCTTGGCTTGGTTGGTGGCATGGTTTTTTTCAATCCCATTGTGGGGTGAAGCCAATTGGGATTGGGTAGGTTTTGGAGTTGGAATAAGTTCCACCTTACCGATGCTTTCCATGTTTTTCTGGCTTTTGCAATCCAAGTGGGAGCCAAATCGAAAGATCATCCAAATGATGGATGAGGCTGTATTGCCGCTATTCAAAGACTTTACGATATTTCAAATAGCATTGCTTTCCATTGCTGCGGGAATCAGTGAAGAAGTCCTTTTTCGTGCTGTGATTCAAGGAGGCCTTCAATCAGCTTCAGGACTGCCAATCGCCGTAGCAATCTCGGCGCTCCTTTTTGGAGTATGTCATGCACTCACTAAGTTCTATTTCATTCTGGCAACGCTCATGGGCGTCTATTTCAGCCTGGTCTGGATGTCCACAAGCCAGTTATTAAGTCCCATGATCGCGCATGCCCTTTATGACTTCATCGTGCTTGTTTGGTATCTTCGTCTAAGGGTCAAACCCAACGATTGACGCAAATTATCCTCGCCATGATGGCAGGTCCTTCTTTAATGGGTAGCTTGAATTACTTTGATCACAATGCAACCGCTCCGATGAATCAAGTCGCCCGAGAATCCTGGCTTGATGCGGTTGAAAGATACCCGGGTAATCCGTCGAGTCTTCACCGAATCGGCACTCGAGCAGATAAGGCTCTGGAAGATGCGCGCCTGGTTTTGGCAAACCGTCTCGGGTGTTCTCCATTGGATCTGGTTTGGACCAGTGGCGCGACGGAATCAAACAACATGGTCTGGTACCATATTGGTCAGACGCTATCAGCAGACGCTGAGGTATGGGTTTCCGAAATGGAACATCCCTGCAGCATGGAAAGCGCGACGCGTTGGCTTGGAAATCATATCAAATGGATTCCTTCCAATGGTGATGGTTTGGTCGATTTGGATTGGCTCAAGGCTCAATTACGGCATGGCAAGCCGCATCTTGTTTGTATCATGGCTGCCAATAATGAGACTGGTTGCCTTCAGCCCTGGGAATCGGTCAGGACTTGGTGTCAGGAGCAGGGGATTGCCTTCTTTTGCGATGCCTCTCAATGGGTAGGTCGATTACCCGTGAGTGGTCTTGGTGCATGCGATTGGGTGTCGGCCTGTGCACACAAATTTGGAGGGCCCAAGGGAGTGGGTTTTCTTAAATGTCCATCTAAAGGTCGTCTTGATGCTTTCATCCTTGGTGGGCCTCAGGAAATGAATCGGCGTGCTGGAACGGAAAACGTACCAGGCATCTTGTCAATGGTTGCTTCTCTGGAAGCGCGCGAAAAGGAAATCAATGAGGAATCCATTCAACAGCGGCTCAACATCCAGCAGGAATTTGAAGCCCTTCTGCAGTCTGTGTTTCCCAACATTCGAATTCTGGGCAAAAATGTCAATCGACTATGGAATACGACCTCTGTGATCATGCCTGAGGTGGATTGTCGTATTCGCTGGGTGGTGAAGCTGGACAAGGAGGCTTTTGCCGTTTCGACTGGTTCGGCATGTTCGAGTGGCAAAGAAAAGACCAGTCATGTGCTGGCTTCCATGGGGCTCAGCGCATCCGAAGCGGGTCGTGTGTTGAGGTTTAGTTCAGGATGGGACACATCCTTGAATACATGGAACGCTCTGAGCGTTGCCTTGCAAGATGTTTTTCAAAAGATCACTCACAGCGAGCGGGGTTCTTGAATGATACGTGGCTCGGATGCGCAGCGTCTTCGATACTCCCCTCAAAGGCATGGGCCGTTTCAGAATCTTTCTCCATTGAAACAAGAGGCTACTATTGTAAACTCATAGTATGATTTATGACGCATCCATGGATGCATTATTGCAGAAAGTCTGGGAGGGTAAGCGGGTTGATGCTGCCGAGGCACGCAGATTGTGCTCGTTACCGCTCGAAGAGTTGGGTGCTCTGGCGCATCGGCGCCGTCTCTTGGCCAAGGCCAAGGCTTATGATGGAGCGGGCAACGATATTGTGACCTACAACATTGATCGCAATATCAACTACACGAATATCTGCAACGTTTACTGTAAATTCTGCGCCTTTTATCGCACGGAAAAAGATGTCGATTCCTATGTGATCACCAAGGATGAATTGGATCAGAAGATTGCGGAGACCCTGACACTCGGAGGCACCCAAATTCTCATGCAGGGAGGGCACCATCCTTCTCTTGATCTGGACTGGTATCTCGACACGCTTTCTCATATCAAATCCAAGTTTCCTCAAATCAATATCCATGCCTTCAGCCCCAGTGAATTCATTCATTTTCAAAAGGTTTTTGATTTGCCTATGGAAGATTTGTTGAAGCAATTCAAGGAAGCAGGACTTGGATCCATTCCCGGAGGAGGAGGGGAGATCCTGGTGGATCGCGTCAGGAAGCGTATCGCACCTCTCAAGGCGATGAGTGATGAATGGATGGGAGTCATGGATGTGGCTCATCGCCTTGGATTGAACTCTTCGGCAACCATGATGTTCGGTCATGTGGAAACTTTGGAAGATCGCATCGAACACCTTGAACGGGTTCGGGCACAACAAGACGCAACGGGCGGCTTCACGGCTTTCATCGCCTGGACCTTTCAATCCGAGAATACCAAGCTCAAGGCNGAACCGGTTGGTGCGCATGAATACCTTCGCATGCAGGCCCTCAGTCGCATCTACCTGGACAATGTGGAAAACATCCAAAGTTCATGGGTGACTCAAGGTCTTGAGATAGGACAGGTGGCTTTGACCTATGGAGCCAACGACCTGGGAAGTATCATGATCGAGGAAAATGTCGTGAGTCAGGCAGGTACGACTTTCCAGATGACCGTAGAAGACATGCACCGTTTGATCAAGGATCTGGGCTATCAGCCCCGCCAGAGAGACAACTGGTATCAGCTGGTGGAATCAAGGCACGCAGAGTTGGCTTCGGGAGAAGGTAAAGAGTGATAGTCGAATTCGAGCCAACATGAAGCACTCCATCGAATCCCACATGCGTAGCATTCAGGGTCCTTTTGTTTTTTTCGAAGCGCAATTCTAATGCTCCGATAATCAACACATCTGAAGGATGGCCCTTTGACCGGGGTGATCTTTTGCAAACTGGATTGCTTCATTGCAATCTTCCAGAGAAAAGACACCTCCGACCAGCCGTCCCCAAGGGAGTTTGTCCTGCGTATCGCACATGAATCTTGTTGCGGTGATGAGATCTTCAGGACGGTAGTTATGCGATCCTTTAATTGTCAGACAACGGCGAACAATCTGGTCTGGATCAATCCGAAGGGGAGGTGAGGGGAATACGGTGCCTGCAAGAATCAGGCAGCCACCCGTGCGCAATTGATCCAATCCCAATTGTGCGGCATCTGTCGAACCGGCCAGTTCGAGTACCAGATCAACACCGCGTTGATGCGTCCACTTGTTCAGGCATTCTATCGCGGCCTGATCCCCCGGAACAAACACCTCATCGGCTCCGAATTCCAGGCAGCGCTTGTGTAATTCCATGTTGGTTTCGAAAACCAGCACCCTTCCGCAGCCCTGTTTTTTTGCCAGAGCAACGGCGCTCAGCCCCGCATAGCCTCCACCCATCACTAACAGAACGGAATGCGCATCCAACTTGCAATCGCTTTCCCGGATCATGGCTGCCGCGGTTGCCACCGCGCAATTAATCGGCGTTGCACTGTGATCACGGATCGTATCCGGTAATTTCAAAATGGGTGTTCCGGATTTCAGCATGATATAACTTGCCATACCACCGCTTGAACCCTCTCCAGTGTCCGAGACGGCTTCATGGCCGTATTTGAATAACTGCACACATTTCTGAGGTAAACCGTCGCGACAGAAAGCGCATTCACCGCAGTGCGCATAGATCGCCCATGTAACCCGGTCACCGAGTTTCAATGTTTGACCACTGAAGTCCGTGTTGGAAAACGATGCGCCCACGGCGATCAGGTGCCCGATGATTTCATGGCCTAGGACACTGGGTGTTTGAACATGTCGACGTCCGCACATGGTGTGCACATCGCTTCGACAGATGGCACAATGCGTGATTCTAACGAGCGCTTGACTTTCCTGAGGTGCAGGCCAGTTCATTGGCAGGAGTTCTAAGGCCTTGTCAGGCCCGTGATACAACGCCACTTTGCCTGGATACATTTCGTTGGTGTTCTGATTCATGTTCATTGATCGCGCTCAATGCTTCACTCTGAGCTTCGTTCTGAAATAACTCAAAGCAAGAAGAAAAAAACCTATGCCGAAAACACCCACCAGCCAACACAGTTTCGTGAAAAACGATAAGGTATCATCCTGCGCTGGCAGTGAGTCCTTGAAGAGCATCAGAATCACGTAGCCAAGATACCCTGTGGAGTCTGCAAGATACATGAGATAGCCTATGTTCCCTTTGTCGGGAGTGACGGCCATGATGCGTTCAAACAATGTCGTGTGCACCAAAACGTAAGGCAGGTAAAGCCCCAGACCTATCAGGACCATGAACCAGAATGAAGAAATCCATTGCTTGTCCAATGCCATCAGGCTCATGGGAAGTAATCCCAGCCCCAGAATGCAAATGCTGATAGAATGGAACAAAGCGCTTCGGTTGTTGCGGTATAAAGAGAACACACCGCTGCAGATGATAATCCCAAGCGCAATCCACATTTCCGATATGGAAAAAAGTTCAGGAGTCGTTTCAACGCCAAGACCCCTCCAAATCTCAGGCGCAAAATCCCCTCTGATGCTGCGGATCAGCGTAATTAAAAGATAGGCCAGGATAATGGCAATAAGGCCAGGTGCATAATGCATGAAGTATCGTCGACGATCGGCGCTGTTCATTCGGACACGTTCCTGTCGCTCGCTTTGATCGATCTTGCCTGGTTCAGGGATCTGGCTCAGCATCCATAAAAACCCCAGCAGAGGGATCATAAAAATGGTTCCTGCCGCGAAAGGCATCCAGGTTTCAGGGATTGCCTGCTCAATCAGCCAGGCACCCACCGATTTGGAAGCACCATCAGCTAAAATGAAGCTCGCACACAAACCCGCCGCCAATAATTCAGTGTTGCGGCGCCCTTCCAGGAAGCCAAGTACCAGCCCAAACACCATTCCCAGCATGAGCCCATTTCCGAAGAGAAAAACGACCGATAACGGAGTGGGAACAGCTGCAAAACCGAGCAAACAAGCCAGGGCAACAGAAGTGAGCAACAAGATGCCCTGAACACGCTTGTAAGGTGGCAGCTCTGCGATCACCTTGATGCCAATAAACTTAGAAAGCATGTAGCCGAAAACCTGCGTAATGACCAGAGCAGATTTAAGTTCCATCCCGAAAGCCGTCATGCCCTCATAGGTCGTCGCTGTAAAAGGTTTTCGTATGCCATACATGCAAAAATAAGCACCAAAGGCAGCTGTGATACACCAGATGGCGAATGTGGTTTCGTTGGAGAGCCGGGAAGAAGGATTCCAACCCGCCCGATCCTTGGGTCGCGAGGGTTCTTTCATATCAAACTGCGCATGTCGTCAAAGCTAGTCAGGCATCAAAACATCATTTTCTTCGAAGGCCAAGTTACGATTTTATGGCGACTCTTCCGTCCACAGAAAAGCGGGAAATTAATCCCATTCGAATGCATTTCAACTTGACCAGACAGAGCATCTTCATGTCAGTATAAATCCTTAATTGCTCCATAGTCCTTATTACGGATCTTGTTCATCACCAAAACTCATGAACCCCATCATTGAAAAAATCAGATCTACCTTTGAACAACGCGGCTCCGAGCAGTATGGCACCGAATCTGTCACTCAACTTCAACACGCGCTTCAGAGCGGTCAACTTGCGGAAGAGTCCGGAGCGCCGGAACCCATGGTCACTGCGGCCATGATGCATGATATCGGCCACATCCTGAGTGCAGCGTTATTACCGGAATCATGCGAGGATGATCTGGATGACAAGCATGAGTTGGTTGCCAATGGGTGGATCAAGCAACATTTTGGTCCTGAAGTTGCGGATCCCATTCGGCTTCATGTCATCGCCAAGCGCTATCTATGTACTAAATACCCAAAGTATGAGATCCAACTGTCTCCCACCTCACTGAAGAGTTACCATGACCAGGGTGGTCCGATGAAACCTGAAGAGATGAAACAGTTCGAAAATGAGCCTTTTTATCAGGAAGCATTGGAACTTCGCAAATGGGATGATCAGGCTAAAGCGAGGGATAAAGTGACACCACCTTTGAGTCATTTCATTCCTGCCATGAAATCTTGTTTGAAGCAGGTCGCTGAGTAATAGAGTCACTGTGAGTGGGTGCTTGCGATTTTGAATTTGAGTGAAGCGCAGCTTTTTTCATCGTGGATACCGTACTTTCCTAAATCTCTGTATTGAGCATGAATATTTTCTGTCCGTAGCGCTGTGCACTCAGGCGGGATGAAAAGGTTAGCGCTTGTCTGTGGGTGGCTCCACGCCGAGCTTTTTATAGGCAAGGGGAGTAGCCGCTCGACCTTGTGGAGTGCGTATCATGAAGCCTTCCATGATGAGATACGGTTCATAGACTTCTTCCAGTGTATCGGATTCTTCACCGACGGCAACGGCCAGTGAATTGATGCCAACGGGGCCTCCTCCAAATTTAATCACCATACATTCGAGGATTCGTTTGTCCATCTCATCCAGTCCGTTTTCGTCGATTTCAAGCATGGCCAGTGCTTTATCAGCAACATCGGCCGTGACGCGCCCGTCATGGCGAACTTGTGCGTAATCACGCACTCGTTTCAACAGGTTGTTGACGATACGTGGGGTGCCGCGACTGCGGCGTGCAATTTCGAAGGCACCCTGTGGTTCAATTTCGACATTCAACAAACGTGCAGACCGAAGCACAATCTTCTGTAGATAATCGGCTGGATAATGGTCCAGCCGTTCTCGAACAGGAAACCGACTTAACAGAGGGGCTGACAAAAGTCCACTTCGTGTTGTTGCTCCGATGAGTGTGAACTTGGGCAGGTTCAAGCGCACGCTGCGCGCATTCGGACCCTGATCAATGATGATATCCAGCTTGTAATCTTCCATGGCCGGATAAAGGTATTCTTCGATCGTTTTCTGGAGCCGATGGATTTCGTCGATGAAGAGCACGTCTCCTTCCTCCAGATTCGTAAGTAAGCCTGCGAGATCACCCGCTTTCTCAATGGTGGGTCCGCTGGTACTTTTCAGGCTGGCCCCCATGCTCTTGGCGATGATGCCGGCAAGGGTGGTTTTTCCCAGTCCGGGAGGACCGTTCAACAAGATGTGATCCAATACATCTCCACGTTGCCTGGCTGCCTGAACCGCAATTTCCAATCGTTCCTTGATTTTGTCCTGTCCCGTAAAATCAGAAAACAAGGAAGGCCTCAGCGTTAATTCCAATGCCGAGTCCGATTGATTCAAAGTTTCCAGAGACCTTTCTTCCATGCGTCCAATAAGATTGGTCGAAGCCTGTGCATGCGACAAGCTGAAAACAAAAATTGCCAGTAATTTGCTTATACTCTCAAGCACACAATGCCAAACCATGCTGGAATGCGTGGCTTATCCCAGTGGTTTCAAGCCAGAATACCTTTGATGACATTTGCTTCTGCATCAGTACCTGTAAGTTTCTGGTTGAGTCCCTGAAATTTATAGGTCAGATGGTTATGCTCGAAACCCATACAGTGCAGGATGGTCGCATTCAAATCACGTATGTGGACTGGGTTTTCTGCAATGTTGTAACTGAAATCGTCGGTGGTTCCATAAGTGACACCGCCCTTGATGCCACCGCCAGCCATCCACATGGTGAAGCATCGTGGATGATGATCGCGCCCGTAGTCTGTGCGCTCGAGTTTGCCCTGACAGTAAATGGTTCTTCCAAACTCGCCCCCCCAAACCACCAGCGTATCGTCCAGCAGCCCACGTTGTTTCAGATCCTGAATCAACGCGGTGGCTCCCTGATCAATATCCTTGCATTGGAGAGGCAAGTCTCGAGGCAGATTTCCGTGTTGATCCCACCCACGATGAAACACTTGAATACTGCGAACGTCTCTTTCAACAAGCCTGCGAGCAAGAAGACAATTGGAAGCAAAGGTCCCCGGTATTTTGGCGTCGGGTCCATACATGTCATAAATGTGGTCGGGTTCATTCGACATGTCGGTAAGTTCCGGAACGGAAGTTTGCATGCGAAACGCCATTTCGTATTGCGCGATACGTGCATTGATTTCCGGATCATTGCTCAATTCAAATTGTTTACGGTTCATTTCGCCCAGTCCATCCAGCATGGTCTTTCTGGTTTCTTGAGTGACACCTTCCGGGTTGGCCAGGTAGAGAACAGGGTTCCCCTGGCTGCGAAGCCGAACCCCTTGATGTTTTGATGGCAGAAATCCGGAACCCCACAATCGTGAATAGAGTGCTTGGGCGTCCCGTTTGGCAGTCCATGTCGAGTTCAGCACCACGTAGGTTGGCAGATTGTTGTTTTCACTGCCCAGTCCATAGGAAAGCCATGCACCCAGGCTTGGTTTTCCAGGCAGTTGGGTGCCGGTCTGAATCATCGTGATCGCTGGATCGTGATTGATGGCATCTGTATGAACCGTTCGCACGACCGCAATGTCATCTACCATTCCAGCCGTGTGCGGGAGGAGTTCCGAAACCTCGGTTCCCGACTGGCCGTGCCGTGCAAACTGATACATCGACGGAGCAATTGGGAATCGGCTTTGCCCGGATGTCATCGTCGTCAGACGTTGTCCTTGGCGGACAGAATCGGGAAGATCCTTGTCAAACAGATCCTGCATTCTTGGTTTGTGATCAAAGAGGTCGATCTGCGAGGGGGCACCCGACATGAAAAGATAGATGACCCGCTTGGCTCTGGGTGCGAAGCTGGCATTCAATGGACTTCCAAGCAGGCGTGAAGGCATCATGCTGGCCATCGCACTTGCACCAACCCCCCAAAGTGTGCGACCAAAAAAAGATCTTCTGGATAACAAATGGTCTGTGGTTTCTTGTATGTGACTCATGGTTTCGATCTCCTAGTTCAATGTCATGATTTCGTCGAGGTTCAGGATCAGATTACAAATCATCGTCAGGCTGGCCAGTTCCTCCGGAGTTGCATCGGATATCCGAGGTGCTTCTCCCGTTTGAATCAAACCCTTGGCCGCCTCCTGATCTTTTTTGAAGGTTGCCATGTGTTTTGTGTATAAATTCCCAAGCAGTTTGAGTTCATCCTCCGCCAATGTACGTCCCGTGGCCAGTCGCATGGCATAATTCAGGCGTTGTTCCGTTTTGGGTAGCGACTGTTCCACAACCCTTTCAGCGAAGCAACGGGCAGCTTCGACATATTGTATGTCGTTCATCATGGTCAACGCTTGCAAGGGTGTGTTGGTGCGTTCTCGTTTCACCGTGCATGCTTCACGATTGGGAGCGTCAAACGTAGACATGGACGGCGGCGGTGATGTGCGTTTAACGAAGGTATAGATGCTTCGACGGTAAAGGGCATCTCCCTTGTCACGTTTGTAATTTGCCGTTGTGCTGGAGGGGTAAGCCACCGCTTTCCAAAGTCCTGAAGGTTGATAAGGTTTGACGCCTTTTCCTCCCATTTTCTCCACAAGCAATCCACTGATGAATAGTGCCGAATCCCTCAAGACCTCTGCATCCAATCGATACCTTGGACCATGGGATAGGAAGCTGTTTTCTGGATCGATCTCCAGGGCTTGAGGAGAGATGGTGGATGACTGTTTGAATGCTGCTGAAGTAACAATCAAACGGTGGATGTGTTTCATATCCCATCCACTCTCAATAAATTCTACTGCCAGCCAATCGAGTAATTCAGGATGAGAAGGTAGTTCGCCTTGCGTACCGAAATCCTCGGCTGTCATCACCAGAGGCCTTCCGAAATGTTGATGCCAGAATCGATTGACCATGACTCGAGCTGTCAACGGGTGAGCGGGATCTACGAGCCATTGAGCCAAGCCCAAACGGTTGTTGGGCGCTCCCTTTGGCAGAGGAGGCAATATCTCCGGGACAGCTGGCTGCACCTGGTCGGCACGCTTGTCATACTCACCTCGCACGAGGACAAAAGTTTCCCTCGGTTCTTTTCGCTCTTTGCTCACCAACGAAACAGGGATGGCTTGTTCGTATTTCGACTTGTCATCGCTTAATTTTTTCTTTTGATCATGCAGCGCTGAGAAGAGAAATCGTGTTTCTGAACAGACATGCTCCAGAAAGTAATCTCGCAGGATTTGATTTTCAGCATTGCTTCGTTTGTCGCTGCCTTTTTTGGCGATCGTTTTTAAATCCTTTGGCAATCGTGCATCTTTTGCCTGCTCAATGAAATGCATCCAAACCGACATAGATTGAAAGCCCTCGTTCCCTTGAGGAATCTGGGTATGAATACCCGAATGATCCCAGTAAACGGTGCCGTCAAACTGACTGAAGGCCCAGCCATCCAGTCGGTCGCCTGCAGATAATCCAACGCTATCTGCGGGCACCTCAAGTCGCACCCATTGACCAGGCTCAGGTAAATTTCCAAGCCATTGATGGCCGGCACCCTTTCCGCTCCCATGCGGAATCACATCTTCACCCCAGAATGCGCGATGCTCCCAATCGTTTGTATGAAATTGAAGCATGATGCTTTTGGGAGGCTTGATTGGATCAAGGTAAACATATGTGAATAGAGTGTCTCCGCTTCCAACGACTAGCTTGGATCTGGCTTCAGTAAAAAAATGTTGCTCAGATCCCTGGGCACTGCGTCGATGTGATTTGATTCCCTGGTAAGTCGGAAATCCACTGCCCGATACAAATTGCCATCCACCGTCGGCGTCGGATGCCTTGGCACCCTCCGGAAGTTCATCTTCAATCCAGATATAATCCTTTCGCTCTTTGTCTTTCGCGCGCCTGCCGGGATCCTCGTAGTCGATGCTTGCAAGGTTTACTCTGATCGCCTTTTCTATCCGCTCGATTTTTTGATCAAATGAGGCGAGTTTTTCGTGGTCCTCATCGCTGGTTAATTTAACGGTGGGCGGATAGATGAATGCATTTCCATCCATCGCTTTTTCATCAAGATTGTTGTAATAGGCGAAAAGTTGATAAAATTCTTTCTGCGTAAACGGATCGAACTTGTGGTCATGGCATTGAGCGCAACCGACCGTCACTCCCATCCAAACGGTTGTCAATGTGTTGACACGATCCACTCCATACCGCACTGCAAATTCCTCCGGAATGGCTCCTCCTTCGCTGGTGGTAACGTTGCAGCGATTGAACCCGGTTGCCACCAGTTGATCGATGCCGGGATTGGGCAGCAGGTCGCCCGCCAATTGTTCAATGGTGAAGGTGTCAAATGGTTTGTTGTCATTTAAAGCCCTGATGACCCAGTCACGGTATGGCCAGATTGCGCGCTCGTTATCCAGATGCAAGCCGTGTGTGTCACCATAACGAGCGGCATCCAGCCAGTATCGTGCCCGATGTTCGCCGTATTGTCTGGACTGTAAAAGGCGATCGACTTGTTTCTCGTAAGCGTCCTCGGATGGGTCATCCGCAAAACGCAATATGTCGGCTGGCGTGGGAGGTAAGCCGGTCAAAGTCAGGAATGCCCGACGCAACAAGGTCTCTTTCGACGCCGTCACTTGAGGTTTCAGTCCTTTTTCTGCCATTTTCTGAAAAAGAAAAGCATCGATGGGGTGTTTGTTCCAATCCTGATTGGGAACTTTTGGAACAGGTTTTCGAACAGGCGCTGAAAAAGCCCAGTGATCCTCAAAGGGGGCACCTTCAGCTATCCATTGTTTTAACTTTTCGATATCTTCCCGGGACATTGGGTTCTTGGCATCAGGGGGCGGCATGATGTCGTCTTTTTCTTTCGTTACCATACGAAGGTAAATTTCGCTTTCTTCTGGTTTGCCCGGAATAATGGCGGCATAACCACCCAGATCCGCGAAAGCACTTTCTGGTACATCCAGTCTGAGGTCAGCTTTCCGTTTGGCTTTGTCCGGCCCGTGGCAACTGACACAATATTTTGACAGGAGTGGGCGTATATCGGCGCTGAAGGACAAGGCGGAATCCGCCCACAGCCCGGTCTGTACAAACAGGCAGGTCAACATCATCCACGATGAAAGACTTTTTGTTGATGTATTCATGTATGAAAAGAATGAGTTTGAATCATTTCAAATAAATTGGATATGTACATTTTGTCAAAAGAAGCACTGATGTTGTAGATTTCTATGCATCATTATCGTCCTGAAAAAGGGAGCAGCAATTTATCGTCCGAAAGGATTGGGGCAAGCAGCCTAACTCGATCTGTTGTCTTCATGCGATAGAACCTGCGGCTCTCTGGAACCCGAATTTCCAAAGCCAGAGGGATTTGACTCAGGCTCCAGGCTGTTTCTGCTTCAAACGGTCCTGTAGGTTCTTGAGCCGATTCCAGAATAATGGATGTTTCGGGATCGGGCATTGCGGCAATGTTTTCCTCAATCCAGGAAGATCTGTATTGGATGCGCGTGCCCCAGATACTGCCGGGCTGGTCCACCTCATCGTCCTCGATGAACTCCCACGAGTCCTCTGCTCTACAGTTTTCATCCCTGCAAGCAAACAATCCCCCCTCATCGAAAAGCACTGCATCGAAACCGTTGCCTTGCTGGGTGGTTTTGTATCTGCCTCCGGCGGCATAGTTGATAGCCGCCAGTTTCCATTCATTATCCTGCCAAAGAAACATGCCACCTCCTGAGTCGCATGGGCCAAGCCCTGCTTCATCAGGTAGTCCCTCCCTGTTGAACTCGGCTCCAATCAGGTGCCCAAGCCCTTCCTGGATTAAGACGGGATCATCTGCAATTTCAGTCACTATATTCTCTCCCCATCGCATCATCGCCTGCCCTGATCCACGCTTCCATCCCTTGAGTTCCTGAATCGTATCTGTTTTCAAAAAAACGGGTCTGCCTCGAACTTCCCCTCTACCAAAAACGAGCATGCGTTTTCCGATTTCATCGCCCTCCCTGAACAGTGCCGCATGATCTTGAAATGATTCCGTGACTCCCCACAAGACCAGATCAGAATCAGGATCCAGAATTCTGGCTATCGCATAATGCGTCTTTCCGTGCACAGTGAATGGGTCACCGATGGCTCCACCAATATGTTTGGCGCTTAGAAACCAGCGAGGTGCTATCGGGGTTCCCTGACAGGTGCGCCAGATACCCTGAAGACCCCAGGCGCGTGCTTCGGCCGCGTTTGCAGGAGGTGTGGTATTGTGCTCGGGGTTCTCAGTTGCCAGAAAGAAGACAGCCATCAGATGCGTCGGAAAAATCAGGATACCCAGAAACACAGTACCGCTCAAAAGCCGGAAGTGTGCAGATAATTCCTTGCTCCTTTTCATGACCTTCCCTAACGTCCACGTTTTCATCATTTGAGAGTAATCATCATATGGACGACATCAATCAAACTGTTCCACAGCCAGTAAGACAATTCAAGAAAGACGCATTGAATGTCGAAATTTTTGAAACCCAGCCTGCAATGGCCCTGAATGCCGCTCACACGGTTCGAAACTATCTGATCGGCCAATTGGAGGCAAATGGTTCAGTGAGAGCCATCCTTGCGACCGGGAATTCACAGATTCAGTTTCTGAAAACGCTTATTGATCTGGGTGGAGTGGATTGGTCCAGAGTGACTTTGTTTCACATGGACGAGTATCTGGGTATTTCTGAAACCCACAAGGCCAGTTTCCGGCTCTATATGAAAGAGCGAGTGGAAAGCCTGGTGAAACCGCAAAACTTCCACTACTTGATCGGTGATGCGCCTTTGCCTTTGGATGAGTGCGAACGTTACTCCAAGCTCCTTCAGGAAGCCCCGATCGATTTGTGCTGTCTGGGTGTCGGAGAAAACGGTCATATTGCCTTTAACGATCCTCCCGTAGCCGATCTCAGAGATCCTCATCTCGTAAAATTGGTTAAGTTGGATGATACCTGCAAAATTCAGCAAGTGAATGAAGGCCATTTCCCAAGCTTGGAAGCCGTGCCTCCCTATGCCTTTACACTCACCATTCCCGCGCTCTGCACTGCAAAGAAAATGATTTGTCTGAGTCCTGAGACGCGCAAGGCCAAGGCTGTCCAGGCAGCATTGGAAGGAGAGATTGGAACAGCGTGCCCGGCTTCTGCGCTTCGTGAGCAATCCCAGGCCACGATTTATCTTGATCAAGATTCCTCCGCGCTTCTTGGTCAATAGGGCGCACATACTCCAAGGCTGCGCTTTTTTGAACGCTTGAAGCGACGCTCGTTAATGATCATAGAGTGAAAATCATGAGCTGATGGAATCCATTCCGGCTTTAATCGGCCATTCTGGTTTTTGGGCTCAGCTGTCTCCCCTTGGCAGGTGTGTCAGAAAACGCGGTCACTTCAATTCTGATTCCTTGAATGATCTGGCGATTCAACTTGAGGTCGCTATCGCGGACCCCGCCAAATAACCTGTTGTCCAGGCGGCCTGAAAATTAAAGCCCCCTGTTTCTGCATCTATGTCCAATGACTCACCTGCGAAATAAAGCCCCGGGGTCTTCCGGCTTTCCATGGTTTTAAAACGGATTTCCTTGAGCTCCACGCCACCACAGGTCACAAACTCCTCCTTGTTACGACTCTTTCCCGACACCTTGAATCGAGTCTGGGTCAAGATGGAACAGAAACGATCCAATGAATCCTGCCTCAGTCCGCTCCAGGTCGTGCGAGGTTTTACATCGACGGTTCCGGTCAGACGTTGCCAGAGTCTTTTTGGTAACCCGAGTGCGGGTGAGTTTGTGATTAACTTTTTGCCGTGCGCTTCCTTGAACGCGAGCAGAGCAGTCTGTGGATTGTTGATGTCAGGGATCCAGTTGATTTCAATCTCAAAAGGCCCTGACATCGCATGAATTTCTCTTGCTGCCCACGCTGACAAACGAAGAATTGCCGGCCCGCTCAAACCCCAATGGGTGATCAGCATGGGGCCTCGGCAACGGATGTCTGTCCCGATCAAACTCGATTCAGCGAGCGGCACACTCAGTCCCTGCAATCCATTGATCAATGGATGTTTGATTTCAAACGTAAACAGAGAGGGTATGGGGTCGATGATGTGATGCCCCAGTGATTGAATGATTTTAAATTGTTTGCCGGGCTTCATCCCTCCAGCTGTCCACAGAACATGGCGGCATTTGTAATCGCCCCCCCCGTTTGTAAGAATGGTAAAACCGCCCGTCTTGAGAGGAGTAATTTGCGTGACTTCGCAGCGAGTTTGAATACGAACGCCTGACTTGATCGATGTGTTGAGTAAGCAGTCAACGATACTGGATGATTGATCCGAAACTGGAAACATGCGCCCGTCGCATTCCGTTTTCAGAGAGACCCCTTTATCCTGAAACCATTGCACTGTATCGGCGGGTTGCCAGCTATGAAAAGGGCCGAGTAGTTCACGGCTCCCTCGCGGATAATGAGTAATTAATTCCGCAGGATCGAAGCATGCATGAGTGACATTGCAACGACCTCCTCCGGAAATCCGTACCTTGGATAAAACGTTTGGGCCCTTTTCCAACAATAAGATTTTCAAAGCTGGATTTGATTCCGCTGCAGTAATGGCTCCAAAGAAGCCAGCTGCGCCTCCTCCCACAACGACAAGGTCAACTTCCTCCCTTAAAGGGTCGTTCCCAACTATGGATGCCTGTTGTTTTAATAGTTGGGAACAACCCTTCGCGGATTGCTTTCGATTCTCTTTGTTCATTGCTCTTTCAACACGGGTCCAAATGGAAACGTTCTTTCACTTTGGGATCAATTCATTTCTGATATGGCCTTGCGCTTGACCTGTCCCGTCTTTCGTGATTGGCTCGCTCTTATATGACGGCGTGACTGTTGCGGATAACCAGTCACTCCCGTTTGGACAAACCTTTAAAACCGCATGAATGATACCCTTAAATCATTGGATGAATTCCAAGATAAGCTCTTGACGTTGATCCAATCTGAACAGAACCGTCTTGGCACGATTACCGAAGATCATCTGCTATACAGAGATGATATTTTTAATGCATTAGCATTGGAACTATTATCTCTGCAGCAAGCAGCAAATCCTTACCTTGCCAAACAGTTTGAGCAAGCCTCTCTCAACACGCAATCCTTGCATCATTGGAAAAAAATACCTGGAGTCCCAACCCAGGCATTCAAATTAATTGACTGGAGCTGCATTCCAGAAAACGAACGATCGCAGGTGTTTTATTCCAGTGGCACGACAGGAAAAGATGCCAGTCGCCATTGGCATCATGGACGTTCACTGGAGCTTTACGAAACTTTGTTATCACTATGGCACCGCGAGCATGCTCCCTGGGAGGGGGGCATGTGCCGAGTTGACGAGTGTCTTTTTCTGACTCCCAGCAAGAAATCCGCGCCTCATTCCTCATTGATCCACATGTTTGGAACAATTGCCGATTCTTTGCCCCCTGAGGTGAGTTCCCATTTTGTCGGAAATATCAGCGCTCAAAATGAGTGGATTTTGCCTTTGTCAGCCACTATTGACCAACTGGCAAAATTCTCCCAACCCGTCTGTATTTTTGGAACGGCATTTCTCTTCGTGCACTTGTTGGATCATTTGGAGGCAGCAGGAACTCGACTATCGCTGCCTGAAGGGTCGGTTGTTTTCGAAACAGGGGGCTACAAAGGCAAATCACGATCAT
This sequence comes from Pedosphaera sp., assembly GCA_002690655.1. Classification (GTDB taxonomy): domain Bacteria; phylum Verrucomicrobiota; class Verrucomicrobiia; order Limisphaerales; family AAA164-E04; genus AAA164-E04. Next base: position 33,249 of record NZFL01000023.1, read on the forward strand.
TGACAAAAGAGAAACTGTATCAAGAAATTGAATCCAAGCTTGGCATTCTGGAAAAAAATATTCTCTGTGAATACGGCATGAGCGAACTTTCCTCGCAGGCTTACGATCTACAATCGAAATCGGACTCACACTTTAACAACGGTTCTACAACACGACGATTGAAGTTTCCTCCCTGGGCACGATGTCATGTCATTTCTCCTGAAACGATGATGGAGGTTCCTGAGGGTGACACAGGTTTGATTCAAGTGATTGACCTGGCCAATGTATGGTCCTCAGTGTCCATCCTTACCGAGGATATCGGCATTCCTCACAAAGAAGGTTTTGAATTACTTGGACGTGCGGAGATTTCCGAGCCAAGAGGCTGTTCACTGATGTCGGAAGATTTTGCGTAGTTCAATGTTTGCCCTTGCATAATGAGATGAGCTCAAATCCCGAAGATTCCAAGGTCACGACGACTTCTTCCATTCAACGAAGAGAGTTGCGCACCCTTTGTGGCGTTGGAATGCTTCATGCCTTTACGCACGTGTATCACGTGGCCCTGATGCCTCTTTATCTCATGATACATGAGGATTTGAAATCAGGTTCCATGGATCACACTACTTTCTTGATGACTGCGATGATGACCGCCTATTTCATGCCGAGTTACTGGGTAGGTGCATTAGCCGACCGAATGGACAGACGAAAATTACTAGGAATAGGACTCCTTATCAATGGCGCTGGTTTTGCTGCCTTTTCTCAAGTCGATTCCTATATCGGAGCCGTGCTTTGCATGGTGGTTTCCGGTATCGGAGGTAGTTTTTATCATCCGGCTGCAACGGCGATGATTGCGGACCAATTTCCACAAAGAGAGGGGAAGGCATTTGGATTGGTCGGCATTGGTGCAAGCGTTGGATTCCTGATAGGACCGGTTTATTCGGGATGGCGTGCGAGCGCGAGTGAAACTTTGATTGGAGCGGCTGCATGGAGAAACCCTGTAATGGAACTAGGTGTTGCGGGTGTCATTGCTGGTCTTCTTTTTTTATGGTTGGCTCCGAAGGATTGTCCTGGCAGAAACGCCCCTCATACCTCTCCAGACCACCCTCAGAACAAGTGGATGTCTTCGGGAACATTTGTTGTATTGATCCTTACAGCACTTGCCTTCAGTCTGCGGGACTTCACAGGCTTTGGAATGGGAAGCCTTGGCTCGCTTTTTCTTCAGAAAGCGCATGGATGGTCAGTCCAGGAAACCGGTTTCGCCCTGAGTATGATTTTTATTGGAACCATTATCAGTAACCCTGTATTTGGAACCTTGAGTGACAAACGTCGTTTTTCCTGGCTTGCAGGTGTGCTGGTGATTGCCGGATTTCTGGTGACAACCTTTCCCTTGTTACCGTCTTCTTTCATCATGCCCGTACTTTTTATCTACGGTTTCTTTTTTATCGCCAGTTATCCTATGGTAGAGGCCGCACTCATGGAAGCGGCCCCAGTGGCTTATCGGGGCAGGATCAGTGGTCTCTTTGTTCTGGTGGGTGGGTTGATCGGAAATCTGGCCCATTGGATTTTAGGCTGGAGGGTTGAAAATCTCGGGAGTGAAGCTGGACAGATGAGCGCTTATCAATCCTCTTTCACCACACTGGGATGTCTTGTCGTGATATCTTTGAGTGGTATTTTTGGATTTCGTTATTTGATCAAAGTGTGGAAAGCAGATGAAAAAACATAAGGCTCAGGACAACTCAATTTTCTGAATAACAATGGATCTCCCAAATTTCTTTTTAGCTGACATGCCTTCGAGTGAAACGCTGACACCGGGCACGCTCACCGATGCATGTCTCACGCTCAAGCGCAATCGTCGCCTCTATCTTGAAGAGCGAACGACTGCCAGTTTGATTCGGACGCTGGCGAATGTGGCTGAACACTGGACGTACCCCGATTATCCCATCCGTCAGTACACTTTGCAAAAAGGTCCAGAGATCACCGGCTTTCCTGCAGCGATTCTAGAAAAGGGTTTATTGGATTTCATGAAAGAAATTTCCGAGGAAAACCTTCAGGCTCTGGTTGAGCAGGATCTGGGGCACCTTCGAAGATTGGATGAGCCATGTGCAAATGAATCCGACCGATCTGGTCAACGAATGAGCATGGCTGTTGGTCCTGAATTAATGCTGCACATCACTGGGGGTGTATTACCAAATGGCGTTTTCACAAATATCATCCTGGGTATCCTTGCCAAATCATCGCAGCTCGTGAAGTGTGCTTCGAATGCAACCTTCCTGCCGAGAATGTTTGCGCATTCCATCTATGATACAGATCCAAAACTCGGAGCGTGTCTTGAAATCGCAGCTTGGTCGGGGGGGGACAAGGAGTTGGAAGAAGCCGTTTACGCAGAAACGGATCTGGTGACCGCCATGGGGGCTGACAAGACCGTCTCTCATATCCGACAGGACCTGCCGGAGCGAATCCGTTTTCTGAGTTTCGGACACAAGGTAAGCGTAGGCTACATCTCCAAGGGGGCTCTCCAAGGGTTTGGAGTCAGGGCGCTATTGAACAAGGCTGTTGATGACATTGTTGCCTGGAATCAGCTCGGTTGTTTGTCACCTCATGTGATTTATGTGGAACAAAATCCCGAACTTCCCCCCATTCAATTTGCAGAACGTCTGGCTGAGCACCTCAAAAAAAGAGAATGTGAACAACCGCGAGGCCCATTGTCTCCCAGCCAGGCCGCAGTGATCACAACTCGACGATCATTCTATGACATCCGCGCCGCGCATGTCCCTGGCACAGTTTGCTGGAAGAGTGAAGGATCGACAGATTGGACTGTTGTTTTTGAAGAAGACCCACTATTTCAATTATCCTGTCTCAATCGTTTTATTTATGTGAAATCCGTGGAGAATATCAGTGGATCCATCGGTGGTCTGGAGAAAGTTCATGGAAGTGTGTCCACCGTCGGATTGGCTGCCTCGCCGACCGAATCTCCCGAGATGGTCAAGACCTTTGCCCGCTGGGGAGTCACCCGCATCTGTCCTCTCGGGTCCATGCAGAAACCTTCACTCAGTTGGCGTCACGATGGAAGACCCGCACTTTCAGATCTGGTAACCTGGAGCGACTGGGAAATTTAAAAAATCAAGATATCAATCATGGAACTAAGAAAAACCTTTCAATTTGAGGCGGCACATTTATTGCCTCACTTACCTAAAGATCACAAATGCCGAAGACTGCATGGGCACAGTTTCAGCGCAGAGATAGTTGTCGAAGGACCCTGCGATCCTGCCTTGGGATGGGTGATGGATTATGCCGATATTTCCAAGGCTTTTCGTCCGTTGTGGGAACAGTTGGATCACTACTACCTGAATGAGGTCGAGGGGCTTGCAAATCCTACCAGTGAAAACATCGCCATCTGGATTTGGAAACGTCTCTCACCTCAATTACCCATGCTGACCGAAGTCGTCGTTGCCGAAACCTGCACCGCCCGGTGTGTTTATCGAGGTGAGTAGAACGGTCAGGAGTTACATGTTTTTCAGAGAAATGGGATCAGGCAATCAAGCCTGACAAGCTTCGACTGCACTCGGTTATCGGGCAGCGATTTCATCATCCTTGCCCCCATAGAAATAGTGATGGGAACCGATGATTACCTTAGGTCTGTTAATAAATTTCTGAGCGTTCACCCATTCGACATGGCCATCCAGATAGCCTTCGTTAGAACCTTCCGGTTCTTCTCCCGATCTGTCAAAATGGTTGACACCGCGCATTAAAGGATCTGGATCGCCCGCTCTTTTCCAGTCTTTTCCGTTGAGCTTTCGGTTGATGTCTGTCCAAAGCACTTTGTAGTGTGGATTGTCGGTGTTTTTCTGAGCAAAAATAGGGACACCCTGATCAAAGATCTTCTTGTCCGGGTAGTAATTTTGATTTTCATTGTAGGCTTTGTTGGCCGCCCAATACACATAGCCAAAAACAGACTCCCGCCCGCCCGGCCAGTCCCAGAAATCGTCACGACCCCATTTGGGGTTGGAGGGGCAGTAGAACGAAGCCCGCGGAACACTATATTGTTCGTGGTAGGTGTTCCTGAATACCACTGAATACCAGTGTGGATTGATGTTGTCGGTGGGTTGGAACCAACCTTCGAAATCATCCGCATACATCGTAACGGCATAAGTCAATTGTCTCAGGTTGTTGATGCACGAAGTACGTTTTGCCTTTTCTTTTGCTTTGGACAAAGCGGGAAGCAGCATGCCAGCAAGAATAGCGATGATTGCGATCACAACGAGTAGCTCGATCAGCGTAAAACCACCGCGCTTCAAAGGGAGTGTTCTCAAGCAAAGTCGAGAGGCTGGGGATTTCATAGTAAGTACACCAACAGATCCATCCCTGCAAATCAAGGTGAAATAAAAGCGCCCGTTTTTTACGTTGCTTCGTTTCCCTGCTTGCCTTTGCAAGGCAATTTTGGAATTCTCGATATTAATCCATGAAACTGACCAACGCATATCATCTTGCAGGTTCTTTGTGCCCTCTAAAACTGGCTTTGAAGATATTCATCCTTTTCCTCACAGGCGGATCCATTCTGATACCAACCCACGCTGCCCAGAGATCACCCAATGTGGTAGTCATATTCATGGATGATATGGCCTACGCAGATATCGGACCTTTCGGTGCCAAAGGATATGAGACGCCTCATCTTGATCAGATGGCGAAAGAGGGCAGGATGTTTACTGATTTCTATGTGACCCAGGCCGTATGTTCAGCCAGCCGCGCCGGGTTATTAACAGGATGTTACAATGTGCGCGTTGGCATCATGGGGGCATTGGGTCCCGGCGCCAAACATGGCATTCATGAAAATGAAATCACCCTCGCTGAGATATGCAAGCAGAAGGGGTATGCGACTGCTGCCTATGGGAAATGGCACCTGGGTCATCATAAGAAATTCCTGCCCATGCAGCATGGATTCGACGACTACTTTGGATTGCCATATTCGAATGACATGTGGCCCTACCATCCGGGTGTTCGCCATCTTTCCATGGAAGAGCGCCTCAAGCGCTGGCCTCACCTCCCTTTGATCGAGAAGAATGCCACTATCAATTCCAAGGTGACACCCAAAGATCAAGAGCAGTTAACAACACAGTATACCGAGCGTGCGGTAAAGTTTATTGAACGCAATAAAGATCAGCCTTTTTTTCTTTATGTGCCTCATTCAATGGTGCACGTGCCCCTTTATGTATCCGAAAAATTCAAAGGAAAAAGCAAGCGTGGTCTGTTCGGGGATGTGATGATGGAAGTCGATTGGTCGGTTGGACAGATTCTACAAGCCCTGAGAAAGAACCAACTGGAAAAAAATACGCTCGTGATTTTCACATCGGACAACGGACCATGGCTCAGTTACGGAGACCATGCTGGATCGGCTGGCCCTCTGCGTGAAGGCAAAGGAACCATGTTTGAAGGTGGTTGTCGTGAATCAGCGATCGTCTGGTGGCCCGGAACCATTCCAGCAGGAACAATCTGCAAGGAGCCTGCGATGACCATTGATATCCTGCCCACCGTTTCCAATTTGATTGGAGCCCAACTGCCCAACCACAAGATTGATGGTAAGGATATCTTGCCGTTACTTAAGGGGATTCCGGGTGCTGCAAGTCCACAAGAGGCCTACTTCATGTATTATGGACGAGAACTTCAGGCAATGCGTATGGGCAAATGGAAGCTTCATTTCCCCCACAGATACAGGACGATGGCAGGACGTCCCGGAGGTACTGGTGGGATCCCAACCGACTACTCGCAGGACAAAATTGGCCTGGCACTGTTTGATTTATCCA
>NZFL01000024.1 GCA_002690655.1 Pedosphaera sp.
CCTTTGATGACAGTGCCGGGTTCGATGGTGAGTGTTTCACCATTTTCGACGAAGGCCAGACCGTTGAGAACATATTCGTTATCAGCCGTCCAGGTCGTGTTACCCTGAATACTTGCATCCGTCACCTGTATGGTTGCACCCCATGATGTGATCGTTGGCAACAGAAAGATCATGATTGCCAAGGTATTGAGTAGTTGTTTCATCTTTTTTGTTTTATCTCAGTATTTTAACCGCCATTGAACGTTCAATAGCCCTTAAATTTTTCCGTGGCCGCTGTGTCATCAGAATTGCATTTATGTGACAAAAATGTGAACTCCTTTCTGATTACTTCAAATTGTGTTAGTTTGGAAGTTGTTAGAGGTTGGATCAGAATGTCACACGATCGTAACATTCAGGACAGATTGCCGAAACATTTCTGGTTAAATCTGACCAGCAAATGGACTTTTCCAGACAGTTAATTTATTTACTGCTCGTTTTAACAGCCCGGACTGCTTTAGCTCAATCTCCTTTGGTTGAGACACGCAACACCGTGGGAAAATGGGTTGAGGCGCGTCAACTAAGATCCAGCCTTGAAGCTGACTGGCAAATTGAAAAAGAAATTCTTTCTCAGTCCATCGAGGCTTATGAAAACGAGTTGGCNTCGACCGAAGCTCAAATATCCAAAGTGGATACAGGGCGNACTCAGGTTGAGGGGGAGTTCGATACGATCACCAGCGAAAAAAAGTCTCTCATCGAGTATATTGATCATTTGAAAGTTGAAGTTTCGCGGCTTGAAAGTAAGTTGAAACAACTATCCAAATTACTTCCCCTTGCTGTCAGTGACCGGATTTCACCTCTTCTTGATCGTATTCCAGAGGCTCCTCTTGAAACAAAATTATCTATCTCTACCCGCATGCAAAACCTACTGGGGGTAATCAATGAGGTAGACAAGTTCAATGGTGGAGTGTCTGTGGTATCCGAGCTTCGTAAAAATCAATCTGGAGCTGAAGTTCAGGCTCAGGTCATCTACGTCGGACTCGCTCAAGCCTATTTTGTGGATCCTTCGGGTGAATTTGCGGGGGTTGGTTCTCCTGGTGAGGACGGATGGAAATGGAGCATCAAGCCCGAGCTTGCTGCAAAAATCCAGCAGGCCATCGATATTTATCAAGGCGGCAAACCAGCTGCGTTCGTGGAGCTACCCATTGAACTCAATTAAATGATGCAACTCATGATATTTCCACCAATGCTAATGAGGCAGATGTTTGCTGTGGTTACCCTTCTTTCTGTGGGGTTATTGCACGCTCAGAATCTTGAGCAGTTGCAAGATTCATTTAAATCTGACCTTGAAAGTGCACTGACAGTATTAAGTGCCNCTCAAAAAAAGATCGCTGATGAAAAGGTGCCGCTTTCAAAAAAGATTAACGAATTGGAAGCCCGAGTCATCGAAAAACGTCAGGAGCTGTCCCGTTTGGAAAGATCCTCTGACAACCAACTGGTTGAATTGAATGCNCTCAAAACGCAGACCAAGGGTCTGAACGAGGAAAAAGCATATCTCAACGGCCTCATTTCTGAATATGCTCAATTGTTCGAAACCCGCATTCATATCACTGAAGTCGATACTTATCAGTCTGCTGTTCGGGCTTTACAGTCCGCTTCCAAAAATCCTGATCTTTCCCCNNAGGAGTTTGCGGATGCTCAGGTTGCCCTCCTAGATGCTTCCATTGACCGTCTTGAAAGTCTGATTGGTGGAAAAAAATTCACCAGTGATGCACTTGCACCCAGTGGTGTCCTTGAAAATGGAGAGGTAATCCTGATGGGGCCTTTCGCTGTTTTCGCCAGTTCGGACACCGCAAGCGCCGGATTGGCTCAGCTTCAATTGGGGTCCCCCAAACCAACAGTGGTGGATCTTGGTGCTGAGCGAACTGCGGTCATCCGACAGCTTTCCGATGCCGGCAAAGGCGAATTCCCTGTCGACCCCACGATGGGGAATGCGCTGAAAATTGCTGCTACTCAAGATAATCTTATTGAACACATGAAGAAGGGTGGCCCCGTGATGCTGCCCATTGTTGGGTTAGGGCTGGCGGCTGTTNTGATTGCCCTGATGAAATGGTTGCAACTTTCCAGCATCAAATTGGCAACTCCCGCCGACCTTCAGTTGATTTTATCCCAGATCAGAACGGATAATGCTCCCAAAGCGCTCAAGCACATAGATACCATGAAAGGCTACGTTGGAGATGTTTTGAAATCGGCCGTGGAAAATCGCCATGAAAAGAAAGAATATCTCGAGGAAATCATGTATGAGAAAATGTTGAGCGCCAAACCTGCCCTGGAGCGCTGGATTCCGCTGATTGCTCTCACAGCAGCAACTGCGCCTCTTCTTGGATTGCTGGGAACGGTAACGGGGATGATAAATACCTTCAACATGATTACCGTTTTTGGAACAGGGGACCCACGAATGCTTTCAGGCGGGATTTCCGAAGCTTTGATAACGACAAAATTTGGNCTTGTTGTAGCCGTGCCTGCCCTCATTTGCCATGCCTTCGTTACCCGAAAGGTCAAGGGTGTTTTGGGAAGTATGGAGCAGATTTCTGTTGGTTTTATCAATGGTCTGTCGGACAAGGACAGTTGAGCGCATGTTGGTGGCATTTAATTTTATCTAAACTGAATAGAAAACATGATGATTGAATCTTTCATAGAGCGAGTCTGGAACACCTGGCTTGCAGGTGGTTGGACCATGATCCCCCTGGCGGCTCTTGGCTTGATGACCTACGCTGCTGCTGTTCGAATGTTTCTTTATTTTTCCAAGCGCGACTTTCACAAATTAAGTGAGGACCAGTGGGCNAGTTGGATTCAGAACCCTGAAAATGGGAAAGGTGAAATTGGTGAGATCATTCGNTATACACAGGATGAAGTAACGAGCATCCATGAGATCCACAATCGATTCGCAGAAGTAGTTGTCTCAAAAATGCCCTACATCGATCGGAACATCACTTTTATCAATATCCTTGTCACTGCCGCGCCATTAATTGGTCTGCTTGGAACCGTCATGGGCATGCTGATGACTTTTCAATCCATTGGGGCAGGTGGTGGTGAAATGGCCGAAATGATGGCGAAAGGGATTTCTGCAGCCCTGTTTCCTCCTGAGGTTGGGCTTTGCATTGCCATTCCGGGATTACTCATGGTNCATTTATTAAANCGCAAACGTGATGAATATGATGCCTTTCTTGCGAAAATAGAAAGTTTCACCGTTCAAATGCACAAAAANCATGGTGCNGAATTTGCAGCNAAGCAATACACCNCGATATCCAGNCAGTCTGCTGNTGCTCCGTNTGGCCAAGNGGCCCTGAANCCAGCATGAGAGCGCGGAGGTCCATTACTGANGTNGAAGANGTNTCCGAAATCAACGTGTCGCCGNTGATTGACATGGTCTTCATTCTNCTGATCTTTTTTATCGTGACGACAGTNTTTGTCGAAGAAACGGGAGTTGAAGTTGATAAGCCGCAATCTGCTTCCGCNATTTCTCTNGAAAAGAACAGTGTNTTACTCGCCATNACCAGCAATGGGAAAGTGGTTTATGGAGGACGAGAAATTGGCATTGCTGGTGTGCGGCCTCTGGTCAAAAGGCTGACTCAANCNGANGACATGCCAGTCATTNTTCAGGGTGATGAGAATGCTAACTATGGCCTGATTGTTCGTGTGATTGATGAAGCAAAGCTAGGTGGAGCGGACAATGTCAGTCTTGCATCTGAAAGAAGCAACTAATNTACCTGGACNGCAAGATTCAAAGAAGAATCCAATTTCATGCGACACGTCTACGAGCCCCCATCTACAAAATCAAGTGTTACATTGATGATGCTCGGGGCTTCTGTAATTACCCTTTGCGTATTTCTTGTTCTGCCTTTGACCCAGATGATATCCAGCGGCGTTAGGAAGCAGTATGACCTCTCAAATATTGATACAGCCGCTCCGCCTCCGCCCCCTCAAGCCGCTGAGCTAGAACCACCCCCTCCTCCCGAAAATCAGGAAGAACCACCGCCTCCTGAAATGTCGGATACGCCACGTCAGCTTTCACTTGGGGANCTTGATTTGGATTTATCCGTTGGAACCGGCGGNGTATTGGGAGGTAGCGGCATGGGAATGGGAGATGAAGGTATGTTGGAAGATGTTGCCATCTTTGACATCGCAGATTTGGACCAGCGCCCTCAGCCCATCGCCCGAGTGGCCCCGAGACATCCCCCTGAACTATTGAAAGCCAGGGTTGAAGGTAATGTGGTTTTGTTGTTTATCCTGGATGAAAATGGGCGCATTCAAGATCCCCGGGTGGAAAGCTCAAGCCGACCAGAATTTGAACAACCTGCGCTGAAGGCCGTTGCTCGCTGGCGGTTCAGGCCGGGAACAAGAGAAGGTCAGCCNGTCAGGACGTATGTCCGCCAGCAAATACAATTCAAACTCAATCAATAGTGGCTTTATTCAAGATGATCTCAGTAAAATATCTCCTTTCGTTTATAATCATTGGCACGGGGCTCAATCTTGGAGCAGAGCCTGCCTTTGATCCTGCCATCAGTGAATCATTCTGGAGTAGTCCGGAATTTCAGAAACGTTTTCTGGCATCTTATGGCGTCAATAGCGCCATCGAGCCCAGATTTGAAAATCCTGAGGAACAAGTTTTCTTCAGTCAGTTGGGTGAAGTGATTCGAGAAGATCCTCAAAAAGCCATCAAACAGATCTCATCGAAAATCACATCCACATCCAGTGCAATTTTGAGTTATACGCTTGGTTCATTGCACTTTCAGGAAGGAAATAATGAGGAAGCCATTCAGCATTTCAATGTGGCATTGAGTAAATTTCCAGATTTCCTTCGAGCCCACAAAAATCTGGGAATTGTCCTTGTGCGTGAAGGAAGGTACGAAGGAGCCATCGAACCACTTGTCAAGACGATCAATCTAGGTGGGGCTGACGGAACGACCTATGGATTGCTGGGGTTCAGCTACCTCAACACTGAAAAATACCAGAGTGCCATGATGGCATATCAGAATGCCATGCTGCTTGATGCAGATACTCAGGATTGGAAGCTGGGCATGATCAAATGCAAGATTGCAGATGAGGAATTCAGTGATGCCGTTCGATTGCTCGATGATATTCTGGAGAAACAACCACAAAGCGTCAGTTTGTGGGCGCTGCAGGGAAATGTTCTCTTACAGATGGAGCAACCCGAGAGGGCTGCCGTTAACTTTGAAATCCTTCGTAAAAGTGGTAAGGCGACGCTGCAGCACCTCATGTTGCTCGGCGACATATACATGCTCAAGGATGCAAAAAACCTTGCGTTGGATGTGTATCTCGAAGCCATTGAAAAGGATGGCCAGGGCGATATCAAACGATCACTCAGAGCAGTGGAAATACTAGTCAGCCGAGGCGCATGGGAAGAATCAGAAGCCTTGTTTGCTAAAATGCGGGCCACGCACGCATCCACCATGACTGAGGAAGAAACTTTCAAATTGCTCAAACTCGAGTCCAAGGTTGCCATAGCGAATGGCAAAGGTGATGAGGCGCTTGTGGTTCTGGAGCAAATCATCGAAAAGAATCCATTGGACGGAGAAGCGTTGTTGCTTGCAGGTGCTTTCTATGCCCAGAACGGAGATCAGGAAAAAGCTGTTTTCCGTTTTGAAATGGCATCCAAAGTGCAGGGCTTTCAGGCGGATGCATGGCTGGAGCATGCCAAGATACTTGTGCGCAATCAGGACTACACCAAAGCCATCGAGATCCTTCGGAAAGCTCAAAAATCCAAACCGCGAGATAATGTTCAAAAGTATTTGGAAGCCATTCAACGGGTTGCCAGCGCTGCCAATTAAAAAGATCGACGGCCTGGGAAATATTTGACCCGATAAACTGTCACACGAAAACATGCCATTCTTTAAATCAAAGATCCCCATATTTTGGGGCCTGCGTCGCAAGCCAGTCATTTATCTGGCCTGTCTGATGGCCGGTTGTATGCCCTGCGACGCTCAGGAAGATGGCGGAGGTACGATTCAAGGTAGCATTACTGATTCATGGGAAGGGAATCCTTTGCCAGGAGTCAATGTTACAGTGAGGGGAACAACGCTGGGTGGCAGTTCGGACATCAGCGGTCGGTTTCGTTTGCCCGGTGTGCCTCAGGGAAATCATATTCTTATTTTCAATAAATCTGGTTATACCCGAGCCACCGTAGCGGATGTGCGTGTCATAGCTGCTCAACTTTCCAATGTAAATCTCGAGATGAAGCCTGAGTTCTATGAACTTGAACCGTTCGAGGTGATTTCTGATCCACAAATGGATCAAAGCATTGCTCTTCTCAGCGAGCGGCAGGATGCCTCTGCAATGACCGACGCCATTGGCTCGGATTTTTTCAGTCGTGCTGGTGCCGGAAATGCCGCCGATATCATGACCAAGGTGACAGGCGCTTCCGTGGTTGGAGGGAAATATGTTTTTATACGTGGTTTGGGCGAAAGATACTCCAATACGACGTTAAATGGTGCTGAAGTGCCCAGTGCCGATCCTGACAAACGTGCGGTTCAAATGGATATTTTTCCTGCCAATGCCATCAAGAGCGTGGTGACTTCCAAAACATTTACACCGGACCGTCCAGGTGGTTTCAGTGGAGGGTCCGTTGACATTATTACCAAGACTTTTCCGGAACAATTCACGGCCCAGTTGGGCTTTGGCACTTCTTACAATACTCAGTCCAGTCTGAAAGAAGATTTTCTTTCTTATCCGGGCGGGGATCTGGACTGGTTGGGATTGGATGATGGGACTCGAGAATTGCCTGCGGAGTGGGAAGCGGGTGACATCAATAGTCAGGAGATCATCAATGACACGCGCTCAGGCGGAGGGAGAAGCACTGAGTCGCGCACAGCCGCAGCGGATGAGTTGATTCGCTTGACGAGTTTGTTCGGTCCTCTCATGCGTCCAACGCGTGAGACTTCTGGCCTAGATCATAATTTCAATGCTTCCGTCGGAGATACGAAAAAACTGTTTGGAAGGGATTTAGGTTTTCTTTTCGGAATTAGTTATGATCGTGATTATTCCTTTTACGGTAACGGTACGACAGGGAGGCATAAATTAAGTGGTGACTCCATCGAAACCGATTTGCTTCTAACAGACGTGCGAGGAGTCGAAGAAGTCAACTGGGGTAGTTTGGCGACACTGGCGTACAAAGTTTCCGAGAATCATGAGCTCGGTTTGAATTTCCTTTTTAACCACAACAGTGAAGATGAGGCGCGTTTGCAATCGGGGTTTTTGCAAGGTTTCGAGGACAGTACTTTTGAGACAAGCGTGCTTCATTATACCATTCGGGAATTAAGGTCCCTGCAGTTCAAGGGAACTCATGAATTCCCGCAATTACTGGATTTAAAAACCGACTGGATTGCTGCCGTCTCTTCCACCAGCCAGGACGAGCCTGACCTGCGTTTCTTCTCTTTCGATCGAACCGACAACGGTCGCATCAACGTTGCCTTGTCTGGATATGATGCGCCGACTCGCTACTTTCGTGAATTGTTGGAAGACAACCAGAATTTGAAACTTGATAATGCCATCCCTTTCAATGTCTGGTCTGGATTGGAAAGTCAGCTGAAGTTCGGAGCCTACTACTCTGGAACGCAACGAACCTATGAGGAAAGGCGCTACGCATACAACACATCGTCCAACCCTCGATGGCAGGACTTAGTCAATGGTGGTGATCCGAATGCATTTCTGAGTGATGATAACCTGACGTATCAGGCGACCGGGCGTGGGACCTACCGATTCAATAAATATATTCAGGAGTTGCCCTATAACAATTACACCGGTGATCAAAGTATTCATGCGCTATATAGCATGGTGGACATCCCTTTGATCGAGCGTTGGAAAATCATCACTGGTGCTCGCTACGAGACGACTGATTTATCTGTCGATAATTACGGGGAACGAACAGGAAATGCCACCATCAACGAGTCTGCCATTCTTCCAGCAGCCAGTACTGTGTATGAATTGAAAGATGACATGAATTTGAGAATGGCTTTCGGAAAAACATTGGCGCGTCCTACGTTTCGTGAAATTGCTCTGGTTCCTGTCTTTGACTTCATCGGGGGTGACATTTTGATCGGTAATCCCGATCTTGATATTACCTCGATTCATAATTACGATCTACGCTGGGAGTGGTTCCCCAAACCAGCCGAAGTTCTGGCTGCCAGTCTCTTTTATAAAACTTTGTCCTCTCCTATCGAGAAGCAATTTGTCACAGCCAATCGTCAGGTTCAGTACCAAAACCGCGATGAAGCAATTGTCTACGGCCTGGAACTTGAAGCCAGAAAAAGTCTGGAAACCATTTCTGAAAATTTAAGCGACTTCACTGTGGGGGGAAATTTTACCTATGTGGTTTCAGAAGTTAATGTGACTCCTTTTGAGTATGAGTTTGGGCGCAATGAGACACGTCAATTAGCGGGGCAGTCTCCCTACATCATGAACTTTGATATTTCTTACAATAACGATCGAACAGGAACGATTGTGAGTCTGTTCTACAATATTTTTGGTCCCAGATTGGCCGTCGTGGGCAGCAGTTCGCCTGCTCGTCCCAATGCGTTTGAGCAGCCTGTAGGTACATTGGATTTAACGATATCCCAATCCCTGTCAGATCACTGGAAGCTCAAGTTTTCTGCAAAAAACCTTCTGGATCCTACGGTTGATGTCACACAGGAATTTGGCGGGCAGGAATATATTTACTCCTCCTACAAACGAGGACGGTCCTTCGGAATGTCGTTGTCCTACGATTTCTAGCTTTTGGGTCCGCTCTAACGTTCATTGAAGCACAAATGTAACGCAAGCGTCGTCTTTGAGTGATACTCAGCATGTAACGTTTTATATATAAATTCCACAAACAAAAAAACGAACTTAAAGACTAGCAGTTTGAAAAGATCACAAGCTTCTTTTTCATCTCCTGGTTCAGATCGACGAAATCCAGAAAAATAACCATGCCACCCAACCTTCAAAAAATGGGATCTGTTGACGATCATGCTTCGAATCGTCCCAAGTCATTCTTTGATCAATGGATCGACAGCCTCTTCGGGCGTGGCCAAAATGGTATCTCAGAAAAAAATCGGTACGGATTGCGTGACAGATACACTTATTTTTTGCAGGATGCTGCTGCAAACTTTAATCAGTTAAATTTCAGATTGAACTCAAAAGAGGCAAACCAGATCGACCACCTCAAGAAAATGCTTCTTCTAATGGCAAGCAATGCCGAGCAGTGTGTCCAAAAAGCAGTATATTCCTTGGTTAGCAGGGATCAAGCCTCGGCCCTTTCGGCAAAGGAACAGGATTCAGTCATTGATCAACTAGAAAAAGACGTCGATGAACTAGCCATGAAAATCCTGACTCTCGGAGTGGGGGAAGACGATCTTAGGTTCGTTGCCATGGCTATGAAAATCTCTACCGAGCTTGAAAGGGTGGGGGACGAAGCAACGACCCTGTCCCGTCGAAGTCTGGAGTTAATGAAAGAAGAGCCACTCAAGCCCGAAGTCGATATTCAGCGCATCGCTGAAATAGTGGTTGAGATGCTCAAAGCAGCACTGGATGCCTTTGTTTATCGCCGTCCCGATGAAGCCAGGCGGATTATTCTCAAGGACAAGGAAGTCGACCGGCTGAACAAATCCATATACAAAGCCATGACACAATGTATGATCAGCGACTCTGGCTGCGTCACGCGCTGCTTACATTACATCACCATTTCAAAAAGCTTCGAAAGAATTGGTGATCATGCCAGCAACATAGCCGAAGAAGTTGTCTTTCTATGTGAAGCACGGGATATCAGACATGAGCACACCACCTGATCTAGCTGCGTGAATTGACTTTGCCGTGCGGATATCTCCTGTCATCCTTCACTGATGATGAGCGTGTCATCAGACAACTTTCTTTCTCCTCACGGCAATAAAAGAAATCGGTTCGGTCAAATGAAGGCTTGGCGTCGGATGCTTCTCGGCAGTGTCTCGGCCATCCTTGCCTGCATGTTTCTTGCCTTGATTTTTGAGGGAGTCCTGCGGTTGATGGGTTATGGTTACCCCACTTCGTTTTTTCTCGAGGATCCAAACTCAGGAACAGTGATAGAGAATGAACGCTTCGTCTGGCAATTTCTATCTCCGCAAAGCCATCTGAAACCGCATCCATTTCGTTTCGAACAAAAAAGAAAGCAGAATGCTATTCGTATATTTGTCCTTGGTGAGTCGGCTGCGTTGGGGACCCCTGAGCCTTCCTTTTCTTTCAGTCGTTTTCTGGAGCGGTTCTTGCAACATCGATACCCAGAACGGTCCATTGAGGTGATCAACCTCGCGATGCGGGGTATCAATTCTCACATGGTTCGAGTCATTGCTCATGAGTGCATTGCATACGACCCCAGTCTGATCATTTATTATGGAGGCAACAATGAATTGGTTGGTTGGCAAGCCCCAGGACCAGATTCTCGCCGAACCCCGCGTCTTGAATGGATCAGGATGCAGCAGTTTTTACGAGCGAGCAAATCAGGGCAGTTGATTCAATCCGTGATTTCCTCAATGAGCTCTGATCCTGCAGTTGAACAGGACATGACTTTCTTTCACAAGCATCGTCTGCATCCCGACGACATGCGCAGGCAAGGGGTAATGGATCGTTATACCAAGAATATAAAGGAAACGTTTGAAGCGGTCACAGCACGCAGCATTCCCTTGCTGGTTGGGACTGTGGTCGTCAATGAGCGAGATTGTCCTCCCCTGGCATCATTGCACAGGGAAGACCTCGCCTCTTTAGAGCTCGAGCGGTTTGATCAATTTTGGAAGGATGCCATTGAAGCTGAATCAAGGGGCGACTGGGCTATGGCTGCATCGCTGTTCCAGAGGGCCTCCGAAATCGACAATCGATTTGCGGAACTACATTTTCGTCTTGCGCGCGTGCTTGAGCGTCAAAATGATTCTGTTGCCTCTCGTTTTCATTATCAACAGGCCAAGGACTGCGATGCTCTCCCCTTCCGGGGGACTTCAAGCATCAACGCTGCTCTGAAGCAGGTCGTTGAAGGGTTGGATGCAGACAAGATCAATCTTGTCGATTTGGATGATATTGTTCGCACCCATCCTTCGAGCATGAATGAAGTTCCAGGCAGTCCTTTTTTCTATGAACATGTGCATTTTCGTTTCAACGGCGACTACAGCATGGCTTCCTATCTCTTTCCTTTTATTCAGCAAATGCTGGATCTTCCACGTAAGGAACCCAGTGAGGAAGCAACTGATCTGCCAGCATTGTTAGATAGCGCCAGGCAGCTCGGTTACAATCCGGTTTTGGAAGCCATGATGATCCGGTCCATGATCCAGCTTCAGAAAGGCCCGCCGTTTCTGAATCAGGTGGATCATTCTCAAAGGATTGAAGCCATGGAAAAGGATTTTCAAAAGCGTTACGCTGAGTTCGGAGTCGTGCATTTCCAGGGTGCCGTCAAATGGATTCAAGATGCCATGCAATCCCATCCGAATGATTGGAATCTACCTTTTCTGGCCGCCCGCTTGGCCGCCCGCCTGAAAGATGCTGAGCGCGCGGCTGTATTTGCAAGCAAGGCAAGAGATCTCATGCCACATGCTTCATTGATCAGGATCACCTTGGCCCACTATTTGACGCAATCGAGTCAAAAAGAAAAGGCCCGTGCTGAATTGAATGAGGTCTTGAAGCGGTATCCTGAGCATCCTGAAGCACTGGCGGCATTGGGTAATCTTTGACAGTGTCGTTATCAACGGAGGTGTGAACACGGAAAGCCCCCCCGATGCTGGTGGATCAATCTTTCATGGCAAGACAGGCTGCGCCATACGCACCCGCATATTCCCCCAGGGTTGCTTTCAGGATTTTTACCGGTGTGTTATGCACAATCCACTCTACCTCATTAAGTGCCTCCTGCAGAGGCTGGAACAAGGCTTTATCTGATTCAGCAATGCCACCCCCGATCAGGATGGATTCCGGGTCCAGCACGTTGATGAGAGACGTCAACCCAGTGGCGAGATATTGGATGGATTGATGCCAGATGTTCTTCGCAAAATCATCTCCCTGCCGGGTGGCTTCAATCAGATGGTGAGTGGATTCAAATCGCCCCTGACTCCGTTCCTTGATGGAATAATTACCCATGGCCCATTCAAGGCTGCCAGGAGTGCGGCAGATATCGGGCGGGCCGTCTATCTTGAGGCTGATGTGGCCAAGGTGACCGGCGCGTCCGAGGTGACCTTTCAAAAGATGACCATCTACCATGGCAGCCCCGCCGACGCCTGTGCCGAGCGTGATCATGATGACATTCGTCATCCCTTTTGCCACTCCCTGCCAGACTTCTCCCATGAGAGCGGCCTGCGCGTCATTGATGACTTTGACTGGATACTGGCTGTTCAATAGTTCCGTCCAGTCCAAGCCTTCCAGCCCTTGCAAGCGTCCAGGCATGTGGCTGATGGAACGTTGATTTTTCGCCACAAGCCCTGGAGCCGATAAACCAATCCGCACATCCTTAATTTCGAATTCACTCAAAATCTTTTGCGTGATGGACTCAATACACCGGCACCAATCGAGAGCTTGGTTCGAATCAAAGTCTTGGGTTTGCTTGGACAGCAACTCGCCTTTATCGGAAAAGACCACGCATTTAATGCGTGTGCCTCCCAAATCAATGCCGATGACCGGGTTCATGATTCAGAAGGTGCTGAAAGTTGGAGCTCCCATTCGAGATAGCGCTTCCATAACACGCGAAAAGCGCTGGCGAATTCCTCCGGATTGGATGCGAGCCATTGATTCACATGATCCCTTGAAAACCACTCACCACATTCTATTTCTTCGGGGTGCAGTTTGAATGGACCGTCATACGTGACTCTGTAAATCCAGACAAACTCCCATCCCGTATCGTTTGAAGCATCTATTTTGAAAAGTTTTTCAAGAGGGCGATCAGGTCGCCATCCCAGTTCTTCCTCGGTTTCTCTCATCGCGCAGACATCGTAAGACTCACCCGAATCCAGATGGCCGGAAGCGGATGAATCCCAAGTGCCCGGGAAACAATCTTTCAGCATGGATCTTTTTTGCAGGAAGAGCGATCCATCTGAATGAAAGACCAAAACATGGATGGCTCGGTGAAGTAAGTCCTGCTGGTGAACGACACTGCGGGGTTTGCGGTCAATCACTTCATCCCGATTGTTTACGACATCAAAAATTTCTTCCATGGAGTCAGGCATTATCAAGTTTTGTTCCGTTATTTGCAGGCTGTATTTTGTTTTTGAAGCATTACTTTAACATAACTTTTTGAAACTGGTAAGTTTGCAATGCTGGTGGGTACGCAAGTTTTCTTCGGCCCTCAAGGTTCATAATTCCAAAAACACGTTTTTTACCAGAAACCGTGTAATCGCGAAACCACTGCTGATTGGGGAAAACTTGACCAGACTGCACCAATACCGGTTCAAGGCCCAATTTCCAAATTGACACTCGTATGCTTGAGCATGCGAGTCACGACTTATCTTTTTTAAGGATCATCATGCGCCAACCATACTGCTATTGGTCGCTGAAAAATATCGGAAGATATGTGACCGGCCTTTGCTGACACCGTCTTTTCCGCACAGAAATTTGGTTGGTAACGGATTTGTGGGCAACATCCCCATATGATCTTTCGGTGCAAGACTGGGGAGAGATACTGCCATTCACCGGCTCTGGGAAACTTTGATGTCCCAGCAAAGTTTGTTTTTTTTGCTATCCCCTGGTTTGATTCAGAAGACAGACAACATTTCCATATTACCGCGCGAGGCAGCTCAAGTCTGTGAAGTCCCAGAGCCTTTGAGGCTATTGTAGAGCTGGATTACAGCAATCAACTGAGATGTTATGTGTGAGGGAGTGGTAGGCTGGCAGGGGCTCGAACCCTGGACAAACGGCTTAAAAGGCCGCTGCTCTACCAACTGAGCTACCAGCCCTCTCCCTCAAATCTGCTTCAATCAGCAAGAGGTTTCCCTTCGCTTGAAAGGAGGCGGAACATTAGACATTGTTTATGGACCATGCAAGTGTTTTTCCCCGTTTTTTTGGGGCCAACATAAAGTGAGCCACCCACTCATGAGTGCCAGCCCTCCGACGGGTGTGATAGCGCCCAGTTTGGTGATGCCTGTGAGGCAAAGTGCGTACAGGCTTCCGGAGAAAATAACGATGCCAGTCAGAAACAGATATATGGTCCATTTTGGGGGGGGCTTCATACGAGATAGCACCAGTAATCCGATTGCATGAATCAGATGGTAGAAGACCGCCGTCTCCCAAGTATCCACCCGGCCGGATGCGGTCAATGTTTCATTCAATGCGTGAGCACCGAATGCTCCCAGCAAGACACCCAAACAAGCAAGAACGGATGCAATCTGTTGAACCTTGATGGCTTTCATGTTGTTGCAAAAAACCTGCGGCAAGCTTACCGGCAAGGGCGTACTAGTAACTCCTGAACGACTGCGCGAGGCGGTAGGTCGATGGCAAGCTTGGCGCATGCTGCGACATCTTCGGGACGCAGCATGCTTGCCTTGTGCTCAGCTGTAGGTTCGCTGGGGCGCAATTTCAGAATCGGCGTATCAATTTCACCGGGAAGGACTCCGCAGGCACGAATACCATTTTTGTTCTCCTCGGCATTGATCGCTTGCGTCAGTCCACGCAAACCAAATTTGGAGACGGTATAGGCCGCACCTGCCAGAGGCATTCCCCAAAGTGCGGCATCCGAAACAATATTTACGATGGTGCCTGACTTGGCTTTGCGCATTGAAGGGAGAACTGCCTGAATGGCATAGTAGGATCCGTGCAGGTTGGTGTTGATGAGGTCATGGTAATCCTTTACGGACAGCACGTCCAGGGTGCGTTCAGGAGTATTCGTTCCCGCTGAATTAACCAATACCTCCGTCAAGCCAAACTTATCCTCTGCCTTCCGGACCAGTTCGCTGACGAATGATTCATCCGCGACACTGCCGATAATAGTTTGGCAGCTGGTATTGTTTGCCCCTGCCAGGCCTATAGTCTCCTTCAATGTTTTTTCAGTTCGCCCGGTCAAGGTCAGGTTCCAGCCTGCCTCGGATAACTGGATCGCTATGTGGCGTCCCACTCCAGTACCGGCTCCAGTGATGATGGCGTTCTTTGACATAAATGATTGGAAAATTTTTTGATAAACCTGTTATTCAGAAGTGGCCCCTGGACTTGTCGAGGGTAAGAGCGATTTGACATTGTTGAAAAGGCTCTTTGCTTTTTCGACGGTGTCTGCAGCCTGGCTGTTTCCAGTGCTCAAGGCTCCTTTTAAAGTTTCTGAAAAGCCTGCAATACTCTGGCCTGCTCCTTTTTCAAGGACACTGGCTAAAACTGTTTTCATGATTTCCTTGGCTAATTCAGCGCCTGTCAAACCGGCCCCTTCTTTGCCAAGGTTCTTCAGCACAATATCAGGTAGTGTAAATTCGACGCCTTTCCCGCCTAGAGCGGTAAGTCCCAGTTTTACTTTGGCCTGCAGAATTTGGAAATCGTCTATCTGGAATCTCGCCTCATCAGAATCCTCCGGAGTCTCCGGAATGTTCTTTTGAATGGCCTCCATGATTTTGTCAAGATTGCTGCTGGAAAGCGTCCTTTCGTAGGTGATGCCGGGTTGTTCCAATTTAAGTTTGCGAATGACAATTTTCTTGGCCATTAAGCTGCCAGGCTCCAACGCGAGAGTCGCATTTTTAACCGTGATTGCAGATTCTGATTTGAACCCTTCAGGATTGGCGATTTGCAGGCCAGACAGAGAGCCTCCTCCCGAAAGCATCGCCACAGAGGCATTCTGCAAGGTGACGGGTACTCCTGTCAGAGTGGTGCCCCCTTTTTCAATACCCGACTTGACGAGTGAGTTCATACTCTTGTCGATGGCAAAAAAAGCAACGATTGCCAGAAGGATCAGTAAAATCACGATTCGTTTTATCCACTTGAACATAGCCTACGCCTCAATATGGTTATGCTTGTTCAAACTGCCAAGTGAATTCACAAGACTTATTGAAAGGCAAATCAAACCCTCAGATAAATCCGTTTACGATGCAGGAACCATACGAGAAGGAAACTCATCGCAGTCACCGTGGCTAACACAAGTGCTTCCGCATAGCCACCGAGCGATGCCTTGATTGGTCCCCCTACGAATCTGTTCGCCAGCCCATTGATATCAACGATGTTGTGGGCAAGATAGATGGTGATGGGATTCATCCCAATCCAGACAAAAGGCCAGCACCAGTGGTGAAATCCCACTCCATCGATCACGAAATAGAAGGTTCCCAGCGCGAGGAAACTGAAGCCGCCGGCGACCAAAACAAAAGAGGAAGTCCAAATGTTTTTGATAATCGGGAACTGGAAGCTCCAAGCGTAGCCCAGAACAAGACAAATGAGACCAAGTCCCATCAAGAAGCCTGTTTTCTGAAATGCAGAACCTTCCTTGCGGTGAAGGATCATCCCGGCGAATACCCCCAGCAGGCAGGATCCAATGGCTGGTAGCGTGCTCAAAAGTCCTTCTGGATCATGATCCCCGTTCCACTTGAATAAAGGCAGATACATTTTGTCCACATGATCAGCCAGGTTTTTACTCTCCTCAAAATTCCCAGCTCCTACGCCCGGTACAGGAATGAAAGTCATCATGGCCCAGTAACCTACCAGCAAAACCACCAAAGCTGTCACTCTGCCCTTGAGGCCAGTCATGCAAAAGATAATCGCTGCAAATAAGTAGCACAGTGCGATTCGCTGCAATACCCCCAGCAGTCGTATGTTTTCTACTCCATCTGTAAATCCTCCGTAATAAAAAATGCCAATTGTATAGAGGATGAGTGAGCGGATAAACACCTTGCGAAGGGTGTAGGCCTTCCCTCTTTCCTCAATCGTGCGTGTCAGGCTGAAGACCATGGAGACACCTGCCAGAAAGACAAATAATGGGAAAATACAGTCATAAAATGCGAGTCCCTCCCAGGATTTGTGAGTGAGTTGATCAGCTAGCAATTTTGTCCACCCTGAATCGTGGGATTTGCCCAATGCGTGTATGACCTCTTCCGCACCCACGATCCAAAACATGTCGAACCCACGCAAGGCATCCAGACTTGTTAAACGTTGGCTTTTCTCGTTTTTTTCAGTCGCGTTTTCTTTACTCATCTTACTTGGGTTCCTGATTAATTTGTTACTCTGGCTCGAGTTTACATCTTGAAATACGGGGTATCATTTCATTGGGCAAGTTTATTCATGCAAGCCTTTGGAAATGGCGATAGCGGGTTGAAAGAGGATTCCTGCTTGATCCACATCATGTTCTCACCTGATCATAGGGTCCAATGAACCAAGCTTATCCTGCCAGAAACAAAGAAAGCATATCCGGACTGATTGAGCGTGTAACGTATTTCAATGAGGAATCTGGATTTGTTGTCTTGCGTGTAAAAATCAAGGGACGGCGTGATTTATTGACGGTGGTTGGTCAATCGATTTCGGCCAATGCGGGTGAATGGGTCAAAGCGGAAGGTGTTTGGGCGCGTGATCGAGAACATGGGCTGCAGTTCAAGGCAGAGAGACTCGTTTGTACTCCTCCCACGAACATTGAAGGGATTGAGAAATATCTGGCAAGCGGAATGATCAAAGGGATAGGGCCGGTTTATGCCAAAAAAATGGTGGCCAGGTATGGAGAGAAGATTTTTGATATCATTGAAACCGCCTCTGCCAAATTGGAATCCATTGACGGAATTGGTCCGGGCAGAAGACGCAAGATCAAGGACGCCTGGCAGGAGCAAAAGGTCGTTCGCAAAATTATGGTTTTCCTCCATTCCAATGGGGTCAGTACCAGTCGCGCAGTTCGTATCTACAAGACATACGGCGAAGAGGCGATAGAAAAGGTTCAGAACAACCCTTACATTCTCGCGCGTGATATTCGGGGGATTGGATTCATGAGTGCCGATCACATTGCTCAAAAGCTTGGGATTCCTGAGGATTCTCTTCATCGGGCGCAGGCGGGCTTGAACCATATGCTGACAGAGGCCTCGGGCAATGGGCATTGTGGTTTGCCTGAAGATCTCTTGATCAGGCAAACCGCGGAACTCCTGACGGTTGATGAATCGATACCAAGGAATGGTCTTGCTCAGGCACTTCATGCAGGTGACGTCGTTCGTGATGCGGTTGGAGAACATGAATTAATCTTTCTGCCAGCCTTGAAAAAGGCGGAGGAATACATTGCCCGCAGAATCCTTGATTTATCGGGGCAGCCTTCCTCCTATCCGGACATTGATTTCAACAAGGCCATCCATTGGGTTCAGGAAAGCAACAAGCTGCAACTTGCTGCGTCGCAAACAGAGGCCATCCGTTGTGCTCTTGAGAATCGTGTTGTGATTATTACCGGTGGGCCTGGCGTGGGTAAGACAACCATCATCCAATCGATCCTCAAAGTACTTCATGCCAAACGTGTGACATTTGCCCTTTGTGCGCCAACGGGTCGAGCTGCGAAACGTTTATCCGAATCTACCGGTCACGAAGCCAGAACCATACATCGTTTGCTGGAGGTGAACCCCCGCAACGGTCAGTTCAAGCACGATGAAGAATCTCCTCTCGAAGAAAAGTTGCTGGTGGTTGATGAGTGTTCCATGGTCGATATTCCTTTGATGCATCACCTTCTGAAAGCGCTACCTGAAGATGGACATTTATTGCTGGTGGGGGATGTGGATCAATTGCCGTCCGTGGGTCCCGGTTCCGTTTTGAAAGATTTCATTCAATCCGGATGCCTCTCTGTTGTGCGGCTGCAGGAAATATTTCGGCAGGCAGCGGGTAGTAGGATCATCACGAATGCACATCGAATCAATCAGGGGCAGATGCCAATGATGGAAGAGGATGCCCCACTCAGTGATTTTTATTTTATTGATCGAGAGGAACCGGAACGCACGGCAGCAACGCTTTTGCAAATGGTTCGCGATCGGATTCCTTCCAAATTTCAGGTGCACCCCATTCTGGATATCCAAGTCCTGTGCCCGATGAATCGGGGAAGCCTTGGCGTGCGCGAGATGAATCTGACCTTGCAGAATGCCTTGAATCCGGTGAGACACGGTGATGTGGTTGCCGAGAAATTTGGATGGCAATTTCGTGCGAGGGACAAGGTTATTCAAACGGAAAATAATTATGACAAGGAAGTGTTCAACGGTGACATCGGACAGATCAGTTCCATCGATCCCATTGAAAAAGAAATCAAGGTTCAGTTTGAACAGCGAAAAGTGATTTATGATTTCGGCGAACTGGACGAACTGTCTCTGGCCTACGCAATAACGATTCACAAATCTCAGGGATCAGAATTTCCGGTAGTCGTCATGCCTGTGGCCACCCAGCAATACATGCTCCTGCAGCGTAACCTGGTCTATACAGGGGTGACTCGGGGGAGAAAACTCGTTGTGATTATCGGTCAGAAAAAAGCGCTGGGAATGGCAGTGAATAACTCAAAAAATGCATCTAGATATTCCGGTCTGCTGCACAGGCTGCGAGCCGGAAGTTAAGGGCGGGAAGGCCGTTTTATCTCTGCCGCTTGACGCAGGATACGGTGTTATCTATATTTTTGAGGTGCCTCTAAAAATTACAATTCAATACTGTAGTGTTTGAAACTACGAACCCAAAGCCGTCGGTCTGGCGGAAAAGCTTCTGAAATTCAAACAGGATATCGCTTCCCTGACATTGATCCCTGAAGGCGGAGGTTTGTTTGAAGTCATTGTGGACGGAAACTTGATTTACAGCAAAAAAGCCACTGGGCAATTTCCTGAGCCTGAGTTCATTCTTCAGCAAGTGAGGGGTATGCGATCCTAGCCAGATTGTTCCCACTCGCAGTCCGAGTTCGTTCAGTTGATAGGGAGATCCAATCTCGCCCAATGGAAATCTTCCCCTGCCATTTTCCATCGCAGCCAACCATGCATGCGTTTGGGTTTGGCTGAGGCATAAGCGGCCCGAGAAAGTGATAATTTCCAACCCTGCTCGGTTTGTTCCAGTGTTTGGGGTTTGTCAGATGTGATCTGTTCGGTGATATCAAAAAAGTAAACATCCTCCAGCTCTCCGGATTGAGGAAAATTTTCCCACTGAAGATCGAATCTGTTCGAGGAGATATCCAGATTGGCTTTGAACGCGTCCGTTTGTGCCTTTGGGGGGAATTTGGAGGCTGCGTTTTTTATATGCTTGAACCACTCTGTCTTGCGCTTGCTCAATGCCGTGTCATCAATACCCAATCTGAGATCTAAATTCACGCCTCTTCCCGGTACGCAAGTTCGAGCGCACATCATCCAGTTGACAAAGGCTTTGATTTCCAGAGGTTCATTGAATACCGCATCTGCGGATGACTCAAGTTGAACAAGCAAAAGGCATGTGCCCTCATATCCGTAGACATCAAGTCTTCCCATCTTAACAATCTGAGGTGTTTCCCATTGGATAGGGCCGGCCGTTACCCCTCTCGGTAATGTCCATTCAATGACTGTTGGCATACCAGCGTCACCACCGTTTTGCCAATAAGTGTGCCAGGTGGGGTCGTGCTTTAATTCCAAAGCCACCCACCAGCTTTCGCCAGCATTTATATGTGACCGGTCACTTAATAATCTGGCTTCCACATGTCGATCACGCTGTGGAAGGGATGATCCCGAAAACTCCGAACCTTCGCTCAAGGCTGGAATCATTCCTGAAAGAACACAGAATACGAACGAGGACAAAATCCATTTTCTAAAGATGACGAGTAGCTTAATCATGTCAGTCGAAATCGGAGCAACTCATAAAATAGCCACATTTGTTGCAGACAAGCTTGCATTTGTGATTGTGCAGCTCATTACCGCACCTTGCACAATAGCGCCAATATTCACCATCAAGCTCAGTATCAGGCGTAGGTGCTTTTTCTTTATTTTCAGGGGATGAATCTGACATGCAACATACGGGTGTTATCACCTTTGCAAAAGCTGGGTCACGCGATGATGTCCCTGACGACGTTACCATAGACATCAGTAAGTCGGTAATCGCGTCCTGCGTGTCTGAAGGTCAACTGTTCATGATCAAGCCCCATCAAGTGAAGAACAGTTGCATGAAGGTCGTGCATGTGTACTTTGTTTTCCACAGCCTGATACCCATATTCGTCCGTCGCACCATAACTGAAACCCGGTTTGACTCCCCCCCCAGCCATCCAGACAGTAAAACCGAATGGATTGTGATCGCGTCCGTTGTTGTTTTGAGAAAAAGGAGTGCGGCCAAATTCTCCGCCCCACCAGACCAATGTGTCTTCAAGCAAACCTCGTGATTTCAGATCAGTCAGCAAACCCGAAATCGGCTTATCCACAGCAAGTGCGTGTTGTTCATGGCGAGGCAGGTTGGAGTGCTGATCCCACTTTGGATTCCCTCCGTCATTATCGCTGTAATTGACCTGAATATAGCGAACTCCCGATTCTGCCATCTTTCGGGCCAGCAAACATTGGCGCCCGTATTGATCGGTTTCTTTTTCTCCAATACCGTAAATTTTTTGTGTCGCATCAGATTCAGTATTCAAGTCCATCAATTCCGGTGCGGTCATCTGCATGCGGTAAGCTAGTTCAAAGGCATTGAGGTTTGCATTCATTGCATCGCTTGATGGACTTTGACTAAGCTGCGTCTCGTTTAGTTTTTGGAGGAGTCGGAATCGCTGCAATTGCTCGGACTGGCTCAATCTTGGATTGATGATATCCTTGATGACTGCTTCCTGGACTGCTTGCTCCGCTTTTCCGATAGGTGTGCCCTGGTGAATGGCTGGAAGAAAAGCATTGCCATAATTTTGGGGGCCTCCCATGCGTGCTGTTGGGCAGATTGTCACGAAGGAAGGCATATTGGCATTTTCAGTTCCCAAACCGTAGCTGATCCAGCTTCCTACCGAAGGCCGAACGGTATTCACAGAACCTGTATGAAGAAAAAGTGTCGAAGGCCCATGTGCGACCCCTTCGGTATGCATACTGTGAATGAAACAAAGGTCATCCACATGCTTTGCCGTTTCCGGAAACAATCCTGAGACTTGTTTGCCAGTTTGGCCATAGTTTTGAAACTCCCAGAGGGGTTTCATCATCACCTGTTTGGTTGCTTTACGGAAATTATTAAACCGATAGCCCATGATGTCTACCTCCTTCATGTGACTTGCCTCCAGATGAGGTTTAAAGTCGAAGGAATCCACATGACTTGGACCTCCTTGCATGAATAGAAAGATGATCCGTTTGGCACGTGCCGGAATGTAAGATGGCAAGGCTGCAAGAGGATTTTGAGGTGACGAGTTTCCTGCCGTTGATCGGTTGTTTATCCCGGCAAGAGCCAATGAACCAAAACCACATGCAGCACGTTTCAGCAAGGCGCGACGTGATTGCAGGCTCTGCCAAACGGAACGGTTCCCTTCAATAGGATTGGGTTCTGAATTCATGATGTAAGTGTCTCTTTAAACTATATCTGTATCCAAAGGTCGAGAATGAATTCTTATCCAATTCCGAATGTCGAGAGGTTCGATTCAGGAGGTTTGAACCCGTGGTAGAATGATTCCAGATCCAATTCTGGTTTTCATCCTCATCAAAGGATTGTAAACGAAAACAACTTTCCCAATGCTTCTGCTCTCCGGGCGCAGGCTCCCGCATTTTGACAGCAGGGAGACGCAGAGGGGTGGCGTTGTTCCGGGCAAAAGAAAATGACCTTGCCCTCATCCATGCAAGCCAAGCTCCTTCACGAAGCTCTTCTTGTCATGGGGCAGGGCGATCTTGAAACCTTGCATGTTGCCGGTCTATGATTTTACTGCGTGGATGTGGTTTTGTTTCAAAAAATCCAGAAAACTGAGCACTTAAAGGTTGTTTGCCATGAAAATGACAGCATTTGATGATTTGAATCTGACAAAAACGATATTTGGAGTTTTGAATCAGAGAATACCAAATGATTTTCGGGAGATTATCTTCTCCTTGAAGTTTTTGGCCATCTCCGCGTTGTGTTTTGGCTGGCAAATAGTTCGTCGTTCAGCAAATGCATGCGTTTTTAAAGTCTCGGTAGCTTCTCAAGTAGCCTATTTTCTCGTGTCACTTCTCTCCATATGTCGTGATGCGAAATTGGCTCGGTGCAGCGCAGTCATTTGCCTGAGCCTGCTGTTTGCAGGTGGGGCTGGATGTGTCTCAGCTCATGGCAATGAAGAAACCAAATTGGATCGACCTCAGGCAGAAACGCAGCTGCCCCAGAATTTCAGATCCTTTGGCAATGAAATATACGCAGGCGCCGAGCCGGATGCTCTTTCGGATTTTGTTGCATTGAAGCAACGAGGTGTTGCGACCATCGTGAGTGTTGATGGAGCAAAGCCCAATCTTCAGCTTGCTCGCAGATTCGGCATGAACTACGTCCACATTCCGATCGGATACGATGGTGTCGGTGAAGATCAATCTCGTTCGTTGGTAAGAGTAGCGCGTGAGGCAAAACGTCCGATTTATGTCCATTGTCATCATGGACGGCATCGAGGCCCGACTGCCGCAGCTTTGATCTGCCTTGAGGATGGTGCTGTGACTGTCAACCGGGCTCTGTCACTCATGAACAAGTCAGGGACCAGTAAGGATTATGCAGGTCTATGGGAAAGCATATCAGCATTCGAATCACCCTCGGATGATGTGCAACTTCCTGTATTATTCGAAACATACCCCTTGAATGACCTTGTTTCGACCATGGCAAAAATGGATCGTATTCTAGATGGTTTGAAGCAATCAGAAGCTATTGGGTGGCAGACGCCGCAACATGATCCTGATCAAAACCCGGCCCAAATGGCTTTGCTGATGCGGGAATGGTTTCATGAACTTGCGCGCAACCCTCAGGAAGGACATGCCCTCAGGATGCGTGAACAATTGCATCATGCTGAGAAGATCTCACGTGATTTGGAAAATGCTCTCAAGGTCGGGAACTCTAATGCCATAACCAGCTCATTTGGGCAATTGAAGCAATCATGTTCTCAATGTCATTCGAGTTATCGTGACCAGTGATGTTGATCTCAAGCGGTTGCGACACTTTCGCGCCCCACGCTATCCAAGCTGTCGATTTTCAGCTCCATGAGCGATCCTTCCTGGTAAATCTGGCGGACTGAACTCCATTTTCCGGGTTGTCGTTGCTGTAATGAAGCGCAAGTGATGCCAACTGATCTTAACCGTTTGACTTGGTATCCGGCAGGGCTTAGAGTGAATTATCAATGATTGTGTCAGGAGTCAATCCAGTTGCCACTGAAAAAGATGTGGTTGAATCAAGGGCCTCAGGAGTTGGGTGGCACTCTCTCCTCAGACCTCTGGAACCTTTTTTGAGTGCCGTCAGTCACCAGCTTCGACTTCAGGTAGCGGCATTTGAGCCAGAAATTGCTTCCTTCGCCGAATATGCGTTAACAAATCAAGGTAAACAACTTCGCCCGGCTCTGGTAGGATGTGCTGGTGATGCCGGGTCAGGCTTTTCAGACGATCTCGTCAAAGCCGCGGTTATCATCGAAATGGTTCATCTTGCCACATTAGTGCATGACGACATCATGGATGGTGCTGACATGCGCCGAAACCGGCCCACTTTGTGCGCTCATTCCGGCAATGAGATTTCCGTCTTGCTGGGAGATTGCCTCTTCGCTCGCGCTCTTGAACTTGCTTCCGAATTCCCAACAACCGAAGTATGCGCTCTTGTTTCAAGATCGACACGTAATGTGTGTTCTGGTGAAATCCTGCAAACCCTTCGTTACAAAAAGTCCCTTCACAACCGCGAGGATTACCTCAAGACCCTCGAGCTCAAAACCGCAGAATTATTCGCATTAAGCTGTG
The DNA here is from genome assembly GCA_002690655.1 of Pedosphaera sp. Lineage (GTDB taxonomy): Bacteria > Verrucomicrobiota > Verrucomicrobiia > Limisphaerales > AAA164-E04 > AAA164-E04. Next base: position 24,777 of record NZFL01000024.1, read on the forward strand.
AATTGGGAGGGATGATTGGTGGTTTGAATCGTCGTTCTCAGCTGCAATTGAAACAATTCGGTGTTTCCATGGGTATCGCTTATCAGATTTACGACGACTGTCTCGATATTTTTGGCGATGAAGCCCAAGTGGGCAAGTCTCTTGGCACAGATCTTGCCACCGGGAAGATGACACTTCCGGCGCTCATCATGCTGGAACAAATACCTGAATCTGAAAAAAACGAAATTATTTCCAAACTTTTTCAGTGGAATGGTGGTCAAATGAACTGGTTGAAGGATTTGTTGAAGCAGGCGCAGTCCCTTGAGGGGTGTGTTGATGTGATGCAAGGTTATGTCGATAAGTCAAACACAGCACTGATTGATTTGGAGCAAGATGGACACGGCATCGCCTTGAAGAAGGTAATTTCTTATCTTTCCCAGCAAATATCCTTGTTGACCTACTAGAAACTGAGGTTAAAAACTGAAAACCTTGCACAGCCATAGCCCCATGCAGGCGACGATACCCAAGGAAACGACCGTCAATAGGAAGCAGATTTGGGCAGAGTATGAGGACGTTGATTTGGTCAAGGCTTCTCAGGATGGAATGTTGGCCGCTTTTGATGAATTGATCCAGCGATACCAACAGAGGGTCTACGCGACCGTTTATCACATGACCTCCAGCCACGAGGACGCGGATGACCTGACTCAGGAAAGTTTCATCAAAGCCTACAAGGCTCTCAAGCGGTTCAAGGGGGAATCTTCTTTTTACACATGGATCTACCGTATCGCGGTCAACCGCACAATCAATTTCCTCAAGCAGCGCAAACGCAAGTCGTATCACATGAGTTTGAATGACATGGATATGCAGGTTGAAAAGCATGCAGATCTGCTGATGTTCATCTCGGACAATACACCCAGGCGCGATTTGCGGCTGAATGAGTTGCAGGAGAAAATGAACGAAGCGATGCAGAAACTGTCCCAAACGCACCGGTTAACAGTGGCACTGCATGATGTTCAGGGGATGTCTCATGAAGAAATCGGTAAGATCATGGATTGCAACACAGGCACTGTCAGATCTCGCCTCTTCTACGCCCGACAACAACTGCAGGCGCTCCTGTCCGAATATCTCAGCTAGAATTTTCACCATGAACGAACAGTCTGCCCCACACCAAAAAGTTAAAAAGCTGATCGCCTTAAAAAAATTTGAGACGCCCCCTCCGGGCCATCATGATCTGCTGGCTTCCAAGATAATTTCCAGATTAGAGGTAGAACAGTTGCGTGCGCGTGACCCCTGGCATCGTCGATGGTTGCAGTCCTTGAACTTCAATCCGATGCTTACGGCTGCCTACACCGCTGCGATCATGGCACTGTTTGTTTTTGGCTGGCATTACGGGGAACATTTTGAAGCCGACGGCCCGGTCAAATCGTATGGCAGTGCAGACTTGCGGATGGGGCTCATGGGGCTTTCCTCTGATGAGAGCAATCCCAAGTTGAACCATGGACTTGGGATTGCAGACTTTACCTTGGAAATGTCTCCCAAAAAGAGCTACTCCAGCATTCAACCGTTTGTTCACATTCCAGGAAGCCTTGTTCCGTGGTTACGGGAGTCATCCGCTATTCAGGCGGGAAATTCCTTATGGAACGTCACCCCCTGATCTTCGTCCCTCAAGAATTTAGCCAATCTGCGGCCTTCTGGCACATGATCTTAGTTGCCGATCCATCAAAGACATGGTCAGCACCTTCGATTTTGAACAGTTCCACAGGGTTGCTTGCATGAGTCAGGACATCCTGGGAATCTTTCAAAGGCACGACATCATCCTCAACACCATGAATCAATAACCATGGAACCTGCACTTGGGAGGCCTGGGGGGTTACCGTATTGATTTCAGCCATATCGTTCATATAAATGGATGACAAGGGGCAGTCTTGATTTTCCCACATAACTCCCTCGTCAGGGTTTTCATTACCGAATTCTCTTTCGGCAAACGCTTGTGTATGCACCATGCCAGCCAGAGAAATGAGCCTTTTGATACGTGGATCATTGGCCGTTTTTAATACCCCTACTGCACCTCCCATGCTGTGCCCTGCATAGGTGATTTCAAATCCATCCAAGGCATCCAAAATACATCCAAGATCTTCAATTTCTTTTGAAATGCAGCAATCTGTGAACTTACCCTCGGAAGCCCCGTTGCCCGAAAAGGAAAACCTGAGCGCATGTATTCCTTTTTCTGCCACAGCGTTGGCTAATGCGACAATCAACGGCCGATCCTTGTTTCCTGTGACTCCATGCCCAATCACAAGCAGCTTGTTCGTTTCTTTTTCCGCTTCATGAAGGGTGTAATCCAGTTTCTCCCCTTGATGATTCATTATTTCGTTTAATGTGATGCTCATGAGGTGATGAACATAAAAGAAAAAGGACGCCATGTGAAGGCGTCCTTGCTTCTAAAAAATGATTTTCTGTGCTACTCCTTCACATGAATGGTGATTTTTTCGGAGATCACGGGTTTGTCATGTGGAATGTGAAGATAATCGCCCAGGATCAGCTGTAAAGTGTGTTTGCCGGGCTTGAGCTTGAGTATCGTTTCTGTCTGCCCTTTGCCGAAATGGATCACCTTGTTACTGGCCGGTAACGGGATATTGAAATCAGGTGCTTCATCAAGATCCAGAAGAAGGTGATGATGACCTGTGTTTTCCAGCTTAACGCCAGCAGGGGCTATACCCATACCGGACAAGCCAAACTGCACTTTTACAGTGGTTCCGACGACTTCACCATTGGCCGGTGAAATGATGTAAGAGCGAGCACCTTCCGGGGCTTTTGATTTTGGAAGTGCGTTTTGTGCGACGCCTACCAACGTGACGAGTGACAATGCCAAAGCGAATACGATTTTTTTCATGGTTGTTTGATAAGTCCTGTGATTGTTAACGTTGTCCTAACTATTCTGATCCAGGGTCATGTGCGGTCCTAAACTTTACACGGGCCCGAGTGATGAGCGTTTCAGCCTAATCTGACGCACTGTACTAGTATCAGCAAGTTAAAATTCTTTAGCACTTATGTCCGAAAAAAACATAATTTATTTTGATCTGGAAACCCAGAAATCCGCAGCCGAAGTAGGAGGATGGGACAAGATTCGTGATATGCGGCTGAGTATTGGCGTGACTTACAGCACGGCCAGAGGGTCTTATGAGATTTATGGAGAAGATCGTGTGAACGATCTTATTGACGAAATCATGAAAGCTGACCTAGTGGTTGGATTTAATCATATCCGTTTTGATTACGAGGTGCTGCATGGCTACACCATCCTTGATCTATCTCAGGCCCCGAGTCTGGATCTGATGCTTGATTTACAAAAAGTGCTGGGTCATCGCATCTCTCTGGATGCAGTTGCCACGGCAACCCTGGGAAGCGAAAAAACCGCAGAAGGATTGCAGGCGATCGAGTGGTTCAAACAAAAAGAGTTTTTGAAAATTGCCGAATACTGCTGCTTTGACGTTAAGATCACCAAATTAGTTCATGAATATGGCAGTGCTTGCAAACAGGTTTTCTATAACAATAAATTTGGAACCAAAATGTCAGTTGAAGTTGACTGGTGACTCTTGATGGAAAGCCAGAGTGCCCATCATCCAGACCACGCGATGCCGTTAGTCCCCGATACCTTGCCCGGGCATTCATTTGTCTGATGCACATTCTTAAGCATCGACTCCAGTGCGCTGCTTAAGTCAATATATCCAATATATGTTAACATTGGATTGGCTGGCGGATCTTCATGCCACATACCGCAAGGCATTTCAGGCGAAGGTCAATGAGTTTGATATTGGCGGGCGTGAATTTCATTTTGACAGGCGCCCTTGTATCATGGGTGTCATTAATCTTTCCAAAGATTCCTGGTATCGCGAAAGCGTTTGCTTCAACACAGATCAGGCGCTGAGGCGCGCGGATTTACTCCTCGCTCAAGGTGCTGATGTGATCGATCTCGGTGCAGAATCTACTCTTGCACAGGCCTCTTTGGTTGGAGTTGAAAGTCAATGGGAAAGTCTGGAGCCGATTGTTGAGAAAATCGTCGGCAATGGAGGGATTGTTTCACTGGAGACATACCATCTCGATTTGGTGAAGCGTGCCCTTGAAAGCGGAGTTCAAGTCATCAACCTAACCGGCCACACAAATTCCAAAGACGTGTATCGACTGTGTGCACAGCATCAAGCAGCTGTGATCATTTGCTATGTTCAGGGGGCGAATGTTCGCTCCGTAGAATCGCTTGAATTCGGAAGCGACCCCATTCTTGAGATGGGGGATTGGTTCAAAGTGGAAATCGCTCGTGCACTTGAGGCGGGGGTCAAGCGTATCTTCCTTGATCCTGGTTTAGGTTTTTATTACCGCAACATGGAGGATGGGGCATCACGCGTGAAGCACCAGATGAAAACGTTTCTGAACACGTTTCGTTTGCGTGAGCTTGGCTGGCCGGTTTGTCATGCCCTTCCTCATTCCTTTGAAACCTTTGGTGAGGAAGTCCGCACCGCGGAATCGTTTTTTGCCATTCTTGCCCTGCTGGGTAAGACAGATTTACTGCGCACGCACGAAGTTTCCAAGGTGAAGGCTGTCATTGATACCTTGCAGCAGTTTTAGCAGGTCGCCTGCAGCCATTACTCCAGCAAGGATTCGATTTCATCCCAGCTCAATCCGTCCATGCCATCGATCTTGCCTGATTCGAGCATGGCGCTGAGCTGAGTCTGCTTTCGTTGCTGCAGTGCCAGAATCTTTTCTTCAATCGTGTCCCGTGCAACGAGTTTGTAACTGGTGACAGTCTGGGTTTGACCAATGCGGTGAGCGCGTGCGGTTGCCTGAGCTTCGATGGCCGGATTCCACCATGGATCAAAATGAACGACTGTATCCGCACCCGTCAAATTCAGTCCCGTGCCCCCGGCTTTCAAGCTGATAAGAAAGACCGGGATTTGTGAATTTTGAAAACGTTGCACCACTTTGCCGCGCTGTGTCGTCCCTCCGTCCAGATAACAGTAATCGACTTCACGTGCTTCCAGGGTCTCCCGCAGGATGGAGAGCATTTTAACAAACTGGCTGAAAACCAGAATGCGATGTCCGCCGTCAAGTGCTTCGTCGAGGAGTTCCGTGAAGAGATCCAGCTTGGATGAGGGCTCTTTGAGCTTATCTTTCTCAATATCCAGCAGGCGAGCATCACAACAAATCTGGCGCATCCTCAATATGGAACTCAATACCATCATACGAGCTTTTCCTGAGGCTTGTTTTTGACCGGCAATTTCCAGAAGCTTGGCTCGACCACGTTCCATGACTTGCTGATAAATGCTCCGCTGCTCTTTGCTTAAATCACAATAGGTTACTTGTTCAATGCGCTCAGGCAGGTCTGGTCTCACCTCGGTCTTGGTTCGACGCAGGAGAAATGGCCCTATCCTTCGTTTTAACCGGTCCAGCACAGGTAGGGTGTTTTGTTGCGTGATGGGGGTCTCGTAACGGTCTTTGAAATCCCTGGCTGAACCCAGGTATCCAGGCATGAGGAAATCGAAAATCGACCAGAGGTCCATGACCGAGTTTTCCATGGGAGTCCCCGTGAGGACCAGGCGGTGGTTGGCTTTGATGGATTTGACCGATTGGGCATTCTGCGTGGCTCGATTTTTAATGTGCTGAGCTTCGTCGAGAATAACCGCTTCAAACACATGCTGACGATATTGATCTGCATCACGACGTATCAACGCATAGCTTGTAATCACAAGGTCGTGGCTACCGATCTCCTTGAAGTGTTTGGCTCGGTGAGATCCTTCCAATGGAAGTGTTCTCAAACCAGGGGTCCATCGATTTGCTTCCTCCATCCAATTAAAGACAAGGCTTGAGGGACATATTACAAGAACCGGTGGCATGGTGCCCCCTTGTTTCTTTCTCCAGTTGATCCATGTCAGAATCTGGAGTGTTTTACCTAATCCCATTTCATCGGCAAGGATTCCAGCGAATTTTCGCTGGAACAAATCCTGCATCCAGGCCACGCCATGCCATTGATAAGGGCGCAGTTTGTCTGCGAGCTCTGGTAGACTGCTTTTGAAGCTTTGGATCAGATCCACAGAGGAAACCGCCGGATGCCTTCCGGAACTCCGACTTCGCTGAACCTTCCAATCACTTTTTTCGAAGGTTTCTTCAAGAAAAGCGGATTGCGATTTGCGTGCACGATACTGTCCGCGTTGCTGTTGTGGGTTGCAATCGATCAATACTTCGTCGAATTCTTCCATGGCGCCCGTATCGAGTACGAGGAATTTCCCATCGGGTTTTTTTCGATACGATTTGCCTGATCTCAGCAGTCTTGAAATTTCATCCTGTGGCAGCATGTCTCCTGTACTTGTCGGATATTTGACACTGAAATCAAACCAATCACCCGAGGATTGATGGATGCGGACTTCAGGTTGTACGGTCTCGATATTTCGTTGATAACTGCCGTCCAAACGTTCGTCCATTTCAACTTCCCAATCTTTTTGAAGTCGCTGATAAGGGCCGCATAAAAATGTCAGGACGGGATCCTGGCCCGTCAATCGCCAGCGTTCACCTTTTCCGTCTGGTTCGAATCCCGCACGTCTCAGTTCGTCCAGCGCCTCTTGCTCTGCTGCTGGATTCCTCAGCACATAGCGCATGGGATGACTGGGATCTGGAGCACAGAATTGATGGGGCGATGCTTCTTTTGAAAGAAAGAACGACTGTGTTCCATAGGTGGCCTGGATCTTTGCATCGAGGCGGGCAAGGCCTCCTTCCATGCAGAGGCGGAATGCGGGCTGACCGCTGGTAATCTGAAAATCAGCGAGTGAAAAATTCATTTCAATCGAATTTTCATCGGTGGGCATTTGATCCAGTTGATGCAAGAAAAACGGCACCTGGATGCGTTCTATCTTCATGGGCGCCTGTAGCGCGCTCATGATGGCCGGCGGGATTCCAATGGGCTGGAATTGTCCGTTCATCCAAACATAACCTGGCTGTCCTGAGAACATTCCCTCGGGAGCGCTCTGACTTTGAACAGAGACCGTGAGTGCTCCGCTTGGCTCAAGGGTGATCCTCAATGGCGGTATCCAGGCTTTTTGGGTAATGGGAACTGTCTTTGATCTGCCCAGAGACAAACGGTCTGTCCCCGAAAGGAGTTCCAGGCATTCACAGAAATGTTCACTTTTCAGGTGGATCAGGGGTGTTGGTTTATCCACCCCATGCTTTTGGAGGAATCGCAGCATGTATTGGTTGCGTTCTTCGATATGGTAAGACTTTGTCCTGTCCAGGGAATTGAGGGGTTTGAAGGCTCCCCCCTCGGAGCCTTCCATCATCATCGAAATCGATTCTGCATGAAACTGGCTGACTGCATTCGGTGCCAGGATAAACCTCAGGTCAAGCGTTGCATTGGCAGAAGGGTCATGGATAAACCAGGGCTTGTCGGCAGGGGCTTTGGCTTGGAGCTTTGCAGGTTCGTCAATGCCGGGGAGGGTAACTGGGTTTTCGGACCCTTTCGATGAGGAGCGAATGGATTCGGGGTGCAGTGTTGCCAGCGCGATTGCTACGGAATGTGCGCATAAAGTCCCAAACTCTCTGGATTGTCGGCAGCTACAGAAATTTTCAATATCGATTTCCGATTCGAAGATCAGTCCTGCCTTGTATTCGATCGAACCCGTGTGCACCAACCCCATTGCTTTTGGAGCCTTCCAGGTAGCTGATCGAACGGCACCTGATTGAATGTATTGCCTGGCCGATTTCATGGCCTCCCAGCCTGCTGCCTTGGCCAGCATTGGCTCTGTTATTTCCTGTAATCCCATTTTTGTTTCTCAATTGACCTTAAGGCTCACCCAAGGTCTGAGACAAGCATGCTTCTTTTTCGCCTTCCAGAACGGATTGATCATGAAGTTCATTTTGGTTTCTTCGCCTGACTTGATTTTGAATTGGATGGCGGGTTCTCGAATCAAATCCTCTTGAAGCCATAGATCTTCATTTGGAATCTTAAAATTTTGTAGAAAAACTAGTTATGAATATAAAGAACTCATACACCCGTTTTGGTTTCAGTGCATTCACTCTCATTGAATTGTTGGTTGTCATCGCCATTATCGCCCTGCTGGCTGGTATGCTTCTTCCGGCTTTGTCAAAGGCCAAGGCGAAGGCGAAAGCCATCAAGTGCCTTGGAAACCTCAAGCAGATCAGTCTGTCCAATTATATGTATATCAGTGATACAGGTAAACCGGTTCACTACGAATCATGGTCCTGCCTCTGGATCTCCCAGCTTCAGGAAAAGTATGCAGCGATCAAGGATGTCAGGTTTTGTCCGTCCGCGCCCGAACGTTCTGATATGGCTTTGAAGAGGGATAGTGCCGGTTTTGGCACTATCAATCGAGCTTGGTTGGTGGATGGTGGAGGAACGAACAAGTGGCAGGGGAGTTATGCATTGAATGGATATTTTTACACCAAAAGTCCCTATGGTAATGAGAGGAACATGTTCAAAGTAGAGGCGGATGTCAGGGCCCCCTCGTCAACCCCATACTTTGCGGACTCGGTCTGGGTGGATGCGTGGCCGGTTGAGACGGATCGTCCAGCTCGAAACCTTTACAATGGAGATAAATTTCAAGGTGCAATGGTGCGCTTTACGATTCCGCGTCATGGGGCTGGCCGTGAGGCTGCCGTCACTAATTTCAATCCGAAAGATGCATTGCCCGGTGGTGTCAATGTGGCGTTTGCTGACAATCATGTGGAGCTGGTGCGTCTGGAGAATCTCTGGAATCTGACTTGGCATAAGAATTGGAAAGCTCCTGCGGTGCGACCCGGGAAATGATACACTCTTGTTTTTAGTCAAAAGTATTGCTATGTTCTGGTTTGACGGAGAGTTTGATCAATCAGTGTTCCGTCAATGACGCAGGACTAAACATCATTTACGAAAACTATGGCATACGAACTACCTAAATTAGCTTACGCCTCCGATGCGCTTGAGCCGCATATCGACAGTCAGACCATGGAAATTCACCATGGCAAGCATCACAATACCTACATCACCAAACTAAACGCTGCTCTTGAGGGACAGGACGCACTCTCCTCAAAGGATATCTGGAGTTTGATCTCGAATCTTGGAGACATACCCGAAGCCATCCGTGGCGCGGTGCGCAACAATGGCGGAGGGCATGCAAATCATTCACTATTCTGGTCCATCATGGGGCCCAACGGGGGTGGAGAACCAGCCGGTGCGCTCGGTGAGGCCATTCAGTCTGCGTTTGGAAGTTTTGACGCGTTCAAGGAAAAATTCGAGGCAGCCGGTGCCACACGCTTCGGCAGTGGATGGGCATGGTTGATTGTGAATAATCAAGGTCAACTTGAAGTGGCTTCTACTCCGAATCAGGACAACCCAGTCATGGATGGTTCTGGCAAGCCCGTCATCGGTTGTGATGTCTGGGAACACGCCTATTACCTGAGGTATCAAAATCGCCGTCCTGATTACATGAAGGCCTGGTGGAATGTGGTGGACTGGAACGCCGCTGCTGTCAACTACGAAGCTGCGAAGGCTTGATTTTTGACTTTTTGACTCGCATGCCTCGGTGAATTCGTTTCACCGAGGTGTTTTTGTGTCTGCTGACTTACTCTCACTCCTTGCTTCTGACCAGAAAAGGAAAGTTAGTCATGTTTCTGCAGGAAGCTGATCAGGTCACGCAATTCGGATGGAGTCATGAGCTCCTCCAAACCCTCAGGCATCAGAGAAAGCCCACCTGAGCGAAAGTAACGCAGATTAGATCTTGCGACCTCTCGACGCATTCCTTGAGCCGATAAGAAGGTCACCGATTCGGGAGTTTCTGACTGAACGATGCCACTCAAAAGTTCACCGTCTTTTGTCTCGGCCTCGTATGCAACAAAGCTTGGATTGATTGCCATATTTGGATCCAGAATATTGAAGGCCAGATCTTCGACACTACGATGGGACATGTCAGTCAGATTGGGGCCAACTTCAACTCCCACATTGCCTGATTGATGGCATTGTGCACATTGTTCAATGAATATCTGTCTTCCTCTAGTCAAATTTCCTTTTGCAGGTAACTTGCTAAGCCACTCATCCAACAAAATTTTTCGATTGCTGTATTCCTCGTCCCCGAACAAGGGGGCCGCTTTTTCTCTGACTGTCTCAGAGCTGTATTCCCTTAAAAGACGTCTTTGCTCGAGATCGAGATTCAATTCACCCAGTGTAACCTGGCCGCCTTCAATCGCATTCATTAAAAGAAGGTGAAATTTCTTTCTTCTGAGAAGCGTTTCAATGGCATGGGGTCGCAATCCCGGACCTATCTCACGCCAGCGATCCAGAATACCTTGCGCGACGCCCTGATCTGAATATTGGCGGAGCTGCTCCATCGATTCTTTCTGGATTTCATTTGGCTCAATTCCATTCACCAGTGTCAAAAGCGTCTGACCCGAGTCCTGGAATGTTCCGAGCCCAAGCAAGGCAATGGCTTCAAGGCGATGAGGTAATGGTGTTTCGGTGTCTTTGGCGCTGCTCAAGGCGGATTGAAGCGCATTCTTGAATCCGGGAACCTCATTTGAGCCAAGTGCTTTGCTCAGTTTCCAAACGGCTCGTTTGATCGAAACACTAGGCAGGGATGCAAGCTTTTCCAGACAGGACTGAAGAGGTTCAAGACTGGCTCTTTGCAATGATGCCAGAATAGCTCCCTTTTGGGCGCCATCCAGGAGCGACTCGATTGCATTGTTTTTAAGAGGATGATCTCCCGCTCCGAGTGAGGAGATTAAAGCCGCGAATGCATCCATATTTTGTTCTTCCAGTCGAGCGGTTGCCATGTAAGCCAATTCACTCAGGCAAGTGTTCCAATGATGATGACTGTCGGCATGACCTGGGTAGGATTGGCACAACTTTCCAAGTAACAGGGCTGGGTTTTTTCTCAGTGAAGTATAGACGGCCCTTCTGGACCATGCATGCTGTATATCGGTGGTAAGGATCTCAAGCAGTGCTTCGTCATTGTCCGGGTGAGGATGTTGGCCAAGACTGAGTGCCACATGAAACCGAACCTCAATGCTTGGATCTCTTGACATGGATTGAAGCCACGGCCAAGCTTTGTTCCACCATTCAGGGTGTGTCCTGAGAATCTTCAAGGTCTGGATTCTGATTGCTGCATGAGACTCACTGAGTCCCATTTGAAGATCTTCCAAAAGGCAAATTCCGAGTCCATTCATACACCACAGGGCGTGTATTTTTGCCAGAGGATTACCGGATTCAAGGATTTGATTGAATTGTTGACGCTTGGTATCTCTGTGATTTTCAATAATCAAGCGCTGAGCGGTCATTCTCGTCCAGTCATTGACATCGTTCAGGTGAGTGAGGAGTTCACCGACTTCAGCGGTAGCGAGATTGGCACGTTTGGTTGAACTGACTCCTGCACTGGAAACACGGTAGATACGACCTCGATTCTCTCCTGCCCGGATTTCATACCTTCCCTTGATTTGCTCTGGAATATAATCGGGATGCTCGATGACAGCGCGTTGCATGTCGAGCAGATAGAGATGTCCGTCTGGACCTGTCTCGAGACCAACCGGACGAAAGGCGAGGTCACGGCTGGCGATAAATTCAGCGTGCTGCTCCTCGGGTGCTCGCCGTGCCTCGAGAATGGGTCCTTTTGGATGCATGACATCCCGATGCACGAGATTGCCGACAACATCGCAAACTAGTACGCCACCTGCCAGCCCCCCTTGATTGAAAGTACCGGGAATCAACCCCATCCCGCCAGCCGAACTGAAATAACCTGCCTGCTCGGGATGGTTGACTCGGGTTTGAGCTATCGAGATAGGGTAAATGCGAGCCATGCCCCCGTGATCCGAAATGTTGACGGTTGCATCAATAGATGGAAACCCGCGGAACCGTTCCATGGCATTGACAGGCAGGATTCGCTGCAGCATGTGATTGATGTTGTGCGGAGTGAAGCTGCGTCCGAAATCATCGAAGATCAATCCAAACCCTCCGCCCGTATGGTAGGTGCGACTGACCCGCCGCTTGAGAGGGTCCCAGGCAAAATCTGCGTTCGCCAAAGCCAGAGGCTTGGCAGCACCATGTGGTGAGTAGATGACTCCGTTGTTCCCACCGTTCACGCCGTGCAGCCTTCCTTCCATCCCCCAGCGAAGACCGCTTAAATTGCTGTCTGTTACACCCTGATTAAACCCTGTCAATAAAGTCTGTCTGACATCCGCAATGTGGTCGCCGTCCGTGTCCCGCAAAAAAATCAAATCTCCTGCAGCGACGATCACGCCGTCTTTATAAGGGGCAATGGATGTCGGGAAACTCAGGCGTTCAGCATAGAGATGGCTTGCGGATACATTCCCGGAAGCATCGAATGTTAATTTTCTGATGGTCCCACCAGGGGACCCTGTCGGTCCCTTACCGTAGGGGTAGTCGCGCATTTCGACTACATACATGTTTCCGGAGGCGTCAAAACAGAGAGCGACTGGGTCCACAACATCCGGCTCAGCTGCGATCAGCTCGATGCGTATGGACGGGTGGTGTCTAAACGCCCCCGTTTCTGTGAATGCCATTGAATTGTTTGCCTGAACAGGCAAAACGCAGGCTGCAGTGAGGTAAAAGCTCAGAAGATTCCAAAAATGCTTTGCCATAGTGAATATGTCTGGGTGAAAGGATTGATCCTTCACACGTTCGATGAGCGGCATCATCGACGGGCCCTTAGATTTAAATATGCATGAGAATGAGCTTTTGCTCAAGACGAAAGCCATTGATGTTTCCATTTACCGAGGTCGGCCAAACCGAGGCATACACCTGCCATGACGAAGATCATGGCTACCCAAAAATGAATCTGTACGGATTCATTCAGAAACACTCTACCGCATAAAACAGTGGTCAATGGGATGAGATTTACAAAAAGCATGACTCTGCTCGTGGGCCATTTCTTCAATGCATTCGTCCAAAAAGCAAAGGCAAAAACACCTGCACCAATGATCGAATAAATCTGTGTTGCCCACAGTTTCGGTTCCATTGCGATGCTTGCGTTCATCTGATCGTATATGGCAAATGGTAGTAACCAGACAAAAGTGCGAATGAAATTGTGTCCATTGAGCTGGGCGCTGGATAATTGATTGCCAAAACTGCGGCAGACCCTGCTGTAAAATGTCCACAATACCGCTGCGAGCAATCCCAATCCATTGCCCAACCACCCCACTTCCTGACTCGCAGAGGATTGAAAAAGGATCGCTACCCCAAACAAGGTCAAGACTGCTGCAATAAAACGTTTGATCAGTTCAGCGCGCTCTACCAATCTGATTTCCCAAAGCAATGCCCACATGGGGGAAGTGGCGAAGAGTAAACCCATATTCGCGGCCGTACTGAATTTGAGAGCCCAAATAAAACTTAAAATATAGACGGTAAAACTCAGGCTCCCTTTAAACCAAAGAGCTTTTTTCAGTGATGGATTCAAAGGTTTTGGGGAACCGAACCAGCGCGTCTTGTGTGCAAGAAAAAGCAGTAATGCGCCTGAAATCAGAAAGCGTGTGCAGCTGGTCCAGATGGGTGGCCACGTATCGACAAGGTATTTCGTAGCGACGTTGTTTCCTCCCCAGAGAAATACCGCTACGATCAATCCTGTTACCACTGCTGCTGAATTGTCACGCACGCAGAGAGTAAGGGGGACGCATCGTCGAGTGACAACTAGAAATAGCGCCTGAGGGTTCTCGCTGAGAGCTTGTTGAGATCGAGAAGTGTCAGGAAATCAATGGTGCCAAACGCTTTGTCCAAGGCGGGTGGCCCACAAATTTGAGCGCCAACGGTCAGATAAGCGCGCAGCAATTTGGGTATCTCAGGTTGTGTTTCCGGTTGCTCCTCGAATGGGCAGGCATATTTGGGGAGTGGATTGGTGCGCAGGTGTGGTAAGGTAAGGAACCGTTCCTTCAGCATGCGAAAAACCTCAAGGCCTGCGTCTGGATCTTGAGATGTGAGTGAACTGCAGCCTATGAAATATCGAAGATCATAGTTCATGGCATAGCGAGCAATGCCTTTCCACAACAGGCTCAGGCTGGCAAGGTTTCGATGAGATTTGTGGATACAGGCCCGGCCTAATTCCAGCATCTCATGACGCATGGATTCGAAAGGTGAGAAGTCAAATTCCTGCTCGCTGTAATAGCCAAGACCCTTTTTTGCCTTGATCCCTGATTGAAGTCGGTAAGTTCCAACAATACGGCCGCTCGCCCTGTCCTCTACGATCAAATGATCGCAGATGATGTCAAAGGGATCCTCGTCCCTGCCTGTTGTAAATGCTTCATCCAAACCTTCTTTCAGCTCCAGGTTGAATACCTGGAATCGGAGCTTTTGTGCTTCACGAAGATCTTCTGGAGTCTGCACAAGGCGGCAGATATACTGTCCACAGAGTAACTCTTTGAACCAGTTTTGGGTTAGTTTCATCTTTCAACTAATCACAATGATCGCTTCTGAAAGGATAAAGCACATCAATGTTGGGTAAGTGCATGATGATCTGGCCGTCTTCGGGACTTGACAAGAGTATTTGTCATATATCGTATCGAAATGATGATTTCCAAGAAGAAGAGAAAGATTGGTTGTTTCATAAAATTGGAAACCCAAACTGCTCTTCTTGTAACACCTCATGATGTCGGCTATGTGACAACTTGGCAAAAGATCGTTTCTCGGACTTGTGAACGTTTAACATTATCACCTGGCAAATAACATTAATACCCCCGGGTATTGGCCGGACAGGGGTTTTCGTAATGGCGGATCGCGGAGAGGCTTTCAATCCTCTTCAACTGCTTTCAGTGCCTTGCGTATCCTAAAATATTTTTCTTTTTTTCTTTGGGTGGGGCTTTCGATGATATCGAGCGCGTTGTCACTGGTAACCCCGTGGTCAAGGACATCCCAGTCTCGCAGGTTTTCGGAAACTTCCAGCAGAAAGTTTTCCCCCGCAACCCATGGTAGTCGCATATGGATGCTTCCGTCCTGCATGAATTTGTTGGTATCAGGCCCCGGGCTTTGCTCCATGATCAGGACCCTGGCGGTCTCCGATTCACCAATGGAATAGGTTTTCGCTGATGGAAGAAGCGACAGTATGACGGTTTCTCTTTCCTCTTGAATATCATCCCTGAGAGGATTCACAACCACGGAGCCCCAGCGCTGACCGGGTTCGATGGTCAGGGCGCCGGAAAGTTCCTTGTAGTCAATACCATTGGCCGCACTGCCTGATACCTGATAGCTGACTTCCAGCGCCGCATCTGTCGAGCCGGTGCGACGAACGCGGAACATCGCGGTGTTGGTTTTTGCGTTCACACTATCTGCCGTTTCCGAAGCAAGCATGTCTTTTGAAAAGACAGTGAGCTCCGGGAGATCCTGATGGTCCATGATGACTATCTTGGTAGGGCGCGAAAATGTGGTCACACCCTCATTGTCCGTGACAGCGAGGGTTATTTCATAGATTCCTGCGCGAGGTTCCTGCCATTGGTAATGAAAATGTTGGCGTTGCCCCGATTCAGGAGTCACCATGTATTCAACGGCCTCTTCATACAGGATCTCGCTATTGGTACTAAATTGAAACGCACTGATCCATCCATCCGGATCCATGGCTTCTCCCGAGATTGAAAGGGCGGATGGCAGCTGAAACATGTGATGCTTTTTAGGAGTGATCAGGACTGATTTCGGGGCGAGATTCTCTCTACGTTCTACGTCAAACACCTTAAGTTTTGCGGTATTCTTTTTACCTATCTGATAGCAGGAAGGTGGGGGTGGGAAGATGGCGATGCACACAATATCCGCCAATGTCAATACCACCTCTTCCATACCCTCTGCTTCCTCATCCTCCAGAGCCTGGACTGTCACTTGCACGCTTTCCTGACCCCGAGCAATGGTGACGGCTCCGTTCAATCGAAGGTAATCTTCCCCATTGACGGCTGATCCGCTCAAGTGATAATAGACATCCAGAGGGTGCGAAAGATCTCCATCGCGTGTAATGAGGAAGGAGCCCGTGCCCGCTTTGCCGTCGCTGGATGTTTCGAACGCTTCCCTGTCCGAAGTTTCAACCTGCACGACGGTCAACAGGTGTTCGTCAGCGCCGGTTTCCTTTCGTGGTTGCATGACGGTAGTATCAGGCCCGCTTTGCTCACCCTTTTCATCGATTGATTCTCTGGACGAATTATAGTTTTTCTGGTGTCCTTCAGATTTCTTCTCAGGCGATATCTGATTTACGATGGGAGGATCTGTCGGGACCTTCTGAGCCGATGCAGTCATACCTATCGAGCCGATCAGCAGGACAGTTGCAAGATTTCTCGACAACGGGTTACTTTTTTTCATAATCAACATCTCCCTCATCATTTTCAGAAAATCTCGCAATTGTCATGCCATCTCAGAAATTAAAAAATATGATCCATTGTCCTGGCCCTTCATCATTCTGGCTTTGTTACATGGGAATATTTTCCATTGTCTTGTCAATTGCAGCAAAGGATGAAGTATTTCGCATAGCTTGTGTTGGGGATAGCATCACACAAGGGGCCCGGGTTGATGCAGACACTCAATCTTACCCGGTCCGGCTTGCTGAGATCCTTGGCGATCATTACGAAATTCGTAATTTTGGTGTCGGGGGCGCGACGATGCTACGCAGTGGAAAACCGACGGTCTGGTCCACACTGGAGGCGATCAAGGCGTTTGAGCCACATCATATTTTCATAGCCCTGGGAACAAACGACACCGTTGAGGGGCATCGACGGAATTGGTCGCGTATCGACCGATTTGGTCCCGATTGCAAGGACTTGACTGATGAGTTGCTAGGACTGCCGTCGCACCCGACAATCTGTCTGGCGGGCCCGACTTCCATGGTGCTGGAGACTCCCGGATTAAGCGAGCAACGTCAAATCAATCTGCGGGAGCGAAAACCCAGACTTCAGCAGCTCCGCGGCATTCTTAACAACCTGGTCGAGGTAATGGCAAACGATCGATTGTATTTCCAGGATCTTGCCACGGTTTTTGAGAAGCGCCCTGAATTAATGACGCATGGTGACGGTGTACATCCCAATAGTAACGGCTACAAGGAATTAGCTCTGACCGTCGCACGCTCATTCGAGTCAAAGCATGGAAAGAGCAGGCACATCAAAAAAGACCGATGGCAAGGATTTGAGCGCCAGCATTTCAAGATTCAGGGTAGATCCGCCTGGATCGTTGTTCCTCTGAAAGCCGCTGAGGGGCGCCCCTGGATTTGGAGGGCTCGTTTTCCCGGTTTTCATGCTGAAATGGATCAACAACTTGTCGGACACGGCTTTCACGTTGGATATGTTGATGTAGCAGGGTTATTTGGTGCATCCGATGCGATGAAAAAAGGCGATGCGTTTTATCATCACGTGACTCAGCGATATCAGCTGTCTCGTCAGCCTGTTTTGGAGGGTGTGAGTCGGGGTGGTTTGTTTGTTTATCACTGGGCAATGCGTCACCCGGACTGGGTGAGTGCGATCTATTGCGACACACCGGTTTGTGACCCCAGAAGCTGGCCTGGGGGAGAGGGGAAAGGAATGGGGTCAGCACGAGACTGGGATCGTTTCATGAAGGTCAATGACCTGAGTCCGGAGACTTTGCATGCATACAGGGCTCCCATATTCAAAAATTACGAGCTGCTTGTTCGTTTTCAAATCCCCATCATGCACATCATTTCTGAAAACGACAGGATCGTTCCCCCCGGAGAAAACACGCTCAAATTAAAGCAATATCTTCACAAAAGTGGACATTTCATGCAATTGATACGAGTGAAAGAAGGCACCCCAGAGTCTCATGGTCATCATTTCACCCATCCGGAACCTGATNGAGTGGTCCGGTTCATTCGCCGAAATGCGAAATAAGTGAGGAGACTGCGTTTTTCCAGCATGAGAGCTTGAGTGCAAGTTGTGACGATTCAGGGCAATCGATGCATTGCGTTCTTTTCATTTCTGAGTAAACTATTGCCATGAATTTTCTCTGGTCTGGTTTCTCTGTTTTTCTCTTGGTGATTTCCATGGTAATTACCGGGTGTAAGCCTGATACAGCAGTCANCATCGACGAAGAACGCGAGGCCTATCACATGGACGCCAAGAGCAAGCTGTTCGCGGAGGAATTTGAAGCGGCTGTTGTGGGTTTTGAAAAGGCGTTGGAAGTGAATCCGAAAAATGCCTCTGCGCATTTTGAGTTGGGCTTGATCAACTATTTGCACCTCAAGGACTATGTGTCGGCCATCTATCATTTTCAAAAGCTGCTGGAAATGAGGCCCAATCACATGATGGCAGTCCAGATCAAGGACCATCTCGAACGCTGCAAGATGGATTTTGCCTCCACNGTCACCCTTGGGCCATTGAACCAGAATACGGAAACAAGGCTTAAAAACCTTGTTGAAACCAAAGAAGAGCTTGAGACCCAAATAAAAAATCTTGAGGGCCAGCTGGCCCAAATGAGACAGGTGCTCTCAGCTCAATCGGAAGCACTCAATCGAAACCGTCAGAATGCGCGGCCCGAATCATTGGTGAACGGCAGCAAGAATTCCAAATCCAACGAGACAGCCCAAATATCCAATCTGGAAAGCAAAGGGAAAACGAATCCTTCCGCCTTACAGAATGCAAGTGTGTCCACGCCCAAATTTCGTAAGCATGTGATTCGTTCCAAGGATACTTTTTATAAACTCGCNAGTCATTATCGCGTTGATTTCAAATCCATACAATCAGCAAACCCAGGTGTGAACTCTACCAAGCTTCAAATAGGGCAGGTTGTCAATGTTCCCTACCCGACCAAAACAGCCTCTAGATGAAGTTTGTCTGGCTCATTTTGACTGGGCTTTTCTGTTTGTGCATGAACGTCTTGCTATGGCGTTCTGAATACGGCGGAGGCTCGAAAGGCAATCCCTTGCCCGTCAACAAAGTAGTTGCCAAGATACTCGATACTCCGGACCCATCCGAGCTAGATATCTTTTATCAGGGAAAACCAGTCGGTCATTGTCGTTGGGTAGTGACTCAACTAGGGCAGGATGATCCTGAGGAAAGCGTCTTGAATGCCTCGGATAAGGAAGGAGAAGTTGATCTGGAAGCTGCAGAAATGTCTGGTTTAATCCAGAATATNCATTCCTACAACGTTAACGTAGATGGTTATATTCAGGGGGAAGGTAATCCACACCGTGTGCGTTTCATGGTGAATATCCGATTGAATCGGCAATGGGAATGGATCAGGTTTGATGGTAAGATAGGAATAAAAAACCAGTGGTTGCACCTTCATTCGGACAGAAAAAAGGAGGTGTTTGTTCTGAAAATTGAGNAGGAAGAGACTCAATGGGAAACGCAAGTATCTTTCGACCAATTTCAAAATCCTCAAGCCCTTGCAGGGCTATTGCTAAAAGAGAATCCATTCATTGCGGTGACCTTGACTCCATTAATGGGATTACTGGATTCCATGTATCAANCGGGTTCTGCTAATAGTTTGCAGGCAAGTGATTGGGCCAAAAAATGGGAGGCTTTTTCAGATTGGATGACTGTTGCTCATGCTCGCATGCGCATTTACCGTCTCGAATCAGGTCAAGGTAACAGAAACAAGCTGGTGATTACTGTGAACCGAGCTGGAGAAATCGTATCGATCANCGCGCCCCAGAAAATATCGTTGAAGAACGAAAGTGTGTTTGGGCTTTGAGTGATGGTTGCTGGTGAAACGTCCTTTTTCATCATTGTAAGCCCCACCCNAATAATTATTAACAGCGTTTGAGTTGTGAGTCTGCCAAAGAAGAGGTTGTGGACTTTTTTTTTTGCTTGAATCTCAAGGGGTAAATTGTTTAGATCCGNNCGTTACTCTNAAACTGCAACTAACANAACCGTAGCAATACCTATGGAAAANAATAATAGACGTAAAATGAAGTGGTCGGCCCTAGCTGTCGGCGCTGTATTCGCACTCTCCGCGCAAGCTGGAGAGAAAACATGGGATTTCGAAACCGATCCATTCGACGATTTCGANTANATTGANTCAACTCAGTTGGACTACATCTGGGGTGGACAGGGATTCGATGACTGGGNTGCANAAGGAAACCCTGACGGATTCTTCTCAATCACAGAAGCAACCGGTGGTACAAGTACCNTTGCTGTTCTTCCTGANATCGACAATGGTGACTTCGTCAAATCCTTCAACATGAAGATGGATCTCCGTATGGGGAACGGCACAACTGACCGTCCTGCGGATGGTATCAGTATCAANTTTGCACGNNCAAGCGATCCAATGCTTGCTGATGTGCAGGGTGGAAGTGCTGTCNCGGGCAATGCTGCCACTGNTGGTNNTGCTGAAACTGGAACACAAACGGGTGTTGCAGTTTCCTTTGACACCTGGGCAGGTAACTCATTGCCTGATGGACCCGACATTGAAGGTATCATCGTTCGCGTTGATAACAAAACTGTAGGACGCTTTGCGATGCCTACTCGTCACGGTGCAGCCGACGACATCACCAGTCTCCAGACCGGGCCTATCGGTGGAAGCGATGCAGCTCCTGATGCTGAGCGTGGTGATCCAACCATCCTTGACTGGGTGGCATTGGAAGTCGATGTGGACGAATTGGGTAGCCTGAACGTGACCTACAAGGGCAACAAACTTGTTGACAATTTCGCTTCAGGTTTCTTCCCAAGTCCTGGTCAAATCATCCTGATGGGCCGCACCGGTGGTGCAAACGAATCTCACCATGTTGATAACCTGACCTTGACTACCCAATTGGCTGAAAGCTGGTTGGTTGCTGGTTTGGATGGCACTGCAAACGGTTTCACCTTCTCTTTCCGCGATGTCGGAAACAGCCAGGTTGATGCAGACTCCATCGTGATTCTTCTTGATGGTGTCGATGTTTCTGCTGAGTTGACCAAATCCAAAGATGGTGAATTCACACATGCTACTTATGTTGGTGATACTCTTTTCGAATCTGGATCAGAGCACACTGTTGACGTAACTGCCTCTGGTAACGACGGCCGCAGCACATCAGTGACAGCTTCTTTCACAGCCCAGTCCTACTCCATGATTCCTGCTGATCTTGCTCTCGAGGGAGTAGACACCGGAACCAAGGGTTTCCTCTTATTCATCAAACAAAAAGACGGTGGCGTTGGCAACAACACACAAGAACGTCTTGACCACTTGGCAGACGACAGCGAGAACGTTGCTGATGACTTCCAGTCCGACGATTACACTTGGACCGTTGACTTGATCAACTTCGATCAAGACGGAAACCCACAAGGTGAATTCCGCGATTCCGGCAACGGAGACTCAATGGACGTTCCTGATGATTACATTCCTGGTATTCCTGGATTTACCGACAGCACGGACAACATCACTGGTTTCATCCAGACCGTTGCTCGTATTCCTGAAGCCGGTTTCTACACATTCGGATTCAACTCTGATGATGGTTTCTTGACCACCGTCGGTAATGACTCTGCTTCACAGATTCGCGTCGGCGAATTCAGCGGTGGTCGTGGTGCTAGCACAACCGATTACACTGTCTACTTCGAAGCAGCTGGTGATTATGCCATGCAGAGCTTGTGGTATGAAGGTGGCGGTGGTGCTAACTTCGAGTGGTTCACCATTACCCCTAACAAGGCTTTGTTGAACGACACTGCCAACGGTGGTATCCAGACCTTCGCTGCATTGCCTAACGTCCCAGCACGTGTCACTTCTGCTACTCCTGGTAACGGAGCAGCTGGTGTCAGCCCTAACAATAATGTTGTTGTGACCATTGAAGACGCTGCATCCAAAGTGGATGCAGGATCAGTCAGTTTGTCACTCAGCACTGGCGAAACCGGCACTGCAAGCAAATCTGGTGGTGTGACTACGGTGACTGTTGATCGTGACGGCGCCCTCTGGAGCCCTGCACAGGAAGTGACTGCTAGCTTGAACTACACCGCTGGTGGCAGCGAGCGCAGTGTTGACTGGACATTCACTGTTCAGGACTATCCTACTCTCAGCAAAGGCAGAACCGATGTTGGATCTGGTAGCGATTCCGGATTTGAATTCCGTATCTTCCAGACAGCTACGAGCCGTGGCAACAACACTGCTGATGCAGAAGCTCAACTAGCTGGAACTTGGGCAGATGGTGAAGAAAACGTTGCTGATCCTGCTGGTAGCGAAACTTCTGATGGTCCTGGTGTCCTTTTCAATGTCGATCTGATCAACATGGATCAAGATGGCAATGCTCAAGGTGTGTTCCGCGACAGCGGTGATGGATCATCCACAGACCGTGTCGACGATCCAATTCCAGGTATTCCTGGATTGACTGACAGCACAGACGCTATGTCTGCTGAAATCTTGGCCTACATCGAGTTCCCATCAGCTGGCTACTACCAGATGATCTTCAACTCTGATGATGGTTTCCGTGTCACTGAAACTCACGGTGCTGGCGATGCAGCAGGTATGGAACTTGGTGTATTCGAAGGTGGCCGTGGTGCTTCTGATACACAATTCGGATTCGCAGTCATCGAAGCGGGTGTCTACCCAATTCGTGCCATCTGGTACGAAGGTGGCGGTGGCGCTAACCTCGAGTGGTCTACTACTGATGGAGCAAGCCGTTGGTTGATCAATGATTCCGACAGCAACGCGTTGAAAGCATTCCGTTCACGCTCAGGAACTCCATCGGATGTTGCACTCCCAAGCAGTGGTGGTTCAATCGCTTCTGTTGGCTTGAGCGAAGGTAATGTCGTCATCGAATACAGCGGAACTCTGAAGAGTTCTGAAAGCGTCACAGGACCTTTCAATGCTGTAGGTGGTGCATCATCTCCTTACTCTGTTGAGCCTACCAAAGCTGCTGAGTTCTACATTGCTGAGTAAGCATTACTCTCAATAGTATTTACATCTTAATCACGGCCGGGCATTCATTTGCCCGGCCTTTTTTTATTCTATAAATGTTTTAAAGGTGTGAAAACAGATCAATGGAAAATGGAACACAAGACATAGAAGAAATGGGTGGTATGGAAAGGTCAGGGCTACTGTTCGTTTGATGGGATTTGGATTCGGTGTTTTACCTTGGAGCGTTTCGAAATGAAACAACCAGACATGTAACATACCTTCAAAATATTTCGCGCATATACGTGCTGTTGGTTTTGATTTTTTATGGTCAGGCAAATCCACCATCAACAAATGCCCTTTCATATTTATTTTACGATTCGAGTAACTATTTGAGTAACCCATGAAACTTGGATTTGGGTTTCTTTGGTCGGGAGCTGATGTTAGCCTTAAGGACGATTATGGAAAAAAAGACATTTTCACCTGAAGCTTCGCCTAAAGCCATTGGACCTTATAATCATGCCACAAGAATAGGGGATTTGCTTTTTACCGCAGGCCAGATTCCACTTGACCCCATGACAAATCAGATTGTTGTTGATGATATTGCGGCACAGACCACGCGCGTGTTGGAAAATTTGCGTATCCTGTTAGAGAGTGAAGGGCTTGATTTAGCCCATGTAGTCAAGACGACCATTTTCATGATCGATCTCTCAGAGTTTGGTAAGTTGAATGAAATTTATGCTGACTTTTTTACGCATGATTATCCTTCAAGATCAACCGTTCAGGTTGCGGCGCTTCCGATGGGCGCCCGGGTCGAAATTGAAGCTATTGCTCACTATTAAACCATGCCGGATTGGGTTTACTTAATTATTGGACTACTGGTCGGCGGGTTGACGGGCTGGTTGCTTTCGTATTGGTTTACTGCCTCGCGTCAGAACCAGGTCGCACTTCGACTTGAAAACGAGTTGCGCAGTCAACTTGAACAACAGGAGACGGTCATAAAGGCACTTCGAGAGGAACTCGAAGCCCAACGATCCGCCAGATCCACCGCTGAGGCTCGATTGGGATCTGCCGAGAAATATCAATCGGATCAACTGCGATTGTATGAACAGAATTTTCAACGAATTAGGGAAGAACATGCAAAGGCGCTTCAAGAACTCAAGGACTCCTTTAAGGTGCTGAGTATGGATGCGCTGAAAGAATCACATCCTGTCTTCCTTCAACTGGCAAAAGAGTCTTTCGCAACATTTCAGGAAACGGCCAAAGGAGATTTGTCCAAGCGGCAAGAGGCAGTGGCTGGGTTGATCAAGCCACTTGAGGAGCAGTTGAAGGTTTATCGACAACAACTCACGGAAAGCGAACAAGACCGCTCCAAAACTTTTGGTGAACTAAAAAACCACCTAGAAACATTGACAAATCACAGCCAGAGTCTATCTCAGGAAACAGTGCAGCTCAGACGTATTTTAAGTTCCAATCAAGCGCGTGGACGATGGGGTGAAGAGACCCTGAGGCGGGTTGTTGAAGCTGCAGGTATGAGCTCCCATTGTGATTTTGACGAACAGGTTCAATCGGGAGAATCCAAACCTGATATGATCGTTCGACTGCCGGGTGACAGGATGATTGTTGTGGACGCTAAGGTACCTGACCTGGAATTTGTGGATCAGATAAATGAAGCCGATCCACTCAAAAGGTCTGAAGTGCTTTCAAATCATGTTACCAAATTAAAATTAACCATTCGGGAATTAGCAGGTCGAGACTACCCCGGTCACTTTCCAAATGCATTGGATTATGTCGTGCTGTTCTTACCAGTAGAATCGTTGTTCAGTGTCGCACTGGAGGCTGATCAAGATCTTATTGTCTGGGCGGCAGAACGTAAAATCCTCATAGCGACACCGACCTCACTCATTGCCTTGCTGAGATCAATCAGTGTGAGTTGGAAACAACACGCTCAGACAGAAAATGCTCAAGCTATCGCTTCAGCTGCTGAGGAACTTTATAAACGTATTGCTGTCTTTGTTGAACATTTGGAAAAAATACGAACCGGGCTTGACACTGCTTCGGGAGCTTATAACAAAGCAGTCGGTAGTTATGAGAGATCTATTCGTCCCAGCGGCGAACGCATGCTCAAACTTTCACGCCATACCGAGATGGAAATGAAAGACCTAACTTCTTCAACACAAGTCCTGAGAGATGCTCCACAGAAGGAACCAACATGATGAATGCGTGGGATCAACGATTCGGGGGAATTGAACGTTTATACGGAAAACGTGCGTCTCAGATAATTCGTGACGCACACGTATGTATTATTGGGATTGGTGGTGTAGGTTCCTGGACGGCGGAATCACTTGCCCGCACTGGAATAGGGAAGTTAACACTGGTGGATATGGATGATGTTTGCGTGACCAACGTCAATCGCCAGGTGCACGCTTTGGATGGGGAAGTAGGGCAGTTGAAAGTCGAATCCATGGCTCGGCGAATCAAGCTGATTTCACCGGACTGTTCGGTGCGGACACAACCCGTATTTTTTACTCAAGCGACCTCAAATTCAATATTTGATGAGCGCTATGACGTAGTGGTAGATGCCATTGATCGGTTGAATGCCAAGTGTCTTTTGTTGAACATGGCCAATCAATTGGGTCTACCCATTGTCAGCACAGGCGCTGCCGGGGGGCGAATGGATCCTTTTCAAATTGTAACTGCGGACCTGAGTCGGGTTCATCATGATCGATTGCTTCAGAAAGTAAGGAAGCAGCTGAGAACCGAATACGCCTTTCCAAGAGGTAAGGCATTTGGCATACCCTGTGTTTTCTCCCCTGAACCTGCCCGAGGTCCCTGGGATCTTGAGGATGCTTGTGAAGCTGATTTAAAATCGGATCGCCCAGGGTATCTGGGATGTGATGAGGGTTATGGAAGCGTGACCCACGTAACCGGAACCTTTGGCTTTTCAGCTGCAGGACTTGCGATCAAGCTTTTGCTTTCTTCATGAGTGTTTGCTCTACAGGGTCCATATCAGCAATCGGATCAAATAATTCCGGAGTGGAGGTTTTGATATGTGTGGAGGATTTTGTATCCAAGAAGCCATGGGAATAGTTTTTATTCGGCGCTTGTCGCAACAATCCTTTCCGGAGCTTCGAATAGTTGGACGCTGGCAGCAATCGATTCCACTGGACGCGCCGCTGAGCTTGTATGAACCAAGCTCCTTTGCATCATGAAAAGGCGGATCGTTGTGCCAGGCTTTTCAGTATGATGGATCACTCAAAAAGGTTCCAAAATAAGCAGGCCAAAATCGGGCATAGTATCCTGTGTGTTTTATCCGTATTTTCGGTAATGAAAACTTAATCATGCTCCATTATTTTTGAATTATGCCAAACCCATGGACAGGTAAGGGGAATCCTTACACACGCAAGGAAGTTATTGAACGCCTTCATGAAACCGTCAAGGAAGGGAATGCCATCATTGCTGCTGGTGCGGGGACCGGGATCTCTGCCAAGTTTATTGAGAGAGGTGGTGGTGATTTGATCATCATTTATAATTCTGGACGCTTTCGCATGATGGGCCATGGTTCCACCAGTGGGCTCATGGCTTATGGTGATGCCAATGCGGTGGCCATGGAGATTGGCGAGTTTGAAGTATTGCCTGTGGTGGAAGAGGTGCCGGTGATCTGCGGGGTGCATGCGACCGATCCACGTCGTCGGATGTGGCACTGGTTGCTTCAGGTCAAAGACATGGGTTTCTCAGGGGTGAATAATTTTCCGACGCATACTATTGTCGATGGGCAATTTCGCGGTGTACTTGAGGAAACGGGCATGAGTGTGAAGAAAGAGTTTGAAATGGTGGCGCTCGCCCGTCGGATGGATTTGTTTTCCATTGTCTATGTGGCTACACCAGAGGAGGCGGTCGAAATGGCTCAAGCTGGAGCTGATGCCATTATTGTGCATGTGGGGACCACGGTGGGAGGCTCGATTGGCGTTTCAAGCGCGGTTGTGAACTGGGATTTTGCCATTCAACGAACTCGAGAAATCATTCAAGCGGTGCGCACCGTCCGCAAGGATGTTCTCTTTCTGGCGCACGGTGGTCCCATCAATACCCCAGACGATGTTGACAGGATCCTTCAGCACACCGACGTACTTGGTTTTGTGGGGGCCAGCTCATTGGAACGGATGGCGGTAGAGGAGTCATTGACTCAACTCACGCGCAAATTCAAAGCATTGAAATCACCCGCAGCTGAAAATTTTCATTTCGGTGAATCAGACTGAATGAATGAATAAGGTTCTGATCTAATAGCGGATTATCCCACTTATCATGGCAACCATTGCAGTTCTTGGAACTCTCGATACCAAAGGAGTTGAACATACTTTCATCGCGGATGAGATCAGGCGTCGAGGGCATGACGCCCTGCTGATTGATGTTGGCACGGGATTTCCAGCCACTACTGATCACGACATCAAACGAGAGGTCGTGGTTTCTGCTGCTGGTCTGGATATGGTATCCATTTCATCCAGTAAAGACCGAGGTAAATGTGTTGCGGCCATGGTGAAGGCAGCTCCGGTCTTTCTGGAACAACTGCGAAAGGAAGGGGGCATCAAAGGGGTCATTTCATTAGGTGGGGGCGGAGGAACTGCGATTGCAACGGCTGCCATGCGAGCACTGCCCATTGGTTTTCCAAAGTTGATGATATCCACGCTTGCCAGTGGGAATACCGCTCCCTACGTCGGTTCCAAGGATATTGTGATGATGCCGAGTATTGTGGATGTTGCTGGTTTGAACAAAATCTCCAGAACTCTTTTTTCGCAGGGTGCAGCTGCCATTTGCGGCATGGTGGATATTCAGATCAGTTCATTCGAGGACAAGCCGGTCATCGTCGCCAGCATGTTCGGTAATACTACCGAGTGCGTAGGAACCGCCAAGCAAGTCCTGGAAAAGTGCGGTTATGAGGTGCTCGTTTTTCATTCCACTGGCACTGGGGGGCGTTGCATGGAATCATTGATTGAAAGCGGGATGGTTGCAGGAGTGCTCGATATTACTGCAACCGAATGGGCAGATGAGTTAGTGGGCGGTGTTTTGGCGGCAGGACCGCATCGTCATGAAGCGGCAGGCAGAGCAGGCGTGCCGACGATTATCGTCCCGGGGTGTTTGGACATGGTTAATTTTGGTGAACCGGATACCGTACCTCTAGAATTTGCTGAGAGGAGTTTTTATCACCATAACCCGCAAGTCACTCTCATGCGCACGAACCCGGAAGAGTGCCGTGAACTCGGACGTATCCTCGCAGGAAAAATCAATGATTACACAGCGCCGGTCACGGTGCTGCTTCCTTTAAAAGCATTGAGTGTGATCGGCGCTGCGGGTAACCCTTTTCATGATGTTGATGCAGATCAAGCTCTATTCGATGCCATCCGTATGCATTTGCGGAAAGAGATCAAAGTTGTCGAGATGGATGCAGAAATCAATGACTCAGCATTCGCACGACTATGTGCCAAATCACTGCAGGATTTGATGGCGAAAACTTGAGGCAGGTTCCATTTTTTCATGCAGCCGGGCTAATTTTCTCACCACCACTCCCAATCGATATCGGGTCTGAGATGAACCCATTCGAGAAATTCTTCCGGTCAAGGAACATTTCCACATGTCCATCAGCGAAGGTCATGTTGTAACGATTCTGACCTTTGAAATTGTGCCAGATACTCAGTTTATCGGTGACACCTCTGTTCCCGTGCCAATGCCAATCCCCCTGGATAATTTTGGTGGTCGGTTTGAGGGCTACTTCACTTCCTTTAATGGGGGTGGCTTCTGGATCGGCTTTTTTATAGGAAGAAAGTCCCACTACACGTTTGACACGAAAGGCATTCCACGAGGCCCCCTATAACTGTTCCCAAGTGAAAAGAATACCTTGCTGACTTTCTGCAGCGAATCACCTTTCTCAGCGTCAGCGAGGGATGTGAATCAAATGATCCTTCATGCTGACATGGCCTCTATTGTCTTGATGGAAGTCTGACATGATCCTGCAAGGCAATCGATTGATTTCCCGCTCCTTCCATTGACATCAATTGTGAACTCTGGATGAGATCAGAGCTATGGATCCTTTTTTCAATCCAAAGATGTTTCTATTTCTGCGAGAACATGTCTTTGGTATGGAGTTTCGTTTTTCGAGTCACGGGTCTGTCAGGGGACGAGTCATCCTGAATGTGCCATCGTCGTATTTTGATTCATAGGTTGCCTTGAAATGTCCGTCAGAAATCGTTCCCTCGTAATGATACATGCCACCAGCCAGTTTGCCCAAATCGGCTTGTCCACTCAATGAGTATCCTTCGTCGGATGGATTGGAACTCACTTCGACGGCATATGCAAAGCCCAGGAATTTTAGATATTTCGCATGATACCAGGTCGTATAAGTGCCGTCTTCGTTCCCGGTGAAGAGACAGCGAAGCCGCCCACGATGTCCATTGGATTCACTAATCCACTCGCCCTCCCAAGCCCCTTCAACCGTGGATGGCGGATAGGTCGGATTTGTTGTTGTTTCCTGTCTCCAGGCGCGATGAAACCCCGAGCAACCCGTGCTTATGGAGAGAATCCATCCAGCAAGGATCCAGTGCAATACTTTCTTCATTGATGAGTGATTCATTGAAATATGGGGTTCAAAATTTTGGGTCCAATTTAATAATTGGCACCCAAAAATAAACCTTAAACTTCTAGCAATCAATGGTCAACGGATTAGCAATTTAATAACACCGAGGTCCATTTGTAGAGGCGATATTGGTTGCCAGAAAAAATCTGGGTTAAATGGATGTGCACAATGAATGTTACCTAGCTTTGTCGTAATCACGTTGATTGTTTCAAAAATGATTCAGAGTTACCATGGGTTTATTTTTCTAAGTCAATTGGTCTGATTCATTGCGTTTTACCGGCATGAAACTCATGGAGCTAACATTAAAAGTCCTTCACCGTAACGGTGAAATCAGGGCTGACTGTCGCGGTTACTTTATAATGTCCGCTTGCCTCGAAATAACCACTTGGTTCACTCGAAAAATGTTTGCCATCCGCATCGAACTCAAGTTTCAGGGATGACTCACCCGCAGGCTGGATTGTCGCATGACGTTGATCTCCGTGTGGTATCGATCCCAAAAATTCCGTGAACCCTTCACCACTGGCAACGACATTATTCAATGTTGCTTCGGAGTCATTGATCACGGTAAGTTTTGCTCCTCGCTTGCAACCCACTGCTGAAAAAAGCATGCAAAGTAAAAACGTGATAGGCAGTCTTTGTTTCATGAATAAATACTGAAATATCAAATAATAGAGAAGATCCAGTTTTTAGAGGCGAATCAAGATCAGCACGAGCTTACAAGTAAATTGAAATTGAAAAAAACAACTCCGTTGCGTCCAATCTGTTTAAGTCCGCCGACCTTGTTAAGTCAGATCAGTTGATTTAAACATGTCCCAGATTTCCAACAAACATACATGGCTCTGGGGGGGGCTCATGGATCCAAATTTCAGCGTTGCTCCTCCACTTTCAAAAAGTTGATCGTTTTGCTGGTTTTCTACAGGGATTCCAAAAACCGCAGCAAGTTGCTCAGATCCTGGTCCGGGAGGTCTTCCCTGATCATGTGATGATGATCTTCAAAGATACTCCGCAGGGACTTGGCCCGACCGTCATGAAGCCAGTGCGTTCTTTGTGACACCCCCAGCAGGGATGGGGGATTGAAATGTGTATGGCCGACTTCATCCGTGAGTCCTACATCGTAGGACTCTGGATCTGTAAAATGCGGAGGGGAGTGGCATTCATCACAACGCAGGGTTTCGAAGATAGTCATGCCCTTTTTTTGTTCCAACTCGGAGAGCGATCCACGCAGTGCAGGGGCGGGAGCGAGCGTTTTCATAAAAGCATGCAGGGCTTCAGTCTTTTCACGAGAACTGACTTCACCCATTGTTGTTTCGATCGACTCGTGAATCGAATGTATGAGATCATTGCGCTCTCCGAGCCAGCTCCACGGAGCAGTGTCGACGACACCCAGAAGCGAGAGGACTTTCTTTGGAGCTCCGAAACCTCCATCCGCGGCATTGTCATTGAGTCTTCCATTGGCGTGACCCTCTGTATGGCAGCTGTGGCAACTGAACCAACCGTGAAATGACTGGTGCGCGTCATAAAACAGTCGCTCCCCTCTGGCAATCTGGCTCATCTTTTTGCGAGGGCCCAACCTGATGGTTCCTGTCGTTCTGGGTTTTGGTGCAAGGTGGATGATTGAGATGGAGTCTGACAAACTGTTTGCGATGAACGCGCGCCTTTGTTCCGGGTCATAAGCGATGGCGCAAGGACGCCGTCCGACACCCAATCGAGCGCTTGTGGTAGAGTCCTCATACAAGATTGCGACTTCACCGACGCCCGCCAACGCGACTAAAAGCTCTCCATGATCCGTCCATAAAACAGCTTCAGGATCTCCAGCCGCATTTCCAGGGCGTTCCAATTGCCACTTCGGTTGGAGGGTATCCTGATGCTTGAACCTGGCGGCTAAATCATTCAAGGGAAATCCACTGACCTTGTTTTCCATCAAGAATCCCCACTGAATATCCCCACGCAATGTGGTGGCATCGGGATGCAGGAGTTGATGCGCCATCCAGAGATTACTTTGATCCGGGCTCAAGGCAAGGTCTCGGATGTTGTGAACAGGGCTCTTGAGGGTTTTTTGGATACGACCTGTCTGGAGATTCAGCATGCACATTTTACCGGCGAATGCAGAAGTGATGACCCATGTTTTTGAATCAGGCAAGACGATCTGATTCCAGGGAGCAAAGGGAAGTTGTACTTCACTTTTCAATTTGTATTGGCTCGAAGAACGCACCCCATTGGCATCGCTTCGTTCCAGTATGGAAACCCTGTGATTCCAGTGATGCAGGACATAGAGGTATTTTCCATGATGCGAACTAGTGATATCTGCTGCATGGTCGGGAAGGTCCACCGTAAAAATGGCTGGGGATGTGCTGGAGGCGGCTCCTTCAAAAAGAAAGGCTCGTCCGGGCGTGTATTGAAGCGCAATGAGCCTGGAAGTGCCGGGTATGATATGTAAATCACAAAGCGGTCCCTCGCTTTGAAAAACAAGGTTCACCGATTTCGAATCCGGATCCAGACGCAACACATTGCGCCCGTGCTGGGTAACGGCCCACAGCGACTGATTATCAGGGACCCATGCCAAACTCACGGGTTTGGCAAAGTCCTTTTCCACGGGGGAGGTGGCATTGATTGGGCTGACGCCAAGTATAATGATAAAAAAAAGACTCTGGCACAGCAAAGAAACTGTTCTTTGTGGGGCTTGAACGGATGAATAGCTAAAACACATGACCTTTACATTTTGTGCGGTTCCACCAAAGGGTCAAATTCGAAATGCAGCTGAATGGGTAATAAAGGAGGTGGACTCGATGGTCAAAACATCTCTTCATGCATAAAGGCTGATGTGCCTTGAGATCGTTTTACTAAGGACCCGCTTTTATGGTTAATGTATGTTTTAGTTGTTGTTCAAGCAAGCATTTAGGCTTGCTGTGATACTATCCCCCCATGGGATCCAAAGTTTTGTCTTCGAATTCAATTGGGCTTTTTTAGTTCAGTGAAGCATGTTTTTGAAATCGGTTTTAAAAGATTTCGATATATTCAAATGCGTTGGCACTTGCTTCGGTTTCTCGTGTGAATACTCGACCACGAACCGAAGCACTATTGATCGATTCGTCGAATTCGATTTCATGAGATGCATTTCTACAAGATTGGATGGATGTATTCGTTTTCAGAATTGGTTCTTAACTTCTCAGAATGTGGCTAAGGCAGATTTGTATCTCGAATCAAGTTGGCAAATTTGAATCGAAACAAAAGAACCTGTCACAAAATGGCAATTCTACAAAATGGAATCGTCATTCATGCGGATACTAAGTGAATGGTGACAAGATATTGTGACCGCGGCCTGAAAAATTGGGCCAAAGGGAGTGAGAAGTTCTTAATAATCGAAACAACTCACAGTGAAGCAAAAAAGACACAAACCAGAAGAAATCATCTGTTTGTTGCAGGAAGCTGATAGTAGCGATCTGAACCAAGAGGCATTCTGTCGACAGAAGCAAATCCCCACAGCAATCCTTTATGGGGGGCGCCAAAGTAAGGACTGATGAGTGAAGCTGATGCCAAACGTCTAAAGGCTTTGGAAAGGGAAAATTCGGAGCTCGAGAAAATGTATGCCGAGGCCATGCTTGGAATCAAAGTTCTCAAGGAGACCCTTGAAAAAAAGCGTTGAGCCCCGCTCATCGCCGCGATCTTGCCTGACAAGCCAGGAAGGATAAAGTTTTCTCACAACGGCAGGCTTACCGTTTCTTTGAGCTCAATAGGTCCGCATTCCGATACGAAGCCAAAAGTTTCCACCACCATACTGCTTTGTTGTGGTACAGACCATTGTCAGGCTTAGTCATGAATACCCAGAATGGAGAGTGGCTCAAGGAACAGGGTGTCAAAACGCTCTATATCGATTCTGGCAGTCCATGGCAGAACGGGTATGTCGAAAGTTCCCACGATAAGCTCGGGAGAGAATGCTGGAGGCGTAAAATATTCTATGCCCTCAGCGAATGCCGGTTGGTCGTTTAAGATTTGAAACCGAAGTACAACCAAGTCCGAACACATAGAAGTCTAGGGATGCAGACGTCATTGCAGTTTCCAGAACCCAGATGAACCACTACCCTGGCGTGACATACTCAACTCAACCTTCCATTCAACCTGGGCGAGAAAGTCAACGGCTGGCAAACCCACTCCAACTATTTGAAACTGGATTGCTTTCTTGAAAACTCTGAGAACGCTTTGATTCAGTTTGAATGCCCATGTTGTGATCTATCTTCTTCATGATCAGTTCGCCAGTTGAATTAAAAATATTCTCTTCATGCAAGCTGATGTC
Source organism: Pedosphaera sp. (assembly GCA_002690655.1). GTDB lineage: Bacteria > Verrucomicrobiota > Verrucomicrobiia > Limisphaerales > AAA164-E04 > AAA164-E04. The sequence goes on from NZFL01000024.1 coordinate 58,425, forward strand.
CTTTACTTCACTGATCATATTATCAGCAGGGCAACGCATGATCCATCCTTTGGCCTCGGCAGATTGTAAAAAAGTCAGAAGAGTTGCATCAATGCTGCCTTTTTTTGGCCTCACACTGACAACTGCCTTATTGCAGGCAATGCTTTCATGCAACATGCTGCAGCTGTCTTCGGTCACGTAAATAACCTCTCCACCTCCCAAATAAGCATTCATGACAGGCCTGCGATCATTTTTGTGAACCCAACAATCATCCTGAATCACATTTCTAGGCAAGATTTTGTCAAAAATTTGATAGGCCGAAGGTGCAGTTCGTCTCGAGCTGGTGATTAACCATTTGATTCCATGCTTTTTGCTTAGCATAAGCATTTGATTCGCTAAATTGTAATAATCTTTATCCGCCCATACATATCCACCACCGTTTCCCCCTATCAGACAGGTAAAGTGTCTTTCAGAGGAGCTTATTGCATGTTCATCTCGAAATAGTGCCCACTCCTCTCTGCATTTGATTGGATTTGTAACGCTGGGTATAATTGGCAGGATGATAGATCCTTCACTTTTTTCTTTGGACGGGTCGCAGTGAAGCAACAAATCAACTGCACCTGTGGGTAGGTGTCTTTTCGATCCACAAAAAATCGATGTTGCGTTGTAACTTCTAGCCAAGGCAGCGGTTGGCCACAACATATTACCTCCAGATCCTATGACGACATTTGGAAGTCCAGGAGATTTGAAGTTTATTTGTGATTGCAGGAAGTATTTTGCCAAGTGGATTCCAAAAGGCCACATTTTTTGAAAGAGTTTACTTCCGTGACTTCCTGTTTTTCTTAGTTTCAAATAACAAGTATCAACTTCAGTCCGTGAACTCAACGCATTCAGTAAACCCTTTGCTATGTTGGCATGACCTTTTTTTCGGTCCAACAAAACCAGAGCTTTTATTATTTTTTGCGACATGAGTGAAATATCTAGAATGGAAGAAATATTTGTTTGAGTGCGAGAGCACATCGCTCCATTACAATTGGAATAAAACTTTTGAACGGCCTAATTATCACATTGTTTCTATCGCTTCATTTGATGGCACTGCATGCTTTTCTGGATAAAATCAAATGTTGCAACAAATTCCATCATCCGTTGCAAAATATCCAATTCCTTGGCGTTGACGTTACGAAAGTGTTAATTGCGCAACTGCGCTTGAGGGAAATGTTCCAAGTTCCAAAATAAATTTGGGAGAGATAATCTGCAGTCAACAACGAAAGCAGCCTGCCAATGATGGTAGCGTTACTTTGCTAACAGAATTTTGTAATTGAACAATTTCTGCCCCATTCCAAAAAACCTTAAGCTCGAAAACTAGGGAACTCAGCAAAACCCATACAGGATCTTCGCACGACGAACTTTCCATCATTGGAAACATTGGTCTTAATCGACTGTTCCGTGAGACTGAAATTTGAACGGCTAATTGTCTCGAATAATACTTTTAAAATTTTAATTATATTCCCCAAGTATAATGGTGTGTTAACGGTTTTTCGTCCATGGCATGTAAAGAAGGTTTACTAAGTAGCAAACAAAGAATTTTCCATTATTGACAATGGGTGTAATACGGAATTCCTGATTGTAATCAGCATTAGCCTGAATACTCTGCTGAATGCATGAACTGAATTTTTGTGCCGTGATCTGTCGTTTGGGTTGCTGCGCTGATCACCAGCAAGCGCAGCAACTGCTCTGTTACGGAATTGTCACATTGGCATCATGTTAATGCCGCAATCGTCTGCGAAATTGTTGATGCTAATTGGGTTAGCTTGATTAAGGTACCTTCTCCGCTGGTTGGTTTCTTCCGGCGGGGGGGGTAGTTTTCGTTTCATTGATTTTTGCGGAGCATAAAAGCAACATTCATTCGCTTCTAACTCGAGATCTCCCCCTTTTGTTAAATTTGTATTTTGGAAATCATTCTACCTATCCCTTCTTTACCAGATAGATGTGTGCTGATGACGAAACCGTGGGCATCTTTGTTTTTCAGGAAGATTTGATCTCAATAGCATGTTTGCTCATCAAAGTGCAAGTAGACTCAAAAAGATAGATGAGATTCCTCTTTGGAATTGTCGCACACTATTCGATCTATCTACCTCTTTCCCCTTTGGCAATCATGCACCAAACTTTTGTTTAACTCCTTCGCGTCGGTCTGCCCTTTTGAGAGCGGGCTTCCCGCTGGAAGCGCTCTAGGAAGTTTTTTTGAAACAGGCCTGCCTCGATTTTCAAAGCAATGGCTATTGGACGTGCGCTCTAACTTCCTTTTCTAGTTGGTCCATTGAGCATTCGTCCAATGAATGTATGACGAACAAATACAGCGTAACATATCATCAGCGGCACTGTGGTGAAAATGCATACAAGAAAAAGCTTTATCCAACTAGGCCATTGAACGGGGCTGAAGACCGCCTGGATGATCATGATCAGTGGCAAGTGAGACAGGTAAAGCCAGTAAGAGGCATCGGAAAGATATCGGACTTTATCCTGGTATCGGCTAAAGTATCTTCTGAAAAAACCAAGGAATCCGAAAATCATGAGCCATGCATAGACTGCTGCGAAAAAACTATATTGCATAAATAACGACTCACGGTTTGACGATTCAAAAAGATCGTGTCCAACAAAAAACACAGGAATTGCCAGTAACCACCAAACATACCAGAATCTTCCTCTCTTTTCCTCGAATGCTTTTTCTCCCAATTGAATCGCTCCGAATATAAAAAACACACAGTAATATAACAATTTGGGAGGCCAAGGTAGTATGCCGGTAGCTGTATCAGGCCCGTAGTTATCCCGCATGTAAAATTGAAAAAGTGCGGTCAAAGGTATGATCCAGATCCAGCAATAAGGTGTTGATCGAAGAAAGCTTGGTATGGACAATCCGAAACGGCCACCCACCCATCCAAGAAAGGCGTAAGCTCCCAAAATCCAGACAAGATAATACAAAAACCATAGATGATGCCAGAAAGGGAACTTAGCCAAAAAGGCCATCACACCTGCTCCCTGACTTTTAGCTGTCGATACCTCTATGCCTTGGCTTTCAAATAGGGCAATCACTTTCTCTCGCCCGTCGGCGATGGTTTCATAATCGGTTTGCAGACCAAGAATCGCCACGATGGCCATGGTGAGTTCCCGAGGTGCTTTGAGTGAATCCTGTGGGAGCGCCATCATGTTATTACGCCGGAAAGCATCTGCCTTGTAAGAGAGTAGTATCTTCGCGATCTCCGACTTCCCTAGGAAAGCGGCTGTGTGTAATGGAGTGCTTCCATCCTTGCTGGCCAGATTTACATCAGCGCCGGATTCGAGCAACGTTTCAATCATCTTCAAATTACCATAGAGTATTGCAAAATTTAAAAGCGTCGCTCCATCACCATTGGATTGATTTGGATTGCCTTGAGTGCTCAGGAATGCTGCCAGACGTTTGACATTTCCTTCGCGAATGCTTTCCCAAAGCTCTGGGGAGGGCTTTTCGGCTTCAACCTTGATTGCCCTCCCAGTATCTGATTCAGCAACCTGATTCAGTTTGATTGCCGAGACTTTTTCCTTAAAATGGCTACCAGTGATAGAGGCCAAAATAATCATGGGCCACACGATGAAGAAACCAACTATCATTGGAACCACAACTCGCTTCAATCTGTGACCAAGCAGTCCTTTAAGGCCTTTTCTTTGCCATAACATCGCTGAAAAGTAACCACTTACCATGAAGAATAAGGGCATCCTGAATCCATGGATGGCGGAGTTTATTGTGCCATAGATATCTTCGTTTTGATAGATATCCTGAGCGGGCCAAATGGGTATAGGAATAAACGACAGCAAACCGTGCAGCAGGATTCCCAGAAGCATGGCAAAAGCACGAAGAGCGTCTAGATCATGATGTCGTAGTTTTCCAGATTCTGTCGGATTTTTATTTTGTGAGGCTTGTCCCAGAGCATCCATTGCCATCTAAACGCACTCGCAAATATTTTCCTGACTTAAGTCCTGTTACGGTATTGTTACAATTTAATGGTAGGTTGTGCAGTCTCAGTATGTGCACAGTGATTCAGCTTTCGGGTTCTCTCATGATCGCACGTTCCCATCATCGGATATCAAATATTAACGGAAAAGGACTGCTTTTGTATTCAAATAATTTGTTTGCACATTTGTAACAAGAAGTGCACATGAATGGCGCATACTGGTATAAAATCATAGATCAAATATAAGACTATTTAGTTTTTTACGGTCTATCTTTAAGAATCCTGAGATACCCTAAATTGAGAATAAAGTTTGTGGAACCCGACTCAATCTCCTTGTCACTGGGTCATTACGAGCTGTCCAGAAAAGCAAAACTGAATGCAGTTGAGTTTTCTCAAAAAAGATTATCCGGGCCATACTGCGTATTCAGAATCGATAAAACGCCAACGATTCGATCGAATTGGCAAATAACAATGACACCTTGCCAGGACATTAAAAAATGAATCAGTTATGGAATATTAGCGCAAAGTTGAAAACCAACGTGAGATTCAGGTGACTTTTTATGATATTATGCATGGCGGGTTATTGTCAGGACAAAACCGTCTTCCAGAATGGATCCGAGAATTTGCTCAACCTCGAGAGATTCTGGAGATTGGATGTAGAACTGGAACTAACCTTACACTTTTGGCCAAGGCATTTCCAGAAGCAAAGTTGACAGGAGTTGATACAAGCTCAGCTTTGCTTTCAAAGGCTCGCCAGCGATTGGGTTGTGAGATTGAAGAACGAACCAACCTTTTAAAGGTTTCAGCTGATGAGCCATTTTGTCAAAACAATGATCAGTTCGACTTGATTCTATGCTCCTACAGCCTCTCGAAGATGGGGCCACTGCGATATCAATGCATTCAGGACGCAAGAGCGCACCTTAAACCAGATGGTCACTTACTGGTGCTGGACTTTCTGGATACGCCCTTTCGCTGGTTTCGGCATTGGATACACACCAATCATTTTACATTGGACCCAAAACTTCTTGCAGCATGTGTGTGCGAGCATCCACCTCTTATGTTTCAAAAACACAGAGCTTATTTTGGTTTGTACACTTATTTCATATTTGTTGGCTCCAAAAGCCTTCCAAGGCGAGTCAAGGAAAACCCTTGGAGCGATCCAGAATAGTGGGATTCAAGGATCCCGAACACTTTTGTTTCCGCTTGAGTCTGTATTTAGTTCGAGTGTCCTTGTAATACAATATCAACAAAAAATGACGTAATCTTCTTATTGAATTAGATAGGGAAAAAATGTATCTGAATTCAAAGGAGTTGCTGAGGTAAAACGCCTACGGCTCGCATTTCATTGTACCTGATACACTTGAAATTGCTCTTTTTGAATGCCGGTCCAACTCTTTTTGGAAATTTTGCCAATGGGGTAGGGGGTAGTTGTTTCTATGAGACGATATTTGATATTTCGATGCGTCACAAAGTGTTCATTTCTGCCTGGCATCCCAGCAATGCCGATAAACGCATGACGATTGCCTTCTAAAAACACCGTGTTAATATTTCCTAAATTTCCCAGTAATGTGGCCAATAGAACCGACTTACTATCGCAATCTCCCCAACCGTTGTAAAGGGTCTCCAATGGCATATTGACCCCGCAATTAACGATTTGTAATTGTGGCTTCCAAGGCCATTCACGAGGAGATTGAGGAATGCGATAATCTAAATTTTGAACAAAATTAGTGATATACGCTATCAAGTCACTACCACTCTTGCCTGATTTTTTTTCAAACGATTGTTTGAGCATCTGAGAAACATGTTGGATTGGTTTCCTGCTTTGACGAATCATCCATCGATAGTCTGGTCTGTATTGGGATCCATTAGTAAGGATGCCGCGCTTTGCAAATGCGCGTCTTTTACGTTCTAGTATCCTTGCCAGATTTCCTTTTCGATAACTAAAGGAGAGGCTTTCCTCTGACACACCAAAGGATGCGATTTGACGAATTAGTTCATTCTTGGAAATGTCAAATCGAACTTTACCAGTTTGGAGGTGATGACCTCTGATACCGACGGTGTTCCATTGGTATACTCTGGTAACACTTCCTGTTTGTTCAGGTGCCGTAAAGTTGAATTCTTCCAGGTTCTGGATAGCTTCAGTTGGATTGGAGGATTCTCTTATTTCTATTCTTGGAGCCCTTTTTAACCCAGCCGAAACCACTTTACTTGGTTCGGACGGAGTGAACACCTTGAGAAACAGGGCCACAAACCAGATCGCAAGAATTGAAATGAGAATTTTCATCACACATGAATATCAGGCTTACTGGATTTGAATGGTCTCCGGGCTAGGATAAGGAACCAAGGCAGACAGAAAACTTTCCACACCGGATGAGAGAAAAAAACTCATAATGATGAACACCGAACCCAGAAGAATAGAAACAGAGACGTTATTTTTTTCAATTTCGGCCAACTCATCAATATCTCGCGTGAGTTTCAAAAAAAGCTTCACCGAGACACTGAGAGTTACGATGGTGGTGGTGAGAACAATAGCAACGTAGCCTACAGCAAGGCCAATAAACTTCAAAAAACCCGTCATCGAGAACCCGCTGAAAAGCTGCATTTGTAACCCTGCCACTGCGGGTGCCAGAGATTTATGAATGATGATGGCTGCAGCGATCATCATGGTCCCATGCAAAATAGCAACAGCCGTGTTGTTGTCATGCAGTGCTTTAATTTCATCAATGCCCTGATTTAGTTTTGCAAATGCCTTAAATGAGAAAAAAGCGGTTAATAACCCCAATCCAAAAGATAAAATCAATTCGACGATACCCGAGATCAATGAAACGAATGCAATAGAGTTCACGAGTTATTTTTTTTAAAAGTAAGTGCTACAATTGTCTTCGCCAGAATGGATTAGAATTGTAGGAAGGTGTATCCCAACATAAAGATTTCACTCTTAAACTAAAGTTCATACTTCCTAACGTGTGTGATTCAAGCGCATCTCCATTCATTGTAATTTTTAAAAGGATCACATGAATTTGAACATTTAGAAACCAATTCGAAATTTCTGCGGCCCTTTCTTTTCGTACTTTACCAAATCTGTAAGGTGACTATTGGTATCCTATTTTTTTAAGTGACCTTCCAGTTTTCGGCCCCACCATGCATAAGCAAGAAACAACAATCCGAGACCAGGGGCAGAGGCCGGTAACGAAGGTCCGTTCTCAGATATGAGTGTGAAAATGTAGAATCCAATAAAAAGTAATCCAACAATTCCCGCAGCAAATCGAAAAATCATTTGCAACAAGTAGCTTCGTTGTTCGTTAAATACTATTATAAAAAAACCCTCCGTTTGTATCTGCTCCATAAGATTTAAAAAAAGTTCAGAACAAAGGTCTCGAACTCAAGCAATCTCGCTCTCATCAGTCAGACAAAGAGCGAAAAGAATCACGGTTGGATGACTGAGGATAGTCTCAAAGGTTCTAAACTAAAACATTTCGAAGGACCCTGTAAGCGAATTAAAAGCGCTATTCAGGGCAGGATGTCAGGATGTTTTTGGTGAGTGTTTTTAAAACAATCAAGTGAACGAGGTATGAAAATCATATGCGAATTCTTAGGGTTCTCGTCACAAATCATTCCTTTGCTAAACCATTGTAAACATTGAGTAATGGAGAATTGCCTGACAATCCCAAAGACAAAGAACACAAGAGTTCATCTGTCATCACTCAGTGATTCCATTGTGACTCATCAATCTTTGATATCCCAACGACACCGATTATCGGAAATCAGAGAGATGAATCAATAGGTTCATCTCTGAAACTTTTTTTTAATTTTAAGTGTATAAGCAGCAATGAACATTTTTCACTGGAATAATCTGGCATTAGCGACACTCCTTAAAGCTTTCATCCTGTTAGAGACGACTGCTTCAGCCGATGCAGATGTAACTTCAAGACATCTTCATACTTGGGACGAGAAACAACAATGGGAGGTTAAACAGATTTGGATAAAATATCCTTCTCAACTCGGGCTGTCAAAGAAACCAGCAGTTATTGAAGTTGGATGGGAACCTTTTGGTTCCATCAACAAATACACGTATTTACGTCGTCCCATTCAAGCATCTTCAGCTCAAAAGTCTGAAAATACTGAAAAAGCATGGGTTTACAAACAGCAGTGGGAAGTAAAACAAATTACAAAAAACTTCACTACTCAGCTTGGGTTTTCAAAGAAACCCATAATCATTGAACCCGGCTGGGAGCCTTTCGGTTCCACTCGTAAAGTCACATATGTGCGTCGGCCCTTTCAAAACGCCTCAATTAAAGAACCCAACCCTATTGAAACATGGGACGATAAACAGCAGTGGGAGGTGAAACCATTTTCTAGAAATTTTTCCACCATGGGAATATCAGCGAAACCAATAATCATCGAAGCTGGCTGGGAGCCCTTTGGCGCTATGCACAAAGTCACATATTTACGACGACCCGCACAATTGACCACAAATCAGAAATCAAATTTTTCAAAAAATTGGGATAATAATCAACGGTGGGTAGTTAAAGCAGTAGAAAAAAAAATCTCTGCTCAGCTAGGTTTGGCAAAAAAAACAGAAACCATCGAAGCTGGTTGGGAGCCTTTTGGCTCTACTCACAAGTTCACCTACATACGCAAACCTATTTACAACTGAGCAACTTGAGTTTTGACGCAAAGAAATCTGTTGTTGAGCGCAGAATACTTATTTCGCTAACTTTTCGTCAGTTATTTAAATGAATATAAAATTGCTCTTTATAACTGACCTGCCCTCTATAACTTGATACTTTAAAATTCAAGTTCCGCTTGGTTGTTTGTAATTTACGTAATGTTTCTGTTGCTTGGAATCTTTGATTGCATGCCGCTGTAAATTCATCTGGCGTTTGATATTTTAATGAGCTGTGAGGTCGCTGCTGGTCATACTCTTTCCTCCACTGTTCTACAATTTTTTGAATAGCTCGGCGTTTAGCTGAAGGAACTACCACTTTTTTGAATTTACTGCCTTGAGGATTTGGTTCTGAACCGAGAGATCGACCAAGATCCTGTTGAGACGGGCATCACTAAGCTCCATCCCGCCATAATTTCCTCTTCACGTATAAAACGCTGCTTCACTGATGTTGTGTTTGGCGCAGACCGTTTTGACTGTCTCTTTTTCTTCGGCTTCTCGAAGGATCCCAATAATCTGTTCTTCATTTAACCGGCTTCTTTTCATGTTCTGCTTTCATTTTGTCCCAGAAATTTACGTTTGCCATGTCCATTTTCTCAGGGCTGATCCAATATCTAAGAAAATAAGGACGTAGAAGACTCTCTCTAACTACATCATAAAGAAGTAGGTATTCGTTTTAACCTCATTTGATATGTGGGTTCTCGTACCAAACAACCCCCAAATTTTCACGTTCTTCACATGTCATGACATCGAGATCTCCATCCATGTCCAGATCCAGCAATTCGATGCGATCGAACTTGATGCCTTGCGGTCCTGCGATGTCATGAAAAGCGGGCTTTGCTTTGGGTCCGTTGATTGAGGATGTTGGTGTGAACCAAGCCATGCCGGATTTTCCTCCTTCAGCCCCTTCGCAATTCACGACAAGATCCATGCCGCCATCCATGTTCAGGTCTCCATGGCGCACCGCTTTGGATCGACTCATCCAATCAGGCATTTGAAAGATTTCACGTTTCCATATTTCGCTGAAAGGATTCGGGGACTTAAGTTGCCAGATGATATTGGGTTTCACTGATGCCCAGACAGTCATCTTGGGTTCCTGCGTCGGGTGGGAATAATCGATGAACAACACTTCACTACCCGTGGGGCCGACACGGTGCTCCTTCCACGTCAGAGGTCGCTCCCCCTGAACATTGTCATGCGGGTTTTCCAAAAGCACCACACCGCTGTTGGACTTCCTTCGATCCGAAATGAGGATGTCCTGGTCTCCATCCTGGTCAGCATCGAATGTCATGATACTCATGATCCAGCCCGCTTCGTAAATGGGGTGCCATTTCCAATCCTCCAATAAACGACCTACACGGGGTGCTTCCAGCCATCCTATGGATGCCTTTTCCCCCTTGGATCCGACCACCAGATCGATTGAAGTATTCTTGTCAATCCGTGCCGGTTGGCAGAACATCCACATGGACTCTTTCTCCAGACTCGGAATGGCTTCGGTTTCCCATTTCGATGCGTTCAGATAATCATGTTTGTTCTTTGGCGCCCAGTGCACAAAAACCGATCTTGTTTTTCCTTCACAGGCACTCACGACATCCATGATGCCATCCCGGTCCATGTCGGCGAAGACAGCATCCTCTGGGGATTTGACATGTCCCACGGTGACCGATGGCCAGGGCGAATGCACCTTGTCTTTGCCGGGGTTCAGATAAATACGGACCAGCCCCCCTTCCTCCCATCCCGTTGCGATATCCATCAAACCGTCCCCATTGACGTCCTCGAGGCGTACGCCGTCTGCACCCTTCGAAGTATCGTCGATCGTGTGACGGTTCCATGCCGCGTTGAGCCCATGCCATAACGAGAGTGACGCAAGCAAGAAGATCAGACGGATTGAAAGAGCTAAATTGTGTATCATGGGAAATCGCTCAGGGTCTCACGGCTGTTCCGTCCCTTCTTCTGACGGGCGTCCAATATCCCGGGTGATCTGGATAAGGATACTTGGCTGCCGCTTTTTCGTTGATGTCGATTCCAAATCCGGGCGCGTCGTTGACGTGCATGTAGCCGTTTTTCATGTTGGGTGCACCGGGGAAAACTTCGCGCATGGCCTCATTGAAGTGCACACTTTCCTGAATACCGAAGTTATGGATGTTCATGTCCAGATGCGCATTGGCGGCATGCCCCACCGGTGACAAGTCACCTGGACCATGCCATGCAGTGCGGACTCCGAACCATTCTCCCAAAGTGGCGAGTTTTCGGGCTGGAGTGAAACCACCGACTTGTGTGATATGAACGCGAATAAAATCAATCAGTCGATCCGTAATGAGGTCAACCCATTCATGAGGATTGTTGAAAAGTTCACCCATGGCAATGGGAACACTGGTTTGGGCGCGCAGGTTTTTGAAATAACCATTTTGCTCAGGTGCCAATGGATCTTCGATGAAAAAGGGGCGGAACTGCTCAAGTTCCTTGAGCAGACCAATCGCTTCAATGGGTTCAATGCGTTCATGAACATCGTGCAGCAATTCAATCGCCTCTCCACATGTCGATCGGATATGCTCGAACATTTTGGGCGTGGCGCGCAGGTAAGGCAACGAATCCATGTGTCCATCCGAATCCAGCCCAAAACCTCCCTTCTTATAATGCGGTTCCGTGGAGAGGTGCGTCGAGCCATATCCACCCAGTTGAATGCGGACATGCCGATAGCCTTCTTCTATCTTGGATTTGACACTGTCCTCCAGTTCCTTGAAATCACGTCCGCTGGCATGGGAATAGCAATCTACCGCAAAGCGGGATCTGCCTCCCAGAAGCTGGTAAACGGGCATGTTGGCTCGTTTACCCTTGATATCCCAAAGTGCCATGTCGAGCCCGCTCAGTGCGTTGTTCAAAACAGGCCCGTTTCGCCAGTAGGAGCTGGTATAGGCGTTCTGCCACATATCTTCAATGTCATCGACATCCCTGCCTCTTGCAAATTCATCCAGATACTCATTGACTGCCGTGACGACGGTCAGAGGCCGTTGGTTGTAGGTGCCGCAACCAAGTCCGTAGAGACCAGGTTCACTGGTTTCCACTTTGATGATGACCAGTCGAGCGCTCATTGGGCTTGTCGTGATGGCTCTTACCTTGGTGATTTTCAAGGGTTCGAGACCTTTGGAGGCGTTCTGAACCTGGTCGGCACAGGCATCGGGTGCCGAGGCATTAAAGCCAAGTGCTCCAAATGCCCCCATGCCTAAACCTTTCAATGCATTTCTTCTGTTCATGGCGATTTCTTGGGTTGGGTGAATCAATGAAACCTACCGAACATCAGCGAGGAAATGAATAGAAAATGACTGACAAAGTTTGAGTTCTGCTTTTAATTGTAAGCCGTATGCCGAAAAGAACGGACATCCATTCAGTGTTGATCATTGGTGCAGGCCCCATTGTCATTGGGCAAGCCTGCGAATTTGACTATTCAGGCACTCAAGCCTGCAAAGCCTTGAAAGAGGAAGGGTTTCGTGTGGTGTTGCTGAATTCGAATCCAGCGACGATCATGACGGATCCCGAATTTGCGGATCGCACTTATATTGAACCCATCAACCCCGAAACAGTGGTTAAAATCATTGAGCTGGAGCAACAGATCATGAAAGACATGGGGGCGAAAGGAAAGTTAGTCATCCTTCCGACGCTTGGGGGGCAAACTGCTTTGAATCTGGCGATGGACATGCATCGAAGCGGCATGCTGGACAAGCTCGAGATCGAATTGATCGGTGCGCAGCCCGACGCCATCGAAAAAGGCGAGGACCGTCAGGCTTTCAAGGAGGCCATGCTGAAAATTGGACTGGACGTTGCCGTCAGTGGAGTCGCTCACAACTGGGAGGAATCCGAAGCGATCGCCAAAGATATTGGTAAATTCCCCCTCATCATCCGCCCCGCTTATACGCTGGGTGGATCAGGCGGCGGTATCGCCTACAACTGGGGCGAGTATGAGACAATCTGCAAGCGAGGCTGTGAGTTATCTCCAGTCTCTGAAATCCTGATCGAGGAATCACTTCTGGGATGGAAGGAGTTCGAAATGGAAGTCATGCGGGATCATGCAGATAATTGCGTGATCATCTGTGGCATTGAGAATTTTGACCCCATGGGCGTGCACACGGGTGACTCTATCACGGTGGCGCCTACACAGACTTTAACGGACAAGGAATATCAGATCATGCGGGATGCTTCCTTTGCGGTGATACGTGAGATCGGGGTGGAAACGGGTGGTTCCAACATTCAATTCGCGGTAAATCCAAAGAATGGTCGCTTGGTGGTCATTGAAATGAACCCTCGCGTTTCAAGATCCTCTGCTCTTGCTTCCAAGGCAACAGGTTTTCCCATCGCCAAAATTGCGGCTAAACTGGCTGTTGGTTACACCCTCGACGAAATCAGAAACGATATCACGCGTGTAACACCGGCGAGTTTCGAGCCAACTATTGATTACGTCGTTACCAAGATACCTCGATTTACATTCGAGAAATTTCCTCAAGCTGATCCGACGCTTACAACTCAGATGAAATCCGTTGGAGAAGCAATGGCGATTGGCCGAACATTCAAAGAGTCACTCCAAAAATGCTTGAGATCAATGGAAATTGGGCGTGCAGGTCTGGGGGGCGATGGCAAACCATGGCGCCTCGGTGAAAATACTTATGGTGATCTGGATATCCTGCCGCGTGAGGTCATTACGCAGAAGTTGAGTGTCCCTAACGCGGAACGTATCTTCTTCATCCGTCATGCTTACCGAGCAGGTTTTACCATGGAAGAGATCCACAAGCTGACGATGATCGATCCCTGGTTTCTGGTGCAGATTCGGGAAATTGTCGAAGTGGAGGAAGAACTCGCCCAGATGGCTTGATTGCTCTCCGAATATTCCTTCAGATTTTTTACGGGTGCCAGATGGATTGCAGGTTCCAGGCTCTCAGTGAGCTGATCTTTGAATCACCTCCTTTGGAAAAATATTCTACCGAGATATTGTCAGGCGAGGGGAAGATGCGCTCGGACAGGACCGTTTCGCCTAGGTTTCCAAAAACCTCGATAGAGGAATCATCCAGAAAGATCTGCAGGTGGATATGTCCGTTCTCAATGGCCAGTGGTCCTTCATGCTTTCCGCCGAAGTCTTCATGGAAAGCCACATCGCCAGATTGCGTTCGATCCACGAACAGTGTATTCCTGATCACATCGTAACCCACAAGTGAGGCTTCATCCTTGCCTTTTCTCAAGCGAAAGCCTACCTCCGATGCTGAGCCCAGCTCTATCGTGGCAATGATTTCCAGACGTTTCCCTGATAACTCGCCTTCAGTAAACGTGCGTGTGCCATTCATGATTTCTAGTTCGTGGTATGCGATTTCCTTGCCTCGTAGTTTCCGGAGTTCCTTGGCAGGCGATTGAATCAATCGAAGTCCTTGCGACGTTCCCCTCAGCGTGAGACTCCTTGGAATGGACATAGCGCTGCGCCATGGATGGGTAGGAATGTTATTCGCGTATTGCCAATTGCTCAGCCAACCCAGCCAAAGTCGACGTCCGTCCTCTTTCGGCACATCTGACCAACTCACGGCTGCATAGAAATCCTTACCATGATCGACCCAGTTAGCCTGTTCACCTGAAGCGTTGGACTGGGGCGACGCTGAATCCACCGTGAAATGTGTCCCATCAAATTCACCGATGAAATACTGACACCCCGATCCACCTGCGATCGATCCGCTGCCTATATTCACGATGAGAACCCACTTGGAATGGTGGGTTCCTTCTATTTCCAAAGGAAACAGATCGGGACACTCCCAGATACCTTTCACAGCACCCGCGGGTCCAAACTCGCTGAGTAACTCCCATTCCTTCAAATTTGATGAACCGTAGAATCGTAGCTTTCTTTCCAAAGGTATCGAAACGGTCATAACCCATTTGTGAGAGGCTTCGTGCCAGAACACCTTCGGGTCTCTGAAGTCGGCCATGTTGAGATCGATAACCGGGTTCCCTTCATATTTCGTCCATGTGCGGCCACGATCGTCACTGTAAGCAATATCCTGCGTTTGTTTGCCGTGTCCGTGACCTGTGTAGATTGCGACAAGGGGAGGTTTTGTTCCGTCGCCGAAACCACTGGTGTTTTTGAAGTCAACGACCGCACTTCCAGAAAAAATCATCACTCCATAATGGTCTTGAAGTGCAATAGGTAAATGTTCCCAATGAACAAGATCTTTGCTGACAGCATGCCCCCAGCTCATGTGCCCCCAGGTGTTGCCGTGAGGATTGTGCTGATAAAACAAGTGATACTCCCCATCATAAAACACCATGCCGTTCGGGTCATTCATCCAGTTCATAGGAGGGGTAAAATGAAACTGTGGACGATGAAGTTCGTAGTAATATTGGGACGTCTTCCGGTAATCGGATAAACGACCGGTGGATGGATCCTCTCCGAAAATATCAAGCACACTGTGAAGCATGCATGCAGTAGCGATTACAATCGATAGCTTGGCCATGGATGAGCAGATCTAATCAATCTTAATAGGAAAATTGCAATTAAATTAAACCATAACCTGACCAGTTAAGCGAAAATTTGCCATCTTTCTTTCAGAAAATTTCAACACAATACTTGCACCTGCGAGCCTCACCATCAGGATTGAAAAAAGGGATTCGCATTCAGTCAGCAACTTTAAAAAAAGTTGGAATCGCTTTTTCAAGGAGTAATGGTAACAATCCTCCAAACACTTTGTCATATCATGAAAAATAAAAACTCGTACATACTCCTGTTTTTGACCTTCTTTACCTGCCTTTCACAGGCTCAGGACAAGCGTCCCAATATTCTTTTTGTATTCACCGATGACCATGCACCTCATGCCATTGGTGCCTACAATGGCTGGTTGAAATCGGTCAACCCCACGCCAAATATCGATCAGCTTGCATCTCAAGGGATGCTTTTTGAAAACAGCTTTTGTTCCAATTCCATCTGTGGTCCGAGTCGAGCCGTGATTCTGTCAGGTAAACACAGTCACAAGAACGGATTCATGAACAATGGGAACAGCTTTGACTGGAATCAGCAGATATTTCCCAAGATCCTTCGCGGGACTGGATATCAGACTGCCCTTTATGGCAAGAGTCATCTCAAGGGCCGTCCTCAGGGATTTGATGACTGGGCCGTGCTTCCAGGGCAAGGGCTTTACTACAATCCTGATATGATTTTTCCAAACGGACGTCGACGTGTTGATGGGTATTGCACTGACGTTGTCACCGATCTTGCCGTTGATTGGCTCAAGGAAAAACGTGATGCCGATCGTCCGTTCGTAATGATGGTTCAGCACAAGGCCCCACACAGAAACTGGATGCCTGCTCTGCGTCATTTGAATTTGTATGACGACGTGAACATTCCAGAGCCTGCAACGCTCTTTGACCGATACGAGGATAACGCGCCTCCAGCACGTTTTCAGGAACTGGAAATCGATCGGCACATGGATCTCAATTATGACCTGTTTGTAGACCTGACTCCTGAGTTCAATCAACCTCCTTCGCAGAAACGGCAGGATCGGTCAGCCTGGCACAATATGAAACGCATGTCCCCCGAACAGCTTCGTCAATGGAGAGCCGCTTACGGTCCGAAGGATGCTGCTTTTCATGAGGCAGACCTGGAAGGCAAGGACCTCGTACGCTGGAAATTCCAGCGCTATGCAAAAAACTATCTTCGCTGTATCAAGGGAGTCGATGAAAGTATCGGGCGTCTGAGAGATACGTTGAAGGAGCTTGATCTGGACGAAAACACAATCGTGATCTACAGCTCCGATCAGGGGTTCTACATCGGAGACCACGGATGGTACGACAAGCGCTGGATGTATGAGGAATCGCTGAAGATGCCTTTCATTGCGTATTGGCCGGGAGTGACTCAGGCCGGTTCGCGGAATACCATGATGATTCAAAACCTGGATTACGGTCAGACCTTCCTGGATATGGCCGGAGCTACCATTCCCGAAGACATGCAGGGCGCCTCACTCGTTCCGCTGCTGCAGGGAAAAACTCCTGCGAACTGGCGCAAGAGCATATACTACCATTACTACGAATATCCGAGTGTCCACATGGTGCCGCGTCATTATGGGATACGGACCGAGCGCTACAAATTAATGCATTTTTATCAATTTGGTGAGGAATGGGAACTCTATGATCTTGAAACCGATCCGGATGAATTGACCAATATCTATGGTAGAAACGAGTATGCTCAGTTGAGCTTCGATTTGAAAAATCAACTAACTGAATTGCAAAGGCACTATGAAGACGACAGTGATATCTCCGAAAAGCCGGATACGTGGAAGGCGGAGATGAGAGGCAGCAAGTAGACAAAGCATCTCGATTTTCTTTAAAAAAAGCACCTGTTGTCATCCTCGGATGATTGCAGGTGTTTTTTTATCAAATCCTTCAAAGAATGGTTGTTATTGAGGTTAAGCAAAAGATGATATTCCATTGAATGTTGCATTTTTTTGCGTAGCCTTCTGGTTTCGCTCGAGCCTTTGATCTCAAGGCATTCTGTAGCACGGGTGTTCTTGCTTCTGAAAACTTAAATGTCTGTTGAAGGAAAAGTGATTGTAGTTACTCTTCAAAAAACGAATAAAATGAGAATATTGCTTTATTTACTTTGTTGCCTGCCCGGTTGGTTTGCTGTTGAGCTCTCCGGCGCCTCCCTGTCGTCGCCGGATGGCAATATTTCATTGAACTTCGAGCTCAGGTCGCTGGGGGA
>NZFL01000025.1 GCA_002690655.1 Pedosphaera sp.
TCGCCGATTAAAGTGGCACGCGAGCTGGGTTCAGAACGTCGTGAGACAGTTCGGTCCTTATCCACCGTGGGCGTAGGAAACTTGAGGGGTTCATTCCTTAGTACGAGAGGACCGGGAATGACGCACTTCTGGTGTGGCAGTTGTTCCGTCAGGAGCAGCGCTGCGTAGCCATGTGCGGACGAGATAAGCGCTGAAAGCATCTAAGTGCCAAGCTCTTCCCAAGATAAGGTTTCCCTGAAGACCCCAGGTAGACTACCTGGTTGATAGGTCAGGCGTGTAAGTGTGGCAACATATTTAGCGGACTGATACTAATCGGTCGTTCGGCTTGATCGCTTTTTTCCACTTCGGTGGTAAAGCGATTTTCAAAGCGAATGTAGGTCTTGGTTTTTCCTATATGTAGTTTTCAGAGAATATGATTCTCAACGGTTTTTTTGGTGGCCATAAAGCTGTGGTCCGACCCGATCCCATCCCGAACTCGGACGTCAAACGCAGCATTGCCGATGGTAGTGCAGGTAGAGCCTGTGTGAGAGTAGGTTGCCGCCAAATTTATTTCTAAAGCCGAACTCGAGGGTTCGGCTTTTTTTTAATCCAAACTAAGTCAATATTATGTCACAACATCCTAGTTTAAGAGGTCCCAGCGGAATGGCAGCCAAACGCAGCGTGCTCAAACGATTTGAAAGAGTTGAGTTACTCAAAAAACGCGGTCTTTGGAAGGAAGGTGATCGTGTCATTGGTCTTCAAAAGACCAAACCAGATGCTTAACACATTCTGAGAAATGCGGCTGAGGCTACAGAAATATATTGCCCAGTCCGGTATTTGCTCGCGTCGCGCCGCCGAAATATTGATTGCCCAAGGAAAAGTCCTTATCAATCAATCCAAAGTGGCTCAGATTGGTGACTCCGTTGATCCCAACATTGACTCCGTCTCTCTAGAGGGACAGACACTTCGTCCCAGACTCAAACAATACTTTGTCTTTCACAAGCCGGCAAAGGTCCTCTGTTCTAAAAAGGATCCCGCAGGCCTTCCTTGCTTATATCAGATCCTTCCCCCTGCTTTGCAGCATGTTTTCTATGCAGGCCGACTCGATTTCATGAGCGAAGGCTTATTGATCCTCACCAATGATGGTGCCTTTTCACATCAATTGACGCATCCAAGTTTTGGCATACAGAAACATTATAGAGTTTGGTTGAAATCTATTTTAAATATTGAATCATTCTTGAATACCATCATCAAAGATGGAATCGTAGATAATGGAGAGTTACTTAAAGCTAAAAGTGCAAGAAAGATATCATCAGTCAAAGGGGGGGATCTCATTGAAATCGTTCTTTGCGAAGGCAAAAATCGTGAAATTAGGCGTATGATCAAAGCTCATGATGGTAAAGTCATTCGGCTAAAACGCATTACAATGGGCCCATTCTCACTTAACGATCTTAAAGTGGGTAAATGGAGATCTTTTAATCAAAAAGAACTTAATTTTGTGAAACAAATAGCAGACAACGGCAGAATTTAAACAACATGTCACATTTAAAGTTACATATTCCTGGTCCCGTCGAAATCAGTCAAAAAACGTTCAAAGCATTTTCAACTCCGATGGTTGGGCACCGAGGTTTGGAGTTCAAAGACCTCTACGGCCGTATTCAGCCTCGTCTTCAGGAACTATTCAAAACCGAAGGACTCGTTTATCTCAGTACCTCATCCGCCTGGGGGGTAATGGAAGGTTCCTTAAGGAACCTAGTCAAAAGGAAAGTGCTCAATTGCATGTGTGGCGCCTTTTCCGATAAATGGTTAGATGTCTCGAAAAGATGCGGCAAAGAAGCGGATTCACTGAAGGTAGACTGGGGATCACCCATTCTACCTGAAATGATTGATGAAAAACTTGCAACAGGTCAATACGACGCGTTGACCTTAGTCCACAATGAAACTTCAACGGGCGTGATGAGTCCACTTAGTGACATTGCTTCGCTCAAGTCAAAATATCCTGAAGTGATGTTCATTGTGGATACGGTCAGCAGTTTTTCAGTGGTAGATATTCCCTTCGACTCATTGGGAATTGATGTGTTACTTACAGGATCACAGAAAGCCCTCGCACTTCCTCCTGGTTTGGGATTGTTTACCGTTTCCAAGGCAGCACTTGAGCGTGCATCAACAGTGAATGATCGAGGCTATTATTTTGATTTTTGTGAATTTGAGAAAAACGCAGCAAAGAGCATGACTCCGAGCACGCCTTCAATTGGCCACATATACGCATTGGAGTCGAAGTTAGAAGATATTTTCGAAGAAGGGCTGCAAAACCGATGGGATCGCCACGCGTATTTGTCTCAAATGACCAGAGATTGGGCTGCTCGTAATGATTTTACTTTGTTNCCTGAAAAAGGATACGAATCCAACGCACTTACCTGTATCAATAATGGGGCCAAAGCAGGTGGTCGCATTATCGATGTAGCCAAACTTCAGAGTTTGGTTAAAGACCAGGGAATAATGATGGATGGTGGCTATGGCCAAATCAAAGGTAAGACCTTCCGTTTATCGAATATGGGGGATGAGACCGAAGAGACCATGAAACAGCTGTATGAGGTTCTCGATGACTGCCTCAAAAAACTCTAAGTAAGTAACAGATTTACTTGCATTTCTACGCTGTCAACCAGGTGTTGGCAGCGTCTATTGTCTGCAGGGCATCGGTATGAATGATTCCTGACCAATTGCGCTCGATGGCTGCCTTGACATTTTCAGGTCGGTCATCAATGAAAAACAATTCTTTTCCAGATCTTTCCAGTGAGGTTTCTACTTTTTGATAAAGTGCCGCATCGGGTTTCATCAATCCATGTTGGTAAGAGAGGAATGTTGCATCGAAATCACTGAAAAAGCTGAATTTTTTCCGGATGAATTCTGTTGCCATTTCATTGATGTTCGAAAACAAGGCAACTCGGTTTCCATTTCTCTTCAATTGCCTGAAAAAGTCCACCATTGGCTGGATTTCTTCAAATATATCCGAAAAATCCATTCGGAATTGATCTAAACTTTCCTGATATTTGGAGGCTTGAGCCACCTCAGTGTAAAACTCCTCTGAGGATATCTCGCCTCGTTCAAATTGGTGCAAGAGTTCTGATTGGTTGATAAGACTGACAATTTCACTTGCACTCAATTGAGCGTGTTTTGCCAACTGATCGGCGGCGACTTGAAAATCAAAGGACAACAAGACATTGCCCAGATCAAAAACGATGGTTTTTTGATGGGTTTTATTCATGGGGCATGCTGTTTCTTCCTTGCAGCGCTTTGCCGAGAGTCAATTCATCTGCGTAGTCCAATTCACTGCCGGCCGGCAACCCTTGAGCAATGCGGGTAACTTTTACTTTGAATGCTGCAAATCTTTGAGCCAGGTAGAATGAAGTAGCGTCGCCTTCCACATCGGATCCCAGTGCCAGGATTATTTCATGTATCTTTTCATTCTGAATTCTATGTTCCAATTCCCGTATACGAAGGTCATCGGGTCCAACACCATTCATGGGGGATATCTGTCCACCCAGAACATGATATTGTCCCCGGTAAGCATGGGATTTTTCAATGCTGAGGATATCTGTTGGCTTGACAACAAGGCAGATGCAATCTTTCTGCCTTGATGGATCAGAACATAACCCACAGGGTTGGTTTTCAGTTAACCCTCCGCAAATTTCGCATAGTGTGACTTTTTCCTTGGCGTCTTGAATGGCGTGTAAGAGCTTGTCTATAGGGTCTTTTTTACATTGAACAATGTGCANCGCAATACGTTCCGCTGAGCGTGGGCCGATACTTGGAAGCTTGTTTAATGCAGATTTAAGTTCCTGAATGGCCGGAGGCAGATTGAACATGTCACTCATATATTCAGGAGAGAGTGCAGCTTATACAGACTCATCGTCCAGCAGTCACGGATCTACTCACAAAATTGTCAGTAGCAGTTCAGGTTTATACCAACCCTGGAATCTTTAATCCCGAAGTTAATTTGCCCATTTCATCATTTGAAATTTCCTTGGCTTCCTCCAGAGCTTTGTTGGCAGCTGTTAATACAAGGTCTTCCAGTAGTGAAATATCTTCTTTATCCACCGATTCTGGATCAATGGTGATCGTCTTCAATGTGCCGTCACACTTAGCTGTAATTTTCACCGCTCCGCCGCCACTGCTTGCGTCCACGGTACGATCTGATAAATCCTCTTGAGCCTGCTCCATCTGTCGCTGGATGCGGCTCGCCTGTTTCATGAGTTTCCCGATGCTTGACATAGTGAGAAAATTATATCTGCATGACGACTGGAGTTCAAGTCGATGATTCGACCTTTAGCATTCTTCCTTTAAAAACCTCCAAGGCTTGCTTGATAAGGGGGTCATTCAGAAATTCTTCCGGGTCGATGGGCACTTTTGGAGCAGTATGCGAAGGATCATTACTGCCGTTTGAGTCTTTTGGGTCCTTTGTGCTTGAGGATGTCTGCAGTTTTGTCTCCGTTGGTAGTGGAGGTTTTTCCAGTGGTTTGATTTGATCTGACTTGATCAGTCTTATTTTCAATCCCGCATAACCAAGAGAATCCAACAAGGCTTCAATGGATAAATGGTTTTTTTTGTTATCAACCATTTCCATTTGATCTGTCTGGGATAGGGGATAACCCACGGTAATCACCTGCCCGTTTATTTCCAGCGGGTGACCGTCTATCAGGTAGCTGTGTAGAAAAGGGTTTTCCTTGCTTACCCTGTGCAATAATTGCTTCCAGAGCGAAGATAGNTCCATGTCCGAGGGGGAACGGCTTTCCCGGGCGACTTCTTGTGGCTTTGAAGCTCTTGCCGGTGCTGCTGGAGGCTGAATTGCAGGTATTTGAGGCGAGGAATTGGGTTTCTGGTAGGGCGTATTTATTTTTCTGCTGGGTGTTGTTGGTGTCCGGTGGCTCCTTGCCGGGGCATTTGGAGCCGCTTGCCGTATCTCAGGGGCTTCTGAGGGGGGAGTGGACTCTTGTTTAAGATCCCTGAGTGTTCGTATGACCTCGTCAATACTCTTGGATGCGAGGGAATCGGCGGCTTTGATCAGCCCANTTTCAACTGCAATGCGTTTGGCGCTTGCTTCCCTCAAACGGTAATCCGTCTCTGAAAGGGTTTCGAGCAGTCTGAGTACTTGACGTTCCGACAGTCCCTTTGAATGCTGAGCCAGCGATGCAAGTTCCGCCTCTGACAGCCCCTCAAGCTGATCTTCACTCTTTGAAATTTTCAAGATCATTAAATGTCGGAAGTATTCCTGTAAATCCGACAGCAACCTTCCCAGATCCTTGCCGTTCTGGACCAACGCACTCAGTTCGTTCAGGATCGATAAATTATCCTGATGAACGATGGCCTCTGATAACCTCAATATCTGGTCCCTGGATGTCAGTCCAAACATGGAAAGTACATCCTTCTCCTCCACCTGATCTCCACAAAAACTGATCAGTTGATCCAAAGTGGACTGAGCGTCTCGCATACCTCCATCCGCCCCCCTGGCAATAGCTTGCAGGGCTGATTCTTCAATTTGTATCCCCTCGGAGTCTGCTATTTTTTTGAGTTGTGAAACGATTTGAGGAGCCGCAATCCTTCTTAAATCGAAGCGCTGGCACCTCGAAAGGATGGTAGGTAATACTTTCTCAGGTTCAGTGGTGGCGAACATGAACTTTACATGCTCCGGCGGTTCTTCAAGAGTTTTCAACAAGGCGTTGAAAGCCTCCTTGGTCAACATGTGAACCTCATCAATAATGAAGATTTTGAAAGGCGAAACAGAGGGTGCGTAATTCACCGTATCCCTTAACTCGCGTATTTCTTCAATGCCACGGTTGCTGGCTCCGTCAATTTCGATGACATCCAGGGATCTGCCTTCTGAAATTTCCCTGCACCTTGGGTCATCTTCCGGGAAATCCGATTTTGGGCCGTCTGTGCAGTTCAGGCATTTGGCGAATATCCGTGCCAAAGTTGTTTTTCCCGTGCCGCGTGGACCACAGAAAAGATAGGCATGTGCAATCCTTTGTTTGTTGATTGCATGACTTAGAGTGCGCGTGACATGGTCCTGCCCCACGACCTCACCGAATCGTTGTGGTCGGTATTTGCGAGCGATGACCTGATAACCTGACATAATTTTAACAATTTGCCTTGTCGGGACAAAACAGGCAAGAACTGAGCGTGATTTGCTTCTTGCATGTGCACATTTTACTTGTTCCAAGTATTCAACCTCAAAGAAAAAGGTCCTGACAGCGTGCTGTCAGGACCTTCGAGATGGAAAGGGTTTATGAACAGAAAACCTGTCCCCTAATCTTGTCAGGATAATTCTAGTTAGTGGTAGCGGCTTTCACCATAGCGACAAATTTTGCCGGATCTTTGTCCAAATCAGGTTTGCAGTGATCACAGCATAACTTGATCAACGTGCCTTCGTGAACATAATTTACCGACTCTCCCATGCTTCCCAGAGCCTCTCCACTCACGACACATTTTTTTAGGGGGTAAACAGCTGATTGTGCTGCGATAATAGCTTCCTCTGACATTGATTCAACCTTGTCGGTCACCTGATTGGCCGCTTCTGAAATGGCTCCAGCTAGCTGATTAGCTGTGTTGGTTGCAGGATCTTCAGCTCCCTTTTCAGAATGTTCGTGATCATGATCGTGGACTGTGTGGTCGTGGCCTGCATGGTCGCTTGCACTGCCGCAACTCGTAAGCCAGAGCGTGCAACTTAGACCGACCATGATTGTAACTAATAGATTGACAATATTTTTCATACGCATAAGCAAGCTTGCTTTTTCATTATTACCCCAAGTTTCATTCAATGCAAGGCAACTATTCCTTCGATTGCTTGCTTGCAAAATAAGTTTCTCAGGGATTGAATGCGCCTCATGGATGCAAAGAAAACAAACCTAACAGTTGCCGCCGTCATAGGCTTGATTCTGGTTGGAGCGACTCTGTCGTGGTTTTTAGCTCCGGAGATAATTGAAGCTGGTTTGGATTCATCTTTTTCAGATGAAGAGAAGCACGCCTTGTTTTCAAGGCATGCTCACGAAACCTCCTACCCCAAAACGGCTACCGAGGTGTGCTTTCGGCTTGAACCGGGATTTTATGAAAAGGGTGACGTGTATGGCGAATATGTAAGATTTAAAGCTAGTGCTGAAGTGATCAATACATTTGTTGAATCCACTCTGGGTTTAGGTTCTAAAAGAGCGGTGCCCACAGATTATGCTTCTTGGCACCAAGGAGTCGGGGATTACGAGTGGTGGCGCCCAATGTCTGTTACAGACCCTGTCTATTATGAGGACGGCAGGAAATTCATCACAGTAGATTCTGCAAACGGTATTGTTTACTACAGTTATGTGAGATCCTACAGTGATGTTAAAGGAATCAGTGCCTACGGTGAATAGTGTTTACTGAAATTCAGATTGACCATAATGTTGTTACGAACAGCATGGTTTTCTTTGACTGTTGAATATTTACCAAATTTCCTTTTCATCAAACACAGTGAACCTTCAACTTCTTCGCACTTTTCTTTGCGTGCGCAAACATTTGAATTACACGCGTGCGGGCAAAGAGTTATTTCTGTCCCAACCGGCTGTTTCGCGTCAGATCAAGCAACTTGAAAATGAATTTGGCATCCAGCTAATAGAACAGCTCGGAAAATCACTTCACCTGACTAAAGCCGGGCAAACGCTTGTTGTAGAATCAGAAATGCTCCTGGGTGCTATGGAGCGCACGAAGGAAGCTGTTCAAGCGCACAGTTCTGCTGGACAGGGTTCGCTCAGGATAGGGACTAGTTCAACCCCTGGTTGTTACATGCTTCCAGAAGTATTGGGAGCCTTCCATCAGAAGTTCCCCGAGATCAAATTAAAATATGTCTCGGACAATTCTCAGCGCGTTGAACAAATGATTATCGATAATTCCTTGGACCTTGGATTTGTTGGGGCCTACTTATCCAATGATGATCTTCGGCTTGAACCTGTCATGGAAGACGAGGTTGTATGTTTCGCAAGCCCTGCCCACCCGTTATCTGATCAACGCAGGATTACCCCTCAGCAACTCAGTGATACGTTGTGTATTGTTCGCGAGCGAGGTTCCTCAACGAGGAGATTCTTTGAGTCCTGGCTTTCTGATAAAGACGTCAAGCTGGGTAAAGTCATTGAAGTCCAATCCTCTGAGACAGTCAAAAAGTTGGTAACCGCTTGTCTTGGATTCTCTTTTATGTCCATTCACGGGCTGAAAGATGAATTACGCGATCGTAAATTGATCCTGCTGGATGTTGCTTCTATGCCTTTGCCGAGGCAAATTTACCTTGTCCATCATGCTAAGAAGCATTTTTCACCAATCATACGGGCATTTTTGGAAATCTTGAAAAATACAGATCGGTCCGGTCTTAAAAGCGATGGATCCAGTCATTAAAATTAAGGACTGTTGTTGCGTGAATGTCACCAGCCCTCCCTCTGCCTGTCACTCTGAAAAAAGATATTTTCCTCGTTGATTGAAGGAGAAGTTATCGTTCATTAGCCTGAAAATGATACAGAAAGTCTATTAAGCGCATGAGAATTTTATCGTTAACAAGGCAAGAAAAAACGCATGATAACCATGCAAATAATGCAGTTTGATTATGGTTGCCATTTTCAGGTCCAATAGTATCGTTCGATTATCGTACTCTCGAGACCGATAAAATGAGACCTCGCGAGTAGATGTTTTCGCATCCTTGCAAACACCTAAACCAACTGGTTGTACAAACATTCTTTCAACTTATCTATGAGTCCCTGGAATCCAATAAAATCAAATCCCCGCCTTCAGGTCAGATCTTTACGAGGCTTCACTCTCATCGAACTGCTAGTCGTGATTGCGATCATTGCAATCCTTGCAGGCATGCTTCTTCCTGCATTGAGTCAGGCAAAGGAAAAAGCGAAGTCAACCAAATGCATCAATAACCTGAAGCAAATAGGTCTGGCAGCCATTATGTATGCGGATGATAATAACGATGAATATTGGAATAAAAGTGGCAGTTTTCCCAATCACGGTCAGTGGACCATTAACCCGAGGTCCAACGTGCAGCTTGAAAAAGATCATGATCGTGCCTACTGGGGGATTGGCTACAAGGACTACATTGGCAATGCTCGCTCGATTTTCAATTGTCCAAGTGCGAAACATGTCGATGAGTGGCGAGAAACAGGCCTTAAATTCCCAGCTTCGTTCTGGCTTGATTCCGCATACGGGATCAACGGCAAGCTGACAGCAGGGGGCAAAAAACCGAAGGTTTCATCTTACATCGCTCCGAACACCACCATTTTTGCACAGGATGCTGCTGAGCAAAAAATGGAAGGGGAATCAGACTCCATAGGATTATTTCCGGGACAAAGCGAAATACTCACGCAATGGCGTGTTGGACTTGCGGGTCTCTACCCTGAGCGTGAAATGTGGCTTGAGTGGTACAGGCACAACAAACGCAACAACATTCTTTGGATTCCGGGACATGTTTCAACTGTCAGCTTCAGAGGTTTTGACGTAGGGGTTGATTACCGCTGGTACACCGGCGAGCAGCCACTCCAGCAGCCATAATTATTTCTCAAGCCAAAATGAAAATTTCCAACACTATTTGCTGCTTGTTCCTACTCGTCCTCTCGCTTCTCATCTCTGGGTGCGGCGAAGAAAAATACACGGGCCCCGAATCGGTCAATCCCGATCAGGTCAACACAGTGATGAACGAATCTTTTGCTGACGCATCAGAGGACGTCAAAAAAGTTGTTCAGGATTTGCTGGTCAGCTACTCAAAGAATGAATTCACCAAGGCCTCTGCCATCATGCAGGCCTTGCTTACTCGCACGGATATCACCGATTCTCAAAGACAGATGGCCAGTCGATGCTTAATGACTATCAATGATGAAATGAAGCGAGCTATCGCAGAAAAAGGTGATCGTAAGGCTGAGCAATACCTTCGCCATCTCAATGCGAACAAATAGGCTTTAGCCCATAGTTCCACACAACCACGTTTTCAGTCCAGCTTGGCTGGAACACATTCCCATCAAACGTAACTAGACAAACAATGAAGACTAAGAGACTAGTAAAATGTTCCGTTGCAGCCCTGATCGCTGCGGCAGGAACGATGATTGCTGCTCAAGCCCAAAATGTGGGTTTGTGGCAGCTCAACGGTAACCTGAACAGTGCCAATGGTGGAGATCCCATCACGGAACTGTTCACTTCAGGTGATTTCGGCAGCACCGAATCATTCGCAATCGGCGCCATTAATGGCGAAACCGCTCAGATCATGAAGTTTCCTGCAAACACTGAGGATGACACCGGCTTCGTGATTCCTGTTTCAACAGAATTGAGCAACTCCAATGATTACACCTTCATGGCGGATGTTTACTATCCTTCTGCTTCCAACGGCACGGGACGAGGCCTTGCAGATACAAGCATCGACTTTGCAGGTTCTGAACTTGGCATTGGAGCCAACAATGCGCTGGTAGCAGCGGGCGGCAGTGGCGTGATCAATCCTGACACATGGCACCGAGTCATCATTACAGTAGATGGCACCAACGGAGTGATCACGCGCTACGTGGATGGTGTTTTGACAGGCTCAGGCCCGATCTCAAGCGATGAACTTCCATTCGGGCGATATACCTTGGATTCCCAGCTCGATGTCATTGCTTTTGCGCACACCTCCGAAGGTTTCGTCAACAGCGTTCAGCTCCGTAAGGATGTGATTACCAGAGGGCACGCGGCTGCTTTGGGGGGTGCATCTGCAGACGGTCTTCCTGAAGACCTCCCCGAAGTGACTCCGTTCATTGAAGCCTGGACTCCAAGTGGGAGTGTTGCCGATCGCAATACCGACATTGGAGTGATGATCAATCAGGGTGATGCACAAATTGATAACAATTCTATTGAATTCCTTTTGGATGATGCCGCACAGAACGCTCAGATCAGTCAGGCCGGTGGGGTGATCACCATTACCGTCGACCGCTCACTGCCGTTTGCTCCAGCGACTAAGCATGTTCTGGTCGTCAATTTTACTGATGATAAAGTGGGTGCGCAGTCATATTCCCATGAATTTGACGCGGCCATTTATTTCGAGGATTTCGAATCCGCAGTACTCGAGCCCAATGTCAATGAAGGGCTCGAATCTGACAAAGCATGGACCCGTATTGGCATGACCGGATGGGATGTGGACGACAGTGGTGTTCCGGGTGTGGGAGATGATGAGACGGATGGTGTGACCGAATGGGCCGGTTGGAGTTTTGCCAACAAGGAATGGTGGATACAAGCTGCAGGTGATCAGCGACGCAGTGAATTCAGCTTCGCCAGCGGAACGGTATTGGTGGCTGATCCCGATGAATGGGATGATCAGGGCCATGCCGACTCTGAGGAGAATGGATGGTATGAGACCTATGTCACCAGCCCTGAGGTTTCCCTCGAAGGTATTGCACCCGGAACAGCCTTTCTTCAAATGGCTTCCAGTTGGCGCGACGAATTCGACAGCAATTATCGTCAGTCCGTGAACATTGAGGTCTCCTTCGATGGCGGTGAATGGCGTGAAATCCACCGCTGGGTCTCGGATCCAGCAAGTCCCAATTTTCACGACGACGCTCCGAACGAAATGCTCATCATTCAACTGAACAACCCCGAAGGCGCACAGAATGTGGTCATGAAATTCGGCATGTTCGATGCGGGTAATGACTGGTGGTGGGCCATTGATAATTTGGTAGTCAACGCTGGCGCGACCCCTCCAACACTTGTATCTCACCCTCAGGCGATCGAAGTGGATGAAGGTGCTGAAGCCTCATTCACCGTGGAAGTAGAAGGAACAGGTCCATTCAATTATGAATGGTTTCTCAACGGAGATTCCATCGCTGTCTCACAATCCATTGAAATTACAGACACGCTGATTATTTCAAGAGCAAACGCTGACGCGGCTGGTAACTATTCCGTCGTTGTTTCCAATGCAGGTGGGCAGACGCCTCCGAGCAATTCCGCTTTGCTTGAGGTCAAGGCATCGCTTCCAGGATCATTGTTGTTTTTCGAGGGATTTGAAGGTCTCCCACTGGGACCGAATATCGATGAAGGTGTCGCTGGAGACGCCGTCTGGACTGATACTCTTCCGGATGGCTGGGATCGTGTCAACGATCTACCAGGGCTGGACGATGATGAAGTAGGTGTGCGCGAATGGGAAGGCTGGGCCTTCGCAGATCGTGCATGGTGGGCTAACACCGCTGGTGACCAACGCCGCACGGAATTTGTCAAGGGAACAGGCACCATTGCGATTGCTGATGGTGACGAATGGGATGACAAAGGCAGCCCTTCAGGCCAAGGCACGATGAATACCATGATGACCACTCCTGAGATTTCTCTTACCGAAGTGGAAGCGGGAACTTTATCCCTTCGTTTCAACAGTAGTTGGAGACCGGAAGTACTTCAGACGGGTTTGGTAGAGGCATCCTTTGATGGAGGAGCTCCCGTCGAAATCCTTCGCTTCAGCTCTCAGGACGATGATAATTACAAGGGACATGCTCCCAATGATACCGTTACCGTGAACATTGATCACCCAGCGGATGCGAGCACCATGAAGTTAACTTTCAGTTATCTGGAAGCAGGTAACAACTGGTGGTGGGCCATTGACAATATTGAGGTCAAAGGCGTCGTGCCAAACAACAATATCCTTTTCACCGAAGACTTCGATGGTCTGGCCTTGGGGCCTAACGTAGATGAATCGGTAGCGGGTGATGCTGTTTGGACCAAGACCGCTCCTGCTGGTTGGTCCATCGATGATTCAGGTGTTCCCGGAGTGGGGGATCCTGCTCAGGATGGAGTGACTGAATGGGCTGGCTGGAGTTTTGCCAGCAAGGACTGGTGGGTTGAAGCAGCTGGCGACCAACGTCGCTCAGAATTCGTCAACTCTACCGGTATCGCAGCTATTGCGGATGGTGATGAGTGGGATGATCAGGACCATGCTGAAGGCTATCTCGATACTTTCATGAGTACGGGTGCCATAGACATTTCATCGGCCCCTGAGCGCACATTGGAATTGAGTTTCGATTCTTCCTGGCGCCCTGAATACGATAGCTACTACCGTCAGACAGCCAACGTGACTGTTTCTTTTGATGGTGGCGCGCCAATGGAAGTCATGTTGTGGGAGTCCAACTCGGAAAGCCCCAACTTCCATGATGCCAACACCAATGAGCGTGTGGTGTTATCCGTTGCGAATCCTGCCGGAGCGCAGAGCATGGTGGTGACCTTCGGTTATTTTGATGCGGGTAATGACTGGTGGTGGGCCATCGATAACCTGCAACTTGCCATTGGTGATCCGCAACCCGCCTCGGTTCCTGCATCAGAGGGCTTTTCCAGTCTGGTGCTTGGCCCCAATGTGGATGAAGAACTAGCTGGTGACGCTGTCTGGACAAAAACAGCTCCATCCGCTTGGTCCATTGATGATTCAGGTGTTCCCGGAGTTGGGATTCCCGATCAGGATGGAGTGACTGAATGGGCTGGTTGGAGTTTTGCCGACAAGGATTGGTGGGCAGAAGCCACCGGTGACCAACGCCGCTCAGAATTCACCAAGGCGAGTGGAACCATTGCCATCGCTGATGGTGATGAGTGGGATGATCAGGATCATGCTGAAGGCTATCTGGACACATTCATGAGCTGGCCTCTGGATGTTTCTGGTGTTTCCGGAGCGCTTGAGCTTCGCTTTGATTCTTCCTGGCGACCAGAATATGACAGCAACTACCATCAGACGGCCAATATCACCGTTTCCTTTGATGGGGGAGAGCCAATGGAGGTAATGCTATGGGAGTCCAACTCTGATAGTCCCAACTTCCATGATGCCAATACCAATGAGAGTGTGGTGGTCAGTCTGCCTGATCCGGCAGGCGCCAAGAGCATGGTCATCACCTTTGGCTATTTTGATGCCGGCAATGANTGGTGGTGGGCCATTGANAANCTGATGGTTTTCGAAGCCTACACCGTTGGTTCGGTAGAGGGNTTTGATGGTCTGGTTCTCGGACCTAATGTGGATGAAGAGCTTGCNGGTGATGCTGTCTGGACCAAGACTGCACCNGGNGGTTGGTCNATNGANGATTCAGGCGTTCCNGGNGTNGGNNNTCCNGNTCNGGATGGAGTGACCGAATGGGCTGGTTGGAGTTTCGCCAACAAGGATTGGTGGGCACAAGCCACAGGCGATCAGCGTCGTTCAGAATTCACCAAAGCGACTGGAACCATAGCCATCGCTGATGGTGATGAATGGGATGACCANGATCATGCCGAAGGTTATTTGAATACCTTCATGAGCTGGCCTGTGACTATCTCCGGCGCTGCCGAGGGAAGTCTGGAGCTTCACTTCGATTCTTCATGGCGTCCGGAATATGACAGTAACTATCATCAAACCGCGAATATTACGGTTTCTTATGACGGGGCTGACCCTGTGGAAGTGATGCTGTGGGAGTCCAACTCCGACAGTCCGAACTTCCACGACGCCAATACCAACGAATCAGTGATCGTCGCCTTGAACAATCCAGCCGGTGCAAGCAGTGCAGTGGTGACCTTTGGTTACTTCGATGCAGGCAACGACTGGTGGTGGGCCATTGACAATGTTCAGATTGTTGGGGCTGAAGGTTCAGGTATCAGTATTGCTGCCTATGGCGAGTTCTTCAGCGGAGTAACTGTCACCTGGGAAAACGGTTCTCTTGAATCAGCGCCAGCTGTGACGGGGCCATGGACTCCCGTTGAAGGAGCCGTAAGTCCTTACACTGTGGATTGGAATCAAGGTGTTTACACTAGTTTTGCAAACGCAGATGATGCGTTTGGTCTTCCATATCGGAAAAGACAACTTCAATTAGAATCATCAGATTCAATCACCATTGAAACTTATCACGATTCCGCGATGACCATTCCCAGTACGATGGACACGCCTGTTCGATTGAGTGGCTTAGTGGCTGAGGACGAATTGAATTACCGAGCTGAATTAACTGATTTCCAAGGTCAGTTTTACAATTTGCCTTATACTCAGCTAGGAGGGTTAGTCACATATTCTGAGGACTACACTTCACTGACTGTTGACATCGTTTCTAATACGATGCAAATAGTTCCTGATGAGACCAAGGTTGAGATTCAAGGTCTGGCGGCAGCCTTTGACCCTACTGTCTACATTGACCCTGATGATGGAAGGGTCCATGTTGTTTTTGGTCCATTTTACTTGGGGGGGCAAAAATTCTTCCGTGCTCGATAAGAGTAGAAGATACAATCAACGCCGGCGGATGCAGGGGGAATCCTTTGCAGCTGCCGGCAGCTTTAAAATATTACAATATTTAAGCTCCTGCTGAGTGGCAGAACGGCTTGGAACGGGTCTTGTTGGTGTGCAACCGTGTGTCACCACAAGGCCCGTTTTCATTTTTTGCTTGTTCCTCTTCATTCATCCCTGATCGCAATCGTCTGCACTGAGGTCCATGGTGTCTGGATTTAATTTGCATCAGACACTCCATGAACAGCGGAACTAATCATCTTGTTTNCGTAAACTTTTTCAGGCAGATATATTNAAAGCCTACTTTTCTAAACTCATGGAATTCATGGCTCATTATTGATTATGCACTCTTCAGAGAATACGCTTTCGAGAAGGAACTGGCTAAGGCATTCGGCAGGTTATGCTGCATCGGGAGCTTTGCTTTCTGCAAGTAATCCTCTCTCAGCGATCTTAGGACAGGAGAATATGACTGCAATGCCTCTCTTGAATCGATTCCCACGCATGGTGCAGGAGTTTTACGTAAGGCGAGTTCGCGAGGAGGCTCAGAAGTCGGACGAAATCAGGGGAGCGCTCCAGACGAAATCTGACGCGGAGCTGTATATCAAAACGATCAAAAAACACATTCGCAGTTGTTTTGGGCCTGAGCCAGAGCGAACCCCACTCAACCCACGTATTACAGGCATTCTGGAACGTGATGGTTATCGAGTTGAAAAATTGATTTTTGAAAGCAGACCCGGATTCCTGGTCACTGCGAATTTATACGTGCCAACAGGTGTTGCGCANCCAATGCCCGGAGTGATTGGAACCTGNGGNCATTCAAGCAATGGTAAAGCGGAAGCCGCCTATCAGAGTTTTTCCCAAGGATTGGCGCGTATGGGCTACGTCGTATTGATTTATGATCCAATAGGGCAGGGCGAGCGTTTGCAGTATGTAGGTGGCGATTTTAAATCAACGATAGGCGCAGGGGTTCGTGAGCATCTGTATGCCGGTAATCAGCAGTTCCTGGTCGATGAATTCATTGGAGCATGGAGAGCCTGGGATGGCATTCGAGCTCTGGATTACTTGCTGACGCGTGAGGAGGTCGATCCCAGACACATTGGCGTTACAGGTAATTCCGGTGGAGGGACGATGACAACCTGGCTGTGCGGTCTGGAATCTCGCTGGACCATGGCCGCGCCAAGTTGTTTCGTGACGGCGCTCAGACGGAATCTTGAAAATGAACTTCCTGCAGATACCGAGCAATGCCCTCCCAAATCAATTGCATTGGGTGTGGACCACGTGGATTACTTGATTGCGATGGCGCCCAAACCTGTCGTGATTCTTGCCAAGGAAAAAGACTATTTTGATGTGAGAGGTGCCCGCAAGGCTTATGAGCAACTGCGACACGTCTATCGATTGTTGGGGGCCGAAGACCAGGTGAAACTTTTTGTCGGGCCTACGTATCACGGTTATTCCCTCGAAAACAGAGAAGCCATGTATGAATGGTTTAATCGTGCCACAGGTATTCAGAAAACGTCTCCTGAATCTAATATCAAACTTGAAAAAGACGAAAACCTTCAGTGCACGCCTGAAGGTCAAGTGGACGAGCTTGGTTCCAAAACCGTTTTTTATTTTACCGCACAGAAAGCTGAGTTGCTGTCGAAAAGGCGTCTTGAATTGACGTCTAATGAAGTTCGACAAGCATTTGCTCGCTATTTAGCGCTTCCCAATTCCTTGGCTGACTTGCGTTACCGCATACTCAGACCACGCGGAGGCCGTGGCTATCCATTGCCTTATGCTACTACTTATGTGATTGAAACCGAACCCGATGCTCAATGCTTGGTTTACCGCCTGAGTGAGGCGCGCCATTATTCGCGTCCAAAACCGGGAAAAGCGGATACCCTGCTTTATGTCTCGCATCATTCAGCTGACTTGGAATTGCGTCAGGATGAGTGGGTGCGCAAGCAAATTCCTGCAGGTAAAGGGAACAACGCTTTTTATGCCTGTGATGTGCGTGGTACTGGAGAATCACGCCCCGACACCTGTGGCGAAAACTCCTTCCTACAGCCTTACGGAAGCGATTATTTTTATGCTATTCACGGCATCATGCTCAATCGGCCATACGTGGGCCAGAAAACGCTGGATGTGTTGCAGGTTCTACGTTGGCTTGAAGCAGCGGGTCATTCGCGCATCCAGATAGTGGCACAAGGATGGGGTAGCTTGCCCGCAGCATTCGCAGCCATGTACAGCAATGTTGTGACCTCCATCAGACTCAAGGGAGCGCTTGACTCATTTCACTCCATTGCGACTTCTCAAGAGTATCAGTGGCCATTGTCAAGCTTCGTTCCCTCAATCCTCAATGAGGTGGATTTGACTGATTGTTACACTTTGTTAAAGGCTGAAAAAGATCTTGAGCTACTCTGATCCGTTCATTCGCGGTTTCCTGCCAGAACGTGATTGATGGAGGTCTTCAATTCTTCGTATATTGCATCAAGGNTTCTGTCCCCATCGATGACTTTGAACTTATAGGCCTTCTGCATGCGGAGGAATTCTTGCTGCATCTTGTGTTGGTATTGGACAAAGCTGTCGAACATGTCACGGGTCATTCCAAGATCCATTCCGCTTTCCCAAAAATCGAGNCTTTGAGTTTTGGCAAGGTTGCGCTGGATCAATTGTTGAGGGGATACGTTTAAGTAATACACAGCATCAGGAATGAGGGCCATGCTGTAGAGGTTTTTCACCCAATGACGATTCATTCCGCGAACAAGGTCTCGCGCCATGAGTGTATAAATATACCTATCTGCGATGACAATAAAGCCAGCTTTCAGCGATGGGATGATGATGTTTTCCAACTGGTCGGCAAAGTCAGTCGCATAAAAAAGACTCATCGTTGTCTGGCTCAAAATATTGCCTCCCTGAGCACGCTCCAGTTCTTCGCTCACCAGAGTTGAGCGTTTGATACCCACCTGAACAGTAGCATGTCCATTTCCCTCCAGCCAGTCCACGAGTCCACGGATCTGTGTAGAGCGACCTGATCCGTCTGCTCCCTCCAGCACAATAAGTTTCCCCGTCAATTTTTCGAGAGAGATTTCCGGGATGCCGTGGCCATAAAATTTCTTTGTGGAGAGTATGGGGGGTGTGACCTTCAACTTAGTTCTGAATTCGGCTTTTCGATGCTCTCTTTTCTTCGATGCTACTTTGGATCTAGGAGAATGTGGCATGAGCTTAATCCTTTTTGAATGCTTCGAGGTTGATGTTTTTTGAGATAAGCTGTCTGAGGACACTTTGTTGCTCTTCGACACGACCCTTGGCATTGACAATCAGGAAGTTGAACTCCATGCACATGGCAAGATACTGTTCTAATTGCATTCCCTGAAATAAACGAAACGATTCATAGATGTCGGAAGACAAGTTGAGGTCCATTCCTGCTTCAAAATATTTCAATGCAGGCCGTCCCTCCAGAATTCGAGCAAGGGTGACCTCCAATGGAGCCTTGAAAAAGAAGACAAGGTCGGGCTGCGCCGCGAATTCATAAATACCCCTGACCCAGTCTGGCTCACAGCCTCGTACTACATCTCTTGCGAAAGCCGTAAAAATGTAGCGATCGCAAAGGACAATATATCCAGCTCGCAAAAGAGGGACAAGTTGACGTTCGTATCGATCTGCAAAATCGGTGGCATGGATCAGGCTGAATGTTGTGGGTGTGAGTAATTCGCGGTTTTTGCCTTTGCTTGTCGCTGACTTCACCAGCACCGAGGAGTTCCACTCGCTGAAAAACACCTTCAGGCCCTGTAGCTCCATCCATCGCTTGATGAGCTTTATTTGAGTGGATTTACCGGAACCGTCCAGACCCTCTACCGCAACCAGTCTGCCTGGGTAACCAAGTTCACCAAATGTTTTTCTGCCCATGATGCGTAATATTAATGGATAATTGCACGATNCGAAAGGATGAAAAAACCCTCTGACTGCAGTTGCAATCAGAGGGTTGAAATTTTTTCAAAACTCCTCGATTTTAATTATCAGGGTTCGGTTGAGTGATAGGAATTTCTTTTTCCAATGTCAGAGGTTCCGTGTTTTCAATACCCGGAGAGGAAGGTTCCAACGCAGGTGTATTTGCTTCCACTGTCACGCTTTCCTTTTCCGCAACCTCAGGATTGTCGTCTGTAGCAGGAATGGCAGTAGGTTTAACCGTATCGACGTTTGCATCTGGTGTGGTCTGCTCTGCCGCAGGAGTTGTCGTAGCAGCTTGATTTGCTGCTGCTTCGTCGACTAACCTTGAGCTGCGTTTGGATTCGTAAGAATTCATGACGCCAAGCAATACAGCAAGACCGAGAAATAGGGTTGCGCAATATTTTGTAATTTTTGCAAGTGGCGTACCTGCACCGGCTCCTAACACAGCTTCCGCAGCGCCGGCTCCAAATGCCAAACCTGCCCCAGCTTCCTTTTTGGGCAACTGTACTAAGATCAGCAGAATCAAAAAGAAACTGGTGAGCACCAGTACAATAGTCAACAATCCAATTATTAAACTCATACTTACTTAAATTTATCTAAAACTTCAAAAGGTTACATTGTCAAAGCCGACCGAGGCTTGCAATCCTGAAATCTAGAAGATTTTCAGGGGAGACGCCCTTCTTAGATGCTGTTCAAAACGATTTCAGAGAAATTTTTCGCGTCCAGTGAAGCTCCGCCCACTAATGCGCCATCAATGTCTGGTTGACTCATTAATTCACGGGCGTTGCCGGGTTTCACGCTTCCGCCATATTGAATACGCACCTGCTTTGCGACATTGTCTCCNTGTAACTCTGCCAATACACTGCGAATGAAACGATGCACCTCCTGAGCTTGTGCCGAGGAAGCCGTCTTTCCTGTGCCAATGGCCCAAATGGGTTCGTAAGCAATGACAGTTTCCAACATCTGCTCAGACGTTAAACCTGCAAGGCTTCCCTTGATTTGGCTTTCGATCACGTCTTTCGTGACGTCAGACTCTCGCTGTTCCAAGGTTTCGCCGACGCAAATGATAGGCTTGATGGAGGCAGCGTGTGCAGTCAAAGCTTTCTTGGAGATCAATGAATCCGATTCCTCCTGGTATTGGCGGCGTTCGGAGTGACCCAGGATGACGTAGCGAACAAGAAATTCCTTCAACATTTCCGCGGCGATTTCTCCAGTGTAGGCTCCACCAGTGTGCTCGCTCATGTTTTGAGCGCCCAGACGAATGTTGGACTCGATGATTTTTTTGGAGACTTCACTTAATGCTGTGAAAGGAGGGCAAACGACGATGTCAATTTCTTTGACTTGATTGACCTCGCGAACGAGTTCCTGAACGAGATCCAGTCCCTCTGCGACTGTCTTGTTCATCTTCCAATTGCCTGCGATGAGGAGTTTGCGGTCTTTATCCATAACGATTTTTTGAGTAACTTGAGTAATGCAACTTATGGTTGCGGGAAAGATTAATTCTTAACGATCTGATAGTGCTGCTACGCCGGGAAGTTCTTTGCCTTCCAGAAATTCCAGGCTGGCACCACCACCTGTGCTCATGAAGGTGACCTTGTCTCCCAGGCCTGATTGATTCAGGGCTTTGACACTGTCTCCGCCGCCAATGATGCTCTTGGCGTTTCCCTGACTCGTCGCATTGGCCACCGCCTCTGCAACAGCAAAAGTGCCTTTTGAGAATCGAGGATCTTCAAATATACCCATAGGACCATTCCACAAGATTGTCTTGGCCTGAGCAATTTTTTCCGAATAAGTCGTGGCAGTTTTTTCGCCGATATCGACACCCTCCTCGGTTTCCGGGATGTCAGGATCTGTGTTATGGCGAGGGTTCTGGAATTCCAGAATCGGTTTGCCTTTTTTGTTCAGTTTGTCAGTGACAACGGGGGTCACCACGGTGTTGTCAGTTGGCAGGAGTAGCTCCACCCCGCGCTCCGCAGCCTTTTGCATTGCTGCTTTGGCCACATTGACCTTGTCGGGTTCCACAAGTGATTTCCCAACCGAAAGCCCCTTGGCAAGCTTGAACGTGTAAGCCATGGCGCCACCGATGAGTAAGCTGTCAGCTTTTTCCAGCAAGCGATCAATGACTGCAATTTTATCGGAAACCTTGGCCCCTCCCAGAATGACCACGAATGGGCTTTCCGGGTTTTCCAGCTCATCCCCAAGGAACGTCAGTTCGCGCTCCATGAGAAGCCCTGCCACACAGGGGCCGCCCCTGCTGGATACAACTTGGGCAATACCCGACGTGGATGCATGTGCTCTGTGCGCGGCTCCAAAAGCGTCATTGACGTAGGCGTCTGCGTTAGCGGCAAGTTGCTCTGCAAATGCGTTATCGTTGGCTTCCTCTTCGCTGTAAAAGCGAACGTTTTCCAAAAGTAAAATATCTCCGGCCTTCAGCGCGCTGACTGTTTGCGAAACTTTTTGACCAATACAGTCATCCACAAATGCTACAGGGCGTCCGAGCAAATCACTCAGTTTTTGGGCTACCGGACGCAATGACATGCTGGGTTCTTTTTTGCCCTTGGGTCTTCCAAGATGCGCAGCCAGAATGATTTTAGCACCCTGCGAGACCAATTGATCCAGGGTAGGGATGGTCGCGCGAATACGCGTGTCATCGTTAATTGTCATCCCTTCATCGCTTTCAGCCATGGGGACATTATAATCAACTCGGACGAAAACTCGCTTGCCGCTCAAGTCGACATCTTTGATGGTTAGCTTTGCCATAATCCAAAATTCAGACCGGCAAAGATAGCAAACGCCTACTAAGCGTCAAAGAGTTTCGGGAAAAAAATCACATGCCCACTATTGCGGGCACTTAATTACTGGAAGCACGCGTAATGCGGTCCCTGATCCCTTGCCAGGCTGAGGTGTCAGGGACTGATTCAATGAGTATCAGGTCCGGCTTCTCTTGGTCTGCAACAAACAATTCTGCATAGAGAGCTCTGGCATATGCTTCGGGGTCGTGAGGGATTACCGATACTCGTGAAAATGTTTCAGCGGATGGAATCTGCTCGTGGCATATGATGCAGGTCCTAGATTGAGTTGCACCAAATGCTTCCACTGCCTTTAAAAGATTGCTTGTGCTATCCCAATGGTGAATTTTCAAACGGGCTCTTGGTGCATAATGCTTTTTATGAAGACCCGGACTCAATTGTGGTTGTTTTGAGTTTTTTCGTTTTGAGAGGGCGTCCAGGTTTCTGGTTGAAGGATCAATGGCCTGTAGTGCTTCCAAGTGTATAACGCCGGGTCGAAGGACTGTGGGGGCCGCACCGCACAAACTCAGGACCGTTGATTCAATGCCGACATTCGAGAGGCCACCGTCAACGATCAACGGGATTCGTTTGTCTAGCTGGTTCAACACATGTTCAGCTGAGGTGGGAGACAGTTGATTGGCCAAATTGGCACTCGGTGCAGCAAGCGGGCGGCCCAGTCTGCGGATCACGGCTTGCATCAATGGGTGAGCAGGCCAGCGAATAGCCACTGAATCCAGTCCTGCCGTAATAGCATGTGTGATGCATTTCGCCTTGGGTAGCACTAGGGTAAGGGGACCTGGCCAGAAGGCATTGGCGAATTTTTCAGCAACATCGGACCATTCTCTAACGCAGGTTTGAAGCATCTTTCGACTGGCAATGTGAACAATCAACGGATTATTGGCAGGACGTTGTTTGACCTCGTAAATGCATCGCACAGCGCTTGTATTCAACGCGTCTGCGGCAAGCCCATAAACCGTTTCGCTTGGCAGAGCGACGATCTCGCCGCAGTCGAGCAGGGTTGCAGCCTTCTCGGTAGCTGCCTCGAACAAGACACTGCTATGAATGGGTAAAACTTCCGTCTTCACGTGAGAGGTGATTTAAATTGCACCCCAGTTTCTACCATGATTTGAAAACATTAAAAGTGCCATACTCTAGGGGTCGGTCCTAACTATTAAAACTCAATGCAAATACCAGGCATAACCAGGGATTGCGCAAAACAAACGATGTGCCGGCCGGAAGATAACAATAGCAGGGGCTGCCCCTTAGCGCTCCGGGTGGTAATTCACGTTTAATTTCTAATAAATCGCGACCTTCCAGCGTTCATAATGTTATGATTAAGGTCATGAATCGGTGCTTTGGAATTTTCCTTTTTTGTTTTTGCCTGCTTGTTGGGGGGCAGGAACACCCCGGAAGTCTGCCTGCATTTGCTGAAGGTGAGCGATTATTTGCTGAAGGTTCCTATCAGCTTGCTCTAAAGGCCTATAATTCACTTTCATCCAATGAGGGAGCCGCGGAAATTTCGTTTTGGATCGATTATCGTCGTCTGGATTGCGAGTGGCGATCTTTGGCAGGATCGGGGCGGATGGAGGCCAAGTTGTCGAAAAAGATAGGAAACGCACTTGAACGGCTATTAGAGGATTTTGAATCATTGGATGTGGAAGTTGATTTTCTTCAAATGCAGGCAACCATGCACGAGTCTGCAGGCGATTTCTGGTGGAGGACTCGACAAAGGGGGTATTGGTCCAAGGCATGGAAACACTATGAAAAAGCATTGAACCTTTGGGCTTCTTCCTCTGACGTGAATCTTGCGCGGGAGCGCTATCTTGCCATCGTGTGGAAAGCGACCTACTCTTCAGGCGGGAGTTATCAGTTCTCGTCAGCGTTTCACGGAAATGCAATACCAGTCAAGGTCTTTGAGAATGCCGTAAAAATTGCGAGTGCTTCCGAAGATAAATCCCATGCTAATTTTCTCTTGGCCGTTGCACTTCAAAATCGACTGAATCAGTCTCCTTACATCCATGAAAGAGTCACGCGTGCATTTGAAATAGCCATTTCAGGGCAAACGAAACATGACTGGATGGAGAATGCGCTGGCTCAATATGGCAATTGGCTGGCAAGCAGTGGAAAACCCGTCAAAGAGACAGATGGCGCTTGGGGGTTTCGTCCCGACTATCCCGCAGCTGTCAAGATCTGGCGTCGTTTTATCGGTCTCTATGATCGTGAGGAATCGCGCCATTATCGGCAAATTGAGTCACGATTAAAAGATACCACCAGCCAAGAACTTGACGTGATCGTTGGTCATGCCTTCGTTCCAGGGTCCAAAATTCGTTTCAACACGAGATGGCGCAACATTCCCCGTTACGAGTTGAAATTATTCAAATTAAATCTGGGTTCAGACCTTCATATGGATGAAGGCGGGCATCGTCCCTCAGAGTGGATCAAAACTATAAAGACTCGAAAGCTTGAATCGGTTTACAGCAAAACATTCGATACTGGAGACAAAGGGAACCATGAACGTGGATCGCAAGAAATTGTATTGGACTCGACACCTCAAGACGGAGCTTATCTCGCGGTTGGCTTGGTCGATGGGAAGGAACAAGGTCGTGAGTTTGTATTGATCAGTCGCCTCACTGTGATGGCGCGGGCATCGAGTAATCGCATGCTTGTATGGGTCTGTGACTCTGTGGATGGACATCCCTTGCCCGGTGCAGAGGTAAGGCTCTGGCAGCGTGTAAGGTCCGGAAAGCAATGGCGCTGGAGTAATTTCAAGCGCAAAGCCAATGATGAAGGTTTGGTTGTGTTTGACGATATAGGAGATTTTTCATCCATGGAATGGTTGGCAACCGCTCGTCATGAAGAGCAGCAAAATCTCTCGTTTTTTTCGAACCCTCGAAGTAATGCCTACATACAACCATGGAAAATTTATGCAATTTCAGATCGACCTGCTTATCGGCCTGAAGATGAGATTCGCTGGAAAGTGATCATCAGAAAGCAATCGTCACAAGGGTATGCCACTCCCGCCTCAAAAAAAGTTGAAATCAAGATACGCGACCCGAAAGGCAGTGTGGTGATGGAGGATGATGTCGCCTTGAATTCCTTTGGCACTGCGGCAGGTCTCTGGCAACCCGCTTTAGATTCTCCTCTGGGGATCTATGACATCGAATGCACGGATGCGGATGATAAGCTCATTGGGAAGGCTCAATTGTTCCGCTTGGAAGAATACAAACGTCCGGAAATGAAACTTTCGGTCGATCTACCCAAAAAAGAAGGGGATCGAATTCAGCCTCCCAGACCCGGAGATAAGATTGTGCTGAAAGCTCATGCCGAATATTACTTTGGTGGTTTTGTTGCTGGAGCTGATGCTGAAGTCAGGGTCTATCGAAAGCCTTTTGATTTTGAGTTCCCTCGCCCCAAACCTTATTCCTGGTTATCTGATTCGAAACCACCACGTTTTTCATCCCGCCAATTTTCACCAGAAATATTGGCACATGAATTCAAGCTTAAGACCGATGCTGCCGGTAACGTGTCCATTGAGTTCGATGCAGAGCCGGATTTATCGACCGACATGAGCTATCGAGTCGAGGTGCGGGTCACGGATGCCTCGAGGCGAGAAATCATTGGGGAGCGTGTGGTGAGGGTCTCCAGGCAAGGGCACTTCGCATTGATTGAGGCAGATCATCGGCTCGTTCGGTCCGGCGAAAAATTAAGTTTTGATGTGCGCGTGATGGATGTCAACGAGCAACCAGTGAAGTTGCAAGGGAAGGTCAAGGTGTTGCAAAAGACATGGAATGAAGTGTGGTGGACGCCTGAGGGTGCAGAAATTCAGGGGGCCCCTTTACTTGAAATCATGGAGCGACATGCGGTTTTTCCCCCTCCCCCTGAGCGATCTGATCAACGGCCTTGGCGATTTAAGAAACGAGGATACCAAGAGAAGGTGATTCACGAGCAAACTTTGCGAACGGATGTTGAAGGTCATGCTCAAATGACATTTACCCCGGGCACTCAAGGATACTATACGGTGGTCTGGATCAGTCGTGATGATCGAAAGGGAGAGCTGAAGGGACCTGGAAATGAGGTGCGTTCTGAAAAAGAATTCTGGGTGAGTAATCCGGATGCCAAAGGGTTGGGGTATCATTCCAGTGGCGTGGAAATTATTGTCGATAAAGACACTTTTCAATCAGGTCAAACGACTCCCGTCATGATCAGTGTGCCAGCCAGTGGTCGCTGGGTGCTCCTGACCATTGGTTCGAATCATATGATTGAGCACCGGGTGGTTCATGTTGAAGGTACGGTGCGCATGGTCCCGATTGACATCAGTCCTGCTCACATTCCCAATTTTTATATTCAGGCGATGATGGTGAGTGATCATGAAATACACATGGACACGGAACGTATTATGGTGCCTCCGGTGCAGGAATTTTTGAATGTCGAGATG
This sequence comes from Pedosphaera sp., assembly GCA_002690655.1. Taxonomy (GTDB): domain Bacteria; phylum Verrucomicrobiota; class Verrucomicrobiia; order Limisphaerales; family AAA164-E04; genus AAA164-E04. Next base: position 26,369 of record NZFL01000025.1, read on the forward strand.
GTCGCTGATAAGCCGCAGTATGCCCCCGGAGAGAGAGTCGGTTTAAAAGTCAAGGTAACCAATCACTCAGGTGAACCCGTCGAAGGGGAGGTTGCGGTTGCGGTTTATGACGAATCCATCACCTACATTCAGCAAGACCTGGCCGGCGATCCTCGTGAAGTGTTTTACGGAGATACCAGACCGTTGATAGCTCATCAGGGTGGACACTGGCGGTCTTTTCTGAAGTTGGTCGAGCTTGAGGATGGAGCGATCGTTACAGAATCCCAGTATCGATCTTGGCTCGAGTTGGGTATCGATCCTCAGCGATACAAGGAGGAAGTTTCATTTTTCCAGCAGCGACTTCAAATTTTTGACAGGCGAGCAAGCGGAGTTGAACCTCTCAAAAGACGGTCTTTTGGGCTTCTTGGCGAGAGTGAAGGGCTGGTGGCCGAGACGGCTCCAAGCTCAATGAGGATGCACAAAACGACGGCCTACGGAGTCGATTCACTGGGTGCTCAAGCCGACATGGCAGTAGATGCTGAGTTCGCTGGCAGCGCAGAAGCAGCAGTGGTCGTGCGCCATGATTTCGATGCAACAGCCTTTTGGAAATCATCTCTTCTTACCGACATGAATGGTCAAGGGGTGGCCAGTTTCGAATTGCCGGATTCCTTGACGAGCTGGAAAATTGTCGCCCGTGCCATTAACAACAATACCAAGGTGGGCAGCGGCTCAGCGGGTTTTGAGACACGGCGTCCATTATTGATTCGTCTGCAGACACCAAGATTTCTGATGATGGGCGATAAGGTGGTTCTTTCAGCAATCGTTAACAATCAAACAGACGCACCTGTTCGAGCACAGGTATCGATCGCTTCCGATCAGCTCCGCTGGCATGCGTCCAGCGATCTCAAGCAAACGGTTAATATTCCAGCGTATGGTGAACATCGCATTGATTGGGCCAATGTCATGGCCCTCAGTCCAGGGGAGATCAAGCTCAAGGCTGTTGTCCTGACTCCAGATGATTCCGACGCGGTTGAGGTCAAACTGAATGCATTTGAACGTGGATTGGAGCAATTCCTTGCCTGGTCTGGTAAGTCATATCAAAAGGAAATCACCATCCCCCTTGAAATTTCCGAACAGCGTAAAGCTGGAACAACACAATTAACGGTTCAGGTTACTCCAAGTCTGGCTGTAACCATGTTGGATGCGCTGCCCTACTTGATCGACTATCCTTACGGGTGCACCGAACAAACCATGAGTCGCTTCCTGCCTGCTGCGATTGTAAAGCGAACACTGCAAGAACTTGGGCTTTCGATAGAGGCTCTGCAACCAGGTAAGTTCGGCGCAGTCGACCCGTCCCTTGTCGAATCTACTCATCGGACCGGATTTGAAGCATTAAGCGAAACTGAAAATGTCACTCAGAAAGGTATCAGGCGCTTGAGCGATATGCAGCATGCAGATGGTGGATGGGGGTGGTGGCAAGATGGTTCATCGGATCCATTCATGTCGGCGTATGTTGTCTGGGGATTAAGTCTCTCCCGGGAGGCGGGCGTGGCATTTGATGGAGCGATCTCGAAAAGAGGGAGCGCTTACCTGGCGTCCACCTTGGTCGATTACGAAAATCAATTGGACCTGCAATCATGGATGTTACATGCCCTGCATGTTTCGGGCGTCGAAGCATTGAATGAAAAACAAACCAAAGCAGTCCATGTTGCCTGGGAAAACTTGTGGTTGCGCCGTGATGCATTGAATGCGTACAGTCGATCCTTACTTGCTTTGAGCGCGCATCATGCGGGTAAAGCTGATGCCGCTATGACACTGGTTCGTAATCTTGAAAATGGAGTCATTCGAACTGCAGCTTCCACACCATCGCGGTTACAGCCTGGAACCTTGTCCGGTAGCGCACCTGCGACGGCTCATTGGGGGGAAGATGGGATTTATTACCGCTGGTCTGAAGGAGGCGTCGAAGCAACCTCGACAGCCCTCAGGGCCTTCTTGGCCATCGACCCTGATCATGCCCTGATCGAACCAGTGGTTCGGTGGCTGATCAACAATCGCCGCGGGGCTCATTGGTCCAATACGCGGGATACGTCGATGGCCATCCTGGCGTTTACCGATTATCTGAAAGTGAGTGGTGAACTGGATGCAGTATTGCAATATGAGATTCATGCAGGTCAAAAACTTGTCGCCACTGAGCGGGTGACGAAGCAGAACCTTCTGAAGGCGCCCAGTCGATTTATCATTCCTCATGCATTGATTGAAGATACCACTGACATTCGAATTACCAGGACAGGCGGGAAGTCTCCGTTTTATTACAGTGTCGAGGCCGAATGGTATAGTCTTGAAGAACCCATTCCTGCTGCAGGCAATGAACTTTTTGTTCGCAGAGATTACTTCCTCTTGAAAGAAGTTTCGACACTGCTCAAAGGAACTGTGCTACAGCGCACGCCCATCCATGAAGGTGCTGCGCTGCAAAGTGGTGATCGAGTGGAAGTCGTGCTGACGTTCGATTCCAGAAATCAATACGAATATTTATTGTTTGAAGATTTAAAGCCAGCAGGATGGGAATCTGTTGAAGTTCGCAGCGGGGGGCGTGCGTATGCCCGGCAATTGTCGCAAAAAAGTATTGAACTTCTGGAGGCTGAGGGAATCCCTTCAGTGAATCCTGCTGGGGCGTGGCGTTTTACCGGGAAGACTCGTTTTGTTCATCGGGAATGGAGAGATCGCAGGGTTGCCTTGTTCCTGGATGAACTCCCCGAGGGTGTTTGGGAAATCCGTTATATCATGAGGGCGGAAGTTCCCGGGGAATTCAGTGCGATGCCTGCGGTGGGACATGCCATGTACATTCCTGAAATCCGTGGGAATACTCGTGAAAACAAAGTGGAGGTCCTGGATCGTCCCGAGTTTCAATGAAAAATGATCCCAGGTCTTACCGGTGGTCTGTTGCAGGATGTCTCAATCTTCACTCCACCAAATGACCCCGATGCAGAATAGTAAGATGTGGCAGAATAATAGGAAACGCGGCGGATCAATAAAACCCTGGTGTCATGTGGACCATATGTTTTATTCCCTCGTAATCATTTGTTCCACCCTGCGCGAATTTGTTCAGGAGTTTTCTCTGACTCCCTGAGCGCTCGAAGGCTGAGGGATTGGTGTCGTTTGGCGAGTCGTTGCCCTTTTTCATCCAGCACCAAAGGGCAGTGGTAAAAGGAAGGCGGCTCCCATTCTAGTGCCTCATACAACAATAGCTGGCGTGCTGTGGAAATAATGAGATCCTCGCCTCTCACGACCTCGCTGATGTTCATTAAATGATCGTCAACCGTCACTGCGAGTTGGTAGGAGGGGATACTATCTGCCCGCCATACTACGAAATCACCGAAATGTTCTTCTGCCTTGAATTCGCACATGCCAAGCCGGCCGTCTTGGAAACAAATGCTTATTCCCTTCGGTACTTTGAACCTCCAGCAGTATTGATTGCGAGAAGAGGATTTTTTTTTCTGATCATGGTTGCTGCGACATGTCCCCGGGTAAATGAGTTCATCTTCAGCCGCATGAGGGGCTCTTGCTGCTTGTTCAATATCTTTGCGTGAACAGTGACATCGATAAACGTGACCCTTTTCGATCAGTGTCTCAAGAGTGGATCGGTAAATGCCCGTTCTTTTACTCTGATAATAAGGGGCATGCTGCCCAACCTTGTCCGGTCCTTCATGCCAATCGAAACCGAACCAGATCAGGTCTTCAATGCATCCCTCCACAAACTCAGGTTTACATCTGGGCAGATCAAGGTCTTCAATGCGCAGGATCAAACGACCTTCGGCAGCTATGACTCTTTCGCGGGCCGTCCAAAATGTTTTTGCATGCCCCTCATGCAGGCGGCCTGTGGGGGTGGGGGCAATCCTTCCGCGATATGAATTCGAGGCTGCGTTTTTCACCGGGGATTTCAGAAAGGTGCTGTTGGATTTTCCTGCAACCATTGGCTGAAGCGAGGGAGAGGAAATCTTAAATTAGTTTGAAGTTTCTCGCAGCAAAGAGAAGTATCTGCTGCTCTTGGAGGTCCTTTGTAATCGTTCAGGGAACCGGCAAGGATCTGATCTCTGCCTTCCTTCCAGTGATCGGCCAGTAATCGGCCAATCTTGAATCTGGACAAACGTTCCGCCCCAGCAAGGTGTAGGATGCCTGTCAGGTTCTGGTTCAGGATTTCCCACAGAGTGCGAGCGGTTTCTTTGGCAGAGATGGGACTTCGGTATTCATCGGTGAACAAGGTCATCGTCTTTCCGGCTCTGATGGTTTGTTGCAGATGTTCATTGAATCCCCGGTTGCGGGTGGGGGACTTTCCTCCATTGAGCGAAGTGCGTATGATGGTGTGTCGACTGTTTTTCATCACATGCATTTCCGCCTCAGCCTTGGTCTCTCCGTATTTACTTAACGGATTCGGTGAATCGGATTCAACATAGGCTCCTTTTTTACCATCAAACACTAAGTCCGATGAAATAAAGATAAAGGGAATCGATTCAGCAAAAGATGAAAGAATTTGAGTGGTTTCGACATTGGTCCTTTGCGCCAATTGTGGATGTTCCTGACAAAAGGGATTACTGCTGATAGCGGCGCAATGAATGATCGCGTCTGGGTTTTCCCTGCGAAATCGGTTCTCAACCACTGACAGATCCAGTAAATCCAGATCCTGACGGGTTAATCCAATCGGGCTGCAACCAGTGGGGGCCGTTTGCACGACGTAGTTTCCGATGAGCCCTCCGGCACCGGTGACCCATACACGCTTAGAGGCTTTCACAAGATGGATAGGGGGCAATGTTACCTTTCAAACTACGAACAAATTTCCCCAGTGTTTCGTTTGTTGGGCCGTATCCATGGCGGTAAATATGATATTCGAGATCATGGAGCAGTGACTCAGCCGATCCGTAACGCTTGGTGATGTTTCTTTGCAGTAGCTTTTGCAGGATACCGTTCAGTTCATCGGTAATGATCGTTGATTCCTTATGGAAATCGGGAATGGGTTTTTTCAGTATGTTTTGCCTGGAATCCGCGGCATTCTCTCCTGTAAAAGGGTTGCGTCCGAGTAGTAGGCAAGCAAGTACGATTCCTGTTGAAAATAGATCTGATCGCGCATCGGTTTTCTCAAATCCGGCTTGTTCCGGGCTCATGAAATCAGCTTTGCCAGCGGCCACCTCGCCCTCCCTGTCGATCAAATAACCTCCAGCTTTCGCAATTCCGAAGTCTGTTATCTTAACATCTCCTTCGTAGGCAACCATGACATTCTTCAAACTGACATCGCGGTGCACAAGATCTAAGGGTGTCCCATCCGAACTTGCCTTTTGGTGCGCGTAGGCAAGTCCCCTCGAAATTCGGCTAGCGATAAAGACCGCCAATTCAGGTGGGAGAGAGCGACCGTTTGCGTCGATTAATTGAAGAAACTGATCCAGATTCATTCCATGGATATATTCCATGGCGATGTAACATTTACCATTAGCCTCTCCTAAATGATAAGTCTGGACGATGTTGGTATGTATCAAATTGGCAACTAGCTTTGCTTCTCCAATGAAATTCTTGAGAAACATGGGCTGATCAAGAAAGCCTTCCTTGATGAGTTTGATAGCAACTGTTTTCGTGAAATCACGGGCTCCATATTGTCGTGCCTCATAGACCACCCCCATACCGCCTTCAGCGATTTTGCGGATTAATTCATAACGGAAAGAGTCATGAATAGTGATGTTATCCTTCATATGGTCCAATTTTCATCAGTTAGGCAAAGCATGGTTTAGTCTGTTGAAGTTGCTCGGTCAAACTACCAGCTGGCTCTCAATGTTCATCCGTCGATGGAAACCGATCCTCAGAAATTGGAATGAATGCAACCCATACAGGAGGGATTATTTAGCAAATTCAATACAGCGGGTTTCACGAATTACGGTAATGCGGATCTGTCCTGGGTATTGAAGTTCATCTTCAATTTTTCTAGCCAATTTGCGTGAAAGGTCGAAAGCTTGGTCATCAGTGATAGAATCAGGCGAAACCACCACTCGCATTTCACGCCCTGCCTGTACTGCAAAGCATTTTTCGACACCATCAAAAGATTTTCCAATATCTTCAAGGTTTTGAAGTCGCTGAATGTAGGTGGTCATGCTTTCCGATCTTGCGCCAGGTCTGGAGGCGCTGATCGCATCTGCGGCACTCACGAGAATTCCATATACCGATGTGTGTGGGACTTCATCATGGTGGGCTGCGACAGCATTAGCCACAGGATCTTTTTCTCCGTGGTTACGGATATAATCGGCTCCAATGATGGCATGTGAGCCTTCCATCTCATGGTTGATGGCTTTGCCAATGTCGTGCAATAAACCTGATTTTTTGGCATCCGTGACGTCGACACCCAGCTCGATAGCCATCAGACCGGTAAGGTGTGCGACTTCGACTGAGTGATTGAGCACATTTTGTGAAAAACTATTACGGAAGTGGAGTCTCCCCAATGTTTTGGTGATCTCAGGATGCAATGGCGGAACCCCAGTTCGATACGTGGCTTCCTCACCGAGTCGAACGACGGTTTCTTCAATTTCTTCCTGAACCTTGTGAACCACCTCTTCGATTCTGGAAGGATGGATGCGACCGTCGGCAATCAAGCGACTCATGGCTTCCCTGGCGATTTCCCTGCGAACGGGATCAAATGCTGATAAAACCACCGCGTTGGGAGTGTCATCAATTAGGACTGTGACGCCCGTAGCCGCTTCGAAGGCACGTATGTTTCGTCCTTCCCGCCCAATAATCCTGCCTTTCAATTCATCCCCGGTCAGAGCCACCGTCGATGTGGTGCAATCAAATGTGTGTTCGCCTGCGTATCTTTGAATTGCCAAGCTGATTATTTTGCGAGCTTCCGTTTCTGCATCTCGCTTGGCGTCCTCCATGATATGCCGACTCAGTTCTTGAGCATCTTTCAGACTTGTCTGTTCAACTTCTTTCAGAAGGATCTCGCGTGCTTCGGTCTCGCTGAGTCTCGCGATCGCCTCCAGTTTTTCCCTGCCCCGGGTCATCTGATCCTTGAGCGTGGATTCCTGGTCTCTCAGGCGCTCCTGTTGGTCGATGATGCTGGAATGCTGACTTTGGAGCATTTGCTCCTGTTTCACCAGGCCTTCAAGTTGACGATTGATCAATGATTCACGTTCATTGAGCCGGGTTTCTTTTTGAGTGGCTTCGAAGCGCAGACTTTTGATCTCATCTTCGGCTTTTGATCTCATTGCCAGAGTCTTGGATTCGGCGCTTTCTTTCGCGCTGGAAAGCAAATCATCAGCATCGACCTTTGCTTGCTGCAAAAGTGATAGCCTGTCTTGCTGACATATCCGCTGCTGGCGTTGAGTCCAGAAGTAGCAGCATATGCAACCCAAGAGTGAACCTACCGCAAGCCCAAGCGGTGATCCCGAATTCCAAACGGCAAATAACATGACACGGTCACCCTTCAATCAAAGGCTTTCGCCACGATCGATGGAGTGATGATCCAATCCATTTTCTGATCCAAAGTTTCGTGAGGAACCGACTCCAACCATTGGTGATTGAAGGCGACCCCAAAACGGACACCATCCAGCTTCGCCAGCAACCGGTCATAAAAACCTTTTCCCCTGCCCAGACGCCATCCGCGACTATCAAACGCCAAACCCGGTATTAAGGTCAAGTCCATGTGTGACGTATTCACGATTGAGCATCTGGGATTCGGTTCAAGAATTCCGAATTTTCCTGGAATTAAATCGTATTTTAAATCCCGGATTAGCACAGGGCTGTAGGTTTTGGATTCCGACTGATATTGTGGCAGATAGAGATTTTTTCCACGCTCCACAATATCTTGAAGCAATGGAAAGATGTCCGGCTCATCTCTCATCGGCATGAACCCAAGTAAAGACTGTGACTCATTCCAACATGGATGATGTCTTATTTTCTGGACGATTTCTCTTGATTGCTGCAGCTTTTTTGTATCCGAAAGCCCTTTACTTTCAGTGATTTGAGATAATCTAAGCAGTTCTTTTCTTTGGGGGATATGCTCGCCTTTTTCGACAGATTCGTTTGAGTTTTTGAACATATCCTAAAAAATTTCCTTCCTTTTTGAACGCGCCGTAGAGCATCGCAGCCGGAGATTAAGCTGACATAATCTCAGACAGCAAAAAAACATGAATAACTTGTAAAAATCCACTCCAATGGCCGCCTACCTCTTGTTTAACGGTTCGAATCTCGCTCTACAAGCCAATGAGTATGACGAAAAATCGAACCGAAAAGCGCATCTGCACGAAATGAAAAAGAAAGTTGCTGATTTACGTGCGAAAGCGGCAGATCTCAAATCTCACGGTAAACATCAAGCAGCCGAGGCGGTGATTCATGAATCCAATGAACTTTATCAGCAATTTAAGAGTCAATCCAAAGTATTTGAACGTCGCATGAATCGCGATCAACATGCAATGGAAGAACGAATGGGTTAGCTACATGCATGAGGGAAAAGTTAAAGAAGCTGAAGAATTACACCGTCATATCCGGAACTTACCGCCGAATTGGATGCACATCGAGAAAGAACAGAACCTGAGCGCGAAGACCAGATTCACAGCGCCATCGAGCATGTGCATGCCGCTGGCTGGCATGACATGGCAGAGCATCTCGAACAAGAATGACACCAGCGCACGGAGGAGCACAGGCAACATGATGATCATTCGTTCAATAGTCAAATGTGCCAACTGATGCAAGGTCTCGAACACCGGTTCAATGCGGTCCGGGAGCAGCTGGAACGTATGGAGCATGCCCTTGAAGAATCGGCCCATCGAATGGAATTATTGGAAAAACGAGTGTTTTACTCTCACTCACGACGCAATTAATTTCCAGTCCTCGAATCAGGCCTCATTTTTGCCGATCGTTTTCATTTTCGCGTTCAGACGCGCGCATAGCGTTTGTGTCTGGCCCTGCCTGATTTCATTGCCTAGGAATCCCTTTGAATTCGGAAGATACTTCAGGCAGCAATTTATTGAGGATCATGGCTTTGTCGGCCATTTTCACTTCACCTTTCCTGCGTCTGCCGAATGTCCAGATCAGGCCTGCTGCGCCCATCCCGAGTAAGGGCATGCAACGGGAATGGCTTGGTGTATTGACGAGATCACGTTCTGTGGCTGTTCAAATTTCTTAAATGCTTTGACGCAAACTTGTCTATCACCTACTTTTGATCGCTTGCCGCCAGTTCCTCGAGCTAGGCGCAATTGATGCAAATACGCTTTATTCAACCCAATGATTGGAACGGTAAAATCACTTTTTAAGAAAATTTTTGGAACATCTAATGACCGCGAAGTTCGCAGGTTTAGTCAGCTTGTCCCAAAAATTAATGAGATCGAAACGTCCCTTGAGAATGCGTCCGATGACGAGCTCAGGCAGAAGACCGCAGATTGGAAGGCAAAGCTCTCCAAGATTCAGGACAATGATCAGCTCGCGAAGGAGCTTGAGGAGATAATGCCTGAGGCCTTTGCTGTGGTGAAGAGCGCCTGTCGCCGTCTTTGTGGTCAAGATGTTATCGTTCGCGGTCACCCTATTCGCTGGGATATGATTCCTTTCGACGTGCAGCTTATTGGCGGCATGGCCCTGCACACAGGCAAAATTGCTGAAATGGCCACAGGTGAGGGCAAAACACTCGTCGGAACCTTGCCTGTGTATCTGAATGCGCTCACCTGTCGAGGAGTGCATGTGGTGACTGTAAATGATTACCTTGCTGCGCGTGACAGCGACTGGATGGGAGCAGTTTACAAGTTCCTTGGCCTGAGTGTCGGTTGTATCGTGCATGACCAACCACCTGCCCTGCGTCGTGAGCAATACAACTGCGACATCACCTACGGGACCAACTCTGAATTTGGTTTTGACTATCTGCGTGACAACGGAATGGCGACCAGTGTGGATGAACAGGTTCAACGGAGTCATTACTTTGCAATTGTTGATGAAGTTGATTCCATTCTGGTGGATGAAGCTAGAACACCTCTGATTATCAGTGGTCCTGCAGTGGTCAACAATGATCATAGCTACGATCAGATCAAACCGGTGATCCAATCATTGGTGACCCGTCAGCAGAAACTTTGCGATCAGTTCCTGAAGGGTGCCGAGGATGTGCTCGAGAAGTTGAATTCAGAAGAGGGTGCTGCCGCAGAAATTAAGGAAGAGCTCCAAGATGAACTGGGGCTGCTCCTTTACAAATCCAAGCTTGGGCAACCGAGATCAGATCGACTCTTAAGGATTCTGGAAAATCCGGATAATATCCGTTTGATGAACAAGGCTGAGTCGATCCTGCACACCGACCAGACCAAAAAACAACTTTACGCGCAGAAAGAGGAGTTGTTTTTTGCGATGGATGAAAAAAGTCACGACGCTGATTTGACCGAAAAAGGCCGTGGCTTTCTGAGTCCAGATGACAAGGATGCCTTTGTGTTGCCCGATTTGACCGAGATTTATCACGAAATAGATTCCGATCAAGCGCGTGATGTCAAGCAGCGCATGGATGCTAAGACAAAAGCGCAGGGAGACTTTGAAAAGAAAGCGCAACGCATCCATACCATCTCTCAGTTGCTCAAGGCGTATTGTCTCTACCAAAAGGATGTTCAATACGTTGTGCAAAACAACGAAGTTGTTATCGTCGACGAAAATACGGGGCGTATGATGACCGGACGCCGCTGGAGCGATGGGTTGCATCAGGCGGTGGAAGCCAAAGAGGGGGTTGAAATCAAGCGTGAAACTCAGACTTACGCCACCATCACCATCCAGAATTACTTCCGCATGTATACTAAACTTGCTGGTATGACGGGTACTGCGGAGACCGAAGCAAGTGAATTTCTTGATATCTACAAATTAGGCGTATTGGTGATCCCGACCAACCGGCCCGTTGCTCGAAAGGATTCGAACGATTCCGTCTACAAAACCCGTCGTGAAAAATACCGGGCGGCAGCCTTGGAAATTAAAGAAATCCACCAGAAAGGCCGTCCTATTCTGGTTGGAACCATATCCGTTGAAGTAAGTGAATTGATTTCAAAGCAGCTCAAAAAAGAGGGAATTATTCACGCTGTTCTAAACGCCAAATACCACCAGCAAGAAGCAGAAATCATCACGCGTGCGGGGCAGCGAGGCGGAGTCACGATTGCCACCAACATGGCAGGTCGCGGTACAGACATTAAACTTGGTCAGGGAGTTGCAGATCTTGGGGGGTTGCATGTTATTGGTACGGAAAGGCATGAATCACGTCGTATTGACCGGCAGTTGCGAGGTCGTTGTGCGCGTCAGGGTGATCCGGGTTCATCTCACTTCTTCATTTCGCTGGAGGATGACCTCATGCGTTTGTTTGGTTCTGACCGAATCGTGAAAGTCATGGAGCGAGTAGGGCTTGAAGAAGGTCAGGAGTTGGAACATCCGCTGTTGAATCGATCAATCGAGACTGCTCAGAAGCGAGTCGAGCAGCACAATTTCCAAATTCGAAAACGCACATTGGAATACGATGATGTGATGAACAAGCAGCGTGAAGTCATTTACGGTTTCCGCAATGAAGTGCTTGAATCGAGCAATGTTCAGGATCAGTTGATGGATATCATGGAAGAGGTCACTGTTCAAAAAGTGCACCAATTCTCATCTTCCAACGAAGACATTCGTGATTGGAACCTACGTGCCTTTCTCGATTGGGTAAATCTTAATTTCCCTCTGGGAATGCCCGAGGAAGAACTTATTCAGGCCGGTGAAACAGGCAAAGATGAACCTGTCTCTGGTAGTTTATATGATGGCATGAGTCCATCGCAATTTGCTGTCGCTGCCTTTGTTTCAGACAACGTACGCAAGGCCTACGAATTAAAAATCAGCGTTGAAAATGAAGATGCTCTGAAATCGATGGAACGCTTCACCATCCTGGGTGCGATCGACAAGCTCTGGCAGGAGCATCTCTACAGCATGGATGGTTTGCGCAACAGCATTGGTCTCCGTGCCTATGGTCAAAGAGATCCTTTGATCGAATACAAGAGTGAAGCATTCAAGATCTTTGATGAACTCATGGTGAATATCAAAACCGAGATTTGCCACAACATTTTCAGAAGCGCATCCAGCCTGATGGCTTTTCAGCAATTCCTGGGTAAGTTGCCCCAGCGAACGCACCATCAGGAAACGACAGCATTTGAAAAGCAGGAAATTAAAGATAAAAAGGGCAGCGAAGTCGTAAGTGAGGTCAACGAGGCCATAGCCAAGGCAACTCCGGTTCGTAGTGGGCCTAAAGTGGGACGTAATGATCCATGCCCCTGCGGTAGCGGAAAAAAATACAAGCTATGTTGCGGTAAGTTGTAAATTTCCTTGAGGTTCACAAAGGAACAAGCCCTTGGTTTCGTTCAACTGAATGGTATTTGTCCAATCTTTCTATCTCATTTTGGAGTGGATCAATGAAAATGATAAAAAAAGACTCAATTCGCGGGTTTTAGCTATATCGTTAACGTTCCTGTGTTACCTGTTTTTATCTAGCTTTTTGGGTGACTTTACCCTTAAACAGAGTGATTGCCACACTGAGCGATGCGCTTCATATGGTAAGTGGGTTTAAAATCCGCTTGCAGAGGTAGAATGAATGCTTGAAAATGTAGATCTTTGAGCGATCTTAAAGGTAACTTGGTGCGAGCACAAAGGCCGAATTACCCTTTTCCCGAATTTTAATTATGGCAAATCAAACAACCGTGTCTAACACAAATGCCGCCAGTGGCGGGTCTTCCCCCGAAAGCGGCGAGGGAAGCAAGCCAAAATATCCCGGCATCCGACTGACTTGCAACGGTAATCAACTTGTTACCCAACACGTTGAAACCCGTATTACCGAAGGCGGAATTTACTACCCCATCACCCCTTCCACAGAGGGAGGCGAACTCTATCAGCAGTCATTTGCTCAGGGCGAACTGAATGTATTCGGCCAACAGAAAATCGCCATCGAAACCGAAGGCGAACATGCGGCTCAAGGCGGAGCCACTGCATTCTCTGTGACAGGCAAGCGTGCTGTCAACTTTACCTCCGGCCAAGGCATCGCTTATGCCATGGAGCAGTATTATCATGCTCCAGGCAAGGGTTCCACGATGGTGCTCGAAGTTGGCGCGCGTGCTTTGACTAAGCATGCCCTCAACGTTCACTGTGGTCACGATGATTTCTACGGAGCCCTGGACACAGGCTGGATCATGCTGATGGGTAAAACGGCTCAGCAGGCTGCAGATCAGGCCGTCATCCTTCGCAAAGTGTGTGAGCTATCTCTCAATCCTGGAATGAACATTCAGGATGGTATGTTGACCACTCACTCAGAGAGAACCTACTATGCTCCTGAAGCAGATTTCCTGCGGGAGTTCCTAGGTGCTCCTTGGGATATGATTGACAGCCCTACTCCCGCGCAGAATGAGTTGTTTGGCCCCAAACGTCGTCGCGTGCCCGAGATGATGGATTTAAAACATCCTGTCCTTCTTGGCCCAGTCCAAAACCAGGAGCATCACATGAATGGTGTTGTTTCTCGGCGTGACAACTTCAATGAACCTATTCTTGGATTCCTTGAGGATGCTTACAAAGAGTTTGGAGAATTAACAGGTCGACACTACGGTTTGGTATCTACCTACAAAACCGAGGACGCGGATACTGTTTATGTGACGCTTGGCTGCGCTGCAGAAAATATCGAAGAAGCGGTTGATTACCTGCGAGATAATGAGGGAGCCAAGGTTGGTTCCATGCATGTCAATGTGATTCGACCTTTCCCAGAAGCTGCTGTGATCAACGCACTCCGCGGCAAAAAGAATATCATCGTTCTCGAAAGAACAGATGAAGGCCTCTCCGGTGATAACCCACTCGCACGCGACATCCGTTGCGCCCTGAGCAAGGGTGTTGAGGCGCATCGTCACAAAGGGACATTGCCTCCCATAAAACCTGAGGAAAGACCTCTCATTTTTCGTGGTTCCTACGGGATTGGTAGTCGTGATTTTCGTCCGGAGCACGTGCTTGGCGCATACGAGTATACTCAAGGCAAGACCCATCGCAAGGATGGCAAGGGCGCGGATGATGGGGAGACCTTTTTCGTCCTAGGTGTGAATCATCCATATGCCGTCATATCCAAAGCTACTCCATCGCTTCTGCCTGAAAAGGCCATTGCAGTGCGTTTTCACTCCATAGGTGGCTGGGGAATGATCACTACCGGTAAAAACTTGGGCTCAATCATTGGTGAATTCGGTGATGTGATCTCCAAGAAAGATCCTTCCTACGATGCTTTTGGGGCACTTGAAGATAAATTGTTCGTCAGTGCCAATCCGAAATATGGTTCAGAGAAAAAGGGTGCTCCAACGAATTATTACCTCGTCGTTGCCCCCAAACCTATTCGAGTCAATTGCGAGTTGAACCATGTGGACGTTGTGCTTTGTTGCGATCCAAAAGCATTTACACACACCAACCCTCTTGAAGGTTTGAATCCTGGTGGTTGCCTGGTCTGGGAATCCAGTGATTCCCCTGAAACCGCCTGGCAGAGAATTCCCCAAAAGCACCGTCAATTCGTCAAAGACAACAACATTCGTATCTTCATCCTACCTGGGTTTCAGATTGCCCGTAACGCAACCTCAAGACAGGATCTTCAGCTACGTATGCAAGGGAATTCCTTCTTGGGAGCGTTTTTCCGTGTTTCTTCCTTCCTTGATGACAATAGCATCAACGAAGATCAGTTTCGGGATGTTGTTGAGAAGCAATATCAGAAAAAATTCGGTCGATTCGGCGAAGCTGTTGTCTCCTCCAACATGGAAGTGATGACTCAGGGATTCAATCTAACGCAGGAAATCACATATGGAGAAGTTGAAGATGCTGATACCTCCAGCATGAGGCAGTCACCATTGGCGCCTCTCGGAGACCATGAAATAGCTCCTACTGCAGGTTGTGCGGAATCAGGCTGTAGTTCCTGCGAACCACCTGAGGAGCAACCTGAAAGGGCTCCGGTCCAAACTCTGGCAAAGTTCGATTCCGAGTTCAGAAATGGTCTTGGTTACCACCAGCCAGCTGGTCCTTTGTCGGCAATGGGGGTGATGGCCTCGGGGACCGGTGCTACACAATCCAAGTATGTGGCCAGACGTGAAACTCCGGTTTATATCGCCGAAAACTGTACCCAATGCATGGAATGTATCACGGCTTGTCCGGACACTGCGTTACCAAACACTTCACAAGATGTTGAAACTATCCTGAGCACAGCCGCCCGGAATTATATCAACAATCCTGAGGAGCGTGTTACCCTTCTGCAGGCCATTCCCGAGATTGAGAAGCAGTCTAGAGAACAGATGGTAGAAAGTGTTCAGGCCAAAAGTGACAAACCGTTCAGTGATATCGTAAGTGAGCTTGTAAGTGGTCTCGAGAATATATCCGATGAAACCAAAAAAGAATTCTCCGGCATCATCGCCCAACTCCCATTGGCATACAGCAACGTCACAGCAATATTCCGAGCTGTAGAAAAGAAAAGTCCCGGTAATGGTGGCTTGTTTTCTATTTTCGTATCGGATCTTTGCAAGGGATGTGGCGAATGTGTGCAGGTCTGCGGTGATCATGATGCTCTTCGGATGACTGTTGAAACAGAGGAGTTGAATGCACAGCTGACAACAGCTCAAATATTCTCTCGCCTCTTACCCGATACACCTCAAAAGTTCCTCGGGCTTTATCAGGATGATGCGCCGCAGGACTCACGGGAGGCAGCCCTACGCAACCACATGATGGTGCGTCGGAATTATGAAGCACTCGTATCCGGTGATGGCGCTTGCGCAGGTTGCGGTGAAAAATCAGTACTCCATGCTGTGGCGTCTGTCACCGAAGCTTACATGCGCCCTCTCTATCATCAAAAAGCGGACCGACTGCGGGAAAAAGCAGATGTGCTCGAAGCCAGCGGATTGGATCGATTGCAAAAACTGAAAGATTCTGATCCTGAAACCTACGTTTTGTACACCCGCTGCATTGCACACATCATCATGGGATTGGGAGGCGAAACGGAGGAAGATACCACCCATCGTATGGAGCAGCACGGGCCCATTTCTGATGAAGAGATTATCAATGCACTGGTTGCTGTCTTGCGCCAGGACGCTTTCAATCACAAAGATCTCCAGTCATTGGATGGTCGAGACGCACGTGGTCAATCTGTGATGTTCATGGGAGCAAGTACTGGCTGTAACACGGTCTATGGTTCAACACCTCCGGGCAATCCTCATCCATATCCGTGGATGAACTCATTGTTTCAGGATGGCGCCACAATCAGTTGGCTTATGGGTGAGTCGCTCATCGTGAATCATGCCCGCAGGTCCGTGGTTCCTGAGCGTTTGAGTGATTGTCTTATGCAGCGCGATGAATCGGTCCTTACTGACAAGGAATACTTCAACCTTGCTCGACTGGATGATGCTTTGATGACCGAGCAGGAATTGCGTGAATTGCCCAAAGTATGGGTTATCGGTGGTGATGGTGCTCTTGGAGATATTGGATTCCAGAACGTTTCTAAAGTCATCCTTCAAAATCGTCCCAATGTCAAAATCCTCATGCTGGACACACAGGTGTACTCCAACACCGGTGGTCAGAATTCCGACTCTTCAACCATGTTGGGTGGATATGACATGAATCAATTCGGTGCTGCCTCTCAAGGTAAATTGACTGAGAAGAAAAATGTTGCTGAGGCCTTCACTTCTGGGCATGGATCTCCATTCGTGGCGCAGGTTTCCATGGCAAATGCAGCAAAGATGTACAAAGCCATGTTGGATGGTATTGAGTACCGAGGCACTGCTTTTTTCCAATCTTACACAACTTGTCAGCCAGAACACGGTGTCGCGGATCATATGTCGGCTGATCAGGCGAAACTTGCACGTGATTCACGAGCAATGCCTGAATTTGTGTTCAATCCCAGAGGAGGCGAAACTTCACAGGAGACCTTCAATCTTAAAGGTAATCCGACTCTGAACCGTGACTGGTGGGAAACCAAGTATGCTTCCACTGGCGAGAAATATCGATACACCGTTGCGCACTGGGCATTGACCGAGGCTCGATTCCGCAAGCATGTCAAAGAAATCAAGGAAGAGGAAGCCATGGAATTCATCCATTTTGATGACGTTTTATTGTGTGTTACGCAGGATGATGTCACTCACCGCAGGGTGTTTGATGCAAGCCACCGATCGCACGTGCCAAACTTCGGTGCCTACATCAAAGCTGAAATCAGTGGTAAAATGCGTTTCTTCTCTGTTTCGCGTCAAATGGTATTATTTGCCGTTGAAAGGCGTAAAGCGTGGCGCATGCTTCAGAGTAAGGCAGGTGTGGACAACAAGGATTATCGAGCGCAGCGTGAACTGATCAAGAAGGTTGACTCCGGAAAGATTGAGATCTCGAGTCTGCTCGGCCGAACGCGAGAGCTTTTTGATGCTGAGTTGGAAGCTCTGAAATAAACACAGGGATCTCTACGTCATCTTAGATAACTCAATGACAAGATCTGTTCGGCATTCTTCGCCGAACAGATCTTTTTTATTTTACTGATGGAATCCTTGGACCTAAGCCAATCATCAATTGCACAATGACTCAATGAACCACGACCCAATGATACGAGTTAAAAAGTGCCTCAACACTTTGAAAGGACGATTATTCTCCTCTTTGCTTGCGCTGGCCTTTCACTGCCTTGGGGTCACCCAAAATCTAGCGGATATCCAATGGGATATCCAATCACCTCTGGATTACCAGGTATTCCAGCGAGACTCTCTTGAATCAGGTCGGATAACCATCAAAGGGAAAATAGAGGGATTGGACGCTGCAGCATCGATCCTGCAATTTCGGCTTGGCGACTATCCGAACAAGGATTGGATCGATGCGGAAGAAACTCTTAAAAATGGATCTATCGATTGCAGCGTCGCAGTGCCCGCCGGAGAGTGGCATCAAGTGGAATTACGAATCATCAATGGAGGTGTTTCCATGGGGGAATACGTCATTCCCCATGTTGGCGTGGGTGAATTGTTTGTCGTCGCCGGGCAATCCAATTCTGCCAACCATGGAGAGGAACGGCAGAGAGTTCTTTCCGGAAAGGTTTCAGCTTTTGACGGAATTCATTGGCGTATTGCGGATGATCCGCAACCAGGTGCCAGTGGCAAAGGTGGAAGTTTCATTCCAGTTTTTGGTGATGCCATGGCCCGGCATTTTCAGGTCCCGATTGGTATCGTGGCGTGCGGAATAGGGGCGACAAGTGTGCGTGAATGGTTGCCCGCCGGGAGTCGGTTTCCCAACCCTCCAACACTGACTGGACGAGTAAAGTTGCTGGCTAATGGTGAATGGACCAGTAAGGGGGAAGCCTATGACATGTTCATAGGCAGAATGAGATCGCTGCAGGCTCAGCGATTTCGGGCAGTGCTATGGCACCAGGGTGAAAGTGATGCGAATCAGAGAGATCCTGCGTGCACGCTTCCCGGAAAGCTTTATCGCGAATATCTTGAAAAGCTCATAGTCTCCTCGAGGAAAGCGATTTCAAGGGATGTTCCATGGTTTGTGGCTCTTGTGAGTTATCACATTCCCGGAGATGAAAGCTCGGTAGAAATACGTGAAGCTCAGGCCTCACTTTGGCGAGACGGAATTGTTTTAAAGGGGCCCGATTCTGATGCAATCAAGGGGCATTTCAGAGAGCGAAATGGTCGGGGAGTCCATTTCAGTGCAGAAGGTCTGAAGGAGCATGGGCTTCGGTGGTTTGATGCGGTGGCACCTTGGCTAGAGTCCGTTTTGAGTCAATAATTTTCTTTTAAGGCAGGGCTCATTTCATAGCATGCAACCATGCCTAAACAAGTTTGCTCACCTTTGAATCGTCGTCAATTCCTTCGACAAAGTATTGCGCTTTCTGCCGCAGGTCTTGTGGTTCCTTTGATTGCGAAAGGGCAATCGGGAAATACCTCTCCATCGAATCGATTGAACATCGGAGTGATTGGTATGGGGGGTAGGGGGATTACTCTCATGCAATCCTTTTTGAGGCAAGCAGACGTTCAGGTTACCGCTGTCTGTGATGTGGATCTGGAGCACTACCGATCCAATGCCTGGGGTAAAGGCCGGGTATTTGGTCTGAATGCGGCCAGACGTGCTGTGGATCAATACTACGGAGACAAACAGAAATCCGGGAATTTCAAGGGCTGTCATGCGGACAAGGATTTTCGTGTTCTATGTGCTCGTCAGGATGTGGATGCCATTGTGGTCGCTTCGCCTGATCATTGGCATTACCACCAGGTCATGGAAGCACTCAAGCACGGGAAAGACGTTTATTGCGAAAAGCCGGTTACTCATACTTTCATGGAAGGAAAAATGATTTACCGCGAAGTGTTGAGACGAAAGGCCATTTTTCAAACCGGATCACAACAGAGATCAACAGGAAATTTTCATCGTGCCGTTGAGCTGGTCCGTAACGGGCACTTAGGTTCGATCAAACGTGTTGAGGTCGGGCTGCCTGCGGGCTACAAAGAAGCAAGTATTCCCGCTGTGACCGAACCCATCCCTGAGAGTTTGGATTACGATTTCTGGTCTGGCCCAGCGCCATTGCTTCCTTACATGCGGGCACGTCATCATCAATTATGGCGAGGACATCTGGCTTATGGTGGCGGCAACATCATGGACTGGATTGGTCATCATAACGATATTGCACATTGGGGTGCAGGAATGGATGATTCAGGCCCTATTGAAGTTGAAGCGGTCGGATGGACCGAATCCAGTACTCCGGCCTATGACGCACCTGTGGAATTCGAGATACAATGCCTTTACCCAGGCCAGATAGAGTGGTTGATCGGCTCAAGATTTCAAATGGGAACCAAGTGGATTGGCGAGAACGGATGGATTTATGTCAATCGAGGCAAGTTAGAGGCATCTGATTCACGGTGGGTGGCCAAGGATTTTAATCCCGGCCCCGCAAAGGTATATCAATCAAGTAATCACATCCGTAATTTCATTGAAGGTGTGGCGCAGCGCAAGGCATGCATCGCCCCGGCGGAGACGGGTCATCGATCCATTTCGCCCGGTCATTTGGGATATGCATCTCACCAGCTGGGGCGTAAACTAAAATACGATGCGCGCGTCGAGAGGGTCTTGGATGATCCTGAGGCGAATGCCTTGTTGGATAGGAGTTACCGGAAACCCTGGAAAATCTAGCTCCTTGACTGCGAAACGTGGATAGCCCCCCCTGTGCCAAGAACAGTTTTGATATACAGTTTTGTCTGATTCCGTGACATCTTTTCAAAGATCGATTGCCAGCTACGAGGCACAATTCGGATCGAAACCCAAGTGGGTAGCTCATGCTCCGGGCCGGGTTAATCTCATTGGAGAGCATATTGATTATAACGATGGATTCGTATTGCCTGCTGCCATTGATCGTCGCTTGAGTATCGCGGCCTCTCCGGTGAATCATCCGGAAATCCTGATCTATTCTGAGCAGGAAAAGCAACAGGTGCATTTTTCTTTGGATGCTCCGCTCCTTCCTTCCGGAAAATGGACGGATTATGTGATAGGTGTCGTAGAATACTGGAGACGCCTTGAAACGAGACCAGTAGGACTGAAATTGGCGATTGCATCAGATGTTCCATATGGCAGCGGATTGAGCAGCAGCGCTGCTTTGGAAATGGCGTTTGCCACGTTAATTGGGGAAGTTTGGGGCCTTGAATTGGATCCTGTGGCGAAAGCCTTGAAGTGTCAGCAAGTTGAAAGTGATTTTGTAGGGATGCCTTGCGGCATCATGGATCAGTTTGTCGTCGGCCTGGCCAGGAAAGATTATTTTCTGAAAATCGACTGCCAATCAAATACGCATGAATTCATCAAAGCAGGCGAGCAATTTCCGGCGCTATTGATCATCAATTCCAACGTGAAACATGCGCTGACGGATGGAGGATATGCATCTCGCAGGGCACAATGTGAATCTGCACTTTTCAAGCTGGGCAGCGCATCCTGGAGATCTGTTTCCATGGAGCAATTATCGGGATCCGCAGGCAAGTTAGATGAAGTGGAATTACGGCGTGGAAGACACGTGATTTCTGAAATGCATCGGACACTGGAAGCATGCGAGCGAATTCAGGCAAGTGACTATCAGTCATTGGGGGAATTACTTTATCAAAGTCATTTCTCACTGCGCGATGATTTCGAAGTTTCCTGCCCTGAATTGGATTGGATTGTCAATCGGATGCAAAGTCTAGGAGGTCGTGAAGGTGTTTATGGTTGTCGTATCACAGGTGGGGGTTTCGGTGGTTGTGCCGTGAGTTTGGTCGACCCTGAAGCAGTGAAAAGGGTCATCCAAATCATTGCCCATGATTATCTTGAGGCATTTGGTGTTTCTGCAGGCTTTTTTCTCACGCAACCTTCTGCTGGTTGTGCATTGAGTAAATTGTAGTCTTATTCACCCAGTAACTGCAGAAGAGCGGCATCTTTTTCCGGGCCTTCCAAAAAATCCAATGCTCTGCGGTAGCGAGTTTTTTCTGACGCATCGATTGACGGGTCCTTGATGAATAGAACCAGTTTTGCTGGTGTGAACTTGCTTCGGCTTCTCCATATAATATCTCGTCCTGCTGGGGTATCCCAATCATCGTTCACCAGGTTCATCCAAGCCTCAAAAAAGACGTCTTCATTGCCTTGAGCCCCGATACCCAGAGCTTCCAGATAGAACCGGTCCTTGCCGTCGTATTGCATGGCGATTGTTGCCCATAATTCAGGAGCAAGAGTGGATTTTGAGTGATTCAGTGCAATGGCGCACTCTCGCCGCACCGCAGGAGATGAGTCTCTGACCGCGCGTTTAATTAAATCAATAACACGCATTTTTTGCTCGCGAGCTATTCTTATGGCAGTGGCTCGAACGGACGCATTTTCATCGCTCATTGCTTCGATCAAATAAGGATTTGACTCATATTTGAGGCGCCCCAGTAAGTGAAGTGCCCGCGCTCTGAAATGAGGTGTGGTGCTGCGCCAAAGTGCGAGTAGTTCTGGTATGGCTTTATTACCCATTTCCTTCAAGCGCCTCCAAGCGGAATATCTCGTTGAAGCATTTGGAGATTTCAACGCCTGAACGGCCCTTTTTCCTGAATCTAGGGATGCTTGCAGGATGGTATAATTTGTTTTCTCAAGAGGTGCGATGCGATAGATGCGTCCACTCATTGAATCCAGTTGCTGGTCTGTCATCAGGTTTTCCGCGCTTGTGGCATCGTTCCAATCAGCAATCATCAGCGATCCGTCTGGTGCAGTGCCTACATCACAGGGGCGAAACCATGGATGCTTGGACGATAAGATATTCTGAATGACAGTTTTTTCTGCATCGCCGATCTTTTCTGTTAATAATCCGTGGACCGCTTGCTCCTGTGAGTCGCAATAGATGATTTGGTTCTGGAATTGAGAGGGTAACAAAGTTCCCTCATAGACAGTGATGCCTTTTGGTGCTCCTTCGCCGATCTTCCAAAGAGCTGGTATCACACCGGGGTCATGCTCGTGCCAATGCCTCAGAGGGATTTCCTTCGCCATCTTAAGACGGTTCTCAATCCAGCTGGCTCCTGTCAGCTCATCCAGATACCCAAAATTACCACATTCAAAAACCTCGTTGATCCTAGCTGCCGGGGCTCCCTGGTCAGCTTGATCCGATTGCCATACCGCTCCAAAAGAATCCACCGTCAGCTCGAATGGATTTCTGAAATTATGCCCGATAACTTCAAACTTGCTTCCGTCCATGCGGCAGCGGAATGCCATTCCTCCCCAGTATGGGTTTCCATCGGCCCTGACGGTGCGCCCCATCAGGTCGGTTACCGGGCTTCCGTTGGCATGAGAAATTTGTGAACCCTGGTTTCCAAAGTTGAAATAGAGATTACCACCCGGACCAATGACAGGTCCATGCACGCCCTGGTCATGGTCAACGCCTCCAATGCCCGTGAATAAAACCTCCTTCTTGTCAGCCTTATCGTCGCCATCCGTATCAGTTAAAACGATTATATCAGGTGAGCATGCCACGAAAATTCGATTCTCAAGCACGCAAATACCCTGAGCAGAATTAATGTCATTGCCTTGATAAAAAACCGTGCTTTTATCGGCTTCACCATTCTGATCGTTATCTTCGAGGATCAGGATTCGGTCCCCGTCGGAACGCAATTTACCCCATGCCTGCCATTGGCGGTAATTGACTCCCTCCGTCACCCAGACTCTTCCCCTGGGGTCGATATCCAGGCTGGTTGGATTCAACACCATGGGCTCAGAGGCAAATAATTGAACCTCCAAACCTTCAGCAGTTTGCATACGTTTTAATTGCGCTTTCGCAGATTCGGAGCCCACTCCAGCTGGACTTTGTGCCCATGCAGAAACGAGGGTCATCCAAGCCAGTGACGATATTAAGAAATGAGAAGTGACATACATACAAAAGAATGGGGCTCACGTTTGACATGAGCCCTCACAATCTTTTCCTGATAACAGGAACCAGTTATTTACGTTTGCCTTTAGGATCCAGATTCTTGCTCAGATCTTCCTCAGAAATAAAAGAAACGACACCTTGAGGAGGGACTTCGACCTTGGCGATCCACAGCAAGGCATTAAGCACCACTTTTCGGAAATCATCGTTGCCCCAATTCACGTGATGATGTCCACCAGTGAATCCAAAGCCTCTCCCCCCATCCGGACGCTCGCGTACCCACATCATGGTTTCTTTGCGTCCCTTGTCTTCTTTTATGTGCGGGTAGGGTCCCTTGGGCCAGACGTAGGGACCATCACGCACATCATCTGCCGGTGAGGCGGTCAAAATAGGAGTAATCCCGTCCATATCGGAGCGCCATCGCATGTTGAAATACCACTCATCTTTTACTTTGAAAGGTTTCACACCTCGAGTGACTGGGTGCTGTGGGAAAGACAGGAAATCCGGAGACCACATTGGATTGACGCTGAACTGATGTTCGTAATACCCGCCGATCCATCGATGCATGGCTTCTCCAGGGTCACCTTTTGGGACTTCCACCCCATAATGGGCGCATCCAATTCCCACACCTTTTTCTGCAAGGCGGTCGATCAATTTCATGCGATCCTCCTGTATAGCGGGGTGTCCATTCCCTCCGTCTGCGTAAATCAGAATGGCGTCAGCAGAGTCCAGCGTTGAAATGTCTTTCGGCCACCCCATCTTGTGAACTTCCACTTGGACACCTGGCATGTTTTCAAGACATTTCTGAAGTAGCATGCAGCCTGCATTAAATTCGTGATCTCCCGGGCCGTGACTTGGCCTGCCGGCCAGCAGAACGATTTTTTTATCCTCGAGTGCAAGCAGGTTTGCTGACAAAAGGACAGTGAATACGAGTGTCAATAATCGTTTCATAGGGACTTACTTTGCGCCTTTGACAGGGCTGATGAAAGATTGGTTTTGGCGGGCATCACGAAGGATTTCCAGCGGGTTTCTTCCACGCTTTTGATCAAGATTGGTGAGTATTTGCTCGTCGCTCAATGGGCAATCGATCCCATTTTCAGGAACCTCAGCCTTTGCCAGCCACAGCATGGCGTTCAAGATCACTTTTCTGAAATCAGGATTCCGCCAGTTGAGATGGTTGTGAAGGCCGGTGAACCCGAAGCCTCGTCCACCATTGGAGCGTTCGTATGCCCAGGCGACATGCTGCGGAAGGCCTGCGGCCACCGCCTTGCGTACCTCTGGGTTCCCACTGTGCGGGCCATCTTTTCGCTCCATCGTTTTTTCAGGAGCCACAGCCGAAAGAATAGGCGTAACGCCCTTCATGTTATCTGGGAATCGCATATGGAAATACCACTCATCATTGACCGCAAACGGTTGGACGCCGTTGGTAATCGGATGATCCGGAAAGCTTGTGAATTCAGCAGTCCAGTGAGGGTTGACCGACCAGTTTGTTTCAAAATATCCGCCCATCCATTCCAGGAACTCAGATCCTCCCCTATCCTTGGGAACTTCGACGCCATAATGAAGACACCCAAATCCTGCACCGCCACCCATCACCTTGCTTAATTGTGCTAATCTGCCTTCCTGAATGGCTAAATGGTTCCCCCCGCCCGTGCAGAAAACAACAACGGCATCCGCACCTTCCAGCGCATTGGGATCCTCAGGCCAGCCACCTGTGTAAACATCAACTTCAACGCCGGAGACGTCTTGCAGGCAGCGTTCTATGAGCATACAGCCTGCCTTGTGTTCATGCTGAAGAACACCATGACTTGGCGGGCCTGCTATCAAGACAATGCGTTTGGTATCCGCCTTGAGATTTGTCGTTAAACTACAAACCCAAAGTAGGGCAAGAATGCATGGTTTTATCAATTGATTGCATTTCATGATTCAATTCAGGGTGCTTAGTTCTTGCGTGTAGCTGACCAGTTGAGAAGCATCTCATCATTTAATGTGACTTCTCCCGCAAGGGCACCATTCGGCTTCATTTTTCCTCTATAGCTAGCGGTGACTGTTTGCCCTTCGTATTCACCGGATATGTTAAACTCAACAACATCTCCAGATACGGTCCCTTTCACAGGGCTTTTACCCAGTAGCCCTTCATATTGACCTAGGAGCTGGTTGCCCTGTTGTTGAAGGTGAAACACAGGAGTACCGACCCCCTGGTCAGAGAAAACTTCCATATTCCAAACGCCACCGATCTGGATGGGTTTTAGTTTCTTGATTTTGATATCGCGAAACTGGACTGTCATTGGAGGTCCTGCGTGCAGTTGCAGTGCCAGGATCCCTGAGTCAACTTGCTTCTCTTTATCTTCATCGAGAACAATAGCTGTGACGCGACCGTTGATGACGTGGACGAAACGATTTTCTACAGCAATGATTTTGTAATCATTCCAATCCTCATTCTTGATCTGGGATTGAATATCCTCAGATGCTCCCAACGAGCCAAGAACCTCCACTTTATGTTTGTCCCCATTGCGTGCAATACTAGTCATCTGACCCCGTTGTGCCAAGATGCCCCGACCTCTCTCTTCATATAAGATGCCTGAGAAGGTTTTGCCTGCTTCGAAATCTCCCTGATAACCTCCAACGACCCAATTGCCAAGTTCCTTGCTCCGATACTGAATGCCTGAATTGCCATTGATGATTTTATACTGCAAGCGCAATTCAAAATCATCCACCTTACCGTTACGCCAGATAATGAAGGTATTGCCTTTGGTTGGGTTTTCCTTGGTGGTCTGACCTGTAATCGCACCATCGCGAACAGACCAGAATTTTGGGTTTCCATCCCAGCCGTCCAGGTTTTTACCGTTGAAGAGCGAAGTAAAACCCTCGTTGTCTGCAGCACTTGCTTGCCAGATTAAACCCGCACACAGGGCCGTTGCCAGAATGGATCGCATGAATTGTTTCATAATGGTAAAAATAAGGCCGGAAAATCCGGCCGGTTTTTCTATTGGATGCTCTTTAAGTTACTTGATGTTTTTCTTCAGGAATTTGAGACCTTTCACTGCAATCTCATCCCGAGTGGGTTCCATGCGACGCCAGATAGCAGCCGCCTTTGCGATAACCTTGACGTCTGTGGTGAAGGATTCGATCACCACGTCACCCTTGTATCTGATGGATTTCAGCGCAGCAACAATCGGTTTCCAGTCAATGTGGTCGTTGCCCGGAGTTCCACGGTCACTCCCGCAGGCATGGAAATGTCCCAGCATTTTACCGGCCTTCTTGATGGCTTTTGCTTGATTCTTCTCTTCGATGTTCATGTGGAATGTGTCGAGGTGCAATTTCAGCGCCTTGCTATCCACATCCTTGATCATTTTCAGACCTTGATCACAGGTGTTTATAAAATCTGTTTCGAAGCGATTCAAAGGTTCGAGACAGATGGTGCGGCCTCGATCCTCTGCGTATTTACTCAGGGTTTTGAGATTCTTGACCACCGTTTTCCACTGTGCGGCATATTCCTTGGCGGGAACCGCATCGGCGCGGCCGACAGCAGAATAGACCGGGCCAATCAACGACGGGCAGTCCAGAGTGACCATCTGGTCTATGAGAGCCTTCATGTAGGCAAGCCCTGTTTTCTGTTGTTGGGCTGTTCCTCGCAAATCGCGGTCAGGTGACATACAGGCACATACCGATCCGCAAACAAGATCGTTGCGGTCCAGTGCGGCTTTCACCCTCTCAGGATTAATGTGCGACGGATCCTCCACCGGGATTTCTATCGTATCAAAACCCCATTTTTTGAACTTGGGCAAGAGGCCAGTGCTCCGCGTGGTGAAGGGGGATGTGAACAGAAAGGTATTAATTCCAAATCTCATAGCTAAGGGTAATCTGCATTGAATTATATTCCTGGATTGTTTCCTAACAAGCTTTTTGTCCAAGGGCTTCAATCATCGTTTGGATACGGTGGCTGTAGGTGTGATGCCCAAGAACGCGCTTGCGTGCCTTCATGGCGATTTCTTCGGCGCGGTATGGATCATACTTGAGGGATCGATAAACCAGTGGCACCTCATCCCAATCCCGATACACGACGAGCTCTTCGTATGGATCGAATTGGAGTTCAAGATCAGGGACCCATTTCGTGAGCATCAGGTTCTGGCAGGCTGCTACTTCAAATACCCTGAAGTTCAGTCCGTTCAGATTCTTGGGCCTTCGAGGTAGATCCAGTACGACGGCGTATTCCTGATAAAGTCGAGTCAAGGTGTTTGAATCCAAGTTTTTGCTTTTTAACTTCGTCCACCAATTCGTGGTTTTAGGGCCTTCCCAGATAACAGGGACTCCTCGGAGGCGTAGTCGATTGAGGGTTTTTAATCGTGACTCGGTAACGCTTCCCGCAAAGATGATTTTACTTTCCCTTGAATCCACACCTGAAGGGGCAAACCTCCTCTCATTAACCGCGAGAGGTAAATATTTCATCTTTCTATCTTCACCTGGTCTTACTTTCTGCAGCGATTCCTGCATGGAGGAGTCGGAATAAAAAACATGGTCAAAACATTGGATGCCCTTCCAGGAAGTTCGCCTGCAGTCACTGAACCACGCTGCCAGTGTAGCTTTTTTCTTAAGATCCCTCTGAATGGCTTTGAAGAATGCAGATGTCATTGCAAAGGGGTCAAGGAACAGAATAAGCCGTGGAGCGGCCTTGTTGACTTGATCTCGGATACGCTGGATTGCGGGCTCGTCCGGGGCAAGATTCATGTATCCATGCCGATACTCAAACCATCGTTCTTCCAGTCGTTCAGGTTCAAGTGCAGCAATGTAACATGCAGCTCCGAAGCGTTCGAACGCATCGCTCACGTCCGGAGCCCAATAATTAACCCGCGTGTCTGCAACGATAAGAACATTCGATTCAAATCGCTTTTTTGCGACATTTTTTTTCTTGGATGGCGTGTGTTCGGAATGCATGGATGAATCGTTCAATGACTGAGACAAGCATGCGTAGAAGCCTTCTAGTTTGCAAATGCTTTATGCTCTGGGGTGAGCTTGGTCATAGACACGTTTCAATCGATCAGTGGTCAGGTGAGTGTAAATTTGCGTGGTGACCAAGTGAGCATGCCCGAGAAGCTCCTGGACACTCCTCAAGTCGGCTCCCGCATTGAGCATGTGAGTGGCGAAGCTGTGTCGCAATTTGTGAGGCGTAAGGTTTGGATCCAGTCCAGCAGAGAGAAGGTAAAGTTTCAGCCTGCTTTGGATCAGCCTTGGGTAGAGTGGCTTTCCGTTGGCGAGTTTTGAATAAAATACCGGCTGTTCAGCTTTTTGAGGGTGGGCGATTCTATCCCAATAGAGACGAATTGAATCCAGAGCAGGTGCGCCAATGGGAGTCATTCTTTCCTTCTTTCCCTTGCCCTCAACAAGTATGAGCTGATCCTCCCAGAAAAGATCACTTACCTTGAGCCCGCAAAGTTCACTGATCCGCAGCCCGCACGAATAGAATGTTTCAAGCACTGCGGAATCCCTTAGAAACGTTTCCGGCGAAGTTCTTGTTTTTTGATTGCTCCTTTTTTTTTCCCATGCTTTGGCTGGGGCTTCCAGCAGTGCATGGATTTGCTCGGGTGTCAGGAATTGAGGTAGTCTTTTTTCTTTTTTAGGCAGCAGGATATTTCGAATAGGAGATTCTTTTACCCTGCCTTTGCGGATGAGAAATTTATAAAAAGTCCTCAAGGCACTGAATCGAATCTGAGTCGAGGATCGACTGTATTCTTTTCTGCCGAGAAATCTCAAATATGCACGAAACGAATCACGGTCAAGCGCCTTCCAGTCAGGTGCTGATCTCAGTGTTTTCTGGTGCCATACGACAAATTCATTAAGTGTCTGTGCGTAATTGCGGCAAGTGTGGTCCGAGGCAGCACGTGCACCCTTCAATTCTTGCATGAAGGCATCAACGAGCGGATCATGATCGGCGCAATTGGAATCAGTGGCGCCCATAATACGTTGGGTCAGGACTCTGAATCTGAATCGCTTGCACCTTCCTCGCGGGGCGCAAATTCAAAACCCACTTTACCTTTGTCTTCAACCACAAGAGCGGCCTCGAACGGGAAGCCTCGTTTTGAGACGAACCCCTTCAAGAAGTCAGTGCGACCTGAGTCGAGAAGCTTTTTGATTTGATCCTCTTCAACAGCTTGTTGCAGCACCACCTTGCCCGATTTGAATTTACACGGCTTGGTGTCCCGTTGGGAATGTTCGCAAAGGTAGTCAGATTCACTCGCAAAAACATTGCCTTCACAACGAGGGCATTTACCCAAGGGGCTCTGTCCTTCGAAGCTGATTTTTTTGGCGGGTTCGTCTGATTTTTTGGAAGACTTTTTCTTAGTCTTCCTAGGTTCAAATTCAAAGGAGACACCCCCATCCTTGATCGCCAGAAAGGCATTGAAAGCACGTCCGGTTCTATTCGAGATGAATTTGTTGATAAGTTCGGTTTTGCCGTTTTCGAGCAGCTTTCGTATTTGTGAAGGTTCTATTTCTCTCTGCAGGATGATTTTACCAGTTTTGAAGTCGCAGCTTTTGTCAGGTCCTTTGGATTTTTGGCAGACATAATGCATGCCATGTCCATAGACATTCGCTTTGCATTTTGGACAGGCACCCAAAGATTCTTTTTCTGAAAAATCGACTTCTTCTTCATCGTTCTCTTTATCTTTGTCTTTGTCTCCAAAATCAAACTCCAGTTTGTGTTCCTCGCCCAGTTTGATGATGGCAGCGAAAGGCCAGCCTTGTTTACTGCGGAAGCCCTGGAGCGGACCCACCGAGCCTTTGGTTAAAATAGTTTCCATCTCCTCAGGTTCAAATTGACGTCCTGACAATATCTTCCAGACTGAAAAATCACATGCTGAACACTGGTAGGTTTTGTAGGTCTCTTTAACTTGGCCTGCACACTTAGGGCAAGGAGTGGTGAGCACACCGAAGTCACCAGGCACAGTATCACTGTCAAATGATTTGGCTTGCTCAACAATTTTACGGGTCATTTCCTGGATTTCAGACATGAAAGAATCTCGATCCAGCTGCCCTTGTTCCATGAGTTTTAGTTTATGTTCCCAATCACCTGTGAGTTCTGGAGAACAAAGCTCTGGGATTTGCAATCCGCGCAAAAGAGTAATCAGGCTGAATGCCTTGGCGGTTGGCTGTAGTTCCCGCTGATTGCGAATCACATATTTTTCGCGGATTAAATTCTCAATGATTGACGCACGCGTTGCCGGAGTCCCTAGGCCTTTTGCCCCCATGGCTTCCCTGAGCTCCTCATCATCCACCAGTTTGCCTGCACCTTCCATGGCGGAAAGCAAAGTGGCTTCTGAATAGCGGGGAGAGGGCTTTGTTTGATTTTCTTTCAGATTGAGCTCCAGTGTGGCAACTGTTTCGCCGTTTTCAACTGGTGTCAGGTGATCTGCCTCACCGGTTGGCAGGGCTTTGCCATACACTTCAAGCCAACCTGGATTGATCAATATTTTTCCATCCGTTTTAAAGGCCTCCTCCATCACTCGGGTGATGCGCGTTGTGATTTGATATTCCGCGGGAGGGAAAAAGACAGCAAGAAAACGGCGGACTACCATATCATAAATCTTTTGCTCATCATCGTTCAGCTTTTTCTTGGGGCCGAGCGAAGTGGGGATGATGGCAAAGTGATCAGATATCTTGGCATTATTGAAAATACGCTTGTTGGGTTTGACCCAGCTGTTTCTCTCAATCTTTGAGGCTGAGCTCTCGTAACTGGAACCGGTAAATGCCTTCAATGTTTCCTTTACCGTTCCCAGATAATCTTCCGGAAGGGCGCGCGAATCTGTCCTCGGATAGGTCAGCATTTTATGGCGCTCGTACAAAGCCTGAGCCAATTGCAGTGTACGTCCAGCTGGTAATCCGAATCGAGAATTGGCTTCTCTTTGCAAGCTGGTTAAATCGTATAGCAGGGGGGAAAGCTGTTTGCTGGGCCTTTTCTCCTCAGTAACGGTTCCCGGCTGATTCAGGCACTTTTTCTGAATTCCCTCAGCAAGTTCTTTGGACCAAATGCGCTCTGGTCTCAGATCTGGATCACTTTCTTTGTCTTTCTTTCTGAAGCCTTCGTCAAACCAGCGGCCTTCATAATGTCCGGCTTTGGCCTGGAAATTGGCATGCAATTCCCAATAGTTTCGCTCAACGAACTTCTTAATCTTCTGTTCGCGATCTACTAGAATCGTGAGTGTTGGTGTTTGCACTCGCCCGACGGTGGTCAAGAAGAAGCCGCCCGATTTCGAGTTGAAAGCGGTCATTGCTCGTGTGCCGTTGATACCTACCAGCCAGTCGGATTCCGAGCGGCAAACAGCAGCGCATGCCAATGGAAGCATTGCTTCATCCGATCTCAGTTTTTGAAATCCATCACGGATTGCCTGCTTAGTCATGGATTGCAGCCACAGGCGTCTGATAGTTTTTTTGGTTTTGGATTCCGTGATAATGTGGCGAAAGATCAATTCTCCCTCGCGACCTGCATCACAGCCATTGATCACTTCTTCCACATCTTTCCGCTTGATGAGGCGCTTGAGTAGCTTGAGTCTCGATTCAGTTTTGCTGATCGGTTTGAGTGCGAAGTGGTCAGGAATAACGGGCAACTGGGCGAAGGTCCATTTACCTCGTTTGACTTCGGCCTCGGGGGGAACAGTGAGTTCCAATAAATGACCTACAGCCGAGGCAACCACATACTGGTCACTCTCGAAGTAGTCATTCTTTTTATCAAAACCGCCCAAGGCACGGCTGATATCCTGAGCGACGGACGGCTTTTCTGCGATGATCAATGACTTACCCATGAGCTATGTTCGCAACCGTTACCAACCGTTGCCCGATACTTGCAAGTGTTTTTTAGCTGAAAGCGCATTTTTCTTTTCAGGCATATTGGCTGATTCATGTGGTATTTATGGCTTGAGATTCTTCAGGAATTCACTTGCCATGTGGAGCTGGAACTTCATGATTACGTGTCTGTTGCCTTCATTCGTAGAGGCTCCTTTGACTGAAATGATTACACTAATTTTTAAAACATTGATTGCCATAGGGTTTGGTTTGATCATGGTAGCCTTGCTGTGATGAAAACCCATTCAGGACCTTGGAATCTCATATTGTTGAAAGATCCTTTCTGGGGCATCTCCATCGCATGCTACATCATTCACAGGTTTTGGCAGGTCTTGAGTCCTGATTCTGGTTGGATGGATCGTCATTGGAATGATCTATGGATGCTTCCTTGCGCTCTCCCGTTGATACTGAGCCTCTACGGTGCATTAGGGCTGCGTGCCCATGCATTGCGGGTTACGGGGGGTGAAATCCTCTGGCACGGCCTCTTGTGGGGCTTTATGGCTGAATTCATAGGGCCTTTGCTGTTCGATCATGCGGTTTCAGATCTCTGGGATCTGCTTGCTTATGCCTTGGGTGGTTTTCTCATGTTTTTTCGCTGGCACTGCACTGAACTTAGATTTTCTTCCATTGCACTCCGGATTTGACAAGTTAGCTGCTTCATACCGCCTGATGGAGAGATGCCTCGCGTTCAGCAAACTTCAAGAGGCGCGCACCGCTCATCTGCACGTCTTGAAGCCTTGCTCTCAAATCCTGATGCTTGGTGAAGGGCCGGGGCGATTGTTGGAGAGGCTGATTAAAAGCATGCCTCACGCGCAGTTTGTAGTTGTCGACCAAAGTCGCCCGATGATGGAACAAGCCACGCAGGTTCTCATCGCATCAGGGTGTGATCCAGGACAATTTACCTGGTTACATGTGGATGCCCTGCATACGGATCTGGGAACGGAAACCTTCGATTTGGTGACCACTCCCTTTTTTCTGGATTGTTTCACGCAGCCACAGTTGACCTCTCTCATACCCAGAATTGCGAATGCGTGTAAGCCCGATGCCAGTTGGTTAGTGGCTGACTTCCAGGTCCCGGCAGGAAAAGGATGGCAAAAGGTTCGAGCAAGGTGGGTGCACTGGGTGATGTATCAGTTTTTTCGCAGGGTGACTTCCATCGCTGCGAACCATTGGACGGATCCAGATTGCTTTTTGAGTGCTGCAGGTTTCCACCTGTTATCCAGAAAAGAATTTAATTATGGATTGATTCGTTCCGACTTGTGGAGGCGTGGAGATGGATCAGTGCCAGTGAGGGCAGGCTCCGCTCAGACCTGAGAAATGTGGGCTGAGATGGGGAATGCCAGGCTGGAGGAGGGGAACGATAGTGAGCAGGATAAATACCTGGCAATGGGGCTGATTGAATCTTCTGTATTCGAGGGGGTTGGACATCCCTTTATCGGTGTTAAAGTTTTACTTATTATCCTTCGCGCCAAAGACTTATGGCAGTTTATGCTGCATGATAAAAATAATGAAATCCCCCGTGAGCGTATGATGGCTGAAACCAGAAAAACCTTCTGCTCAATCCCAATCTCAGAATAAGTAAAAATGCCTTTGAGATAGGTTTCCAATCGTTGATTCATTTCAATCGAGTATTCAGGAAAGCAGTCGATTTACATTGTGATTGATAGGCCGTGCTTTAACTCATTATTTCCATAGCAACATCTCGGCTATCTGTAAAATTTCCTTCAATTTAAGGTGTCTCACATTCTTGTTCCACGGGGGACGTGTTGCGGAGTAAACATGAATCTCTGGTATATGGAGGCTCAGTAGAACAACAGGCCCTGATTTTGCAATGATCAGAATCTTGCCAGCAATATCGTCGAGTTTCCCCTCGCACCCTGACCCCACGTCGGCATCGAGCCTGAACCAAATCTTCAGTCTTCTTAACATGCGCTTTTGTTTCCTGCTATTGCAACAGGAGACAGGCGAGCACCACGAAACGGCTCATCAGGGACCTGATCTCAGCCCATGGAGGAAAAACGGTCTTTGAGATAGCTCCAGTGGTAGTCGGGTTGCGTTGGTTTTCCTGTCGCATTCTGCATGAGCTCAGCAGGGGGGTATTGTTTTCCAAATTGGTGCACATTCGTTCTGAGCCATCCCAAAAGGCCATGATAGTTACCGTTCTGGAGATCCCCAAGCCGGGGGCCAAGTGCTTTTTGAGCTGAGTCGTAAAGTTGTGCTGAATTGAGGTTCCCGAGGGAATAGGTAGGGAAATAGCCGAAGCCTCCCATGCTCCAGTGAATATCCTGAAGACATCCCTGCGTATCATCCGGTACCTCGATTCCGAACATGCCTTTGAATTGTTCGTTCCAGACTCCGGGGATATCTTTCACATGGAGATCGCCGGCTATCAGTGCTTTTTCCAATTCATAGCGCAAGATGATGTGGAGATCATAGGTGACTTCATCAGCTTCCACCCGAATGAAGGAGGGGCTTACTCGATTCACTGCTTTTGTGAGTTGTTCAGGCGTAAATCGTTTAAGGGCGGGTAAATGTTCACACGCGATGGAGTGCCAGTCATTCCAAAATGCAGGAGCTCGTCCAACTTTGTTTTCCCAAAGTCTGGATTGTGATTCATGGATGCCGAGAGAAACTGCTTCAGCCATGGGGGTGCCCGCATGTTCACTTTTGAAACCCTGCTCATAAAGTCCATGCCCAGCCTCGTGAAGAACGCTGTAGAGTGAAACCGTAAAGTCATCTGCTTCGTATCGCGTCGTCAATCGGACGTCATGAGGGCCCAGTTCAGTGCAGAAGGGGTGCGTGGTTGCGTCAATCCGTCCTGATTCGAAATCGAACTCAAGGGCTCTGGAAATAATTTCGTTGAGCTTTATCTGACCAGCAATGGGATAATCATCTTTTAAAAATGCTTCCGTAATGTCACCGGTTGTCTCGATGGCTTCAGGGAGCCAATCGACGATGGATTTCTTTAGATCTGCAAATACGGGGCTCAAGGACTCTGTAGTACAACCTGGCTCATAGACGTCCATCAAGGCATCGTAGGCGGTTTGCTCGTAGCCGTAGTAATCCGCTTTCTGGCGGGATAGATCGATGATTTGCTCCAGGTGATTGGAGAAAATCTCAAATTTATTTTCCCTTCGCGCTTCGGCCCAGGATGCCTTGGCAAGCGAGCAGGTTTTTTCAAAGCGTTCGACAAATTCTGTTGGGAGTTTGACTGATCGATCGTAGTCCTTTCGCCATTCACGGATATTGATCTGTTCGTGAGTGTTCAGATTTGCTTGATCCGATTCGCAGGCTTCGATCAGTTCCTTGACTTTTATGCCAACCAGCCTGTTGTGAGCCATGCCGCTCAGGAAAGCTTGTTGATCTGCCCTGTAATCAACACCTTTAGCCGGTAGATAGGTTTCATGATCCCAATCCAGCAACGCAATTGTGCGATTCAAATATCCGATTTCCCTGAATTGGGCTTTGAGTTTTTCGTAATCAGTCATGTAACAAAGCTAAGGTCTTATTCCAGTTGAAAGCGATTAAAAACTCGCGGCCCAGGCGCGTTTATCGGATACTCAGACCTGATGACACAAGACGAAGCGTTAAAGATTTTCGAACAGACAGGGGCCCTGCTCAAGGGACATTTTATTCTTCGTAGCGGATTGCACAGTCGTGAGTTTTTTCAATGTGCTATGGCGCTTCAACAAATGCCCATTGTTGAACAACTAGGTGCAGGTCTGGCGGCTCAAATGAATGAGCTCGGAGCAACGACTGTAGTCGCTCCTGCCATGGGGGGACTGGTCATCGGGCAGGAAGTGGCCCGTCAGCTGGGCTTGCGATATGTCTTTGTTGAAAAGGAGGGGGGGAAGTTGGTGCTTAGGCGTGGTTTTAAGATTGAGTCAGGAGAGTCAATACTGTTGATCGAAGACGTGGTAACCAAGGGGGGGCGCGTGGCCGAAACGCTGGAAATCATTCGGCAGCACAAAGGAGACGTCAAGGGGATAGGTGTCTTGGTTGATCGCTCCAATGGGTCCGTTGATTTTGGTGTGCCATTTCACCCGCTCATCCGAATGAAGGTAGAGACTTTTCAACCGGATCAATTACCCGATGATCTTAAAGGCTCAGAGGCAATGAAGCCGGGTAGCAAGTAAGATCACAGATGGCAAACGGGATTGAGCTGTGATTTGTCAGAATATTTAAATCTCAGCCCTGCCGCAACTGCTGGACCAAGGCGCGGAGGACGCCAAGGATGTTTGATTTTTTCATGTGATGAAATTGAGCCAATATCGCAACCAGTAGTAATGAAGTGCATTATTCGGCTTTGCCTTGTTTGATGTTGAGCCTTTTTAGGCATGGATTCCATGCCTGCACGAACAGCTGTCCGAATAACCCATTGAAGCACTCATGACACGATCATGAACTCAGGTGTCATCAGGTTACCAAACAAAGCCATCAATGCTTGAGTAATCATGACAGGGCTTTGAGCTTGCCAACACTTGGCGTCAAGAGGGGGTGAGTGTTATTTTTTATTTTTCTCTGGTTTCCCTTTTTTGGAAGGGAGTTTTTCTTTCATCCATCCTTTGAATCCGTCATTCATATGATAAACGCGCGTAAATCCGAGATCTCTGAAAATCTCCAGGGAGCGTCCGCTGCGACCACCCGAAGCGCAATGCACGAGATACGGGGTTTTGCGATCCAGTTTTTCGAGTCGGGATTTAAAATCGCTTTCATAAAAATCCACATGCTTCGCTTTCGCAATGTGACCTGCGACGTATTCCTTTTCAGTTCGGATATCCAGAACGATCAGGTCTTTATGATTCTTGAGCAATAGCCCAGCTTTTTTGGCCTTGATTTCATGATATCCAGCTTTCAGTGGCTTGGCTTCGTTTTCTGCCGGAGATGCGATTCCAATCTGAATGGAAGAGGCAAATGCAAAGGCGGTCAGTATCCAATATGTAAATGAGCGTTTTTTCATAGATCTAAGATGATTTTTATAGGTGAAGTAAAAGATGTAACTCCGATGCTGCGCATTCAATGTGAATGATCGATCAATGAATGTAGCGGAAGTCGACGCATGAAAACAGCGCATGGTAAATGCCTTCCCATGCTTTACGCTGTTGATGCTGGTTTTCGGCCTTACTCAAAAAATCCATGGCGATCAGCTTCTCAGCTTGACTGGGTTTCCTTGAAAGCGTTGTCATGTATGCATGCAACAGTCTTTCGCCGTCTGAATAACCTTTTTTACTCAGCAACTTGGCGGCCGCGAATTCGGCTTGGTCCATGATCCATGCGTTGTTCATGAGATACAACGATTGTGTTGGTCGAACCCCGGGTGTTCGGCGTCCTACGGTGAAACTTGGATTGGCAAAATCGAAGTTATCCAGCAATGCATTCCTCCCCTCTTCACGAAAGATCGGAATATAAACAGATCGTACGCGTGGACTGACAATGCTTTCGTAATCCAGTTTGGCATTACGAAGTGCGGAATCGGAAGACGCTGCGCCAGGCAGCATACTGGTTATGCGGCCTCCCCGGAGCTGTCCGCTTGCAATCAGTATCGAATCACGTATTGCTTCCGCAGGTAAGGTTCTTGGAATCATGCGTGAGCGCAGTGCGTTGTCAGGGTCTCTGCTCTGGTTCGCATCTGTGCCTGATGAACTCAGACGGTAAGTGCGTGAAAGAACAAGCTCCCTCACCAGCCGTTTGGTGGACCAATTGTTCTGGATAAACTGATAGCTTAGGTAATCCAGCAATTCCGGGTGGGTTGGGGTATCGCCTGTGGTTCCAAAATTATCCACAGACTTCACGATGCCACGACCAAAAAGGTGATGCCACACTCGATTGACATACACGCGAGGAGTGAGCGGGTTAACGGAGCTGGTTAACCATTGAGCCAGCTCGAGGCGCCCGGTTTCTCCCTCAGGGATCACTGGGCTTGACGCGTTTTTATCGAGTGCGACCTTGAGGAAACCTCGAGGTACTTTTGCTCCAAGTTGATGCACATTACCACGGACACACACTGCGTAGTCCCCTGCATCCTTCTCCACGCCGACGGTGATTGCCTTGGGCAGGGGCGCTGGTGCGGTATCCTTTGCCTTGGCCAGTTGTTGTTCCAATGCCTTGAGTTCAGCTTTTTGATTCTCCGAAGCATCTTTGATCTTTTTTAAAACTTTGATCGAATTCCCCATTTTTTTGACCTGATTGGAGTATTCCTGATAAATCTGCTTTCGATCGAATGTTACTTCTAATTCCTGTTCCACCAACTTGGAGACATTGTCCCGGATCAGTGTGCGCGTGCTTCGGAAAATCCCCGCCAGCGCGTAGTAATCTTCTGTTGGGATCGGGTCGAATTTATGATCATGACACCTTGCGCAACTGATGGTCATTCCCAAAAGGGAACGGCCCATCGTGTCGATCTGTTCGTCCACGGTATTCATCCGGAGTAGTTCCTTGTCCTGCAGGTCCAGATTCTTGGGGCCGATAGCGAGGTATGCGGTGGCCACTAATTGATTGTTTCGCTGCTCCCGGCTGGACCATGTCATGAGATCACCAGAGATTTGTTCGCTGATGAACAGGTCAAATGGCTTGTCCTGATTGTAAGCATCAATGACGTAGTTGCGATACCGCCAGGCGTTTGACAGAACGGAGCTGCGACCGCCCCCGGTTGAATCGGCATATCGAGCGAGATCAAGCCAATGACGTCCCCATTTCTCTCCAAATGATTGGGATGCGAGCATTTGGTCGATAATGGATTGATAATGTTGCTCGGATGCATCTTTCTGAAAATTTCGTATTAGGTCAGGCGAAGGGGGGAGTCCGGTAAGATCAAAACTTACCCGTCTCAGAAGTTCCGCTTCACTGGCATCCTGGGTTGGTGCCATCGAGTTTTCCTCCAGTTCAGCCATGACAAAACGATCAATCAAGTTGAAAGCCCAGCCTTCATCCGTGTTCTTGGGAGCAGGAGGGAGAGAGATTGGGCGAAAGGACCAGAATTGTCTGCCTTCATCCAGGTCAATGGCTTCGTCAGCCGATTCGGAAACATCTCCGTCTCTGGGATCCGCAGCTCCCATGCGTATCCAATGTTCGATGTGGGCTATCTTCGATGGGGGAAGCTTGCCTCTCGGCGGCATTTCCAGATCAGGATTGCTGTAAGCGATGGCTTCCAGTAGTAAGCTTTTTTCTGGCTTTCCGGGTTCGATGGCCTTTCCTGAATCGCCCCCAGATATCCAACCCTGTCTGCTATCCAATCGAAGTCCTCCCTTGATTTTTTCCGATTCTGAATGACATTCATAACAATGGTCAACAAGCAAGGGACGCACGTGCTTTTCAAAATAAGCAACGGCTTCATCTTCTCCAGCGTGAATCAAACCATAATGAGCAACCAGCATTGAGGCTGCCAGCATCCATGGCACTGGATGCGTCATTTTCATATGCCTGAGGAGTCTCATCATGGTTCGCTATCGAATTTTACAGAATCTTTGAAGTAATCAAATAGATTTTACACGTACGATGCGTTGCTCAGCGCCGAACGATCAGCTTTTTTTCTTCATGTCCAATGCCCATAGCATCTTGTGGGTGCGAAATGCCAAAGCAATAAAACCCGCAAGCATGGCACAAAAACAAACAGGGACAGTCGTGGGCCACCAGTCTGTTCCCAGGAAAATGATGCATGTGTTGAGTGTGATGATCAAGAATCTGATTTCAGTTGGCCCAATGCCGAAAAAATAAATTTCAAACGCATTGGTTGCTGCAAAGGAAAGAAAGGCGTTCACCATATAAGCGCCTGCAACGATCAGGATGCCGACAAAATACCAGGCAAGTCCTTCCGGGGCGATCATCATGTAGCCTGCTACAATGCACGATTGAAATACGTAGTCCAGGAGATGGTCCATGTAATAACCCCATTTGATGAGCCCCGTCTTGCGGTAACGGCCCAAAGCGCCGTCAAAAAGATCGCTGACATACTGAGCAAGGATCATGAGCGAAACCAGCCACAGCCACTCCAGGTTTTCCCGGGCTTTCCAGCTGAATACCAAAATCAAAGCTGACCAAATCAAGGTCAGATAAGTAAGGTGCCATGTTTCAATCCACGATGGTAACTTTGGGACCCAGTGATTCCTGAAATTATTTTCCCATCGCATCAAAACGGATTTCCCAACCTTTTGGTCGCCCTTGAACTCGCGGTCGCTCATCTTGAAACCCTAGCGATTCCGCTCATGCAGGAGTAGAAAAATTTCATTGGATATTCTTCCTCTAAAGGTAATCTTCCGAAGTGATCCATCTGATGAGAAGGTTCTTCTGCGACTTATGATGACCATGATTTCTAAAATGAATGCTTTACGATTGAGCCGATTCTTTTTTTGCCGATTCGGGGTGTTTGTCACTCTTTCATTTATGTTGCCCCTCCATGGTGCTGAACCTTTGCATGTCGTCTTCATGGTGGGTGAGCAGGAATATGAAACCGCCCGTACACTTCCTGAATTCGCAAGGCAAGAACTGACCCCCAAGGGGATTGTCAGTTCCTTTGCACATGTCTCCAGGGATGATTCGAACCATTTTAAAGGATTGGAAGCCTTGGCTGATGCAGACGTCCTGTTCGTCAGTGTGCGGCGAAGAACGCCCCCGGAAGCTCAGATGCAATTGATTCGCACGTTCTTGAATCGGGGCGGTTCAGTTGTTGCTATACGGACATCCAGTCATGCATTCGACCGTGACCCCCCCAGTGCGGATTACGTGCGTTGGCAGTCATTTGATCGCGATGTGCTGGGTGGACATTATGAAGGGCACTATGGAAACAAGCCACCCACCAATCCTCCTTCGAAAATTTTTTTACAGGCATCACAGAAAACACATCCCTTGTTGAAAGGTCTTGAGCAACAATCTTTTTTATCAACCTCGCATCTTTACAAAAACCGGGAGATGTCGGCCAAAGCGACTGTCTTGATGGATGGGGTGGTTGTGGGCATGGAGGTCAGGGAACCTGTGACCTGGACGCACGAAACGTCATCAGGTGGCAGGGTGGTATACACTTCATTGGGCA
Organism: Pedosphaera sp.; assembly: GCA_002690655.1. Classification (GTDB taxonomy): domain Bacteria; phylum Verrucomicrobiota; class Verrucomicrobiia; order Limisphaerales; family AAA164-E04; genus AAA164-E04. Next base: position 67,576 of record NZFL01000025.1, read on the forward strand.
ACACGGGTGATTTCGGAATCCAACCTTTTCGACGTCTGCTACTGAATGCCATCCATTGGGTGGCGGGTCGTGCAGTTCCTGAGCAACTCATTCACCCAGGGCTTAAAGGAGATTTTGATCCGAATGCTTCCCTCAATGGCTGGGTGCCGATGAATGTGCCTTCAGCATGGGAACAGCATCCAAGTGGGGCCTTTGCCGATACGGATGGTTTTGGATGGTATCGCTCTTACGTGCATGTACCGGAATCCTGGCGTGGCAGTCGTTTGCTGCTGGTGGTTGATGAGGTAAGTGACGTGGATGAAGGTTTTTTCAACGGTATTAAAATCGGTGCCAATGGTGCCATGCCTCCTCTGTATCAAAACCCTTCAAGCAATATACGCCGCCCTTTCGTGATTGATCCGGACTGGATCCGTTATGGTGAGGACAATCTGATTGCATGGCGTGTTTATGACAAGGAAGGGCAGGGTGGGATATTGAAGGGCCCGGTGCACCTGAGCCGTCGCGATGATGCCATTGATCTTCAGGGAGCCTGGTTGTTTCGCCCCGGAGACGCTCCCTCCTGGAGTCAGTGGGATCACGATCCTGACAGTGCTGAAGCCAAACAAGCATCTGCGCGATTCAAACAAATCGCCGGAGTTGGGTTTGCCGGTCACGCTGGGATTGTGGACGCGGACATAGGGGGAAGACAGCGTCGCATCCAGGAGGTTTACGAAAAATTCAAAGGCAATACCAATGTGCATGCCCTGACTGAAGGAAAGGGAGCTCCGCTATCTCCCGACGCAGCGCTTGAATCTCTCGAGGTAAGCGATGGTTTGAGCATCGATCTCGTTTTGTCGGAGCCTCTGGTGAAACAGCCCCTCTACATTGATTTTGATGAGCGTGGAAGGATGTGGGTGGTTCAGTATATTCAATACCCCAATCCGGCAGGTCTTGAAGTGCTGACATGGGATAATCATTTGAGAAAAGTCTTTGACGCCGTACCTCCGCCCCCACCATTCGATCGGCCAGAGCATCAAAAATTTGTAGGTAAAGATAAGATCACTTTGCATGAGGACACTGACGGTGATGGTGTTTTTGAGACCCATAAAACATTTCTGGATGGTCTGAACATGTGTACTTCATTGGCTTTTGATCAAGAGGGCATATGGGTCATGCATCCACCTTACCTGTTGTTTTATGCAGACCGAAATCATGATGATCAACCCGACGGTCCTCCCGAGGTGCACCTGTCAGGATTTGGTTTGGAGGATACTCATTCGATCGCCAACAGCCTGAAGTGGGGGCCTGATGGTTGGCTTTATGGTGCCACTGGAAGCACGGTCACCGCGCGCGTCAAAGTTGAGCGAGGTGAGTCAAACAAGGTATATCCTTTCTTTGGTCAAAATATCTGGAGATACCACCCTGTCACACACCATTTTGAATTGTTCGCCGAAGGAGGGTGGAACACTTTTGGTGTGGATTTTGACAGTAAGGGGCGACTTTATTCAGGTACCAACGGGAACCTGCAGTCGGTTTATTTTGTGCAAGGCGGTTACTATCAAAAATCTTTTGGCAAGCATGGACCTCACACCAACCCCTACACCTTTGGGCATTTTTTCGGATTGCCCATTGAAGGTGAAAAAGTGCGCCTCGTGCATCAGTGGGTGCTCTATGAAAGTGGCGCCATTCCGTCGCTGGAAAATCATTTCGTTGGAAGCAACTCGCTGGCTAACAAGGTGCACGCACTGCGCGTGATGCCCGACGGCAGTACGTTCAAAACCGCCGAAATTGAATCGCCTGTAACGACTTCGGATAAATGGTTTCGGCCAGTGCACAACGTCATAGGGCCGGACGGAGCCATCTATCTCTCTGATTGGTATGATGCTCGCATCACGCATGTGGACCCCAGAGACAATTGGGACCGTGAGCGTGGGCGTATTTATCGCTTACGTGACACGCGTCGCTCCCCCGGCTATGCCATGGACATGCATCGCAGGACAACCGAACAGCTGGTTTCATCCTTGTCGGATCAAAATCAATGGATTCGATCCACGGCTCGTCGTTTGCTGCGCGAGAAGAAAGACCCTGCTGCGGTCGCATTGCTTCAGGAACGATTGACCAATGCGGATGGAGCGACTGCTCTGGAGGCCTTGTGGACCTTGGAGCAAATGCAGTCTCTGGGCGAATCCACGCGCCTTCTTTCACTGAACCATGCCGATCCTCACGTGCGCTTGTGGGGCGTTCGCTTGAGTGCGGATGTTGTGCCGCTTTTGAGTTCTGCGGTTTTTAAATCCGTCATGCATTTGGCGAAAACGGATTCAGATCCTGAAGTGGTTTCACAAATTGCAGCAAGTGCTCAACGACTCCGTCCCTCGCAAGGTTACCCCTTGGTTCAAGCGCTTTTTCAGCGCGATGAATGGTCCAGTGATCCCTACATACCGCAGCAGATCTGGTGGGCTTTGGAGTCTCAGATTCGCCAGCAACCAGAGGGAATGCTTGCGCTGCTGGGGACTCCGGATCAGTGGCAGTTTCTTCTGCTGCGTGAAACGCTGTTGAGCCGCCTGAGCCGCAGGTTGACCTCTGAACAAGATCCGAACAGTCTGACTCTCTGTGCCCGCCTCTTGATGAAGGCACCGGATAAGGATGCGGTTTCGTTGCTGTTGGAGGGGATGGAATCCGCGTTGCAGGGATCTCGCCTCGAGGTTTTACCGGATGCATTGGACAAGGCCCTGAAAACAGTCACGGCAAGGTTTGGGTCGGATCCTTCCTGGGTTGGGTTTGGCCTTCGAATTGATAGCCCGTCAGCTTTTGTCTCTGCCCGTGAAATGGTGGCCCACTCCCAACAGAAAGAGGAGACGCGGATCGCCATGATCAGCCGGCTCTCGGAGCTGCGCGACCAGCCATCGGTTTTCATCATGCTGCAACTCATCGGTGATAGCCATGCTTCTGAATCACTCAAGCTCGCCGCGATGAATGGGCTGCGTCGATTTGATGATGATGCCATTGCGGAAGCCTTGCTCGATCAATTGCCAAAGCTCGAAGGAGACCTCCTTCAAACCGCATTATCCGTGATGGCCGGACGAACGGAATGGACCGTTGCGCTGTTAACCGCAGTGGATCAGGGTGCATTGGCAAGGGAAGCCATCTCATTCGATGTCTTGATTACCATGCAGCAGAGGGGGAATGAGCGGATCGGTTCTTTGATCAAGTCCAGCTGGGGTAATCTGCGTCAACCGAAAGCTGCCATTACCACACGCATCCATGAGGTCCAGACAACCTTGAAACGTCTGGGCGGAGATGCTCGCAAGGGTAAGGAGCTTTTTGCTCAAGTCTGTGGGGCCTGCCATGTTCTGCATGGGGAGGGTCGATCCATTGGGCCGGAACTCACCGGTTATGATCGTGGTAATCTCGATTTTCTGCTGCCGGCTGTTCTGGATCCAAATCTGGCCATCCGTGAAGAATTTGAACTTGTGACCTTGGCGCTGCGCGCAGCAGAGGGGGAGCTGGAAGGGGCTCTGTTGACTGGTTTCATTTCAGGAATGGAAGCAGGGGTTCTCACTCTGACCGATCTTGCCGGTAATCTTACCCGGATCGCGGAAACCGATGTCGTCAAACGCGAGCATTCCACTGTTTCCATCATGCCTGAAGGACTTTTGGACACGATGACGGAACAGCAGGTCGCCGATCTTTTTGCGTATTTGCAAAATTAGGATTTGTATTTGTCTGCCCGATTCAACAAAGCTTTCATCACGCCCCTGAAGGCAATTGGGCATGCACCTGGCTAAATTAAGATTAAGAGATTTTCGGAATTATCGGCGATTGGACATGATGTTTGATCCCGGTTTTCACCTGTTGCTGGGTAACAATGCTCAAGGAAAAACTAATATACTTGAATCCATCTATCTACTTGCCACCTTGCGTTCTTTCCGTGGCGTTGGTGCCGCCCAAATGATCCGACATGAGCAAGCGGGATTCTTTGTCGGTGCTGAAATCGTGGGGGTTCAGTCTGATGTGATCAAGTATTACTGGTCTTTGCGTGATCGCCGCCTGACGCTCAATCAGGATCCGGTCAAGCGTCTTTCCGATTTCTTTGGAACACTTCGTTCTGTGGTTTTCTGCACTGAAGATTTGCAGCTCGTCAAGGGAGCGCCACGGATTCGTCGGCGGTTCATGGATCTTTTACTTTCTCAAACCCAGCCTGCTTATCTGGGTAATCTTCAGCAGTATGCCAAGGTATTGCGATCGAGGAATGCCATTCTGAAACAGCATCGACCCGATCAGGATGTGCTTGATTCCTTCACGAGAGAACTCGTTCATTACGGGCAAGCATTGATTGAGGCGCGCAAACAGTTTGTGCCGCGCCTCTCCCCTCTTGCACGTCTCTCTTACCGTCGAATATCTGATGATGCCGAGGAATTCATGATGGTTTATCACCCGACGGTGCAAGGAGATTTCAGGGAAGAGCTGGACAGAGTAAAGGTCAGGGAAAGGCAATATCGATCCACCCTGGTGGGGCCACATCGTGATGATCTTAAATTACTTCTGAATAATCAGTCTGCAGCTCAATTTGGCAGCGAAGGTCAAAAGCGTAGCTTGGCCATCTCCTTGAAAGTAGCTCAGGCTGAATACTTGACCGGACTCTTCGGGCATCCACCTGTTTTATTGATTGATGATGTGATGGGGGAATTGGATCTAGCTCGCCGCGGTGGCTTGATGCCATTGCTTGAACGATCCCATCATGCCTCTGGTCAGGTCTTTATGACGTGTACTGAAGAAAACTGGCCCAAGGAACTTGGGAGGCGGTTGATCCGATGGAAAGTGGATCAAGGTTCCATTCAGCACGCTGATTAAATTGGAGATCAGTACTTAAATGTGACCTGGAAAATGACGCGGACGCGCTTTTTGGCTTTCCAATGTGCTTGATTTCCATAAAGTGTTGCCGGTTTTCGGCTCAAAAAGGCCTTAAAAACACAAAAATACAATTACAAAATAAAAGATTCCTATGCCAATCGCAACTCCGAAGCAATTCGCAGCCATGTTGGACGCCGCACAAAAAGGCTCCTATGCCTATCCGGCGATCAACTGTACAAGTATCATGACCTTGAATTCTGCCTTCAAGGCATTTGCCGATATGAAATCAGACGGCATTATTCAATTCTCCACAGGTGCGGGTCAGTTTGCTTCAGGTCTGAACAACAAGGATGCCACCAAAGGCACCATCATTCTTGCTGAAGCCGCTCATCGTCTCGCGGAACAATATGACGTGCTCGTGGCACTCAATACGGATCACTGTCAGCCCAAGGCAGCTGCAACTTTCCTCAAACCTCTCATTGAAGCCACGGCTGCGCGTCGCGCCAAAGGGGAAAACAACCTCTTCCAGAACCACATGCTTGATGCATCCATTCTTCCGCTGGAAGAAAATATCGCCATTTCAAAGGAATATCTGAAACTTGCTGCTGAAAACGAGATTGTGCTGGAAGTCGAAGCTGGTGTAGTGGGTGGGGAAGAAGACGGCTCTGCAGGCACTGAAGACACTCCTGAAGAACACCTATATACGACTCCTGAAGACATGCTGGCGGTTTACGAAGCCTTGCAGTCTATTGGTCGCTTCACCTTTGCCGCTACTTTCGGTAACGTGCACGGGCACTACAAGCCCGGCGCTGTGAAGCTTCGCCCTGACATCCTCAAGGATGGTCAGGCAGCTGTGGTCGCCAAATATGGTGCCGAGGCAGAGATGGACCTGGTCTTCCATGGTGGAAGCGGTAGTTTGCTTGAAGAGATCCGTGAAACACTCGACTACGGTGTGGTTAAAATGAATGTCGACACCGATACACAATATTCTTTCACTCGTCCGATCGCTGATCATTTTTACAAGAATTATGATGGCATTCTCAAGGTCGACGGTGAAATCGGTAACAAGAAGGTATATGATCCTCGCAGTTACCTGAAAGCTGGTGAAAAAGGAATGGCAGATCGCATTGCTGAAGCGTGCTCGGATCTTCGCTCTGATGGGAAATCTATCTTTGGAGACGTCTGAGCCAATCTCATTTTCATTCAAAAAAGGCGGTCCATTACGGGCCGCCTTTTTTTGTAATAATCAACTGGTATGATCAGCGCTGGGGTTTCTCATCATTGGCATGGTTGATTCCAATGATAGTATTCTCAGCCGATGGGGATCGGGCGTCTCGGCGGGGTGGTTTCAGTAATCCAGAACGCCATAGGTAGAATCGAACCACAGTCCGTTGAAATCAAACTGCATGACAGGAGGACTGGCTTCTCCGTGAATCCAGGTGAGCGTGTTTTTACGATTCAGGTGTTCGCTGATCTCGTCCACTAATTCCTGATCAAAATGGAGTATGCTGAATCTGCCTTGTCTGAGTTTGTTTCGCTTCAATGCTGCAAAAGCCTCTTCAGCCAGAGATTCAGATGAAACAGTGATGACCCATTTGCTTAAAGGTGTTTTGGTGGCGACTTTTTTGATCCTTTTGAAATCCTCTGGCTGACATTCACCCCATAATTCGCATTCACCTTGCAGGTTCCATTTTCCAAATGAAGGTTGGTAGGGTGTATCTTCGTTCAAGGGCTGTCCATTGATCTGGAGGTTTTCTTCAAAGAGCACCGCGTAGGATAAAAGTCGGAGTGTCAAATGAACGGCTTCTTCCCATCCATGCCGAACCATTTCAATTTGATTCGGTAGCTGACGAGTTGGATCATGACTTTTGAGATCAACGTGGTAATGAAAGCCCTTCATTTGTTTTTAACCAGCGACTTCTGCGCAGTGCAGCAGGTTAACTGGAGTGGTACATAGCAAACGCCTCTCCGAAAGGGAAGAGGCGTTTGTCTTAAAACGTCCAATCCCATGAATCATTGTGCTCATCCCATCCTTACTCGATAAAACTTTTGTCTGATAAGGGGAGAAGGATTCTTGTTCCAATCATCTGAAAGTCACTGTATCAGTCTCATCGGCATCCGTGCACGGTTCTCCTTCAACCATGTTTGAAGCGACTGTTGAAGCGCAGCAGCCTTTGAACTGTGGATCGGGGCCAGATTGTTCTTTTCTTCCAGATCCTCTTTCAGATTGTAGAGTTCTATTGAATCATCATCGTAGAATTGGATGAGTTTGAAATCGCCACTCCGAACGGCGCTTCCCAATCGGTTGTTTTTGTGGAAAGCATAATTTGGATAGTGGAAGAACACGTTCCTGCGATTAAGCTGTTCTTTTCCTTTCAGCATGGGAATCAGACTCACACCATCACTGACCCCTCCCAGGGGTAGTCTTACATCTGCAGCCTCCAGTAAAGTGGGGAATAAGTCCGTGCTGATGACAGGCGTGTTGGATACTGCGTTGGGCTTGATGTGGCCAGGCCATCGAATCATCCACGGAACTCGGATGCCACCCTCATAGAGATAACCCTTATTGGAGCGAAGAGGTGTATTTTCGAAGAGTGATCCGTTGTCTGATGTAAAAACAACCAGCGTATTGGATCGCTCTCCCATGGCGTCCAGGTGTTCAAGCACTCTTCCAATAGCCGTGTCCATGCCTTCTATCATGGCCATGTAATCGGGGCGTTTCACGCCTGCCCGTTTTTTATATTTTTCGATCAGGTGTTGGGGGGCTTGAATAGGGTAATGCACGGAGTAGTTCCACCAGCAGAGAAAGAACGGTTCATCCCGTTTTTGATCCATGAATGAAATGCATTCGTCCGCCAATCTTTCAGGGAGGTAATCACCCTCCTTGCGTGGGGAAATGTTTGGAATGCGGTAAGGTTCAAAGTAACTGGGAGGTCCCCCGTAACTGCAGCCGCCGACATTCAGGTCAAACCCTTGAAACTCGGGACGTAATCTAGGCTCAAGTGGACCTTCCGAGTCTTTGTCTCTGGTGTGAGAAAGGTGCCATTTTCCAATGAATCCAGTCGCATATCCTGCCTCCTGTAAATACTCGGCCAATGTTTTGTACTGAAGTCCAAGATGTGTCGTCCATTCGGCTCCTTTCAGATTGGAGTTTTCAGGAATGTGTTCGGGATTACCCGGTGCGTGATTGGTGATGTGCAATCGGGCTGGTGAAACACCGGTCATGATGGCAGCTCGCGTTGGAGTGCAGACAGGGGCGGCTGCGTAGCCATCGGTGAAGCGAATGCCTTCCGACGCCAATTGATCCAAATGGGGGGTATCCAATAAACCATTCCCCTGACAATGAAGATCCATCCATCCCAAATCATCGGCCATGATCAATACAATGTTGGGACGATCATCGGTGAAACCTGAAACCGAGCCCCAAAGCAGTGTGGCGCAATAAAAAGCATGCTTGAAGCGAGTGATCAGAGACATGTTTACATGTTGATGGAAGATGGCCGGAGAAGCAATTGAAGGATCAGTAATTTTTGTTACAGCTGATGGACTGAAGTATGTCGAATGAAGTTTCAGCCCAATATGGATAGAGGAGTGGAGTTACTTCTGATCAATCAACTATGCCAGAATGCTTTTCAACACATGCCCGTGCACATCGGTGAGGCGTCTGTCCAGTCCATTGTGACGATAAGTCAAGCGTTCGTGGTCAATGCCAAGCAAGTGCAACATAGTAGCATGCAGATCGTAGCACCAGATCGGGGATTCTGTTTTCCAACCCCATGGATCGCTTTGCCCGATACGGGTTCCAGGCCGAATGCCTCCTCCTGCCAACCAGGAAACAAAGGTGCCACCGTTGTGATCACGACCTGAAGTGCCTTGAGTAAAAGGCATGCGCCCAAATTCGGTGGTCCAGATGACAAGGGTGTCGTCGAGTAGCCCCGTTGATTTTAAATCCTTGATGAAACCTGTGATGGGTTGGTCAACCTGTCTCGCAATCCAGGGTAGCTCCGTATGAATGTTGGAGTGGTTGTCCCAATTGTTCTTTGGACCTCCAGCTCCGCTCCATATTTGTATGAAGCGTACATCGCGCTCGAGCATGCGCCTTGCAATCAGACAGCGTGTGCCGAAGTCTCGTGTTTCATCTGCCTCCAAACCGTAGAGGGATTTCACGGAGGCGCTCTCACGGTTCAGATCAAAAAGTTCAGGAGCCAGCAGCTGCAATCTTGCGGCGTCCTCGTAGGATTGCATCCTGGACTCCATCCGAAGATCTCCACCGGATGCAGCGAGATGTGAATGATTCAACTTTTTCAGTAAACTCAAACCATCCGATTCGCTTTGATCGGTGATTTCCTTGATCGTTGGAGGGGGACTCAAAAAGGGGACCGGAGTCTCGCTTGAAGGTTGAATGACGGTTCCCGTGTGTTTTGCAGGTAAAAAGCCTGAGGAGAAATTGCCCTGATTATTGTAAGGCAGCCCCCTGGGGTCCGGCATGACGACGAATTCCGGCAGATTGCGGTTCAGTTTACCCAGTGCATAACTAACCCACGAGCCTGCACATGGAAATCCCGGCAACGAAAAACCGGTGTTTTGCATGAAACTCGCAACGCCGTGCACGTTGCTGGTGGATTGCATGGACATGAGGAACGACAAGTCATCCACCATACCGCTCATGTGTGGAAAGACATCACTTACCCATTGCCCGCATTGCCCATGCTGCTTGAATTCGAAGGGACTGTCCATGACCTTGAAACCGGGTGAATTGGTCACGGATTCCACCAATTGTCCTTCGCCTGGATTGAATCGCTGACCGTGCATAGGTTTCAACGCAGGTTTGTAGTCAAAGGTATCCATGGGGCTTACACCACCATTCATGAATAATTGAACTACCCGCTTGATGCGGGGCCTGTGGTGAACGTAATCACCAACATGGGGTTGAGTGGCTTCCTCAGCCAAGAGGCTGTTCAGGGCCAATCCACCAAAACCTCCCCCCAGGGTATTGAGGAAATCACGTCGCTGCATGGCTTTTGAAATACTCATTCTATAAACATGAACGCATTGCTGTTGAATAAAAAACGACATGCATTTGCCAGGCTGTGTTGGCTTGTGTATTCAGAAAAAATTAACATTTCCTCAGGGGTGGGATCCCTCAACAAAGCCTTGCGGAAAAGAGCGGTGATACTTGAGGGAACCTTCGCGTAATCTTGGTTCAGTGTCTCGGAGAGTCGTTGCCCCATATAAATCACGAATTCATCGTTCATGAGTGCCAGTGCCTGCAATGGCCCCATGGATACGGTCCGTTTTGGGGTCCAGCTGGATGCATCCGGACAATCCATCGCCTGCATGAATGGATCTGGAAGTGTGCGGAACAAAAAGCGATAGATACTGCGCCGTGTCATTGCGGATTCGCCGGGGGCAAAGCCTTTGTAGTCGACAATGGGAGTCACATGAATGCCCGGACGCATGTTGAATTGTTTGACTGAAGGGCCTCCCATCTCGGTCGCCAGATCCTGCGATAAAGCCAGGAGTGTGTCTCGAAATGATTCAGCATCCAGGCGTCTCGGTGACATGCGCCAGTAGTATTGATTACTCGCATCGATCTCGGCTGCTGCGTCTCTGAATGTGGCACTTTGCTGATAGGTGCTGCTTTTGAGAATAAGTCGATGAAGGTGTTTCAGCGAACCATTCGAGTCACGAAGCTCGCAGGCCAACCAGTCCAGAAGCTCAGGATGAGTGGGTGCTTGCCCGCTATGGCCCAGGTCATTGGGAGTGCCCGCCAGGGGAGATCCGAAATGATGCTGCCAGATCCGGTTTGCCATGGATCGCCAGAATAATCCGTTGCGAGGATGACTGATCCATTCTGCCAGAGTGAGTCGACGTTCGCTCTCCTGACTCAGTTCTCTCTCATTTGGATTCCATGGGATATCCTTCAGCTGTGACAAGGCACCAGGAAGCATGATTTCTCTTGGGGACTGGATGTCTCCACGTATCAGTTTGCGAACTTCGCGGGGACCCAGTGAAGGTTTGAAATTACCCGCCGAATCAAAGAATCTGGTTGCTGCATAAACCTGCGATGCAGGAGGAAGCTCATTCAACTTTTGGTTCCAATGTTCCAGAGTGGCGTGACGTGAAAGTGTGAGTTGCTGGACTCTTGTGCGCTGATCCTCTGGCGTTGAAAATGCCTTGTCGAGTTCAGCCTCAAGGAATGGTTGGATGTCCTGCCTTGCTGCATCGGTCAATGAAACTCGGCAGCGACCGATCCAGAGGGCCTCCTTGTGATAGTGCTGCAGTTCAATTTTGATCTGGCCTCCTTTCTGAATAAGTGTCTCCGGGCTTAATTCGAAAAAGCAGCGATGAGCCGTACCGGTTTGAGGGAGGATGCCCCAGGTGGTCTCGTTGTCGTTATCGATCAAATATCGAACCGAAGTGCTATGCTCACTGAAATCGTTTTGAGGCTGCTGTAATGGGACTTGAACCCAGGGGGTCGTGGGGTCGGGGCGAGTGAATACCTTGAATTCACTCAATCTGAAATTGCCGTTGGATGCCCAGCCGGGTCCTTGATTGGGGAGACGATCGTCCGGGAGCACTTCCAGTTGAATGGCAGTAGGTTTTGTGTAAGGAGAGCTGAATGTCCAGGCAAGCAGGCCTTGATCACTCGTGGGTTTTGGGAAAAAGAGTGAGTGGTCCTTGGGCTGGAAGGAGGCTTTTGAGGCGGACTCTTCTGCGAAGTCTGGAACGCTGAAGGTCCACCGATCCAACACGCTCTGACGTGAATCATTCCAACGATCGATACGGGCCTTCGCATGCTGATTCAATAATTCACCTTCAGGGTATCTGTTCGCAAGCAAATCGGTCTTTTGAGACAACAAGGTCTGTCGTTTTTGGTGGATATCATTGTCGCGGTCAAACGGTCGATTGTTGCGATCCACTCCTGCAAATACCGCTTGTAAAGAGTAGTAGTCTTCAATGGATATCGGATCAAACTTGTGATCGTGGCACCTTGCACAATGGACCGTGAGCCCGAGAAATGTGGACATCGTGGTCGTGATCATGTCGTCACGGTCGAGGTATTGCGCGACTTTTTTATCAAGTGTTCCATCCTGAATGCCCATTTGTGAACTTTCATCCCAGGGCCCCGCTGCGAGAAAACCGGTGCCAATCAATGATTCAGCATTTTCTGGGCGCATCGCATCCCCTGCAATCTGTTCACGGGCAAATTGGGCATAGGGTTTGTCGTTGTTGAAGGATTGGATCAAATAGTCACGATAAGGCCAGGCATGCTCTCTCGGTGCATCCTCGTCATGCCCGTGTGTCTCAGCAAAATGGATGACGTCCATCCAGTGTCGCGCCCAGCGTTCCCCGTAATGAGGGCTTCCAAGTAACCTGTCCACCAGCTGTGCCCAACCTTTCTCCATGCCCGTTTCGTTCAACCACTCCAGATCTTCATACAGGGGAGGTAATCCCCATACATCATTGAAGACCCTTCTCAGGAGTTGGCGATGGCTTGCTCGGGGGGAGGACTTTAATCCTTGTTGCACTTGCCTTTGATTGACGAACCAATCGATGGGGTTATTTGATTCGTTGGTGATCGATGGTTGTGGAAGAGCAGGGCGGACCAATGGTTTCAAGGACCACAAAGTTTCAGAGGCACTTATCTTGGACAATGCAATGGCGAGAAAAACGCTACCCGCGAACCACAGCTTTGAGCGATTCAAAATAAGGGTCCAGGTTTTCATGAGGTAATTGCATGTCATTCTATGCCGGATACGTTTCTACGCAAGTATTCTTAGTGCTGAAAACCTGAATCTCTTTTGAATAAACCGTGGAAATGCTTTCATGGGGTGGGTTTCAAAATCTTTCGAGATTCTTCTGTGACCTATGATGAGATTTTTCATTGAACAATACGTCCTGCGAACTTGTTTATGATTATGATGGAAAGAGGGTTGTCAGCATAGCGATTGACCTTTAATCCTTGTTATCGGAAAAGCCATGAAACGAATTTCAAATTTTATCGATGGGATCTGCCGACTAAATCGTGCGGTTTCCGCAGCAGCCCTTGTCTGTCTTTCCTTCACTTGCGTTGCCGATGTGCGAGTCGGCGTGTTCAAGGCCGATGTATCGCCGCCGATTGGAAGTCCACTCGCCTACAATCGATGCCAGGCCATTGGCATGCCGCTGTCAGCGCGTGGTATTGTCCTGACAGGAGCTGGGGATCCGATTGTTTTGTGCGCGGTGGATTGGATCGGGATCAGCAATGAAGGACATGACTTCTGGCGTCAGTCGCTCGCCGATGCTGCTGGAACCTCCAAATCGAGAGTGACCGTGCACACCCTGCACCAGCACGACGCCCCTCGATGTGATTTCAGTGTGGAGCGCCTGATGGAACCTTTGGGGTTGGACGGCCTGATGTTCGATCCAGCATTCGCACGTCGCGCCGTCGCACGCGTCTCTCAAGCGGCGGCGCAGGCCAAGCGAGACGCCATGGCGGTTTCCCATTTTGGTCTGGGGCAGGCGATGGTCGACCGGATCGCGTCCAATCGGCGTATTCTCGGGCCGAATGGCAAGGTCCGCGCGACGCGTTATACCGCTTGCAAAGATCCTGCTTTGCGCGCCGAACCGGAAGGCCAAATCGATCCCTTTCTGAAATCCATCAGCTTCTGGAATGGGGACTCCTTGCTGGCGGTGTTGACCTATTACGCGACGCATCCGCAAAGTTATTATCTGACGGGTAAAGCGCATCCGGATTTTCCGGGTATGGCGCGCCAGTTGCGGGAGGCCACATTGAATGGCATCCCCCATATCCATTTCAATGGTGCTGGTGGCGACATTGGCGCCGGCAAGTATAACGACGGTGCACCTGAGAATCGTCAGACTCTGGCCACACGATTGGCCGAGGCAATGGCTTCCGCGCTCAAGGCGACGGTCAAACACCCGGCGTCTGATGATGCTTTTGGCTGGAAGACCTTGCCGGTCGTACTTCCCGCCGCTTCGCACTTGGATGAAACACGATTGTTAGCTCGTCTGGGCGATTCAGCGGAAGACCCGATTGACTTGACTTATGTCGCCAAGGATTTGACGTGGCTGCGTCGCTGCCAAAACGGCGAAGCCATTGATCTGCATTGCCTGCGTTTGGGGGAAGCTCGCGTCCTGTTCATGCCTGGAGAGCTGACCATTCCCTATCAACTTGCAGCGCAATCCATGCGCCCTGAAACATTTGTTGCCATGGCTGCCTACGGCGACTATTCGCCAGGTTATATCTGTGCAAAATCCCAGTATGGTCAGGGCGGTTACGAAGACAGTCCCCGTGCCTCCAAGGTGGCTCCTGAAGTCGAGGATGTGCTTCTTCCCGCCATGCGGGAACTACTGGCCCGTTGAAGTGTAGGGCATGCTATTGAGCGGATGGAATTGGGTTTTGGAAAGGTAACCGGCGCCAACGGACGCGAACCAGACATGCCACTTGCAATGATTCGGGAGGGCGGCCACCACCTTCAAGGAACTATTCCTGTGCGGTGAGTTTCAACCTGAAGAACCTTGCCGCACTGGATGCTGATTCCATCCAGGAATAGTGATGGCGACTTTCGCCTGCGGTGGGGGCTGGGGCAGTGATTGTTGCCCATGACTGAAGGTCCGTTGAATGTTCGAGGCTCCATTCAATACCTGGCAATTCGGCAACTTTCGAAAAGGTGATCTGCCACTTTGCGTTGCTTTCTTCCATGTCCCTGTCGATCTTCAAAGCGTGAGGAGATTGCATCGCCCTTGAGGGATCTGATCCGTGGAAGTATTCCAGCAGGTTGTTCATTCCATCGAGATCTGGGTCAGCGGTCCATCCGGTGATCAGGGGCCTATCCAATGCATCTGCCGTGAAATAGTTTTCCAGCCATTTGAGATAGGGTTGGAGAGCCCCCGCAGGAAACCTGATTCCTGACTCTGACGCTGCATTCCATGCGCTTGCCAGGCCTGATTTATCGGGGCTTGAAAGCGTGAGGAATGAACCTTGACCGTCCGGGGCTGTGGGCCAGGGTGGCTGATCTGAGTAGGTCACATCCAGAACGATTTGACCTGCGCTGTTGATTGCCGCAATGCGTTCACCGCCATTGTTCAGATTTGTGTCCTTGCGAAAAGTACCGGCAACGTTCCAGGTTGTTCCAAAACGAGATTCAAAGGCTTCTTGATTGGATGCAATGATCAAGGATTTCCCGGCGTTCAATTCAAGGATGAACGCGGAGGCATCGAATTCAAAATCGATACCTGAGATAAAACGCAGCCCTCTCAGGTCAACGGCCTGCCCAGACGGGTTATGAAGTTCCAGGAATTCAAAGTCTCTTCGATTTTTGAAACCGGCGTCGATTTCAGAGGTGACAGGCGCCGTGGGGTGATAGTGGATTGCGGACAGTGATATGTTTTCTGCCGTCACGGGCATGGCATCAACAATGAAATCCGCGGACAGTAGTGCGGACCATCTACCGGCTCGATTCACGCGGGCCTTGAGGGTCGAGGATTGCGTCAATGCAAGGGGGGAGGCGTAAGTCATCACCTGATCATTCGTCGGTGCCTGTGGGTCTTCCTCGATGACACTGGCCTTGAGTATGGGCCAAATCAGGAAATCACTGCTGGTTGCCGATACATTCAATCCGTGGATTGCCAGAACATTGCTTCCTTGCTTGAGGTGTTCCAGAGAGGAAGTGACATCAAAAGATTGGAAAATGACTGCTTCAGCGTCGGAGTGGCTCGATGCCGCGGATGCGTTCCATGCGGCAGGAGTATCCGGGGTGCCGCGGGCATTGGCCCGAGCGATTTCGAATCCATTCAGGTAGGCGATGAAACCATCGTCAAAGCGCATGCTCAATTCCATGCGGTCAAATGGAATGGGATCCTCCACCTCGAACTCAACCCGCATGTAAATTGTTTCGGTATCGCTTTGGTTGACTGAATCCTGGAAATTCAGGGTGCTAGAAATCAAAGCTTCATAACCTGATCTGTTTTCGTATCCTGCACCTTTGTTTCCTATGGGCCAGTCCGAGTCATCAAAGTTCATCTGCATCCAATCGTCTTCAATACGGCTGTCTCCCGGCATCATCGCACGCTTTTCATGTGAATCGGAGGCAAGATGGAACGTCGTCTGATGAGTGTTTTGAACAGCAGGCATGGGGTCTGAACCATCCAGGGTGTAGAGGATGGAACCCTGATTTGCTGCCTCAATTTCAATTTTGAAATCTCCCGGGATGTGCCCGCCGTGTTGGTTGAAGACGGGAGGTTCCATGAAGGGTAACCAGTTGCGCTGCTTGAATTGACTTAAAACGATTTCGCTTCTGCGCTTGAAGAAATCATGGGTAGGTAGTTGTCGATTGGCAGCAAGGCCAAAAAGCGAGTCACGGTTTTCAATCCAATCCAGGCGAGTGTAGGGTCGACTCTTTTGATTGTCTCCCCAGCGTGCCGATTCCAGACGAATCGGAAGGTCGATGGGGTCTGTGATTTCACGATACATCAAGGCTGTCCTCTGCGGGGTCAAGACCCCGTGACGCAACTGATCATAGGCATGGTCTGCAAATCTAAAACGGTAGCCTTCATTGCGAATGAGCTGATGCTGAAGAAAGGTAGGGCCACCGCGATCGTTTCTGCCGGTGACATTGTTGCTGACGCCATGCAGTCCTTTTTCAGCATCCCAACTGTGGAAACGCCATCTTCCATCGGGATCGATGCGGTTGAATGAGGCGTACCAGTTGTGGTGTGCCCAGTCACCATTACCGATGTAATAATTCATGAGCATGTAACCAATGAAATCATCGATATCCAAAAGTGCACTCACCGCAGCGTAGTTTTCCTCGATCGACAAATCCTTTCCAGCGAGGGCATGCAATTGATTGTAATTATCCGAACTTCCCTGAAGCACGTCATTGGGACGATGCTTGATTGAGTCATAATCCTCATTCGAACCACCCAGGTAACTGGCTGTGAAATTATCGTCCGGGCGTTCGTGGATTGTGTGGATGCCCCAGTAGATTCCATTGATCATGACGTGTGCGTGTCTGCCGTGCGGTGAGGTTCCGCCCATGGCATTGTGGAGATTGGCGGCGTATTGATCGCGTACGTATTGTGCGCGTTCTCGCTGGCCCACAGGTTCTGCACCCCCTCCATAATGCCACACATTATTCAATCGAGCATCAATCACCAACGTGTCAAAACGGTCTGTTGCATCCTCTCCAAACACAGGGTAATTCAGATCCTGATCAAATTTCAGGCGCATGGACAACTTATCTGATTTCCAGCGCGACGGACTGCTTCCGCCGACAATCTGCAGGGTGGCGTTTTTTTGAAAACCCTGAACTTTGTTGGGAGCCTGCGGATCCGATGCAGGATTGAGCCACTCGGCGGATACCTGCTTTTCAACACTTTGTCCGGCAATATAGATACCTCCTCGACCAAACATTTCCTTGAAACGCATTGCGATGGAAAGGGTGGGCAGTCTCAGGAAATCTTCCTTGGTAGGTTTGATTTCAGGGTTTGCATGGGTGACGATTTCCGGATCCATCTCCCAATCCGGCCCCGCGTGCCCCCAGCGCACCGATTGATCGAATGGTTTGCCTTCGTCTCCTTGTTTCAACAGGGAGCCATGAAAGAAATAGGAGTGGGTGTCCACATTGGTGGGAGAATATGTGTCCTTGTATGCCATGGCTCGAAGCAATGTGGAATCGGTGATCTTCAACAGAGCAATGCTTGGTTCTGTCGTGTTTTCGGGGAGGACCTGTGTTCCATTGGTCGGAGAGGGGAGAGTGCCGTCGGTCGTGTAGGCGAGCGTTGCTCCGTGGGTGCCGGTCGAGATGACAAGGTCGAAGGGGGCTTCATAATAACCTCGATCCATGCTGAAACGAGTATCCTTGACGAATCCAGATACCGATTCTCCCCGGTTCCTTGTGCCGGGGCTGGGGATTAAAAAATACGCTGTCTTCATGGAACCCGCATTTCCCACATATCCATAGGATACATCCTGTTTTTGGGGCGGGAAGGGATTGAATGCGCTGAGCTCCATCCATTCGCCTTCAATGAATTGATTCAAGGAAAGGAATTCACCTTTTCGGTCCAATTCAAAATTGCAGTGCAGTGCATGCTCGGGTGAACGACGGTCCTTGCCTGAAGCAAAGACAATAAGATGCTCATTGCTATCCAAACGGATGGATGGGAGTGGCCACAGGTCAGGCAATTGAGGGTCGTCGCTCAGGTAGAGGCCAGCAAGTGACACTGGTGACGATCCATAATTCCAGATCTCAATCCAATCCGACGTATCTCCATCTTCATCAAGCAGTCCATTCGAATTGGCAGCCATGCATTCATTGATGCGCAATGTCTGGCCTTCGAGCTCGAAGGGGTGCCAGCCGAAATGGATGCAGCACAGCGCGAGAAGTGCCGTTTTGAAATGCGGGAATGAATTCATGACATTTGTTTGTGAACCATTTACCAGCAAAACCAATGCCAACTGAGTCAGGTTTTCTCCTGGCTCAAGAGGGTGATTCAATCACCTTCCATGACCCAATCGATGCTGAACGTCGCATACTTGATGGACTTTCCTTCGCGTCCGTCAAGTCCGCTGGGTGTAAAATAACTGTAGGTGCAATGAAGGGTTCCATCCCTTGCCTGAATGATGGATGGGTAATGGAATGAGCCCCCGCCCGGCGCGCGTTTTTCCAGATGGCGTGTGTGAGTGTAGGTTTTCCCCTCATCCTCAGAAATGGAGACAGCCAGCTGATGACGCCCATCCTCGGTATCGTTGTAAATGGAAAGGAATCGTCCATCATTGATTTGCATCAATTCCAGCCCGGCCCCCGGATTGGCGAGCTGCGGGTGATCGTACACCATCGACCAGCTGACACCTTCATCCTTGGATTCCGATACCAGCACACGGTTGGGAGGAGGACCGTTGTCCCGCATGTAGGTAACCAGTGTGCCATCCTTGCGGCGGGCAAAACTGGGTTGAATGCTTCCACCTCCAACAATGGGTTCGCTGAACTGCCACGACTGTCCCCAGTCATCGGTGATGGCCACCATCGAGAATGAAAATCCGTCGGAGTAAAGCCCCACGAGCATGCGTTCATTATCCAGAATGTAAGGATGTGCGCGCGTGAACCATCCCAGGCGGCGCGTGAGCTTGTCCTCTGCCTGCCGGAAATTGTCATGCGCCCATTCGATCATGCCGGGTGTCAATTCCTGACTGTTCAAGTAGCTGGCCGTTTTCTTTTTCACCACATCCGCAAATGCATCACCCGGTTTGACGTGCAACACTTTTTCGGTATCCCACTCAGGAGGTCCTTCTTTTTGAGTGTAACTCGAGGAGATCTTGTACTTCATGAGCGCCGATTCCCAGAGATTGGCCTGAATGGTCGGCCAGAGCAACCAGAGGCGATCCTGAGGGTCGATGATCATGCAGCAATTGGTGTCAGGGAATTCAGGGGTATCAGCCATCAAGAAAGGTTTGCTCCATGTTCTGGCCCCCTTGGGTTTGCGGGCACCCAGGATCTTTACGTCATCCGATTTCCTTTCCCCTGATCCATGGAACCAGCAGACAATCAGGTCTCCATTGGAAGCCTCCACGATGCAGGAACCATGATTGTGCCATGTTTCCAGAGGGAAAATAAGTTCGGCCTTGTGCTGAGTGGCGCCCTGCGCAAGCAGGCCTGTCATGGGGATCAGGCAGAAAGTCCCCGTGAGTGTGAGCAGTTGGATGAATTTCAACATCGGATTTATTTCAGAGGTTCAGGGTGAATAACCCTGTCATGGAACAGGGAATGGAGATTTTGATCAAGCTGTAATGTGCTGGAGAGAATGCAGACTTTTGGGTTCAGTGGCTGGATCTGAAGGTGTTTTTCAACCAGCCCCGACGTCTTTTCGGGTGAGAGATTCCTATAATCCGTGAATGGAGCAGGTTTTTCTAGAATCGGGTTTGACCTTCTTTCTTTTCATATCCCCGGGGTCACGGTGTTTCCGGTGTATGCGGAGAGAATTTTTGATGTCCGTTTGAAATTTAGAGAACTCCTCAATGTTTCAAGCACTATTACTCATGCAAAACGCTCACTTAATTCTGAATTCCTTTAAAGACGATCGGGAAAGCCGGTTTCGGTGCTAGCGTGGAGGCCTGGTTGGTTTCAGCGCAAGGCCCCAGAGAGCCCCACCTGCAGCGCCCATTATTGTGGCCATGGTGATGAATTTGACTACGGTGATGATTGCTGCTCCGAAGACCAACCCGAGTAAGGGACAGAACAGTGTTGCGAAGGCAACAGCGATTAGACGCAGAGGATGTAGATCGGGGTATTTCAATAACCTCGCTCCTAATAGCATCAAGAGCGCAACGAAGATGGGAACACCCGTAAGGGTCAATAAGGCAGACCACATGCTATACATGACATGATCCGTAACAGGATCCTCACCGAGCGGTATCTGAGTGGCGACAGAAAAAATAAGACCTACCAAGGTGCCGCTTATCATACCTGCAAGGGAGTTTCTGAGATGCTTCATGGGTGGTGTCTCAACTTATGGATATGAATTTGATGCGCGTCAAGTCTTCTGATCTTTCGTTCGCGAGCTTCGTTTCCTTTCACTTTCCCATGATCCGTGCATCTTACCGTCATCCGTTTGAGGGAAGTATGGACTTCCTGGTAGCCTCACCCTGGCAAATCCTAAGCCTGGAAGATTTTTCAGAAGGGGCCGACTCAATAAAATGACGGGATAGGTGTGGCTAATATCAAATGTTCCAAAATCTTTGGAGGGAGCTTGCCGAAACACGTTTTTCCTCTGTGCTTCCAGTCCTCCTTGACTGTTCGGGCGAAGAGGGGATTCCCTGGCAGACGAGTTGACCGAATTAATGGGCTACATCTGCTTGTGTGGTGCGGTTGTTTTAAAGCCCAAGTTCTGAACAGTCCCAAAAAAAGGCGGAAAACCCCCTTTCGTAACATGTCCTGCAATCTCCTTTTCAAGCCATATTATTGTCTGCCACGTGGTAGTTGGGGTCTTCGAGGATGTTGATCTCCACGATATCAGCGGCCTTGTCCAGAAGCTGTATGCAGTCCTGACTCAAATGACGCAAATGCAGCTTGGTCCCGTTGGTCAGGTAACGTTCCGTGAGCGCATTGATGGCCTCAATGGCCGAATGATCGCAGACGCGTGAATGCTTGAAATCAATGATCACATCCTCCGGATCGTTTGCAGGATCAAATTTGTCCTGGAAATTTTTGGTGGAAGCGAAAAATAAAGGTCCGTCCAGCAGATACATCTTCGTGCCATGATCATTGGTGGTCTCCTTGACTTCGATATGCTTGGCGCTCTTCCAGGCAAACACCAGAGCGGACACCAGTACACCTGTGAGTACGGCAACGGCCAGATCCGTGAATACCGTTACCACGGACACCAGGATCACGACAAACAAATCTTCCTTTGGGACTCTCCCGAACAAACGCAGCGAAGCCCATTCAAACGTGCCCAGCACAACCATCATCATCACGCCGGTAAGTGCGGCAAGTGGTATCATTTCAATGTAGCGCGAAGTGAACAGAATGAAGATAAGGAGAAACATCGCGGCCGAGAAACCGGACAATCTGCCGCGTCCACCCGATCGGATATTGATCATGCTTTGACCGATCATGGCACAGCCTCCCATGCCACCAAAAAAACCAGTCACGATATTGGCTGCTCCCTGACCGATGCATTCCCGATTTCCTCGCCCTCGGGTTTCTGTCAGTTCATCGATCAATGACAAAGTCATCAAGGACTCGATCAAACCGACGGCTGCCATGATCACCGAGTATTTCCAAATGATGCCAAGCGTTTCAGTGTTCATGCCAACCGTGAACCAATGGAACGTGGGTAACCCTCCACCGATGGGAGCCAGATCACCCACGGTTCGACTATGAAACCCTGTCATTTTTTCGATGCCGATCGAAAGTCCGGTAATAAACAGAATGGCCGTCAGCGACGAAGGAATGGCTGTGGTCAATCGAGGGAGATAATGAATGATCCCCATGGTCAGGCCCACCATGCCCAGCATCAGGTAGAGATCCATCCCGGTTTTCCAGGCGGCATCTGCAACCGTAGGATCGACGGTGAACTGGGGAATCTGGGCCAGGAAGATGACGATGGCCAGTCCATTGACAAATCCCAGCATCACAGGGTGGGGGACCAGCCTGATGAATTTACCCAGCCGAAGGAGTCCGACCGCTACCTGTATCAGCCCCATCAACACTACTGTTGGAAACAAATACTCGACGCCGTGTTCTGCGACCAGAGAGACGCATACGACGGCAAGTGCCCCGGTGGCACCCGAGATCATTCCGGGGCGTCCGCCAAATAATGACGTGATGAGTCCGACAATGAAGGCAGCATAGAGGCCCACCAGAGGATCCACACCGGCAACGAATGCAAAGGCTACCGCTTCCGGCACAAGGGCCAGAGCGACGGTTAATCCGGATAACAAGTCATCCTTGGCACGGAGACGGTTTCCGTACTTACGGTAAATCAACTGAAACATGGGTTTAGATTGCGAATCTTCGTTGGAAGTTGAGCAAGGTGTTTCCTTCGGGATTGGAAGGAGGGCAGAGAGTAGATAAACCTTGGTAAGGCGTCAACCTTTCTCCCTGTAATATTTGAAAACTCACGCTTGGCAAAGTGACCAATGTTTCAGACAATCGAATCATGAAAGACAATCCATCTCCCCTTGAAAAATCAACCGACCGACGTGGTTTCATCCAAAAAGCAGGAACACTTGCCGCTGGTGCGGTCGTCGCGGGTGAAACCGGTCTCTGGGCTCCGAGGGTCCAGTCTCAGGAAAAGAAGAAACTGGGTTATGCCCTGGTTGGACTGGGGGGGCTTAGCACGAATCAAATTGCTCCGGGGCTTGAGAAAACAGAGCATTCCCGGCTGGCTGGTATTGTCAGCGGTACCCCTTCCAAGATTGAAAAATGGAAAGCCAAATACAATCTCCCCGCCAGGAACTGCTACAATTACGATAATTATGATCAAATCGCCACCAATCCGGATATCGATGTCATCTACGTTGTATTACCCAACGGGATGCATCCCGAGTACACCATTCGTGGCGCCAAGGCGGGTAAACATGTGCTTTGTGAGAAACCCATGGCCAATTCCGCCTCGGATTGTCAGGCGATGATCAATGCCTGCAAGGATGCAGGAAAAAAACTGGCGATCGGGTATCGATGTCAATTTGAACCCAACAACATCGAATGCATGCGTCTCGCGCGGGAAAAGGTGTTTGGGGATTTGAAAATGATCGATGCTGGTTTTGGATTTCGGATTGGTAACCCTGATCAATGGCGTTTGAAAGCGGATCTTGCCGGTGGCGGCGCATTGATGGATGTGGGGATCTATGCGCTGCAGGCTTGTCGGTTTTTAGCCGGTGAGGAACCCGTCGAAATTTCCGCACAGGAAACCAAGACCGACCCGATGAAATTTGCCGAGGTTGATGAATCCATCGTATGGACCATGAAGTTTCCAAGCGGTGTGCTGGCCTATTGCAGCACGACTTACAATTTCAGTGGTATCAATCGCTTTTCCGCCCATTGCGACAAGGGCTGGTTCAGTCTGGATCCGGCCTACAGTTATGGAGGCATCAAGGGACGAACCAGCAAGGGAGACGTGATTGAAAAACCGGTTATCGATCAGTTTGCCAATGAAATGGACAATTTCTCAAAGTGCATTCTCGAGGGCCGAGAATCACAGGTTTCCGGTGAGGAAGGCATGCGTGATTTGAAGGTGATCGAAGCCATTTACCGATCCATTCGCACCGGTCGCACGGTCAAAGTGTGATTGGCTTTTCAGGGAAAGGCTTTTCGAACCTACTCTTCCAGGGGGATGTATTCCGCTGGGAGAGGGGTTGAAGACTGGTAATAACCCGGAGGCAGGTTTTCCAGTGGGTCTCGGTTCTTGTAGGATTCCCACCACTGCATTCCCCAGACAAAAATGGCAATCAGCATCAATACTGCAACCAGAGGGACGACAATTTTCCATGGAACCCTTGAAAGGGCATAGGCGCACCATTCAATCAAACCGCGCTGAGGGCCTGTCAGTGACTCGGCTTGTTGGAATTTTTTATCTTTGTTGAGTTCGCCATTGAGCTTTTCAAGAAGTGGTGCAGGATCAATGTTGACCAGTTTGGCGTAAGATTTAACAAAACCGCGAACGTACACAGGTGCAGAGAAGACATGATACCGCCCCTCCTCAAGCGCAAGAACCTGATCGCTCCGCAACTTGGTGAGACGAGCTATATCCTCCAGTCCCCATTTTTTGGCTTCCCTGGCGGAAGCAAGTTGTTCACCCACCATCGGCATAAGTTATCTTTATAAGGCAACCCGCATGTCCAACGCAACAACCGATGAAGGATCCTCTCAAATCAGGCCACTTCGACCATGGTGCTGCCTGTGTGCACTTGTCCTGATCATTGGCACAGGACTGGATGCTGCTCTATGGTGGGGATGTCTTGTGGGCAGCGGCTCTCTGCGGGCTTATGCTGCTGGGATTGAGATCCGGTTCAGGATGGTTTGTACTTGGCCTGACCATTGCTGGAGCCACGGTCATTGAGTTTTCTCAATTATACCAAGCTGATTGGGCACAATAACTTAGAACAACGGTTCCCTTCAATTTCGTGTTGGGGCAAGGCTTTCTTGTGTCCGATCTGATTGCTTATGTGATGCGGGCATCTCGGGATGCGTGTGCTGGACATTTTCTGGTTCAGGGCAGGATAGCGCCTTCATTTACCTTTTTGATTCGGATTGAAGTGCGCCCCGATTTATTGATCCAAGCTGAGATCCATCAATTCCTTGGGTCTGGTGCCGGAAGCCGGACGTTGGAAAAGCGTGCCGTATGCCGTAAACCCATCGAGAAACCCACCATGTGACAGAAAAAACTGTCCTTGCTCGAGTCCCATGTAACGGTCCAGGCGATCTTCTCTACCGGTAGGGTCGTGACTGAATTTGGCGGTGGTTTGTTCGTGCCAGGTATCTTTGCTGTCGAGGATCCATTGGTTACCGTAGAGAGCCTTGCGTAGTAAATGACCGTTGCGTCCCACAAAGTTTTCACTGAAGCTGTATAGCCCGCGCATGTAACCACCTTCACCCGGAGTACTCCAGCTTGAGATCAGCATCCATTGCTGGCTGTCCGGGTGAAAATAATAACCACTGAAAACCGTGTGCGTTTCATCCTTGGGCTTGGCTGTCACCAGAAACTTTTGCAGGCTGTCTGTTTTCCATGGATACTTCAAATGACTGTGCCCACCCGTGCCTTCATTTCCAAAACGTCCGGTAAAGACGCCATCCCCTTTTTTGATCAGCTTCACTCTGTCTTCGTTTTCAACCTTGCTGGGATCAGTCGGTTCATTGCCTCGATCCCATACGCTGAAGATAATGCGACGTTCCGATGGACTGTTGACCTGCATTCCAAAGTAACCCCGGTGCCAGCCGCAAGCCATGTAATAGGAGTGCACAGGATCTTCAAGCGCGGTCATTTCACAATAGAAAGCTGCTACCCCCATATCGTTCCGAACAGGGTAGGCCAGGTGGATAGAGGCTGCATTGCGTCTTGGTTTTAAATTGAAATGCATGTTGGATGCATTTTCTCCTGACAATTCCAGTTTCAAAATATCCATGGAGGGTGGATTGTTTTTTTGCAGATCGACACGACTTAATCTGAAGGCATGGTAGCCCGTCGAAGGTATGGGGAATGAGTCAAAGGCAACCATGGTTTCCTCACTTTGCTTAATCTTAATTGCCCTCTGCGTTGTTTTTCGACCTATCTGAAACAGGAGAGTTGCTTCTCCATCATCGTTACCCTTGATTCGCAATCTTACATCGACTGTTCCCGCCTCCCTGGCTTTGCCATACCATTGAATCGACGTCGAGCTACTGGCCCATCCCACGATGCCTCCTTCCCGCGAAACCCGGGCGTCACCATGGTTTGGTTCCAGATAAGCAGTTTCGGCAGGGATTTCAAGAGATGCGCCTTTGACTGGATAGGACACAACAAAAAGCATTGTTGCGAGTAGGAGTAAAGGCAGCTTGACCCAGTATGGGTGATTAAGAGATAAGCACCTGTGCATGAGTGCAATATCTGATATGTCTGGATATTGACAAGTGTGAAATAGGCATGCGGGCGGTTTTGGAGTTTTTACTTTCTCTTGGGGCTTTATTTTCATCCCCACATTAAAGTTGCAGTGCAGAGATGTTTGGAGAGCCTGCAGGCAAATAGTCCTTTAGCCCTTGATACGGATTTCGATCCGTCACGTTTGATTTCACATACGAATACTGGCGGCGCGAACGTGTGTGTCGTGTACATCGTAAGGATTCAAATAGAGGATGCGAAGGTAGATTTCTGTTGAGTGAAAAACCGGGATTTCATCCATTTAGATCCCCATTATCACAGTCTCAATATTTGTATGAAAATGAATATTATGTTTTTGCTTGGGTTTTTATTGTGAAAAATACTGTGAATTTATACCTAATTGGTCACTGGTAGGCTGTAATTCCCATGCAGCAGATGCGATCTTCATCCACATTAAAAATTTGATCTTGCTGCTTCAATCACTTGTCTTAGGTAGGCGGAATCATCGAGTACATAATGGCGTGACCCGCAACAAGCATCGATAGCATTTCATCTTCTGAAAGCTCCAGAATCCATTTCTCCATCAGGCACTCTAAATATGAAACCAAGTTCATCGGCATATTTCTTCAATGAAAAACAACCGTTTTGATGCGGCCAAGCCCCTGTAAATCCGTAGAGATTGATAACCAAGGGGTAATTTTTATTTCTCACCGGTTGCTGCGTGACCAATCTCAAGCTTACCGACTATCCCGTTCATACCTGTTGGAAGGAATACAAACCTTTATTATTAACGTAATGGAAACAAAATGGAGATATATTTGTAACAAAGGGTAGCAAAATACTAACATGTTCAACAGGTTTTCGATTTTTCTCATCTTGATTTCCTCTTTTGCTCTACCTTCGGTAAGTGAGGAAAATGCTACCAGAAATTTGAGGGACTACTATCACTCTCTTGAAAAAGGTGCTACAAATGTAATCCAGACAAATAATGATAGAACAGCTGCGATCAGGGAACTTGCGACACAAATCGTCAGGATCTTGGAGCAAAATCAGCAGGCATCCTTGACCTTTATTTGTACCCATAATTCAAGGAGAAGCCAAATCGCTCAAGTCATGGCCACAGCAGCTGCCCAAAAAATGAAGGTCCCTAACATGAAATTTTATTCAGGAGGGACCGAAGAAACGGCCTGCAATTCCAGGACAGTGGAAGCCTTGAGACGGGTTGGTTTCCCAGTAGTGAAATTAGATCAGTCCTCTAATCCTCGTTATATTCTCCAGACACAATCCAAAAATTCATCTGTAAAGTTGTTTTCAAAAAAATACAATCATCCAGCAAATCCTAACAAAGATTTTGTTGCAGTAATGGTATGCTCGGATGCAGACGAAAATTGTCCTTTGGTTCGTGGGGCAATTTCGCGGGTGTCGCTTCCCTATAAAGATCCCAAACATTCCGATAACACAGATGATGAAGAAACCGTATACGACAAAAAATGCTATGAAATAGGTGTTGAGCAGTTTGCTCTCCTAAAGTTAGTAAGCCAATCTATGGCAAAATTGGAGCAAGAAATAAAATAAAGACAAGAACTGGGAATCGATGACTGATCTTTTCGGTTAATCATACCTACCGCATTACCTATCTCAGAAAGGGTTTTCACTCATTAGTTCATCTCGCCCTTCTTGCCACAGATCCATTGTGCGAATGAGTCTCTCCTGAGCCTCATGCTGTTTCTGCTGGTCAAGATTTTAAGTTTTCGCTCATGCTCACGCTGAGCGTGATGCACTGATCTGATGACCATGAAAAACATCATGGATTGTTTTTCTCCTTTCCTCCGCCTAACGCAACATGCGGATCCTCTGTTGCGTGAGTATCGTATTCATTTCTTCCTCTCGATTCTTTTTATTGCTTCGGACTAACTTCTCAATTTGATCAATTCTCGTCACTTTGACCATCACTTTCCTTGTGGTAAATACAACGTTTTAAAAGGCTGGCGGAGAGGGGGTGCATCAAACAAGCCAGAGATGACTTGACCAACTCTCAGGGGTTTTGAAGACCGTTGTTTTTAACTTTAAGATCAATGTATTTGATGCGATTCATGCCATTGTTAATATATGCTTTTTGTGCTTTTTAAAGATACCGAAAGCACCTAGTGATTTAAGCTTAAGTATGCTTTGAGTACAGAAATAATTTAACTAGCAAGCCCGGTGCAAAAGAGTGGGCTAATTTTAAAAACAAAAAAGCCCGCTGATAAAGGATCAGCGGACATGATAAAAGTTCGACTTAATTATGTGTTTATAGACTTGTATCACTGGAGAGACCAAAAACTGAGTTCTGCTTTTTTGGTAATTAAGTCTACTTCAGTGGTCACAAATTTCATGTCTCCATAAGTCACAAAATCAGTGTAGAAGCCCTTCATCTTACTTCCTTTTCGACTGAATGTGCCCATCAGAGGTGAGCTAACTACGTCACCATGATCTAAAACTGCTTCCCCAATTCCACTGATTGTTCCACCGTGCATTTCCTCTGACACATGCTCATATTCGTGAGTAAGTTTTACAAAGCCATAGCGCTCAACAATTCCTTGCATATTGACTAGCGTAAATTCTCCTTCATGTTGAACCTTGGTGATTTCAAGCAAACCGAAACCGTCTGGTGAAGTTAGTTGTATAGCCATTATAGATCCATTTTTGGTATTCTAGGTAAATTCATAAGTTTTGGAACGCTCCATCATATATCATTGAGAGAATTTTTTTGTTCGCTCAAGTTCATCGATTAAAAGCGAACGGAAATACAAACAAATTCGAGTGCAACGAACCGGATGTATGGGATCCAGGAAGACCCCCTTGCCCGAAAAAGAACAAAAAACGGACAAGAGGTCACCCCTGATTTTAAACACCACAAGTTGCATACATCACTTCCTAACCTCTATTGAATGGGAGACGATTTGATGACCGAAATGTGACATTAAGACAACTTTGTTTGATTTAAAATAACCTGATATACATCCTTGAGAGCAAGTAACACCTAGGTGATTAAAGGTGGCGGAAAAACACCATTAAAGCCGGCATGTGGATAGATATAAAACCAATGCAAAAAGTCAATCGAATCAACAGAACGACTAAATCAACTTCCGGAAGATTATAAACCCCCTTGCTGGAGATAAAAATACCAGCAAGGGGGTTACTCTCTAATTCAGTAGCAACACAGCGCTGCAAACTCACTTTATCAGTAATTGAAAAAAGGAGTTTTCATCACCTTTGCTCTTTGTTTGAGTTCCAACTCCAGCCCTTCTGCAGCTTTTGTGTGAGCATATGCTCCTCACTCCTGTTGTAGAAAGTCATTAGGAAGCTGTAGCAACATGGAAACAAAAAATTCTGGGAAGCCTTTCAACGCTTCTCGGAAAAGATTTTGTTTTCAATCAAATAAAAAAACCCAGAAGAGTAAGAAAAATCCATGTCACCCATTACATACAGCTCAATTCAACGAAGCTCAGGAACAACAGTCAATGGAGACTCGCCTCCAAAAGTCACCTAAAATGGACCTTTTGATATTGCCGACGCTGACATGTCCTGGGGTAACTATTGTCGGGTAAACAGCGTTACTTGAAACGTTCCCCGGTGAGTCCCTGCTGGCGTGCGTAGTCCACCAACTCAGAGGCTTTCTGGAATGCAAGTCGGTGCATGATGCGGTAGCGATAGGTTTCAACGGAACGAGGACTGAGTTCGAGTTTTTCTGCTATTTGTTTGCTGGTCAGTCCGTCCCCAACCAATGCCACGATGCGTTGTTCTTTTGGACTCAGGAATTTAATAAAAGATCTTTCGTCTCGTTCCAGTTCGGAAAGATTACGATGGAGCAAGGCCGTAAAATAGGTGTGGCCTGTGGCCACTTCAACCATGGCTTCTTCAAAAATTTCCAACGGTTGATCTTTTTCGACATAACCATGCACGCCTATTTCCTGTAATTGATGTAAGGTGTAAGGGTCTTTCAAATTGGTCAGGACCAGGATGCGTGTTTGAGGCCATGCTTCGAGAACCTGCTTTGACAATTCAATACCATCCATACCCGGTAGGTGCAGATCGGTCACCAGCAAATGGGGTTGATGTTTCTCGCATAAAGCGCGGCCTTCCAGACCATCCTCTGCATCCCCTTTCCAATCAAAACGTTCATCCAGTTGAATGGTTTTGGAAAGGACATTCCTGAGCAATGCCTGATCTTCCACCAGCACGGTGCTCCATGGTGGTTCAGGCGTTTTATTGATTTCGCTCATGGTGGTTTTGTCTGGGCATGTTAATGAAAACTCTCAGATGATTCGAGCTGATCCGAATTTCCTTCGGGAAGCCATTGCAGAGGAATTTCCAATCGAAAGATGGTTCCTGCATCACTTGATGTGAGCACATTTAATTGACCGCCCATTCGCTTCGCCAACATATGAGATAGGACGAGACCAAAACCAGCTCCCTTTGTTCCTACCTCTGTTGGATCACGAGGTTTATCTGGCAATCGAAAGAGTTGGGATTGTTCTTCGCTTGTCATTCCGCTTCCGGTGTCCCTTACCTCTATGCGCATGTCATCTGCAGTAGGTTCACAGTGAATAAGGACACTCCCTCCTTTCGGAGTATGACGGATGGCGTTGGAGATTAGATTTCGTAAAATAGTGCGAAGCATCTCAACGTCATTGACCAGTTGTGTGTTCTGTTTTACCTCCGCTTTTAATTGAACGCCATTGTCCTTTGCGGTGGAGGTAAACAAGGTGCTTAATTGATGGGCGACTCTTTCCAAGTCAATGCTTCCAGGGAAATAGGGTAATTGTCCCGTTTGCAATCGTGCCCAGTTAAGAAGGTTATCCAGCAGTTCAGTCAGGTGCTTGCTGGTTCCCTGGATTTCTCCTGCAAATTTTCGAATTTCATCCGCGGTGAACGACTCCGGCTGTTTCATTAACAATCCACTCAGATTACTGACCCCGGTAAGCGGGGCTCGAAGGTCATGGGATATGATGGCCAATAAGCGATCCTTACGCTGATTCGCTTCATTTAGCGCAGCGTTTTGCTTTCGTAACTTGTTCTGTGCCCATTTACGTCTTCGCATTTCGGTGACTACAACCAATGTAAAAAGACAGACCAGTAAGCTGACACCGATCGAATTTCGTCGGATAGCATTGATGGTGTATTCCAGTGTTTCAGGGAAATCTCTTGAGATAAGGAATTCAATTCGAACGGTCTCAGAATTTGCAGATCCATCGATGGTGGAAAACACCATTGCACGAGATTCACCATTATCTGTCTGAATATTTTTGTCACCCAGGATCAGATCCTGTTGGATAATCCTGTCCGTCAATGGGGCAGGGTGAGCATTGTCTTGCCCTCCCCCTAGACCACCCCTTCCAGGGGGGCTTCCTCGTCCAAATCTACGCCGATTTTCGACTCCAGGAGGGGCGCCTCTGGGACGATCAAACCCATTCCTTATCTTCCTCATGGGGATCTTTGACAGATCCCAGATTTCCTGAGTTCCTATATCGTTTGATTCACGGGGGCCGGCTATTACCCTGAAGGAATGCTTCGAATTCCCAGAAAATGCTTCAAATGTATCCGGCATCTTTCTACCTAAAATCAATGATACCTGATTAAACTCACGCGTATTTCGAATGTAATATATTAAATACAGTCCCGATGTTGCTGAGACGAATCGAAAATTGACCGGACGAAAATCAAGGCGATCAGTTGAGTTTGACAATTCAATGTGCCAGGGAGATCCCTCCTTTATTTTTCTTCGACCGTTCTCATTGAAAAGATAAGCCTCGATAATGGATTCATCTCGATTGATGACAGCAGCCAAATCATAAGTGAATAAAATTGAGAATTCTTCGGTAAGTAGATCGTTCGGGGATCGACCGCGCATCAATGACTGCAAACCCAGCTCGATGAGCTGAGATTCCTCCTCAGCCAGACTTTTCAATTGTTCCGTCGTTTGCTCTTTTAAGAATTCGCTTCCGTATTCTCGGAATTGAGAAGTCATCTCCATGGCGACCCAGCCATTGGCAACCAGAAGTATTAGTGCAATACCAAAACCCAATGCCGGAATCCACCAAAGGCGATTTGCTACGCTTTGTTGGTTTTTACTTTCTGCACGCTGATGTTTCATCGTTCCTTTCGGAAGATGACTCCCTGTTTATTTGTTAACAAGCAGGAAATGAGTTGTTTATGTGAAAAATATTACCTTGATAAGGCAACTCGACAACATCTTATCCATCCAGTGACTATCCCGAAATTCCCAATCAGTTGAGGGCTTGTAGTACTCAATACGACAACTGGTGAGGTATCACGGTGCCAACCCTGCTTGTAATTGTTTTGTAACAAGAACGAGAAAGTCAACTTGCTTACAAAGATCAAAACAAAGGCGTTGAATCCTTCGGGAGTCCGAAAGAGAGCCGGCACCAAAACAAAAACAAGAACCAAATAAAATATTATGAATCACAAATGGAATGCCAGAATCGCAGTGATAGCAATGACCTGCATGATCAATGTTCATCATGCCAATGCGCAGCAGGATGAGAATCAAGGCCCAAAACGACCCGATCACAAAGTGAAGGGGCATGGTCTTAAACTCGCCAAGATGGACTTCAATGAAGACGGAATGGTCACCGAGCAGGAATATCTGGACGCCCTAGCTGCGAATGCAGCTGAACGTTCTGACAAATTATTCACTCAATATGACATTAACGAGGATGGAACTATTACGACGGCTGAAATCAGCGATGTGCATGCTGTGGCCATTGAAGAACGTTTGATGGGGATTTTAGCTCGATGGGATGCGGACGAGGACGGGAACTTGTCAGTGGAAGAACTTGAATCCGTAGGCCGCGGTCGTCGCGGGCATCGTTATGTCCTGGGACAATTCGACGGGAATGAAGATGGCACTATTACATCGGATGAACTTTTGGATGCCGGCGCTGGAATGTTGAATCAACGCGTCGAGGGCGTCATTGAGCATCTTGATACCGATGATGATGGCAATATCACCCTTCAGGAAGTCACTGGCAAACATGATCTCAAGGCAACTGAACATTGGGCTGCCTTGCTGGAAAAAATCGATACCAATAATGATGGTGTTCTGGGAAGCGATGAACTCGAAGAGGGAAGACCTCAACGAAGCGAAGAACCTCGCAAGGGACGAGATGGCCAGCGACGTGAACGGGGGGAGAACCACGAGCGCGGTGAAAGAGTAGAACATGGCGGAGTTGATCAAGACGAAAAACGTCGCGGCCCTGGTCAAGGTCGAAATAATCAACAGAATGGTGGACGAGGGTCACGAGGGCGCCGATAAACAAGATCGATAGTTCACACCTTAAAAGCAAAACACCCGACTGCCATGCAGCCGGGTGTTTTGCTTTTAAGGTGTTTGATTTCATTTGGACTTGAGGTGGATTCATGGTATGCGCTTGTTTGTTAACATCATGAAGATATTTTTCCATTACGGGTTCACGGTCATCGTGGGATTGTTTGTCGGCGCAGGGTGCCAGACTGCTTCTCACTCTCAAGCGGCTAGCTCAGCTCTTTCCTCTGGCCAGTCGTCGAAGCCAACGACCTCCATACCTTCCATTGAAGTCACTGAGACAATGGGCGTCCAGGATCGATCCCCTGAGGGTCCATCCTCTGCTTTTCTATCAGGCCACCTCTTGCTTCTGGATCAAGCCGTTGAGCAAGCCATACAAAAAGGCAAGCTCCCGGGCGGCGTGATATGGTTCCAGCATCAGGGTAAACCCTATCATCGCGCCTACGGTCAGAGATCCGTTGCACCAAAAGAGGAGGTCATGACAGAGGATACGATCTTCGACGCTGCCTCACTCACCAAAGTCATTGCTACTGCGCCCAGTATCATGAAACTGGTTGAGAAAAATCAGATGGATCTCAATGCACCCGTCGCCAAATATCTTCCTGCTTTTGCCGCGAAACAAAAGGAGAACGTCACAATCCGTCATTTAATGACGCATACGTCTGGCCTGCGTCCCGGGCTTTCGCTGCGCGAACCCTGGAAAGGTATTCCAGAAGCGATTCGACGAGCTTGTGATGAGTCATTGATCTCACCTCCCGGAACCCAGTTTAAATACAGTGACATCAATTTCATCCTGTTAGGCGAGATCGTGAGTCGCATCAGTGGTAAACCGTTGCATCAATTTGCGAGTGAGGAAATTTTTCAACCCTTGAAAATGGGGCACACGCGCTTTTTGCCTCCTGCTGAATGGAGTCCAGACATTGCGCCGACAACGAAGCTCAAAGATGACTACCTGAGGGGAGTGGTACACGATCCAACGTCACGTCGAATGGGTGGTGTTGCAGGGCATGCAGGATTGTTTACATGCGCCGCTGATCTGGCGCGATTTGCGCAAATGATGCTAGGTCAAGGAATGCTTGATGGTGTTCGTTTGTTCAATCCAGATACAGTTTCACTCATGACCCGTATACAAAGTCCGAAAGGCCTCTCTGCAAAACGTGGGTTAGGCTGGGATATTGATTCTCCCTATTCGAGTCCTCGAGGATACCATTTTCCAATCGGATCATACGGACACACCGGATGGACTGGGACTTCTATCTGGATCATTCCGCAGACGGACACCTTTTTGATCTTTCTTTCCAACCGGAATCATCCGACTGAAGAGGGTACTGTCGTTGCCTTGCGTCGAACATTGGCAACCATTGCCGCCAATTCCGTTTGGGAATCATTCTCTGATTTGGGGCAACCTGTCTTGAATGGCATTGATGTGTTGAAAGAGCAAGGTTTCCGAAGGCTCAGGGGATTGAAGACAGGCCTGATCACCAACCACACGGGGCATGATCGTTTCAGGACCAGCACCATAGATTTATTACACACGTCAAAAAATGTTCAACTTGAGAAACTCTTCAGCCCCGAGCATGGTATTCGAGGTCAACTGGATGGTAAGATCGAAGATGGGGTGGATACCCAAACTGGCTTGAAAATTTTGAGTCTCTACGGAGAACACCGCCAGCCACAAGCCAGCGATCTGGATGGATTGGATGCTCTTGTTTTTGATATCCAGGACATTGGTTGCCGTTTCTACACTTATATTTCTACGATGGGATTGGCAATGGAGGCTGCTTCCAAGGCCGGACTGAAGTTCATTGTTTTAGATCGTGCAAATCCCATCAATGGTATCGATGTGGAAGGCCCCGTTCTGCAGGGGGAAACTGATTTTGTAGGGTTTCATTCCATTCCAGTGCGACACGGAATGACGGTGGGTGAGTTGGCTTTAATGTTCATGCATGAAAAGGGATTGGATTTGGATCTCGAGATCGTTCCGGTAAGTGGTTGGAAAAGGCACGCTTACTTTGATTCCACTGGGCAGCCCTGGACCTCTCCCTCTCCCAATATGAGGAACCTTAAAGAAGCCATTCTTTACCCTGGAATAGGTATTCTGGAATTCACATCCCTTTCCGTCGGTAGAGGAACGGACACGCCATTTGAAGTCGTGGGGGCGCCTTTCATTCGTGACCTGGAATTTGCTGAAGCATTGAATGCTCTGGGCATCGAGGGTGTGGCTTTTACACCCATTCAATTCACACCCAGTGCCAGTGTGTTCAAAAATGAGATCTGTCAGGGGGTTTATATTTCCGTGACGGATCGCTCCTTGCTTCATTCTGTCGAAATAGGAGTCCAAATCGCCAGAACCCTTCATGCCCTCTACCCCGAATCGTGGAATACAAAAAACCTCAACAGGCTTTTGCGTGATGAGCCAACTCAGAGGCATATTTTATCGGGCTCTGAGTTGGATGTTATTGAGAGTGGTTGGAATGAAAATCTGAACTCGTTCATAGAGCGACGATCCGCTTTTTTGTTGTATTAATTCTCAGGGGGAAAAGGGATGGAAAGCACTGGAAATTACGCAATTGGAATCGATGTCGGTGGCACCAAGATGGCAATCGGCTTGGTGCGGAATGATGGTCGCTTGATCGAGGCAGCAAACCTCCCCACCGAATCTGTCAAGGGGCAGGGAAATGCAGTCCTTCGCATTCGTCAATGCATCAAAGAACTGCTCGCATCCAATCACGTTGACATATCCGACATTCGCGGTCTTGGTGTGGGTTGCCCGGGGCCTTTGGATCTGAATTCAGGCGTCGTGCTGAACCCTTACACACTGCCAGGTTGGGAAAATGAATCTCTTGTGGCCTCGCTTGAGTCGGTGATCGAATTGTCCGTTCGGATCGAAAACGATGCGGATGCGGCATTGTTAGGCGAGTGCTGGGTTGGAGCAGGCAAAGGAAGAGATCCAGTCGTGATGCTGACTTTCGGTACCGGTGTTGGAGGGGCAGTCATGAATGGCAGTAAGATTTATCGAGGGTTTGACGGTGAGCATCCTGAGATTGGGTTAATGCCCATTTTTCCAGATATGCCAGCAGATTATTCAGGGGTGAATGGTTCGCTCGAATCGCTGGCATCGGGCTCAGGTATTGCAGTTCAAGGCAAAACATTCGGTTTTAAAGATGCAGCTTCCATTTTTGAGGCAAACAACTTGCAGCAACCAGATGCGGTCAGGATTGTTCAAAATGCGGTCCGAGCAGCGGGGATTGCCGGATGGACTTTGGCTCATACCTTCGTTCCCGAGTGCATTCTTTTGGGGGGCGGTTTAATGGACTACCAGTTTGAAGCTTATGCGTCCTCAATACGATCGCATCTGGATCAAGCGAATCTTATCAGGAAACAATCGATTTCGGTTTTTAAGGCAGCATTGGGAAATCAGGCTGGTGTTCTGGGGGCAGCCAGCTTGTGGATGTGAAAGCTGTTTCTCTTGCCTCACTTTGCTTCTTCATGCGGTCCACACCAAATGGCGCTGTTTTCTCCTCAACAGCTTGATCTGCATTATTCCTGAGGCATTTCTATTCAAGATCAAGCGTTCATTGACTTGAGGGAATGGATCGTGTCAGAATTCACTTATGACAGATTTGGACATATCGCATGTGCTTGATGACTGGGTGTATGAACCTGGGAAAGCGATGGTTCGCAAGATCATTGGCAAGCATGATAGAGAATTGATTCAGATGCGTATCGATCTGGGAGTCCTCCAAATGCATGCCGTGGGGCGGCCCGATGGACAGAGGCCTCACGATATGGAGTCTTTATTGGATTTTCACATTGAAAAGCTTGAATCGCATATAAACGAATTCGATGGAGACGACTCCAAATACAAATTAAGTGAGGAGGAGTGTGTGGCACTCCAGCAGGAAGCCATTCAATATCATCATCGCTACATTTGT
The DNA here is from genome assembly GCA_002690655.1 of Pedosphaera sp. Classification (GTDB taxonomy): domain Bacteria; phylum Verrucomicrobiota; class Verrucomicrobiia; order Limisphaerales; family AAA164-E04; genus AAA164-E04. Next base: position 104,752 of record NZFL01000025.1, read on the forward strand.
TTCTTTCAGCTGGAGGCTTATGAGGATGTGATTCAGGATGCTGACCGCAATCTTGATGCCATCGAAATGGTAGAGCAATACGGTCCTTCAGATCAGATGTCTTGGACACTTCGGCAACTCAGCCCGCAGTTGCTTTTGATGCGCACGCGTGCTGTATCGGCTATTTCGTTGAACGGCGAAAATTACGATCAGGCCATCACAGATGTTCAGGATGGTATAGAAGCTCTCCAAGCCTTTCTCAAGGACCACATGCCCCAGGAGGCTGCGGATCAAAATGGTGAATTAATCGCGTTAAAACATTGGCTCGAAGAGGTGTCCGACTCACGTCCGATGAGTAAACGAGAAAAACTTGAAAAAGAACTGAATGAAGCGGTTCAAAAAGAGGATTATGAGCGCGCTGCTGAAGTTCGAGACGCCATCAAATGCTTGAGCGCTGCTGACTGATCAATCACATCAGTTGGAGTCAATCAATTTCAACTTAACCACACGCTTATAATTATGGATAACAAGCCAGTCATTGGTTTTATTGGTATAGGGGTCATGGGACGAAGCATGGCCGGTCATTTATTAAATGCAGGATACCCCCTGCACGTACACAATCGTACGCAAGCCAAAGCGCAGGATCTTCTGGACAAGGGTGCTCAATGGCAGGATTCACCGGGTAAAGTAGCAGCTGTTTCAGACGTGATCATCACCATCGTCGGATTTCCAAATGATGTGGAAGCAGTTTACCTCGGAGACGACGGTATTTTAGTCAACGCTAGGGCTGGTAGTACCGTCATCGATATGACGACTTCCTGCCCAGATCTTGCGCAAAAGATAGCCGAGCAAGCCAAAACCAAAGGCATCAGCTCATTTGATGCCCCAGTTTCTGGAGGTGACATCGGAGCACGTGAGGCTCGCCTCTCCATCATGGTAGGTGGCGATGTTGAAGTGTTTGAAAAAATCAAACCGCTTTTTGAGATCATGGGTAAAAATATTGTGCTTCAAGGTCCCGCTGGATCAGGTCAGCACACCAAGATGTGCAACCAAATCGCGATTGCTTCGGGTATGATGGCCATCAGCGAAGCCATGGCTTATGCCAGAAAATCTGGATTAAAACCGGAGACTGTTCTTAAAAGTATCGAAAGTGGAGCTGCAGGAAGCTGGTCGCTAACCAATCTGGCGCCTCGAGTGCTCCAAGGAGATTTCGCCCCAGGCTTCTTCGTTAAACATTTTATCAAGGACATGAAGATCGCCATCGGCTCGGCTGAGAACATGGGACTGGATCTTCCTGGCTTACAGCTTGCAAAACAGCTTTATGAAAAACTTGCTGACCGTGGTTGCGAGGATGATGGCACTCAGGCGCTATTCAAACTCTATCAGGATCAGCTTTAATCAAATCCTCAAGGGCGGTCATTTTGACCGCCCTTTTTCGTGATGCGGAATCACTTGCTTTCGGTTGGTGGAATTCGTTTGATGTGCTTGTTGAAACTCCGTTTCTTCCCTCTACCTTGATTTCATAGTTCTCAGTTCCTTCTCAGAATCTATGCCTTTCAATCAAACCGAATATTCCTGTTTCACGCGCATCGCTCTGTGAAATCATGATGGCTTCACAGAGGTCTGAGAGCGTTATTGATGGAGTCATTCTGGATCACCAAAGATATCTCCAGGATGTATATGCCAGAAAAAAACAGAATAATTGCATTTATCATCTATCAAGCAGGAACCGCATGCATTAAAGGAGCCACTGCGGTGCAAGCTCCTGGAAATCGGTCCATTTCAACAATGACAGGAGCTGGTCACTTGCTTTAGGGAGCCTCAGATAATCGACTCAACGACGGATGCGATACCAGCATCTCGAGTGACCGGTCAACGGCGCCCAGATTCTGTTGAACCACTTGTTTCGCTTGACTGCCAATAGAGCTGCGAGCATCGCTATCTTTCAATAGTTTTGAAACAGCATCCTTCAGTCCGTTTGCATCAGGCACTTGAAAGGCAGCCTTGTTCGAGAGAAGTGTTCGAGTAATCGCACGGAAATTCTGCATGTTCGGTCCCATGATCATCGCCGTGCCTGCCGCTGCCGCTTCAATGGGGCTTTGACCTCCTTTTGCAGTCAGGCTTTTGCCGATGAATACCAAATCCACGTGGGCATAAAAGGATGACAGTTCGCCTGTAGAATCGACTATCAGACAAGCATCATCATCATTCTTTGAGAGATCGGTGCCTGGTTTCCATTCCGATCTGTAACAAACTTTCAGGCTTGCCGCCTTGAGTGTGTCGCCTGCGGCGCGTGCCTTTTCGAAATGACGAGGTACCAGGACTAGTTTCAGTCGGGGGTGTACTGGTTTGAGTTCGGAGTATATCTTCCCCAGGATAGCTTCTTCTCCCGGATGCGTGCTGCTGCCCATTAAAATCAAAGCATTATCAGTGATACCTGACTCATGGAATAGTTGATGTACATCCAAAGTGGGTTTTCTGGTTCCTGAAAGTGCAGCATCAAATTTCATATTGCCCGTTACTTGCACTCGATCCTGCCTGCACCCTAAAGACGCTAATCGATCCGCATCAGATTTGTTTTGAGTGCCCACTTGGGCGAGGGACTGAAATAATGGACGGAAGAGGAAAGCCAATTGTTGATACCGTCCAAAAGATTTTTCAGAGATGCGGGCATTGATCAGAAAGGTGGGAATGTTGCGTTGCCTTGCTTCCCAGAAGAAATTAGGCCATATCTCTGCCTCGGCAAGGATGATGGCCTCCGGACGAATCACATCCATGGCGCTTCGAACCCAGGGGCGACGATCGATAGGGTAAAAGCAGGTTTTAATATCGGGGGGTAACTTTTTCCGCCACTCTGCCATGCCGGTGGTAGTGGTTGCTGAGACAATGATTTTGCAGTCTCCCAGCCTTGCCTTGAGGCGTTTCACTAATTCCAGGCTCAGATGTACTTCTCCTACACTGACGGCGTGTATCCAGATTCTCTTTCCCTTCGAACAATGCTTGATGAAATCCGCATCATACTTTCCGAAACGCTGACCCACACGATCCTTCCATCCGCCACGTCGTTGCATGCGCCGAAAGTAATATGGGGCAGATATGACAAGCCCAAGATTGAGCAGGATGCGGTAAAACCACTCCGCCAATGTCTGGCTTACTGTGGGATCATTTTTTCGATCTCCATCAGCTTTTCGATCGTCTCGTTTCTTTTCAGGCATGCGATGTTCATCGAATTAGGCGTGATCCGTGATCACCATTGCACTCCGTCTAACGGAAGAAGATAAACCATATGATCAACACTGTTGGGATCATGTAGGGGATTGTAAACTTGAAGAAATAACCCAGGAATGAAGGTGCATTGACCTTCTGTTGGTCTGCAATCGATTTAACCATGAAGTTAGGGCCATTTCCGATATAAGTATTTGCTCCAAAAAAGACGGCTGCCACGCTGATAGCCACCACATATTCCATGAGTGCAGGTGTTGCCAGCAGGTATTGTATCTGGTCAATCTCCGTCACGGCACCTGCCTCTACTCCTGAAGCCTCGGCCAGCATTTCGGGTTTTGCAAATTTCCCGACGGTGGCGCTCAGAAAACTGAGATAGGTTGGGGCATTATCCAAAACGCCAGAAAGCAGTCCTGTTCCCCAGTAGAAAATCCCCGGAGTTGTTTTCTCCATGGCACCTGCATTGGCTTTCAACCAGTCCAAAGCAGGCATCATCGTTGAAAAAATTCCGATGAAAAGAATGGCTACCTCCTGAATCGGGTGGAAATTGAAATGATTGGATTCATGAATCGATTTCTGCGTCAGAAAATAGGAGCCGCATGCTGCTCCAATCATCAATGCCTCCCTCAGAAAGAGGGGTTTTGAGATAAATACCGCAATCAGAATAACTCCCAGGAAGATCAAATTGATCAGGCCTTCGAAATGCCATTCATCGGGAGGCTCGGCAAGCTCTTCACGCACTTCCTTGGGTGCCTTGCGATAGTTGATTGAGTCCACCACGTAAAACATGGTAAGTAAAACTCCTATTCCTACCAGCCACATGGGCCAGCAATGCTCAAGGACCCACCAGAAAGGAATCCCTTTCAGAAAACCAAGGAACAGCGGAGGATCTCCAATAGGAGTCAGGCAGCCGCCTACATTGGAGACTATGAAAATGAAAAAAACGATATGGTGCGCTGTGATACGGTATTTATTCATGCGTATCCACGGGCGTATCAGCAGCATGGAAGCTCCAGTCGTTCCCAGAACATTGGCAATCACCGCACCGAAAAGAAGGAACAGGACATTGTTGAATGGAGTAGCCTCTCCCTTGACTTTAATATGGATTCCTCCTGAGACCACATACAGCGATCCCACCAGAGCGATGAAGCTCACGTATTCAATAGCCGTATGCATTACTGTCTCGTAGGCATGCAAGCCTCCGAGGTAATAAGTCAGCGTAATGGCACCAAGCACGTAGGCAACCTTGGGGTAATGCTTCTCCCACCAATGCAGAAAGAACAGCGGCCCCAGGGCAATGGTTGCGAGCAGCAACCCAAAGGGCAGCATCATCCAAGGATTCGGTATTATGGCGTGGCCATGTTCCATAGCGCGAATTAATTACTATCCTACTCTGGCGTAGGTCAAATAGTTTTGCTCTTTTTTTATCATAGATCAATGAAATACCAGATTTTCGAGGAACATGGTGGATATTATTCCATTCAAGATCTTCCCAGCAGCAGGGATTCGATGGTCTCGTAATCGCTGACCACGATGTCTGCCTGACTCAATGCAGACGAGGGGAGGCTGTTGGTGATGGCGATTACTGTCATTCCGGCTGATTTACCAGCCTGAACGCCTGCAGCTGCGTCCTCGATGACACAGATTTTGTCCGGAGAGACCTGCATTGAATTTGCAGCCTTCAGAAATATATCCGGCGCGGGTTTACCTTTGGGGACATCCTGCGAGCTGACTACATTCGGAAAAAAGGTTCTGAGGTTTTCCAGCTCCAAAACGACATCGATGACCGGATGCAGGGAGCCTGATGCTACTGAAAGCGTGAATTTCTGCGCTAATTTCTCAACCAGTGCGGGCAATGTTTCGAAAATAGGTTTTTCTTTCCGGATGAGATCAATCAGGCGGTTTTGCTTGCGGCTTGTTAAATCTTCAATGGAATGCGATGGCTGATGTATCGAGATGAAATCATCCCACACCGCGCGATCGGATTTGCCCAAATAATCTTCAAATTGGATCCCGTGATTATCGGCATAACCAATTTCATGGAATATATCCATGAAAGCTTGCTGATGGCGCGGTTCGCTATCCACGATAACACCGTCCATATCGAAAATAACACCTTCAATATGTCTGAGTGAAGGATGGGGAAGATCTGGGGCAACTGAAGTCATGCTGTTATTTTGAGACTATAAAACAAATCGTATGTGTCCTGAAAGAGGGACAGGATGGGGAATCCGGCTTGCCTTTGACAAGCGCATTCTGCGTTGGTTCTCAAGAAAGAAAAGAGAGGGTTATTATTTGACCAAGGGAAAATGTCCTGAGGTTTTGTCTTCTCCATTTTAAGATTGAAAACGTCTCCTCGTTTTTTGATGCTGCGAGCGATCCGATTACGGGAGTTTATGCGACGCGAAGAAGATAATGAAACGAGCTTCCAGCTGTTGTTTTACAAGCCGGTATTTCCTCATCATTCTTGAACTCCATTGCGGGTGTCATGCTCCAACTTGCAATCAAAACAACCCGAAATCATGGATTCGAGGGCAATTTCAAGTCTCTGGGGGCAAACTTGCAATTTAAACCTTGCCGACCCTGCTGTTTTTCCTTTAGCAATGTGGCGTTGCCCATGTGGCGGAATTGGCAGACGCGCTAGATTCAGGTTCTAGTCCCAGCAATGGGGTGGAGGTTCGACTCCTCTCGTGGGCACCACTTTAACATCAATACCTCATTGATTTGTTGAGCTTCTCTGCCAGCTCTTCAAATGAATAGTGGGGCCACTTGATTTAAGGTATGTTAGAGGAATGCTTACCTGTTGGATTAGGCTCTTTACATCGCAGCCTTGGTTCCATGCGCTAATCATCCTTCTGCTACTAAGAGAAAATTTTCAACATGCATGTTGGTGTTGATCAGCGCAGAACGTGCAAAATTAAAGTATAACATACTGCTTTGCCGGGTAAACCAGCTTGGTTGTGCAACAAGGCACACGACAATCAGCTTTTTCTTCTGAACTCAAAATCTGGATGACAGCATTCACCTGAATCACTTTGTTATGTTGTCCATGCGATCTGGCCAAGCCATTAATGATCAGCTCTGCACGCTTGGACAGCAGCTCCAAGGCACGTTCGCGCTTCAGGATGGCATCAATACGACGGAGGCATGGGCATACGGCGGACCCTGTCCGGTGTGTTCATAAATCCGATTGATTTAGATGATGGCTTTATGCATGTTTTCCCTGTGAATCCACTCAGATTTCTTAAAAAAATTACTAAAACATTATTTGCGATACTAGTCTCCTCATGGGGCTCTGCTGTATTAAGCTGTAATGCTCTATTGGTTGGATTGCTCAGCCTTAGTTCTTCTGGATTGCTGCATGCGGATTCATTGATGATCAGCGAAATCATGGCTCAGCAGGGCGTGAGCGTTCTGTTTGATGAGGACCACGATGCACCCGATTGGATTGAAATTTATAATGCAGCTGAGGAACCTTATGATTTGCAGGATTGGTCCCTTTCGGATGAGGAAGAACAAGCTCGTAAATGGGTGTTCCCTGAAATTGTTCTCAAACCCAAATCTTTTTTGGTCGTATTTGCTTCAGGTAAGGATTGCCGGGATGCGGGGAAAGCCCTTCACACCAATTTTAAACTCTCTTCAAGGGGAGAATTCCTAGGCTTGTTTTCTCCCGACGGGGATTTAGTTAGTGGATTTAGCCCCAAGTATCCAAAGTTGAGTGAAGGGGCTTCATTCGGTCTCCGTCATCAGACCCAGTCCATATCCCAGAGTCAGCCCGTGTTTCGTATTTTAGTTCCAGAAGATGGCGAGTTGAATCAAACTTGGATCGAACCCGGCTTTGATGACACGGGATGGGGGCAAGTTCAGGGAGGAATAGGTTACGATGGGAGTTTGGAGAAAAATCTCACGCCCCTCATTGACAGTGATGTTGCTTCGATCATGCGTACGACCAGCTCATCGATTTACCTTCGCCACCATTTTGAAGTTTTGAGTCCCGATGTGTTCATGCAATTACAAATACGGTATGACGATGGATACGCCATGTTTCTCAATGGTCGGGAGATGGTGCGGCGCAACGCCCCCAGACGCATACAATGGAATTCCAGATCATCGGGTTCCCGATTAGGTGGAGAAGCATTGGAGGTGGAGCAGTTCATGTTGACCGCGAATGATGGATTGATTTCGGGAGACAACGTACTGGCTATCCAAGGCCTCAATACGCGGTCCACGGACCGGGATTTCCTGTTTCAAATGGAAAGTGAAATATGGCAAAATCTCGAGGGAGTCTCCGAGACTCCCGGATTCACCTTGAAACCAAGTCCGGGGGCGCCAAACACAACGCTGTTTACCCAAACATTGAGCAGGCCTGACATTAATGCGGGCGCTCGACTAAGTAATGTACCGATCGTAGTGACATTGGAACATCCTGTTTCCGATGCGGTACTGCGTTACACACTTGATGGCAGTATTCCCTCCGAGAGATCCACGCGTTTTGAGGGAAGTTTTTCAATTGAAGATTCAACTCAACTGAATGTGCGGGCATTCCACCCGGATATGGCGCCGAGCCCGGTTCAAACAGAGATTTTCCTGATCACAGATGCGGATCTCATGGAATTCAACTCGGATGTTCCCGTCATTCTGCTGGATACCGAAGGAGCACGTATTTCGGCGACAAGCCGGACTCAGGCATTGATGCATGTATTTGACAGAGGTGAAGATGGGAGGGTCAGGATTTCATCGGAATCTGATTTTCAAGGCCTAGCGTCTCTCAAGGTACGTGGATCCAGTACCGAGGGCCGCCCGAAAAAGGCGTACTCCATGGAGGTTCAGGATATTTTTGGCAATGACCGAGATGTTTCACTCCTGAAAATGCCGGAAGATTCAGATTGGATTCTCTATGCTCCATACAATTTTGATCGAGCGCTCATGCGCAATGCCTTTGTGTATGAGCTGAGTAACCAGTTGGGACGCTATGCTGTCAGGACCCGTTTTTGCGAAGTGTATGTCAATACCCGTGGGCGGGCGCTCGATCAAAGGTCCTACGTCGGCGTTTATGTACTGATGGAAAAGATCAAGAGAGGCGCCGATCGTTTGCCCATTGATCGATTACTTCGAAAGCATACGGAATCCCCCGAGCGCACTGGGGGTTATATTTTCAAGATAGATCGACTCGACCCGGGAGACATCGGATTCTCGGGGGGCGGTCAGGGTTTGGCTTTTGTTGAACCCAAAGAGGATGAAATCGAACCTAACCAAAGGAAGTTTGTTGTCAGTTTTTTGAATGCCATGAACCGGACCCTTCGAGATCGTGACTATGAAAAATTGATTCCGGATTACGCGGAATTTATCGATGAAGGTTCATGGATCGATTTTCACATACTCAACGAATTCACAAAAAATCCTGATGGATTCAGACTCTCAACTTACATGCATTTGCCAAGAGGTGGTCGATTGACCTTTGGGCCTGTCTGGGACTTCGACCGAACCCTTGGTCCTGATGATGATGGTCGTGCGGCTAACCCTGTAGGGTGGTCAACTGTGCGTCGTTTTGGGTGGTGGGGTTCCATTTTCCGTAATCCAAATTTTGATCAAGCTTACACAGATCGATGGCATTACCTGAGGCGCAATGTGATGTCGGTTCAAAACATGCATGCCATCATTGATCGCATGGCCGCCGAATTGAAAGAATCTCAGGTACGCAATTTCCGTAAATGGCCTTTGCTCCGCAGCACTACTGCATGGAGAAGTGAAGTAAAGCATTTAAAGATTTGGGTCGAAAATCGGGCTGAATGGATTGATCAACAATATGTCGTTCCACCTGATTTCGTTACTCAGCCAGGCGTGCTGGCTGAGGATGGGCTCGTTAAGATAACTCCAGGTCCCGGAAGGACGTTTTACACAACGGATGGCACTGATCCGAGACTTCCAGGAGGAGTCCGATCAAAATCAGCAAAAATCCTCTCACGTGCCCGTCCCGAGATTCGTATTGAAAATACGACCAGGATTATCTTGCGATCCTTGGTCGGTGATGAATGGAGTGGAGCGATTGATGGTATGTTTGTTGCGAGTGAAATACCCTCCTTGAAAATCTCAGAAGTGATGTATCACCCCGTGTCGCCTTTATTGCCCACGGGATTGGATGAGGATGATTACGAGTTTTTGGAATTGTGGAATGCGGGTACGACGCCAGTGCTCATGGAAGGCGTGCGTGTTTCTGATGCCATTGAGTTCACGTTTGGGAATCATATTCTACAGCCAGGAGCAAGCCTTGTGCTTGCATCCAATCCTCAGGCACTGAAGGCCCTGAATCCAGATATGGAAGCAAGTCTCTTTGGCCCTTATGATGGACAGCTTTCAAACGGGGGTGAAAAGATTGTTCTACTTGACGGAGCGGGACGAATCATCGAGCAAATTCAATTTGATGATGAAGATGGGTGGCCCGAGGAACCTGATGGAGAGGGAGCCTCACTAGAGAGAATTGTATTTACTGAATCTGATGAATTATCCTGGCGCGCGAGTGTTGCTGAAGGAGGCAGCCCCGGGACTGTGATTCTTCCCTCTGTGAAACCTGCAAGTATCAAGGTGCTGAATGCAAGCACGGTGCGTCTTTCATTCGATGCGCAACCTGGAGTGCTGCATGAATTGGTGAGCGCGGATGATTTGAATGCTCCAGACTGGAAGGTTTTGTTTCACTGGGATCCAATCGACGCCGCGATGACTCAGTCCATTGATCTGGAGACGCAAGGCAATCATCGTTACTTCAGGATTGAATCCAAGTGAATCACAAAAAACGGCGAGCATGAAGCCATGCCCGCCGTTTGAATGATCGTTATGATCAGATAATCATTCCTGCAGCAACAGTCGCGTTGGTAGCGTCATCCACAATGATAAAACTACCGGTCTGGCGGTTTCGTTTGTATGAATCATGGAGCAGGGGAGTGGATGTTCTGAATGAAATACGAGCAATGTCGTTCAATCCCACTTCCAAATCATCTTCAATTTTGTGCAGTGTGTTGACGTCGACCTTGTATTTGGTCTCTTTGATGATGCATTTCGCCTCTCGAGTCGTGTGGCGGATGGTGTACTTACGTCCCAGCTGTAATTGGGTCGACTCAGAAAACCAGCAAATCATGGCGTCAATATCCTGCTCTACCCTTGGAGGATTGTTCTGTTTGACAATCATGTCCCCTCGACTGATGTCGATTTCATCCTCCAGAGTGATGCTTACTGACATGGGAGCAAACGCTTCGGGTAATTCTCCTTCAAAGGTGTGGATACCCTTGATTTTTGATCTGAAACCGGAAGGCTGCACGGTTACTTCATCGCCTTTCTTGAAAACGCCGCCTGCGACCCGTCCGCCGAAACCTCGGAAATCATGGTGTTCCTTGCTCTGGGGCCGTATCACCCATTGGACAGGAAAACGGGCGTCTACGTGATTGAACTCATTTCCTATGAAAACGTGCTCTAGTGTGTAAAGAAGCGTACTCCCTTTGTACCACGGCATGGAAGCCGATTTTTCCACCACGTTGTCTCCATGGAGGGCGCTGATTGGGATGAAATCAATGTGGGGGATTTCCAGACGTGAGGAGAAGCCTTCGTAATCCTTGACAATTTGATCGAAAACCTCCTCTTTGTGGTCAACAAGATCCATTTTGTTGACGGCTACAATCACGTGCTGGATCTGGAGAAGAGAAGCAATAAAGGAGTGGCGGCATGTTTGCTCGATGACCCCTTTGCGTGCGTCCACGAGAATAATCGCAAGGCTTGCAGTGGACGCCCCTGTCACCATGTTGCGTGTGTACTGGATGTGTCCCGGCGTGTCTGAGATGATGAACTTCCGCTTGGGTGTCGCGAAGTATCTATAGGCGACATCGATGGTGATTCCCTGCTCACGCTCGGCTTTCAATCCATCGGTTAACAAAGCCAGATTGACGATTGCGTCACCTCGCTTCTTGCTGGATTCCTCGACGGCTTCCAACTGATCTTCAAAAATAGATTTACAGTCATAGAGGAGCCGTCCAATCAAAGTGCTTTTGCCATCATCCACGCTTCCAGCTGTTGTGAAGCGCAGGAGGTCCATGTCTAAGTATCCCTTTTGAGTGGTCATTTCAGTTAAAAATTATAGTAAGTTGATGAAGCATTCAGGACACCAGGTATTAAAAGTAGCCATCTTTCTTCCTGTCTTCCATTGCTGTTTCAGAGCGTTTGTCATCGGTTCTTCCCCCACGCTCGGTGACTCTGGCGGCTGCGACTTCAGCAATGATATCGTCCACATTGCGAGCGGGTGAAGCGACGACTCCCGTGCAGGTCATGTCTCCAACAGTTCGACACCTGACGACCATATTCTCAATAAATTCATCTTTGCCTAATGTCAGATACTCAGAGTTTGCCAGGTAAATGCCATTTCGATGGATGACTTCTCGTTCATGGCTAAAGTAAATGGAAGGTAATGAAAGCTCTTCCATTTTGATGTACTGCCAGACATCCATTTCTGTCCAGTTGCTCAATGGGAAGACTCGGAAATGTTCGGCTATGTGCATGTTTCCGTTGAAAAGATTCCATAGCTCGGGTCGTTGATTTTTAGGATCCCATTGACCGAACTCATTTCGATGCGAGAAAAAACGTTCCTTGGCGCGCGCTTTTTCCTCATCACGCCTTGCACCGCCAATGGCGGCCGTGAATTGAAACTCTTCCAAGGCATCCAGAAGTGTGACTGTCTGGAGCATGTTCCGGCTGGCTTGAGGTCCCTTTTCCTCGGTAGCTCGCCCCTTATCAATCGATTCCTGAACCGTGCGTACAATAAGGTTGGCACCTACTTCTTTGACAAGTTTATCTCTGAATTCAATGGTCTCTGGGAAATTATGACCTGTGTCAACATGCATGAAAGGAAAAGGAATCTTTGCTGGATGGAATGCCTTTTGAGCCAGCCTAACCATGACAATGGAATCTTTGCCTCCAGAAAACAACAAGACGGGTTTTTCAAACTGAGACGCAACTTCACGCATGATGAAGATGGCTTCAGCTTCTAGCGCTTTTAAATGAGTCAATCGGTACGTGTGCATTGATTCTATATTTTTACGAATAAAGGGGTGATTCGGGTAATTTGTATTTATTTCAGAACGTTTTTTGCGAAGTTGTATAGTTCCTCCAAGCAAATATGTTCACTTTTTTCATCGGTATTTAATTCAAGATCCGCAGGCGAAGATTTCTCTGGAGGTTCAAAGGACGAATCTTTCCCGGTAAAGTTTTTGATATCTCCTGATTTTGCTTTTGCGTAAAGCCCTTTCACATCTCTCTGCTCGCATGTTTCAAGCGAGCAAGTCACAAAAACTTCTCTGAAATCAGGTTCGCGGATCACTTCTCTAGCCAGTGTTCTCAGTTCCTTTTTGGGCGTAATAAATGAAGCAATGGTAACGATGCCGGCATTTGCGAATAGTTTGGCCACCTCCGCAATGCGTCTGATGTTTTCTTTACGATCCGCATCCGTAAAACCTAGATTACGGTTGAGTCCCGTTCGGATATTATCTCCATCAAGCAACTGGGTCATGATGCCATCTGTGTGTAACTTCTCTTCCAGAGCGATTGCCAAGGTGCTTTTTCCGGCACCGGAAAGTCCGTATAGCCAAATTACAATGCCCTTTTGCCCTAGCAAAGTTTCCTTGCTTGATCTGTCGAGGCTTCGATGGAAGATGGGGTGAATATTCTCCGCAGACATAATGTCCGTTGCTGTTTTGATTAATGGATTCTTATGAGGGGGGGCTTAAATGCTGAAGTCGCTGGACGCCGTTTCGTGCAAACCGCATTCGCGCTTCAATCCAAAAAATCGAGATTCTTCTTCCGCCATTCCTTCATCCACCCGCTTGGTGGTGTGGACATCGCCAATGCTAAGGTATCCCTGATGCCACAAGGGATGGTAGGGTAGGTCGTGTTTTTTCAGATATTCGAAAACATCCTTGCTTGTCCAATCAACGATGGGATGGATTTTTAGATGTATGTCATCAACGGCCAGGACATTGAGTTTTTTACGGCTGGAACTCTGCTGACGTCTAAGGCCTGCAATCCACCCTTTCGGATTTAAATCTCTCAATGCCCGCCTCATTGGTTCCACTTTATTCATTTGATTGTAGGTGGTGATTCCATCGAGTCCGTTTTCCCAGAGCTGCCCATACCTCGCTTCCTGCCATGCAGGTGAGATATCTGACCGATACACTTTGATATTCAGTTTAAGCCTCTCTGTCAGTTTGTCGATAAACTGATAGGTCTCAGGAAACAGATAACCAGTATCCACTAAAATAACAGGTATGTCTGCCAACTGACTGGTAGCCATATGCAGGCAAACGGCAGCTTGTGCACCAAAGCTTGAAGTAAGCACCAGGCTTTCTTTGAAATGCCCAACGGCCCATGCGATGCGTTCCTCAGCAGATGCTGATTCAAGCTTGGCGTTTTCTTCCTGAAGCTCCAGGCCGTAGAGCCTATATTGTTTTGCTTGGGGCTTTTTCGCCATATGAGTCATTACCGTTTGATTGGGCATATCGTTTATTCAGAGGATCACTGCCATGTGTAAACAGAATGTGCACGGGATCATGCCTCTTCCTGTTCATCGAGCTCTGCCCAGAGGGTTCTGGCGCTCCAGTCGCCGAAGCGTTCGTCCGTTTGACGCTCGCCCTTGAAGCGGAGCAACAATGAACCGAGTAACTCATCCATTTCGTCGTCTTTGACACTCACCTTGTAGAGTCGGTTCAATCGAGTTCCGGATTCGTTGCCGCCCACATAAACATTGTATTTTTTTGGGGCGCGGCCTACGAAGCCCAGTTCTGCCATGTAAGGACGCGCGCAACCATTCGGGCAGCCGGTCATACGAATAATGATTTCCTCCTGGGGAATACCTGCGTTTCCGAGTAAGCCTTCAACACGATCAATCAATCCAGGGAGATACCTTTCTGATTCAGCCAAAGCCAATCCACATGTCGGAAGCGCAGGGCATGCCATGGTGGCACTGCGCACCGGTGACTTTTCATGTGTCGTTTGAACCCCGTGGTCTGCAAGGATCTTGTTGATCCCCTCTAACGATTCGGGCGCCACATTCACAATGAGTATGTTTTGTGTCGGCGTGAGGCGGATTTCGGTTTTGTAGGTATCCACTACCTTGCGTATCGCTTTTTTCAATTGAATCGAATCAGTGTCCTTGATCCTTCCAGCCTCAACAAAAAGTCCTAGAAAATGGTTCCCATCGGCTTGTTTGTGCCAGCCGAATCGGTCTCCCTGGCGGGTAAATTCAAATGGTTTTGCATCTTCCAGTTTAAATCCTATGCGTTTTTCAAGTTCATTTCTGAACCATTCAACGCCTTTTTCTTCCAGCACATATTTCAAGCGGGCGTGTTTGCGGTCGGTGCGATCTCCGAAATCACGGTGGATCGTCAGGACGCCCTTGGCAACGTTCTCTATCTGATCACGGGCGATGTAGCCAATCACATCTGCTTTCCGCGGAAATGTGTTCGGGTTGTTATGGCTCATACCCAGGCCGCCGCCGGCCGTGAGGTTGTAACCAACCAGTTTGTCATTCTCGGCGATCGCAATAAATCCCAGACAATTGGTGAAGAGATCGACATCGTTCAGAGGAGGGATTGCGAATGCCGTCTTGAATTTACGTGGGAGATACGTTTTTCCATAGAGAGGATCGTCGTGATCCTTGTGCTCCTCCAGATCCAGTTGAACGCCCTCAACCCAAATGGAATGGTAGGCCTGAGTGGTGGGTTGTAACGCATTTGACAATAGTTCTGAATCTTCATGCACTTCGTTGATCCACGCGTCAGTGGCGGGTGTAGGGGATGCCATTACGTTGCGATTCACATCACCGCATGCCGCAAGGGTGGTCATCAAGGCTTCGTTGATGGTTTTCATCAGGGGGCCCAGTCCCGTCTTGACGACACCATGGAATTGAATGCTTTGNCGCGATGTCAGTCTCAAGGTGTTATTGGCGTAGTTGGTGGCCAGATCATCGTAAACNCTGTATTGGTCTGGCGCCATGATCCCGCTAGCGATCCGTCCACGGATCATGAACATGTAATGTTTGCCTGTTTTGCGTTTATCGCGGTCATCCTGTTGGTAGATGCCGTGAAATTTCAGAAATTGCCCGTCATCATTGGAAAAGCGATCTACTTCAGGGTCGCTGAGAGTGGCTGCAAGATTGCCTGCCAAAAGGGGATCGTTTTCCTTGAGGATTTCGTTATGCGATAGCTTTTTTTCCGATGCTGGTTTAATCATAAGTAAATTACCTTTCTTAATTAACTAACGTTTGGAGATTTTGTCAATGCCTTGATAAAGGTTTTTTTAAAAAAGAGAGCTTGCCATTCCCAGGTGCCTTGCATAGTTTCCTCGTTCCCCTTTTGCGGGGCAAACTTAAACAAGAACTGATCACCTTGACTAGGTGAAAAATCATTTGAGTTGTAACTGAATATGGTAAAAATCCGTTTAAAGCGCATGGGCGCGAGAAATCATCCCGTATACCGCGTTGTTGCTGCAGACTGCCGCAGCCCGCGTGACGGCAAGTGCATAGAAGAATTGGGAACCTATCATCCTTCCCGTTCTGGTCAAAAATTCGAGCTAAATCTGGAGAGAATCGATCACTGGATCTCTTGCGGTGCTCAACCGTCTGACACGGTCATGAGTTTCATTCGCAAGGCACGCAAGGCTTCTGCTGAAGCTGTTGCAGAAGAGGTGGAACCAGACGCTGCGACTGCCTAGTTTTGAGCTGAGCGGTTATTGATTTTTGCTGATAAGACCATGCAGACTTATGTAGAATACGTAATCAAGGGGCTCATTGAGAACCCGGATTCAATGGAAATTGAAGCTGAAGACAAAGATGGTCTTACAGTTTTCAAAGTCAAACTTCATCCTGATGACATGGGGAAGGTGATTGGAAAACAGGGTAACACCATCAACGCCATTCGTGGTCTGATGCAAGCAGGCAGCGCGAAGGCAGATGCCCGTTGTGTTCTCGAGGTTTCCGAATTGGAAGTTTAAGTTTGTTCAGTTGAGGGTAGGTCTGGCTCTGTCACTAGGGATCTCATCATGGTGTCCGTTACCTTAAAGCTTATATGAAGGTAGACATCATTTCGTTGTTTCCTGAAATGTTTTTGGGACCGCTCAATGAAAGTATTCTGAAACGAGCCCAGAATAGAGGTTTGCTGGATTTAAGTATCCATAACCTCAGAGATTTTACCAAGGACAGGCATCGCGTAGTCGATGACCGACCTTTTGGTGGGGGGCCAGGAATGGTTCTCAAGCCCGAGCCTGTTTTCGATGCTGTGGAAAGCATGAGAACCGAAGGGGCTGTTGTAATGATGATGGCTCCCTCAGGGAAGCAGTTTCAGCAGGCGGATGGCGTCAGGCTCTCCAAGTGCCCACATCTGATACTGCTGTGCGGGAGTTATGAAGGATTCGACGAAAGGATCAGGGAAGCGCTGATCGATGAAACGTTTTCAATTGGAGATTACGTTCTGACAAATGGTGCGCTTCCCGCAATGGTGATCGTCGATTGTGTGACCAGGTTGGTTCCTGGGGTGTTGGGTGATGCTGAAAGCTCTGTGGACGAATCGTTCAGCCATGGATTGCTGGAATACCCGCACTATACACGTCCTCAAGTTTTCAGGGACATGAAGGTTCCTGAAATTTTGATGTCGGGCAATCATGCGGCTATAGCCAAGTGGCGGCACGAACAGGCGATCAAGCGAACCGAGGCGATGCGCCCGGATTTGGTGAAATATTTAAAATAGAGGGGCATTCCCCTAATTGAAAAATCACAACGTAGTATGAATCAGGAATTGTTAAAAAAAATTGAGGCCGACAGCCTTCGTAAGGAGCCTCTGAATTTTTCGGTTGGTGACACCGTGAAGGTGCATGTCCGTGTGGTTGAAGGCGATAAAGAGCGTATTCAGGTGTTTGCCGGTATTGTCATCGCTCGGGGGGGATCAGGTGTGAATGAATCATTCACTGTCCGACGCATCAGCTACGGTGAAGGAGTTGAGCGTGTGTTCCCAGTGCACTCACCTCGTGTTGCCAAAGTCGACGTCGATCGCCATGGCTCTGTTCGACGTGCCAAGTTGACATATCTCCGTGGTCGTATTGGCAAAGCTGCGATGCTTGTAAAAGAGAAAGACATGCGTCGCCGTAAGGCTCGTCAGTAAACATTACACAACCATCGTCCGTTCAAGCTAGCACACCAAGATTGGGCAGTGGATGGGGGGATCGCTCACCTTTTCTGAATACAAAATTTACTTATCCCTCAAAAAAAGGTGGTAATTTGAAAAGGCTTTGCTAAATTCCTCCGCTCTTAACAAAATTTCTGGCGTTCTGTTGAACTGCCAGACCTGATCGGAACTGGCTGAACTACATGGATTAGAACCCGTGACAACGAAGAAAAAAACAGCAAAAAAGGTGACTGGAGCCAAGACTGGAGCCAAAGCTAAAAAGAGTGGATCAACTGTTGCCACAGCGACAACAGCAGCCATTCTGGGGATTCCTGTTCAGGAAACACAAACTAGCTCCAAGTCAGCAAAATCCAAGAACTGGAGTTCGACCAAGGTGAAGCCGCAATGGTCGAAATATTACAAAACTCTCTTGGAGCTGCACGAGCGTCTGATGGCACAGATGGATGGGCTGGCCAAGGAGTCAGCTGAAGAGATGCAAAGTTATAGTCTCCATATGGCCGATTCCGGGACAGATAACTTTGATCGAGACTTTGCGTTGAGTCTTCTGTCATCCGATCAGGATGCGGTTTATGAAATCGAAGAAGCCTTGCGCCGAATTGAAAAAGAAACTTATGGCGTTTGCGAACTGACCGGAAAGCCAATTCCTAAAGCGCGTTTGGAAGCTATTCCCTGGACTCGTTTCACGGTGGAATCACAAATGCAGCTAGAAAAAGATGGCGTTGCTCGCCAGCGACGACTTGGGACACTTGGCTCTGTTGATTCGCCAGGAGCTACGCCCGTTGTAGAATCGGAAGATGATGATTCCGATCGTAAACCGAATCGAGACAAGGATTAAAAATCATGCCACGAGAAATAGTCACTATTGAATGTACAGAAGCACGTAAGGAAGGTAAGCCGCCCTCACGCTACATGACCTCACGCAATAAAAAATTGCAGACCGAAAAGGTTGAAAAAAAGAAATACAACCCATTCCTTCGACGCCACACCCTCCATCGTGAGATCAAGTAGATTGAGTGTTACAAATTAATTCCAATTGATCATAAGATATGCCACGCAAGAATAACAAGGAAAAGGGACGCCGCGGTGAGACCACCGGGCGTTATACAACACGCACACCGAGGCCGAAGCCTGTGGTCGACTTTACGATTGATGCTTTGGCACCATACAATGTCGATTTGCTTCGACGATACGTGACCGAACAAGGCAAGATCCTGCCTCGCAAATATACCGGTTTACCTGCTCCATTTCAGCGGCGCCTAAGTCGCTCCATCAAGCAAGCGCGTCAGTTGCTGCTGATGAAGTAATCGGGAACGTCTCGATTTAAACTCTTTCACAAGAAAGCCATCCTATATAAAGCGGTGGCTTTCTTGATGGATCGAATCCACCGAGCCCCCCCATCAGGTCTGACTTAATCTCTGCACCGGTTTTTCGAATAACATTTGATGAGCCTCCTGAAGGATGCCCGGAATCTGATCTTTAAATTGACTCCTGCTCAATAGGTGAACCCACTCGGAGGCTGTTGCTGGCAAGTGAGTGACATTTTGACCCGGGAACCAGTGTTCAGCATTTCCTAGAAGGTTGTATCTCATTTTACCCCATCCGACAATATCGAGAGACTTCGCATAGGTCCAGAGTCGGAGGATTTCTACCAGATTTACTTCGCCCGGCATGTCAACGTATTCGGGAAGCCCTTCCGGCCATTCTTCACACCATTCCTTACCCAACACTCGATTCATTTCAATCCGCAATGCTTGCTCAATGGGTTTCATTGTTTGGGTGGCATTGCCGTAGTGTTGCAATGAAGCGAGATGCGCATCAAAATCACTTGGGCGGGCTGCGCCAATGCTCAGGGTATGAATTTGAGGCCTTGCCAGACAATAGAGGTTATTGAACGCCATTGGGCTGAGCGGATCGCAGAGTCCTGCTAATTTGGCAGGTGGATCATACAGCATGCCTCCCTTGTCGTTGGGGCTGATGATGAACACTCCCATATCGCGGTCTGCAGCCGCTTCAACGGAAGACCAGTTCAAATCATTGACAAAATACCAATGCAAATTGACGTATTCGAACGCGTCGGTCTTGATTGCCTCCAGTATGATATCCGGAGTTGCATGCGTTGAAAATCCGATATGTCTCGCTCGACCTTGTTTTTTTAATTCGTAGGCGGCTTCGAGGCATCCTCCTTTTCGAGTCGTCCAATCCAGTAGTTGATGATTATTGATGCCATGAATGGACAAGAGTTCCACGTGATCCAATCCAAGATATTGCATGGACTGGTTGAAGGTTTCGTAAAACTCTTTTTGACTTGCAAAGGGTGCAATTTTTGTTTGCACAATTATTTTTTCACGAGGCAATTTGGGGAGGATCCACCCGAGTTGCATTTCTGAGGTGCCGTATCCTCGTGCCGTTTCGATGTGGTTAATTCCGAGTTCTAGTGCTCTGTGAATCGTGGCTTCAAGGTTTGCTTGATTCTTTTTTGGGATGTCTTCCGGAGCGGTATCGACCCATTTGTGTTGGTAGCGCATACCACCGCAGGTAAACACCGGCATTTTAAGTTCCGTTTTGCCAAATCGGCGATAATACATCGACGTTTTATGCCAGTTGATTTTTATTTTTGCAACGAAATCAAAGCTGATTTCAACGCTTGATTTCTTTCATGACAGGGCGCTTTGAGATACTCGCCGGCATGATTGTTTTACTTTCTCCTTTGATCTAAAATCACCTTCCTCTTGATGCGTCATCATGTTAATGTTTTGATCAATGACATCTTCTGTCTCTACAAAACCTAAAAAAATTAATCTAAGACGACCGGACGTCATGAAGGAAGTTCAGGCTGAGGTCGTCACTCATTATCGCAGCTCCCTGGTAGAATACATAAGGGCGCACGAAAACCGAGTGGTGGTACCCGGCAGAATGACCGTACGTCTGGCCAAGCAATTTGGGTTTTGTTACGGGGTTGAGCGAGCCATCGACCTGGCTTATGCTGCTCGTAAGGTTTTTCCGAATCCAACCCGCATCTTTCTATTGGGAGAAATTATTCACAATCCCGAGGTTAATGAACAAATTGAGATGATGGGGATTCTTGCTATTTCAAGTCGCCCGTCCATGGAGGAATTAGAAGATTTAACATCGGAGGACGTCGTTATCATACCCGCCTTTGGCACGGAGGTAGGAACTCGACAGATCATTCAGGAAAAGGGTTGTGTTATCGTTGATACGACATGTGGCGATGTCATGAGTGTCTGGAAACGAGTTAAGCAGTATTCCAAGGATAGGGTGACCAGTATCATTCATGGCAAGGCATGGCATGAGGAGACCAAGGCCACTAGTTCTCAGGCTACTGCTTACAGTGGACATTACTTAGTGACATTTACCCTGGAGGAAACAGACCGTATTTGTGATTACATACTCCATGGCGGCGATAAGGCGGATTTTCTGACGATCTTTAAAGGAGCTTATTCTGAGGGGTTTGATCCTGATATTCATTTGGAAGCGATTGGTGTTGCCAATCAGACTACCATGTTGAGAGGCGAAACTGAGGAAGTCCAGCGCAGGTTAAAAGAGGCCATGGAACAAAAATATGGCACTAAGGATTTGGGGAATCATTTTCGTTATTTTGACACTATCTGCAGCGCAACTCAGGATCGTCAAGATGCCCTGGAAAAACTGCTGACCGTGCCCATGGATCTGCTTGTTGTGGTGGGGGGGTATAACTCAAGCAATACCTCGCATCTTGCCGAAATGGGGGAAGCCTGCTTACCTACTTATTTCATCAAGAATGCGGCTATGATGGAGTCCTGTGAGACAATCAAGCATTTCAATCAGCATAGGCAAATAGAGGAGTTCACATCAGACTGGCTGCCTGAAGGAAATATCACGATCGGTATCACGGCAGGAGCAAGCTGCCCCAATAATCTAATTGAAGAAACGATCCGGCGCTTGTTTGATCTCAAAATGATCCCTCTCGAAGATGCCTTCCCCAAAGAGGCGATCGGTCTTTCAAAACAATAATTGCATGCCTTGCGATCGAAAGGAGTTGGAGCAGCGTGAGTCGCGGGTTTTGGCTCCATTTGCACAACTAAGCAGCGATTCTCTGGGACGCACTCACCCGGAAGATCCTCCGGAGTGGCGCACCCATTTCCAACGAGACCGGGATCGCGTGATTCACTCGAGAGCTTTTCGACGGCTTGAGTATAAAACGCAGGTTTTTCTTAATGGTACAGGTGATCACCTTCGTACTCGACTCACCCACACGATGGAAGTTGCTGGTATTGCCCGCAACATTGCCCGTGCGCTTCGTCTCAATGAAGACCTTTGTGAAACCATNGCGCTTGCCCATGACCTGGGGCACTCTCCATTTGGTCATAAGGGCGAAGAAGCTCTAAATGAGTTAATGAAGGACCATGGTGGATTTGAGCATAATCTACAAAGCTTGAGGGTCATTGAAGAGTTAGAGCAAAAATATCCGAGTTTTCCTGGGCTGAACTTAACATGGGAAACGCGGGAGGGGCTTTCCAAGCATTACCAATTCTCAGGGGCGTCTGATTCAGGAAGTGTGGAAACCTTCAATCGTCCATCTCTGGAAGCACAAGTCGCAAATCTTGCGGATGAAATCGCATACTACAGCCACGATCTGGACGATGGACTTGATTCTGGTTTAATCCGTGAATCGCAACTTAGAGGACACGTTGAATTATGGCGGATGTCCACTGAGCGCGTTCAGCAGCAATATGGCGATCTCAAGAATGAATCACGCCGTTATTTTATCATTCGATGCATCATTGATGACATGGTCAAAGATGTGGTCCACACAACGGAAACTTGCCTTAGGACCTCAGGTGTCAATCATGTCAGCGAAGTAAGGGCTCACAAGAACAATTTGGTTGACTACAGTAGCGCGCGCAAACGCTGGAATGCTGAGCTCAGGGAATATCTTTATCTCAATCTCTATTACAACCCTGTTGTGCATGAGCCGAACTTGAAAGCTGTGAGGATGCTGGTTCCTCTCTTTCATTACTTCATGGAGAAGCCTCATGAAATGGGATCTCAATTTGGCAGGCATCAAGGCTCAACCAAAATACCACGAGCTGTTTGCAACTACCTTGCTGGAATGACGGATCTTTATGTCATGCGAGAGTATGAGCGCTTATTTCCTGAAAAGACGCAAAAACCTCCTATTCCGAGCTAGAGCTCAGCTCACTTTTAGTAAGCAACAGATTGCCTGGTCGTCTGCTTTTGTGTTATTCAAACTTGATTCAGATAAGATGAAGCTAACCAAACGAAGAAAATGGATTATCTGGGGTGTGCCTTTGGCGACTTTTCTCTGGGCTGTCTTGCCGGAGAGCTTGCAGGGTCCTTCTGTTATTTGGCCGAGTGTCGTGGCTATCCTTCTGGCTTTTTTGACAAGGGATATCTACGTTTCGTTATTTATTGGCGCTTTTTCAGGTACTGTTCTGTTGAATGATGGAAATATCTTCCGGGCATTCACCGATTTGTTTGCCAAGCATCTTGTTCCTGTGCTGGCAGATCCCTCGAAAGTCAGCGTTATTTTGTTCTCCTTCATGATGGGAGGTTTTGTAGAGGTCCTGAACCGCAGCGGAAGCATGCATGCTCTCGCTCAAAAGTTTCTGGGAACGGGCGATTCGCGCAAAAGAGCCGGACTTGGAGCATTTGGAATGGGGTGGCTTGTTTTTTTTGATGGTCTGGCAAATTGCATGCTGGTTGGCAAAACCATGCGTGCGGTCACGGATCGCGCGGGTGTTTCACGGGAAAAGCTCGCCTTTATTGTTGATTCGACCGCCTCTCCCATTGCCTCTTTTGCATTGATTTCAACCTGGATCGCTACAGAAATGGGATTGATACTTGCAGGCTTTGAAAATGCGGGAGTGACCGTATCGGAACCATCCATTGCACCCTACAAGCTCTTGATTCAAAGCCTTCCTTATCGTTTTTATAACTATTTTGCTCTAGCTATCGTCTTTTTAACAATTTGGCTAGGGCGAGAGTATGGCCCCATGCTTGCCTTTGAACGCAAAAAGCGTCCTGCTCGACCGATACGAGCACAAAAAAAGCCCACTAATGCCAAACGAAAACTGGCTGTTGGTCTGATTCCATTGCTTATCCTCATATGCGGAGTTTTTGGAGGGTTATATGTTGAGGGTGGTGGGTTGAACGAGAAGTTTTCATTGTCTGGAGCTATCCAAGTATTTGGGCGAGCACGAGCTGACATTGTTTTCATCTGCGCTACCGCATTTGCATCGGTTGCTGCAATCATTCTGACACGGTTTATTTCACCCGAGAGTAGCAAAGAATCGCCGGTGCAGATTTTTTTCGAAGGAATGCGCCACATGTTCATGCCGATGTTGATACTGATTTTTGCTTTCATGCTCAGCAATGTAATCAANGATCTCAGAACGGCAGAGTGGCTTGTTGGTTTTCTGGGAGATTGGCTTCCTGTTGCGCTTCTGCCGGCACTTGTATTTTTGCTTTCATCAGTCATGTCATTCAGTACAGGAACATCCTGGGGAACGATGGGAATCATGATGCCATTGGCCATTCCGGTGGCGGTCAGTTTAACCGGCTGGGAATTAGGACAAGAGTTGAACCATGTTGTGATTGTAACCATCGGGTCGGTCCTTACGGGAGCTGTCTTCGGTGACCATTGTTCGCCCATCAGTGATACATCCATCGTTTCATCTTTTTCCAGTGGGTGTGACCCATTGGACCACGTCAGGACTCAAATGCCATATGCTTTGGTTGCTGGGGGGCTTGCCGTGATTGCTGGCTACCTGCCAGCGGGTTTGGGAGTTTCAGCTTGGTTACTATTGCCCGTTGGCTTTGCTGCCTGTTGGGCGTGGATAAGATTCAAAGGGAAGTTAGTCGTGCGCGATAAGTTATAATATTCAAGTATAATTCATATTAAGGTTGATGCTNTTATATAAATGAAATAGACCTTTTATTTAAACAAAGGTCTTTTTGTGCACGGCGTGGACTTCATTTTTACGGAAACAACACTCACTTATCTCTCGCTGATGCTCCTTTCAGCGCCAGTATTTTCATTTGGTCTCTACGACCTTTTGCGTGGACCGCGCACTTCCGTGAAGTGTTCCTTTGCCGCATTTGGATTTTCTTTTTTACTCTTTGCGATTTGTTCCTTCGGTCTTAGTTTCTTCCACCAAAAAGGNGGGTTCATCTGCTCGGTTTTTTATCTCATTCCTCTATGGGGGGCTCGGCATGCACCACTTGGCTTGCGTATCGCTTCCCAAGAAAGTTAGAGGTCCACCCCTGGGAGATAAAGATAACCCTTCTGGTCTTGATCGTAGTCGGATTGTTTACGGCTTACAATTGCGCTAATCTACTTCGATCAAGCTTTGTGGACGATCATGCACATTGGCCTAATATCTTCCAGTATTCGGTTCCTGGTGTTTCATTCATCTGGACATTCGTTCTCTTTTTTAGGCAGGCATCCTCCCAATTTCCTGAGGCCAAAAAAAGGTCTCTGGTCTTGCGCTTATTGAACGCTCAGCATCAGGAGTTGCGGGCAGCTCGGAATTTATGCCTAATTTCTTTTTTTATTCCTTTTTTAGTTTGTCTTGTCATTGATCCTACTATCGTCGTATCTGCCAGCCTGATAATTTTATCTGTCTTCGTCCTTTTCTATCTGAGCGGATCGGCAGAGAGAACATCCCTGCAGGTTAAATTGATAGGTATTTTTCTGAGTTCAAACCTGCTTCTCTTTATCTTTGGCAGAGTCCAGGGCTGTCCGCCCTGTCATTATAGCCTTAACTGCCGATGCTCAACAAAGCCTGCTCAATCAGTCTGAAAATTCGGTTTTCGATCATCGTATGATTAAACCTTCTTCTAAAGAGGATTTGATAGCTGCCATAAATTCTTTCTTGTTTGAAAAAAATGAATCCAGTGATCCATATGATAAGAGTTGATTGGTCGCAGATGCATGGTTCAGAATAGCTGGATATTGAAAATTCTCATAGTTCACAATAGCTTGAACGATGGCACCTCCATGTCTGGAGTGTTGAAGCATTATTTACTGATGGCCAGAGCTTGGGTTGATATGGGGCATCAGGTCGATTTCATGATGGCTAAGGCTGGTTTTCCGCAGGTTGCATCTCAATTGCCTTTTTGTGGGCGTCTGTGCTCTGATCCAATTTTTGACGCCAGTGAATATATTGATCAAACCTGGCGTTATTTTCCTGCGTTCGGATTCCGATTGATTTCTGCGCATCTTGTTTCTTCCTCGTGCGATTACGGTATTGTTTACGCCTCGAATTTTCTTATTTTCGAGGTGTATCCTGCACTCATCATGGCTCGTCGTTGTAAGGCTAAACTTGTCGTCAAAATACAACACCTACTTCATTCTCAAACAGGGCGTCATTCCTTTTTCGATCGTTTATTTTTGAAATCAGAAAAATGGAGCATGCGCCTGGCTTGTCGCCATGCAGACTTGATCATGTGCCTCAGTCGTCCTGTTGAAAAGGATTTCACTGCCTTGGCTGCTCAACTCAAATTAAAAGAGCGAAAAGCGCACGTGATAGGCTGTGGCTTGGATTTCACCGAAATAGACGATACTCCCCGCGAAGAAGCGCAATTTGACCTCGTTTTTCTGGGGCGTATGCATGAGCAAAAGGGTGTGTTCGATCTCGCGGAAGTCTGGGGAACGGTGCTCAAGAATAGACCCAAGTCGCGTATGGTAGTGATCGGCGAGGGCCCTCATAGAAAGGCATTGATGGAGGGATTTGAAGCTCGAGGCTTACTCGACTCCGTCACATTTACCGGTGGAATTGATGAAGGCACCAAAAATAAACTGCTGCGACAATCCAGGTTAGGTTTAAGTCTCTCCTTTGAGGAAGGGTGGGGTTTGAGTGTGACTGAATTTTTGGCTGCTGGACTGCCCGTGGTTGCCTACGAATTGCCTGTATTCAAGGAATTATTTGCAGATGTTTTACATTTTGCCCCAATGAAATCTAAACTGCAGGCAGCGCAAGTAGTGCTTTCTTTGCTTGATGATTCAGACAAAATGGAGCGCTCAGGGATAAATGGAAAAATACATGCCAGGAAATTCAAATATCAGGAAGTAGCTCAACAGGAATTGCAGCTCATCGAGCAGTTATCTTCAGAGAATTGAAAAAAAATAAACAGGACCATTTTTCCCGATGAAAGATTTTAAGATTCAACAGCAAAATCACACTTTGTTAGTCGTTCTTTTTTCGTGTGTTTTTTCTCTTCTTGTAATGGGCGAAAAGCATCGATTTCTGGCGTGGAATACTCCGGATAATCATCGTCTTTCGCTTCGTCACGATCGAGAAAAAGTGGTATATCGCTTTCCCATTCCTCTTGCTGATTTTCAAGTGAGTGAATTAATTCCATCATGGAACCTTCAATCGATTGCAGAAGGCTTCCTAGATGTAGATGTTCACGTATCTTTTGCATCAGGGGAATCACACATATTCAATATGGGACGCTGGGCCGAGGGGAGGCAATCTCTTGATCTGGCTGGTCGTCGTACCAGCGTTAATGACCAAAAAAATGATTGCGGTGTCGTGTACACAGACACTTTGGTTTTTAAAAAGCCCCCCACCGATTGTGAATTAGAATTAAGCCTTTATCCGGGTAATGACAACAAGGGCGCAAGCCTTGATTTTTTTGGTGTGTGTCTTTCACCTCCTCGCTCTTCCGACAAACCGCTGAGACCTGCCCTAATTTTGGAGAAACGATTGATTGATGTTCCTCTTTTATGTCAGCGTGATTATATCGGCGGAGGCGTCTGGTGCAGTCCTACCTCTGTTGCAATGATCATGCATTATTGGTCTCAAAAGCTTTTAAGGCCCGATTTGAGATATTCCGTAACGCAAACAGCCGATCTTGTTTTTGATCCAGCCTGGCCAGGAACAGGAAACTGGGCNTTCAACGTGGCATTTGCAGGCGGGCACTTAAATATGCGGGCTCATGTGAACCGACTCAATGCAATAGATGAATTGAGGGCACTGATTGATGCCGGTGTGCCCGTTGCTGCCTCTGTCTCGTATGATTTACTTAAAGGGAAGTCTGTCAAAGGTAACAACGACGGACATCTTGTGGTGGTGGTTGGTTTCGATCAATCGGGTGATCCAATGATTAATGATCCAGCCGCCTGTCCTGAGGTTCAGCGTAGTTATCCACTGGAACATTTTATTAAGGCTTGGCAATCCTCGCGCCAAACAGTTTACATCATCTACCCATCGGAAATCAGTTTGCCAGACCAGCTGGAAATTCATTGGCAGTAGGCACCGCCAAGTCATGAACTTGAAGAAATGATGCGGCCCAGAGCTAACGTGGCCCGTAATCGGAGGAATTAATATTCAACCAATACCTGACGGCACTTCTAGCCAGTATGCCAAGTTTATGAGCCTTTGTCAGCTTGGTTAGTTTTGGGCTTAAAACCTGATAATCTGATTTTTCAATTTGCAGGAGAATTCTCCAGTAGACACTTGCCATCATTTCGGACGCAACCAGAAGCCTTCTCTTATCAGGATAGACGTATTGGCTTGCCGAGCGATAATGACCTCTTGCTCTTTCGGCAACTGCCTTGGCAACTGCTCGAAAGTCTGGAGTGAATCTGTAATTTAGAACGTCATCATCCGAAACCCCGTGCTTTCTGAGCAAGTCTTGAGGCAGGTAAATACGGCCTTTTTCGGCATCTACTCTCACATCGCGCAGGATGTTGGTGAGTTGCAAAGCCTGCCCCAGGTGATACCCATAGTCATCCAGAGAGGAATGATTGTAACCGAATACCTTAACGCTCAATAGACCTACAACAGAGGCTACATGATAGCAGTAATTGGCCAAATCATCCCATGAATCGTATCTTGTTTTGGTAAGGTCCATCTCCATACCATCGATCAAAGCCTCAAGATGCTCTGCTGGTAGATCACATTCATGAATGACTGGCTTGAGCTCTTTGACAATGGGAATGTTTGGTTCCTCATTCTGACAAGCTCGCTGTAAATCTTCACGCCACCGCTTCAGCTCAACCCGCTTTTCCTCGACAGAATGCTCCTCGCTGTCGGCAACATCATCCACCTCTCTGCAGAACGCGTAGAGAGCGCACATTGCTTCCTTCTTGTGTTTAGGGAGCAGCACGAAAGCTAGCGCCAGATTGGAAGCGCTTTTTTTCGTGACATTTTTACTGGCCTGAACCTGACTCATTGATGTCTTCTATGAATCCTGCTCGTCGAGCTCTTTTGGTGCCGGAAGTCCCCCGGTTTCAGCCAGTGTGGGATTACGTGGTCTGTGATCGCGTCGTCTGCGTCTTCTTTTCTTACGGNGCCTCTCCGTCTCCGAATTTTCATTGGAAAGGGAAGAGCCATCAGGAACACTCCTGAATGCGTCTTTTTCTCTAACCCTTGTCTCGGAGGATTTACGGAAAAACTTGACCCAGAGAGCCAAAGCGAGCATTAAAAGCAAACCAATCCCCATAACGATGGCCATGTCATCGAACCATCGAATTTCCTGGGTTCCCGAATCCGGAGTCGGAATGCTGGATCCCATCCGATGAATATCGGACTGTGCCAGGAACCATATTGGTCTCAATTCTATCATGAAAAAGTTTTTTAACACGTGGGAGTTAGGTTGTCTAATCCTGATTTTGAAATCTAGTCCGAATCAAGCTCGAGTTTCAGCTGGTGCATCCTGTATCGCAGGTCATGGGGTTTTAACTGAAGCGTTTCAGCAGCAGTTTCAATATTGAAATCTGTTGCTGAAAGTTTCTGCAGGATAATGTCTCGTTCGGTCTCTTTTAATTGTTCTTCGAGGGATGCGTCGGACTTTGCCCTCGATGGCTCTGAATTCCCCAGACGCGATTCCACTTTGAAATCCGGAAGGCTCGAGGGCTTGATTTGCTCTCCTGTTTCCAGAATAACGCACCTTTCGATTGCATTTCTCAGTTCACGCACATTTCCAGGCCAGTGGTGCGTGCGAAGGAGGATTGTTGCCTCGTCTGTGAAATTATCGATCGTTTTATTCATCGTCATCGAAAAAAACTTGAGGAAATGCTTTGCTAAAGTAATCACATCCTCTCCCCTCTCTCTAAGAGCGGGTGGAGTGAATTGAACCACATTCAGACGATGGAACAAATCTTCCCGAAACTGATTTCCACGAATGGCTTCAACGATATCTCTGTTTGTAGCGGCAATGAGTCTTACATTAACCTGTAATTCCTGGTTACCTCCAACTCGAGTGAATGTGCCATCCTCTAAAAAGCGCAGCAATTTGGCCTGCAATGGGCGGCTCATGTCACCAATCTCATCAAGAAACACTGTTCCCCCATCGGCCTCCTCCATACGTCCTACTTTATTTTTAATGGCCCCAGTGAAAGCTCCTTTCTCGTGACCAAAGAGTTCACTTTCCAGAAGTTGGTCTGGAATGGCAGCACAATTGATGCGCGTATAGCTTTCCTCTCTTCTCTGACTGAGTGCATGGATGGCTCCAGCGATGAGTTCTTTACCCGTTCCGCTCTCTCCTAGAACCAGAACGGTGGCATTTGTGGGGGCGACTGTTTTGATCAGTTCCCTCATGGAATTTATACCTACGGATTCTCCGATGATTTTTTCCAAGCCAAAGGAGGTTTTACTGGCATTTTTCAATGCCAGATTTTCCTGAATGAGTGCATGCCTCTCGGCGCAACGAGCCACTGCGTGCAGCAATTCTTCCGGGGCAAATGGTTTTGCGAGGTAATCAATGGCACCCGACTTAATTGCTTCAACAGCAAGTTTCGGTGTGGCATAAGCTGTAATCATCAAAATGGGAAGATCAGGTTTGCTCTTGGACATCTCCTTGAGAAATTCATAACCACTCATGCCTCCCAGCCGAGCATCTGTAATGACAAGAAAGCATGGCTCCGTCTTGAGCATTTTAAGCGCCTCCTCTGCTGATTCCGCGGCTATTGTTTCATAGCCCTCATCTTTCATGACGGTTGCGAGCGAAATGCGCATATTTTTTTCATCATCAACGATGAGGATGGGGGGTAAATTTTTGTTCATCCCGGATTCCTTTGCAATTTGATCAACGTTCGAGCGGGAAACTGTAGTATGAACTTGGTGCCTTCGCCAAGCTGTGATTCTACTTTTAGATGTCCTCCGTAAATTTCTACATTGTGTCTGACGATGGCCAGACCCAATCCGGTTCCTTTTTCTTTGGTCGTGAAATAAGGTTCAAAAATTTGATCCAATAACTCTTGCGACATTCCCGGACCGCTATCTTCAATGGTGACGAGGATTGAATAACCCTCACCGGCTGAGGCTGTCAGTTTAATTTTGCAATTTTCAGGTATGGCCTCTCTTGCATTCTGAAGGATGTTGACCATGATTTCATTGAAATGCCCTCTCTGCATAAAAACTTTCGGAAGAGCAGGTGCGTAGTCGCGTTCAATTTTCATCTTGAAATTTGCTGCTTCTGGGAAAACCTGTTCAAGGGCTTGATCCATTTCTTCTGGAATATTCAAAGGTTCGACAGAACCTTCCGCAAGCTGAGCGAAACCCATGAGGTCGGTGATGATTCGATCGGATCGATGGACTTCCTCCCGGATCAGGTGAATTTGCTGCGTAATTGTTTTTCCCTCTTTAACCGTTCTTTGCAGGGTAAAGGCAGCATTGTTGATGATTCCGAGGGGGTTCTTTAACTGGTGGGCTATCTCAGCTGCCAGTCTGCCTGTGGCCTGAAGCTGTTCTTGACGTATTTTAAATTCTCTTGACTCATCCTCAGCCCGTCTTTGCTTGTCAAACAAGGTTTGAAAGCCGTAGCACCACAAGGTCATGGTACCAAGAATCACCAGTCTCAAAACAAAAGAATCGGTGTTTGTATTCACGGATTCCAATTCGACTCTGGCTATTGCAACATCTGTCAGCCCTGCCATCATGAAGCAAATGACGGTCAGTGTGTTTACAGTGATCTGGGTCGTTGGAGCGTATATGCTTAGAGCATTGCGAACGATCAAGAGCAAGAAAAGCCAGAACAGTAAGCTTTGAAATCCTCCTGTTACCAGCGTCAGAGCAGAGAGGAAAAGCATATCTAGGACGCTGATGGCAAGGACAATCAATTGATTGAACCAAAGTGGAAGCTGCTTCATTCCCGCAATCATGATTCCACAGCCTATATTGAGGAAGCTGTAGATAATGAAAAACTGGCGCACAATGGTCAAAGCTACCTCGCGGGTATTGGCCACATCGTGCACCCAGTTTGAAAAAAACAGGTAGTAGCCAAGTAGTATAAGTAGGCAAGCTTTGACTGGTAGCCCAAAGTCGCACTCAACTGTTTTGATGCGGCTTGCGATGCGTTTGCTTTCCACATCCCGATTTTTTTCCAGATGAGGCCAGCGTTTTTTGAAGAAACTTGCTAATAGATCGAATGACATGGTGCGAGATCAGGACATTGGATCTATGCTAGCAATTCCAGTGCCTTATCTACGATTTCATGGGTTTTCCACAACCTGCCAACACCTTCGTAACCGCATGATAACATACCCTCCTCAGGGCCAATAAATTGAGCTCCGCGTGCAGTCAAGGTGCTGACGTGTGCTTGAGTGGCGGGGTGCTGCCACATCTTACCGTTCATAGCAGGAGCGAGCAGGATTTTCGCATCTGGATTCAAAGCGAGTGCAACGCATGTCAGTGCATCATTTGCCAATCCCAATGATAAACCAGCTATCGTCTTTGCTGTGGCGGGCGCGACTAAAAGCAGGTCTGCCTCATCTGCTAAACGAACATGCGCAGGTTTCCAACCATCTTCTTCGTCATATGAGTCGGTAATGACGGGGCGGCGTGAAAGTGTTTTGAACGGCAGAGGAGTGATGAATTTTTGTGCATCCTGAGTCATTATGACCGTGATTTGATGTCCTATTTTGGTGAGTTCGCTGGCAATATCAATGGCTTTGTGAGCAGCAATTGATCCTGTGACACCGAGTGCGATCTTCTTGGTCATTTTTTCCTATGCGTTTTATTAAGTCAATTTTCCAACGCATTTTGAATCGCAGCGGGAAGCTGTTGACGATGCGCTTTCAAGCGTTCCGATTGAACGATGCCTTGCAGCCTGCGTAAATCTTCTTTCACAGAACCCGATATAATCAGGAAATCAAAGAACTCCCAATGCTCAATTTCTCTTTTTGCGTGAGCCAGTCGCTTGAGAATCACCTCTTTTTGATCGGTATCCCGGTTTCTTAGCCTGCTTTCAAGTTCACCAAAACTCGGAGGGCTCAGGAATACGGTGACGAGAGATTTATGNAGTTTTGGGTCATGTTTTGCGTGGTTACGAATATTTTCTGCCCCTTGCACGTCGATATTGAGCAATACATCGTGGCCTTCTTCAAGTTGATTAAAGATATCCTTCTTTCGAGTTCCATAATGGTTCCCATAGACCTCGGCATACTCCAGGAAATCGGCGTTCTGGATTCCCTCTTCAAAAGCCTTCTTGTCCAGAAAGTGATAATCAACCCCTTGCTTTTCGTTGGCTCTGGGGGAGCGCGTGGTGCAGGTAATGACTCGGCTTACCTGTGGTTCTGCATTCATCAAATTCTGGCACAGGGTGGTTTTCCCAGAACCTGAAGGCGCCGTAATCAAAAGCAAAAGGGGGATATGTTGACTGGTAGCAATAGTATGGCTCCTTATTCAAGATTTTGTACTTGTTCGCGGAATTTTTCCAATTCCGTTTTTAACGTTACCACAATGTGTGCGATTTCATGGTTGGAAGCTTTGGATCCGATCGTATTAATTTCTCTGAACATTTCTTGAGCCAGAAAATCCAGACTGCGTCCAACTTGTTGCTGCTTCTCACAAAGTGAGTTGAAATGTTTAAAATGGCTTTCAAGCCGGGTAATTTCCTCGCTTATATCGCTTTTGTCAGCAAATAAGACCAGCTCTTTCAATATGCGCTCATCGGTGAGGTCGATTTGTTCAAGTCCCGCATGCTTCAATCGATCCATCAACAGTTGTCGATGCTTAGCCGGTAGCTCTGAAGCTTTTGTCTGAATTTGTGCAAGGGATTCACGCATGGACTTGATACGCTCTGTCAAATCCTTGTGAAGGTGATTGCCTTCGGTTTCTCTCATTGAAATCATACCTTTCATGGCTTCTTCAACGGCTGATTTCAGGGTCGACCAGATGCTCTCTGCATCCGGGATTTTCGGATCAATCTTCAAGACACCCGGAATACGGGTCAAAAGCTCCAAATTGACCTCCGTCCTGGTGCCCATCTTGGACGCGAGTGATTGAAGCGATTTGATAGAGGCTTCAGCTAATTGCTGGTTGATGCGGGGTTCTGCGCAATCGTTGCCTTCCAGATCGGATAGTTGTACCCTCACTTGAACACGTCCTCTTGACAGAAAACCACTCAAGTAAGAGCGTAGCTTGCCTTCCAGGGCGTCAAATTCCCGAGGTAAAGACATCGCAAATTCGAGTTGTTTTCGGTTGACTGAATTGATTTCCGCAACCACTCGATACCCTTTGTCCACCCTCTCTCCCCGGCCATAGCCGGTCATTGACTTAATCATGGGCAAGATTGAAACGGAGATCGTGCGGGGAAGTCAACAACTGCCTTTTAGAAGAAGGAGGTGAAATAGCTTTGAGAGGTGTTCTGAGCGAGAACTGGACTGAGCTCAATACAGTTTTTTATTTCTCTCCCATTTCTTTCGAGCAATGATTCCCCTTCATCACCGGCACGACCGCCCTGAAGAGTTCTTTAAGTTCTTTAACCAGTTTTTCAGAAGACACCTTGTCTTCCTCCAAGGCGGATTTCTCCAGATCTGTACAAATGCTTGACATCAAATTCAAGCCGTAAATCTGGCACACAGACCTGTAAGAATGAGCAAGTCTTCTTAAATTTTTCAGGTCAGGCGAGTTCAGACTCTCTAACATTTCATTCAACCTCTCAGGAGTGCTCTCGAGAAAATCTGCAACCAACTCCATGGTGCCATCCTTTCCAATGTCACGATAAAGGCCCTTTAACTTTGTGGACACTTCATCAATTTCTTTCCTCAGATTCTTAGTCATGTTCTCGTTAAATTTTTTTATTGTGAAATCCGCTCGAATCTCCAGTGGCCATTACTTCGACGAATTTGAAAGATACATCTGACTGTAAAAATAAGTATACTCTTTCCTGCATTTCTTCGCTACTTCGGCAGGGCCGTTGTCGGGTTTCCTGATCGAAACGGATGCGTGTGGTTTTGGCAATATTCTTTGCGCGTAGCGGTAGTTGATGGTTCTGGTTGCTTCTTATCCAGTTATTTCGGTAATGAGCTCAGATAAGAAAAAACATCGAAAGATTCTCTTCGAGTCTTTGAGTTTCTAAGGCTCATGATTTCTACAATCAAATTTCAGGTAGAAATCAGTTAATATCAAGTTTCTTCCAAAACCGTTCTGTGGAGGTGGCTTTGCTGCGGCACTATCTTTATTTGCACCCCATTGTGCGATCTTATTCGATTTTCCATTCGCGCATTCTGATGGAGGCTTGAGAGTTTCAATGCATCGGAGCCTGATTATGGGAAGTGTTGCGAAAGAAAAAACGGCTTAAATTCGTTCCTTTTGGCGGATCAGTAGAAGCTCTTTCATGACGCCGTGCATGCTGGGATTGGGATTCGATTGAGTGCCGAATGAATCGTGCAGCTGCCGGTAAAGATTGAATAAACAATCGTAAACGATCCTTGAGGCCTGGTTCGGCTTGTAACTCATTGATTTGGTGGAGGTCAAATGGCTTTGAGCTGTCATGATGTCTGGGTAAATGCCCCCAACCACACTTCCTGCGATGACTCCCCCTAGTGCACACGTTTGGTTGGAGTCGGAAATGAGGATCTCGCAATGTGTAATATCTGCATAAATTTGCATGAGCATGGGGTTTTGTTCAGCCAAGCCACCACAAGCAATGACTTTATTTACCGGAATCCCATGGCGGGCCATTTGCTCAAGAATCATCCTCGCTCCAAACGCAGTTGCTTCGATCAATGCACGGTATATCTCTGATGGTCTGGTTTGTATGGTTTGGCCTAGGATCAGTCCCGTGAGCTGTGGATCGCACAGCAGGCATCTATTCCCATTATTCCAGTCCAGAGCCAATAAACCACTTTCTCCAGGTTTCAGTAAAATTGCTTCATCAGTCAAGGAAGCATGCGTATGAGCCGAGTCAGCTAGAATGGTATCCACCCACCAACCAAATAAATCGCCAACAGCAGATTGTCCTGCCTCCAATCCATGATGANCGGGCAACACGGACTCAGACACAATTCCACATAGCCCGGGAATGAATGGCAGTTCCTGTATTTGTGGTGCTACGATAATATCGCAAGTCGAAGTTCCCATGATTTTGACCATGGTACCTTGCTTGATTCCACAGCCAACTGCTCCCATGTGGGCGTCCAATGCTCCTGTCGCAATGGGAGTTCCAGGCTTCAGCCCCAATTTCGATGCCCAGGATGGACTCAAATGTCCTGCTGCTTCGTGGATTGGCTGGACTATGGCATCGTCCAGAGATCTTCTGATTCTTGCCAGCTCCGGGTGTTGTGCTGCCAGAAAGGCCTCGTCAGGATAGCCCCCCCAATCTGTGTTGTAGAGGGCTTTATGGCCAGCAGCACAAATGTTTCGAACAGGGTTTTGTTCTTTGCCCGTTAAAATTGCCGGTATCCAATCGGATATTTCAATCCAGCTATATGCAGCAGCAACCACTTCCGGATTTGACTGCGCACAGCGCCACAGTTTTGCCCAGAACCACTCGGATGAATAGTTGCCGCCGCATTTCTCCAGATACTCAGGTTTATTCACGGAGGCCGCTGCAGTCAGCTTTTGTGCTTCTTCGGATGCGGTATGATCTTTCCATAGCCACGCCATGGCGGCAGGCTCATCAGCAAACTGGGGCTGTCTGACAAGGGAATTCCCATTTTTGTCGATGGGCATGGGAGTGCTTCCAGTCGCGTCGATACCAATTCCCAGAATCTGATCAGGATGGAATTGTTCATTGTTTTCAGCTGCTAATGTTAATGCCTTTTTCACCGAGGCAACGGCCCCCTTCAAATAATCCTCTGGATGCTGGCGCGCCAAATCAGGTATTTTCGGGTTACCTACAATCCCTTGCTGTCCATGCTCATAAAGGGCTACAGCACTTGCTGCTTCCTGGCCGCTTTGAGCGTCAATGATAAGGCATCTCACTGAATTGGTGCCGTAATCCAGTCCTAAAGCATAACTTGTGGGTGACATTTTCTTCGGGGGTTTTGTTTGATATTTGATTACCAATATCCAATGATGCGACCTGAAGGGATGGTGGCATTGTGGGGGCGCATTTCTGATTGTTTTCGCCAGTTGACGGAACCGTCAACCAAGCCGACATGGCCACCTTGAGATTTGATGGTTTCAGGCTCAGGAAATGAGTTCTCGCCACTTTTAACCGGCCCTGTCGCGCCGTGAGGTGACGAGGTAATGGGGGGATTCACGGTGCCTTTCTCAATAACATCACTAATCAAGGGAAGGTTTGTATCATCTGTGGCTCGCTGAGGTGAGTCCCAGGGCCATGGATCATCCTGATAATCGGCACTGCGGTCACGTAGGTCCTTCTCGGTCCCGTGCCCCCAGAGAAAGTAATAGCCCAGGCGGTAGCCTACGCCGGGCTGCACACGAAACCACTTCTGGTTGTTTGGGCAACTGAAGGAATTTGTCGATAAACCGCCACTGACACGCATGTAATCAAAGACTCTGGAGTGTATGAAAGAGAAATGCTCAACGCCGTTGTCTCTCAGACCTTCCGGGAATTTTTGCTCATTGTCATTGGCATACATCAGCATCGTCAACACGACCTGACGTTGATTGGATTTGCAGACGGCACGTTTTCCCTGCTCTTTTGCCTTACTCAGCGCTGGCAGCAGCATGGAGGCCAGAATGGCAATGATCGCGATCACTNCCAGCAATTCGATCAATGTAAATGCTGCTTGGTGCTGTCGTGTTCTCCTGTTCATTCAATCATGATCTGGCTCATCGCTGTGCATTGGGGTATGGTAAGAAAGATGCGAGGTTTTGCAATACACCAAATCTTTCGATCAGGCATGTCCCAGCTCAAACGAGTCGTGTCCTGCGTCGCGCTTTTGATGGTTCCCTTGAACCCCACGCTTGCTGAATCACAAATTTCAAGGGCAAGCACCAGGGCATCTGAAGTATATGACTCATGCATGGTTTGCCATAGTAACCGGGAGATGCAACGCGGTCCAATCCTCGATGGGTTGCCTTCCTGGTATGTGATGCATCAATTAAGCAAATTCAAGCAAGGGATCCGTGGTGCAAAAGAACAAAATAAGAGTGAATTCTTAATGCACTCCGTCGTAAAGCAATACGACAATCCCATTGTCTGGAAGGAGCTTGCGGCACATATCGAATCTCTGCCGGCACCCGGTCATCTCAAGTTGATACGGGGGAATCCTGAAAGAGGGAAAGTGCTGTTTGCCGTTTGCTCAAGTTGCCATGGGGCTCAAGGGCAGGGAAATCAGAGCCTGAAGGCGCCACCATTGAACGTGCAGGAAGATTGGTATTTGATGGAGCAATTGAGGAAATACCAAACCGGAATGCGTGGTTATGATCTCAGAGATATTGAGGGTAGATTAATGCAGAGCATGGTCCGTCTGTATTCACTGCAAGACCTGAAGGACATCGTTGCATTTATCACCAGAACAGTGCCTCCCAAAAATACTGAAGAAGAAATCAGTGAACCCTGATCCGATCGGCCATGTAATTGTTCGCTATGACTGGATTGTTTTCATGCGTTCTGAAAATTCCGTTGCCTCATGGCAGGCTCGACGCAATCTTTTCACTCCATACCGCATGTTTCGTTGTTTGAATAAATGGGATCCACTTACGAACGTATCTGCACCCTCGCGAGCGCACATCGCGCCTGTCTTGTCATTGATACCTCCGTCTACCTGGATGCGGAAATTGAGCTTGCGATCTTTCCTCCATTTTTGAGCTTGTTGGATTTTAGGCAGTGTTTCTTCAATGAACGATTGCCCTCCGAACCCTGGATTGACTGTCATCACCAAAAGAAGATCAATCTTATCCAGATAAGGTTCTGCATCTTTGATGGAAGTAGGTGGGTTCACCGCCAGGCCTACTTTTCGATTTAATGAACGAATCTGCCAGATAAGATCCTCTACCCTCCTGCCTAACTCTGCATGAATCGTGATGGCATCTGCTCCTGCCTCCTTAAAAAGCTTCAGCAGGGTGTCAGGTTTTGAACACATCAGATGAACGTCGAACAGCAAGGAAGAGTGTTTCCTCAGGGCCTTGACCACATCTGGACCAAAGCTCAGGTTGGGCACGAAATGCCCGTCCATGATGTCCAGATGAAGCCATTCCGCTCCAGAACGTCCGACACGCTCTGAATCCCTGTGAAAATGGCCAAAATGCGCCGCTAGCAAGGACGGTGCGATGATCAAAGGGTGGCGGGTGTCCTTTCCACTCATCAGGAATTCCCAGGTCAGGCAGTTGCTGGAGACGCTCCTCCAAACCCTGGGTCCAATTCAGTTTTGGGTGTCTCAGGCTCCGGTGTCGGCGTGACTGCCTGAGCCCCCATGGGTGGAGTGGGCGGATCCTCTGGTGCTTGAGGCGGATTGAACTTCCCAGTACGAACGATCTCTTCGACCTGAGCCCCATCCAGTGTTTCGTATTCCAGAAGGCTGTTGGCAATCAATTCAAGCTTCAGCCTGTTATCATCGATCAACGTCTTTGCTGTGTTGAAACCATTATCGATAAGGCGCTTTACCTCTGTATCGATTTCCTGAGAGGTGTGCTCGCTGTAGGCCTTGGACCTTGCCATGTCCTTACCCAGAAAAACGTAATCGCTGTCGTCTCCTCCATATTGCACCATTCCCAGCCGTTTGCTCATGCCGTATTGGCAGACCATGGCCTTCGCCAACTGGGTGGCTTGTTGAATATCACCTGCGGCTCCTGTGGACATATCATTTGTAACAACTTCCTCTGCGATGCGGCCCGCCATGGTGACGGCAATCATGTCCTCCATTTCTTTTTTCTGACGATTTAAAATATCCTGCTTCGGAAGCGACATAGTGGAGCCCAGAGACTGCCCTCGGGGGATAATGGTGACCTTGTGAAGGGGGTGGGTGTGCTCCAGCATTACATTGACAATGGCATGACCTGCTTCGTGCCATGCGGTGATTTTCTTATCCTCATCTGTCATGGCCAGACTTCTCCTCTCACGACCCCACCTCACTTTGTCACGAGCTTCTTCCAATTCCAACATGCCAATGGACTTACGATTGGCGCGTGCGGCAATAAGCGCGGCTTCGTTGAGAAGATTGGCCAGCTCTGCGCCGGAATAGCCCGGAGTGCCGCGTGCTATGACGCCCAGTTCCACATCTGGGCCCAGTTTGACATTCTTGGCATGGACTTTCAGGATCTGCTCACGACCTTTGACGTCGGGTAGATTAACGGAAATCTGGCGATCAAATCGACCAGGCCGAAGCAGCGCCGGGTCCAGCACATCCGG
The DNA here is from genome assembly GCA_002690655.1 of Pedosphaera sp. Lineage (GTDB taxonomy): Bacteria > Verrucomicrobiota > Verrucomicrobiia > Limisphaerales > AAA164-E04 > AAA164-E04. Next base: position 144,678 of record NZFL01000025.1, read on the forward strand.
GCGATTGGTTGCTGCAATAATGATGATTCCCTCCTGTGTGTCGAATCCGTCCATCTCCACCAGCAATGCATTCAGTGTCTGTTCACGCTCGTCGTTGCCGCCGCCCAGTCCATGACCGCGGCTACGACCCACTGCATCGATTTCATCAATGAAAATAAGACAAGGTGTGCTCTTGCGGGCTTGTTCAAACATGTCCCTCACTCGACTCGCTCCTACGCCAACAAACATCTCGACGAAATCGGATCCACTGATACTGAAAAAAGATGCATCCGCTTCCCCTGCAATTGCTTTTGCTAGGAGTGTCTTACCTGTGCCGGGTGAGCCTATCATCAGGATTCCTTTTGGGATACGACCTCCGAGTTTCTGGAATTTTTTCGGATCTTTCAGGAATTCTACCAGCTCGGAAACCTCCTCCTTTGCCTCATCTACGCCTGCAACATCTTTGAAAGTGGTGCGATTCTTGTCCTTGCTGAGCATGCGGGCCTTGCTTTTACCAAAACTCAGGGCTCCCTTGCCTGCGTTGCGTATCTGTCTGATGAGAAAGAAGTACACGAGAGCTGCAATGATCAGGAATGGTAGAATAGAGAACAGGAACCCCGTCAACATGGTATTTGGTTGGGTGGCCCGAAATTTTGAGCTTTCAAGCATCTTTATTTCAAGAGGTTCCATCAAGACTGTCTTGATGTGAAAGGCTTTCAGTGACTGAGACTGATCCTCACCCAAGATATAGTCTATCTGTCCGTTGTTGCTGACTGTGTGTTCTTTATAGAGACCGGTAATCTCCTGAAGTCGACTCTGAGGGTCGTAATTGATCACACCTTTTTCCACGAGGTCGTTTTCGACCATGAACTGTAGCTCGGCATAGTTGATGGTTTCCTGATTACCAGCTTCATTCTGGCGTTGCAGGAACATGATCAATGGAATAAGACCCAGGATGGCTATCCAGATCAGAAGAGTCTTTGGCGGAACCTTCATTTCGCCATTTTCGTTGTCTTCGTCTGGTTTGTTATTTTTTGGTGCGTTCTTTGGCATCGTAAAGTATCAAGATACTACACCTTGCGCATGTTGGATGCAACCATCTATACCATGGACGTCATTGTTTCTGTAGCGCCATGCTTTATCTCAATCAATCTGTCGTTTTTCCTGTGGTCTTTGGCTTCGAAGGAAAAAGAGATTTTAAAATCCATAAATGAGCTTAATACAACACAATCGCCCAGACAAACGCCCTTATGAAGTTGGAGACAAAAAGGCTCTCTATCAAATTTGTATCCGAACTGCAAACGCAGGTCACGATGCCCGCCATATTTACGAAGATACCCTCCTGCTTGGTGATCTTTATCTGGGCTCCTACCTGCATCATCAGCCAGAGATGGTTTGGGTCATGGAGAACAATTTTGGGCTTTGTGGATATCTCGCGGCCGTCAGTGACACAGTAAGCTATCAAAACTGGTTTTTGACTGAGTGGCTTCCAGGAATCCAAAAGGGCAGGCAGCTTGAGGTTCATGATGGAACATCTGACAGTCCAGACGATGCCTTGTTGGCTTCCCTGTTCGATTATTCAATGTATCGTCCCGAATGGTTGCATGACTATCCTGCTCATTTTCATATTGCATTGCTCGAGCATGTTCGAGGCAAGGGAAACGGAAGTAACTGGATTCAGGAATTATTTCGGGTGCTTCAAAAACAAGGCTGTCCTGGCGTTCACCTGGGAATGCATCCGGAAAACCACAGTGCGCTATCCTTTTTTGAAAAAATAGGGTTCCGCAAACTGGAGCATGTGGATTTGCCAATGGAAGAAGTGCTTTATCTTGGAAAAATCTTGAAGCCGGAAGAATTTTAGGAGCCAATGACCCATATGAAAGATCCCATGAATGATGCGCAACGTTATCTGGACATCGTTGCCAGTCAGATCCGTCAGGTTCGTGAAACCCAATGGTCCTCGATTCAAACTGCCGGGCAATGGATCGCTGATGCCCTTGCGGGTGATCACTGGTTTTATACTTTCGGCACGGGACACTCGCGCATGTTGGCTGAAGAGGTCTTTCATCGAGCAGGCGGCCTGGCAAGGGCCATTCCTTTTCTCGACCCAATGGTTTATTTTACGGCCGGGGCTGAAGCTGCGACAGCATTTGAACGAAAAGAGGGAGCCGCGAAAGAATTACTCAGTCAGTATCCAGTTGCTTCAGGTGATGTTCTTCTGGTTGCGTCCAACTCTGGTCGCAACGCTCTGCCGATCGAAATGGCACTCCATGCCAAGGAGCTGGGGTTAAAGGTGATCGCTCTGGTGAATCTGGAGCACAGCAAAGCCTGGCCGACACGTCATTCTTCGGGGGGGAATCTGGCGGAAACGGCGGATTTGGTCCTTGATAACTGCGGCATCGAAGGGGATGCGGCTCTTGAAATCGACGGCGTGCCTGGACGGGTTGCTCCGACGTCAACTATCACTGGAGCTCTCTTGGTGAATTTGGTAATGGTAGCTGCCGTTTCACACATGAAGTCAAATGGAATCGATCCTGAAATCTACATCAGTAGCAACAGTAATGGTGACGATCACAACACTCGGCTTGCCGATAAATATCGTGACCGGATCCGGCACCTGTAACACGGGCCCATACGGTTAAGATCTCAAAAGACTTCCGTTAGCCTGTTGAGATCGAAATGCTTCAAAGGATTTCAACCGTCTTTCATCATCCTGCAAGCCGACTATCTGAAAAGGCTCGATTCAGCGTTTGCTGTCAGTGTGTTATGTTCCTTTGGGGGAGTGATTCTGATGTCATTTTTCATTTTGCCGAATGACAAACAATCCAGAGTCTCAGTTTTGCCAATTGCACGCTTTGACAGGAAAACCTCCTTGCCAAATATTGACGTATCTTACGTATCCGCAAACACGATTATGGGTTGATCTGCTTGAAGAAGGATATCCAGCAGCTACTATTACGTCAAAGGCATGAATCCATCATCATTCAAAAAGGATGTTGAAAGCTTCAAAACTTGCGCACCTGTAAAACATATTTTGATCTTGTCGCAGAGTTACCCTTGTGGATCTCAGAGCGGAGGAGTAAAGAGTTGGCAAAACCTCATGATTTGAAAGCTTGTATTTTGATTCTTTCGAGGCTATGTGTGGCAGGAATTCCAAAACGATCATGAACAGAAGACAATTCATTCATTCAGCTACTGCATCCGCTGCTGCGGTGGGCATGACCCAATCTCATCAGCTAAAAGCAGATCACCACAACGAAGCAAAAAGCCCCAAGTTACTTGAGTGGCGACGTTGGCATATTGAATCCGCTTCCAAACAAGCGATGGTGGATCGATTTTTAAAAAATGCTGCCATTCCAGCGTTGAACAGACAAGGAATCAAGCCTGTAGGTGTCTTCCATTCTCAACCTGAAGATGGAGAAGAAGACCACTCCATTCATGCATTGATTCCTTATCCGACGCTTGAGTCTTATTACGACATGCGGCGGACACTGAGTGAGGACAGTGGTTTGGTTGAAAACGGTCAGGAATACCTCTCCACACCGAAAGGGGATCCAGCTTATACAAGAATCGAAAGCACACTCATGCGCCCTTTTGATGACTATCCCTACGTCAAAATCCCACGAACTGGAGAGCGGATTTTTGAACTCCGTGTGTATGAAAGTCACAATGAGCAAAAAGCCGCCTTAAAAGTGGAGATGTTCAATAGCGGCGAATTCGACATTTTTAAAAATGTAGGCCTTGACAGCGTCTTTTGTGGCGAAGCTTTGTCCGGACCGGGCTTGCCCAATTTAATTTACCTTGTTGCCTACAGTGACATGGCAGAGCGAAAAGCAGCATGGACTCGCTTCTCCAAAGATCCTGACTGGCAGGTGCTCAGGAAAAACAAACGCTACGCAGACACTGTCTCCAAAATTATCCAAACATTTTTGAAGCCAGCACCTTATTCACAAATTTAACCAGCATTGGTAGGAGGAAAGAGGGAGACACCCCTTGTTGCTTCAAGCCCCATTGGCAAGCCTCATGGTGTGCCAGAAATGCTGAGAAGTTCTGCGCCTGGAAAATGAGATCCAAAAGCGAAAAAGCCATTCATTCCATGGGGTCAATGTGTTCTGAGGTAGGGTTTTCAAGGTCCTGCGTCAAATAAGAACCTGCCCCCCATTGAGTCCGATAGGTTGAAGAAAAAGATTTAAAATACTGTTGACCGATAAAGCGAAAAAACATAATTTCAGCCAGTTGCNGTGACAAGCCTTGAAAGCAAGGTGTAAGTGGCAAGGTGGTTTAAAGGATTTTGTAAAAAAGATTTAAATTACTGTTGACTGACGGTGCTGAAAAACATAAAAACACAGCCCGTCATTAATTGGCTGCTGAGATGCCGATACGAATTCGAAAGAAATCGGCTCTCAGTTTTTTTAGCCCCTAATGACTTTGATGTTCCTGTCCTTAAGGAACAATGTTCTTTGAAAATTGAATTGTGCGATTAAGCATGAGCCCTTGATGTTTTCTTCGGAAAACAAGAGTTTTAAGAATGCGCTTTCAGTAGCAATACTGAAATGCTCAAAATATATAATTAGTCGGAGAGTTTGATTCTGGCTCAGAACGAACGCTGGCGGCGTGGATAAGACATGCAAGTCGAACGAAGAATATTCGGTAGCAATACTGGGTATTTTTAGTGGCGAAAGGGTGCGTAACACGTGGGTAATCTACCGTAAAGTTCGGAATAACTTCGAGAAATCAAAGCTAATACCGAATGTGATCTGACAGGGACATCCCTGTTCCATTAAAGCTGGGGACCTTCGGGCCTGGCGCTTTACGATGAGCCCGCGCCCTATCAGCTTGTTGGTGAGGTAAAAGCTCACCAAGGCTAAGACGGGTAGCCGGTCTGAGAGGACGATCGGCCACACTGGAACTGAGACACGGTCCAGACACCTACGGGTGGCAGCAGTCGAGAATCATTCACAATGGGGGAAACCCTGATGGTGCGACGCCGCGTGGGGGATGAAGGNCTTCGGNNTGTAAACCCCTGTCATNTGTGANNAANNCTTNTNGTNTAANAGNTACNANNNNTGATANTANCANAAGAGGAAGGGACGGCTAACTCNGTGCCAGCAGCCGCGGTAATACNGAGGTCCCAAGCGTTGTTCGGATTTACTGGGCGTAAAGGGTGCGTAGGNGGNNAGNAAAGTTTGNTGTGAAANCTNCGNGCTCAACNCGGAAANTGCATTGAATACTACTTGGCTTGAGGATCGGAGGGGAGACTGGAATTCTCGGTGTAGCAGTGAAATGCGTAGATATCGAGAGGAACACCAGTGGCGAAGGCGAGTCTCTGGACGATTCCTGACACTGAGGCACGAAAGCTAGGGGAGCAAACAGGATTAGATACCCTGGTAGTCCTAGCCGTAAACGGTGCACACTTGCTGTAGGAGGATTCGACCCCTTCTGTGGCGGAGCAAACGCGTTAAGTGTGCCGCCTGGGGAGTACGGTCGCAAGATTAAAACTCAAAGGAATTGACGGGGACCCGCACAAGCGGTGGAGCATGCGGCTTAATTCGATGCAACGCGAAGAACCTTACCTGGGCTTGACATATAGCTGCATACGACCCGAAAGGGACGTAGCCTTCGAGGGTGCTATACAGGTGCTGCATGGCTGTCGTCAGCTCGTGCCGTGAGGTGTTGGGTTAAGTCCCGCAACGAGCGCAACCC
>NZFL01000026.1 GCA_002690655.1 Pedosphaera sp.
GGCTGACCAGCTCGTGGCCGCCCGCCCTACTGCAGTCAATCTCTCATGGGCTGTGGAGTCCATCATGAAGGATTTAGGTAAACAGACTTTTGAATCCACCTCGGACATTGCATCATACATTCTCGAAAGAGCAAAGACCATTCACGCAGACGACGCGCAAAGGTGCAATAGCATGGCAAAGCACGGCCTTGCGGTGATCCCCAAAGAGGCCAGAGTTCTGACACATTGCAACACAGGTTATCTTGCAACGGCTGGTATAGGTACTGCACTTGGCGTGATTTTTCACGCTCATGAAAAGGGGCGAATCAAAATGGTATACACCGACGAGACTCGTCCTCTGCTTCAAGGCGCGAGGCTAACCACGTGGGAGTGCAAAAAAATGGGTGTTCCCCATACGCTGATCAGTGACAACATGGCCGGAGCACTGATGCGGCAAGGAATGGTGGATTTGGTCATTGTCGGGTCCGATCGAATCGCATCGGATGGTGCCGCTGTCAATAAGATTGGAACTTACAGTGTCGCGGTTCTGGCACATCATCACCAAATTCCTTTTTACGTCGCAGCTCCCTTATCCACCTTCGACATGGACATCGTCTCCGGTGAGGAAATCCCAATAGAAGATCGCCACCCGGACGAAATCCGCAAGGTTTTTGGAAAATGCCTGATCAGTTCTCCTGACACACCTTGCTGGAATCCAGCCTTTGATGTGACTCCGCCTCACTTGATTAGTGGAATCATTACCGAAAGAGGACTACTGAAGCCGCCTCTTGTTCCTTCTATTGCAGATGCATTCGGAGGAATCGATTAATCTACAATTGAATACTGATTGACCAAAGAGAAGCCTTCCTGTTACTATGCAGACACATCCACCAAATAATTATGTCAAAACTTACATTAACCCAATTAGTCTACAAAAGATCCGAACGCCGTTTGGGAGCTTTTACACTGATCGAATTACTTGTGGTCATTGCCATCATAGCCATTCTTGCGGGTATGCTGTTGCCTGCCCTGAGCAAGGCAAAGCAGAAGGCAAAAGGTATCAAGTGCCTCAGCAATCTCAAACAAATGCAACTTTGCTGGATAATGTATGCCACGGATAACGAGGGCAAACTCGTATTGAATCATTTGGGAACACGCGCTTCATGGATTGGCGGTAATGTGTCATCCGCCCCGGGTTGGACCAACCGTCTGGACATCATGGAGGGAGCATTATTTACTTATAACTCTTCACTCGAAATTTACACGTGTCCATCAGATGCCGCATTCAAATCAGGCCCTCGAGTCGTCAACCGTATCAGAAGTTTCTCGATGAGCGGACGCATGAACGGTAATGCTGACTGGGTTTATCCAAATCTAAAAACCTGGACGAAAGAATCCTCAATCAACAGCCCAGGCCCTTCACAGGCTTTTGTGTTTGTCGATGAGGACAAGGACAGTATTGATGATGGATTCTTTGCTGTAAGGAATCCAGCAGGCCGAAACGACGGTTTCTGGCAAAATGCACCAGCAAGTCGCCATGGCAATGGAGGCATCCTTTCGTTTGCTGATGGACATGCTGAAAACTGGAGGTGGACGGAAAACACAGCTGCTGAAGTCAAGGGACTGAATACCAACACCAGGGCAGGCGATCGGGACTTGGAAAAATTCAGACTGGGAACACACGTTCCAGTCACACCTGCAAGATAAATTTCCTGCATAATCAAAAGCGGCAACTCCTTTAAAGTTGCCGCTTTTTCATGCAGATGTGAGTAATACCGGCAGAACTAAATCTTTTCCTCAATCGAATTTACTGAGGTTCACCAGGTAATCCAATAGACTTGCCATTTCCTTAGTGGTAAACCCTCCCATCAAACCTTCTGGCATGATCGATGTTTTGAGTGTAGTGCGATTTTGTATCTCGCTCTTCAACAGAATATGTTCCTGAGACAGAGTATCACGCAGAGTCACTGCATCTCCTGCCTCATTAACCACAAAACCTGTCCACTCTTCGCCATCTTTCATGGTGATTTCATGAGTGGCAAACCCCTGAGCAATCGTTTTATTCGGGTTGAGGATGGATTCAGCCAAATCATGGCGACGATAGGTATTGGCAATGTTTCCCAAATACGGCCCCTTCTGTGCCTGATCCTGACTGACCGTGTGGCAGGTGGCACAAGCTGCGCGAGTAAACACTGCCTCTCCCAGCGCGATATCTCCCGAAGAGGATACGACCTGTTTTAGAGCTTGGTCTAATTTGAGTGCTGCGATTTGAGGCGTTTTATCCTCACCCAAAGCCGGAATACGCAGTCTTCGCATGGCAGACTTTGCCGCCTTCGCCACATTTTCTTCAAAGTCATTGACGGCCGCCCGAATTCTGGCATCCAGATAATGATTCCGTGTTTGTGCGGCCGAGTTAATCAGTATCAATCTAAGCGTCGGATCCTGCCATGCCTTATCAATGTACCGCTGAACCTGTTCACGCGCTTCAGGGGCAGCAGCGTCACGAGAAGCCAACTCCAGAAGCCCTGCAGATGCCCATCTGGCTTCTGACGACTCTATGCCCTCACCAAGCTGATTTACCAATACACTATGAAAATTATCCAGATTGGGATGATTAAGAAATGCACGCCTGCCGGCGTCTTGGGCTTTCCCTTCTCCTTTAGCTTTCTCAAGGGTGGAAAGCGCAGAGAGAATGGCTGGAACTGCTATGGGACGATTTACTTTACTGAGGCAAACAATCGCTTGTGACAAGGCCATTGGAGCAGTACTTGGACTGCGGGCAGCTGCAAGAAGCAATGGAAGAGCGTTGTCCGGAATGCTATCTGCTCCTGCCAACTGTGTCACAGCCGTTTCCAAATGAGATGTATCCTTCAAAGCCAAATGAATGATCCGTTCCAATGCCTCATTGGATCGAATGCGATTGCGATTCATTTCCTCAATCAGCTTGGCGGCATCGCTAGGGTTCGATTCCGCAAGGGCTTGCTTGATGGATTGGAGGATTTTTTCAGATTGGCTCCATTTTTCGAGCTGATAGTAAGGCCCACGGGTATCGGGGCGAGTCCCCCAGCTGTCGCCATTCCAATTTGCTTCTCGATGGTAAAGGCGACACAGAGCGCTTAGTAAATATGGACGCGCAAATGATTTAAGAGGGTCATTCAAGCGCGCAATGAGACCCTCGACAACATCTGATCGATGCATTCGCATTAAAGCATGCGAAGCACCTTTTCGTTGCGCATCACTGGAGTTGGCTGCATCCAGTATGGCAAAACAAGCGTTGCTGTGCCCCAAAACAGCAAGAGCACGAAATGCGGTATGAGCAATCGTGCCGTCAGTATGGCCCAGACTGGCTGAGATGGCTTTACCTGCCTCGCTTTTATTTTGCCGTGCAGATGTAATAATGGCTTCAAGCCGTGTTCGGGGGTCGTTACTTGCAAGCCCAATATTCAGCCATTTGATGGGAGCAGGCCCCGTTTTCCCTGCCGTTAACTGATCCATGCCAAGGTCGCCGATTGCTCGCATGACAAAAGGGAGCATGACAGCATCTTGTATCAGGGGTTCGATGAGTTGAATCACCTGCATGCTTTTCCGACTATCAAGTCCACGCTGAGTGATGGCATACAACGCGGCTACCCTTGCTTTGGTCTCTTTTTCATGGTTGGCGGCCAGATGGAGCAGTGCTTCATTCGTTGAAGGAATTTCCTCCCTGCGCAATAAGGCTCGTTGAGCAGTCAAAGCTCGTATATGACTGGGCGATTGCAGTTGAACAACCAGCTCGGCATCTGTCAGATTGGGAAAATCAGGCAATGGTTCCGGTTCAAAACCTTTGGGTGATACCCGAAGAATATACCCGTGATCCGGACCAGCCCAATTGAAGGTCGCTGGACCTTTCCAGCTCGCTTGATATACCCGACTCATGGCATCCACATCAGCATCAGTGGGTCGAGTTACCTTGATGAATGGCTTGGGAGTTTCAGTCTCTACAAAGGTTGCTCCCTGCCGCTTCACACGGTGATGAAAGGTAGCAGCTCTTCCCCAATCACAGGTAAAAGGCGCATTGGCCCATTCAGAAGGAAAGCCTGGTTCGTGAATATAGACTGAACCGCAGCCTGACCCTCCTCCATAATCAGCCAACGGCTGAATGTGCTCCTCACCAAAATTCTTGTATAGCCTGGGATACCCATGGTCTTCCAGTCCTGAAAAATGATGCAATCGAACATCCCACCCACCACCATCATTGGTGTTGTCTCTTGCAAACATATTCAGGAGCGGACTCATCGGGGTTCCCAAAATATTTCGAGTTCCAGTCGCAAAAAGCTCGAGCCCGGTTCCGTCAGGCCGAAAACGAATGACACCACCGCCACGATGCTGCAAACGGCGCCCGTCCGCTCCAACGGCATCCATGAACCCGAAATCACCACCGGCTATGTAAATCCAACCATCTATACCCAACTCAAGACCATTGGTCGTATGATCAGGCGGGCGTTGATCGAAATCGAATGCAATACCCGAAATCAAACGCTTAGAAGCGTCTGCCACACCATCCTTGTCACGGTCAAAATAGACACTGATGTGAGGTGGGTGTAACAGATACAGACAATCATGATCCCAGACTAATCCTCGTGGAGAATCTATTTCAGGAATGAATTCCTTTACCTCGTCGGCTCGACCGTCATGATCGGAATCCCTCAGGCGAAGCACGCGTCCGCGGCGGGGGTTGCGACCTAGTGATCCATTCCCATCACTGGACACATAGAGATCCCCACCAGGAGAAGCTGCTACATAGACTGGATAATTCGCCGTCGCGGAGGAGGCAAAAAGAGTCATATCGAATCCATCTGGAACAGATGCATCCTTTAGAATCTGTTCCTCTTCAGCCTGACTCAGTTTAACTATTGCAGGTTTGACATTCCCACCCTTGGCCAGTGGATCTTCAGGCTTGTTTTTGACTGATTTCGCTATTTTTTTATCTTTAGCATCCAGCTGAGGATAAATTTTTTGAATCCCCTGCCCTTCCACTGAAAATTCCCACAAACTGATCCAACCTCCCGCGCTTGTGCGTGTACCTGACATCTTCAGAAAGCGAAGTTCGGTTTGCGGGAACCTGGCCTTCGTATTTCCGAGTTGAAGATTATCACTGGCATCATGAATCATTGCCCACGATTCCCCATCCATGGAAGCCTCTAACTTATATGCGTAAGCATTACTTTGACTTTCCCACTGAATGTTTACTCCCGATATTTTTTGAACTTGATCGAATTCCAACTGAAGCCATTGGGGTTTACTCGCATTTGCGGCACACCACCGCGTTTTGGTTTCTCCATCAATTGCCATCCATGCAAAACGGTTATTTTGTGTGCTACTTGCAGAAACTTTTACAGGAGTCGCGTTCTGGGGAGCTTTACCCGGGGCTTTTGCTTTCGCTTCGGGCTTTGGTTCACTTTTAACGAAAGTAACCTTGTTTGCACCTGTGTAGGGTTTGAAATAGTTTTCGTTCAATTTTCCACAGGCCCAGAGCAGGCCACGAGTGACTAACTCAAGATACCGATCATCTGCAACTGTTTCCGTATTGTGACCGAGAGTCGTACTGAAACTGCGTGCCCCCTGATTTTCATTGATCCAGGCAACCACATGTTCAACCGTCGTTTCCTTCCCTTTTCGTTTGATGATTTGCTTCCCTGTTGCCAAAGGGTGGGCATCAAATATTTTGGCGTTGTTGTACAGCTCTTCGCGAATGGTCGTCCAGTCTTTCAGGGTTTCATTGATGGGATGCTCGGTGTCGGTAAAATGAATATCGATTGGCGCTTGAGGTCCATGGCTCGTGGATTGAATTCCCAGGTGTTTAAACCATAAATCGGTTCCATTGCGAAAGCTGTGCATCGCACAATGAAGATGCACCGCGGGCACAGTTTGATGCACATTCAATATATTGTGCATGACTTCAAGATCTCGGTTTCCAGCGGCACACTCATCATGAATGATCACATCGTAACCGTCTGCCCAGTTGGGATCTTCATATAAAGGCAATGGAGGATGGGTAGAGCGATCATCTGTCCAGATGACATCCACCTGAACGTTTGCTCTGCCCTGAATACCGTCTGCGAGAATTTCATGCTGGTGCGTGTAGTCGTGACAACATCCCCCTGCAACAAGAAGTGCTTTGAGGGTTCGGACGTCTGATGAGTCATCCGATAACAAAGAGGTGTGGCAACCTAGAAAGGACACCATTGCTGTCAATGCCAGTGGCAAAAAGAATCTTGAGCTCATGATGCTGATCATCAGAAACCAAAAGTGAGTTGGATTCAAGACGTCAGGCAGGAAATTGTGCTCCGATTATTCGTCGGAAGGCGAGTTGGAAAACTGTGCCAGCCATTTTACCGCAGCATTTCGCAAGGATAAGTCACATCGTGTCCATCGAACAGAATGGTTTTCAAAAGGCAATGTGTGAAAAGTTAGATTCGCTTCTGAAGAAGTCGATTGAATCAAATCCATGATCGGTTGAACTGAAAGCTCATGGCTGATGAACTGAGGGCGTTTCCCCAAGCGTGCCAGCCTCTCAGGCCAATTTCCCTCATCCATGGCAGGATGTTTGAACTCACCATCATAATGACTGTGACAAATCATACCGCACCAGAGTTTTGAAATCTCCTCATCATGGAGTCCTATGTAATTGCACGCAATGGCGCCCCTGGAAAAACCTGCAAGGATGACACGCTCTGAATCACCATTGAAGTTGAGGCACACTTGGCGAACTGTCTCTATGCAATAGCGTTTGGTCTTTTCCACGTCACCCCACCAATGAAGGGAAACACTACCCGCTTGGGTGACAAAAGGCATTGAAATCCATATGAAACCATCGCCTTGACTCAATCCATAACCCATTTGGCAGCCTTCCACGGTTCCATCACTGACATCTCCAAGCTGGTTCGAATAACCTCCATTCCCGGGATACTCTACGATGATTGGCCATTTACGATCGGCATCCCAATCATTCGGCANGTAAAGGGCATGATGAGCGCCTGCATCCCCCCATCCTGAAGTTACCTGATTGACACGTCTGCCGGGCGCAGGTAAGTCGTTGACTACTGAGGGAAGTTCAAATAACGCAGGCAAGTCATTGAGATTGGTCTGCCCCTGAGCGAATACGGTCAGAGCGCTACAGAAAGTAAAAAAGGATCCAAAAAACCGAAAATGAAAGCTCCAATGCATCATTTGAGGGATCTTTGATGATAAACTAAAAAGCAATCAGGCTCCGATGTGGAGCCTGATTGTGAAANAGAGAANCTTANGTCATCGCCTCTTTGAGGTAGGCAGCAGTTTGGAAATTTTCCAGCACCACGGTANTCTTTGAATCACGCACCATACGAACCTGCGTCACGGTAATTTCAGGGGTTTTGCTTGGAGAAAACAAAATATCATCGTGGGTTGCGTTGCGGGCCTTGGCAAATTTGTCCGGCGTTAAATCTCCTCCCAGATGNTCGCTTCGACCGGTAGCCACATGCATTGTTCCAAGAATTTTCTCGTCCTGTATATCTTTTCCGGAAACAGGTAAAATCTGAGTCCCAAAACCCAATTCCCCCAATTCGCCCGTGACAGGATCTGAGATTAATTTCTGATTATGCTCTTCTATGAGTGCTGCATCCCCCTTGAGCAGGCTCGCCTTCTGTATGCGTCCGTCTGCGACTTCCATGATGCCAATGGTGCCGTCAGAATATTTCATCGGGAACTCGCCCTGCCCCCCCTTGGGGACAAAAAACACTTCTCCTGCCGGCAGGTTGGCGACATCAGGCTCTTCNCCCCGACATAGACCATGGCTTTTTTGGGCTTCCTGCTGCCCACAATCCAACTCCAGAGTGCATTTTCGGTTTTCAACTTGGAAATCAACTTGAAATGCATCTGCCNTGGTCAACGCACTGCGCAATTTTTCGGCTTCAATGCTGATGATGTTGTAATCCACCGCCAAGCCGGAGTTGAGAATAATATCGTTCAGGCCGTGCAAGGTGGCCCCTCGAAACCCAAACTGCTTGGCAAAGGCCGTCAGAGGTGCGGTTGCTGAGTCAGTCGACACACAAAGTATGATATCATATTTTGTGTAGATATCGTTTTCAAAGTTGTATTGATTACCATCGGAATCAAACGCTTCGTCGGGTAGATCAAGGTTGCTTCCCCCGGTGCGTTCATAAGCGAACAATTCACCTCCAGCCAACCCGAGCTCCTCAGCTACACCGTTTTTTAATCCTTCATAGAACACATCATGTGCCTTGCGTTGCACAGTCAAGGTTTCGTCACTCAAGAAGGCTAGATCCTTCATCAGATCCGTATTTTCGAGGTCTATGAGGACGGCGACACGTTCACCTTTTTTGGGAGCGAACACGGTGGTTAGAAGTCTCGAAAGACTGAACGGAGGAAAAGTCATGGATTCTGCAATCATTGAACTAGAAGAGTCTTGATATTGTTTGTTTATCACACGCATTGAGGTTATGGATAAATTCTAACTCCGCTTTGGATGATAGCAACCCCTGCATGGAATTTTTATTGTTCTTTCGTCGTTTTTAATCTTCCTGAGAGTTTTTTTATTGATGGACAGAGCCGAATCCGATGAAGAAAGTCATTTTCCACTGGGAAAACACCTCAAGACTCATTGATGAATAAAACGAATTTACCCTCAAAAATTCGTTGCTTACCTGAAGCACCATCAATGAGGTGAACAAATATGCAGAAATTCACATCACTGTTATGAAGGGATGCGAAGGATCGCAGAAGCTATTGATCAGGCTGACTAACTCACGAAAGACGCGCTTGCTTGGTGCGGGAGGCAGACCGGCTGCTTGAAGAGTGTGTGGATCCCCCCTTTCCACAGCCCATGAGAAACAGAGCGAGTAACAAGGCAGTCAGTGTGGCGTATTTTCTTCGGTAAACATTCATAAAAAGTGGCGTTTAAGGAAGTCTTGCACACACTCTTAACAAAAAATATGATTGCAGGGAGTATCAACTTGGAGAAAAAGAAGCTTAGTTATATTGATGACTTACCCCATTGCCAACCGGATCAAATCCGTTCAGACCCCCGTAATTCCTACCGTCGGCCAGTGGGTGACTGAACATCCGGGTACAATTTCTCTGGGACAAGGGGTGGTGCATTATGGTCCGCCCTCCGAGATTGAAAATGGCCTTTCCGATTTCAAATCTGACCCCCTTCATCATCGCTATAAACTGGTTCAGGGGATTCCCGAATTACTTCAAGCGATCGAGGAAAAACTGAGAAGGGATAACGGCATGGCAATTGAATCGAAAGATCGGGTCATGGTTACCGCCGGCAGCAACATGGCTTTCATGAATGCCATCATGGCTATTGCAGATGCAGGTGATGAAATCATCTTACCCAAACCGTATTATTTCAATCACGAAATGGCGGTCACCATGCTGGGAATGGTCCCGCGCACCGTGGAACCTGAAGCAAACATGCTTCCAACACTTGCTTCNATCGAAAAAGCCATCACCAAAAAAACGCGTGCAGTGGTTACTATTTCTCCGAATAATCCAAGCGGNATGGTTTTTCCTTCGAGTTTATTGCAATCCATCAATCAGCTATGCAAGGAAAGAAAAATCTATCATATCTCAGACGAAGCTTACGAATATTTCCTCTTTGATAATGAAAAACACTTTTCTCCGGGAAACATTAGCGGCAGTGAAGACCATACATTCTCTTTATTTTCCTTATCCAAGGCCTATGGATTTGCGAGCTGGAGGATTGGTTACATGGTGATGCCGGAAGCGTTGATGCCATCGATCAAGAAAATCCAGGATACGAACCTGATTTGTGCACCGGCCATTTCACAATTCGCGGCGGTGAAAGCGCTCCACCGCGGAAAATCCTATTGCACCCAGCACCTCTCATCAATGGGAGCTATTCGGGAACAGCTGCTTGACGGGTTGAGCAGTGTAAGCCCTTTTGTAAGAATCATTCCTTCGAAAGGAGCTTTTTATATTCTCATCGAACTGGATCTTCATGAGGCGCCGATTGATGTGGTAGAAGTATTAATAAGGGAATTCAAAATTGCTGTCATACCTGGAAGCGCTTTTGGATTGGGCAAAGGTTGTTATCTTAGGATTGCATTTGGTGCACTTAAAAATGCTGATGATGCTTTGGAACGCCTGATAAACGGACTCAAATCCATCCGGGATCACGGAATAAAAAGAATTACTTGATACCTTCTCTACGAATGAAAACTTACGCCTATCAGCTCGATATACAGTGGGAGAAAAAAGAGGATAATTTTCGTAAAATCAGGAAATTAACCGAGTTGCATCAACCAGATAAGGGAAGCCTGATTATTTTACCCGAAATGTTTGCCACAGGTTTTTCCATGAACACAGAGATCACACAGGAGAAGGAAGATGGACCTTCTGGAAATTTCCTTAAAACATTCGCCAACGAAACGGGATGCTATGTCATCGGTGGCATGACTCAAGCAAAAGCCATTGGTAAGCCCACCAATGATGCACTCTTGATTTCGCCTGATGGAAGGCGTATGGGGGAATACTCAAAGATTCATCCATTTTCTCTCGGAAAGGAAGATGAACATTATTCCGATGGCAATAAAGTTTTCACTTTCGAATTACCCAATGGTTTCAGGATCTGCCCCTTTATCTGCTATGACCTGCGCTTCCCTGAAATCTTCCGTATCGCCATGCAATCTGATCAACCTCCACATTTATTCGTTGTGATTGCAAATTGGCCAAATAGACGCACTCAGCATTGGGTCCGCCTCCTGGAAGCCAGGGCGATCGAAAACTTGGCATATGTCGCCGGTATCAACCGATGCGGTTCAGATCCTCATTTGGACTATGATGGCAGCAGTATGATCATTGACCCTTTGGGCAAGGTTCTGGCGGATGCACGAAAAAGTGAAGGAATCATCTCGAGTAAACTGAATCTGGAGACAGTCAGAGAATGGAGATCTCAGTTCCCTGCACTGAGGGATAAACGGACCATGTGCGCCCTCCAACCCAAGAGAAAATGAGTCNACATGGCAACCTCAAATGACTCAATTCCTTTTGTGCAACACGACAGGAATCGAGAAGATCCGGTTTACCTGCACCCAGCCTTGTCAGAAGAGTATCTGCGTCCTGAAGTTTGATGGTCAGGAATTAAGCCCACATGAAAAATTTCCATGCCCATTCCTGATTGATTAATTGGGATTTTTCTGGATGATTCACCCATGCTACGTCGATTAATCTGCCATTTGTTTTTGGTAAGCGCCATCAGTCTACAGGCAGCTGATGATCGCCCCAACATCCTACTGATCATGGCCGATGATTTGGGGTTCTCAGATATTGGATGCTACGGAGCCGAAATCCAGACCCCCCAACTGGACCAGCTGGCAAGCGCTGGTTTGCGATTCACTCAATTTTACAACACGGCCAAATGTCACTCATCCCGTGTTTCATTACTCACTGGTCTTTACTGCGACCAGGCAGGGAGTGAATCTTTAAGTAGAGGTACTACCATTGCCGAGGTCCTTTCATCCGCAGGCTACTTTACTGCAATGTCAGGCAAATGGCACCTGAGCAAACAGCCAACCGATTTTGGTTTTCAACGTTATTGGGGACATCTTTCGGGTGCAGTCAACTTTTTCAAAGGAGACAATTCATTTCGATACAACGGCGAAAAATGGAGCGTTCCGAAGACTTTGAAAGGAAAACCTTTCTATACCACACATGCCATGACTGATTTCGCGCTCGAGTTCCTTGATGAAGCCACCGAAAAAGAGGATCCATTCTTTCTGTATGTTGCCTACAATGCNCCGCNCTATCCACTGCAAGCGCCAGAAGAAGAGGTTAAGAAATATAATGGAAAGTATGATCAAGGTTGGGACGTTTTACGAAGGCAACGGCATGAGCGGCAATTAAGGTCCGGCTTACTTCCATCTAAATGGGAAATGTCCCCACGGCCTGGTCATGTCCCCAACTGGAGTTCCTTGAATCCTAAAGAGCAGCAATGGGAGGCAGACCGAATGGAGGTATTTGCCGCCATGGTGGATGTAATGGATCAGGGCATTGGGCGATTGGTCGAACGCTTGAAGGAGAAAGGAGTTTACGAAAACACCCTGATTCTCTTTTGCTCAGACAATGGCGCCTGCCCTTTTGAACGGACCCGAGGACGTTATCTCAAACCTTGGGATTCCGAATCTTACTGGACTTATGACGCAAGTTGGGCACACGTCGGAAACACTCCATTTCGCTTATACAAACAAAACCAGCACGAAGGAGGTATCAGCTCTCCCATGATAGCCCACTGGCCTAAGGGCATTAAGAGGGAATCGGAAAAAGGAACGAGAAGAATGGCAGATGGCAGTCTCGTCACGGATCAATCAGGGCATCTCGTGGATTTCATGGCAACGATCCTTGAGCTAGGGAAAGCCAGGTATCCTGATAAAGTTGATGACCGGAAAATAGATCCTCTCATGGGACGAAGCCTGGTTCCTGTTTTTAAGGGCAAACCCCGCGAAGGACATCAGACACTTTACTTTCATTTTGGAACGGACAGAGCACTGAGGCAGGGTGATTGGAAAATTGTTTCAGCCAAATCAGGTCGGTGGGAACTTTATAATATGGATGAAGACCGAACTGAGATACATGATCTGGCTTCCATGCATCCGCAACGAGTAAAGCAAATGGCAGCGGAATGGCTTCAAATCGCCAGGGACAAAGAGCGCTTGAAAGGCAGACATATCGCTCCTGTTAAGTCCCGGTTACAATCACTGAATTTCCGAAAAAGCACGCTCACTGGAAGTGCTTCGAAAAACTAATCTCAAAACCAACGTTAACATGACACCCCATATTCACTCAGGCCACCGTAATTGCTTCTCCAGAATTCACTTTATCCTCTGGAGTCTCCTGATTGCGATGACCATNAACACCANTTCATCAGCTGACACTCCATCATTGCTCGATCCTGATCATGGGATCCGTTTTCATCCAGTTAAGAAACTAATAGAAGGGTGGACTGTTTTCGTAGAGCCTATCCTCCTGGAAGACGGAGAAGATTTGGTTGGTAAAAAGGCGTTGGAAATGCTTCGAAACCACCTGCAGCGCATCACGATCCTGATACCACCGGGGCCTTTGAAAAAAATGCAAGGTTTGGAAATCTGGATTGAAAAAGATCACCCAACTTTAAAATCAATGCAATATCACCCGAGTCGGGGGTGGTTGATTCAGCACAGCCACGATCCGCGACTGGCAAAAAAAGTTCACATCCCAGTTGCAGAAAACCTCCTATCCAGGCAGCAACTCCTGAAACACCCCATGGTTGTTCTTCATGAGCTGGCACATGCATATCACGATCAAGTTCTTGGATTCGAGCATCCCGCCATTATAAAAGCATTTGAAGTCATGAAGAAATCTGGATCCTACGAAAAAGTGCTTTTATACACGGGGCAGACGGTGAAACACTACGGATTATCCAATCACAAGGAATACTTTGCTGAGGGCACGGAGGCTTATTTTTACCGTAACGATTTCTTCCCATTCGTAAGGGCCGAACTCAAGCTGCACGATCCAACACTCCATGAAGTCCTTCTGGACATATGGGGCCCTGCCAGATAAAGCCACTTTGCGACCTTTTACCACTACCAAGCCACGAACCTATCCCGACGTCAATCAGGGCGCTGATGGCCAGACAGTATCAGGTCTTTTGGGGTCGGTCGTTCTAATTTGTAACCAGGCTGCATCACGTGGGCCTCTCGGATTGGAAACAATGGTTTTTGAGAGAGTATCTGGATCCAGCCATTTTTTTATTTCAGAATGAGCGTCTGCCAATGAAAACCCACAGGCACCATTATGATAGTTGGCGGGCATGTTGCTCCATTGATTCCCACGATTCACAATCGTTAAGTGGTTATGAAACAGAGACGCATGGCATTGTTTTTTTAAAAAAATCAGTATCGTAACTCTCGCTGCTCTGGGCTGATAGCATGAAAAAGACCTGCACTCGGATTGAACCAAATGCAGGCCTGTGCAGAAAATAATTATTTTTATTTAAGTCTTTTGGCCTCATCTTCCATGATGAACCGAATGGCACCACCACCTCCACCGATATCGGACGTATTGTAGATATAATCGGCATCAAGAGCTTTCTCAATCCTCACGGATGCCTCTGATAAGTGGGCTGCACTGTAGGGATCTGGGTTGAGATCTGAGTCCTTCAATGAGCCATCAATCTTATCCCTTAATTTACGCAATTGGGATGTAGCCAAGTTGGATATCGGTTTGTAGGAAGCACTTGAGTAGCTGTCTCCCATACTCAAATCGATCAGGCGTTCCAAGTGCTCACGCTGCAGGTTTCTTCGCAAACTGGAAATCATTGGACGACGAGCGGTGAATTTCCCATCTTCGAAATCTTCAAGCTCAGACCAGATTGCATCGCGAATTTCACCTAGAATCTCAGGTAACGTGATCATGTCCTCATCCTCAGGGGTCAGGAATTCATTATCATAGACCCGGCCCATGGTCGTCGGGTTCATGAGCATGGTAAGTGAAGATGCCTGAATTCCCATGATGCGATCATGGATCGGCCAGGTACTGTCTTGTATAGCCGAATTAAAATCATCCATCCACTTATCCGTCGACATGTGACGCAACAGTTCTGGAGTCAGACCGAAAGCTTTGTCGTCAAAAGAATTCTTGATAACAAAACGAAGTGCCTCCCGCTGCTTCCCTGCTCCCACAACGGTAATCGGAGGACCTGCATTGGGATCACCTTTCTTGGATCGGTTGATGAACGCACCTCCCAGCCAATTCCCCATCATGCTCAGCGATCGAGTTTGCAAGCTAAGAGTCAAGCCATAACCGTAGCGAGCTTTAGCCCAGCTTTGCCCGTCTTTGACAAATTTATCCAGAATGCTCACGCGGTGCTCTTTCGCCAATTTTATCTGACTGCGAGCGTAATTAATGGGATCCTTCGCGAAATCATACCTGCGCGCAAATGGATCAGGACCATAGGTATCTTCATCCGTGGCATAGGCAAGCTGCGGCTCGTTCACGCGTGAGAGGACAGATTTGAGATCGGAATCTTTCTTTACAGTCGAATATCCATATTCGATTGCCCACATGTCGTAAGGGCCAACTTCGATCATGCCGTAGTCACCCTGCTCTTCACCGAATCCCTCCAAATGCATATTGACAGGGAGATAATCCATGACGGAACCTGCAAAAGGCTTGTTTCCTTTGATTTCTTCACTGTTGATTTCTTCGAGAGTGTAAATGCTGGAAGCCTTGAAATTATGACGCAGCCCGAGGGTGTGCCCTACTTCGTGTGCCACCAGATCGGCAATCAAAGGCCCCACAAACCAGTCAGGTATTCCATCAAGCAAGTCTTCCTTTTCCTCTTCCTTCCTGGGTGTTTCATCGTTGCCTTCGCCTTCTTCTTCGCCTGTGTCATCACGCATCTGCATGAGGTCGAAAGCAAACCGCATGACGGCCATGTCGAGAGACCGAAAATCAGCAGCTTGACAAAAACCATTGACTTGACTCGTTCTTCCCACAAGTCCATCAAACTCATCATCACCGATCATGGTAGGATCACTGTGTGCAAAAGGATGACCACCAAATGCAAGCTCGTGACCGTGGGCAATTTCATTGGCCACCATGGCTCTATTGGACGGGTGGGCCAAACGCACTCTGGGATCCCATTGAGGATTATGCTTCAACCATGCGTGCGTTTCAGGAGTGAAGCCTTCCATCGCAAGTTTGGGAAGTTCTTCATTGAATTTACGCCAGAAGTGCCGAATCCAGCCATCCGTAAGAATGATATCAGCATCCAGGATTTCACCGGTCATGGGATTGGCACGACTTGGACCAATTGCGGTTCCCACATTGTTATTGAGCCAGCGGATAAAATTATATCGAACATCTTCCGGATTTTTCTCCATGTGAGCCTGCGTAGCGGCATCCTGATAGCGGACCTCAATTGCATTGAGCAGGCCAATTTCCTCAAATGCCTTGTTCCACATCATGACGCCTTCCCTGACCCACCGACGATAACGGATAGGCGTAGTGTGTTCTACGTAGAAAATCAGGGGATTTTTGACAGGACTTTCTTTGAGGTTGGGTGCAGCCTTTTCGATGTGCCATCGGTTGATATACCGTGTTTTGACATCATCTGCCTGGTATTTGCCTAGATCGCTGTAATCTGTTGTAAAATAACCTATGCGCTCATCTGCATTTCGGGGGCGGTAAGCGGGGTTTGGTCTGATCTCACTAATGGAATAGTGAAATGCCTTAAGCAAGCCGCTTGCCACGGGTACTTCGAATGAAACCTCGATGTTCTGAGGAAAAGCCATCGCAGTTTTCACGACAGCCAGTTGCTTTTTCAAGCCATTCGCACTTCCACCAAAAAAACGAGCCCCTGAACCCAAAAGAAAGGCGTCCAAATCAATCACTGGCCCCCAGGCTGGATGCATGGTGACAATGGGAACATCAGCCAGCACCCGATCTGTAAATAAGCGGTCGACCGACCTTTTGGACTCGGAATCTCCCGTTGAACGTATGGCTACATTGGGTTGAATAAGCACCATTCGCTTTCCGATCTGCTTCCAGTAGACATACATATCTGCCTGCTGAAGACCCGCATACTGCTCTCCGCTGGCAACAGTCAGAGCGATAAAAAATTTCTTGGAACGATATTTCTTTGGGAATGCAGCTAGTATTTGATTGTCCTTAGAATTGACAAAAAGCCCAAATAAACTGGGGCTTTGGTCAATAGTCGAAACAACTTGTTTATAA
The DNA here is from genome assembly GCA_002690655.1 of Pedosphaera sp. Lineage (GTDB taxonomy): Bacteria > Verrucomicrobiota > Verrucomicrobiia > Limisphaerales > AAA164-E04 > AAA164-E04. Next base: position 16,759 of record NZFL01000026.1, read on the forward strand.
CCCTTCATGACCTCCGTGTATGGAGGGTAGTCTGGTTTGGGTGCTGATTTTGGACGTGCGGGTGGGCCTTCAGCGCCTAGCATTTTCAAGCCCAGTGCAGACATAGCAAGCAGCGACAAACATCCGAGACGATATATATTTTTCATATCTAATTTATGTTACATTGCCAGAGTGCGTAACCAATCAGCAGGACTCACTTAAGGTCTTGAACATTTCGGCGAGCATCAGGGCAATTAAATATAAAAATGCATGCATCCTTTCCCCTACCGGGTCAAGGAACAATATTGAATTTAAAAAAGCAACAGACCCCCTAAAAACTTGATGCGATTCATGGTAAGATCTATGGTGCTGCCATGGATCTAATCAAGGACTGGCTTAAACGCCAACTATCAAATCCCCAGATAGTATTGCTGGCAAGTGTGTTGCTGGTAGTGTTCCTGACGATTTTCTTTCTTGGAGGCTTTCTTGCTCCAGTTTTGGCTTCTGCCGTGATTGCATACTTACTGGATGGGATCATCATGAGATTCCAGAAACACGGTGTCCCCAGGCTGGTAGCTGTTTGCGGGGTTTTCGTTCTCTTTCTGCTGTCTATTTTTCTACTTTTTTTCGTAGTGTTCCCAAGTCTTGTCACCGAATTGGACAAATTTGTAAGGAACGACGTACCCGGTATTGTGACCAATGTGTCCAACAACATGAAAGGCGCTTACCAGAAATATGAATACTTCCGAAACAAGCGGTTACCAGATTTCTTTACCAAACAATTACAGCCATCGAAACTCGCAACTCCCTCCCTAACAAATAGCGTAACTTCCATCGATCAACGGTCGCTCGATGCCAATGAAATAGAAGGGCCACTGTCGTTGACGGATGAGGCACCTTTTGATGGCGTTAGTCTGTCTTCTGGAGAACAAGGCGCAGACCCCTCCAGTTACGAAAGAATCACGAGCGCCGTCGAAACAGAACTGACCGAAATTGGGCGCCGGGCACTGACTTTTTCTATTTCCTCTTTGAAAAATATAGTTGTCTACATGCTTTACCTGGTTTTGGTTCCTGTTTTGGTCTTTTTCATATTGAAAGACAAACAAGCGATTTTGAATTGGTTCGCCAAATTCCTTCCCAGTGAAAGGTCGCTGACGCGGCAAGTTTGGGAGGAAGTCAACATACAGACCAGCAACTACGTGCGCGGGAAATTCTGGGAAGTCATCATTGTGTGGGGGGTTACTTATGTTACCCTGAAGGTTTTTGAGATTAAGGCTGCCCTTCTTGTGTCTTTGTTCGTGGGATTATCAGTTCTTGTTCCTTATGTAGGCGCAACTTTAATGTACATCCCCATCGTCATTCTCGGCTATTATCAATTTGGAATGTCTTCGACCTTCGTTTATCTGTTCATCGCTTATTCAATCATTCAAGTGTTGGATGGTAATGTGCTGGCTCCCGTCCTCCTATCTGAAGCTACCAGCCTGCATCCTATTGCCATCATTGCAGCCATCTTGCTTTTTGGTGGATTGTGGGGCTTTTGGGGAGTGTTTTTTGCCATTCCATTAGCAACACTGGTCAATTCAATCATCAAGGCCTGGCCCATGGAAATAAACAAGACACTTCAAAGATGAAGAAAGCTTGAGCGGCAGGCACATTGAACTTTATTGATTTTTCGTCACCAGCAAGATGACCTTCATCATCTGCAGAATTTCATGTTTACTAAAATTTCACTGAGTTGAAAACAAATTAAGACATGTGCAGATCGATATGATAATTGTTTGGATGCATGATGAAATGCACTGTTTTTATCAAAAGATGACATTTTCGTTTTGACAAGCAGACCTTCTTCCACGATAANAGTCCTCTTTTGTATGGGGTCGTAGCTCAGTTGGTAGAGCACCACAATGGCATTGTGGGGGTCTGGGGTTCGACTCCCCACGGCTCCACCATACAAAACCTCGTTGTTAACTACTGTTCGTCAACAGCTTAAAACAACACCTTAACCGCGTATCTCCGCATTCTCTAGGCACTGTTTGACAACCCATAGCGCAGTAATAAGGCTTTGAATGTGACAGCAAAGAAGATAGCTGTGGGAAAAAGAAGGTTGGAAAGTTGGTGCACGCATGATCCAACGCTTGAGACATTAGTTAGGATTAGCATTTCCAGCAAAGAAACTCAAAAGGCGGCGTCAGGGTGATTCCACAGGAGTCCCTACAAAAGAAAACAAAAGGGCATGTATGGACATGGGATTTCGTGCATGACAGCACCATGCGGGGTGGCAAGCTGCGCATGCTAAAGGTTATTGATGAGTATACTCGTCAATATCTTTGTATGCACGTGGATCGCAGGATGAATCCGCGTAAGGTTAAAGGGATTCTCTCGGACTTGGTTGATGTCTATGGGGCTCCAGAACATATCAGAAGTGACAATGGATCGGAATTCATCGAAGAAGATCTGCGTAGATGGATCGCCGAGAATCATATTAAGACCCTCTACATTGATCCAGGCAGCCCATGGCAAAACGGTTTCATTGAAAGTTTCAATGCCCGTCCAAGGGAAGAATGTCTCAGCCTTGAGCAAATGTGGACATTGTCTGAGGCGCGCGTAGTGATTGAGGATTGGCGATAGAGATATAATAATTATCGCCCGCACCGTNCATTGGGCCACATCACTCCACTTGAATTTGCTCAGGAAGAAATAGAAGTAGAATCGTGTCAATGCAGGGACTCCGGTCGGGCTACGCCCTCTCTCCGGCCCGTCATTGACTTGTTTTATAAAATTAAACAAGTATTGAACCCATCCAGACTAACGCAAACTNTGGCCCANTTTGAGTAACTCGATCAATTCCTAATCCAGTCAAAGAATATGCAGCACAGACAGGGCTTGACACCCCCCCCTTTTGAGGTTAGGTTGNTTNATCCCCTATGAAGATCAATACTAGTCTCCTCGTCGGAGCAGTCATTGCATTGGCTGCTGTTATTCTCACTTCAGTGGACGCTCAAAATACTCCAGCGAATGGAGCAAGTTGGGAGTATAAGGTTATTGATATGCAGGGACTGGGGCTTATTGCCGTAGACAGTTGGGAGATTGAAGCTAGCTCAGGATGGGAACTGGTAACTGTGCTACCTGATAAGCTCAAAGGGCCATTTGGTGAGGAAATGCCCTTATATCAAGTCGTCTTCAAACGCCCCAAACAATAANCACCCCACTTCAACAGATTGCCCTTCTGCTCAACGATGGTCGGCTTTTTTGCATCCTCGGACAGTTGAGAATTACTCACCCAGCGTGACAGAGCCGCACATGGAATCAACACCAACTATCTCATATCAGGTTTGATGCGACAGTCACAAGAATTCGTTACCATCGTGAGCAGAACCCTGTGCTGCATGCAATCGCAATAAATTCCTTGAGGGGCGTGGGTATCAAAAACCCGGGTAGAGACAGAGCCACCCAGGCCATTGAACACCCTTATTTCTGACCACAGCTTAGACTGCTCAATCACACGGTAAAGCGGTCGCCAACTAGACATGATATTCACTTTTTCACCTCTGCAATGACTCCGTAGAGACCAGGTATCCCAGCAAAAATGTGTTAGCCAATGGGATTAAGTGCAGTCCAAACCGCTGATACAGCATAGGTAAATCGATCATTGCGCCACTAGACGCGCAGGAACGAAAACAAGCATTCCCTCCTAAAGATTTAATAAAGCAATGCCAGCTCAGCTTCTTGCTTTATCAAACTAAAGCCCGATATGAGCGGTGCACAAAATGAGACACAGGGATGAACATAAAATCACACATTGACTATTCCTGTTTGCAACCAGGTGATAAATCATCGTATCAGGCCTGAAATAAGGCTTGGCATTTATTATGCTAGGAAGCAAGTGCATCTAACTTGATGCTCTTCATATTGCTAAACGGAAAATGAGTCATGCCTCCTCGCTGTTTGCAGTTCAGCGAGGAGGTTTTTTCTGTTTCCCCGTGGGACGCTGGGGGCATATGGCATCGATTGGAAACACTTCTCTGCTTTCTTGAAGGATCTGCACTAAGCCTCTAGTGATGCAAGTATCTTGCGATGATACTCCCAAACATCAGCCTCTTTGGGTAAATAAGTATATCCATCTACACTGCGGCCCTTGAGTTGATCGCCGTATTTGTCTTTTAGTTCGTCCGGACTCAGCGTGAGTTTTACCCCCATGCCGCTCACATCAAGACCTTTCAGCTCAGTGCCGGCGATTTCCAAATCATACACGACTGTCATATGGCCATCGCCTCGGTCGGCATCTCTGGCAACCCAACCCAAGTCCACTCCATCCTCGTCAGGATTAAGTACGGTTTCTGAATAATAAGCATCTCTCACTAACATATGGCAATCTTTCAGGCAGGACTACAATCCAGTCAAGGAAAGCGATAACGAAAAGAAGACGTTTGTTTATTTAAACCAATGTCATCGTCATGGATCTGTTGACTTGGAAGCGAATCAAACTAGCTACTGCAGGCGTACATGCCGATGACCTCTCATGGCCCTACCAAGCAAACATCTTTGGTGGTGTCCACTTTCCTTGTGTTAGTGAGGGGTTCTTGTTTGTATTCTATGAAGCCCATTATTATTGGCTGATGCCACCATGAAACNAGCTGCAATGCCTGGAGGAGGTTCACTCTCTCCACGGAACCTTCCATTCCTGATANTTATGATTCATCGTGTTTGGCATGACTGACCCGAAATGCATTGCGAGAAGGCTTTTCACTGGAATCGTGACAGCGCCNTAGCGTTTTGAAACCCCTGATATAAACTCCTTGGTTGAGTCCACATTGCTGACTATTACTGCTGATCCATCAATCAACCAAAGACAAATTTCATCATGAGACATCATTGATTTTTCTATCGACGGGTTTTTCGGAATTACTGAATGAGGGCGAATATCAACAACACCATGCAGGCGGTCATTGGGAAACTGGATATCTCGTGATTTTGATGAAATTGTTGTTTTTGTCTCGGTAATACGAACAAGGGCCCCTCTTAATAAATCTCCATTCATCGTGATGGCCAAGTGAGATGGAAAACGGTCTTGCTGAGCCAAATTCGCCAGTATCCTGTTCAGTTTTTCTTCCTTTGATAAATGAAATTGCGAGGATACAGATTCGAATACTTTGTCCAAAAGACTGAAAGTGGCCTNTTCGGATTTCTCTTCATCCAGTGACAGAGCTGGTGTCACAAATTCAATTGCTTTAAGATAAGATGAATTGATGCGTCGTTTTTCCAGATAGGGCGATTTAAGGCCAATCCATTCACTGGTGTAGCCAGTAATCTTACAAGGAAGAACCTCTCCACTTTGCAGAAACAACTTGGATGGGAATTGTATTGTTCCGTAAACAACTCCCAAATCAGCTCCAATCGAATTTCGTTGAATCCTGACAGATTCACGCACGTCCATCCTTAATGGCTGCGCCGCGCCATCAGGCCTCCATCCAAATGAGGCCCCCTCCAGACCGAAGGTTAATTGACCACGCAACCTCCCGAATGATGTATTTAATCGGTCTCGAGACGTACCCGATGGATCAGACATCGATGGGGATCCTTGAAATTCCAGCCTGGCGGCACCCAGCAAGTGGCACGTGATTGGCTTTAGAGAGAAGCCAGTCTGCACTTGAACGGAATTTGACGAAAAGGAAGAAAGTTGACCTCTGATTTTTTCACCATTCTGATATCTCACTACCACATTAATTGCGGATTGTGTTGATTGAGCGTTCAGAGGAAAAATATGCCCAAGCGTATTCAGATCAATGACAGATTGTTTCCCCTGCGGATCAATCATATGAGCCTTATCTGTCCTCAGATGCAATGTACCCAGTTGAAAACCACCCCCCAGGAGCTGGACACGTGGAACGCGCTCCTTGTCAGCTGAATTCGGAGGCGCAGGCTGCCGCAGCCGGTAAAGGCTCAGACGTTTCACAATTAAGTCCTCACCTTGATTGCGAATGAATACGCCTGAATCATTGCCCGATATCTTCATCCCCTCAATACGCCGAAGAGGAGTCCCATTCATATCTAAAACTTGTATTGTCTGAGAAGCTGCGTCATGCAGCAAATGCAAGGAAACATCGAGATCACCTTCTTCAATCCCTTGAAGAGATTCAACTTTACTGCCTTGTGCAAACACCACATCGCTGCCCCAGGTTTCAATTTTAAGCGCTTCTTCGCTCTCAGCCTCGAACTCTGAATTACCGAATCCGAGAGTGAATTGCGGTTGACTTGAGGAGGCAAGCACCAGTTCCATCACAAAATTATCGGGTATTTGAACCGATTGGAACAATCCCGTTCGCTTGAGACCAGTGATCGCATGTCCGTCAATATCTTCACGCCACCCCATTTGACGGTTGGTCCCAACCAGTGATCGATTTTTGAACCCAGGCCCCGACCACCAGACTCTTAGATCCCTCATGCCTTCACCGTTTACATATTCCACTTTCAACTGGTGCAGACCTGACGACAAAACCCTGGAAACGGGGACTACATTTCCGTTTGCTGCTTCAGCTAAAAAGTCGCCATCGATCCAAAACCGCATTTTACTATTTGCAGAGAGGTGAAATTGATATTCATCTGTCTCATTGATTTGCAGCTGACCTTCAAAATGTATCCCGAAATCCTGTTTTCGATTGGAGATACCAAGATCAAAATAGCTCGAGGCCAGATGTCCTTCCTGATCGATTCCGAATCTTGCCAAATCTGGAAATCCCCCAATTAATGCTCTTCCGTCTATCTTAAAGACCTTGTACCTCAAATTCATTATTGGCCCTCCAAGAGCGACGCTCCATTGATCAAACCTTGAGCCGTCGAACAGTTCGTCAGGGTGGTCCTTTCTGTGGGCGGCATACAAGGCACTGCGATTCAATTGAAACCTTCCAAATCGTTGACTCTTCAGAATCAATGCCTCCTGATCAGAACCAATGAAATCAGCATCAAAAACATCCCCGAAAACCGTTGTGAATCGAAAGCGGTGATTCTTTTGCCTGGGTATCTCTGGAAAACGTATCGAGTGGAGAGAACGTACATTAACGCGCAGTGGATCAAGGAAGACAGGCGAATCCCAGCTCACCCATGGCCCCATACCTGGCAGCAATCTCCCGGACAAAGTATCACCATTCTTCCAATGCAAAGTGAGTGCATGGTTTTTCGCTGGGATATGTGATCCAGTTTCTGATGTCTGAGCCTCAATTACCAAAGGCCTTGCCCAGCAGAAAAAGCACACAATGATAAACAGCCCCCATGGGAACACTGGTCTGACTTTCCATTTTGAAAACATTTCCATCATCATCAGCGGGATCTATATTAAGAGGGTGTCAGAAATCAAACCCCCATGGCAAGTGTCCGTGGTATTTTTCATTCATCCACACCGTTTATATTGCCTTAATGGATCAAAATTTGTCAGGTTCATTCTACTTTTTGCGTTTTTTAAGATGCGTGGAATTGGAGTTACTTGTATGAAATCAAAGCCAAATGTTTGTTAGCACTCATGAAATATCACTTTAAACCCATATGTTCCCGTTCCGGCTTCACTTTGATCGAACTCCTGGTGGTTATTGCCATCATTGCCATACTCGCTTCACTGCTGTCGCCCGCTTTGGGTAAAGCAAAGTCCAAGGCCAGGCAGATTGAATGTCTAAACAACCTACGGCAGCTCACATTAGCTCTCCAGATGTATGCTGATGATTTTAGTGACAGCATCCCGACACGAACCTCCACATCGGCTAATTGGATCAAAACACTCAAACCTTACTATTCTGACCCTGATGTCTTAAAGTGTCCTGCAGATGGCCCAACAGCAAAAAGCAGTTATCTCATCAACGGATTTAACGATTGGTTCGCCGTTCGTCTGGACCCGGAAGAATTTGAGCAGTTTAAAGAGTGGAGGGGTGGTGCAACTTTGCGTCTAACAGTCATCCCCAACCCCTCNGACACCGTTATTTTTGGGGAAAAATACAAGGATTCTCCNCACAACCACATGGATTTCTATCAAGGAGAGGGAAATGATTTTGAGGAAATCAATCAGGCCAAACATCGCGCCGCGAATCAGAGCAAGGAGAGCGGTGGTTCCAATTATGCTTTTGTGGACGGCAGTGTTCGGTTTATGAAGTATGGAACAACCATGGCTCCTGAAAACTTATGGGCAGTGACTGAGCAGTGGCGAAAAGCTCCTGTGCAATCTACAGGAGAGTGAATGTCATGATTTGACTGGTATCCGCGCAATTAATGAATATTCGAACCCCATGAAGAAGAAATTGGCTATCGCAGGCTTAGTTACCATGATCATCATTTGCATGGCAATCACTTACCGTAATCTGGCTCCAGTTCAAGATGATGGCTACAGGAGCGCAAGAGAACGCGCGGTCATTAAGAAATTTGATAAGAATGGTGACGGAGAATTAAGCTGGAGCGAGGAAAAGGAGGCAGAAAAAGCCATGGCAAAACAACGGGCGGAATGGATTAGAAAATTAGATACCAATGGGGATGGTAAAATTTCAGCAGAAGAAAAAGGAGCTTCAAAGCGAGGCAATCAGGATAAAAAAGGAGAAAACTCTGCTCCACTCCAAAAAAAATGATCCTATTTCATCAAGGAATTTGACTCGATCCTTTCCATCTCGCCTCCATGACTNTTGATTATACGCTCCTGAACATGTAATCTTGTCCAATAAGCCTATTTTGNTCACAGATCAATCCAGATCTGTGAGCTACGGACATCATGTATTTGCTCGATTCATTTCACAAAAAAAAACACCTTTTCCGTATGATCCATCTGCTTGGATTGATGACGCTGACTGCTATCCTCCTCTCTGAGAACAAGGGGATCGGCGCAGAGTCAAATACAGAAGATATTTCCACTGTATTAAAATGGGAATCCCTTCCAGATTTACCTGAATCATTAGGTGTCGCAGGGCCATTTGCAGGATCACACAAAGATGCGCTCATCATTGCTGGTGGTGCCAATTTTGCAAAACCCATATGGGCAACTGAAAAACAATGGACCCAGCAAATTCACGTTTTGGCAAAAAAAGAGGACAGCTACACCTGGCATGATGGCGGCCTTCTGAAAAAACCAATTGCCTATGGAGCAAGCGTTACGACGGAAAATGGTATTGTGTGCATGGGCGGCAACGATGGCTCACAAACTTTTCGAGATGTTTTCCTGCTGCAGTGGGACCCAAAAGGCAAAAAAACAAAAACGGTAACCTACCCTGCGCTACCCGAGCCATGTGCCTACGGCCAAGCTGCACTCGTCGGAAACACAATCTATCTCGCTGGCGGTCAGAATGGGCCTGACCTTGATTCCACCATGAAGAATTTCTGGTCTCTGGACTTATCCAATGAAAACATCCCCGAAGACTTCCAATGGGAAAAATTGAAGGCGTGGCCGGGAGAATCCCGTGCATTCAATATTACGGTTGCTCAGCATAACGGATATGATGACTGCATCTACGTTATCAGTGGCAGACGAGAGTTTGAAGGGGCAGCGCAGTTTCTCAAGGACGTTTGGGAATTTACCCCGAGGACAAAAACATGGCGTTCGAGAGCAGCATTACCACGCTGTGTGATGGCAGGGACCGGGATTGCGATCGGACATAGTCATATCTTCGTTTTGGGCGGAGCCGACGGCTCTTTATTTTTCAAGGCAGACGATCTTAAGGACGCTCATCCAGGTTTTCCTAAAGAGGCGTTAACCTACCATACCATCACTGACACCTGGACAAGCGCAGGAACCATGCCTGCAAATCACGTCACAACCACAGCACTTAAATGGGGAAGCAGGATTATTATTCCCAGCGGTGAAGTTCGCCCACGCGTACGTTCCCCCAAAATCTGGAGTATCGCTCCCGAATCCACACGCAAGGGTTTTGGTGCGGTGAATTATACGATTCTAATTGCTTATCTTCTCTTGATGATTGGGATTGGTTTTTACTTCAATCGAAAAAACAAGAATACGGATGATTATTTTCGCGGAGGCAGCCAGATACCCTGGTGGGCTGCGGGATGCAGTATCTTTGCAACCATGCTGAGTTCCCTCACCTTCACTGGACTTCCCTCCAAAGCCTTTGCGCAGGATTGGGTTTACGCAATGGGGAATATGATGATACCGGTGGTTGCCATCCTTGCAGTCTATATCGCATTGCCGCTTTATCGGAAACTTGATGTGACGAGTGCCTATGAATATCTGGAAAACAGATTCAGCCGCGGTGTTCGTCTTTTTGGGAGTGCAAGTTTCACACTGTTTCATATTTTCCGCATGTCGGTCGTCATGTCACTCACCGGACTCGCACTGGCAGTTGCAACGCCACTTACACCGGCAGAATCCGTTGTTTTGATGGGTGCTCTCAGTATCCTGTATTGTACGCTTGGGGGCATTGAAGCTGTCATCTGGACCGATACCATCCAGACCATTGTTCTAATGGGAGGAGCTTTACTGGCCATTTATTTCATGACAGCAGGAGCCGATGGAGGTTTCCTTGGAGCCACTCAAATGGCAATGGATGCAAATAAATTCCGCTTTTTGAATACTCATTGGGATATGACGAGCACGCAGATCGCACTTTGGGTTATTATTTTCGGAGGCATTGGCCAAAACGTCTCCTCTTACACGGCGGATCAAGCGGTTGTTCAACGATACATGACGACAAGCAGCTCAAAGCTTGCAGCACGCTCCATCTGGACCAATGCGCTCATGAGCGTCGTCGCCACCGTCTTGTTTTTTGGAATCGGCACCGCACTCTTTGCTTTTTACCAGTCAAACCCACAGAAACTTGATCCAACCATAACGACAGATCAAATATTCCCATTGTTTATCGCGATGGAAATGCCTGTTGGCGTTGCAGGTTTAATCGTGGCTGGAATTTTCTCTGCAGCTCAGTCAACCGTCTCGACAAGCATGAATTCAACCGCCACGACTTTGGTGACTGACTTTATGCGCCCATTGAAGATTTGTCAGGATGAGAAGGGTTATCTGAAAGCCGCAAAACGTACGACTTTCTTTATTGGAACCTTGGGAACCCTGCTGGGACTTGTGTTTGTGAATCCGGAAATCAAATCTTTGTTTGATACGTTCATTAAGATCATTGGCTTGTTCATGGGGGTTTTGGGCGGATTGTTTCTTCTTGGGTTCTTGACCAGAAAAGCAAATTCCGCAGGCGCCATGACGGGAGCAATCCTTGGCACTGTCTTCATGTTTTATTTATGGAAATACACTTCCGTCAATGGATACCTGTATACATCCTGCGGTATCACTGCTTGTTTTGTATCAGGTTATCTGACGAGTCTTTTAACAAGCAAAGATTCTGATTGAAGTATCTCCTGAAAACAATCGGTTTGAAGCTTGAACCAACAGGAAATAATTCCTTTCATGGGTGCGGCTGTTTTGGATCTTTCTCAATCCGGTGATATGCTTTGCTCTGCGATTACACGGTAAAACCGAGTATCTTGATAAGGGGATGCATCAAATACCACATCTGAATCCCCTGTTCCGGTTAATGTTCTCAGGTCATTCCAATGTCCCCTGTTTAACGCATCGGTATGCTGCACCGTGTAGCGGACACCCACTTGAGTGGCAATTTCCAAAACAATTCCCCCCTCAACCAGAGACAAGCCTTGGATGAACCCCGAGTTTTGCTTGGGATGGGTAACCTCGCTTAATTGCCCTGGAGAAGGACTATTGAAACCCCAGTTCAAAGAGACGTTACCGTATGAATCCTGATCAAGTCTATGAAGACTGAACACACCGCTTTGTAGAGGAGTTACCCAAGAAACATCAGAAGCGTATTCAATCCGATCCTCATCAACCCAACCCAGAGACTCTGCATTATGTTCTAGCCCCATTGAGTTTGGAAGCATCACCAATTCCTGAAGCCTGACAAGGTCCCCGCCATTGTCCAGTCTGCCTTTGAATGGACCATACACGGAAACCATCAAGGGGAGGCCCCAACTTTGCTGAAGGGCTCCAGTGATCATCGGTTCCTTGGAAGGATCATAGTTCACTACCAACAATACCTGACCAGGCTCAAGTTCGACGTCAGATTTAAAATGATAACTCACACCTCCAGCCAATCGCCAGCCACGCAAATTACGAACTGTGTCAGAGAGTATCACGCTTTCATTGGAACGATTGTAAACTTCAATGAACTCAACACCATCCAGTATGGAAGGTAATAGAGTGGCGCCTGTTTTTGTGTCGATGAGTAATTCAGAGATTACCAAGGGGCCCATCGAGGGAATCACATTCTGTCCGCCTGCTGATAATTGAAACGTTTCAAGGGATTCAGTGAGGGACTTACCAAAAGTTGCAGACTGCAAACGCGCAAACTCATCCACATGACTCAAATCGAATTTCCCGAATGATTCGTTCCAATGCGTAGGCAGAACCGGTGCTGACAAACGTCTTCCAGTCGGAATGCCTTGGGAATCTATCTCTGAGATGTATATGCGTTCAGTCAGTGAAATTTGCCAATCTCTCGAACGAATAATATCGGAGGGCAACCAAAACGCCTCATGCAAAACATGAAATTGACCTGGTCCCACCACCGTGCCGGCTGGCAATCGAAAGGCATCAAGCGAGCTTCGCTCGGATCCTATAGCCCATCCCGAAATATCAACAGGATTCGCCCCGAAATTGAGCACCTCAATCGCTCGGCCTGAAGGAGTCCTTGGGGTCAAAAGCAACTCATTGATTTGAAGGCCTTCAATTTGAGTGTGGTTTGGAATTCCCTTTGATGTTTCAACCACATCAAAACTTACCAAACGATCCTCCCCATCTGGCAATCTTCCGTTGGAACCTCCTTGCACAAACGATTCCGCCACAAGAATCTCATCAATCACATTCAGGGAATCTGAGTAAATCCGTAATGTTTCTCCCTTCGAAGAAAGTCGAAAATTCAAGTGATCGCTGCCTCGCTGGGGTTCCCCATCAGCTCTAAAAACAACCCAGGACTTAGGGCCAACAAAACTCAAGTTTGCAATGGCATGCTTGGTCTTCCCTGCAAGAGAAGGATCATCTGTCAAATAGAGAGCACTGATATCAACTGGCTGATTGCCTCTTTGGTATAGTTCCAACCAGTCGTCTCCCTCCCCTCCTCCACTCCATTCATTGATTCGCAAATCATCGGTCGAACCAAGGAGCGCTGCGTTGCCATTGACTTTTCCCGGAGTCCCTTCAGCAAGTAATTGCCATTGATTTCCTTTCCTGCCGATTGTTTGATCAATCACCTGAATACCAAATCTCAATTGATCAAGCTGTCTGCCCTCGGCAGTCAGAAGTTCAATACTGGCCCCGGAAGGGGGTAGTGAACGATCAACGACAATTCCCGGAAATTCACCACGACGAATCAGGTCATCGCCATCAAACCATACAATGAAATGATCATGACCTTCCAAATAAATCCCGTCGGGTAAAACCCATTCATCGCCCCCATCCAACCTCAACCTCATCCCGCTCAAATCGATGAGACCATCCGTCTTGTTGAACAACTCTATCCAATCCGGTGTCCCAGCCATGCCTGGATAAATGACTGTTTGATTCCGTGCCATGATTTCGTTGATCACGATTGACGAACTTTCCTGAATGACATTTTTTTGCCCGGGAGTTGCCTGCTCAGAAAACTGTTGAAATCCCCCGATCCCATTGGGCAGGCGTCCCAAGGATGTGCCTTCGATCTGTAAACCAAAGGATATTTTATCCAGAAGATTCCCTTGCGAATCTAATAATCCAAGCTCCGCACCCGCCGATGGGATTTTGAATCTCAGTGATCCACGCCGAGGTATGTTGACCGGATAAAAAGCTCGATATCCACCTGCTTCAAGAAAACCTGGGGAGGATAGACCCACCGCATAACCATCAAGTGCAAAATGCAAACCACTTAAATCAACAGGCAATGCATCATTGAGATTCAACACTTCCAACCAATCTTCCTCACCAGCTAAAGGGTTTGCCATGAACTCATTGATACGCAGGGAATCGACCAACGATGCCGTTGCGGTTGCCCGGTTTTTTTGAGCAGGGCTTGGTTCCCCTAAAAACCATTCGCCGTGATCGTCTCGATTAAGTGAATAATCAAACAACTGATGACCAAAGGTCACGGCATCTACTTGATTCCCCTGCGGGTCCAGTAGAACAAGAGAATCGCCTTCCCGATCCAATCCAAAGGAAAACCCCTCTGGATCAGAGCCACTTACCGTTTGCCATAGCACCAAACGCTCTGCTGGTTCAATGAAACTGCCCTTGGAGAAAACAAAATCCGATCGGCCAGATTCATCTCGAAGACGATATCCGGCCAGATTCAATCTGCGATCACTACGATTCTCCAGTTCAATCCAATCGGGTAATAAACCACTCGGCTGCTTGATCGTTCGGTTGGCTGCAACGATTTCACTGATCACCAAGTCGCCTTGAGATTGGTTTTCAACAAACCTCCCGGGACTTCCGCCAGCAGATAAACTTCGCCACCAATCCGCAGGGTTTGGATTACTTCCACCTGCTATCTTGAATTCCAGACTATCCCCCCCACCATCGGCTGATATCGGCCAAGCACCTTCATCGCCATATCGCACGCCTGTGACATATTTTCCCTGCTCGTCTTCCAGAATGAGTGATTCGCCTCCGTTTGAAAGACTACCCGCAAAATACCCCCAAATACTCACCGAAGGATATCTCGACTGAAAAGCGGCTGGATTTTTGTCCGATGCCAAAAGGATGACGCCACCTGATTCCAGATAGGATTCAGGAGCAAACAAGTAGGAAATACCTCGAAAAGAGTAGCGCGAGAGATTGACCGAAACGGGACTGAAATTGGTCAATTCAACAAACTCAAAAGCGTCGCCTCCCGGGGGATGATACATTATTTCAGTCAATTTCAGTTCCGGAGTCAATCCGCCTGGATAGAAATCCCCGGAACTCATGGCACTCCACCTGCCGTTGATCAATGCTCTTGCCTTTATTTGGGTCACCGACTTAATCGGGATAGGGCCTTCATACAAAACCGCGGAATCGGCAACCCTTCCTGGCTGTTCAACTCCTATTTCAAGCAAAAGATCAAAGAGAAAATCAGAGCTGGATAGTTGTGCATTGAGTCCGTGAATAGCCAGGGTGTTGCCTCCTTCTTTCAAGAGTTGCATGTGATCGCTCACGTTGAAGGACTGGAAAATAACAGCTGAGGCATCAGGATGATCGCCGTTCGCTGAAGTGTTCCATTGCAGACGGGATGGGGCATTGGCAGCAGCAATAGGTTTCCCGTTGAGGTAGGCAGCAAATCCATCGTCATACTTCACCCGGAGATTCATGAGATTCCGGCCATCTAGATCATTGGATCGAACATTGAATGGAATGACAATGTATACGGTGGTGTTTTTATCATTCATGGATGCGTTCACATCAATGCCAATATGAGCATCATAGGTCTGGTTTTCATCATAGCCGACGCCTCCACGTCCGCGCACCCAGTCAGCAGTATCAATATCGGGATCATCGGCGCGCCATTTTGTTCCCAGACTGCCATCTGTCGGAACGTGGGCAAACTTAATCGTGCGATTGGAAATCAGCTCTGTTCGAGTCGAGGCCGTGATGCTTGGCAGAAGCGGATCCTTACCATCAAGTGTGTAGTAAATATCGCCCTGCTCACTGTCCAACCTCAAAGCATTGGCACGCATACTTCCTGCCGGTTCCGAGAAGCGCGGCACATTGGACTCAAGAAAAAGGCCTTCCGCTGCCAGATGTGAAAGCACATTCTGGCGCCGTTGAGGTATCCATGACCTGGCAATGGAATTGTTGATGTTGCGTATACTGGACATATCCCCTCTTAACTCCTGAAAACGGCTCATGATGTTTGCATCAGTCAGCGCGCCGTTATTGTAAAAGTGTTGATATACTCGATCAGCAAATCGCGTTCGGAACTCAGTATTTTTCGACAGTGATTGATAAAAACGAGCGATATCCTGATTCACTGCCAATTCACTCATCAACGTATTATGCCGGACTGAGCCTCCTTGATTGAAAAAAGACCACTCTGCATCCCATGCATAAAAACGCCATTGGGCACCGTCGACTCTTTCCCGTGCAGCGCGCCAGTTATTATGCGGCCAATCACGCGTTCCGGCGTAAATGTTGAGGATTAAATAGTCGATGAAATTATCGATGTTGAGCAATTGCCTTGCCTGCTCATAATTGGCTGCCACGGAGAGGTCTCGACGCAAGGTCTGCTTGAGTTGATTCCACATGACCAAATCACCCGCTCTTACTTCCCCAAATTGAGCAATGATATCGTAATCACCGTTGCCGCCCTGCCATGTGTCCAGGAAGTCTTCATCAATCCTTTCCGTTGGATTGTAGTATCCTTTGTATACACCATTCACGAAAAGGTTCACCAATGTTCCCTGGCTGGAAACTTGCCCCATGTCTGCAGATAATCGACGTACAAGTTCGTCCACTATGAAAGGGTCGGAATGATCATTCATTCCTGCGCGCAAAACAATCTGTTTGTATTCATCCTCCGGAGAGCGAGGTATGAACGGATACCTGAGTGCGGACTCACCGTAATCCCCCCTGAAATAAAGGCGATACGAATATTTACTGAAAGGCAACCCCCCGTTGGGGTTATACCTCCCTCTTACATAATCCCCTCCTTGAATACGAAGCCCACAATCAATTTGAAATCCGGTTGAACCATCAGGAAGAAAATATTCCACCGATACGGGGCGTTCCCAGGATCGACCCCGCTTGGAAGTGTTTCGGGGACTTGTTTCCATGATACCTTGAGCACCCCAAAGGTGATTATTATCCGTCACTAAAGATAAAACAGGTAAAGACCGTCTGGCAGCGCTCAACCGAAACAAATAGGAATGTGTGACCGTTTCTGAAGGTAAGTAACCTTCTTTGAAAACTGCAGCTCTCACGATGGCGGAACGACTCAAGCTGATGGGTTGATCGTATTCAAATCCATTGTTCAGCGTCGGCTCTGACTTGTCCAATGTGTAACGAATCGAAGTTCCCTCTATGGCTGAGGAGATGACCAAGTTAAAGGGTTTGTCATAGAAGCCTCGCCTGGCACTGAAGGAAGCAGGTGGTAAAATTTCAGATAGCGTTTCATTGCTGTTTGCGCTTCCGGGTGTAGGCGATGAAAAATACCCGATCAGTCCGTCCGAACGCCGACCATACGAATGATCGTTGCGTTGTTCAGGGAAACGATTACCTAAATCACTGACCAGACGTCGCGGCAATTCAGGGCTGTACAGGCCAATGAATTCACCTGCACTACTTAACTTGAAATTAGTGTGCGGTGAATGACCTGAGCGATGGTTCAATCGTCCTTTTGCAGATGCATAGACAAGCTTGTATTCATTTGGGGCAAGGATAAATCCGTCAAACATCCATTTCCCGGTATCATTGATATCATCAGAAAGAGCCCACCCCGAGAGATCGACATCGAAGTCGTTGGTGTTGTGGAGTTCAATCCAATCAACACGCGCTCTATCATCATCCACTATGCCACTCTGGTTCGCAGCTAATATTTCCGAAATGATGACACCACCATAATTGGTTTGAGGATTAATGGTATATTCCCATGCATCTGTTTGCAGTGGGTTAGGCTCGCTTGCAACGTCTTCAATCCCATGATCAAGACGCCATTCCAGTTGGGGTGCAGCCTCACTCGTTTCCGAAAAAGAAAAGATATAAGGTCCTGCGCCTGCTCCTGAAAGCGAAAGCGCTGGCTCACCGTCCACCAATAAATCCGAAGCATCCAAACCTCTTACTGTTTCAGAGAATAGAATTTCGACTTCAGTAAACTCGCTCAATTGTTGCCCAGGCAGGGGGAATATACGGATTACAGAAGGCGCATTTTGATCCATCAATTGATAGGAGCGTACTTCTGAGGGGTTTTGCCAATCAAACTCATTAGGAGTAGCAGCAAGGTCTACGATACCCGCATCCTGCTGCCAACGCAGGGTAAGCTCACCCGGTTCAGTGTTCGTGAAGGTAAAGAGGTAAGCATCTCCACCCCCAGTCAAACGTGAAGCTGGTTTTCCATTCAATGTGAGATCTGAGGCCTCGACACCTACCACTGGCTCTGAAAAAGTCACACGAACTTGACTAAAAACTCCAACCAACCCTGGTGCTGGCTCGACAGCAATGACGGAGGGAGCCTGTGTATCCAGCCCAATAAAATTTAATTCCGGGTGCAGCACAAAATCGCTGCTCGATAAATTGACATTGAAACCCTGAACAGCGATAACATTGTCGCCGTCACGCAAATGTGCAATCCCCCTATTTAAGGAAAAAACTTCAAAACTGCCAGACTCATGACCCTGAGAGGCAAATCCATTCACAGCGAGTGCGTCAGGTGCATTCACCCGCAGCAACTCATTACCGTTCAACCAGACAACAAATCCATCGTCATAATCGACATTTAATTCCAACCCCTCGACTAACGAAACAGAATCCACAGAGAAATGTCGGCGAAGGAAATAAGTGGAATAAGTATTGCGCATGCCTTTGATTTCAGTACCGCCTGCTCCATCGCCATATCGAAAAGGCGCGCTTCCTTTGAACCATTCACTGTCGTTAAAATCAAACTCAACCCACTTCAAAGTTTCGGCAGATGGAGCCTGACTACCGGGCCATGCATGCCATTGACTTCCCTTGGCAATCAAGGTTCCAGCATGGGCACGGAATGAGAGCGCGGCAACTAGTCCAAGAAATGCTCCTGTTAAGATTAGATTTTTCACAATTATGATAGGCTTTTTCTAGAGCAAGATTCGTGCAGGGTCGAGGAAGGCGGCAAAGTTTTTGAGCGTTTTTGGTTCATGAGGAGTGAATAGGAGCGGATGATGAACCAAACGCGCACTGGATAAACGGGCTAATCATCACATCCCGCAGGAGCATGATGCATGCAGCATTCCGAGATGGATCTGAAGTTATTTTGAGTTGGAACGTTTCCTCTGGAATGAAACTTTCCTGTTCTATTGCATGGACATTACAGGAATCGGCGGAGTCTTTGAGACAGCAATGGATTAGCACTGCGCCCTTAAAACGATAAGAAAATGAAATTTTCCGTTAGGAGCTTTAGGCATCTTCGGGATATGGTCGGGGTTTTGAATGAAACCAACTCTATTTTCTGAACTAGATCTTTCTCCTGAACTCGAAAAAGCCATCAAAAAGCTTGGATTCGAACAAGCTTCACCCATCCAGGCTGCTGCCATCCCATGTCTATTGAATGGCAAGGACGTTGTTGGTCAATCTCAAACAGGCTCCGGCAAGACGGCGGCCTTTGGTATCCCTGCGATTGAACGCACTGAAGCAAAGCTCAAAGCCGTGCAAGTCCTCGTTCTGTGCCCGACACGTGAACTTGCGGTTCAGGTATCAGAGGAAATGCATAAATTGGCTTATTACAAGCGTGGAATCATCTGCTTGCCGATTTACGGAGGGCAATCTTATGAGCGCCAGTATGCAGGTTTGCGTCAGGGTGCACAGATTGTGATCGGAACTCCCGGCAGAGTCATGGACCATATGAGACGTGGTTCTCTCAAACTGGACCAATTACACACCATTATTCTGGACGAAGCCGATGTCATGCTTGACATGGGTTTTCGAGAAGATATTGAAATGGTCTTGAGCGACCTTCCACCCGAGCGACAAACCGTCTTCTTCTCGGCTACCATGCCACGCCCCATTCGCAACTTGATTGAACGATTTGCCAATGAGCCTGAAAGTGTCCGGATTGAACAAGAGTCCATGACCGTTCCCACAGTGGAACAATCCGTCTTTGAAGTTCAGCGTCGTTTCAAAGTGGAACTGCTGACACGTTTGATTGATATACATGACCTGAAGTTAGGAATCATTTTCTGCAACACCAAAGCCATGGTGGACGACTTGGTCGAACACCTGGTGGCTCAGGGATATCAGGCCGACCGACTTCATGGAGACATGAGTCAGCAGCAGCGAGATCGCGTGATGAACCGTTTTCGAAAATCCGGCCTGGAATTTCTCGTGGCCACGGATGTGGCTGCTCGTGGCATAGATGTGAATAACGTGGAAGTCGTTTTCAACTATGACATACCTTACGATGCAGAAGACTATGTTCACCGTATAGGCCGGACGGGGCGAGCCGGCAAAAGTGGCATTGCCATTTCCTTCGTTTCCGGGCGCGAGGTATTCAAAATACGAAATATTGAACGATTCACGCGAACGTCGATTCGTCGGGGAAGGATTCCAACACTGCAGGATGTGGATGAAGCTAGAAACAGCCACGTGCTGAACCGAGTAAGAGAAACCCTGCAGGGCAACGAATTCCGAACTCAGGACCACCTCATTGAACGACTTCTTGAGGAGGGGTTTACATCGACAGATGTAGCTGCATCGTTACTTTATTTGTTACAGCCAAATGAATCCAATGTTGGAAATGAACACCGCCGGGACGAGCTTGGTGAGCGATATACCACGCGTGAACAAGATGGCCGAGGCAGAGAGCGTCGAGGGCGATCTGATCGTGGAGGTTCAGAGGATTCCCGGGGAAGATCTCGGGAACGCTTCAAGAACGATCGATTCGAAAACAAGGAGCCTAGAAGACGCACAGGTGAAGCCAGACCATTCAAGCAGGGCAGGCAAAGTGCACCCAACCCGGATCGGCCAACAAATGAGCCTGAAAAAAATCTCAGGCCAAAAAAGGACCTGAGAGAGAATGTCAGCTCACAGGAAAAAACTTCGCGAACCATTACAAAGCCAAAACCAGTGCCAGAGTCTTCAAAGGTTGAAGCTCCCGAGACAGTAAAAAAAATTGACACCAAGGAGAAAAAAACAACTGAACTCAAGAAACATAAAAAAACATCAAAGTTCAGCTTACCAGATGAGAATAAATCATCCGATGGCTCTCAGGATTCCAGAAATCAATTGCGCTTAAACATTGGCAAAGATGCCGGCGTCACAGCTGATCAGATACGCGATGCCATTCTTGGAGAAACCGGAGTGCCAGAAAGTATCATTGGGAAAGTGGAACTACAGGCAAAGCACGCCACCATTGACATTGCTGCTGAAAAAGCAAACGCAGTGATGAGTAAAATGAAACGGGCTAACATTGCAGGGAAACGAGTGAAAGCTAAGTTGGTATAATGAACCCGAAGATATCGGCGCGCGTTGACTGAGCCCCGTGAAACCCCTCATGGATGCAGGCAATCACGAAATCCACCAAGAAGAATCAATCTCTTCAATGCCATCAGGTGCTGTGTTGAAGGATCAAATGCAAAAGGCTGTTCTCTTACTGGAAAGCGTCGCCTCGGATCGTTCTATGTTGATGGCACTTTCGGAGGATTACCGCGTACGCCTCCACAAAGCAGCTGGGGAGGTTTTTTGCCCTGATGTACGGCAGCGTCGAAAACTCAGCAAGGCAATTATCAAGAAACGCAGGGAGGAGAAATTATCTAAGGATCAAAACCAGTTGAACAAAAGCGGCATTCGTTCCCTCCGCAAAAAGACGGTTTATACAACCCCGGATTTTTATCCACCAAAAGAGATAAAACTACCGAAAAAACATGGTTCCTCCGACTCACGTCATGTCGCCCATCCTCAGAATTGCTATATATGTAAGCAGGATTACTCAAAACTGCATGCTTTCTACGATCAATTATGCCCGACATGTGCCGAACTCAATTTCCGCAAACGGACCGAATCCGCAAATCTGAAAGATCGCGTAGCACTCCTGACGGGGGGACGGGTCAAAATCGGCTACCAGGCAGGCATTAAACTCCTCAGAGCAGGCTCTGCATTGATCGTCACAACGAGATTCCCCATGGATGCCGCGCTCCGTTACTCAAAGGAGAAAGACTTTGAACACTGGAAACATCGCCTGCATGTCTTTGGACTCGATCTGCGCCATACCCCAAGCGTGGAGGGGTTTTGTCGATATTTGGAACAGCATTTTGAGCGGTTGGATTTCATCGTCAATAATGCGTGTCAAACCATCCGCAGGCCGCCTGAATTTTATCGACACATGCTCGAAAAGGAATCCACGTTCACCAATCAAATTCCGGAAAACCTTCGCGGCCTGCTGAAAGAATATCAGCAACTTCGTGAAGTTGGAATTCCTCCTTCCAAGACAGGTTTATTTAAGAACCCCGATAAAAACCTTGTCGACCTCACCGACGTAGCAAGGTTATCCCAGCAAGCACTGACAGGAGAAGATTTTGATGTAGGCGAACACTTGTTTCCAAGTGGCCAGCTCGACCAAGACCTTCAGCAAATAGACCTCAGAAGCCGCAATTCATGGCGCTTGCTCATGGACGAAGTTTCTTCGGTAGAGCTCATGGAGGTTCAATTGATTAATGCCATCGCGCCGTATGTGATCAATGCTCGACTCAAGTCAATGCTGGTGAGGGGCAAAGAGCGTGATCGACACATCATCAATGTCTCGGCCGTAGAAGGACAGTTCTATCGTAGATTCAAGACGACAAGACATCCTCACACAAATATGGCCAAGGCGGCCCTGAACATGATGACTCGTACTTCGGCAGCGGACTACCATTCGGACGGCATTCACATGAATAGTGTGGATACTGGCTGGGTAACAGATGAAGATCCCGCTGAAATAGCAGAAAGAAAGACCGCAGAACATCAATTTCACCCTCCCTTGGATGTCGTGGATGGAGCCGCGCGCATCGTAGATCCTATCATGAACGGGTTTAATTCAGGAGATCATGTCTGGGGAAAGTTTTTGAAAAACTACAAGGAAACAAATTGGTAACACATAAAGAACCATGAGCAAAAAAAAACGCATCGAGACCGTGGGGGGCGAACCTCTGACTCAGAATCCTTTCGGGGGTTTGGAAAACCTGGAACTGCCGGACGCGACTCCGAAGCATATCCCACCTGCGACGGAAAGCAAAAGGTCCAAGCCGAACAAGAACCGGGGCCGGGTTGACATCATTCGTCAAAAAGCACACCGGGGTGGAAAGACGGTTACCGTTATTACCAATTTTAAAGGCATTGGAACCCCTGAAAAAGAAGCACTGGCCAAAAAAATGCAGAAAACATGCGGCAGCGGAGGCACCGTCAAGGCTGGCAATATCGAAATTCAGGGAGAGCAACGAGACAAAATTGCGGACATACTGAGGGAAGCCGGATTCAGACCGGTCTTCGCGGGAGGCTGACTGAAGCAATTTGTTTCCTGCAATCTGATCGACGGTCATTTTTGGGCGGGCTTCGCCTTTTTTGGGGTTTTATTTGTTTCCGTTTTTTTCCTGAATTTGAGCGAAGCGGAGTTGATGCAGTAACGCAGGCCCGTGGGTCTTGGGCCATCATTGAAAACATGACCTAGATGACCCTCGCAGCGATTGCAAACAACCTCGGTTCGTGTACTGAAAAACCCACGGTCTATTTTTTCACCAACATGCTCCTTCTTGACGGGCTGCCAGTAGCTTGGCCAGCCTGTACCTGATTTGTATTTGGTATCGGAACTGAATAGAGGCAAGTCACAGGCAACGCAGTGATATATCCCCTTTGCTTTATTGTTCCAGTAAAGACCTGTGAACGCTCTTTCAGTGCCTTGCCTTCGAACGACTCGATATTGTTCAGGCGTGAGGATTTTCCTCCATTCGGCGTCAGGTTTGACAATCTTTTTTAGAGATTCCACCTGAGCAGTCTTCTTCTTTTCATCCTCGGCCACGGCCCAAAAAGAGGACTGGATAAAACACACGCCAGCAAGGATGAGAGTAAGGCAGGTAGTCAGGAGAGAGCACTGAATGATAGATTTTCTTTTTTTCATAAATGCCAATTCTAGTTCGCATTGATAATGAAGCCAGCAACGCGGCAATACAAATTTAATGTTACCTTTCTGGGCTTCTTATAAATCTCCGTCATGAACCCCCTCAGATCAAGTAGAGAAATAAACTTTGATTATTGTCAAAAAGGCAAACATTCAAATCAATCCCATTGCGGAGTCTCTTGACTTGCCTGGCCGGCTTTTCTAGCCTCAAGCTACATGACAAAGAGATGGATCATAATGTGTCTCACTGTTTTCCTGACAGTTGGCGTCACTTATCGTTGCCCTGCACCTCTGATTTTTACCCCAGGTGAAGGCTGGAGCTATGAAACTCCCGGAAGTGCGGGTGAGTGGCTGCGTGACCGGGCAGAAGATCAGTACACGGCCGCCAAGGACTTATATGAAAACAAAGACTTCAAGACATCCCTCAAGGCAGCAAAGAGGGTAATCCGAGAGTGGCCCTTCTCGGACTTTGCTCCCGGAGCTCAATATCTGGCAGGCCTGACCTACGAAGCAATGAGTCGAGATGAAAAGGCTTTCAAGGAATACCAGCAGCTGTTGGATACCTATCCTACCTCTGAACACTATGATGACTCTCTGAATCGACAATTCGCTATCGCAAACAAGTTTCTTGCTGGTAAACGTTTCAGGCTGTGGGGCTTGATTCCGTTATACAAGTCCATGAAAAAGACGACCGACATGTACCTGGAATTGATTGATAACGGTCCATTCAGCGAAGTTGCCCCAAAGGCCCAGATGAATATTGGCAGAGCCAAGGAAAACCAGAAGAAATTTGCTGAAGCAGTTATTGCTTACGAGCAGGCAGCTGATAAGTACAACAAGCAGCCCAATGTCGTATCCGATGCCTTGTATCGTGCTGGAATGGCGCTACTGATGGAAGCTCAGACAGCAGAATACGATCAAGGTGCCGCTTTGAAAGCCATCGACATTTTCACAGACTTCATGGCTCTATTCCCCGATGATGCAAGACTGGAGAAAGCTAGAGCTCACATTGATGAACTGCGGATTGAACAGGCGCGAGGAAGCTTGATGATTGCTCGTTTCTATGACGGAAAAAAAGCTATCGATGGCGCCCTCACTTATTACAACGATGTGGTCGATATCTTGAACAGACTTTTAAACGATCCTGATCACCCTTTTGCGGTAGAAGCCAGAGACCGCATCACCAAATTGAAAAAAAACAACCCATCACCCGCATCCAATGAGAATACTGAAACTCGCTCGTGAGGCTGCCCATGCCTGATTTATCACGACGTTTTCTCTTGCTTTTGGGATGCTTGCTGTTGAGCGGTTGTGCGGGCTATCGTCTGGGCTCAACCGGTGGATTTGCTGACGGGCGCTCGATTGAGATACACGCCTTCCAAAATCAAACTACGGAACCAGGACTCACTGAGCAACTTTCAATTGCTTTGAGACAGCAAATTCACAGGGATGGAACCTTGTTACTCGAAACAAGGGACCGAGGTGATATTCTTCTTGAGGGTAGTATCACGCAATACATGCGACAGGGACTTACCTTCCAGCCGAGGGATATCCTTACTGTGCGTGACTTTGAAATTCAAATCCTTGCCAAAGTCAAAGCGCGCAACCGAAACAGCGGGGAGGTTATTCTTGATCGGGAGGTTGCCGGGCGCACGCTCGTCCGTGGACAAATTGATCTCACTGCAGCAGAAAGGCGCGCCACACCTCTGCTGATGAAAGATCTAGCACGCAAAATCACCGATCTGCTGGTTAATGAAGATTGGTAAACCCGGAAGTTACCCAACATTCAAAGCGTCGGACCAAGCATCCACGGTGCGAATTCTTCATCCCCCATCCCACATTGTTCGCTCTTTGTTTTTTCACCGCTTGCCACCGAAATCATTTTTTCAAACAAGCGCATGCCAACCTGCTCCACTGTTTCTGCTCCATCCAGAATGGTACCGGCGTTGAGGTCCATATCATCTTCCATCCATTCGTAAAGCGGCGTGTTGGTTGCCACCTTGATACAAGGAGCCGGCTTGCAACCAAAAACACTTCCTCTACCGGTTGTAAACACACCCAGATTGCAGCCTCCCGAAACAAGCCCGGTCATGCTGACGGGATCATTGCCAGGCGTGTCCATGAAGCATAGTCCGGAGCTGGATATCTTCTCCCCGTATTTATAGACAGCCTCCAAAGGAGCCTGACCGGCTTTTGCCACAGCTCCCAGACTTTTTTCGTAAATGGTGGTCAATCCTCCCTCTTTGTTCCCGTAGGAGGGGTTATTGTCAATGGTAGCTCCAAATTTTGCAGTGTAAGATTCCCACCAACGAATCAAATCGAGAAGTTTTTCCCCAACTTCCCTTGAAGCAGCTCGCTGGGTGAGAAGATGTTCGGCACCATAAATTTCACTGGTTTCACCGAATACCGAAGTCGCTCCGTGTCTGACCAAGGCGTCTGAGGCAACTCCAAGGGCAGGATTGGCGGTGATTCCACTGTTGCCATCCGAGCCCCCACAATTCATGGCAAGCATGAGATCACTGACTGAGCAAGGAGTACGCTTGAGGCCAGCCAGTTTGGGCAGGAATCCAGTCAATGATTTTACTCCTGCTTCGACCGTTTTACGAATACCACCCAGGGTCTGAATGTTCATATGAATCGGTGCAGAATCAGGGTCATCTGGATTGGTTAATCCATGTTTTCGAATCAGGTGAGGGATTTGATTCACTTCGCACCCAAGCCCTACCAGGATGTAGCCGGCAATGTTGGGATGGACAGCCATACCTGCCAGCACACGCTGCAGCACCTCCAATGGCTCATCGGGCAAAAGGCTGCAACCCGATTTGTGGGTAAGAGCCATCACTCCGTCAATGTGCGGAAAAGACCGCTTGAAGTCATCTCCTTTAAAATGCTCAGCAATGTATTTTGAAACAGATGCAGAGCAGTTGACACTTGAAATGATTGCAATGTAGTTGCGAGTACCCGATTTGCGACCAGGACCACGGTTATACCCCATGAAAGTCCTGTGATCAGTATCATTTATTGAATCAAGAGGGGAGTGAAGCTCACCAATACGATAGTCTCGACCAAAGTCCCCCATACCAAGGTTGTGTGAATGAACATGATCACCCACCTCGATATCCTGTATTGCAAAACCAATGATCTGGCCGTACTTGGCCACTGATTCCCCTTTCGCAAGAGACATCAGAGCGAGCTTGTGTCCGGCAGGAATGGTAACTCTGACTTTAATTTCCACACCTTCCCCCGAGAGTTTGGCTCCAGCTTTGAGGGTTTTCTTCAAAACAGCCACGTGATCGTCAGGATGCAAGCGCACCGCATATTTAGAAAATTCCAGATTCATGATCTGATACAAGGATGATTCAAGCCAAAGAAGATAGCGAGAAAAACCAGAATTGGAGGCATCTGAAGCGATGTTTCCTCTTGCCTTCAATCGAATATGGCAATTTGATGCATGCATGATCAATGAATACGTGGAACGTGTTGTAAACCTCATTCCGGAAGATTCGCATAGGCTTTACCAGATATCGTATAAGGATGCCTGCGATCTTGTATTATCGGGCGACCCTGAGGCAGTCAGCCAAATTGATGGTTCGTATGCATTATTGGCAAAGGAAGGTAAAACGGTCCGCATGGCTCGCTCTCTGGATCGGCCCATGCGCTACTTTTTGGCAAAGCGCGAAGAAGGACCTGCCCTGATCGTAGCTGACCGAATGGACACCATCAAAGAATGGCTTGTTCAAGAGGGTTTTGAAGACCAATTTCACCCCAGTTATACAAGGATGGTTCCGGCACATTACGTCGTTGAAATCCAGTTGATCGGCTGCCCTGACCCGGATCCAATCTATAAACGCTTTTTTGACCCGCAAAAAAACACGCAGTCCAGTAACTTAGAAAAAATTGGCAGGCAATACATAGGCGCATTGGCAGAGGAAATCGCCAAATGGATCTCAACAGTCCCCTCCAAAGAACCCATTGGTGTCTGCTTTTCCGGTGGAATCGATAGCGGTGCAGTATTCCTGACGACTCAGCATGTGATGCAATCAATGGGCGCACAACTGAGTAGACTCAAGGCATTCACCCTGAATTTTGGAAACGGTGAAGACCTGACTCAGGCGCAGGCGTTCATGAAGCAGACGAATAACAGTCTGTATCTTGAGGAGATACTGGGTGATATCACTCATCTCGATCTCAATGAAACTCTAAAAATACTTGAGGACTACAAACCGCTGGATGTGGAATGTGCAGCCATGGGAATGGCTCTCCACGAGGGCATTCGTAATCAATATCCGGACTGGAACTTTCTTATCGACGGTGATGGGGGTGATGAAAACCTTAAAGATTACCCTATTGAAGAAAACCCCGAGTTGACCATTAAAAGCGTACTTCACAACCAAATGCTCTACCACGAAGGTTGGGGCGTTGGTAAAATAAAACACTCTCTGACTTACAGCGGAGGCCTGAGCAGGTCCTACACACGGACTTATGCTCCGGCAAAACATTATCACTTTGAAGGTTTCAGTCCGTTTACAAGACCTTCTGTCATCAATATATCCGAAGGAATTCCTTACATAGAAATGACAGATTACGATCACAAGCGTCTCTATGGACTGAAAGGAGACATCGTGGCCAAGGGCATCAAAGCTGTCACCGGAGTGGACATGCCCATCTTTGAAAAACGTCGTTTTCAACATGGTGCAGTGCCCGTTGAACAATTGCGGCAAGCTATTACGGACAACGAGCAACTTCTCAGAAGAAGATTCCACTCTATGCATGAAGAGCCGGTAAAAGATTGAATGCTTTCAATCCTGCTGACGTCTTAAATACGATGCTTTACTGAGCGATTCATGTCTGAAACCAGCTCATGATTGACAAGCCAAGAGTCAATCCGCAAATTGTAGGTGAAGTTTTTACTCATGAAGAAAATCACGATTCAAACAGTATTCTCTGGCTGGATGGCCATAGGCCTTGTCACTACCACCCAAGGAGAAGAGAAAATTGACTTTGCAAGACAAGTTAAGCCCATTCTGGAAAGCACATGCCTGAGTTGCCATAACCCGGACAACATCAAAGGCGAACTCCTGCTCGACACTCGTGTAAACGCCTTGATTGGAGGAGAATATGGCCCTGTTATCGAACCCGGAAAACCTGACGAGAGCTCTCTCTATACGCTCACGATTCTAGACCCAGATGACGATGACATCATGCCACCCAAGGGAGACCCCTTGTCCAAGGAACAAACTGATATACTGAAGCACTGGATTGAGCAGGGCGCGGAATGGCCAGAAGACATTGTTTTGAAAACAGCTCAGAAAGTGGATTTCGTCGCAGATGTTCAACCTGTGCTGGAACTGAATTGTGTCAGTTGCCACCGTGAAGGACATGCCGAAGGTGGACTACAACTGGATATTCGCGAAAAAGCGTTTGCGGGAGGCAAGGCGGGTAAAGCCATCATTCCTGGACGATCAGGTTTGAGCTCACTTTACACGTTTACCATTTTACCCGAAGACCATGACGACCTCATGCCACCGGCCAAGAAGGACGGTCCCATGTCGTCCGAAAAATCGAATACCCTGCGTTATTGGATCGATCAGGGTGCCCAGTGGCCCGATGATGTCGTGCTGGTCCCCAGAAAAGAAGATGCTGGACCAACAGGAGCGAACATGGAATTGGTCTCGGCCATCCATGAGCGTATTACACAGAAAAACAAGGTCACCGATGCGTCCCAGATGGAGGACTACAAAGAAACCATTACAGGCACCAAGGTCACCTTTGACATGGTTGCCATCCCGGGAGGCACCTTCAAAATGGGTAGTCCGGAATCCGAAGAAGGCCGACGCGAGGATGAGGGCCCTCTGGTGGAAATCGGTATTTCCCCTTTCTGGATGGGCAAGCACGAAGTCACGTGGAATGAATATGAACTTTTCATGTATCCGGAGGAAATGGCAAGACTCATCAATGTAGGGGATGACTACAATGACCCACTGGCAGATGCGGTGACCAATCCCACCAAGCCTTATGTCGAGATGAGCTTTGGTATGGGCAAGGAAAAATTTCCGGCTATCAGCATGACCCAACATGCTGCCAACAAATATTGCCAATGGCTCAGCGCCAAGACAGGTCACTTCTATCGTCTGCCAACCGAGGCTGAATGGGAATATGCCTGTCGCGCGGGAACGACCACTGCATTCTGGTTCGGAGACAACGGAGAAAACATAGGCGATTATGAATGGTATGCTGATAACGCTGATTTTAAATATCAAAAAGTAGGAACCAAAAAACCGAACCCTTGGGGACTTTACGATATGCACGGAAACGTGGCCGAGTGGGTACTGGATGCCTACACAAAAGAAGGTTATCAGATCATCGACGGCATAGAGCAGGTTGATCCTTGGATTGTGGCTGAAACACTTTATCCGCGAACCGCTCGGGGTGGCTCTTGGGATGATTACCAGGAAAGCATGAGAAGTGCTGCTAGAAGAGGGTCTGATCCGCTATGGAAAATGCAGGACCCGCAACTCCCGAAAAGTATCTGGTATTTAACAGATGCACAAGTTCTGGGAATGCGTGTTGTCCGTCCCATGAACATACCTGAAAAGGAAAAAATGGCGTTGTACTGGAATAATTTAGGCGAACGAGATTAATCTCGCCAAATTCAATCAAAGAGCTAAGGTTAAGCCGAATTCCAGAAAACAAGGCTCGGTCGCACGTAGTGTATGCGTGGCAGCCACCGAAAACTTAATAATCCTATGAAAGAAGATAAAAATAACCAGGATTCAGTTACGCGCAGGAACTTCCTGAAACAATCATCCACCGTGGTGGGAGGAAGCGTTTTGGGTTCCATGGCGTTAAACCACGGCGTCTTTGCGGCGCAGAATGATGAGTTGAAAGTTGCCCTCATCGGTTGCGGTGGACGCGGCTCCGGTGCAGCAGATCAGGCATTGAACACCCACGATCAAGGCCCCCTCAAGCTCGTTGCCATGGCAGACGCCTTCGGAGATCGCCTGGAAGGCAGCCTCAAGAATCTGGCTCGCAAACACGGGGATCGAGTCGACGTCCCGGAAGATCGACGATTCGTTGGTTTTGATGCCTACAAGAAGGCCATCGAACTGGCGGATGTTGTCATTCTGGCAACCCCTCCAGGCTTTCGCCCCATCCACTTTGAAGAAGCTGTCAAGCAGGGCAAACACGTGTTCATGGAAAAACCCGTGGCCACCGACGCTCCTGGAGTAAGAAAGGTTCTCGCTGCAGCTGAAGAGGCCAAACGAAAGAACCTGAAAGTGGGTGTTGGATTGCAACGCCACCATCAGGCAGGATATATCGAAACCATCAAGCAACTGCAGGATGGTGCTATCGGAGATATCAACACCATGCGCGCTTACTGGAATGGTAATACTCCCTGGGTACGTAAGCGGGCCGACTTGGAGGCGCAATACGGCCGTAAGATTTCCGAAATGGAATATCAGATGCGCAACTGGTATTATTTCAACTGGATTTGTGGTGATCATATCACGGAGCAACACATTCACAATCTTGATGTCATCAACTGGCTAAAGGGGGATTTTCCTGTCAACGCCAATGGCATGGGCGGTGCAGAGGTGCGCGTAGGCATTGATTATGGTGAAATTTTTGATCATCACACGGTTGAATTCGAATACGCAGATGGATCACGCTTGTATAGCCAATGCCGTCATCAGGTTGGATGTTGGAACAGCGTCTCCGAACACGCTCACGGTAGCAAGGGAAGCTCGAACATTGGACGTTACATGATCAATGGGGATCGTGTTTTCCGTGGTGGGAAAAACCCTTATCAGGTCGAGCATGATGATTTATTTAATGCCATCCGCAATAACGTGGCTTACAACGAGGCGGAATACGGAGCAAAAAGCAGCATGACGTCTATCCTCGGCAGGATGGCAACTTACTCTGGTAAAGTGGTTCAATGGAAAGATGCTATCAACTCCGGAATCAGTTTGCTGCCAGAAAAATTCACTTGGGATGCCATGCCTAAATCGCTGCCTGGTCCCGATGGCATGTATGCCACTGCCATTCCAGGTAAGACAGTGGTTGTTTAATTTTTAAATATGCCTGAAGAGTCTCGAAGGGGCGGCCAAAAAGGTCGTCCCTTTTTCTTACACTTGCCTCGCCTTCACAAACGTTGGATTTTTCGAATTTCGACCATCATCCTTGTATTTCTTCCACTCCTTCTGATAGAAGCCGCACTAAGAATATCAAGCCCTAAATGGTTGGAACCAAATTTTGACCCGCTTATCGGTTTCAGCTCAAACCAGCCTCTATTTGAACTAAACACTGCAAATGCAACATTTCGAATCCGAAAGAATCAACTCAGATCATTTGCACAAAATACATTTTCTCACAAAAAAAGCAGGGATACTTTCCGTATTTTCTGCCTGGGAGGTTCAACCGTTCAGGGTCGTCCCTATTCAGTCGAAACTTCATTTACATCATGGTTAAGGCTGGCGCTGCAGACTAAACACCCTGAAAAGAAATTTGAAGTAATTAACTGCGGGGGTGTTTCTTACGCAAGCTATCGCCTGGTTCCAGTTCTCCAGGAATGCCTGAATCAATACGACCCCGACCTCATCCTTATCTGCACCGGAAACAATGAATTCCTTGAAGACAGGAGTTATCGCTTTACCAAGAAGTTCGCTCCATCACTCGATCCTGTTTTGAATTTCGCACGCACATCCCGATTGATTCAATCCGTTATCTCATTGGCGAATCACAATCGGTCAGCTGGTACAAACCACTCAACCCTGGACCTTCAGGTAAACGCAATGCTCGATTATGAAAGAGGCATCGAGCGGTATCATAGAAATGAAGCATGGCAGACTTCAGTCGAAGACCATTTCCGCATGAATATTCATCGCATGCTCAGGATTTGCAGTGGTCATCATGTGCCGGTAATGCTTGTCAGCCCATGCTTCAATCTCAAGGATTCACCACCTTTTAAGTCAGAAGCATCGAAAACCCTGAATCAAGAAGCATCGAACAAGTGGAAATCACACTTGAAGGCGGCCTCAGACAATATGAGAGATGATTTGGATAAGGCCATCGCCCAACTGCAGAAAGCCCTTTCAATAGACAAAGGCTATGCGGCCACCTGGTATGCCTTAGGTCAGGCATACCTTCAGAAAAGTCATTTTCAAAAAGCCAAACAATGTTTTCAACAAGCACTGGAACTGGATGTCTGCCCATTGCGAGTCAACACAGCTCTCCGCGCAACGTTGAAGCAAGCCGCGAAAAATTGGTCTGTTCCATTCTATGATCTTCAGGAGCTTGCCGCTGAAGATTCTGCCTTGGGAATCGTGGGCAATGAGTTTCTCATCGACCATGTGCACCCAACTATCCGTGGACATCAGCGCATTGGTATCGAACTGGCCAGCCGTATTCAATCACATTGGTTGGAGTCATATCCGGAACTGAATTTGGAAAAGGAAGTTGAAACGGTCTTCAGCGAACATTTAAGATCCATTCCAAGCGTTTATTATCTCATTGGAATGGAACGGCTAAAAGGCCTCAAAGCCTGGACACAAGGCAGGGCCGAGGGATCCCCCATCGAAAACCATCCGGATATACCCGACGGTATTTAAATATCGAATTGCGGCGAGGATGGCAGAATTACGCTATTCAAAACTCAGCAATTTTTCTAATGTCCACCCCATGCAGATTGGCGATCAAACAATTCAGAAAGCCGTACAACAAGCACTCGAGGAAGATATCGGGTCAGGTGATGCGACAACTGCTTCAGTGATCCCGGTGGATGCTGAAGCAATCGCTGAAATGCGTGCACGCTCAAACCTGACTTTATGCGGATTGGATTTCGCGCGTGCCACATTCAAACAGATTGATGAGGGAATTGAAATGACCTCCATCTACAAAGATGGTCAACGCATTGAACGGGGCGATTGTTTGCTTCGAATCAAAGGACGTGCGGCTGCCATTTTGACAGCGGAACGCACCGCATTGAATTTTATACAACGCCTCTCCGGAATTGCCACTGTCACTCAGCAATATGTGGATCGTATCTCGCATACAAAGGCAAAACTATTGGACACCCGAAAAACAACTCCCGGTTGGCGCGTTTTTGAAAAATACGCCGTGGCCTGCGGTGGTGGCACCAATCATCGCTTTGGGCTCTTTGACCAAATCATGATCAAAGACAACCATCTTGCCACTCTGGGTCTCAAACATGATCGAACCATTCCAATGGCACTTGAAAAAGCAAGAGCCATGTATCCATCACTGAAGATCGAAATCGAGGCCGACACATTGGAACAGGCCGCCATCGCCATGGATGCCGGGGCAGATATTATTTTACTGGACAATATGCCTCCGTCCTTACTCGCAAAAGCGGTAAAGACAAATAAAGGTCGATGCCTGCTGGAAGCCAGCGGAGGTGTTACCTTGAGTGTCATCACCCAGATAGCCGAGACGGGGGTCGACTATGTTTCCGTTGGATCAATTACCCATTCAGCAACTGCCGTCGATATCGCACTGGATTTCCAACTCCCTGAATGATGATGTCCACGCTAAGCCACATTTTACGTGCACTCCGAAATGATGCCGGAACAGGCGTGCACGGAACTGATATTTCGCAGAAACTGGGAATCAGTCGGGCCGCAGTATGGTCGCACATTGAGGAGCTCAGGAGCCTTGGTTATGGGATTAATGCCGGTCCACACAAGGGCTACAGACTGACAGAGGTACCCGATATTCTCATTGCTGACGATCTGACCTCGCAACTCAGTGAGGATCAGATCATAGGAAACCAGATACGTGTTTTCAGGGAAACTGCTTCTACGAACCAATTAGTCGATCAAATCGGATTGGCAGGCGAACCGGAGGGTTTGGTTATTTTTGCAGAGTCTCAAACTCAAGGTCGAGGTCGCCTTGGTCGGCAATGGATATCCCCTTCAAAAAAAGGGCTTTGGTTTTCCGTTCTGCTGCGACCAGCCCTGAGACCCCCGCAAATGACTCAATTAACGGTCATCGCGGCAACTGCACTCGCACGCGCCATACGGGAGACAACCCCTCTGATACCCGAAATCAAATGGCCCAATGATATACTCATCAATGGAAAAAAGGTGGCAGGTGTCCTTACCGAAATGAGTGCAGAACCCGATAGGGTTCTGCATGCCGTCATTGGCATAGGGCTGAATGTGAATCTGAACGAGGAGAATTTCCCAGACGACCTCAAACCACTCGCCACCTCGCTTCGACTGGAATGCGGCAAGCCGATATTGCGTTCAAGTTTGGCCGTCCACCTTCTCAGAGCTCTCGATGCCGATTACAGGCGCATCCGTGAAGGACAATTCAAAATGGTATCAGAAGAATGGGAATCACAGTGTATTACATTGCAAAAACGCGTTCGAATCCACCAAATGGACCGCGTCATTGATGGATACGCTGAATCGCTGGACAGCGAAGGCGCTTTGATGGTGCGCACTGCCAGTGGTCTCTTGGAACGTATAACTGGAGGAGATGTCACGATCGACAAAAGAAAAGTCAAATAGAGCATGCCCACTGAACCACACGCAAGTCTACTGATCGATATTGGCAATACCCATACCCACACAGGATGGCATGATGGCAATGAGTGGATTCTCTTTAATGAGTTTTCAACAGAAGAATTGCTTGAGAATGATTTTAACCAGCTCAGCCATCCACGGAACTTGGACACTCCATTCATCTGGGCAGGTTTTTGCAGTGTCGTCCCAAAAGCATCCGAACGTGCAAGGATCTTTTTGCGAAAACAATCTTTAAAGCATGGTTACACCGAATTAACCCATCGAAACCCAGTGGGCATTGGTATTGATTACCCACAACCAGAAACCATCGGTCCCGATCGTATTGCAAACGCCATGGCGGCGGCGCATTATTTCGGCTCACCTTCCGTGGTGGTGGATTTCGGAACAGCGGTCACATTTGATGTCGTGAACGAAAAAAAACAATATGTAGGTGGAATCATTGCACCTGGCGTCTCGGTCATGACCGATTACCTCCACGAAAAAACGGCCTTGCTGCCAAAAATCAAAATTGAAAACCCAGGCGCTGTGATTGGTAAAAACACCCAGCAAGCCATGCAGATTGGGGCAGTTCACGGATATCGAGGCTTGGTTCGCGAGTTGATTGCCGAACTTAGCAATTCACTCAAGGTGAAGAGCCTTCCAGTCATCGCGACGGGTGGTTACGCCGAACTCATCGCTGGCAACCTGCAATCCATTACAGCCATTCGACCAAATCTGACTCTGGAAGGGTTGCGCCTCCTGCAACACATCCGCCCCGATTAATTTTACTTTATTAAGTATTCAAACCAGTATTGGCTCAGAAAAGCATAACGGCTTCCGTTTTATTCGCCCCATCTTTCGCCGATGATCATTGATGATGGTTATCATTCACTCCATGCATCTCTAAAAAACCTGCACGGAACGATAATACAAAAGTTCATCAGGACAGAGGATTACAGATGAGTTGGCAACATCACTTTTGATGACTGAAGCCCCTTTGCCGAAAGTTATTCAAATTGTTTCGGCAAGGCTGTTTTTTTTTCCTCCCAGGAGAGGGCCAAATCAAAGATAGTCCCGAAGGGCTTGTAGTCGTTATGAGGGACGGCATTCTTTTTCCATCGATTCAACTCTTCATTGTAATGGCTTTTCATACTCTGCAAGGCAGGATGATTTTCCTGCATTACAGCCAGATTCCGCATTTCGTAAGGATCAAATTGTATATCAAACAACTCTTCGCGCGGATCCATCCCTTCTCCATAAGGCCAGAAAATATATTTATATTGTTCGGTGACGACTCCCATCGCCAGCGTTCCTGCCGTACCCCAAACCTGAATCAGAGGTAAACGATCGCGCACCCTTTTTGCTTTCCCTCTCACCATGGGCATAAGGCTCCGGCCATCCATTTCATGAGTGTGTCCAAGACCTGCCAGGTCCATGATCGTCGCAGTAATGTCGATATTACCAGAAACGGCACTGGTCCTGCGCCCACGAAGCAATTCAGGGACGCGGGGGTCAAGAATCATCAAAGGCACACGTGCACCTTCCTCATAAGGTAAGACCTTGCTTCCGAGTCCATGGGAACCGTTGAAGAAACCGTTATCCGAAGAATAGATAATAACGGTATTATCTGCAACTCCTTGATTTTCCAAAGCTTGCATGAGCATCCCAACGGCAACATCAATGGCATGAATCTGCTGGTGATAAGTGCGGAGGGCTGATTGATAGCTTTCTTCTGTATGATAACCCCATTCTTCAAAGCGAGGATACTGACGTCCCATTTTACTTTGTGGCGCCAAATGACGTCCTGCCTCGCGGCCGTAGTTAGGTAATTTCCGGAAGTGCGTTTCACGATAAACGTGATCAAAGGCCGGGTCTGGTGTTGTCGGCCGATGCGGAGCCTTGAAAAAAAGCGTCAGACAAAATGGCTGATCTGCCTTCACCGATTCAGAAATAAAATCAACACCTGCCGCCCCGTATGCGCGTGTGCTGTGCGGATAGTGTTCGGCATATGGAGCCAGGTATTTATTTTTGGCTGTTACGTAATGTGTCTGCCCCAATCCTCCGACCCAAAAATCAAAATCAGTGAGGGGTAAATGCTCATACTTGTTATCCGAGCCTCCTTTCCGAGGGTCTTCCACAATTGCAAACCCGAACTTGCCGCCAAAGGCCGTTCGATATCCCGACGATCGCAGGCGCTTTGGATAGGAGTGTTCCCATATCGATTGTGCCATTGGCCCGTGCATGAAATTACATCCCGTGCGATATTCAAGGAGCCCTGTCATGACATTGGCTCTACTGGCCATGCAGATTGCGGTCGTGTTGTAGTGCCGATCAAATATCAATCCGGATTGCCCAATGCGATCAATGTTGGGCGTCTTGACATCGGGATTCCCGTAACAGCCCAGAGTGTCGTAAGCCTGGTCATCAGCGAAAAGAAAAATAATGTTAGGCCGATCTTCGGCGCGAGTGATCAAGGAAACAAAGACTCCCATGATGCTGAGGAACCCCCAAAGAAAAATCATTTTTCTGGTCATCATAATCATAAGCAAAAAGGATGGTTTCAAGAGGGCGATAAGCCGAATTTTGTCTATCCTGATAAATCAGGAGAGAGGATCATTTATCTTAGCGGCCCTACCCGGAACCATGATAGAGCGGGCAGCTCCGAGGTTCCCTATTTGGCCTTGCACCCGATGGGGTTTACCGTGCCTCGCGGATTACTCCTTGAGCGGTGGGCTCTTACCCCACCTTTTCACCCTTACCAAGCCGAAGCAAGGCGGTCTGTTTTCTGCTGCACTGGCCGTCAATATGATTTTGCAAGCATACCGCCCGCGTGTACTACTGTTCAAAAACAATATTACGCGGCATCGCGCCCTGCGGAGTTCGGACTTTCCTCCCCCGGTTCATGACCGGAAGCGATCCCCTGCCCTCCTGAAACCAGCGTGAGCCTATAGACCAAACGATGATGAAACAAGGAGCTTCGTGAAAAAAGGCGGTGCATCAAACAGTGTCAAACAGGAAAGACATGTGCCTGATGATGGCGCACTTTACATCCATTTCCCCTGATTTTCACCTATTTCAAGTGAGTATCGTCCCGCTCGCCTGCGCAGCTTGACATTTGCCTTGAAGGTGGCTGAGAGATTATCGGAGTTCAAACTCTGCTTCATGGGGCCATTGGCAATCACTCGACCGGATTTAAGCATCAGGGCGTGCGTATACATTGGGGTAATTTCTTCGACGTGATGGGTCACCAGAATAAAAGTGGGGGCATCTTGCTCCTGCCCCATTCGCTCAAGGAACTGAAGGAAATGCTCACGTGCTGCGGGATCCAATCCGGCACAGGGTTCATCCAGAATCAAGACCTCTGGTTTGGCCATCAGGGCGCGCCCTATCAATATTCTCTGCCGTTCTCCCTGAGATAAGATTGCCCAGGGACGGTTGGCCAGTTTTTGGCATTCGATTAAGCGCAGGATCTTTTTTGCTTCAATCACATCAGCCTGTTTGGGTTTCCCCCAAAGGTCGATCATGGCATATTTGCCAGTGATCACAGCATGGAGAGCGGGTTCATCCTCGGCCATTAATTGTCGAAGTGATGAACTCACGATTCCCAGTTTCATTCGCAGTTGCCTCCAATCGCAGTTACCATATTGCTCTCCAAGCAAGGTAATATCACCTCGGGTAGGCACAAAGTAACCCAGGAGGGTACTCAGCATGGTTGTTTTACCGGAACCATTCGATCCAAGCACGACCCAGTTTTCCCCCTTGCGAATCTGCCAGTGCACATTTCTCAGAATACGTTTCCCGTTTCGTTGAACAGAAAGTGATTTAATGTTCAGCGGATCAGCATCCTGCGTTGTTTGAGATGGCTTTGTTTTGCCATTCTTTCTGACCCTGGTTAATCTGTGGTTCATATCAATGCTTCCTCAACAAGCTGATTAGTAACCCAGTTGCCATTCTTCGTTGAAGAAACCTGCCAGAGGTATTCCACCAGGCACTTCCGTATTGGGTCTTACATTTGTATCAATCACCGCATAATCCGGGAGACGTGGAACTTGCGTGGCGTTGCTGCCATATCCACGAAATGTGAATCCACTGTTCAACACGATGTACTTGCCTGGATTCATCGGATTTGGAAAAACCATCACGGGAACGAATCTTTGATCATCGAACCGATGTTCACCGAAGATGATCTCATTCCCGCGCCATTGAATGGGTAAATAGGGCAGAATCTGCTTAATCAACAGATTGGTCTCAGGATTCCCAAAAAGAACCCAATGAGCATCCTTCCAATCCGAAATATTGAAATCGCCATCACTGATGCTAAGCGGTTCTCCACGGAACTGCTCTCTCCATTCTTTCTGAAGGCGGAACTGTTCACGCCGAATCCAACGATCCGATTTACTCCGCCTCATGCGACCACTGGGCGTCACAATGACAAATCGATCCATGAAAGCATCATCAATAGGACCTTGCAAGCCGGGTCGTTTCTTGAGATTGACCCCGGCATTCCCCTGCTTACCTGTGCGCCAGATATCCCCTTCTTTATGCAATGTGACGTTCCAGGACTTGTCCGATAGAACGTTGGCGCCTTCAAGAGATTGACCGTCAATCAAGATACCGGGAGTATGACCAGCATCCAGAGGGCACTCACCCGCATCCATTGCCAATGAAAGTGCAGTGACATTTTTTGTCTCGATGACCACGGTATGCGAATCCTTGATTTCCGCATTCACCAACGCTTTCTCCCAATGTTGATTCAATCCCTCCAGATGAACCCAGTGCATGTCTGGATATTTCAAAGTGTATGTCGTCATTCGAACCTTGGCGGGAACTTTTCTTTTTCCTGCATTGGCAACTAGATCCACACGATTCTCGATTTCCTTTTTGGAATCTGGATGATAGCGATGACCGGTATCCGGTCCAATAATGTGTGCCAGTTCCATACCTTCATCTTGCAACGCAATTTCCATCATTCTTGCGGCTTGAATCTGTTTGTCCGCACCTCCACTGTAAGCAACGGTTGGCAAATGAAACAAATTGAGTGCGTATTCGTCGGCATCATAAAGTCTCCAGAGTTTGGTCTCAAACCAATTGGGTTTCTTGTCTTTTTTCCAAAGCCCAAGGTAATGCGCAGATTCCGAAAAACCTGCCCCCGGTGCAGCCACTACCCATTGATCTGAATGATGAACCGCCAGATGCCAGCAACCTGCTCCCCCCATTGAAAAGCCCCTCATGGCTACCCGGCTGGTATCGATCGAATACTGACCTTGCACATGCTCCTTGGCTTCAAACACATCCACTTCGCCCCCGAATTTGAATGCATTGCAGAATCGACCATATGGGTGGAGGACAAAGGTATTCTGGGGAGCAAATTGGCCTTTCGATCGTTCACGCTGATCAATGAACTTTAATTCTGTTAATCGATTATCTCGACCATGCAGCCATATGTCCATTCGATGAGCGTCGTTGCCTGTGCTTTGATATGTTTCAGGAACAACCAAACCATAAGGCTGAATGGAGTCATCCAATTTTGATCGGTAACCGCGAACAACCAAACCTGTTTGATCTGCCCAGGGCGCCTTGCCGTTCAATAAATGAGCCGCTCTTGCCAATCCTGTCTGGATCAGGCGATCAGCAACCTCAAACTGTTTTTCATAATGAAATTCATTATGTTCAACAGCAGTTTGAACCGCCTTCAAATAAATACTGACATCCGGTTCGTAGGCAGCAACGAAAGGATCCTCTTGCTGCTTGATCAAAAGAACGGCTTCCTCCAGTGGTTGGAGTGATTCTGCCAGGGAGGTTTGAGTTTCTCGTGGAATCGCAATTCCCCTTTCCATCAGTCCCTGCCCATCGACAACAATAAAAGAGAGGATGGCAAGGACCGCAGTAAAAAAGCCGCGTTTAAAACGGTGAGGAATCATGAATCTTGGTAACTGAAATCTTATGCGATTATCCAACATGGCAAGCTGTTGACTTATCATGTTTCAAAAGCATCAGCAAGCGACGAATGCATTGTCAAAAACGCAGGAGCATGATTGTATATGCAAAATTCACCTTTTGCAGGAACCTGAGTAAGAAATGAACATCGCATCACCACACTCCAGAAGAAAATTCCTTGGGCAATTATCGACTGGCCTGGGCAGCATCTCTGTGATGGACTTGAATAGTAAGATCGAAGGCGCGCAAACGGTAACAAACGACCAACGCGGCCTGCTGGAAACCACACACATACCGGCCAGAGCCAAGCGCGTTATTTACCTGTTTCAATCTGGGGGACCATCCCAGCTTGACCTTTACGATCACAAACCAGAATTGAAAAAGCGCCAGGGAAACGATCTCCCTGATTCGGTCCGCAAGGGACAAAGATTGACTGGAATGACCGCGGGACAATCCCAATTCCCCATCGCAGCATCGGGATTTGATTTCAAGCAACATGGACAATCAGGCCACTGGATGAGCAGTGCAGTTCCTCATCTATCGAGTATGGCTGATGATATGTGCATGATCAAAACCATGCATACGGAAGCGATCAATCACGATCCTGCCATCACCTATTTTCAGACCGGATTTCAATTATCAGGAAGGCCCAGCATGGGATCCTGGCTTTCGTATGGTTTGGGAACCGTCAACGAAAATTTACCAAATTTTGTCGTCATGGTTTCTCACCGAGGAGGACAGCCACTCTATGATCGACTCTGGGGCAGTGGCTTTCTTCCATCTGTTCACCAAGGTGTGAAATTCCGCAGCAAAGGAGATCCTGTCCTCTACCTTTCCGACCCGAAAGGGTTCCCGAAAGAAGCGCGAAGGCGGGTATTGGATGATATCGCCGCCCTGAATCTGGAATCATTCGATAAAACTCGACAACCCGAAATCCTTACAAGGATCTCCCAGTACGAAATGGCCTTTCGCATGCAAAGCTCCATTCCGGAACTGACCGATTTGTCAGGTGAGAGTGATACCACCTTTAACCTTTATGGAGAGGAGGCCAGGCAACCCGGCACATTTGCGCACAACTGCCTGATGGCACGCCGACTCACCGAGCGGGGTGTTCGATTTGTTCAACTGTTTCACCGGGGATGGGACCATCACTCAAGCCTTCCCAATAATTTGAAAGCCCGTTGCAAGCAAACAGACCAGGCCTCGGCAGCCTTGCTGACTG
The DNA here is from genome assembly GCA_002690655.1 of Pedosphaera sp. Taxonomy (GTDB): domain Bacteria; phylum Verrucomicrobiota; class Verrucomicrobiia; order Limisphaerales; family AAA164-E04; genus AAA164-E04. The sequence continues at coordinate 59,205 of NZFL01000026.1, forward strand.
ACTTGAAACAAAGGGGACTTCTGGATGATACACTCGTCGTGTGGGGCGGAGAATTTGGACGCACCGTTTACTGCCAGGGAAACTTGACCGCAACCAATTATGGTCGCGACCACCATCCACGATGCTTCAGCATGTGGATGGCCGGAGGAGGTGTGAATCCGGGAACAGTTTATGGTTCCACCGACGATTTCAGTTACAATATCGCTGAGAATCCTGTTAGTGTGAATGACCTTCACGCAACCATGCTGCACTTACTGGGGGTGGATCATTTGCGTTTAACCTTTAAATTTCAAGGACGCCATTATCGATTGACAGACATCGCCGGAAACGTCATTCCCGAGCTGATCGCCTGAGAATCGCTGCAGCTTCCCATTCCTTGACGATACAATAGCAATCAATGATTATTCATCGACTCATTGCTCACCACCTCAAGAACGGTGATGACACCAGATTTTACGAAATGCAGGCGCAGGATGCCATCCAGTGGATGAAATCTCGCGGTGTCAAAATGAACACTGACATACGGGTATTGGATCTTGGATGCGGTCACGGAGTTTTTGGTGGAGAGCTGGAAAAATCTGGGTGCCAGGTTGATTACGCGGACATTGAATGCAGCCTGATACCGGAGCGTGCCAATGCACCATTTACTGCAATCAATCTGGACCTGGATGATTATGATACCCTTGGTCAGCACGAACTCATCGTTTGTTCCAACGTGTTTGAGCATCTGGCAAACCCCAGGAATTTTGTAAAGAAACTCCCCGCACTACTTCAGCCGGGTGGATGCCTTTACCTGAGTTGGACCAATTGGCTTTCACCTTGGGGCGGGCATGATTTCTCGCCTTTCCACTACCTTGGACCATGCTTGGGCCCAAAAGTATTTGATCAGATTGTAGGCAAGCCACGTATTCACTACCCTTTCAAAACCCTCTATCCAACCTATATTGGAAAAACGCTCGAGTGGATCCGGGAAACAAGCCAGTTAGGAGTTGAAGCCTGTGTACCGAGGTATTACAACGAATTATCATTCCTCACAAAAATCCCAGTTTTCAGAGAATTCTGGACATGGAATACGGCCATGCTCATCAGAAGGAATCCATGAGCAGCAGAGGGCAAGGCAATCTCAACATCGATAGCAGGCATTTCACGTGTTTGAACGCATCTGATGGAACACCCTTGGATAAAATTGGATTTGTATCCTGATTAGTGGCTCATCAAATCATCGAACCATGATTTGCCAATGCTTGCGGTAATATTTCTTTTTCATTTTGCGGATTTTTGCTTCAATCCACGACCTGATGAATATCTTGGTAATCGGTTCCGGAGGAAGAGAACACGCATTGGTATGGAAGCTGGCTCAATCGTCATTGACCGAAACCATGTATTGCGCTCCCGGCAATGCCGGTATTGCAGGCGAAACTTTGACAGCCAATGGCAATTCGGTTCAATGCATCAAAATTGGTGCAGAAAACTTAGAGGGCCTTCTCGCCTTCGCGAAAGAAAAACAACCGGATCTGACTGTCGTAGGTCCGGATAATCCTTTATCGCAAGGAATAGTTGATCTTTTCAATAAAGAGGGACTGACCATCTGGGGACCAAATCAAAAGGCTGCCAGATTCGAATCTTCAAAGGCTTTTTCTCAGGAGTTCATGCTCCGCCACGAGATTCCAACTGCGAAATCAGGCATCTTCTCCAACCCGACGGAGGCTCTTGCCTTTGCGACATCCATTCAAGGCAAATGTGCCGTAAAAGCAGATGGACTCGCTTTAGGCAAAGGAGTGATTTTGACATCGAACGTGGAGGAAGCGAAAAATGCCATCCAACAATTAATGATCGATAAATCATTTGGTGATGCCGGAGATCAAATTGTCATTCAAGAATATCTCGAAGGCATGGAAGTCTCTCTTCATGCACTTTGCGACGGTCATGGTTACTTGTTATTTGAATCATCTCAGGACCATAAACGAGCCCTGGATGGAGACAAAGGGCTGAACACGGGAGGCATGGGCACCTACTCACCTGCACCGTTTATAAGTGACCACGAATTGAAATCCATCCGTGAAACCATTCTGGATCGATGGGTAGATGGGTGTAAGAGGGAGGGCATCGATTTCAAAGGGATGCTTTACCCTGGTTTGATGCTCACTGAATCAGGCCCTAAAGTCCTGGAATTCAATGCTCGTTTTGGAGATCCAGAAACACAGGTGTATTTAATGCGACTCAAAAATGATCTCCCCACGCTTTTGATGGCGAGTGCAGAAGGCAAATTAGACCAACACCGTTTGGAATGGGATGACCAGGCAGCCACGTGTGTCGTGTTGGCTTCTGGCGGCTACCCTGAGGCATATGAAAAAGGTAAAACCATCACCGGCATCAAGGATGCCGAGCAAGACCCTCAAGTCAAAGTGTTCCACGCTGGCACAGGGTCGAACGCTGATAATCCGATAATCACTGCAGGAGGCCGGGTATTAGGAGTCACTGCGCTGGGTAAAAATCTGAAAGAAGCAACTGAACGCGCATACGAAGCGACTGAAAAAATTCATTTTGACAGATGTTATTTTCGTCGTGACATTGCCGCCAAGGCCTTATAATGGTTTTCGAATAGTTGGGGTTCAGCGCTTTGAAAAATTTTGGATCGATGATCCGTTCTTGTTCAATCTGAATTGATTAAAGACCCCAATTAGAACTCATTAGGAATGTCATCTAACATTCATGGAAAATATTAAATTGCCCGTTTTGCTATCATGCCTGAGCGTTATCTGTGCATGCGTCCTCCCTTTGTCTGCACAAGAACCAGTAGAGTCGAGGGAGCCAGTGGCTTCATTGCCTGATTATGGCGAAATATTTGAGATCATCAGCAATCAACTACCATCAATCAGCGAGCAGGACCTGCAACATGCTGCTTTGCAGGGCATTTTAACCGAATTTCAATCCCAGATTGAATTGGAATCAAATTCCTTGAAAGAAGGAGAGGAGCAGGACAAGCAGGCATCTATTGCCAAAATGGAGCTCATTGCTGAAAAAATTGCCTATTTTCGTCTTCATCTCATATCGAAGGGTTTGGAAAGCATCCTAAGAGAAAAAATTGAATCATTCCGAATTGAAAATGGAGCCGAAGGTATTGTGCTCGACCTTAGGTATGCGGACGGCTCAGATTACGGTGAAGTTTTAAGATTGGCGGGACTATTTTTGAATGATGCCGTGGCATTATTGGATTGGGGATCCGGCAGTCAAAAGGCAGTCGTGGCATCCCCCTCCATCCAGCTTCCACTTGTTGTACTGATCAATGAATCCACAAAAGGTGCTGCAGAAGCATTGGCTGGTGCATTGAAGCTGATCGAAAAAGCGGCGATCATAGGCCGCCCCACGTCAGGGCTCGCTATGCTTAGAAAACGTATTCCCCTTGAAAGCGGGCACGTTTTGTCCATCGCAACGGGCAAGGTCCAATTAGCAGATGGTACACCCATAACAGGTAAAGGGGTGGGTCCTGACATTGAGGTTGATATCAGTCCGACCGAGCAAGCCGCTTATTTCGATGATCCTTATGGAGAATTAACCTCAAAGGAAAAGGAAAGTAATACCGAACGACTCAACGAAGCTACCCTGATGCGCCGCCAGAATGATTCCAACGGCACGGTAGAGATAGAAATCAATGTCCCACCCGAGGGCGAACAGGAATCCAACTCACAACAAAACGCCATCGTGGACCCTATTCTAGCTCGAGGGGTTGATTTATTGAAAGGTTGGACCATTTTCAATAGACAGTGGAATCGATGATTCCGAAAGCGCCTATCAAAACGAAGATGTGGGCCCAGACCCCAATCATAATTAAATGAAACGTATCCTTTTTGTTTGCACTGGAAATATATGTAGAAGCCCCATGGCCGAAGGGTATTTGAAGCATTTACTCAAACAGGAAGGCTTGGGTGATGTGGAAGTTACCTCTGCAGGGGTCGGAGCCATGACTGGTCAGTCTCCCAGCAAACATGCGGTTGAGGCTCTGGCTGATTGGGGTATTGATATTACGGACCAGCGCAGCCAGATGATTTCCAATTCCGATATTAACGAGACGAATTGGATTTTTGGGATGACACAGGGACATGTCGATATGATCAACTCCATGTTTCCGGAAGCTGCATCCAAGACCTTTCTGATTCGTCGGTTCGTGGATCATTTGTCCCAATACGATAAAGAAGTCTCGGATCCCATTGGAGGAAACCTTCAAATTTATCAAACATGCAGGGATGAAATCAAACAGGGCATCGATCACATACTTGTCAACATACTTTCCGAATTAAAACCTCAACCCTGTTCATCCGATGACACCAATCCAAAAATGACCATTGCCATTGCCTCAGATCATGCCGGATTCGCATCCAAAGAGGCTATCAAATTGATTCTGGAATCTCATTCTTACAGGATAGATGACTTCGGCACCGAGAACGAGAACTCTACGGACTATCCAGATTACGCAAAATCAGTGGCGGAGCATGTCGCTGAGGAGAAAGCGGATATTGGCATATTAATTTGCTCGACGGGCATTGGGATGAGCATTGCCGCCAATAAAGTGTCCGGAGTCAGAGCGGCTTTGGTCAACGACCTTGAAACTGCTCGCCTTTCGCGGGAACACAACCATGCAAATGTCATTTGCATGGGAGCAAAGGGAAAAAATCCTGAAATTTTATGGGCCAACCTTCAGGCCTTTCTTTCTGCCAAATGTGAAGGCGACCGACACAAGCGACGTGTCCGAAAAATTACAGCCATGGAACAAAAACAATCGCACTCAGTCAGCGCCGTAGATCCGGCCATCTCTCAAATCATTGAAAAAGAACGTCAGCGTCAACAAGAAAACATCGAGTTGATCGCAAGTGAGAACTTCACTTCACCGGCCGTCATGGAGGTGCAAGGATCCGTACTCACCAATAAATACGCCGAAGGTTACCCCGCCAAACGCTGGTATGGGGGATGCGAATTTGTTGACGAAGCAGAAACTTTGGCAATTGAACGAGCCAAGAAACTATTCAAGGCTGATCACGCCAACGTTCAACCACACTCAGGTTCGGGTGCCAATATGGCAGTTTACTTTTCAATGTTGCAACCCGGGGACAAGATTTTGACCATGGACTTGAATCATGGAGGCCACTTGACTCATGGTAACAAAGCCAACTTCTCAGGAAAATTCTTTGAAGTCGTTCACTACGGTGTGCGCAAGGAAGATGAGCGCATCGACTATGATCAACTGGAGGCCTTGGCCAAAGAACATCGCCCTAAAATGATCACGGTCGGCGCCAGTGCCTACCCTAGGGTGATTGATTTTGCGCGCATGGGAGCAATAGCAAAGGAAGTTGGAGCTTATCTCTTGGCGGATATTGCACACATTGCCGGATTGGTCGCAGCCGGTATCCATCCAAGTCCGGTGGAACATGCTGATTTTGTAACCACTACCACCCACAAGACCTTGCGCGGTCCTCGCGGCGGTCTCGTTCTTTGCCGCGCCGAATATGCCAAGGCAATTGATTCTCAAACATTCCCTGGCATTCAAGGCGGCCCGTTAATGCATGTGATCGCAGCAAAAGCTGTTTGTTTTGCTGAAGCACTCCAACCCGAATTCAAGCGTTATCAAAACCAAGTCGTTACCAATGCTAAGACCCTTGCGGAGGGAATGGTCAGCAATGGTTTCAGGCTTGTCAGCGGGGGAACAGAGAATCATCTCATGCTGGTGGATGTTGGTGCTCGTGAAATGACAGGCAAAGCGTGTCAAAATGCTCTGGATGAGGCAGGGATCACCGTGAATAAAAACACGATACCTTTTGAAACTCGCTCTCCTTTCCAGGCAAGTGGTATCCGTATTGGCACTCCAGCGGTCACAACACGTGGGATGAAGGAACGGGATATGGTTCTAATTGCTGATATGATCTGTGAAGTCCTCAACGACATTAAAAACCTTGACGTAGCCAGTGAAGTCAGGCAACGTGTGAACCGATTGACCGCAAGTTACCCCTTGCCATACTAAGCAAAACGCTTCAGAGGTTTGGTTTCTTTGGAATACCCCATTGGAAATCACCGATTTAATACATTTCAGAAGGATTCAGCCGATTGGTCGGTTGAGAGAATGTAGCAATACGGGATGAGCTTCCGAGCTCTAAGTGTTGTCGCTACGCGACGTTTCATAATTTCTGAGACGGATTACCTCAGGAGCCCTCACGTTCGCTTGGTAAAATCCCCAAAAATTAATTTTATGCCCAAAGCAGTTAAAAGTACCGCTCGCAAGAAAACTGGCACCAAGACAAGTGCCACCGAGGAGAATGCATCTACTGAAAATAAGCCGGAGCTGATGCCTGACGCGGAGCCACAAATATCGGGAAACGATTCATCCGCAAGCCCAGCTCCCAAGAAGAAACGTGCCGTGCGAAAGAAACGTGCCGCTAAAAAAGTGACAGCAACTGACACGGACGAAAAGGTTGAGAAAGATGATTCAGACTCTTTGAACTCAAAGCGGACAGAAACTGCTTCCAGTGAATCCGAGGTGGCTGGTCCTCATGCGGAAGCCAGTTTGGCCGAACCCTCTGATAGCGCTGAGGACGCGATGAATTCTTCACCGGATAAAAAGGAGCAAACTGCTGAACAGTCCAGCGACAACGCAGAACCCGCTGCAGAGGGTGATGAGCGATCTCAAGATCAGGACTCGGTTTCTCATGAAACCACTAGCGGCGATGCTCCTGCGCGACACCACAAGGACAGACACGGGAAGCACTCCAAGAAGCACAAGGACAAGCGAAAGGACAAGCCCGCTAAAACAATCAATATCAGTAAACTTCAGTCTATTCCAATGGCTGAATTGAACACGATGGCCAAAGAACTCGAAATCGAGAACTTCGGCACAATGAAAAAACATGAATTGATCCTGGAGATCCTGCAAAAAAATGCAGAGAGAAGCGGTGTCATGTTTGCGGAGGGCGTTCTGGAAATTCTACCAGAAGGGTTTGGATTCCTTCGCTCCAGAAGTTACAACTATTTATCCTGTCCAGAAGATATTTATGTCTCGCCATCCCAGATCCGACGATTCGACCTGCAAACGGGAGATATTGTCGCAGGACAGATCAGGCCACCTAAAGAAAAAGAGCGGTTTTTTGCTTTGCTGCGCGTGGAAGCAGTGGATAAGGAGGATCCAGAAAAAGCCAAGGACAAGATTCATTTTGACAATCTAACCCCGCTTTTCCCTGAACAACGATTACTGCTGGAAAGCAACCCAGAGGAATACTCCACTCGAGTTTTAGATCTGGTCTGCCCGATTGGGAAAGGTACGAGGGGATTGATCGTAGCCCCGCCTCGCACAGGAAAGACTGTTTTGATGCAGAATGTGGCCAATGCCATCATCAAAAACAATCCGGAAGTTTACCTATTTATCTTGTTGATCGATGAACGTCCTGAAGAGGTAACCGACATGGAGCGCACATGCCGGAACGCAGAGGTTATCAGTTCCACTTTTGACGAGCCTCCCGAACGACATGTTCAGGTTGCCGAGATGGTCATTGAGAAAGCCAAGCGCATGGTGGAACACAAGAAGGATGTGGTCATTCTCCTCGATTCCATCACCCGCCTGGCACGAGCTTACAATACAGTGCAACCTCATTCCGGCAAAATCCTCTCTGGAGGTGTAGATGCAAATGCCCTGCATAAGCCCAAACGCTTTTTTGGTGCCGCTCGAAATATCGAAGAAGGAGGTTCCCTTACCATTATCGCTACGGCTTTGGTAGATACCGGTTCCCGAATGGATGAAGTGATCTTTGAGGAGTTCAAAGGTACTGGCAATATGGAGGCACATCTGGATCGAAGCTTGGTTGACCGGCGTATTTTCCCCTCAATCAATGTGGAATTGAGTGGCACACGCAAAGAAGAACTGCTTTATCATCCGGATGAATACGGAAAAGTTGTCTTGCTTAGAAAAGCACTCACAGGAGTACCCGCCGTCGAAGCAATGGAGCTTTTGTTGAGCAAATTGAGACAGACCGGAACGAATATCGAGTTTCTTCTTTCCGTGAGCAACGCCTGACGCATGCCGTCAATTTAAATGAAAGCAAAACGGTCTCGCTGGAGACCGTTCTTTCATTCAGGCTCCTCTTTCCACCGACTGACGAGTTTGTGCTCGATTCCCAGATGATCCAATACTCGAGAAACGACCGTGTCGGCAAGTGCTTCGATAGATTCAGGGCCATGATAAAAATGTGGAGAAGCAGGCATGATGGATGCGCCTGCGAGACATAGTAATTCCATGTTTCGGATGTGAACCAGATTGTATGGTGTCTCTCTCACAACCAATAAGAGCTTTTTCTTTTCCTTCAACATGACATCCGCAGCACGCAATAAAATATTGTCACTGTATCCATGAGCAATCCGCCCCAAGGTCCCCATACTACAGGGAATGACCACCATGACATCAGAAGGGTTAGAGCCACTTGCAAATGGGGCATTCATGGATTTTATCTGATGCTGCTTTACAGCCGTAGAAACCTGTAACCCACCTTTCAATTCCTGCCCAATCACCTGATGAGCGTAGCTGCTCATTACGAGATGAATGTCATGTACGGAAGGATCAAGATTGTCCAGAAGACGTTGAGCATAGATCGCACCACTGGCTCCCGTGATTGCTACTGTAATTCGCATCGACACCTTTCACACTTTGTTTGAACTTCCATGATCCTAATTTGTCCTCGATTGATTCTTTAAGCAAGAGATTGATCCAGCAGCAAGGGTTGTTTTGGCAGAAAGCTTCTTGCCGGTGGTCATGCAAATTCGTAATCTATGATCATGGCTAAGGTATTGTTGGTTGATGATGAGGTAACCATGGTTCAATTGGTCGCAGACTCATTACGCAGTTGGGGACATGAAGTGCATCCTTACTCCAATGGTCCTGCTGCTCTGGAGGCTCTGGAAGAAATTCAGCCAGAAGTAATTATCACAGATCTCTATCTTGATAAAACAAGGGCATTCGGTCTGGACCTGCTCAAACATACCAAAAAAGTTCTCCCTTCAGCGGTAGTCATTGTTGTGACTGGATTTGGTTCCATTGAAACTGCTGTTGAAGCCATGAAACACGGCTCTTTTGATTATCTGGAAAAACCATTCAAACTTGATGAACTCAAGCTGAGCTTGGACCGCGCTCTCTCCTACAATGAGGCAGTTTCAGAAAATGCATACTTGCGGAAGCAGTTGAAGAGGAAATATCAGTTTAATCAAATCACTGGTTCATCCGCTAAAATGCAGGAAGTCTTCAAGATGATCGAACGTGTTGCAGACACCGACAGCACCGTGCTCATCCTGGGCCAAAGCGGTACAGGCAAGGAACTTGTTGCTAAGGCGCTCCATTTCAACAGTAAGCGTAAAACAAATCCCTTTATCCCGATCAATTGCAGCGCACTCCCTGAAAACCTTCTGGAGTCTGAATTATTTGGCCACCGCAAGGGCGCGTTCACTGGTGCTTTTAGCGATAAAAAAGGTCTATTTGAAGAAGCCGATGGGGGGACAATTTTTCTGGATGAAATCGGGACCATGCCCCCTACTCTGCAGAGCCGTCTGCTGCGTGTACTACAAGAAAAGGAAGTTCGCAGAGTAGGTGATAACACTCCAGTTCAGGTCAACGTTCGAGTTTTATCAGCAACCAATGAGAAATTGGAAGATCGCATCAAGCAAGGTGAGTTTCGTGAAGATTTATATTATCGACTCAACGTCATTCCCATTCACCTTCCCCCTCTCAAGGAACGTCGTGATGATATCCCATTGCTTGTCGCCCATTTCCTGAAAGACAAAATACACTCGCGAACAGGTAAATCTTTTCAGGTCAGCAAGGTGTGCATGGAGGCTATGTCGCTTCATTCCTGGCCGGGTAATGTCAGAGAACTTCAGAATGTCGTGGAACGAGCATGTGCTTTGAGTGAGTCTCATGTGATCAGGAGGCAGGACATGCCAGCCATGATTGCTGACCTTGTCAATCAGGACGACGAAGGAATCGAAACTGGCTTCATCGAAAAGGCAGCCGAAAAAGAGGTCGAGGAAAAACTGTTCCAATTGGAGCAAGCGCCGGACGTCGGTATCCATGCTTCGAGTCCCGATCAAGTTACCAGCGCAAATGCAGGCTCCCTGAAGCCGCTCAAACATTTCCTGCGTGAACAGGAAGTTGCGTATATCAATCGAGTCATGACACATTATGGAGGGGACAAAGAAGAAGCGGCAACATTACTTGAAGTGTCTCTTGCGACATTGTATCGCAAGCTTTCGGAAGAAGAAAGCTGACTTTCTTTTCATCATTCAAGCGGGTTTACCCTTGGGATTCCAATAGATCATGATCCCGACAGACATCGGTTCAAAACTAGACTCACAATTGGCCTTGAATAAGGTCACTATTCCGGATCTATGGCAGCAGGATGCTGTCAATGCCTTGCGCCAAGGCAAGGATGTCGTGGTCCATGCTCCAACCGGTGCAGGTAAAACGCTTATTTTTGAGCTCTGGTCAAATCAAGGAAAACTCAAGAAATCACAGGCCATCTATACCGTTCCAACAAGAGCCTTGGCAAATGACAAATTGGCGGAATGGAGATCACGCGACTGGAATGTCGGCATCGCAACAGGTGATCTGGCTGAGAACCTTGACGCCCCCATTTTAGTTGCAACCCTGGAAACCCAAAAAAGCCGATTAATCCAAGGTGACGGCCCCAAGTTGCTGATTGTAGATGAATACCAGATGATTGGAGATCAGGATCGCGGCCTGAATTACGAATTAGCCTTGGCTCTGGCGCCATCAAATACGCAATTATTGCTCCTGAGCGGCAGTGTCGCCAACCCTCAACATGTCGTAAAATGGCTCTCGGGGCTGGGCAGGAATGTCGAGCTAGTTCAGCACCACCACCGCCCCGTTCCTCTGGAGGAAATAGCTCCCATCCATCTTCCTCATCAATTACCTCGAGAAATGAGAAGTTACTGGGCCAAATTTACAGCCAAAAGTTTAGCTGAGGGATTGGGCCCCATACTGCTATTTGCCCCCAGAAGACGCGCAGCTGAAAAACTGGCACAGGAACTCAGCATGCAGCTCCCCAATCCAAATCCGCTCAAACTCAACGAGGACCAGAAGCATGTGGTTGGAGACAGGATGGCAAAAATGCTTTCATGCCGTATCGCATACCATCACAGTGGATTGAGCTACGCCGCTCGAGCAGGAGTCATTGAACCCTTGGCCAAAGCCGGGCAGCTACGCATTGTCGTAGCCACCATGGGACTTGCTGCTGGTATTAACTTTTCCTTGCGCAGTGTTTGCCTGGTAGGCGATTCCTATCGTCGGGACTATCAGGAATTCCCGATTAACCCTGATGAATTACTTCAAATGTTTGGACGCGCAGGTCGACGCGGTATTGATGAAATCGGTTATGTACTTGTAGGTGGGAATTCTGTTCGCCTCAGAGATGGACATCCGGCAAGACTATCAAGAAGCGGCATGGTGGATTGGAATGCCCTTTTGGCGATCATGCACACTGCATCACTGAACGGTAAAAACCCCTACTCTGAGGCGGTTCGTGTGCAGGAAAGGCTATTCACTACAAAACCTATTTTTCTTGGGGTCGAAAACGCCATGAAAAACCCCCACACTCCGTGCAAACTGGGAACCGATGCCGAGCGCGCAAGGTATGTTAAGAAGAAAGTCCGCCAAATTCTCAATAGTGAGGGCGAATGGGATTACGATCCAGTCGTTCAGGAAGTCCCCATGGAGCGCGTCAGTGTTCCGGTGTATCAAAATCGTGATGGTGAGACTTTGTATTGGTGGAAACTCAAAGATACACCCAAGGATATGACAGATTGGTCCATATCCCACCTCCAACCTGCTTTAAGCGTTCCCGATATCGTATCCAAACTTGGAGATGGACGCCTCTGTGTACTCGATGATTGTGGCAAATATAAAATCTACGGCAAAGTCCTGTCAGCCGCCGATCGTTTGCATAATGGCAAAATTATTTTGTCTAAATGGGTGCGCCGCATGACTCAATGGCGAGGCCGGCAGGTTTCTGATGGTATTTGGCAGAAACGCATTCAGCCGTTAATTCGAAAGAGAATGGATCAAAAGGGAGCCCAAGTAGTGAAGTTTATTGAGAAAAAGAACTCGATAGATGTATTGCTTAACCACGGCAAGCAAACTCTGAACGTCCCCACGGACCGCCATGGTATCGCTCTCTGGGGAGCAGCCGTTCGTAAAGTTGCTCCTTCCTCATGTCAAACTTGCAATATAGTTGACACCTGTAAAACCTTGTCGATAAAAACCGGCACTGCCATGTTATGGAGACGCCTAAAGCTGATTGATGCCGACGGCATCCCGACCCGTCGTGGCAGGGTGGTGAGTTTTTATTCCCATGGTGATGGACTGGCAGTCGCCGCCGCTTTGGAAGATGAAAGCTATCCTTTGAATGATTTGATATATGACATGGCCAATCTTCACGCCGGCCATCGTTTCAGCCGAGACGAAAATCGCTGGAGCGGGAGAATGGCCATGAGATGCCATGATGCTTATGGTTTTCAAAATATTGCAGGCTATCTCGAAAATGGAATCCCCACTCAATATGGCTTTGGCGCTGAGTTCATCGTAATGGATGTGCACTCCAACGGGCTCAACAAATACAAATGGGTTACTGATTTTCTGGGAGCAGGAGATATTGACCGCATCATCATAGAATGGCGCAGTCTCCTGCGCCAGACCCTTCACTCACCGGCACTGGAATGGGAGCGCTGGATTCATTTCAAGGAATTGGCACGCAAGATCCTGGATGAAACTGAATCTCCGACCCTTAAAGACCTACCGCCATTGGAGTATGAACAGAAACAAAGAGTGAATCATGCATTACGCATGCGATAACTCATGATGCGATTTAAGATCACTGCTTGTCCTCAGGGCTGTCCTGAGCTCACTTGAAAGAACAGGTTTGTGTGATCATTGAACCATTCATTCAGAATAAAAGTTTCAACGTTTCGCTCCAAGGTATCCGCCTTCCAGGTTTGCCACTCATTGAGATCTTCCGCAAACTCTATAAGGTATGACTGTCCCGGATGGCCTTCCAGCTTTAATCCTATCGACATTTGGTCATTTATCCTCGCAGAGAACATGGAGATATTCAGGGCCGTTCCGTCAGGCGGCGGCATCACAGTCGAATCCAGTAAGATGAATCTTGCCTGATTTGGATAAGCAATTTGATAGGAATCATGAGGCATCAGGGAAAGAACCATGGTTTCATCTGGTTCTTCCAATTCATCTTCAATTGGAGCCAAATTCAAGATACCTGTTGTTGCCTCCTTCTGGATGAGGACTGGACCTTGACCTTGCAATATAAATAAGTCCTGATTCAAGGTAACATTTCCTTGGAGAGTAAAATTCACCCATAACTCTCTCTCCTCGTAACCCAGTCGGTGGATCCTCAAATGCTCACTGGGCAGTAGGCTTTCCGGTCCGGCCGCGAGGGCTGTAGTGATCATGTCGATTCCATTAAAAAACTCAGACAGATCGCGGCTTGATTTATCAAATTGCCAGAAAACATAAGGTTTCTCAGATCCAACAATGACATCCTCCCATTCAGTGGAAATCGTGAGATGGTTGATTAGAATGCGTCCCATCCCGCTTGATCGACTCGCAGGTTGCCGAAAGGAAAAACCATTGATATTGGATGAAGTGGTTTCATCCTGGGCCACAATGTGCGCTGTCTGAAAACTATCAGGATCTATCCACAATCGAGTAAGGCTTTGTCCAGGTGTGAAACCCAGGATCAGCCTCAAGCTCACGGGGGCAACAAAGACCTGGGGAAACCAAATATCGCCAGTCGATTGCCCATTGGATATGCCGAATTCAAATGTTCCTTCTGCTGGATTAACAGCCCTTGAAAACAGGCGCCCTTTGAAGGTTGATGAAGTATTTCCCCGAAAGTGCGCCCAATAATTACCTTCACCTTGAGGAGCTTTGGCCACAAATAAATCCATTCCTACAAACACTTCATATGCAGTATTTGATATTGTCTCAACGGATCCAGAGACTGGAATATCAATCATGATATCCTCACTTTGGGTTTCATTTAAATCTAGTTGACCTTCAAATACATTCAATTCATCACTACTTCCACTTGTGTGTTTCCATTTACCAGAGGATACATTGGTCACTGGCCCTGATTGATAATCGAAGGACTCCGACAGGAGCATACCCTCAAAATCATCATTCAAAATTTCGACACTGATCTGATTGTTTTTGATCTGATATCGTTCCGATGGATGCAGTCGAAGTTGAAACCATTCTGGCATTTCTGGAACCGAATCATCCAGCAACGCGAGCTTGTGCGTTAAATGCTCTTGCCCTGAGGAAAACGACACTGAAAAAGGAAACGACGCATCAAAATCGACTCCTTTTTCAGTATGGCCTTCAAGCATCCAATCTACCTGCAAGGGAAGTGATAGATCACCCGTTCGATACAAGTTAATCTCAATGAAACCATCCACTCCTTCCGTCACTGTCACCGTGGGTGTTGATATTTCGACAGTCGTGAGATCATCATCCAGAATTTCCCAAATCAAGGGATTGAGTCCCAACATTCTTACCTTATCGGATACTTGAACAGTCATTTCAATCGTTTCTGTTCCCTCCTTCAAAGCATCATTTACAAGCTTGCATTGAATTTCTGCAAAGGCCTGATCAGGTAAAAAGGAAATAAGTTCAGGCGCACCCCGGTAATCAAGCCCAAACTCTGCTGTTCCTCCCCAAATCAATTCCAGGTCAAGCACACCATCAAGTGGCCCTCTTCTTTCCATTCGAACAATTAAGGAGGGTTCTCCCCTTTCGGGGAGAACCTTGTCGTTGCTGTGCATTCTCAAGGTTGGTTCCTGAATCTCAGCACTTGCCGATAAGTCGCTGAATTCAGTCGAGATCTTGAGGTGATCTATTTGAATTGTTCCAATGCCGGAAGACTGACGAATGGCAAACTGATTGATTGACTTTACTGAGACGGAATCCGTTGCTACTGCAGTAAGGTCGGATTCCTGATCAGGATCAATTCCCAGGCGAGTAACAGCCACGGATGGTTCATAACTCATCACAATACGATAGGATTTGCCTGCCTCCAGAGCGGTCGGAAAAGCGACAGAGTCGACGAACTTCGACGCTCCATTACTGACACCTAGTTGATATCCTCCATCATCCGAGGCAGCTATGAACAAGCGCCCGCGAAAAGTGGAGGAACCACCGCTTCTGAAATGTGCAAAATATCCGCCACCTGCTGTAGGTAGATCGACAACTTGCAAGGTGAAACTGACAAACAGGGTCTCAGAGCTGGATTCATCATAGTCCGATTCACCAATAGCAACAGCGACATCCTCGGAGGCAGAAGATCTGATTATCAGAGAACCTTCCTCGGTAACCAAATCACCTTCCTCTCCGCTACGATGTTGCCATGCCCCATTCGAAGCCCCAACAAGGGACCCGTCAGCAAGATCGAAATCCTGGTCGACAAGTGTGGCAGCATTTGCCACGCCCTCGAGCCCATGGACAGCCATTGCACAACTGAGCCCCAGCCATAGAAAACTCGGGAACCTATTATTTAATATTTTCATGATTGTATTTTATTTGAACATTAACGGAACAAGACAATCTTGAACCTGATACAATCATCTAAATACCTTTTAGTTACGCAATATCTAACAGCTCGTAAAAAGGGACATAGAATGCTAATACACGCCATTTAATTACACTATTTAGCTTTTCCATGAAAAAAAGCCATATTCAGGCAGCAATGCGTGCAGCATGGAAGGAAGTAATTCGAGAAGAAAGTTTTGATGTAATTCAGCGAGCGGAGCGGTTTGTATCGGGTGCTGTCGCAAGATCATCCAGCGCCTTGTATTTAGCTAGAAATGCTTCGCGTTCCTGCTCCAAGTTAGCCAGACGGCGGAGACCATTGTTTATGACCTGAGATTCACGCAAGATCAGTTGCCCACGTTGTTTAGGTGAAAAACCAACGCGTCCCAACTGATCTTTAAATTCACGAATAAAAGCCATGTATTTATCAACCAGAGGAATGACTTCAAGCAAGGATTGAGCTTTGAGCATTTGAAGTTGCCGAGTGATGTGATCTAAGGTGGAGATACGTTCTTCTCCTTTCCAATAAGCTAGGATATCTTGAAATGTAAACTGGCGCCAAGTGGGAAGACTTTCTTTATCAAGAGCAACTTTTGCTTGCGGATTCAGAATGGCACCCAGTTCAGAAAGGCTCTTGGCCATATCCCAGCGGCGCTGATCGTTGAACTGAGTCACGGATGCAGTGATAACTGCCCACCATTTCTCAAGCTCCAGCATGTTGGGAAATGAATCAGAGTAGGCCTGATGGAAAGCTGTTTGTGCATTGAAGTATTGAGGTAATAATTCAACGAATCGATGCATGGAATCAACTCCCTGAGGAGTTTGCAATAGCTCCGCAAACATTAAGTGGGCGCTGTGCCGAAAATTGGAGCCTGAAGCAAGTTCTGGGCTTGCTTGAAAAACTTGCTCTGCCGTCAGCGGATCATTTTCCCTCAGAAATTTCTTGGCGAGAAAGGTTGGATTACGCTTGTAGAACCAAGGCACAGGTTTGCCCGATCTGCCATTTAAATCCCCCACCTCGATCATGTCATCCACTGTCAATGAATGGTCTATCAGTGATGAATGGACGACATATTGGCGCAAACCCTCAACGAGCCAGACAGGAGGATCGCACATGTGTTCAGGAGACGGCCGATTGACCATTTCCATTAAGATGACATGTATAAGATTGCGAATCCATATGTCTTCACTGATCTTGGTTTTTAGCAGTACCCGGTATCCCCACCCGCTGGAGTAGCGCGTCGGAAAGGTCACGAATGACTGGGTTTTGCGTGACCCGGTACTGATTGTGATCCGAATCTTATTGCGCCAGGTGTCCTGTACCCCCAGAGCTTCCATGATTCCATCCTTAATCCTTTCTGCAGTCAAACTGATCAAGTCGGGTGTCAGCGCGATGAATCCTTGTCTGCGCTCGAGCGTGCTGAGATAAGGTGTGGATAGAGGATCGTTTGCCCAACTGATGACAAACTGTCCACTTTTGCTCTGCAGTGTTTTCCCGTGACTTGTCGCCAGAAATATAGTCAACCCGATTCCCGCGAGGAGACGGGTTATCAAATTGCGATTCATGTTATTCAGGTGAAACAGCATGCCTTGAACCGACACGAATGATTCCAATGGTGCGACCGGATTGGATTAAGAACTTTTCTTGGTCGCTTTTTTGGATTTCTTGGTGGATGAGGACTTCGATTCCTTGGCAGGTGATGGCTTATCGCTCTTGGCTCCTGCCTTGTAGTTCTCACTGCGGTAGTCGGTGATATAGAACCCACTCCCCTTAAAGATAAGTCCCGCACCCGCCCCAATCGCTCTCTGAACCTTGCCTTTTCCCCATCGTTTTTTCTGACAGGCCTCTTTCGGGCAAGTGGTCAAAGCATCGTCTTTCATCGACTGGAACTGCTCAAATTCCAGCCCGCATTTTTCACATTGATATTCGTATGTTGGCATAGTTTAAATGTTCGATCCAAGCAGCCATCCCTCCCCTTAATCAAGCTCCAGGGAGACTGGCAGAGTTTTCACATAACAAGCAAAAAACGGATATGCAGGAAAACTTCAAGTAAATTTCAGCTTCATTTTTCTTTGCATTTGAACGGCTGACAAGTAGGGATGGAAGCTTTCATGGCAAACGAGACATCCAAATTGAAAAAGAAGTTTTACAAAAGGTCCACTTTTGTAACACATCTACCTTTCGCCTATGTATTTAGCCCTTCTCACGGATGGGCTTGGGAGATGGAACCCAATCGATGGCGGGTAGGTTTAACCAAATTTGCAACCCGCATGCTTGGCGAAATGGTTGACTTGGGTTTTGAAACCACCAAGGGAGACTCCGTGACACATGGTCAGATCATTGGGTGGATGGAAGGATTCAAGGCAATATCGGATCTGTATTCGCTGATTGATGGAGATTTTCAGTGCATCAATCCGGCACTTGAAAAGGACATCACTAAAATATCAAAAGATCCATATGAAACTGGCTGGCTTTATGAGGCAGCCGGAACAATCGACGATCGATGTTTGAAGGTTGACCAATACACACATTTACTCGACACAACGATTGACAAGATACTGGAGCAGCAACAGCAGGAAGAGGGCTAATGATGCAAAACAGGGGCTTCGAAGCTGGTGGAAATTGCCATTTCAAATGGCGATCTGCACTTGTAAAAAACCTAGAATCCCGCATGATGTAAACATGAAGCACCAAAATACTACTGGGCAATCGGGTTTGGGGCTTTTTGCCCTTTGCCTGTTGTTTGGGGTTTGGATGGTTCAAGGCCAGTCCTGCGAAGAGGGTAAATCCTCACCTTCTCCAGAGAATGTATCAGAACCACTCCGGACAGGAGCAACATACACTCTTCAACCTTCCGCGATCAGGATTCCAGCAGGGGGCATCTGGCAGCAACTCAACGTAAGTAAAGTCTCAACCGAAGGATTCCATACGGATCTATCGGATCACGTTAAGTTCGTAAGCAGAAACAAGGAACTATTCTACCAAAAGGAAGATCACTGGATTGCTGCCAAAGAAGGAATAACAGTTATTGAAGTCATCGGTTCCTCAAATGATCTCATCGGACAAATCCAAGTCAACATCCTTCCTGCCCCAAGCGATCTCACCCCCAACTTCATCGATCATATTCAACCTATCTTGACCAAATCTGGATGCAATAATGGAGCTTGCCATGCAAAACCAGGGGGACGGAATGGATTTGAACTTTCTGTTTTCGGGTTTGATCCTGATTCCGACTATCAGGAAATCGTTTATGAAGGTAGAGGAAGGAGGGTGTTTCCCGCCAGCGCCGAACAAAGCCTCCTGCTGATGAAACCCACCCTCAAAACCCCGCACGAGGGTGGCAAGCAGCTTGAAGAGGATTCTGCCTTCTACCAAACGCTGGTAAAATGGATACATCAAGGTATGCCCTTTATCCAGGAAGGAGCTCCCAAACTTACATCCATCGAAATCAATCCCAGCGGCGGTCGGCTTTTGAAAAATACAGCATTCCAGCTTCAGGTGATCGCACATTATGACAATGAAAGCATGCGTGACATAACCCACCTTGCCGAATATCAAAGTACCGATAAAGATCTATTGGAAGTAAGTCATGACGGCCAAACCCAATCCCTCGATCGTGATGGGCAGGCAGTCGTTATTGCTCGCTTTTCAGGTTTGATCGCAGAAAGTCGCTGGATTATTCCACGAATCAACTCTACCAAAGAGCTCACCAAAGAGTTATTTGCGAACTTAACCACTGAAAATTTTATAGATACACATGCGAATACCTATCTTGAAAAGCTTGGCTACCTCCCTTCTGAGCTATGTACAGATAGCGAATTTGTCCGACGATCTGCACTGGATGCAACAGGTTGTCTTCCAACGGTGGAGGAAACCAGAGAATTTCTGAGTGATCCAAGTCCCGATAAACGTAAACGCTGGATCAAGGATTTGTTAAGTCATCGATGGATAGGAGATTATTGGGCAAACAAATGGACAGATTTACTCAGGCCCAATCCTGACCGAGCAGGGATCAAGAGCGTGTTCATGTTTGATCAATGGGTAAGGGACTGTTTTAGAAAAAACATGCCATATGACGATTTCGTTCGCTCCATCTTGACGCTTGAAGGAAACAATCATCAGGCGGGCCCAGCCGCCATCTATCGTGACAAGCGCAGCCCAGGAGACCGGACTGTCTTGTTCAGTCAGGTATTTCTGGGAGTTCGACTGGAATGTGCCAAGTGCCATCACCATCCATTTGAGAAGTGGGGGCAGGAAGATTTCTATCAAACCGCCGCATTTTTTGGATCGGTCGCCCAGAAAGGAGCTGGTGTTTCTCCTCCGATATCCGCAGGTACGGAGACCTTTTTTTTCCGCAAAGGGGGTGAAGTCAAACATCCCAGAACAGAGGAAGTCATGCAACCAGCGCCTCCGGGGGGGCAATTGAATAATTACCCAGACACCTCTGACCCCAGAACTGCGTGGATGGATTGGATGCTGCACCCTGACAACCCTTACTTTGCGCAAGCAGTGGTCAATCGAGTCTGGAGTGCGTTTTTTGGCCGCGGTTTTGTGGATCCCGTGGATGATTTCAGGACCAGTAATCCACCGGTCCATGCACCTCTGCTGGAGGCTCTTGCTCAAGATTTCGCCAAAAACGGCTATAACCTTCGCCAGCTCATGAAACGAATCATGGAGTCGAGACTTTATCAGTTGAGTTCATTGCCCAATGAGTCCAACGTAACAGACAATCAATATTTTTCACGATATTACAGGAAACGACTACCAGCTGAAGTTTTATTGGATGCCGTCACCGACATCACCGCAGTTGGCGATTATCTAGAAGGTTTACCTCAAGATGCTCGAGCTATTGAAACATGGAACTTCAAGATCAACTCTGAGTTTATGGATGCCTTTGATCGGCCAAATTCCAGCTCTGATCCTCCATGCGTACGAATCAATCAGCCCAGTGTGGTGCAATCGCTTCACATGATGCACTCGGAAAATTTGCAATCCAAATTGGCCTCTGAAAAAGGTTGGATTGAGACTCTCATCAACAGTGGGCTCAGTAATGATGCAACTGTCGAAGAGGTTTATTTGAAACTCTTCTGCCGACTTCCTTCCGATGGCGAAAGGAGTATAGCTGTTTCCTCCCTTTTAGGAGGAGATGCACGTGCAGGGCTGGAAGATCTGGTATGGGCACTGCTTAATTCAGCAGAATTTGTATTCAACCACTAAAAAAAGAAGCAAACATGAGCCGAACCACAATCAATTGTGAAGGAATAACACGCCGAGATTTCCTACAGATAGGCCTTGGCGGAACCATGGGCCTGGGATTATGTGATCTTCTGCGCCTGCAGGCAAACACTCAAGGTAAGAGCCAAAAAGGCTCGAACACTAAATGTATTCTTGTTTGGCTGGATGGAGGTCCTTCCCATTACGAGACATTTGACCCAAAGCCGGATGCTCCATCAGACATCCGAGGTGAATTCAAATCCATCCCAACTTCTGTTCCCGGAATACATTTCAGTGAAGTCGTTCCCAACTTGGCCAAGGTCATGGACAAGTCCACTATCATACGTTCCATATGCCACAAGGATCCGAATCATGGTGGCGGAAATCATTACATGATGACAGGCGCTCCCACTCCGGTACCAGTGGCTTGCGGAGCGTTTGTGACCTTCCATCCGAGCTATGGGTCCATGGTTTCATACGAGCGAGGCATTCGTCGCGGCTTACCTGCTTACATGAGTTTGCCGAGGATGTCACGATCAGGGGGGCCAAACTTCCTTGGAGGACAACATGCTCCTTTCGTTATTGGAGGGGATCCTAATGGAGAAAGCTTTCGCGTCAGGGATGTCGTACTACCAAAATCGATCAGCGAAAGCCGTGCCAAAAACCGCCGTGAATTACGTGAGCAACTTGATCGCTTGAAGCGCATTCAAGATCCACTCGCAGCAGATCCTGCCATTACATTCGATCAATTTTATGAACAGGGAGTGGATTTAGTCACTTCACCGCAAGCCCAATCAGCTTTTGATATTCATCAGGAATCTGACACCATTCGCGATCAATATGGTCGAAATGATTTGGGCCAGCGTCTTTTGATGGCGCGGAGATTAACAGAGGTTGGGGTCTCATTCGTGACGGTTTATTATGGAGGGTGGGACAACCACACTAACTTGTTCAGCCGATTCAAAGGATCATTCATGTCCAAACTCGACCAGGGCCTGGCGTCATTGATCAAGGATCTTCACGATCGAGGTTCTGCTGAAAACACGATGGTCATCTGCCTGGGTGAATTTGGAAGGACACCTAAAATCAATAAGGATGCCGGCCGAGATCATTGGCCGCATGCGATGTCAGTATTAATGTCAGGGGCCGGTATACCCGGCGGTCAGATTGTAGGCGCAACCGATGCCAGAGGTTTTTATGCTTCGGACAACGTTTACTCCCCCGAGGATTTCGCCTCCTCCCTGTATACCAAGATGGGGATTGATCCAACCCAAACGCTTTACCAATCAACCGGAAGACCCATACGACTGGTCAACGGTGGATCCCCCATCAAAGAGTTGTTTACTTAAGCCGCTAATTATCGGTTCAGAAAAAAACCATCACTTGAATTCTTGCGGGACTTATAGCGTTGAAGAAAAGAAGAACCCTTTACCGAGTGATTGGAATTTTTAGACTTGATATTGCGCATGATCTTGCGCTGTTGTTTGCGATGATCAGCAAGGACTTTTTTCTGGTTTTTTTCAATTGCTTTCTGTGAATCACGCATTGCTTTTGCAAGCTCTTCCTGACGTTTCTTCTCATCGCGCAGTTGCTTTTTGCTCTCCTTTTCAAGGACCTTTTCAGCAGTCTTGCGTTCCTTTTCAACGTCCTTCAAATTGCGCCCTGCAGGGGCGTCAGACTCTACGGATTGAGTCGTTGTAACTTTATCGCGTTTCTTCCAGAACTTCCACCACTGTGCTTCAACATCTATTGGAGAAAAGCAGAAAAGGAAAAGTATGAAAGGAACCACGAAGTTGAACCTTGAAAAGAAAAAAGGTAAATGTTTGCACATAACGATCAAAGGAAATTGGTGGGCCCAGAGGGACTTGAACCCCCGACCCAGCGATTATGAGTCGCTTGCTCTAACCAACTGAGCTATGGGCCCGACCTGTAAATTATAAATAAACTTCAAAATTGACGAAGCTTCAGAAGCACCATGATCTTACCATACCTGATTTTTACTTCTCAAATAAGCAGTTTCAATAGAGGCAATATCCCACTGAAAAAGCGCGTTGGACTCAAATGGGAGGAACCGATCGATGCAACTCGGCAATCATATTCATGTCTCAATGCGCTGCAAGCATTAATCCAAGACTATGGTTTCAATTTTTCGATATCACCTACGTCTTCCCCTACCTGTTTTCAGCCAAGGAGACCGGAAAAACCAAGCTAACGTTGAAGGAGTAGAAATGGTTTTTTGCACTCATTGATTCAGAATGCAGAACTTTATGCACCCATGTTGCGGAAGCACTTCAAATGCAGCTTACCCACCTGAAAGACACGGTTTAGCATGCATGGATTAGCCGAGAGATCGTGCAATTATGATCCATTTGAGGAGGTTCTAATCAGCCATGCCCTCCAATCTTGATATGCTTGTATTTCAAGCGCCCACCCTAAAGAAAACATAGTCAGCCATCTAACATTCAAATTCCAATTCCATTCTACAGGTTTTATGGGATAGGACATTGGGGGTTCCCATCAGATCTTCCCCTCTATTTCTATTGCTTTTTCCTTGCTAACTAAAACCGATGTTGATCCTCTCTATTGTCAATTCATATGGAAACACCCCACTTAGTCCAACAAGATTGTGATAGCCTTAGTTCAAGGTCGATAACATTCCACTCGCTGCGCATCCTATCTTATGCATGGTATCTTGCGACGATGATATACGGCATTGGGGAGCAAGCTGCCCTGGCGGAAAACAATTCATGGAATGCATGGCTGGGGGATCACGCGGATTCGGTCTGGAGCAAACATGAAAGATCAATGGATTTAAATAAGGAACCACTCAAGCTCGCGTGGAAAAGTAAACTTGGAAGCGGCTACAGTGGCCCTTCAATGGATTCCAATTCGGCTGTTGTAATGGATTTTACGCCTGCTCCAGGTGAAACCGCGCCGGCAAACGTGTTTAATCGTGGTAAGATTATTGGAAAAGAGGCTATTCGATGCTTCGACCTGCAGACAGGCGCCTTGAAGTGGAGTTACAGCTACGACGAAACCTATGCGATCAGTTATCCGGCAGGCCCTCGCACAACCCCCCTTTTGACTAACGATAAAGTCATCTCACTGGGGGCAGAGGGCAGACTCAGTGTGGTAAGCAAGTTACAAGGGAACCTTCTCTGGGAAAAAAAATTGAAACAAACTCATCAAGCCAAAACTCCTTTATGGGGATTTGCTGGACACCCTCTGCTATTTGAGGGGGCAATCATCTGCCTTGTAGGAGGCAAAGAAGGAGCTGGAGTGGTTTCGTTTGATCTGATTACAGGTAAAGAAAACTGGCGAGCGCTCCATCTTGAAGAAATGGGTTATTGTCCACCAACTATCATTCAGCGAAACAAGCAACAGGAACTTGTTATTTGGAGCGGAGACGGTATTGACAGCTTGAATCCACGGGACGGTACGTCCAACTGGAACATTCCCTGGAAATTGCGTTTTGCCCTCTCCATTTCCACACCAAGACAGTATGGAGACTTCCTTTACTTCACTAGTTTTTACAATGGTTCCAACCTGCTGAATCTGGAAACACATCCTCCATCGATTGTGTGGCAAACAAAAAAAGCGAGTGAAAAGGATACCACACACCTGAACAGTATCATGAGTACGCCTTATCTTCACGAAGAACACATCTATGGCATTTGCAGCTATGGCCAGCTTCGATGCCTCGAAATGCAATCCGGAAAAAGAATCTGGGAAACCATGGATGCCACGACCGGAGATGACAGCAAACGCGAGCGTTGGGCCAATGCTTTTATCATTAAGAATGGATCCGCTGAGAGGTATCTCCTGTTCAATGAGTCTGGAGACCTGATTGATTGCGACCTGTCCCCTGATGGTTATGTGGAACACGGAAGAATGAATCTGATCAAACCCAATGGAAAAGACCTTCGAAGAAGACCGATCGTCTGGTCACATCCGGGAATCACTCGAGATTATATCTGTGTTCGCAATGATGACAGTATCGCTTGCTATAAACTGCCCTAGTTCTTTTATCAAAATCTGCTTACCGCTATCTGTCCTGCATTGATTTGTGAGGTTGAAGCACAAAGAATCCAATGGAATACCAGACATTAAACACCGGACACAAACTCCCCATGGTTGGCTTGGGTTTGTGGAAAATCGAAAAAAATATTACCGCTCAGACAATTGTCTCCGCAGTTGAATCGGGATATAGACATTTGGACAGTGCCTGCGATTACGGTAATGAAGAAGAGGCTGGCAAGGGACTCCATGAAGTCCTGAATCAAGGCATACTTCGGAAGGACTTATGGATTACCTCCAAACTCTGGAACACCTATCATCGTGCAGAGCACGTACGTCCGGCCCTGTTGAGAACCCTCAGGGACCTCCAGCTGGATTACCTTGATTTGTATCATATGCATTTCCCGATCGCACTCAAGTATGTCGACTTCGATTTGCGATACCCTCCAGAATGGCTTTACGATCCAAAAGCCGATCAACCTCGCATGGAGCTTGATTCCGTCCCCTTGCTTGAAACATGGCAAGCGATGGAGGCCCTGGTCGAAGAAGGGCTTGTGCGTGACATTGGTATCTGTAATTTTGGTACTGCTCTCTTACGCGATATTCTGGCATCGGCAAAGATACGCCCTTCCGTTCTGCAAATTGAGCTGCACCCCTATCTATGCCAGAAAAATCTTTTGCGGTTTTGCATGGAAGAAGATATCGCTGTGACAGGATTCTCGCCTCTTGGGGCACAATCGTATTTTCAGCTGAACATGGCTGAAGCCGGGGATTCGGTGATTGAACAGCCCTCCATACACGACATTGCAAAAGCCCATAATCGAACACCGGCTCAAGTTGTATTGAGGTGGGGCATACAGAGAGGCGTCTCTATCGTTCCTAAATCATCTAATCCAAAACGTCTTCGAGAAAACATCGCATTGTTTGATTTCAAATTGAGTGATACTGAAATGAAAACAATCAATGCTCTGGACTGCCATCGACGCTTTAATGATCCAGCTGATTTTGGGCCGGCTGCCTTCAACACCTTCCTGCCGATCTACGATTAAGAGAAAACATTGAGATAGAGGCAATGGATCGATTTGCCTCTGTGTGTCGGGAAACATTAGCCGAGGAAGACAGCATGGGCGTGTCGGCACCAGTGCACGTGCCTCGCAGCCGAGTTGTATCTGCAATTCCGAACTAATGGAGAGACCTGTTGGCGAATTGCTTCATGCAATCCTCAACCTTACGTCCACGATCATCCTTCAAAGTCAATTACCCCTCTTTCCTGGAGCAGCTTGAGAATATCGAGGTATTGATCCAATGCCTGCTGTTTCTTGATACCGGCCTTGAGAAGGAGCTTGATACCACCACGATTACCTGCGCAGACGAACAGCGATGAACAAGGGATTACGACCGACTGGAGACCTCCATCGAGATCACCGACCTCGCCCGCAAGGTATTTACAGATGCCGCACCTGCGGCAGCCCAGCATCTTTCCAATCGCATTGCTGACCGTGGAAAGACCGTGTTCAAGCAGATCAACCCGGACCCGATCGATCTGCAATGGGTGGCAAAGCAATACAGTGTCCGGATGGTTTCGGACGATCGGCGTTTCGCCATGCTAGTCCGGGGGAGAGAGAACAGACCAAGCTCGCCCTGGCCTTGCCCCTTGCCATGATCGAGGAATTTGAAGGCCTGCGCTTCTTTATCTTCGATGAAACCACCTAAGGCGTGGATGCTGAAAGCCGCCAGAAACTGGCGAAGCCATCATTGCCATGCAATCGGCAGCCCATCTCGAGCAACTCCTGCTTGTCTCCCTCGACCATGCCTTTGATGTAAAGATCGAGCATTCCATTCTCCTGAAAAAACCAGCGGGCTCTGGATCGGCCGTGAACATTGGGGTATGATCCGCTTGCTTAGCATCGCCGGACAGACATCGAAACCACCGTTCCATGCAAAGCCCCCTGTCCCACGGGACAAGGCCCCCATTTTTGGCCTTGTGTACTCGAGCCATCCTTCTCAAGATATATGTTATGAAAAAATCCATACCCAAGGTCCTGTTTGCACTGGTCGGTGTGCTGCTCATTGCCTCGGGTATTCAACCCGAGGATCATTTCACCTGGGCCCTTGAAGTTTCCTGGGTGGGAGCGGGCATGATGATTCTGGGTGTTTATCACCATAAAAACGGTGCCATCACCTGGTTTTTAGGGATGTCCCTCTTTCTGCATGCGCTGATCCTGATCTATGGTGGCTGGTATACCTATGAGAAAGTTCCACTGGGCAACTGGATCCAGGAGTGGTTCCAGTTTGACAGGAACCACTATGACCGGATCGGACATTTTGCGCAGGGCTTCTTTCCGGCCATGCTGGCTCGAGAAGTCCTGATTCAAAACAAGGTGGTTCCAAGACGGGGCTGGAGGGAGTTCATGGTTTTCGCATTGATGATGGCTTTCACGGCTTTGTTTGAGATCCTGGAATTCGGGGCAGCCAAGGCGTTCGGCGATGGTGCCGATGCCTACCTCGGCAGCCAGGGAGATATCTGGGACGCACAATGGGATATGGTGATGTGCTGCCTCGGTTGCGTGGTCAACATATCCCTCTTTGCAAGGCGACATGAGGGGAGAATCGAGTGCCTCCATCAGCAAGAAAATCAAACCTTAATCCATTAATTAAAGTCCGCCATCCTCAAGACCAGATAAACCGCCACGCGATGAGGATGCCCATGTTCACGACAGCCGGCCGCCCAAGCAGGATGCGCAGGTTTTCAATGGTTGTTACCATGCTTTTTCTTTCTCCCTGTTGACCTTGTATAACACACAAGTTGCGTTCATTCATGATACTATTCCGAGAACATGAAATTAGCACTCAGTTTCATCTTGAAGGAATCCACACCATAAAAATGAAAAGCAAGGCTCGGAAGGATGTTGCAAAGCGAGTAGCAACCGAAACACCCTCAAAACATGCCCCCCCTTTCAAGTTCAGGCAGAGATGGATCACCTTTAGGAATGCACACCAGCGCGGGTAGTCCTACAGATACCCTTTCATGGACGGGACTGGCCCCTGACAGGTCATTTAAACCAAGCATGCGAGTTCAGTCATGACAGCACGCGCGAAGGAACCATTCTTTTTGTGAGTGCTTTTTTTACAAACACGGACCCTGGCATGCATTCCGTGATGGAAAATTCTGGACGATGGAGTCAGGTATCCCTTTCAGGATGCCTATTCTTGTGAAAAGTAACGGACTTTCTCAAGCTTACCATCGGGTTTGAAAATCATCCTTACAGAGCGATCCGGAAAACGCACATCAGCACGATAAGCTTGAAAAGTGCGCGGCCGAATCAATGATCGATTGTAGGGCGGAAAATTCGGGTAGAAAAAGTCATCGTAATACCCGACGACTTCATATCTGGGGACAGTGGTCCCTTTTTGAAGAAGCCACTCGGCCACTTTTGTTCCATCCGAAAGGGTTTCACGTTTGTCAGCTGGGCCCATGTCCCTGATCACGTCATTGTAGGTCCATTCACCCACACGCGATTCCCAATCTACTTTGGGTGCGGTTTGGCATCCGGCAAATAGAAAAGCAATGAGCGGGGAAAACCAACAAACAAAAAGCATCCACGGCTTTCGTTTAACATTATTCATGAGATAAACCATACATACTGGTCACTTGTAGTCCAAATCTGTATTTGACGAAAAACAGTACACTGAGTGTGGCTCTTCTCGCTATGAAAACAGTGGCCTATATCGCACGGCTGTTTGATGTTGAATTTCAGTTTTCAACATTAAACAACTTGGTTAATGTGACCTTGGAGCGTGGGTATCATTCAATATCTTGATAAGTGGCTATACAGGCGTTTTATATTCCTGTTACTGGTGGCTTACGTACTGGCGGCTTACTTACTGGCGGGCTTGATACCATCACCGGGACTCTGGCTGAAAAAAATTGATTGGGGAACTCTTCCCGGCACGCATGAAAACGTGACAACCAGTTTGGTCATGCTTGGGGCACTCCTCTTCAACGCAGGGTTCTCGGTTACTTCAGAACAGTGGAATGCGCTTCGACGCAGACCATCGCTTTCGCTGGCTGGCCTCATGGGAAAAGTCCTCATCGCTGTCACATGGATTTCTATACTGATGATTGGTCTGTCTGCCGGGCTTTCAAGCCTATGGATTTCCATGCTCGCTGGTTTTGCCATAGTTTCCATGATGCCGGCAGCCACTTCATCCGCAGCATGGGCCCAGCAGACAAACTCCAACATGCCGCTCAGCCTTGGGCTCTGGTTAATCACCACAAGTATGATGCCTTTGATATTCCCAGTGATGAGCTGGCTTTTCCATCAACTTCCCCCTGAGGTGGGCACGCGTGGTTTTACCGAGACAAAATCAGTGTTCAGTTTACCCTTCATCGTGGTCTGGATCATTGTCCCAGTTATTGGAGGAAGGTTCTTCAGATGGTTTTCAGGAGAAAAAGGGAAAACCCAGTTGCCTATCTGGATGAAATGGGCGAATGCCCTGAATTTGCTTTTATTGAATTACATGCACGGAACAACCTTCCTTCCTCAAAGCCTGCAGCCTTTCCTGCCTTCAGCGATGTTCAGCCTTTTGCTGGGCGTACTGACATGCTGTAGCATGGCGTTCGTGACAGGCATATGGATAGGGAAAACATCAAAGGTAACACCGTCTGAAAAAATGGCACTCATGTTTGGCACCGGGATGAACAACAATGGAATGGCTTTGGTTCCGGCGGCGCAGTTCCCGGGGGCATCAGGCTGGATTGGCCTGACCATTGCCTTGTGCACGTTCGGACAGCATCTGGTGGCAGCCGCGATTCAAATTTTCTTGAGTAAACCCGTCATGGGAATTCCCTGTTCATCAAGGCATGCCAACCTGAGATCGAAGATTCCTTTGGTTATATCCTCAGATGAAACTGGTCATCGTCATGAGCATTCGACTACTTTATTGGGCTGCAATCCATCAACATCATGAACAACCGTCCGGATCTCACCACGCAAATAGAAGCTTTGATTGATCGCTTGATGAAAGGCGATGAGTCGGCACGTGTCGAATTGGTTCAATGCACCTGGGATAGACTGCTGAAAATGACTCGCCAGATATCCCGTGATTATCCACCCGTGCGTCGCTGGGAGCAAACCGATGATATTTTCCAGAATGCCTCGATCCGTATTTGGAAAGCGCTGGAGAAAGTTCCGCTAAAAGACGCACGTCATTTTTTGAGACTGGCAGCTGAAAAGATACGATTCGAACTAATCGATTTAGCACGTCACTATCAGGGACCTTTGGGGCAAGGGCGCAACCATCAGACGCAATTAACCCCCCGCGAATCACAGACTTCCATAGCTCCCGAAGATAATGGATGGGTCACCGAAGACCCAAGCAAAGCCGCTCAATGGGGAGATATTCATGCCCAAGTTGAAAAGTTGCCAGATGAACTCAAGGAAGTATTTGATTTGATATGGTATCATGATCTTTTACAGAGCGAAGTAGCACATATTTTGAAAATGGATGTTCGCACGGTAAAGCGTCGCTGGAGAAAAGCGCGTCTGGAATTACAAATTTTACTGCAAGATTCAATACCCGAGCCATGAGTAATGATCCAAAAAAACGCATCCTCGAAAACCTGCTGGACCAATGGGAAGAAGCTCAAGAAAAAGGGAATCCTGTATCGCCTGAAAGCTTATGTATCGAGCATCCTGAACTCGTTACCGATTTAAAAAAGCAAATTGATTCGCTTGAGCAAATTAATCGGATGCTCAAGCCCCAAAACGAGATTCTCCAGCAATCGGAGGAAAACGATTTACAGGAACAAACTCTGGATGAAACATTCATTGCCAATATAGGGCTCACTGAAGCGCAGTTTCACGCTGAAGGGGCCTTGGGCCGAGTCTATCTTGCTCTGGACACAGAGCTGAACCGCGAAGTTGCCATCAAATTCATGCAAAAACGTCACATGCATGATCAGGCAAGGAAAGAAAGGTTTTGCCTGGAAGCGGAAATCACCAGTCGACTGTATCATCCCGGAGTGGTTCCAGTCCATGGGATTGGTCAGACTGAAGACAAACGCCCCTTCTATGTCATGCAGTTTGTGCACGGCGAGACACTCCAGAAGACCATTGATACATATTATTCCGAAGCAGATCGCTGGAATGTTCATCGACGCAATCTCGAGTTCCGTAACCTGCTGGCTCATTTTGTAACCATTTGTAACACGATTGCCTATGCCCATAATCGCGGAGTCATTCATCGTGATCTCAAACCTGAAAACGTGATTATTGGCCGTTACGGAGAATCGATGGTTGTGGATTGGGGGCTTGCCATGCCGGTGGATCGTGATGAATCCGCACGAGCAAGCGGAGAAAAAACCTTGTTTCCGAGCGGGCATCAAGTGAGGCAACGCTCAGGCCATGATCTCGGCGCAGGCACTCCCGCTTACATGAGTCCTGAACAAGCCTCTGGTCAATCTTCAATGACGGTATCCAGCGATATTTACAGCCTTGGATCCATTCTTTATAAAATACTATGCGGCAAAAGCCCGGTCGATGGAATTGAAGGAGGCATCCAGCAAATCCGTCAGAAAGTAATCGATGGCGAATGGAATCATCCCAAGAGCATTTCAGCTCAATGCCCGAATGCCTTGGAAGCTGTCTGTTTGAAAGCCATGCACCTTCAAGCCTCGAAAAGATATCCTTCCGCACTGGAACTTGCCAATGAGGTAGAGCGTTTTCTGGCAGATGAAAAAGTACAGGCCTATCAGGAGTCGGCTCTGGAAACGCCCCTGCGATTTTTTCGCCAGCACCGACGCATGGCTCAAATCACGGCGATCTCCATTGTTTTACTGCTTGCTGTTTTCCTTGGCTCAGCTTTTCGACTGGGAATAGCTGCGCGCGAGAGTCAGGCAGTCAATGAAACACTGCTGAAATCTGCAGCAAAACTCACGGCTGTCACGGTTCAAATGGAAATGGATGGCAGGTGGTTTTTATTGGAGAAGGAGGCCAGTAACCCGCGGTTAATCGAGCATTTGAATGCAAATCAAGGGCCCCTTCATGATCAAAGCCGGGTTTTGTTTTCTGATTTAATCACAGCCATCAGGGATAGAGCTAAATTAGATGAAGTCGAAGCTGAGAGCTGGTTTATCTGCAACAGTGCAGGCGTGCAATTGGCACGGCACCCATCAGGCTCTTCCATCGGTCAAACCTACGCACATCGTGATTATTTTCATGGCAATGGTATTGATTTGCAATCTGGCAAAACAGGTTCTCCTCCTCATATCGTAAGCGAGTATTTATCGGTCCCTTATGCCAGTAGCAGCGATGGAGCGTTAAAAGTCGCATTGACGTGCCCCATATACAGTCAAACGGAGGGACAATCTGGCCGCCAGTTCCTCGGCGTTTTGGGAATGTCGATCAAACTGGGAGATTTTGAGGTGCTCACCGGAAATCTGGCTGACGGACAAATTGCTGTTTTGGCAAATTTTGGCTCTGACCATTTCGAAGGAGAAGCATCTACGGGCCTGTTCTTGCATCACCCACGGCTTTCATCATCTTTCAATCAGGAAGGTGAGAACGCTTTACCCCGACTTGCAGCAGCCCTGCTCAAAGAACTCAAAGCATCTCCGCGTGGACTGTATCTCAGAAATTATATGGATCCAGTATCGCGCAATCCATCAAAAGGCCAATGGACGGCTGCATTTGAGCGTGTTCATCTGCGCAATCAATCTGAATGGGAAGAGGATCGTGGATGGGTTGTCATTGTTCAGCGCCCTAATTAAGCGATTCCCCAAGAAGAGAGATTTGTCCTTTTCAACTCAGGATTTCATTCGGTCGAATAAGTTCCGTGTAATTCTCTGTAGTCGTGTATCTGGACCTTCAGGAGAAGTATAGACAGAAGGGCGCACATAACCAGGGGGTTCACTCAGTCCGTCTCCCCACCATATCGTTGCTGCATTGAATACCCAGTTACCTTTTGGTGCTTGGTAAATTGTGGATGTGTATTCACCACCATTCAAGATTCCTGGAGCACTTTGAGTCTTACCCGAGGCAAGAATCTCCAGACCTTTGATGTCTTCAGGGTCCCCATGCCATTCCCACCCTACAAGTCCGGGTATGGCGTCGCCCATGGACATCTCGGTTCCATCAAAAACCCAATGATCTGGTTTACGACAAATCCAATCGGCTCCTCCAGTAACTGGCCCCGTGCTCTGAGCGCCCATGAGTTCGCTGGCATAAGGAGGTTCATGGATCAGTTTCGACATCGAATTAAATTCTCTAGTTCCGCCGGGAGGACCAAATACCCCAATGCGCTCCATCACTCGATCCGGATTCCCTTGACGATCCCGTTGCAAGTGTATTTTCCCGCAAACCGCGTTACCTGACAAAAAAGCAGCATGCGTGCCCTGCTTGATCGCCTGCTGAACGTTACGATACATCTGAAGAGTCCAGTATTCATCATGGCCCACTGACAGGAAACTTTTGCAACGATGCAATCCTGGCTCATCGCTGTGTGTATCCTGATTGGAAACATACGTCACATCATAGCCCAGTGACTCCATCCAGAAAGCAGTCGGAAACTCCCATAAAAGAAACTCTCCTGACCCCGTGCTCAAAGGAGCATCCAAAATTTGACAGTATTTACCATAAGGTCGATTGAAACAGACTTCGATGCCTCCCCCCCAATACCATTCAGTTTGTCCATTGTCATATAGAGAGAATTGGTCAGGCCAACGATTGTAGGCCTGCCAGGTGTGATCACTGCATTGAAACATGAAGTCCGCCTCTCGATCATCCCTAAGGATAAAAATAGCATAACTTTGAAAACCTTCTTTCAGAGAAGTCAGTTTGACCAAATAAACACCACTAACCCAATCTTCAGGGATATGATATTCAAATGAGGTTTCCCACTGACAATCCAGACGACGCTTGGCATCAGCAGCAGGATCATCCTGCGAACGACCATTGAAAGGCCCCCATAGCCCCATGTGTCTCCCTCCCTTTCCTGCATAATAGCCTAATCGATAGATATCCAGTAAAAATTCGGAAGCAGGCCGTGTGCTTACCTTGACTTGTAATTTATCTCCCGCGCGGTATCTGGTCTGTGAACAGTAACCCTCAATCCAGGGGCAACGATATCGTGTTGAGGGATCAATACCCGTTGTTTTCAGCATCCAATCACGCGTCCCTTCCTTCTGATTTTCCAGAACGACTGGATTTGAGGGCTGACTACTCCTTGATTCCTCAGTGGAAAAACATGCCCCAGTCCCAACACTGAGTCCTGCGCCAAAAAGCCCTTTCAATACTTGTCGACGATTGATGAGTGAAAAGCGATACCTGGGATTCATAATATTTCTGGAATTGAGGAGAAAACATTAAGGCTTGATTCATTGGAATACAAGAAGCAGCCATTGTAGTTGAACGAAGGATCAGCTGAAATTTGCTCTTGGCTAATGAGCCATGCATTTGCGAAGATCATACGCGTGTGGGAAATTTTCCAAGAATTTGTGCAGTTCCTGAAGCAGGAGAAAAAGTGGTGGCTCTGGCCACTGGTAATCATACTACTGTTGCTTGGGGCATTGATCGTATTTTCCTCCTCCAGCGCTCTGGCTCCATTCATGTACCCGTTCATGTGACACCTTCTTCACTGACCGGCAATTTGACATGAAATATATTCTAGGCATATCCGCTTTTTATCATGATTCCGCAGCGGTATTGCTCAAGGATGGCATCATAATTGCAGCAGCTCAGGAGGAACGTTTCACACGCAAGAAAAACGATGAACGCTTTCCGGGCCATGCCATTACATTTTGTTTAAACAAAGCTAAGATTGAACCTGAGCAACTTGATGCGGTTGCGTTCTACGACAAACCCATCACTAAATTCGCGCGCATGCTGGAAACCTATCTGGCAGTGGCACCTGGTGGTTGGAAAACTTTCCCGCGTATTTTACCCACCTGGCTGTCGGAAAAATTAAATCTGAAAAACACCATTCGCGAGGAATTCAGTGGGCTCCCAGAAGCCTGCCCTATTCTCTTCACCCAGCATCACGAATCACATGCGGCATCAGCATTCTACCCTTCACCATTCGAAACTGCAGCCATCTTGACCATCGATGGTGTAGGAGAATGGGCCACCACCTCAATGGCTGTAGGAGGAGGAAAAAAGATAACCACGCTGAAGGAAATCAGATTCCCCCATTCACTGGGACTGTTGTATTCTACCTTTACGGCCTATTGTGGTTTCCGAGTCAATTCAGGGGAATACAAACTCATGGGGCTGGCACCCTATGGTGAGCCAAAGTATGTCAAACACATCTATGATCATCTGATCGACGTCAAGGCAGATGGTTCCTTCCGTCTGAATCTGGATTACTTTGATTTCCTGCGATCCAATCGCATGAGCAATGATCGCTTTCATGCCTTGTTTGATGGCCCGCCAAGGAAACCTGAGACCAAAATGGACCCCAGGTTCATGGACGTCGCCAGGTCCATTCAACAGGTCACCGAAGATATTGTTCTGAAATTGGCGAAACATACCCGGGAAGTAACAGAAAAAAAACATTTATGCCTTGCCGGCGGTGTCGCTTTGAACTGTGTTGCTAATGGAAAGCTGGCTGCCCAGAAATGGTTTGATGACATATGGATTCAGCCAGCTGCAGGTGATGCCGGGGGAGCATTGGGGGCAGCTCTGGCGGTATGGCATGAGCAGACCAGCGAAAAACCACGCGGTGAATCCACGCTGCAAAAGGGACAAGATCAAATGTCAGGCTCATTCCTTGGCCCTGCCTACAGTTCAGACGAAGTGCAGAGAACATTGAACGCACATGAAGCCTCTTTTCATGTAACCAACGACCATGGCACATTGAACAAAATCACCTCCAGATGGCTGGCTGAAGGTCATGTGGTGGGATGGATGCAGGGAGCCATGGAGTTTGGCCCGAGAGCATTGGGTAATCGCTCGATTCTGGGAGATGCGCGTTCAAGTAAGATGCAAAGCTTGATCAACCGGAAAATTAAATACCGGGAATCCTTCCGTCCCTTCGCACCTGCCGTCCTGGAAGAAAAGGCTCACAAGTTTTTCGAGCTTCACGGACTGAAATCACCCTACATGCTGATTGTAGCTGACTTGCTTGAATCACAGCAAAAATCCACCTCCAGTGAATTGGAAGGACTGGAACGATTGCATGCTGAGCGATCTGATGTACCCGCCATCACACACGTGGATTACACTGCTCGGGTTCAAACGGTCAATGAACACCAGAACGCTCGGTTTTACCATTTGCTCAAGACCTTTGAATCAGAGACGGGCTGCCCAATGTTAATCAACACTTCTTTCAATGTAAGGGGAGAACCCATCGTTGCCACACCTGATGACGCCTATCGCTGTTTCATGAATACCGAAATGGATTATCTGGTGATTGGCGACATTTGGCTTTCCAAGATCGAGCAGAAACAGGATCGTCCGAAACAACAATTCGTCCCGATCCCCGATTGATACAATGAAACTCAAACTCAAGGAAAATCCAATTGAATGGCTGAAGTTCACCGCGGTGATTGGAACGATGGCAGGCTTGCTATGGACTTTGGGATGGTGGAAGCAAATGCATAGCCTGTCCTTGTGGTATGGCTGGGCTCCAGGTATTGTTGCAACGGTCCTTTGTGCTATCTTTCCTTCCTGGTTTCGAGGCTTCTACCGAACGGGAACAAGCGCATTTTTTTACTTTGGACAATTCATGGGGACCATTCTCTTGACGCTCTTTTTCATCTTTATCATGACACCCATGGGTCTTGTGCTAAGGTTAACTGGTAATGATTTATTAAAACTTAAGCTGGACCCCACCACTTCCAGCTACTGGCAGGAGCCCAGAAAGACGGGTGGACATAGAAAAATGTTTTAGCTCCAATTAAAATTGATGTCACAAACACTTGAACCATGCCCCAATTCCCCTAATTGCGTCAGCAGTCAATCCAGGGACCCGAGCCATCAGATTCAACCCGTTCGTTTCTCCATAGCATCTGAGAAGGCATGGAATACCTGGAAAGAACTGATCCAGGCGCAAAGGAATCTGGTTACTTTTGATGCAGACCGATTCCATTTAAAAGCGACCTTCGCGACG
Organism: Pedosphaera sp.; assembly: GCA_002690655.1. Taxonomy (GTDB): domain Bacteria; phylum Verrucomicrobiota; class Verrucomicrobiia; order Limisphaerales; family AAA164-E04; genus AAA164-E04. The sequence continues at coordinate 96,188 of NZFL01000026.1, forward strand.
CCGATTTTCAGATTTAAAGATCAGGTAACTTGCCTTCTTGATCAGGAATCACGCATCATCCATGTGAGATCAGCCTCTAACCTTGGATATTGGGATCTGGGCGTGAATCGAAGAAGAATTGAACATTTGCGATCGGCATTCGATCAAGAAATCAAGATTCAACATGCGCATTAGCCGGCAACAAAAACTCTGGACCGCCTGGGGGGGCTGTGCCCTCTTGATTGCCATGCTGGCAATCGCATATTTTTCAGGTCATATCCAGTTCATGAACCCTGCCAATGCCTTGAGGAGCCAGGCTGAGCCGGATAGGTTCGACGGTTTGATATATATTGCCAACAAAGGCACTGAAGGCCGACGCTGGCAATATCTGGTGATACAAACTCTGTCAAATGATCCAAGCCCTGACATACGCGAAATGGCGGTCATCACGCTCAGGGAACTGGGAAAGGACGCGGAATCAATGAAATGTCTGAGAAAATGCCTCGCTACAGAAAAAGAGGCTATTGTCAAAGAGGCCATAAAGGATCTTCTCTGGCAATGGCAACCTTGAGGCTCATGTGTGCCCTTTGCGATGGACAAGAGGTCCTGCTCAGATAGGATACAGGTATGAAAGAGTGGCACTTGGAAACCAGAACAAGCAGCATTTTCTTTCAACGATCAAATCAGGTAACCCTGTTTTTAATCGTTCTATTCATGGCGTCAAACACTGCCTTTGCGGAGCCTTTCCCTGTCGGTAAATTCCCTCAAGAAACATCGGAATTCTTCCCTATGAAACCGCAAGCTGATGCGGACGATTTTCAGTCCATTGAAATCACTTCAACAGATCAGGTGTTTGTTGAAACAAGAGAAGGTTGGTTTCACCTATCAGAAAGGCAGTGGTTAAAGAAAGCGCTCCCCAGAGCAATTCAGAAATCCAGGCGAATCCCCCGCAAACTCCTGCTCTCGACTCAAGCCGGGCTCAATCAATCCACCCAATTACCTGACGGGAGCTGGTTAGCGGCTGCCAATGAGGGTTTATTGATCGAGGCAGAAGGGAAATTCGTCCCGTGGCCAGTATTTGACAACAAAGGCAGACAATGGGGTACTCATGATATCAGGGGGGTGGAAGTTGATCAAAAGGGACAAATCTGGTTTACCTCCCTTGCTGGAGTTGCATGTCGTACTTCAAAGGGATGGCAATTTTTTGAGGGAAAGGATGGTCTGCCCTACAATGATTTCACGCGCATCGCTTCCGGTCCGGATGGAGAAATCTGGTTTGGAACACACAAGGGGCTCATCAGATATCAGAACGGCCGCTGGGATTACCGACAAGGCAGGAGATGGTTGCCCCATGACAAGATCATGGACCTCAAAGTCGATTCGAAGGGAACTGTATGGGTGCTCACTCCAGAGGGCATAGGTTGTATTCGTCAAGACTCAATAACGCTTGCGGAGAAAGCCGCCTTTTACGAAAAAGAAATCAAATCCTATATTAAAAGAACACCTTTAGGTTACCTTTCAGAGGTCTCTGTCATCACTCCAGGGAAAAAGGATCAGATTAATTACCATGACAGCGACAATGATGGCTTGTGGACCAGCATGTATGGAGCTGGAGAGTGCTTTGCATATGCGGTCACCAAAGACCCTGAGACAAAAGAACGGGCACACCATGCCTTCAAAGCACTTCGGTTTCTCCAAACAGTAACACAGGAAGGAAGCCACCCTGCTCCTCAAGGGTTCGTTGCCCGTACGATTCGATCCACTAAGTTACCGGACCCAAATGACGGTCGACTGAAGCAGGACGAAGAGATTCAAAAAAATAAGGATCAACTCTGGAAAGCCTATGAACCTCGCTGGCCCGTGAGCGCTGATGGCAAGTGGTATTGGAAAAGTGATACCAGCTCTGATGAATTGGATGGGCATTATTTTTTCTATCCTCTGTATTATGATCTCGTAGCTCAAACGGAGAAAGAGAAGGAAGAAGTTCGACAGGTTGTCCGTGACTTGACTGATCACCTCATTAGGCACGGTTACAATTTGGTGGACCACACAGGAACCGTCACCCGGTGGGGGGTTTACAGCCCGGACGCACTCAATCACGACCCTGATTGGTGGGCGGAACGTGGACTCAAGTCCTTGAGCATGCTTTCTTATCTGGCGGTTGCAGCTCACGTAACAGGAGAATCGAGATATTTGGAACATCAGGCTGAATTGATTCAAAATCATGCATTTGACACCAATGCCCTGATTTACAAAATCCATCGAGGCATCGGCTCTGGAAATCAATCCGACGATGAGATGGCCTTCATGTGCTATTACAACTTGTTGCGATACACGCCGGAAGGCTCCCTTAGACAGAAGGCCCTTTTATCCTTCTACGCTGCCTGGCTGAATGAAGCGCCCGAGATGAACCCGTTCTTCCATTTCGCTTATGCAGGTCAGGCCATGGGCCGCGAAGTCAGTGATCCTTGGGGGACTCACTCGATTTCTCCAACAGGCGACTGGCTTGTGGATTCGATTGAGACCTTGCAAGGATTCCCCCTGAACCGCTTTAACTGGGCTTGTGAGAACAGTCACCGAATTGATATCAAGAGCCTTCCTGATCAAAATTCCACCGATTTACTTTCAAGCAACCCGCGACAAAGGGGTTACAGGATCAATGGCAAGGTATTACCTGTGGAAAACCGGCACTTTAACCATTGGAACACAGATCCATGGCAGCTGGACTACGGGGGAAGTGGAAATATTTTAGCTAGTGGTACTGTCTTTCTGCTGCCTTATTACATGGGCCTTTACCACGGCTTCATCGCTCATTAAGTGAACAGGATGTCGGGAATGAAAAGCCCTTATTTACTGTCAGGGGCCGGAACCTGTCGCAGACGAATATCGCGAAGCGAAGAGGAGGTCATCCATGTTGCGACTCCAAGTGGAGCCGATTCTTCAATTTCACCGATCCGCATGCCAACACTGACATCAGTTGTATCAACATCCAGAAAAAGTTTCTGATCGATCCACCCCTGAATCCGGTTATCCATGACGCGCAGACTGATTCGATACCATTGATTGTTTTCAAATTTTTTGAATTCCGTGGTCTGATTCTCTGAAGCATCCATTCCATTGATACTCGACAATCCTACGACTCCCCCACCCCATCCACCGCAAACAAAGGTACAATGTTCCTTTTTATAAGGCATGGTCAGTCCACAAAAGAAATCACCTCCATCACGTTTCATGGCTTCCAGAGTGATTTCGTAGTTGATTCTGGGAGGTTGATTTGTGTATTGCACGCCACTGAGCGCGAGTCCCATGTCAATCTCAATGCTTCCATTTTTGACATCGGCATCTCCCCCTCCTGCAAAATTAGTCGTTTTCCAGCCTTTCAACGTTTTCCCATCAAACAATGATTTCCAATTCGTTGCGGAAAGATCTGGGGAAACTGGTTCATTTTTATCGTCAGAGATTACTAAAAAAGCTGAAAGCAACACGCACGAGGCAAGCCCCAAATGCAGGATGCGGCGTATGTGGGAGAAAGGATAAATTTGCATGGACCCAGTATTCACACACAAACCCAAACGGTCCAGAATTCTCTTTGTCGCTTGAAGTTTGAATAGGGCTGATCATAGTCCCTGCATGGATAATGCAGATGTCATTGAAATCCTGGAAGAAATAGCGGTACTTTTGGAGTTGAAGGGGGAAAACCCTTTCAAAACGCGGGCATATATCAACGGAGCCCGAACACTCGAAACGGGTCAAACGTCGGTCACCGTTTTGGTGAACGAGGGACGATTGGGAGAGTTGAAAGGCTTCGGTGAGGCGCTCCAGAAAAAAGTAACCGAATTAGTCCTGACAGGTAAGCTGAAATACTACGAGGATTTGAAAGCATCCATCCCTGCAGGTCTGATTGAAATGCTGAACATCCCAGGCCTGGGGCCGAAGAAAATCAAGGCGTTGAACAGCACTTTGGGTCTCGAATCCATCGAGGCGCTCGAGTCAGCTTGCCGAAAGGACGAAATCGCGGGAATCAAGGGATTCGGAGCTAAAACACAAGAGAAAATCCTTGATGGCATTGAATTCAGAAAAAAATATGCTTCTCACCATAGACTTGACGTTGCGCTGGCCACTGCCGAAAGCATACTTGATTTTCTCCGTCAGCATGATGATGTGGTGCGCTGCAGCGAAGCTGGCAGTCTGCGACGACGAAAAGAAATCCTGCATGATATTGATTTTCTGGCTTCATCCAAACACGCAAGCCGGGTTATTGAGGACTTCACATCGCTACCCTTTGTTGTATCCGTGCAAGTCAAAGGAGATACCAAGGCTTCGGTCATATTGCATGGTGGCATTCAAGCCGATTTGAGAGTCATCGAAGACAAATCATTCCCATTTGCACTGGCTTACTTCACGGGGAGTAAAGAACATAACATCATCATGCGACGCCGGGCGATTGAGCGTGGTTTACGTTTGAGCGAGTATGGTTTATTTCGGTCCAAAGAAGAGACCCGTGAAATGGCTCTTTGCCTGGCATGCTGCACAGAGGAAGATATTTTCAAACATTTGAACCTGGACTACATCCCTCCGGAACTTCGAGAAGACTCAGGTGAATTCGAAGCGGCTGAAACTGGAAAAATACCCCGACTGGTCGAATGGAGAGAAATGAAGGGATCCTTGCACAATCACTCTGATTGGAGCGATGGCCGACAATCGCTGGCGCAATTGGTAGAAGATTGCCTTGAGCTGGGATTCAGCTACTGGGCAGTCACAGATCATTCAAAATCATCTTTCCAGGCTAACGGACTACAGGCATCACGTCTGGAAAGACAAATAGAAGACATTGAGCAAATAAACCGTGAACTGAGCCTGGAGAACACCTCATTTCAACTCCTTACGGGGACAGAAGTCGATGTAATGAGCGATGGATCACTTGATTTTGAAGACTCACTACTGGCAAAACTGGATGTGGTCGTTGCAAGCATTCATCAAGGTTTCACCCAATCCAGAAATCAATTGACTAACCGATTGATCAAGGCTGCTGAAAACCCCTCTGTACACATGCTAGGTCATATGAGCGGTCGTTTATTGCTTCAAAGAGAGCCTTACGCGATTGATCATCAGTCGGTCATTGACGCCTGTGCCAGGACAGGCACATGGATTGAACTGAACGCCAGCCCCTATCGACTCGACATGGACTGGCGCTGGTGGAGATACGCCAAGGAAAAAGGAGTGAAGTGTGTCATCAATTGTGACGCTCACCATTTGGATCATGCAGGTTTTCTGCGTTTGGGCGCTGAACATGCACGCAAGGGCTGGTTGGAGAAAAGGGATATTATCAACACCTTGCCACTTGATGACCTGAAAGTTGAATTGGCTAAAAAACGGAAATCCATTTCCTGAGTCCACCTCTTTTTCCCATTAAAATTTTCATCCCATGTGAAGCACAGACTTAAACAGGAACATGTCGGGTTTTTAGCTGTTTTCGCGGGCGCGGGATGCATCGGCCTGGCTCCAATTTGGGTCAGGCTAAGCGAGCTTGGTCCTGTTTCAACAGCATTTCACCGCCTGCTGCTTGCGCTCCCTATGCTTTGGCTCTGGGCAGCATGGGATACGCAACCAAACAAAAGAGAAGAGAAGAATAAACCTGCAGGCACCTCGACAAAGTGGTTTGCCATCACGGGTTTTTTATTCGCACTCGACATGGCATTTTGGCATGAAGCGTTGCATCACACCACGGTGGCCAACGCCACTCTGCTCACCAATGCCGCGCCTATTTTTGTCACCATCGCAGCCAGGTTTTTGTTCAATGAACGCATCACTCGTTGGTTTATAGGAGGCATGATTTTAACGATGCTTGGCGCTGTTCTTTTAACGGGAGCAAGTCTGAGTATTTCAAGGGAGCAATTATACGGAGATTTCATCGCTATCTTAGCTGCCTTTTTTTATGGCGCGTACATGCTATCGTTGAAGCATATTAGGGTAACAGTGAGGACAGCCCCCCTCATGGCACGTTCAGCGGTGTATAGTACGATTGCTTTGGGAGTTTTTGCCCTGATACTTGGGGAGCAGATATTCCCATCCACAATCCATGGTTGGCTGGTCTTATTTGCCTTGGCGATGACAGGTCAGGTTCTAGGTCAGGGTTTGATTGCTTACGGATTTGCACACCTGCCGGCATCAATTTCCGCTTTGAGCCTTCTTTTCCAACCTCTCGTTGCAGCCATAGCTGCATGGGCTGTTCTGCATGAATCGATGAGCTCCATGCAGATGTTTGGTGGAGTGATTATTCTTTCCGGGATTTTTCTGGCAAAACGGTCAGGCCGGGTCACCTGAGATCACAACTCGGAATATCCTCATTGATGTATCTTATTTTTTCCAAGGCGTATCAGGAAATTTCGAGGGCGTTTTATAAGTTTCGGTTTTTGGGGCAGCCATTTTCAGATCATCTTCCGCGTTTGATTCATTCCCTTTACTTGCTGTAGGGGGCTGAGTCCCAGAATCGGATCTCCAGGACGCAATTTTCGCCTGCAATCCATGATGCTCAGCCTTTTCCTTGTTTCCCATTTTAACATAAAACAAGGATAAGTTGGTGTGCACAAGGGCGTCATGTGGGCGTATTTTTTCAGCCTGTAAACCCAACTTCAAGGATTCATTCAATTCCCCAAGACGGCAATGTGCCATGCTCAAAGCGGTCAAGGCATCGAATTGATCTGGGTATATTTTTAAAACGCCTTCAAGCAAGTCTACCGCTTTCTGATAGTCAGCTTGACTGAAGGCAAACATGGCTTCATCCAATTCAGGAATGTCATTTGTCTCATCCATTAGGAGTCCAAGCTAAATTAATCCCTTTGAACCTGCAAGTGTGCCACAAGATTTAAAATGCAAGATAATCCCCTCAAACATCGATTCATATCGAATATTCCGTGAAACATTCGATTGGGAATGCTAATGTGAAATCATGTCGGACAAAGAGACATTGAAAACACTGAAGGAGGAAAACAAACAGATTAAATTGCTGTACCGTGTCAGCAATTTAATACATCAATCTCTTGACCCAAAGACCGCGCTTAATGTCATCCTCCAGCAAGCCATTGAGTTGACCGGCGCTCATTCCGCAAGTGTCTCCCTGATCAATCCTACTTCAGGACTCCTGGAACTTGAGGCTGCTGTGGGTTTTCCGAATGAGGCTTATGCTGATTTCCACCTGCCAATAGGCCGAGGCATCACTGGTTGGGTTGCAAAGAAAGGCAAATCCGCACTCATCAACAATGTTGAGAATGATGCCCGATATGTTTCCATTTGGGCCGAGGTTCAATCAGAACTGGCTGTTCCTTTTGACATCAATGATCAAGTGCGTGGCGTTCTCAATGTCGATGCCACCCACAAGGATGCCTTTAACGAGAACGATCGGAAGATGCTCTCAAACCTCGCGATTCAGGCTTCCAAGGTGATTGAAAACACTTGGCTCTATGAACAAATCAGGTTCAAGGCTCAGATGTTTGAATCTCTCACTAAAGTTAACGAAAAGATCCAGAACGCGTATGACCTCGAGGAAGCGCTTGAAGCCGTAACCAGAGAAGCTTGCCAGCTCATGTCGGCCCGCATGTGTTCTGTCCTCATGCTGGACGAAACAGGTGATTGGCTTGAGTTGACAGCCTCTCATGGTGCAGGTGAGTCCTACAGGGCAAAACCTCGCTTGCACGTGGAGGAAAGTTTTGCTGGAACCGTAGTAAGACGCTGCCAACCGATTCAACTCAGGGACACACAAGCCTCACACCTGTATCAAAATGCAGAACTTGCTAGGGAAGAGGGCCTGGTCAGCATGCTCAGTGTACCGCTGATGCTCGAGTCAGATCCTATGGGAGTGCTGAATGTCTATACCGGAAAGACCCATAGTTTCTCAGATGAAGAAATCCACATCCTCAAGGCTTTCAGTAATGTGTCCGCAACAGCTATCCAAAGAGCAAGACTGAACAAGGACATCAGAAGTATGGAAGAGGAATTGCGTAAGAGGGAAAAGTTATCAGCCCTTGGCTTGCTCGCAGCGGAGGTTGCCCATGAAATCCGCAATCCACTGACCGTGATGAAAATGGTGTATCACGCACTTAACCTCAATTTCCCTGATGAGGACCCTCGCAATGAAGATGTGGAGCTGCTAGGCAAAAAAATGGATCAACTCAATGCAATTGTTGAACGAATCCTTGACTTCGCACGCCATAACGAGCCTAAAACTGCACCTGTCAATTTGAACCCCCTGGCGCGAAATCTTTACCTTTTGACTCGGCATAAGATGAAACAGCACCATATCGACTTCCAGATGGAATTAGCTGATCAACTTCCAAAAATCCAGGCAGATTCGGGGCAAATAGAGCAGGTACTGTTAAACATCGCATTGAATAGCATCGATGCCATGCCCAACGGAGGCACACTTCTTTTATCAACGGGATACCGAAATTCCGGTAATGGAGAACAAGTGGTCATTGCATTTCGGGATACCGGACTGGGAATGGATGAAATTAAGATAAAACAATTCGATGGTTTGCTGCAAAGCAAGAAACCCAAAGGTGCGGGCCTTGGATTGATGGTAGTAAATAAAATAGTCGAAGCACACGCTGGCATCGTCAAATTGATTTCAAAACCGGGACAGGGCACTCTGATCGAAATCATTTTGCCACTGGTTCAGCCATCTGATAGTCAGGAGCCAAAATGTTAATGCCTCAGACAGGAATCCTGTCTAAAGCCCAAAAAAGAATCACCCAACTCCTTTTTTGAGTTAATCCTGAAACTTGACCTTTCAAGTGACAAATTCATTGCAAAACCGCGTGTGGCTGAAATAGATTTCAATCTTAATACTTGTTATGTTGATCAAAGATATTATTAACCCTGATTTGTTATCCCTGATTGCAAGGGTACGCCATACCAACACCATCGTCATTTCTGATGCTGCATTTCCTTATTGGCCAATGATTGAAACCGTTGATCTCACTCTGGTGAGGGGAATCCCAACAATCCCTCAAGTTCTTGACGCGCTTTTGCCAAATTGGAAATGTGGCGAAATATGGATGGCCAAAGAGTTCGAGGAAAATAATACGGACGAAAAACAAAAAGAATTCGATACAGCATGCAGGGGAATCAAGCGTAGCTTTGAACTTCACAATGATTTCAAAAAAAGAGTTCCGCAAGCCATTGGATTAGTCAGGACTGGAGATACCACAGCATATGGCAATATGATTTTGGAATCTGTTTAAATCAAAGATAATGAGCACAGCTCACCTCCGCAGCCATTCATCTCGATAGTCATCATGAGCAACCTGCAGACCGCAGGCACGGACTATCCTCTTGCTTGTTCCAAAAAGACCATCATCAGGATACCCATGAGCGACAATACTTCTTTATCCTGATGGTCGTCAGAAAGTTTTTCGATATCGAAAACAGTTCCGAAAAGGCTGGGTGATTTCCTGATACGGAAGAGATCTATTCCCTCTGAATTCGTCAGAAGATAGGAGGGATTGAAGAGATAATTACAGAACAAACCAATCACCGGAATTCCGCCAACTAAGGCATCCGCCAGCTTGGCGAAGGGTTTTTCTTCTCTAATGCTGGCAAAAGGAGTGTTGGCATCATGGTTTAGATTATATGTAGCCTTCCATATGGACTTAAGTCCTTCGCGCTTGATCACCCCGAAAACCGCACCTTCCTCATTCAAGAATTGATAAGCAGCACTAAAATCAATCACTCGGTCGGCTTTGATAAGACAGAGTCTTTCCTCTCGGCTCTTGTCACGGAACACTTCCAACTCCTCTTTCAATTTGAACATTTTCTGACGCGCATATGCGATGGGCTCGCCTGCTGCGTCTGTGAGTTGTGCTTGCTTGGCCAGTGCAATTTTCTTGAAATTAAGTTTGATAGGATATTTCATATTTGGAAGCGAATAATTAGTTTACTCATGACACTTTTCCGCTCAAAGCTAGAACCTGCAGACGGTAGGTCGTTTATTTTAGGTATTGGGAGTATCCTACAAAACAAAACGCCACGTTCAATCTTAAAGAATTCGCGAGTTCGCTCTTTCAGGTATTGAAGCTTGATCTACATTATAAAATAAATCATTCAATGAGGAGTTCCCAGCGAACAACCGTCAAATTTTTCAACTAGTATGTCGGTGATGGGTCCTAATAACACTCACAATCCCCTCCAGTCCTTTATTAAATTGTGCGGCCTCGATCCTCAGGGCAAACCAGAAGACAAGGGTGACACAAAGGAGTCATCGGTAAGCGTTTTCAAAAAAGCTACAAGAGCTTCCTGATCATTTGAAGAAAGCCCCAGGCCTCCGGGAGGATGTTTAAGCAGATTTGGGTCAAGGTTTTCATGACGAATCAAGCCTTCGTTGTAATGCGCCACCACCTCCTCAAGGGTATCAAAACGTCCATCGTGCATGTAGGGGCCGGTCACTGCAATATTGCGAAGACTGGGGGTCATGAAAAGACCTCTGTCTCTTGCTCTGCCTGTGTATTGAAACCTACCAAGGTCTCTGGTACTTAGATCATCCAAACCATTGTTGTGAAAACGTTGATCAGAGAAAAGAGGTCCTCCATGGCAGTGAAAACAATCAGCGCCAAAGCGTTTGGAACGTGGCTCATGTTCAGTCATGAACAATTCCAAGCCCCGTTTTTCCATGGATGTCAATTGTACTTGCCCAATCAACGATTTATCGAACTTTGAATCAAAAGACAACTTGGTCAGTAGAAAGTTTTCAATCGCCAACCCTACCCGCTCAGACGTGATTTCAGGGGAGTTATAAGCGGCTTCAAAAGCATCCTGATAAAACGAAGATTGTTGCAATTTCTCAAGCATTTGCTCCAAGGATTGATTCATTTCATTTTCATCCTGAATCGGATGTAGTGCCTGATCTCTTAGCGAGGGGGATCGCCCGTCCCAAAAAAAACTCGACTTCCAAGCTAGATTAAACAAAGGCATGGCATTGCGTCTCCCCAATCGCCCGTCAATACCACTACTGTAGGCTACGCCATCCCCCATGGCATATGCCGGCTGGTGACAATGACTGCAAGCAATCGTTCCGTCCAAAGATAGTCTCTTGTCATTGAAAAGTTTTTCTCCCAGAGCAACCCTCTCCTCAATCAATGGATTGTCTCCTGGTAAAGGTGGCACAGGAAAAGTCCGACTCAATAGCAATCGATAGGGCGTGAATGAGTGAGGCAAGTCCATGGGCTTGCCGCTTTCTTTGATGCGATTCCCCCCGTCTGGAACAATATCAAATCCTGTCCAGGACCATGCAGATTGAAGGTTTCCAACAAGCTTTACAGCCAGTGGATCATCAACCGCAGAGTGCGTAGAGCGACCATCGCGATCAAAACCGACAGAGCTTGGGCCATCGATTAATTGATTGACGTCAAATTCCAGAGCACACAGGGCACTTTCGGTCAAATCCAGTGACTGGGCCAGACTCACCGTATTGAGATTATGGTCACCGGCAAGGTGAAAGCTATACCCGGAAAGTTCTCCTTTTTTATTTTGCCAGCGACCTTCAAGAGCCAGGAATATATAACCTTGAGACCAATTCCAATGAAGGCCGTTTAGTTGCGGATTGAGTGGATCCTGAGGGTGCAGCGAGTGCACTCGGGCATGATTGAACTTGGGAGTGAGGCCTATGGAAAAACGCAGGGCCTTGTAACGATTTTTCGGAATGGAATGGAGATGAACAAGCGAACGTCTCGATGATATGTCCACCCATGCAAATTGCCCCTCCATGCGTACATCATGCCCCTCCCATGACTCCAAAACAAAACCACTCAGAAGATAGCTGAGGCGGTCTACCGAGTAGAGCTCTCCATCACCGTTCACATAACGCAAAGAATCCATGCGCAGGGGTTCCAGCCCCATTCGGTGAGTGATCTGAAGTGTCAGATCAACCTGATTGGAGGCTGCCATGCAATTTCTTGTGGCAAGATAAGACGACAGGTGGCCAACAATACAAAGCCAGCAACAAAATGAGAGCGCAATCGGTCTGTAGTCAACAGGAAGCATTTTCAATAGAAAATCTCAAACATCAGTTATCATCAGGGACGTGGTGGCCGAGGGCCAGGAGGTAACCCACCACCACCGGGACCTCCAGCATTGTTCGAGCTGCCAAATTCAGTATCATCATAGCCCTCAAGACTAATCCGGTTGATTTTGAAAAACCGCTTCCTATCCAACTCGGAACGCGAATAAAGCATCACCCAGGATGTTTGATCAGCCAAATATGGCTCTTGAGGTAACTCATCCCATGCCTCCAGGTCATTACTCGTATCTATTCGGTATGTTCCGCCTTCCACAACACTCCAGGTAATCACAACAACATCGTCTTCCAAAGCTATACTCCTATTTTTTTCAGATGCGTCAGGTCCTCCGGTAAAGGCAATGGTAACTGGTTCAGGATACTCAGTGATCCCCTCACCTTCAGGTTGAGCGAAGTATCGAGTTGAGATGTTATATGGGAAAGTCGGCGTGCCATTCTCATGTATGCAGGTGAAATAGGCCCAGGTGCCCTCGGGATACTCAGGTGTACGAGTGAATCTGACATTGTATTCGTTTAAATCAAAGTCAGTTCCAAGTGTAAGCCCCAGATCTCCCTTGTAGGTATAATCTTCAAAATAGCGCCCCAAAGTATATGTTTCCCCATCAATCCTAGCATCGACTGCTGGACCAAACTCAGCCGATGTGATCGTGGTAGAGCGACCATCAAGATGCTCGACCCATTTGGGAAGACTTTTCCTTCCGGTCTGGGTTAAGTCACTAGATCCATTGCTTCCATCCCGAAGCTGATAACCAGAAACCATGCGCCGAACCTTCATATCATCAGAACCGGGCTTTGGATCATCAAAGCCATAAGGTCCATAAATGGGAAGTCCATCCCTGACCCAACCAATGATTGGAGAATGATTGCCATTGAATTTCTCTATGTAGGCGTTGGATCCCGCATCGAATTGAACACTATCTTCAAGAGCATACCTCAATGCCGGTGGATTGGCATGATAGTGATGCAGGGAACCCGCCTGGTGAGCATTGGCATTATCAAAGGTAACCCCCTCGTTGATGTAAGCATCACGATTCCAAACACCGTCTCCATTGGCTGCGCTGACAGGTGTTTGATCCACTCCCTGACTGGTGTCGTATGAGAAAGTATCCGTTGAGTCGAACATCGCAATTCCATCAACAAAATAGCCAATCACACCTGCAGAGGTCGATGACTTGTCCTGCGGGATGAGCACTTTTCTGGGAAACCGGTAAATTGACGCGGTGTTGGCTGGAAAATTCCCAAAAGCCTGCGTCTTGGCCTCATCAAAATACCAGGGGCCCATGGTATGAAATCCTAGTCCGGTTGTTTTGATGTAAAGCCATTCTGACGAGTGAGCAATTTCCTGAACCCCGGCATACACAGGTTGATTTTGGATGCCTTGACCTCGATTCCAGGTGACCACTGACTGTCCGGCGAGCATCGATTCCTTATCTTCAAAGATCCGTGCGTATTGTCCCGACTTCTGCGTATACCAGGAACTGATAAGAGGGTCCCCAAGTGCCGGATAGCAATGGAGGGGAATGCAAATAAAAAGCATGAGGTGTAACAAGCAATGCTTCGTATAGCGTTTTAAAACTGTCATTTCCGTATAGACGACAAGAAATAAGGGAAGGTTACGAGGTGAAAAGATTTCCCTGAGATAATTATCCTTCCTTCAATAAAACTGATCTAAGGCAAGTCTCGGGATCACAGCACCACAGAGCTGTTCCTTCAAGCTGGGAAGAATCATTCCCGCAGGGAAGGTGTCGCTTAATGGCGACCATTTGATCTACCAGTTTGGTAGATCAAAGTTAGTTCTCGCTATTGATCTCAGTTACTTTTGCAAGATAGATCGAGGTTTTGCCCTCGTGACTACTGTAATAACTGACCCAAAGGATATTTTCCCGCCAGACAAGGCCTGCATAGCTTGAATCTCCACCACTGGGAAGTTTTAGTTTGGGGGCATATGAGGATTTGAGCGGATCGATAAGCCCCAGTTCTGTCCACTGGGAACCCCAGCCTCCATCCGGTCCCTCAGCGTAACGCCTGACAACAGTAAGCAGTTGACCATCAGGGAGGCGAATTAAAGAAGGCCCTCCCATCTTGATGCCAAGCGGGTGCCAGGTCCATTTATTGTAAGGTGGCCTTGAAGTTCCCAGAAGTGCCGACGAAGAATGATGTTCTGAATGATCACGCCTGAGAAGCATGCGAATAGTTCCATCAGGTTCAAATACAAGCGCATGTTCATTGCTGCGATCATTCGGGGGACGTGGATCATCTTGCAAGGTGTCGTAATGAATGCCATCAAGTGTGTGGTAGAAACGGGTACGGTCGTGATTCCCCCACTGATAGCCGAGAGCATAACCTTTTTGCTCAAACCATGATGTCTGCCAGAGCCAGTAGCCCTTGTCCGCAACTCGATGTGGTCCCTGCCATTGCATGCCATTCGTGCTCGTGTAAGTAACGGATTGATTATTTCTGACATTCGCTTGGTCATGATCAACATCATACTCACATGAGTTGAGCAGGAGGCGGCCATCGGGCATCACTGATAGCTTGGCGTCACGCAGGTCCAGCCCTGGGCTTTCCAGCAATGCAGCCGATCCCCAGTGTTCACCATCCTTTGAATGAATGACCCTGATTTTGCCATGATCACCTGCCCCCGCATGTCCGCTTCCTTCACGAAAAGAACAAAACCATTGCCCCTTGAAATACTCCAGGTCCGTGAACGCGCTGTGCTGAGCGTGATCCCAGATCCTGCTGACGGAAAGCAACTTGAATTCAGTCGCCTGAGCGATCGTGAAAGAGCTGACAGTGATGGTTAACCCGATTCTGTAGAGCGTGAGCAAGGACATAGGTGGATACTATTGTTTTCATTTTTTGAGGCAACTTGGAAATGTGATCGATTGTGGCTCACTGCATTTCTATTGCCTGAATGTTCGCTGGGACGTTCTTTCGAATGGCTCTTGCATGTTTACATTCAATGTATGATAGGTAAGGTAACTGTTTAAAGTATCTTCAATGGATACAAACCCAGCGCCTGGCCGTGCTTCAAGCCCCAAAGTGACGTCGGTGTTAATGAAGCCGTCCCACGCCGAACTGATCCCCATTTGCGATTGCCTTTCCTTCTTTCTTGAAGATTTCCACCATTTTCTCACTGGATACGGTATTGTAGTGCTCATCTTTTAACAGATAAAGAACCTCCCGCCGCTTGGCATGAATCACCTCACCGCTTGAAGGATAAGCGTATTGCCCGTCCATGCTGAAAGTCACCCATCCTGGCATGTCACTCAAGGGTATGGTTGTTTGTTGCTGGTAGGGAGGGTGTGCGCCGAATATGTGCATGCGCATGTTATGGCCATCACAAACCCATATTTCTTTTTCGTCAGGAGTCAATCCTATGCCGTGACTCGGGTTACCATGACGCCTTACAGGTCCTTTGTCCCAACCTAAGACTTTGACACTGGCTAGTTTTTCTCCTGATTTCAAATCCCCCACCTCAAAGCCAAGTAATTCGTTGACTGTAACGAAAACCCTTGTTTCGGAGCTGTCGATAGTAAAAGGCCGAACACCTGCACTGAAAGGACCAATCTTCCGATCAACAGTGTGTGTTTTTGTATCGGCAACATGAAGGAAGGGGGATGCAATATCTGCCATGTAAGCCCATTGTCCGGAGCTCCCATAAATAGTGTTGTGAGCTCTTGCATGAACCTTTATTTTGGCAACAACGTCACCCGATTCACATTGAATAACGTTCCAGAAATCTTTTTCCAATGATGGAAGGTACATGATTTTACCATCTGGAGAAATCGACATTCGATCACATCCCCCTGCGTAAGGCACTTCCCATAGCAATTTTTCAGTTTCCAAATCAATGCGCTGTAAAGAATAGAGTGTCGAAATATAGATACTGTTAAGCTGTTGACTGACGGCAACGCCTTTCACATTGGCCGGACGTCCATCCGGATGATACCCCTTGGTTGGAATGCGTTTGACGAATTGATGATTGTTATCGATATCAAAAACGATCAGACCATGTCCACCATATCCAAGGTAATCCCGTATCCCTGGTGTTGCCACGTATAAAAAACGTCCGGTCAAAGCTTGGTTCTCAATGTGAGATTCGGCGGTTTGAACTTGAGCTGTCATTGCAATGGACCCCAATGTGAGGAGGAACGATAAAAGCAAACGGAAAAAGTAATGAGCTTCAATTGATTTCATGTTTTTTTGAATGAATCGGATCAATAAATGCATTATCATGTTTCAGTTGGAAGATGGCCCCATGAGTTGGGCCATGGATTCTGCAAATCCTCTACCAATTTGGGCCATGATTTTTGCGGAACCCAGATAATGGTATTCCTGATTGGAAACTCCTTTTTGCAGAGTTTCCAGTTCACGTTTTGTAAACATCTCTGCACGTAACTTTTCCCGCATGGACTGTTGTTCTTTTTTTTGCAGATTGCCATTGGAGACGAGTTGTTTCATTTTCTGGTTCAATTCAGCATCTCTGGCTCTTAAAGCCGTCAGTTCCATATCCCAGTAATTTTCTGTCAACACACTTGAAACGTTGCCATCAAACTCTGGCCACGTGGCTGGAGCTGCCATGGCGGATCGAAAATATTGATGAATCCCTGCATAACGTTTTTGTCTAGCTCCATAGTGTTCAACAGCCCCCCCCACTCCAATCACACCTATGACAAAAGGTAAATCAGGCGTAGAAAGATCCCTTCGAACATCCCTGATGAAATGTCCCAGCGCATCGCTGTAATGATCATATCCACCGGGTTGATCTCTTCTGGGGTAAACACCGCGGTCAACCATATCATTCCAGCCCTGAAACCAAACCATTCCAGCCAGTTCATAGCCGTGTTGTTCATTGTAGTCAGGATAAACACTTTTGATATTTTGCAGCACACGCTCGACATGCCCGATCATCAAACGATAATGGAGACCGGTCATGCGTGCCCTCTCAGCCTTGATCTGCTTGAGATCCTTTCCCTGTTTTGCAAAACCCTCTATCTGTTGTTCGGTAAACAAATAGGGCCCGGCGGATGGGGATCTGAAATCGGTATGCAAACTCTTGCCACCCCACGCAGTCTTGATAATCAGGATGGGCTGCTTCAGATGTTTTTGCATGTAGATTCCAAAGGTGTATTCGGGGCCTATCTTGTCTTCACTCGCACCAAATCCAACACTCAATTGACCTTGTTTGACTCCGCTGGTTGAAAGGTAGGATATCCAAACCTTGTCACATATCCTGGGTTGTTTTTCTTCATCCTGCATTACGCTCAAGAATGGCAATGTCTCTGGATCCATTCCAATATGCTCAAAAGTTCGAATATGAGCATGCCCCTGCATATTGGACTGGCCCACCAGGAGAAAAACTTTCAACGGGGTT
>NZFL01000027.1 GCA_002690655.1 Pedosphaera sp.
CACGTTGCCATACATATCGTGAATGCCCCAATCATTGGGACGACGCGTGCCGACGACATGCGTTTGTTTACCCGCGTTATCCCCGAACCAAGCCGACTGATTGAGGGCACGTTTGCCAACTGGATAGCCATCCTTTGATCCAGCGCGCGCCGCAAATTCCCATTCGGCTTCAGAAGGCAGGCGATAGCCATTCGCTTCGTAGTTGCAGGGCCAACCTTCCTTCGCCTCGTCATAGCAGGGCGTTAAACCCTCCAGTAGGGAGCGTTCGTTGCAATAGAGTTTGGCGTCGCGCCATCGTAATTGTTCAACGGGCTTGCGCGGGTCGTCCTGCCAGTGGGACGGGTTGGGGATTTGAACTTTTGCAAACTGTTCATGCGTGACCTCATACTGATCGATCAGGAATGGGCTCAAAGTGACCTTGTGGGCAGGACCTTCGTCGGAGCTTTCCTGATCATTTCCCATCGTAAAAGTTCCGCCACCCAAAAAGATCATCTCAATACCGGAAGCAGTTTTCACTGGAAACGACATCATGCCTGAGGATGCATTTGTGGATCCAGAGGTTTGCTCATTCGATGTCGAAGGGCCACAGCCGACAAGCGCCAGCAATCCCATGCCACCGCACAGGCCGACGAAAATATGTTGCCAATAATTCATGAACTTATTGAGCGGATGTAAACCAGTCGGATTCTTTGTTGCTGCTGCCGTCTTGGGTGATTTGGTGGAATTGGTCTGCACTTGCTTTGGACAGATCGATTTCAGGTCCCTGATCGAGTGGCACTGTTATGAGATTCCAGTCTTTGGCGTATACGCCGACGATTTCGCAGGCTGATTGGTGTGTACCGGGTTTGGATAAATCACCGTCGCTCTTGACGCCCCGGCTGATGCTAAGGAAGGCGCTGTTTGGCGACCAATCGACATGGTAGACCTTGTTGACTTTGTCCTTCACGGACAACCATTTCTTTTTGACTCTTGGTGGGTTGGCTTCCCAATCGATCTCTCCCACCGCGATTTCATGATCACCGGGCCCCCAGGCAACGTATTTGCCATTAGGACTAAACGTCGGGCGACATCCGGGAATGTCCAGACTATGAATGCCATCGCCTTCGGCTTCGATCAAAAGGATGGCATGTTTGAATCCCATACCGGCGTGAACCGTTGATACGATCCATTTCCCGTCAGGAGACATACTTGGATTGTAAAGATGGTGGAGTTTGTCACTGTTGGGGTGACTACGTTTTTCTCCTGTCTCCACGTTGTAGTAGACAAGCCCCTTCGTGAAGTAATCGACTACATTCCATTTGGAGTATTCCTGCGGCAGGTAAAGGATGGTGTTGCTGTTGTTGGTCCAACATGGCTGGCGGGCTTCGTCGGCCACCCACTTGCGATCCGAACCATCGATATTCATGACATAAACGCTGCGCACTGTATTGCGTCCGGAGCCCTTGTCTGAAACAAAGCAGAGACGTGTTCCATCGGGCGACACCTGAGGATACAGCTCGTGTTGACCGGGTGTGTTGGTGAGATTGCGTTCTCCCGTCCCATCCGCTTTGGAAACGAAAAGTTCCCAATTGTTGTCTGCGTATTTCTCGTAGACCAGGTGATATGGGGTCGCCGCCAAACGTTCTTTGACTGTTTCTGCCGAACTCTCCGCACAAATGGTGAACAGGGCACTCAAAGCGAAAGATAACGAGGTTTTTTGGATCATCATGTTCGTAAAGATAGTTGTTCTTGATAGGTTAATTTGCAGCGTATTGATTCCAAAGTGAATTCAATTGTTCGGCATCCGCCTTGCCATTCGAAATCACCACGCGATAACGCATGGTGGATGGTTCTTCAGGCTTCAACTCCCAGCCCGTTTCCTGAATCGGCACGTAGTTGAAGAACACCTTTCCATCCGGCCAGACCCGCATCCGCTGCGGTGCGTCGCGGTTCTCCGGATGACACAGAATGGCCAAGGTCGCATCCCCCTGCTCAGTCGGGCCAAACATCGCACACCATCGTCCGCGTGTCGTATGCCCATTGCTTCGATCCTTGCCTTCGGAAGTCAGGTAGTTGCTGTTTTCCTTGTTCCAATGATAAGGCGCACGATAAGCAATGCATCCACCGTAACGATAGGCGGGAAGGACAAGGGAGGTGTCAGTAACATTGGTTTGACGCGTGTCGTAATCCACGAGATAGCTGTCTCCTGATTGACGGACTTTGACGGTCAACATTTCATCAAGGACGACTTCTTCCTGCGCCCCCTTCTCCGTCATGCCGACCTGCTCCTGTTGCACGGTGAAACCCACCAGACCACTTTCACTGAAAGAACTGATCGTGCGGACAAATCTTACTTTGCCGGTTTTACCTCCCAGATTCCAGAAATCAAAATGCCTGCCTTTGTGTTCTGTTTTGACCCATGCATGCCATAGTCCCATGTGATGAATGTGGTCATCCGCATGAATACTGGTCACCACTCCACCCGACGGTGATTTCAAGGGATGAATGAAACCGCTGCGGGCATAGAAAGGGTCTTGCCCCTCGGGTTGAGGAACGGGAGTCTTATGGTAAACCAGCATGACTTGATCCCCATCGCGTATTTCAATGGTCTTGGGAGATTCAAGTAGCGATAAGGTGCCTGCATCAAGAACGGGCATTGCCGACGCGCATGCGATCAGCAACCAGCATCCTAACAATCTAAAAACGGTCAATATGGTTTTCATGAGTATCCTGTCATTCCGCAAAGTGGAGACGGGGTTGATTTTCAGAAAGTGTGGCAAAATGAACGTCAAAGGAAAGAATAATTCAAAGACAGAAAAGAAGTATCCTGCTGAATCGTGCACATACGATCCATCTCAGCCATATTTCAACATTGGAAATTGGTTTGAAATTCAGGATCGGGAAAATGGAACTTCTGTCTTCACCGGTGGAACACATCCGTTCAAGGGTGCAATTATTTGGGTTCAGCTACGTCTCTCTGGAAGATGAAGCCATATTAAAGCTGTGCGATCTCCCCCGTCACCATGGAGAACCCCTTTGATGAACTCATTATGCCACAGCGATGACGCTCAATGTTCCTTTACTCGGAAAAGACAAAGCCTTCAGACAATACCCAGTCGATCTTATCTGGTAATGACAAAAACAAATGGTAGCTCCCTCAAGCGCAGGCAAAACACTGGCTCAGGCCATCACCTTGACCTGACGTGTCGATTCGGATCGCTTGCGAGCGTGCTCACAGAGAATTTTTTTGCGGAGGCGCAAGTTGTTTGGCGTCGCCTCCACGTATTCATCCTGACCGATGAATTCGATGGCTTTTTCGAGACTCAGGAGCATGGGAGGTTCGAGTTGAACGCCCTTGCCATCGCCTGANGAACGGAAGTTGGTTAATTTCTTGATCCTGCATGGATTGATCGGTAAGTCCTGATCTCTGGCGTTCTCGCCAACCACCATCCCTGCATACACCTGCTCACCAGGCCCAATCAAGAGTTTCCCACGTTGCTGAGCCATGTCCAGCGCGTAGGCGGTGGATTCTCCCGTTTCAGTACTGATCAGGGATCCGGTTTTTCGGGTCAGGATATCGCCGCGATCTTCATCGTATTCATGGAAAAGATGACTGATAATGCCCATGCCGCGCGTCATGTTCACCAAGTCGGATTCAAAACCAATCAGACCGCGCATGGGTATCAAGGCCTCAACAATGATCGTGTCGGCCCTGTGCTCCATGTTGGTAATGTCACCTTTACGGTTTGCCAGGCTTTCCAGGACAGGCCCCATGTATTCCTGAGGTGTCTCGACAAAAAGCTTTTCGATCGGCTCAAGCAGTTTGCCCTCGGGCGAACGNTGGTAGATGACTTCGGGACGAGATACGAGCACTTCGAAGCCCTCACGCCGCATCTGCTCNACCAATACGGAAATCTGCATCTCACCGCGAGCAGTCACATCAAANATNTTGGGAGCGTCCGTTTCGTTGACGCGCAACGAAATATTNGTACGTGTCTCGCGCACCAGTCGCTCTCTGATATGGCGCGCAGTCACTAATTTTCCATCCTTGCCTGCAAAAGGCCCATCATTGACCGCNAATTGCATGCAGATGGTGGGAGGATCGACCGGGACGAAAGGTAGCGGCTCCGCTTCGTCATTGTCGGTGATGGTCTCTCCAATTTCCACATTCTCGAAGCCAGTCAAACCGATGATGTCTCCCGCACCGGCTTCTTCCACCTGGATTCGCTTCATCCCGTCAAAACTGAAAATGGCACTGGCCTTGCCAGCTGTTCGGGTTCCATCGCCTTGAATTCGAAACATCTTGGTTCCAAGAGTGATCTTGCCGGAGATGATCTTTCCAAAAGCGATCCTGCCGAGGTAATCGGAATAATCGAGATTGGCAATCAGGAGTTTGAAATCGTCGGACTGCTGAATCCTCGGTGCGGGCGTATGCTGCACGATCGCCTCGAACAAGGGTTTCATGTCCTTGCCCTCATCCTCCAGCTCCTTCATCGCAATGCCCTGTTTGGCACTGGCATAGATCACTGGAAAATCCAATTGATCATCAGTCGCATTGAGTGACAGGAAGAGGTCGAACAGTTTGTCCAGCACCTCATGAGGGACAGCGCCTTCACGATCGATCTTGTTGATGACCACAATGGGCTTGGCACCCGATTCCAGAGCCTTGCGAAGCACAAAGCGCGTCTGAGCCTGAGGACCTTCCACGGAATCAACGACAAGGACCACGCCATCAATCATGTTCATGATGCGCTCCACCTCACCACCGAAATCAGCATGGCCGGGAGTGTCGACTATATTGACGTGATAATCGCCATAAGTGTATGAAGCATTCTTCGCCTTGATGGTGATTCCCTTCTCACGCTCAAGGTCCATGCTATCCATCATGCGTTCCTCGACCACTTGATTATCACGGAAAAGTCCGGACTGCCTTAATAGACANTCTACTAGAGTTGTTTTTCCATGATCCACGTGAGCGATGATGGCGATGTTACGAATGTTTTGCTTCATACAAATGACATGTACCCTTACAGCAGGGCAGCGTAGTGTGCAAACTTTATGAAAAAGGTCAAGCAGACAAGTTGAATTTCAGAAAGAGAGGNCNTAAAANTCAANGCANGGCAGCAAAACCCGNGTCNGNAGCCCAAGGGAAGCTTCCTTGACGACATGTNGATTCATGATACATTTTGTATCATGAAAACAGCCACGGTAGCCGATCTTAGAAACCGTTTCCCCGAGATTTCCAATTGGATTATCCAAGGCGAAGAAGTGACCATTACCAAGCGAGGGCAACCTTTTGCAATCATCCGTTCCGCGAACCGCCCCAAAGCTCCACACAAAGCATTGGACCGATTGAAAAGGCTGAAGGAACTCAATCCAGATGGCAGGCTAGTCTCGAATTCTACAGAAGAAATACGAGAGGATCGTGACTCAAGGCCATGAAACCGTATTTCGACACCTCTGTTCTCATCAAATCCTATGTGATGGAACCACGCTCGGAGGAAGCCATTGAAAACATTAATCAGGCGGGCACCGGATTTCCAATCAGTCACATAACGACCCTGGAAATGACAAACGCGTTGCAACTAAAAGTATTTAGGAACGAGATNTCGCAACAAGCCGCTTCAAGATATCTGAGGGCATTTGAATCCGATATTGAGTCTGGATACATGTACTATCCACCGCATGACATCGGATCCATTTTTCTGAGGGCTCAAAAGCTTTCGCTTGATCACTCAACAACACTTGGAAGCCGCAGCCTGGATATTTTGCATGTCGCCTCCGCATTGGAATTTGGCTGCGATACCTTGATCACCTTTGACCAGAAGCAAGAAAGACTCGCAAAGGAAGCTGGACTTCAAACCCATTGACCAGCTTCCTAAAAAGAACCTTTGAAATGACAAGAGCTTCCAAAATGAGTGCGATCATGAGGAAAGCGATCGGAGGCAATGACAAAATTGTAATCCGATGTTTGAAATGCTAGGAATGAAAGTACGAAATCGCCTATCAACATAAAAGACCCCATTGGCAAGACTGTGGGAAGGCGCGTTTTAATGGATCCTGTTGAATATGGAATGAGGCTTCAAGAGGCAGGCTCACAACTCCAGCAGACCCTTGGTATAGGATACATACCCAAAGGTGTTTATCGCTTTAAAACTCATGAGGAAGCAGACGAATGGCTGATGAAGATGATGAGCAGAGCCGCAGCGAAAAGAATCAAAAACCCCTGACTCTCCTTCCTACTGAGGAGGCTGATTTAGTTCTGTTCTGCCAAAACTCAAATAATTGAGAAGCCAATTACGCGGTGGTTGGTGGATATGTGTTTAAACAAAAACCTATCTTCCCTTCCACAATAATCGCCTCCTTCATCACATCCGGAAAAGAAAACCTTTGCGTCTCTATGTCTCTGCGTGAGAAAACATGACCATGATCGCACGCGTCACGNTGGAAATCGCACTTCGCAAGGAGTTTGATTACCTCGTGCCCGAAGAATTCCAGGACCGTGTCGAGATAGGTTCGCGCGTGAAGGTGCCCTTTGGCCCTCGCAAGGTGATGGGGGTGGTCACCGGTCTTCCTGCGCAGTCGGAGCATGCCAAGCTCAAACCCATCCTGGGCGTCNTTGGTAAAGGGAGTTTCGTCACTCCCAAAGTCCTGGAACTCGCTCGATGGATGGCCGGTTACTACTGTTGTCCGGTAGAAACCGCGCTCAAGAGTGTGCTGCCTGTTTCTGTCCGCAAGGAAAAGGAAGGGTGGAAAAAGCAACTCTATGTCCGATCCATTGAACCCGTGGGTTCGCCTTCAAAGCTCACAAAACGTCAGGAAGAATTGAATGCGGTGCTCAGGGAATGGAAGGAACTGCCACTTCAGGAATTCCTGAAAATGACTCAATCCACCCAAGCCACCGTCAAAAAACTGGAAAGTGCAGGTGTGGCACTGATCAGCCGCGAAGTCATCGAGCGCGATCCCTACGCCCACGAACACATCGTCCCCACCGAACCTCTGGAACTGAATCAGGAACAGAAAACCTCCATGGATGCCGTTCTGAAGGCGATGAATNATGAGNAAGCCGCCAAGCAATCCAACGTATTCCTGCTCCATGGTGTCACCGGCAGTGGAAAAACAGAAGTTTACCTTCAGGCAATCCAACATGCGCTCGAACAAGGGAAAGGCGCCATTGTCCTGGTCCCCGAAATTTCTCTGACCCCGCAAACCGTCGAACGCTTCAAGGCACGCTTTTCATCTGGAAAACACCAAACCCTGGTAGCCGTGCTGCACAGTCATCTGTCTGAAGGTGAGCGACACGATGAATGGCACAAGATCAAGGAAGGACGAGCTCGCATCGTTATCGGGGCACGCAGCGCGGTCTTCGCCCCCNTCGACCCCTTGGGGCTCATCGTTGTGGACGAGGAACATGAACACTCCTACAAACAGGAGGAAGCGCCCCGGTATCACGCCAGAGATGTGGCCGTGGTGCGGGCACAGCGGGAGAAGGCGGTCGTCATCCTGGGATCCGCCACGCCTTCCATGGAGACTTATTACAATACTCAAAAAGGCAAATACCGTCTTCTGGAAATGCCGACTCGCGCCGACAACAAGACCATGCCATGGGTTCGGGTCATTGACATGCGCAGCGAAGCCAGCAAAGAAAAAGGCATTCCCATCCTTTCACAGCAATTGAGAGAAGCCATCCAGCAGCGCATCGAAAAGCGGGAACAAACCATGCTCTTCCTCAATCGCCGTGGTTATGCCTCTTCCATGCAGTGTCCCACATGTGGTTATGTAGCCGGATGCCCCAATTGCAGCATCTCGATGACCTACCATCGACGCGATCAGCGACTCCGCTGTCACATTTGCGGGCACGATCAAAGAGCACCCAAATGCTGCCCAGTGGAAACTTGCCGAAGTTATGAAATCAGGTATGCAGGGATTGGAACAGAGAAGGTAGAGGATACCCTGAAAGTGTTATTCCCAAAGGCAGGGATTCAAAGAATGGATTCGGACACGCTGAAGAAAAAGGAAGATTACAANAAGANCCTGACCGCATTCAGNCTGGGGAAAATCGACGTCTTAATTGGCACACAAATGATTGCCAAAGGGCTCCATTTTCCCAATGTCACTNTGGTGGGGATTATCTATGCCGATCTGAGCCTGCACATGCCGGATTTTCGAGCGGGAGAACGAACCTTCCAACTGCTCACACAAGTCGCAGGACGCGCAGGAAGGGGCGAAGTGGAAGGAGATGTATTTGTGCAATCATTCACGCCATTTCATGCCGCCATACAATATGCAAGGCGCCACGACTACCTGGGATTTTACGAACAGGAAATGGAATTCAGAAAAGACACCGAATATCCACCCACCTCTCGCATGGCAATGATTACCTTAAAGGGGAAGAATGAAGAAAAACTCAAGATGAGCGGAAATCATCTGAAATCGGTGATTGAAGGTATCAGGGAAGAAATCAAGGATCTGGCACTTGCCGGCCCCTCACCCGCCCCCTTGGAAAGAGCGGAAAATTTTTTCCGCTATCAGATCATGCTGAAAACAAAACGCATGTCGCAACTCAGCCGCCGCCTGGCGGACATCCATCAATCAACCAAACTACCCGAAGGTGTCCAGACCATCATTGACATCGATCCAGTCAGCATGCATTGANACATTTAGCTNAGAGGCTTTGTTGCGCAAANCCAATATGTTTGGAGACGAAAAATCTATANCAGGCAATAGAACAAATGGCATGAGCAGAAGTTAGGTCAGCTTGTCCAAGACAATCTCTGATTCGCCCTATATTTCTCATTCTTTAGCCAGNAACTCACACTCAAACACTATCGCTTGCTATGGCATCAGCACAAAAACCGANAGCNCATAATNTGNCATCGTTGGCAGCTTTACGTATTATAAAAATGATTGCAGGCATCATATGACGTTATATGATGCCTAGCGTGAGAACGATCATAGACATCCCTAAAGATATGCTGGACGAACTTGACTCCATCAGAACCCGTCAAGAANGCTCTCGCGCCTCCATTATCCGCGAGGCCATTCAAAGTTTTCTGAAAAAACAACCCANTAAATCAAACTTCGATGAAGCGTTTGGAGCCTGGAAAGAAAGAGAAGCGGATGGTGTAGACTATCAAAATGAATTGCGTGGAGAATGGAAATCGTCGTGAAGGCAGTATTCGACACCTGCATCCTGATCGATTTTTTGCGAGGTATCCCTAGTGCACGCANTGAACTCATGCTGTATGAAGAAAGAATAATAAGCACAATAACATTCATCGAAACGCTGGTAGGATCAGTAACAACACGGGAAGAGGAGATGATCAGGTCCTTTCTTAATACTTTTCAAGTGGCAAATCTGGATACACTTGTTGCGGAAAAATCAATTGAGATAAGAAGAACATGCCGAATAAAAGTTCCAGATGCTATTATTTATGCAACAGCCAAAGTAAACAGCTGCATATTGGTCACGCGAAACACCAAAGACTTCAAAACAGGGTGGCCGGATNTTCGCATCCCTTATGNNTACTAGCAAGGATTTGATCTGACAGGCCCNCGCATNTCATCGAGATGTTCTTTGCTTGAAAGAGCGTTGTCCTTGCGACCTCTGCCCGCAACCGAACGCATGCGCTTTTCATCGAATACACGCTGCGCTTTGAGGTAAGTCACCTGTTCATCAAACTCTAAAACATCGCCAGCCTTAAGACCCATACGATCCCTGATTGACTTGGGAATCGTAAGCTGCCCTTTAGAAGTAATCGATGCTTTCATATTAATGTCATTACTTCATTCCTTAATGCTAAACCAACAAAAAACCATCCATCTTGAACCTGCCACATGGAGAATGGATTTTTTGGGATCTCACGCAAAAGACACATG
>NZFL01000028.1 GCA_002690655.1 Pedosphaera sp.
AGTCTATCGGCTTGTTGGGATCTATCGGTTCGTTGGGATCTATCGGCTTGTTGGGATCTTCGAAAACCAGTGAAGAGTCGGAAGGAGTTTCCTGCGCATGAACCGGAAAGGAAAGTAGAATCGAAAAGACAATACAAAACAAAAAAGTTATCATCGTCGAGGGTTTCATATGTGAAGTAATAGGTTTTTCATCATATTAATCAACCTCAATTTATTCTCCAATGAATCAGTGCCCCCCCTATTACTGGTCAATCCAGAAGGCAGGACCGTTGTTTTCATCGATAAGGACAAGGTGTTTTTAAATTCAACAGGTTAACTATCGAAGCGCAATCGCAGAACATTTTAATTCGAACTTCATTCGGTAATATACAGAGTGTGGAGTTTTGTTCATATCCATGATTATGAACTCAATCAAAAGCCAAAAACCTAATTCTCGACATTATTTGCTACGAATTTTTGTTTATCTGATTGCAGGAATTGACATTCTCGTTGCTGACCCAATCAACGACAATCGCCTCATCACAAAGGGAGCGGGGTTCTGCCTTGCTCATTTTGAAGGCACAAGTTTCGCTAACGCACCCGTCACTTTTCCAACCAAAGAAAATTCCGCGAGAACAATAACCTTTTAGACAAAAAGAATTGGACCCCATCACACTTCGAGTGATCCAAGACATGTAGATCTGTAGGCTGGAGCTCAAACACTTTATGCAAGTTATCAGTAAAAGGAACGGGGAGATGGTTCGGGATGATACGGAGCCTTTCTCAACCTGCGCCATGATCACTGGGAGCTAAATATCAGCATTGATTTTCGGTGACAAAAAGTAAAACGAATCCTCATTCATTACACCTGCACGATAAGCTTCGCCAGGTGTCATCGGAAAATCGTCCTCGTCATACCCATAATGTTCAGTTGCCATATCTAGGGTGATTCCTTTATCTCCAGGCTCTGCAGCCTTACAGGGAACAGGGAAACGTGCTTCTAGGCATGGACAGACTTCTTCAGGTGCAAACCCGTGCTTAACCCAATTTTGAGCAGTTTTCTCAGCTCGGAGATTTGTCCCCCACCCTTCAGTGAGAGCATCATTCTCGAAGTAATGCAAAATGGTGAGAATCTTTTCTAAGGAGATCTGTCAGATGCATGAATGGCTATCTCGCTGAAAAGTGTTTTTTAGTTCAAAATTTTTTTAAACTTTTTGAGGCTAAGATACATAGTATTAGTGTAGCATTCGTTTTTCAAAAATTACCTGACAGGAACAGACACATGAAAGAAAAAATTATAATATCGGTAGCAATTTTAGTTGCAGCCCTCTCAAACGCCCTAGGGGATCACCATAAAAATGACTCACACTTGAGTAGAGTCGAAGGAGTATGGATCGAAGAAAAGTTTCAAGAACCCGAACACTTCAAATCAGGATTCTACAAGATCATTGCAGGAGGAGAACACAGGGTTTTGGCCATCAAGGATGGAATCCTGCAGTGGATGCACGGTGGTAGTGTTTCCTACGACGGCAAGATTCTGACCGAGAAGCCACATTATTCTACAAAAGGCAACGACTTCCCGGGGCAGACCTTAACTTTCAGTGTCGAGCGCAAGAGCGATTACTTCGATCAAAAAGGAATTCCAGGATCTGGAAGCTTTGAAGAATTATCCGAAAAGTGGAATAAGGTTGGAGATTCTGAGGACTCAATCGAAGGGTCCTGGATACGAGAGCTGGATAATGGTCGCATAATGGTAAAAATCATTGTTGATAACTTCTGGCAGTGGGTTGCTGTCAATCCAGCTACGACAGAGGTTACGGCTTCACTAGGAGGGTCATACTCGTTGGAAGAAGGTGTTTACACAGAAACAACACATTTTCGATCTAAAGATAATGCGAATTGGGAATTAGGAAGCCAATGGCAGGTCGAAGCAAAAGTTAGTGAAGGAAAACTCCATTTTTCAGGCGAAAACCAGAACGGAAATGACTTTGTAGAAACCTGGGAGAAACTCGATCACAACAACCACCGCTACCAAACTATTACAAAGGGGCGTGCATCGATTCTGGATTTCCAGCGCTGGTGTAATGCACATCAAGGCCTCTGGATGGGGGAAGTAACCTCTGTCATTGGTGAGGATGCATTTGGAACCAAAAAAGGCTCCTATACGGCCTATTGGCAGTTCGAGCTCCTGGAAGGCGGAAGGGTTGGTTCCTCCAGGTTTTCAGGAAATGGCAAATCTGGTGTTGGTCACACCTATTACGATCCAGCAGAACAGGAAATCGTGCAGATCAACATCTCATCTGACGGCACAATCGCACGTTCAATAATAACGCCTGATGGCAGCGATTGGGCAAGGCAGACAACTCACACAAAGCCTGACGGAGATCAGAGTCAATTAAGTAGTAATCTGACTATTGATGAAGGCAAAGGAAATATCACAATTCTAATAAGCGGTAAAGTTGGCAATGAACAAATAACCGGACAGAAAAACGTCTGGCACCGGCAGCACCGCTGATTATAAGAAAAATCACTTTTCAGATGCGTACCCGATCAATGGGTGCGCATTTTTTATTCTATCCATAAAACTGGATCAATCTCGTTGGACTAGTTCATTTATGCTTAAAAAAACAAAATTGGCTGACAAATTGTAACATTCAACCTGTTGACAGATTGCTGATTACCTTGATGATGACTATTTGACTACTCTAAATGTTACGATTATGTGACATTTAGGTAATTTTTAAATGATTGAGGACTTCCATAGAAAAAAGTTTTATAAGCCATACAAAGGCCTAACTAGACGAGATTATCTAACGGAGAAAAGTAGGCTGCAATCAGAGCTACTCAAACTTCAATATTGGGCCATTGAAAACAAAAAGCGTATTGCTATTTCTTTTGATGGGAGGGACGCCGCTGGCAAAGGTGGAACTATCAAGCGATTTGTAGAAAATTTGATGCCTAAACACCTGCGCGTCGTAGAACTTCACACCCCTAGCAAAAGAGAATCTCGAGGCTGGTTTCGGCGCTACAGCGAACATTTCCCTGATGAAGGCGAGCTGGTTTTCTTCGACCGATCCTGGTACAACAGGGCCCTTATTGAACCTACAATGGGCTACTGCTCTAAAAACCAATACAAGTATTTCATAAAGAAAGTCCTGAATTGGGAAGAAGATCTCATAGCGAGGGGCATGATCTTGATTAAATTTTATTTGTCGGTGGATCAGGAGACTCAGTTATTCAGGTTCAATGAGAGAATTAGACATCCCTTGAAATATTGGAAACTCTCTGAAAATGATAAAAAAGCCAGGGAAAAATGGCATTTTTTCACGAAATTCAAAGAGCAGATGTTTCAAAGAACTTCATCCCAAACAAGTCCCTGGATTGTTATCAACGCAAACGACAAATACTACACTCGACTCTCGGCAATGCTATATGTGATTAACAGCATTCCTTACGTTGAAAATCAAAATTTCAGGCCAATGTATCATAAGACCATTGAAAAATATAAAACATTCTCGGTCAATGGGGTTGAGTTTAATAATTTAAATGATGATCAGTTTACCACTATCCAACATCTGAGCTCGTTAGCCCTGCGATAGGTCTTGAGAGCCATATCAAATAAGTTGGAGAAACATTCGCTTTTTTAAGAAAAGTTTTTGAGGCGCCTAATCCGTAGAGCGCCAAAAATGGAAGTCAGGCTTTTGAGCTGAATCTTGGAGGCGAACCTCCAGTGGCTGTTGTTCCTGAGCAAACTCAAGTGGCTTGATGTAGCCCAGTCAACGCTGCGGGCGATAGTTATTGTATTTCCACCGCCAATCCTCAATCACTACGCGCGCCTCTGTCAACGTCCACATTTGGTATCTTTTTACCGCTTTTTTGACGTCTTTTATTTGCCGGTTTTACCCCCCAAGATTTCAACTACAGTTTGCAATAAGCTGGCCAAAAAATACAAACATTTAGCCACATTTTGGCCACCGGCTGGCGGTGTTTCAGAGAGGTGCCAGGAGAGGAGCCGGACATGTCGCTTACCTCCACCGGCCACCGGGCGGCTTAAAGCCATCAGGCTTGTAACCTCGGCGCTTGGAAATCTTGCAGACGATGTAGACAACTATGCAAAGACAAATGAGAGAGGTTAAATCTATCATGCTTTGGGTTCTGTACAAGCCACCTTCCCTATCAAGTGTTCTCTTGAATAGATATCATAAGAAGGTTTCCGCGAGTGATCTCAAACGAGCGCCATGACCACCGCACAATTTGCATACACGCACAAGGACGGCACACCCCACGGTGATACTTAGAGCAATATGTTGCAGGCACTCCGCTCAGTCGGCGTTGGGCCAGAGATTACTTTTTGTCTGATAGTATACTGACACAAACGGGTAGCCCCCTGGACGCAGTTGTGCCTTTGCTCAAGCCTGAGAACACTAACGACTGCGCCATAGTTCAAACAAATCTTGAGAACTTCATTCATTACACCTGCACGATAAGCTTCGCCAGGTGTCATCGGAAAATCGTCCTCGTCATACCCGTAATGTTCAGCTGCCATATCTGGGGTGATTCCTTTATCTCCAGGCTCTGCAGCCTTACAGGGGAAAGGGCAACGTGCTTCTAGGCATGGACAGACTTCTTCAGGTGCAAACCCGCGCTTAACCCAATGTTGACCAGCTTTCTTGGTCTGCATTGTATGAAGTTCAGAACTCGAAGGGCGGCAGGTGGCTGTCGCCTGCAAGAAGACTTTCACGCCTGATTTCACTGCCGCGTGACCTGATTTCCTCCACATTTTGAACTCCTACCAGACGCATGGCTCGATCTAGATCCGAACTTAAAATCTCAAAGGCACGTGTCAACCCTGCATGCCCTCCTGCTCCAACGCCTCCCGCTGTCACTCGCCCTATTCCAACCGCTTTCAAGCCATATGAAAGGGCGATCAAGATGTCAGTACCGTTTCGGATTCCCCCGTCCATCATGAAATCGAGGCGGGTGTCTCCCACTAGGGGCATTTCTTTCGCCACCATATGCAGGGACGGAGGGACTCGATCCTGCTGTCGTCCTCCATGGTTGGACCAAACGACACCTGTCGCTCCCATTTCTTCGGCCTTTCTTGCGTCGTATGCACAGTGAATGCCCTTGACTATCAGAGGATGTTCGTTTCCCCAAGCTTCCTTGATCCACTTGAGGTCATCCCACGTCACTGCCGATGCGGCGAGTTGCGTCCCGATGTCGGTGTAAGGCATTGGCTCCCCCTTGTCATCGATCACATTCACGAATTGAATCAAACCTCCATCCCGAAAGTGACGGATAAGCCAGGGAAGGCGTGGCAGCATCTGAGGAGCCAGGGAAATTTTTCTCAGCGCGAGTTCGATCATTTCCATCAATCCGAGTCCCTTGAAAGGGGCAACAGCCTCCATGGGCTTCATCCTGGCGTGCATCGCGCGCATCCCAGACACTCCTGTGTCCATTGTTAATATCAGTCCTTTGAAACCGGCTTTTTTTGAGCGAGCAATGCCACGGAGGGCTGTTTCTCGACCTCCGCAAAGGTAGAGTTGAAACCAGCAAGTTCCCTTCGATGCTGCTGACACTTCCTCCAATGAAGTTCCCGAGAGAGTGGACAGGGCCATTACCGTTCCATATTCACCGGCCACACGAGACGCAACTGCATCTGCTTTTGGATACAGGGAGCGCAAGCTGCCAACTGGTGATATGAACCATGGCACGTCGAGGCGCTGACCAACAACTGTTGTACTCATGTCCAGATTTGGAAATTTCTGAGCGCCGTAGGCAGTAGTCTGTGATTGCTGAAATGCGCGCACATTGGCGCGCATGGTTGTCTCAGCGTCCGCACCACCTCTGAAATACTCGGATACTATGGGAGGAACTCTGCCGAGCATTAATTTCCAGAGGTCCTCCGTGGTTAACGCGTCGGCTATTTTTTGATCGTGTCGATTCATGTTTTTCATAAACCTACATAATCAAAAAACATGTGCGATTCAATTCTGTTTGTCCTTTCAGCTTTTCTTGGTTTGCGGGGTATTGACTTGGAGCCAAGCTATCGGAGTAGGACTCTCCTTCTTTTCGAAAAAATGAAAGGTTGGTACATCTCTGGCCGCTAAATCGCCCTTAATCATTGCGGTTTGACCTTGNGCACCACCAGATGGCACTTCAAAAACAAGGCTCTCATCCTTTTCTCTATACCTTAATGTCCATTTATTTGATGTTCGGAGAGATTCGAACACTCAGGACATGACAAATCCTTGGGAATGGCGTAAGGGCAATCGTAATCAGAATGCAAATGCCAAGACCAAGAGACTGGTTCCAACAAAGGAAGGGTTGAGGACCACCGATTACATTACCAATGGTTAGGAAAGAAGTATCAGTCGAGCTGCAGCACGGCTACATATTTCACAACCAGCCATTTCTCGCCAGTTGCGCGGCCTAAAAGAAGCACTAGGTATCGATTTGTTCAGACGAAAAGCACACGGCCTCGATATCACAGAGGATCGTGAAGCGGCATTGACGCATGATCGTGATCTTTTGCGCATGGTAAAACTCATGACGGAAACTTTCAAATGTCATCATAAGATTCAACGCAAAACGATTCAGGTCGGTTTCATTCCCGCCGCGTTGACGGGGTTCCTTGCAAATGGAAAGCGGCTCTTCAATTCCGAAAATCCTGATACGTGCGTTCAAATTCGAAAAATGAGCCCGCGCCAACAGGAAAAGGCTTTAGTGGAAAGTGAAATTAATTTAGCACTATTGGACACCGCTTGCCCGGAAGTAAAACGACGTTTTGAACATGTCGATTTATTAGACTCCAATGTGCGTTGCCCTCCCCAACCACCACTTCTGCGCGTTAAGAAAGTCAATCAATCTGTCGGAATTGGATGGCGAACCCTTTATTTCATTGGATGAACAGAACTTACCTGGAAGACCCGCACTGATTTCAATACTCAGCGAAAAAGCAGGAATTTTAATGGACGGCACCATCAAAGCGAATGGCTATAAAAAAGCAGCCCTCGCAATCAAAACAAAAAGTAAAAAGTTTTGGCAACCAGTATAACAGAAAAGACCCGGAGATATCTCCGGGTCTTGCAGTTTATTGTTAGGATGTAAATCGACTCTACTCGACTCGCACGCGCATGAACAGAGAATCGAACCCGGTATTCAAGGACTGTAGTTCGACAATTTCGATACCGTCCTGTTCCGTCACGACCATTTCGAAGTGTTCACCTTGAATTAAGGTGTCCCATGTTCCGCTGGAAAGATTTTCTGTAGCTTCATAGATCCAGGTGGCATCGGAACCAGCCACTCGAGCATGGCTTAATGTGATTAAACCTTCAGCGGTTGCTCCAGCCAAAACCATCGGCTTGGAATCTGAATCATCTGAACCACTGGCGAAATGGAATTCCGCGTAATTGCTGACACCATCGTTGTCGAAGTCTCCCTCAGAAGCTGCATCATCGGTCACTCGACCGAACAAGGTCAGCGCATGGATTTGATAGGCAGTCAACACGGGGATATCGTGGATATTGACGATTCGGTTGTCCAATAGAGGTTCAGGCAAAGTCACCATTCCGCCCAGCGCGTCCTGAATGTAATCCTTGAGGATCTGTTGTTCGCCAACGTCAGGAATGACAACCTGAGTATCCGGATTGTCGTTGATTGCTTTGAACGCTGCATACCCATCACCACCAGTCAAAAGGAAGTTGTTCGTGGCCAACCAAAAGACGCGATTTAAATCACCTTGAGCAGTGTAATTCTCAACCACGACATCTTCGGTACCGTCTTGCCTGTAAACAATCAGAGTTTTCAAACGGGACGGAACGCTTAGACTGATTTGATCCGAAACACCTTCTTTCTCTGGATCATATTCGAGGAACATTCCAGCGATTTGAGGGAAACGACCATCACGTGCCGGATAACGACTCACCGCATTTTCCATCGAAGCAATCAACTGATCCGCTGTCACAGGCAGGATTCCCAATTTGTTATTGAAAGCAAGAGCGGCTTCCACTTGCAATTGAAGGATCGCAGGGCCATTGATGTTACTGCGAATTCCACCCCCATTCTTGAGAGCAATATCTACGGGAATTTCCAGGCCGTTTTCGGAAACGTAATTGCGCGCAAACCAAAGAGTAGAGTCTGCCGCCAAACGTCCGAGATTTGTTTCACGACTGCGAACATCAGCACGCAGACCGTTCAATGGTGCAGTTGTTTCACCAATCACTTCATATAAGTCACGGATCAACTCAGTACGAGTCAGGCTTCGGTAAATGGCAGCAACTTCAGCTGGGGTTTCCAGCTTAAAGTCTCCAATGTAACTTCCCAAAGCCTCAATGGCTTCACTGGTGGTTGCCACTGGACCACTGCGATCATCGATGAAATTGATGTGCCCTTCCGGATCAAATCCAACAATCAAGTTACCAACATAGCGATATAACTGCTCACTGTTCACCACCAATACCGTGTGACCATCGGCATCCTTGCGTTCCGTAGGATACGCGGCACTGGATACATCCTCAGGTCTCAACATGTTGAACGCACCATCTGGTTGAGGTTGAGCCATGAATCCAGTTGATCCAGCAGCCACAACAATATCAATCCCATGTAAGGAAGAGGCTGATAGCGGATCTGCAGTGAAGTCTTGAGCATGATCAAGCAGAATGATCTTGTTGATTCCCTTGGATTCCAACAGAGCAACTTGCTCATGGACGAATTCCAAGGCCGATAAAACCGGTTGATTATCCTCTGGGTTCCGTCCACCGATAAAATCCACCCCAGGTATCGTAGTGTCTGGATCGCTGATCACGTTGAAAAAATCAGCAGGTGCACGACCTATCAAACCGATTTTCTCACCACCTACTTCCACATAAGCACTACGTACAACCTTGCCAGCATTCTCTTGAACACTACCACCATCCACACCTCTTCGAATGGCAGGAGTCCCGGAATCGACTTCAACCTGAGAGAAATCCAGATTGACAGCGATGAATGGATAGTTGGCTGTTGAAAGCATGCGAGCAAAGTCGTTGATGCCCCCATCGAACTCGTGATTACCTATGCCATTTGCAGTCAGCCCCATCGCATTGAAAAGGGCAATGTCAGCCAAACCTCGAGCACCCAGTTCAGGCACTTCTTTAGAAGCTTCATAGAAAGGACCAGGCAAGGTGTGATCACCTGCTGTCAGATAAATGGAAGGAATACCTTCCTTCGCAGCTACGGCCTTGAGACCATGCAGGACAGTTCCATAATTTAGGATAGTAGGTTCCAGTGTATTGGGATTCTGGAATGCTGACTCATTATCGGAGCTATGCAGAACCTGGAGTTTATAGTCCGTCATTGGAGGAATACGAACAGTGAAAATTGTCGTATTTCCACTGACTTCATTCGCTACCATCAGGCTCGGTTCTCCACTCGGACTCTTGTCTCCGGGAACAAAGACGATTCCTTCAGGACCAAGATCACCAATAGCCTGTAGCTCTCCATCATTTGGAGTTCCAGATTCGTAGATCACCGTGAAATCACGATTATTCAAATAACTGACATATTTTGGAGCGTATGGATAGGTCACATCATAGATGAAGATGCCACCAACACGTTCCAACCCAATAAAGGCAAGAATACGTCCATCAACTTCCCCTATCGTGATGGCCTCAGGCTCTGCGCCTTTGTCATCAGAACGTTTGTCGAAAGAATCATTTTCGTCATTGGTGGAGTTAAAGTTATCTGGAAGCACCTCGGCCAAGTGACGTTCGAATGCATCACCGGAATCCCAAACCAGATTGCCTTCATCATCCCAAATTGAGAATGAGCGGGCTCCGTATGAGAAGATTTGATCCACATCACCATCATCATCGTAGTCCCCCATGGTAGTAGTGGTTTTCAATCTACCCAGGTTTTTCTTTGCTTGAAGTGTTTCTGCATCTGGATAGGCTTCNGGNTCCAGGACAAGGTCGTCAACGCGAACTTCTTCGCTGAACCCGTCGTAATCACGGCTGTCTCCCTCATTGGCGGAAACAACGTATGTCTCTCCCAACGTTTCGAATGAAGCGATNGCATCAGGCATATACATCCCCATGACAGGCCAGGGTTTGATATTGATACCGCCATCCTTATCACTGGCATCAAAACCATTTCCTTCGATGCTATGATCCTTGAACCCAAGCGGAGCTAGATCCACCAGCGTATTTGTTTCCAGATCAATCACCGCAATAGCATTGTTTTCCTGCATAGTGGCAAAAGCCTTTTTCCCGTCAGGAGATACCGCAATGTATTCAGGTTCCAAATCTTCAGATGCTTTGGATTCACGCAAAAACTCTCCCGTAAGTGGATCATTAATACGACCGAAAATGCGGATACCAATGGAACGGAAAATATCTGTCAACGGATCGAAGGCTTCAAACGTGATATGGGTTACATCTGATTGTGTCGCTGTAACGACATCCATGAACGTTCCTTCTCCAAGGTCGAGTATGGAAACGCTACCTCGAGGATCAATGGTGTAGTCATCATTTGGTTCACCTTCATTTGCCACCAGCAATTTAGTACCGTCAGGCGTGAAGGTTAACATATCAGGCAATACTCCTACTTCGAGTTTGTTGAGAACCGTTCCAGCAATTCCGTCGACGAATAAAACAAAACCTTTTTCGGTTGAAACGTTGTTTTCTACTGCTAAGGCAACAATACCGTTATGAACCGACACTGAGTTCACGACGCCATCGCTGGCTTGCACACTAAACAGGAATTCAGGGTTTTCAGGATCGGAGGCGTCCAATACTTCAATAGAATTATCAAATGCATTGGAAACAAAAATACGTCGGAGAATCGGATCGAAAGTAACGATTTCAGCGGCGCTTTCGTCGAAGTATCCTGTAGAGTATTTACCTTCAGCTTTCAGATAATTATAAACTTGAACACGTGGATGATCGAGCTTGGTGGGCACGTTGACGTTTCCATCAAATACCTGAACGATGTAGTCTTCTAAAATCTGCTGTTCACCTGTCTCTGGAATCAACACGTTGCGAGCAGGATCATCATTGATCGCTTTGAAGGCAGTGTAACCATCCCCACCTGTCAAAAGGAAGTTGTTGGTCGCCAGAAAAAACGTCTGTTCTAAATTTCCAACAACGCGAAAATCCTTAACCAAAGCAACACGTTCACCACTGGCACGAATGACCGTTAAATTACCTATACGCGAAGGGTGCCGAAGGCTGGTCTGATCAGAGATGCCTGGACGATTGGGGTCAAATTCTAATTCGATGCCGGCCACCTGTGGGAAACGACCATCGAGACTTGGATAGCGACTAATGGCGTTTTCCATCGCAGCAAGCAATTCATGTCCCGCAAGTTCAACAATAGCCAATTGATTATCAAATGCCAAAGTTTGAGCGACCAGGAATCGAGTCACGTTAGGCCCATTGATTGAGCTGCGAATACCTCCACCGTTTTTTAAGGCAATATCCACAAATAATCCCTGGCCAGTTTCACGGGCCCACTTGTTAGCGAACCACAAAGTAGAATCGGCAGCTATACGAGCTAGATTAGTTTCACGGCTTCTTACAAAGGCACGAGCCCCTTGCAATGGGTGACTGGTTACTCCAACAACGGTATTCAAATCTTGAATGAAGTCCGTTTCCAATAGTGCATCCCATGTAGCTTGCACTTCAGCTCCAGGTTGTAAGGTAGGAACCATGAGGTATTCACTCAATGCGNCGACAGCATCTGCGGTTGTAGCAATGGGACCACTTCGATCATCGACAGAAGTTACGATCCCTGCATCATCAAACTGAACAATCAAATTGCCAACGTAGGCATAAAGTTGATCACTATTAACCACGAAGACCGGGTTACCATCGCTATCTTCACGCATTGTCGGGTAATCAGCTTGTGCTTTATCCCCTGAGCGCAATAGATTGAAAGGCCCCATAACTTGAGGATTCGCCATAAACCCTGTAGAGCCAGCAGCGACGATCACGTCAATATCTCGCAGGGAATTTGCGGAAAGAGGATCGCTTGTGAAATCCTGAGCATGATCCAGAAGAACAATTTTATTGATGCCCTGTGCTTTTAAGATATCTACCTGTTCCAATACCATGCCTAGCGCGGATACCAACGGTTGATTGTCTTCGGGATTTCGACCACCAAAGAAATCCACCCCTGGAAGAGTGCTGGCAGGATCTGCGATGACGTTGAAGAAATCAGCAGGCGAACGGCCGATTAAACCAATTTTCTCTCCATTGACTTCGACATATGCGCTTCGCACCACTTTGCCAGCGTTCTCTTGAACACTTCCACCATCGACTCCCAGTTGAATGGCAGGAGTTCCATCCGCAAGTTGAACATTGGAAAAGTCCAAGTTGACAGAAATGAAGGGATATTGGGCCGCATTCAACATCACGGCAAAGTCATTGATTCCTCCATCAAATTCATGATTCCCAATCCCATTGGCGGTTAATCCCATGGCATTAAAGAATGCTATATCACCCAAACCACGTGCACCCAGTGAAGGAACATCGCCTGCTGCTTCATAAAACGGACCAGGCAAAGTGTGATCACCTGCAGTTACATAAATCGAACCTGCATTTTCACGTTCTGCCAATTCTTTTAGCCCGTTCACAACCGATCCGTAGTGGAGTATTTTTGGCTCCAATGTATCAGGATCTTGGAATGAGGATTCGTTATCTGAACTATGAAGGATTTGGAGTGCAAATCCAGTCGGTGCTTCTTGAGTGTTTTTTACGCGATAAAGAATATTGCCATCAACTTCACCATCAGGAAGCACTTTTTGAATAATGCTGCCTGCGCCATCACCATCGATCCCAAAATCGTCGTCATTAATGATTAAGATATCCTGGTCCCCTACGATAACGAAACCTTCCGGTTTATCGTGGTAATAGGCCTCAGGAAGTTCGGCTAATAGATCAACATAAAGTTCTTTAGAAACTGGCACCACACCGGCGTCTAGAATTTCAAGAGTGGTCATCTGTTCCAATGTTTTCATCTCTCCATTGACATCAAAAAACCGTCCCAGCTCACCATCTGCAGGATCTGAAATGTCTGTTGCATCAGAAATATCGATTTGATAGAAACGCTTAATCACCCTGCTGCCTTCTTCAAAATCAGGAAAAGCTCCATCTCGTTCAAGCACTACAAACTCGTTATTGGAAAGAGCACGAATTTCNCTGTTGGACAAATTAGACCGATCCTGAAAGTAAATAAATTGTTGGCTATCGCCAGAAGCAATGTCGTAGACGAGAATACGGGTCGCTCTTGAATTCCCACGGATCCAGGCGCGGGATTCAAATGGGTTATACATGGCAGACTGCATGATTCCCACCAATTTGGTTCCATCAGGAGTGATCGTCAGACCTTCCATTCCGCGATTGGCACGTCGGTTGCCAAAGACCTTTGGCAATGTGCGCCCCCCCTCACCGGTTCCAAATGGATTGATCCGCTCAATGGTACTCCCATCCGCATTAATATGCAGGATGTGAGGGCCATATTCATCACTGATCCAAAACGTTCCATCTTCCATGGCCACAAGTCCTTCAGGGTCTAAACCTTCCAAATCTGGTTCCAAAACATGACCGCCAAGGTCTTGAGCTGTCTCTCCTGTACTACCAGCGCCTTCAGGGTTCGGGAGACCACTGATATCATTACCAGCAGAGTCCTTGATGGTAATGATCGATTCCTGAACCAGTTCCTCTCCTACTAAACGATAAAGTCCAATGCGTGGAGCAAAAGCAGGGACGGGAAATACTTTGATACCCGATTCAGCGCCATTGAAATTTGGACCACGATCTGTCATTAAATAAAACAAATCAGATTCTGTTGGATGCTGTGCCATTCCTGATCCATACCCACTGTCGAAGACATCTACACCATCACGATTATAGAGTATGCCTGGTTCAGGTGTTGGGTATTTCGAAGTTTCCTGAGCGTGTATTCCTCCAGAAGAGGCGATAAACAGCGCTGCTAAGGCAGCGCCGAATGTTTTCCATTTCTCGCAAATATTCATGAACATGTCAGTTGCAGTTTTAATTGATAAGACAAACGTCTGTATCCATCTCAAACGGAATAAGACGGGGCACATCAAACGAAACAACAACTTGAATCGGCAACATCAAATGGACTCAGAACTAGGAGTTTTACGCCTACGAAACCCGAAGGTCATGATTGAAACAACATTGCCTCTCACCTGTAACAATGAAACGTTTTCGAAACATGAAAAATGAGGGGATTGCTTTGAGAATCAGTAGCAAAAAAAAAAAATTCGAGAGGGATGCATATGGAGACACTCCGTAAGGAGTCTGCGGTGATTGAACTATAATTGCTCTTTGTTTTCTCTTGATAAAAATGATCAAACAGAAAGAAATGCGACCAGCTCTTCAGATAAAACCTGAAGCTGGGGAGGTTTCAAGGGAGTGAATAAAAATGCATCAAAGTCGTTTGGGATTGAAAGGACTTTCTGGATTTACCGCACTAACTTTTCTATGCAACATTTTTTGTAGTTCACGGATAGCCACATTGAGTTTTTCATCAGGTTATCCTGCAAGATTGGTAAATTCACCTGGATCGGAATAGTGGTCATAGAGTTCGACACCGTGTTGTCTTCTTTCTCCCCATTCGGTCTAGCGCCATCAATGAGTTCGAACGCTAATGCCCATCACTGGCTGATCAAGTCGATGATCAGCAGGGCGTAATATTTGTGTCACCGCATTTCCATTCCATTGCTGCAATGGATTTTTCAATACTGCCACTAGGCTGCGACCCGATAGTTTTTGATCATGATCAAGATTTCTCAAATCAACCAGGGTTGGAAATATGTCGACAAATTCAACAATTCGGTTGACCCAGACTAACTTTTCAAGAGGATCAGTTCTCGTAAACTCGAGCAGATCGGCTATTACTGATAGAGCATTGCGTCATATCAACGCAGCAACCAAACGATAGTCTTAATTTGGCCAAGCAGGTTATTATTGTAAATTATTAAAGTCAGAACTTGATACCCAGCGGTGGGTATCGAACATTTAAACTTCTTCCACTCAAGAACATGAATTACTTATTTCGATCCTTTTCCAGTATGATCTGCTTATTACTTATTGTCGGCTGCCAAACTACGGGAACCAAGGAATCCTCCTCAAATCAGAAAAGCAATCCGTACGCGGGCGAAGGACCATCATCAATCGACGACTCTGCCAAACAATANGTATTCGGGTGGGGGATGATGCCCCATGACTTGGCGAAACCGAAAGGCGGCACCACGCGAGGCGCTAAAATTCAACTCTCCCAACCAATCCCTGTAATAGCTGGTCAAGGTCACTCCAAATTTGAAAAAGATCGCTTAGCTATCTTAGCTTTAGCGGGAGATTTCAAAGTGGACTTTCATTTTATGGAAACTGTTGGTTTGACCGAAGCATTTGAACCTAGAAATGGCTATAATTCTTGGGGTACTGAACATGTCCACGTATTGGAAGATTCTGGAGAATTTATCAGTCTGCAGCATACCTTAGTGATGTTCTTTGAGAATGAGAATGGTATTTCGGAACCGATGGTGATGAAACATTGGCGGCAGGATTGGAGCTACGAGGATAAGGTCGTCTATAGATTCAATGGTGATCTCACGTGGGATCGTGAATCGCTGACAGATGACGAGGCNCAAGACACTTGGTCTCAGGCCGTTTTTCAGGTAGATGATTCGCCTCGTTATGAAGTGGTAGGGTCTTGGGAACATCGTGGGAACCTTAGTCGCTGGGTTAGTAATATGGATTCTCGCCCATTGCCACGCCGCGAATATTCTCAAAGGTCCGANTACCAGCTGCTTGAAGGCGAGCATCAGATAATTCTCACCCCATCCGGCTGGGTTCATGAACAAAATAACTGG
Source organism: Pedosphaera sp. (assembly GCA_002690655.1). Taxonomy (GTDB): domain Bacteria; phylum Verrucomicrobiota; class Verrucomicrobiia; order Limisphaerales; family AAA164-E04; genus AAA164-E04. The sequence continues at coordinate 15,860 of NZFL01000028.1, forward strand.
AAGCGCGTCGACAATTCGAAATTAGATGTCGCGCCGACATATCTCTCACAAGAATTTGGAATTAACCGCTACGAACGCATCACAAAACCGGACTTGGCTTCAGCGGCTAATGAATATTGGCAAAATTCTGGAGACTACTGGGACGCGGTGCGTGGAGTTTGGCGCGATTTGATGAGTGAGAGAGAATCTATCAGCCTTCATTCCAAGGTCGATGGTAAATCACAGTATGTAGTGCACTTCCAGAATGCCGAAACAGCGAAAGATGTAATTGAAACAGCCCGGCAATCGGTGATTTCCTTCATCAAGTAATACTCGTCATAGCCGCATGCTCGACAAATAGTCTCCACGACAGTGTGCGCATATTACTCGCTAATTCCGAAGGTTTCATGACTCTTAAATCATGATCAATTGCATCGCCCACTCTTCTGCTCGCTTCAGCTAGATGGTCTNGGCATCATGAAACACGCGGAAAGAAACTAGCTGAAATCACGTTTCACTTTACGAGCTTTGACTGAGGAAAATACTACTACAAAAAGACAACGGAAGACAACGTCATACACAACTGACAAAGATGAATGTGTTATGAGTTTACGTTATGCACTTAAGAGGTATTAAGCGCTAAATCGTNCTAAATTACTATTGNAGAGCCATTTAAAGAATGTGTAAANTTTTGAGGAATGGTGCACGCTGCAGGGTTCGAACCTGCGACAACTGCCGTGTGAAGGCAGTGCTCTACCGCTGAGCTAAGCGTGCTTGAAGCAGAGTTCAAATGTAGAGAACTGGGACCGGATATTGCAAGGTATTCTTTGCGGGGGGTTGAGGGATTTTGAATCGTGTGCCTTTGACACGCGAGGCTTGACTAACTCAGGATGCAAGATTCAAAAAACGGTAGTATAATATCTTATTTTCTTTTTATTTACCCCTTTAAGCTGCATTTGTTTCAATGAAGTTCCTTCAGGCATCAGCAGGGTTTTAATGGGGTTATCACTGAGGTTCAACAGGATCATCTCCTGAGGTCCGTTAGGCATTTTGAGCCGCGTCATTCGATTGTTGGACAAGTTGAGATGAGTCAGCCGGGTCATGCCGTCAGGCAGGCGCAGATCGTGAAGCCAGTTACCCGAGAGAGTCAGGTGGCGCAAGCGATCCTGACCAGCAGGAAAAACCAAGGTGTAAAAATCATTGTCGGAGAGATTCAGGCTCTCCAGTTGAGGCAAGCTCTGTAGGAAATCGAGATCAATCAATCGATTCGATCGCAGACTCAGGACTTTCAAGCGCGGCATGCTGGATGGCAAAGCGAGCTGCCTCAACCCGTTCCCGTAAAAAGAAAGCCATTCAAGATTCTCAGGTGCATTGATCAAGACGAATTCGGCATTGGTCGCGTTGTCCAACGAAAGAAAATGTTGTTCCAGAGCCCGCATGTCATCGGGCAAAAAGAGCTCACTCAGGTAATTCCCCGAAAGTTCCAACTTCTTCAACGAGGTTAATCCTTCCGGAAAATGCCCTTTGGTCAATTGATTATTCCGAAGATTGAGCACGCTTAAATTCGTGAAACCTGGAGGCAGAACAAAGGTTTGAATTTGATTGTTCTGTAGATTGAGTTCCATCAGTTGATGCATGGATTCAGGAAGCTGCACGTCTGAAAGACGATTCCCCGAAAGGTTCAACACACGCACATTCGAGAGTTCAGAGGTCAGATCAATATGATCAATCCGATTGTCCCGCAAACCGAGATGCTGCAAGTCTGGCATACGATGAATGAAGCTGATGTCTTTCAGCAAATTACTTCCGAGGTTGAGATTCGTCAAAGCCAGGGTGCCTTGCGGCAAATGCAGGTGGGTCAACTGATTGAAGCGCAGGTCCAGACTGGTCAGGTTCACCGCCTGTTCCAGCCCCTGAGTTGTGGCTAGATTTCTTCCTGACGCATCCAGCACCCTGAGGGAGGCAAGATCAAGGGATGTGAGGCTTCCGTCCGTTTTATCCAAAGCATGGCGGATTGCCTTTTCGAGTCCGGGATCATTGATCTGCACTACCTCATCAGGACCGGAGGCAATCAATAACGGTCCGGCAAGGATCAGGCAAAAGCAGAAAAATGACTTCAAGACACTCAGATTCATCGAAAGAAGATAGAAGATAACAAGCCATCAAGCATGATACAGCCAATTTTCAGAATAATATTATTGACATTTAGACCTCAGGGCTTGTAGAAAACCCAACCATGAATTGGACATTGAACCCCCTACTTAGCGGACTGCTGCTCCTTGGCAGCAAGGCAGTTGGGGTCTGATTTGTGAAAATAGAATTTTCCGTAACCCTGCTGCCTCATCAAGGCAGCGGGGTTTTTGTTTTCCTGCGGCAATTTCTAAGGTTAAAAGTAAGCAAAGCAAATAAAAAAACGACATGAAGAATAATCGCATCCTCATCTTTGATACCACCCTACGTGATGGCGAACAGTGCCCCGGAGCTTCCATGAATTTACGTGAGAAACTCGAAGTGGCACGTCAGCTGGCACGGCTCAAGGTGGATGTGATCGAGGCCGGATTCCCAGTGATCAGTGACGGCGATTTCACGGCGGTTCAAAAAATCGCCAAGGAGATCAAAGGCCCTATCATCACTGGGCTCGCCCGATGCGTGAACAAGGACATTGACGCCGCTGGTGAGGCCGTCAAGCCGGCGGGCAAACGAGGGCGTATTCATGTGTTTCTGGCGACATCCAAGATTCATCGCGACTTCAAACTCGGCAAGGCTGAGGACGAAATCATTCGCCTGGCAGTCAAAGGCGTTCAGCGAGCAAAGCAGTTTGTCGATGACGTCGAGTTTTCACCTGAAGACGGATCCCGCACAGAGCCTGATTTCCTGGTAAAAGTCTGCAGGGAAGTCGTTGCAGCAGGCGCCACAACCGTCAACATCCCCGACACCGTCGGCTGGGCAGTGCCCGATGAATTCGGCGAACTGATTAGGCACCTTTACAACGAGGTACCCGAGTTCAAATCAGGCAAGGCGATCATCAGTGTCCATTGCCACAATGACCTGGGGCTGGCTGTGGCCAATTCGCTGGCTGCCGTCAGGGCGGGTGCACGACAGGTTGAGTGCACGGTCAATGGCATTGGTGAACGAGCCGGCAATGCCTCACTGGAGGAACTGGTAATGGCATTGAAAACCAGAGCGGATGTTTACAAAGGATTCAAATGCGCTGTCAACACCAAGGAGATCGTGAAGACCTCACGTCTCGTTTCCCGCATGAGCGGCCTGGTCGTTCAGCGCAGCAAGGCCATCGTAGGGGAAAATGCGTTCGCTCATTCAAGCGGTATCCATCAGGACGGTATCCTGAAAAAACGCGAGACCTATGAGATCGTCGATCCAGAAATGGTCGGCTGGGGTAAAACCGAATTACCCCTCACCAAACACAGTGGTCGTGCAGCGGTCAATGCGAGGTTGAAACATCTGGGCTTCAAGATGACCGATCAGGAGGTGCTGACAATCTTTGCACGATTCAAGGAAATCGGCGACAAGAAGAAGTTTGTTTACGATGATGATCTGGCAACTCTGGTCGAAGGCCACATTACTGAAGTACCCGAGACGTGGTCTCTCGACTATGTCTGCGTTACGACAGGTACACAGGCCATCCCCACAGCAACGGTTCGATTGATCAAAACTGGAAAGAAAAAATCTGCGAAACCCGAAATCCTGGAAGATGCCGGCATCGGAGATGGGCCAGTCGATGCGGCTCTGAAAGCGGTGGATCGTTTGACGAAAACGCACGGCACCTTGAAAGACTACAATATTCGTGCTGTTTCTCAGGGTAAGGATGCGTTGGGGGAAGTGATGGTCAAAGTTGACTTCGGAGACGGTGAATTATTAACAGGCAGAGGTGCGGGCACCGATGTGATTGTGGCCAGTGCCAAGGCGTATTTGAACGCAGTCAACCGATACATGTCGAGTGAGTCAAGGAAAGCCAGGAAAAAAGACTGACATACAACAAGGCAGGAACAAACAAGGAATCAAAATCAAGGAGGAATCCATCTCGGATGCCTCTTTTTTTATGCCTCAGACAATCAGTTCCCGGACCACATTTCCGGCTACATCCGTGAGCCTGAAATCACGCCCAGCATAACGGAACGTGAATTTCTCGTGATCAAAGCCAAGAAGCGCAAGCATGGTTGCATGCAGGTCATGCACGTGAACCGTGTCCTTGACCGCTTTGAAACCGAATTCATCGGTGGCACCATGAACGTAACCGCCACGCACCCCGCCCCCAGCCATCCACATTGTAAAACCGTGATTATTGTGATCACGACCGTTAATCTTGCCTGCATTGGCACCGGGCTTCGGCAACTCTACGGTAGGCGTGCGGCCAAACTCCCCCCCCCAGATCACGAGCGTGTCTTCGAGCATGCCACGTTGTTTGAGATCTTTGAGTAAAGCGGCAATGGGCTGATCGCTTTGCATGGCGAGACGGCCATGATTTTTTTCAATGTCATCGTGATTGTCCCAGGGTTGCCCTTGACCGTGCCAGATCTGAATGAAACGCACCCCACGCTCGGCGAGACGCCGCGCAATCAGCATCTGACGACCCTGAACACCGTCTCCGTACATCTCCCGTATGTATTCGGGTTCTTTCTGGATATCGAAAGCATCGGTAGCATCCAACTGCATTCGGTAGGCAAGTTCGAAAGATTGAATCCGTGCTTCGAGCTGCGGATCATTGAAACGTTTCTGTGCGTGTTGAAGATTGATCTGCTTGAGAAGGTCCAGCTGACGCCGCTGAGCCGAAAGCGGGATATCATGATTCTTGATGTGTTCGATCAGCTTTTCAACATGACGATTCTTGGTATCGATGTATGTCCCCTGAAACACACCCGGCAAAAATCCTGATTGCCAGTTCTGTGATTCCTGAATGGGGTAACCGCCGGGACACATGACCATGAATCCGGGCAAATTTTGATTTTCACTCCCAAGACCATACGTCACCCAGGATCCTACACTGGGTCGAACCAATCGCGCATCACCACAGTTCATCAGCATGAGCGAGGGCTCATGGTTGGGGACATCGGCTTTCATGGACCGGATTACAGCAATATCATCGATGCATTCCGCAACATGAGGAAACAGTTCACTGACTTCAATGCCACTCTGGCCGTATTTCCTGAACTTCCATGGTGAGGCAAAGGCGGCGCCGGTTTGCCGTTCCGTCTTGAGATTGCCTGTCGGCAGCATTTTGCCCGCGTATTTGTCGAGCATCGGCTTGGGATCAAATGTATCAACATGCGAAGGCCCGCCATTCATGAACAGATGAATCACTCGCTTGACTTTGCTGGGAAACTGCGGGTTTTTGGGTGCAAGCGGGATGCTGACATCTGCTGATATTTTGGATTTGGCAGAAAGGAAACCTGAGGAACCCATCAAGGATTGTAGTCCCACGGCACCGAAACCCATGCCGCATCGTGAAAGAAAATCACGACGATTGGGGGTATCATCCATATCAGGTTTGCGACTCACGAGCTCATTATATAGCAAAGAACACGCTGGCGCCAACAGGATCTTGATGATTACCCGAAATGCAAACGAAATGAACTACCTTGAGAAGCCTTTCCAACTGAGATCAGTGACGAAAATGTCTGTTTCCAGTAAAGACCATGGCAACACCTCGCTCGTTGGCTGCAGCAATGACTTCCTCATCACGCATGGAGCCACCGGGTTGGATGGCGGCAGTGGCACCTGCCTCGGCTGCGGCGATGAGTCCATCCGCAAACGGGAAGAATGCGTCACTGCAGACGACACTCCCTTTCAGGGAAAGATCCGCTTCACCAGCCTTCCAAACGGCGATGCGGCTGGAATCCACGCGGCTCATCTGACCTGCCCCCACTCCAAGGGTACGATCCTTGCCAGTGTAGACAATAGCATTGGATTTGAGATGCTTGACCACCCGCCAGCCAAACAACATGGCTTTGAGTTCATCATCACTTGGACTACGCTGAGTGACTACTTTCAAATCCCCCTCGCTTACCATTTTCTGATCAAAAGCCTGAGCAAGATATGAATCGGCTCCCACGGCCCGGACCTGCCACCCTGAACCGATCTGAGTTTGACGTGCCTTGATCAGCCGCAGGTTTTTCTTTTTCTGTAGAATTGCCAACGCATCAGGCTGAAAATCGGGAGCCACGATGACCTCACTGAAAATACTCGCGATCGCCTCTGCACAAGGGGCATCTATTGCCACATTGGATGCAATAATACCCCCGAAAGGGGCCTGTCGATCCGTTGCAAAGGCCTTTTCCCATGCATCGGCCAGCTGCTCGCTCTGCCCCACACCACAGGGATTTGTGTGCTTCAGTATGGCCAGAGTGGGCAATAGCCCCTCAAACTCACTGATCAGGCTCTGAGCTGAGGTGAGATCCAGAATATTGTTGTAAGACAAAGCCTTGCCATGCAGCTGCTGAAAATACTCGTTAAACCGGCCATAGAGTGCCGCTGCTTGATGAGGGTTCTCTCCATAACGCAGATCCTGGACTTTCGCTGCCTGAACATGGATGGTTCTCGGGGCTGGACTGGCTTTTCCAACTTCAGAGGCTAATTTATCAAATTCGAGCGAAAGGTGATTGGCAATCGTCGCATCATAGGCGGCAGTCCGAGCATACACCTTTGCAGCCAGCGCGCGTCTCAGCTCAAGTGTGGTGCCACCTTCCTCGCTGATTTGATCACCAACCTGCCCGTAATCTGCCGGATCAACAATAACGGTGACGCTTTGATGATTCTTGGCGGCACTGCGCAACATGGAAGGACCGCCAATATCGATATTTTCAATGGCCTCCTCAAGGCTGACGTCAGGCTTGGCAATCGTGGCTTCGAATGGATAAAGGTTGACCACTACGAGATCAATGGCCTCGATACCATGCTCCTGAACCGTTTTGCAGTGGGCTGCGTTTTCACGCAGATATAAAAGGCCTCCATGCACCTTGGGGTGAAGCGTCTTCACTCGACCGTCGAGCATCTCTGGAAAACCAGTGTAATCGCTCAAGTCGCTTACCTCCAGACCGGCATCCCGAATCGCCCTGGCGGTGCCACCAGTAGAGATTAATGCCACCCCGGATTCGGAGAGTTTTTTGGCGAAAGGCACGAGACCTGATTTGTCAGATACGGATATAAGAGCACGTTGAATCTTCTGCGTCATTGCTGTGAAATCAAACAGGACAAATCATCATATCGTCAACCGCCAAAATTACGGGATTGACCTGAGCCCCAACCTCATCTTCATTACATGGCATATTTCATGAGCACAGATCCAAAAAAACAGCAGTCAAATCCTGATCAAGTAGCCAAGCCCAGCCAGGGCGATCTGGATGCCATCAACCATTTGCGGGATCTGTACCAACAGATGCGCGATGAACTCGGCAAGGTGATTATCGGCCAACAGGACGTCGTTGAACGACTTCTCATCTGCATCCTCGCCAGAGGGCATGGATTATTGATGGGAGTGCCAGGACTGGCTAAAACAACTATTATCAATGCGTTATCTCAAGTCATGGCACTGGATTTCAGCAGGATCCAGTTCACCCCTGACTTGATGCCGAGCGATATCACCGGGACCGATATTCTTCAGGAAACCGATCAACCAGGGAAGCGGGCGTTCGTATTTTCCAAGGGCCCAATCTTCGCAAACATCATCCTCGCGGACGAAATTAACCGCACTCCCCCCAAAACCCAATCCGCCTTGCTTGAGGCGATGCAGGAGCATCGAGTCACGGCGGCGGGACGCAATTTTGTCCTTCCTTCACCTTTTTTCGTTCTGGCAACTCAAAACCCCATCGAACAGGAAGGAACATACCCTCTGCCCGAAGCGCAACTGGATCGATTCATGTTTTTCATCAATGTGGACTATCCCTCGGCGGTGGAGGAAAACAGAATTGCACGGGAGACCACGGGTAAAGCAGCTCCTACTCTGAACAAACTGATCAGCGGCGAAGAAGTTCTTAAATTCCAGGAAATCGTGCAACGCGTGCCGGTGCCGGATCATATCTACGAAACAGCAGTGGATATCGTACGTCAGACACGGCCAAATTCCGAGGAAGCCCCCAGCTTCGTGAAGCAATGGGTCACTTGGGGAGCAGGCCCCCGCGCAATCCAGTATCTGATCCGTGGAGCCAAAGCCCGCGCTGTGCTGCAGGGCAGCTATATGGCTAGACTGGAAGATCTTGAAGCGGTAGCCCAACCCGTACTGGCTCACCGTATCCTGACGAATTTTCAGGCACAAGCCGAAGGAGTAACCAGCCGCAGTGTGATTGAGCAGCTGGTCAAAGCTCAGCGTGAAAAAGCCTGATCCATGAAAAAAAGGTGGCACCGGTTGAATAACAATCGGTAACGAGGATTCGAAACAGAAAAGTATTCATGGCAGAAAACACAGAAAAAGACATTGAGTTGATCGACCCCAAGGTGGTGGCTCAACTTGCAGCACAACCTCTGGTCGCTCGATTTGCCATGGAAGGTTCTGTTTCTGGCATGCACCGCAGCCCGCATCGAGGTTCGAGCGTCGAGTTTGCAGAATACCGCCAGTATGTCCCGGGCGACGATCTCCGACGGCTTGACTGGCGTGTGCTGGGACGAACGGATCGCTACTACCTGAAGGAATTTGAAGCCGAAACCAACCTTCGATGCTATTTTGTGCTGGATTGCAGTGGTTCAATGAACTTCAAAAGCGGGGAGACCAGCAAGCTCGATTATGCGATCAAAATGATTGCCCACCTGGCTTACCAGATCATAAGGCAGGGTGATGCAGCAGGCTTGGTCACCGTGGGCCCAAAGATCATCACTGAGCTACCCCCCAAACGCACGCCTTCACATCTCCAGCTGATGATGAATTTACTCAAGGAGGTCAAAGGCAAAGGTGAGACCGGATTGCCTGAGACACTTCACGAACTTGCAGAAAAAGCCAAAAGAAGAGCATTGGTGATCATTTTCTCTGATTGTTTTACAGATATCGAACCCTTGATGAGTGGACTTCAGCACTTGAGATTTCAGAAACATGATGTCGCCCTCTTCCACATGCTCGATCGCCAGGAGATAGATTTTGATTTTGACCGCCCCATTCGTTTCGCAGATCTGGAGAGTAGCTTCAGCATGGTCACCGAGCCGGCAATGGTGCGTGATGCTTATCTCGATCAGTTCAGGCAATTCCAGTCGACTCTTCAAAAAGGCTGCCACGAATGCAATAGTGATTATCGCGAAGTCATGACCACACAACCCTTTGACAAAGTATTGGCGGATTTCCTGATTGATCGCGCCAAGGCAATGGCCTTTCGATAAATGGACACAGCTTGTCAACATAGAGAACAGTCTATCCTGAAAGCATGACATTCCTGCAGCCCATCATTCTTTTTGGATTACCGCTGATTTTGTTGCCGGTGGCAATTCACCTGCTCAACCGGCTCAGGCACAGGACGATCCCATGGGGTGCGATGAGGTTTCTGGTAGCCGCCTCCCGCAGTTCGGTCAACAGAGCCAAGCTGAAACAATTCCTCATCCTTCTTTTCAGGACACTGGCGGTTCTCATGCTGATGCTTTTCCTTGCACGCCCGCTCTCAGGCGGATGGATGGGCTGGGCATTTGCTTCCGCACCTGACACCGTTCTCATCCTGTTGGATCGCTCCTCGAGCATGGAAACACGGCTGGCAGGAACCTCTCTTTCACGGCGTGAACAAGCTTTGGACCTGCTGACAGAAGCAGCCGGAGCTTATGCCGGCCATTCCCATTTTGTATTGATCGACAGCGCATCCGGCACACCCCAGAACATTCCGGATATTTCAGCGCTGAAAGATCACCCCATGGTTGAATCGACCGATACCGCCGCCAACTTGCCATCACTCATGCAGCGTGCCGTCCAGTGGTTGATCGACAATCAGGCTGGCACCACAGAGGTCTGGATTGCTTCGGATCTACAAAACTCGGATTGGCAGCCCTCGGATGATCGTTGGGAATCGCTGATGAAACAATTTGATAGCCTGCCTCAAACGCTGAGATACCGTTTACTGGCCCTCAATGAACAGACAGAACTGGATTCAGGCATTCAACTCGCAGACCTTGCCATCACCACCACCGAAGAGGGGCGATCACTGAAACTGGTGGCTGATGTCGCCCAGTCAGAGCTATCGGAGGAAGCCATCATCGCAACCCGCACCCTCAACAGCCTTTCCTCCGGTGTAGAAATCCCGATGGAAGCCGCACAAGTACGTTGGCAGGATCAATGGGATTTAGGAACCAAGGAAGAAGCAGGATGGGGAACTCTCAAGCTTCCAGCCGATGGAAACCTGCGCAACAACACACTCCATTTTGTGTACGGAAAAGCACGCAGACATCGATCACTTGTCGTGGCCAATGATACTTATGGAGGCAATGTTCTGTCGCTGGGCTCGGGTTCCATTGCTGGAGATTCATTGGAACCATCGCAACTTATCCAGAGGCCCTTTACCCAGTCATTGCAAACCGACGATGTCACATTGATCATCTGGCAGGGCACTCTTCCCGAGGGAGAACAGGCGGATCAACTCATGCAATTTGCAGCAGAGGGGGGCGTCGTGATTTGCCTCCCTTCCACTTCTCAGGAGACAGCGGAACAAGCTTTCGCAGGCATTCGGTGGATGAATGTGGAATCGACTCCTGCCGAGGAAACATTCTTCGTCGGCCGTTGGGAAAAAGAGACGGGCCCATTGGCTGATACGGACGAAGGTTTCAGCCTGCCTGTGGATCAGCTGGATACGCTCAGGCGAAGGCGCGTTCAACACACGGACACCGTTCTTGCAGCCTATTCTGACGGAGAACCCTTGTTGATCCATCAGAAAACCGGTCAAGGTTCCATCTACTTCCTCACCACGCTTCCACTGGGAAACTGGTCCAACCTGGATCAAGGTCCAGTGCTTCTTCCCTTACTGCAACGTTTGGGACAGGAAGGCACCCGCAGGCTGGAAAGCACGCTCTTTCTGACTTGTGGTGAATTGAGCGAAATTGAGATGGGTGCAGGATGGAAGCCTCTCGAGGAAGATTCCACCCACCAGATTGCCTGGCATGCTGGCATCTATCGTTCGGGGAATCGACTTGCCGCGGTGAACCCGCCGGCTTCTGAATTTGAACCAGCAATGATGACAAGCGAAACCGCTGCCAGTATTTTTGAGGGCCAGGCATTTCAAATGTTCCTCGAATCTTCCGGACAGAACGAATCCAATCTGCAGGGTGAAATCTGGAGAGTGTTCCTGTTTCTGCTCATCCTCTTTCTCATGGTGGAGAGCTGGCTGATGATGACCGGACCCAGCACGACCGCTCAACAAGGGTTCGGCAGAAAAGCGCAACCCATCAGCGGAGGAGTCTCATCATGAGCCATTGGACATTCGCTAGTTCGCCTTTGCTGATCATTGCTGCCTTTTTACTGGGCATGTTGTCTGTCTGGTTCTCGTACAGGATCTGGACAGGGAATGCCAGATCAAGACAAATCATGGCGCTGGAGATTTTCAGGCTGATTATCATCATCATGCTGCTCATCACTCTCCTTCGACCTGAAAGAATTCAGACCATTCAATGGGCGGAAGAACCCGCTGTTGTTGTTCTTAATGACGCTTCAGGCAGCATGACTACCAGAGACGTCATCTATACCAATCAAGTCGTTGCACGACAGGAATGGATCACAAGCAAGCTAGGAACGGACGCACTTGCTCCTATTCAAAAAACTTCCAGAGTAGTGGTCGATGCTTTTGATGCCCCCCCTGAGCAGGAAAAGCCCGAAGATGTCACCAACCTCATTGAAGGCACCGATCTCAATCAAGCACTTGAGTCGGCTTTGCAACGAGAGTCCAACCTGAAGGCAGTATTGGTTTTAACGGATGGAGATTGGAACCTTGGTGACTCCCCTGCCCTCGCCGCCGCGCAGTATCGCAATCAATCTATTCCAATATTCGCCGTTCAAGTGGGACGTGAATCTCCGTTACCGGATGTAGAGTTAAGTGCCGTGAGCGCCCCCGCTTACGGTTTGATGGGCGAGCAGATTTCACTCCCATTCCATCTTCATAATCGCATGCAGAAAGATTTCAAATTCAAGGCGCTGTTGAAGGACGGAGAGGAAATAGTAGCCGAAAAAGAGGTCACACTCCCTGCCGCCACCGACCTTCAGGAAACCATCGTCTGGTCTCCACAGCAGGTAGGTGAGCGCAATCTGACTTTGGAAATCCCTGTTCAGGGTGACGAAGCGTTGACTGACAACAACTCAGCTGAGTTCAAGGTGAACGTTCGCATGGAGACCTTGAAGGTTCTGGTCATTGATTCGTATCCTCGCTGGGAATACCGCTACCTTAGAAACGCACTGGAACGAGATCCGGGTGTAGACATGAGCTGCCTGCTTTTCCACCCCCAGACAGGCATGGGAGGCGGCCGTGATTACCTTTCCAGCTTCCCCAGCAGCAAGGATTTGATTGCGCCTTACGATGTCATTTTTCTTGGAGATGTCGGCGTGGGTGAAAATGGACTTAGCACGGAGGACGTGACACTTATTCGCGGGTTGGTGGAGCAACAGGCCGGCGGATTGGTCCTCATGCCGGGCCGACGCGGACGCCACACCACATGGCTCGAAACGCCTCTTGAAGAATTGATCCCCGTGCAATTTGACACCAGTCGCCCAGAAGGCATTGCTCTACAAAATGAGGCTCAACTGGCACTCACACGACTGGGCTCGGGGCATTGGCTCACACGGTTCGACATTTCAGCAGAACGCAATGCGGAACTCTGGAAACAACTCCCCGGATTCTACTGGTCAACAGCCGTCGAAAAAAGCCGTCCAGGCTCCGAAATCCTGGCCGTGCATGATTCCATCCGCAACAATTGGGGACGCATCCCGCTGCTTGCCATTCGCCCGTTCGGCAACGGCAAGGTCCTCTTCATGGGCACTGACAGCGCGTGGAGGTGGCGTCGTGGTGTGGAGGACTTGTATCATTACCGCTTCTGGAGCCAGGTCGTGAGGTGGATGGCGCATCAAAGGCATATTTCACAGGATGAAGGCATTCGGCTTACCTACACGCCGGAGAAACCTGAAATCGGCCAGACAGTTTACCTCAGCGCAATCGTGATGGATCAAAGTGGATACCCTTTGCAAGAAGGCAAAGTCGTCGCAAGCATCACCACTCCAAGTGGAGGCAGGGAAACCTTTGAAATGCAGGCAGAAGAAGGAGGCTGGGGTGTATTCAGAGCGAGCATGGAAGCGCGCCAATCCGGCATGCACATCATTGAAGTTCAATCTCCAGAAGAAAACCGTCAGCTGGAAACGCGACTTGAGGTCCTCAGACCTGTGGTTGAGAAAATAGGAAAACCCGCGCGTGGGGATGTGCTTGACGAGATCACGAGAATATCACGGGGCAAAAAAGTGGATACAACCGGACTGGATGGATTGATAGAACAGATATCAGTGCTCCCTGAGCCAAAACCCATCGAAATTCGATTTCGACTTTGGGCCAATCCATTCTGGGGCGCTGCCCTTCTGGGATTACTGGCCTTTTACTGGATTGGAAGAAAATATTTTGGTTTGGTTTAAATTGAATAAATATATGGCATGATGAAATGCGTCCAGACGCATTGACGAACGAGAACCCCTTGCACACTATGAAGTCAGTGAACAGCAATCTCCCCATCGAGCCGCACCATTTGCCGGAGCGACTGAAAAGTCAGTTCAGCAAATTGAAGGCAAGGCTCTGGCGTATTGAATTGGCTCTTGGGGTGGCTTGGGGCACCTTTGCCGTATTGGTTTCCTTCCTGACCTCTTTCGCACTGGACCGATGGCAGGACACTCCAAGCTTAATCCGTGGCACCTTACTCCTCGGCGCTTTGTCGGCTATTTGCCTGAGTGGTGGATGGTGGTGCTGGCGCTGGGTCATTGCCCAGCGTAACCTTCGAGATTATTCACGATTGGTGCAGCGCCGTTACCGCATCCTGGGCGACCGTTTACTGGGCATCGTTGAATTGACTGAGGACAAGAGTGCAGAAACCTCCTACTCCGAAGAACTTTACCTGGCTGCTGTTCAACAAGTGGATCTGGATGCGCGAGGCTGCGATTTTACTGCTGCGGTTTCAACACGCCTGCTTTCGCGGCTAGGCGCTGGATCCGCTGTGCTTGCCATTTTGACTTTCATCTTGCTTGCCATTCTCCCCGGGGCATTTTCAAACACCTTGAGTCGGTGGATCAATCCAGGTGGCAATACGCCCCGCTACACTCTGGTCACCATCAAACCGAATACCAGCGAGCACCTTGCGATTCGTGGGGAATCGTTTTTCCTTGAAGCAGATGTGAATTACTTGTCCTTTTGGAAGCCAGGCACGGTGACGGTGCAACTGGATTCCGGATATCAAGTAATGGGTGAAGTGCAGGACAACCGAATACGCTTGGAAATCCCCGGTCAATTCAAGGAAACTTCCATGCAAATGACTGTGGGCGATGGCATGGCGGAAAGTAAGATCAGGCCCATGCAACGACCGACTCTGGTTTCACTGAACGCCTCGATCAAGATGCCCGCCTACTTGAATCTGAAGGATGCTTCCATTGACGTGGAGTCAGGTGGACTGGATATCCTCAAAGGTTCTGAAGTGAAAGTCGCCGGAGCCATCAACCGCCCTCTGCAGGAAATTGTATTGAACTGGGGAAGCACGAATCGTGTTCCTGTAAGCATCAGCAATGTCACCTTCACCACCGATTGGTTGAGCACAACGAACGCATTCGAGGCTGATATTCATTGGAAAGACCAATTCGGCTTCACAAATGCACAGCCATGGAAACTGAATATTCGCCAACGGGATGACGCAGCTCCTACATTCCAGTTCCCAGAGCTTTATCGGGAAATGGCGATCCTTGAAACCGAGGCAGTAGAACTGAAGACAGAGGTGCGCGACGATTTCGGGGTCAAAGAATTTGGCATCGATTGGGAAACGATTAATGGAGTCAAACCATCCAGAGATGTGCTGGACGTGGATTTCAAGGATTCCTCTCTCCATGCTGCGCAAAAAGAACTCAAAGTTTCGTTCTACTTCAGCCCTAACCTCTACGACATCGAACCGGGAGATGTCGTGGAGCTCAGGGGTTATGTGACGGATTACTTCCCTGATCGAGAGCCTGGAAAGACAGCGCTCTACCGCATCCACATCGTCAGTGCGGTTGAACACGCAGAGCGTATCCGACAGCAGCTGGAAGCCCTTCTCACCCAACTTGAAGATGTTTCACGATTGGAACAATCGATCGCCACAGCGACAGATGAAACCCTCGAAAAGATGGATACACTATCGGAGGAAGATCTGGCAGCGCGCCTCCAGGATCAGGCAACCGATCAAAAGCTCAATGCTTCTCAACTTTCCGAAATGGCTCGCAAGGGCATGGAAACCCTCAAAGAAGCCATGCGTAATCCCACATTCACCGATGAGGTCATGTCTGAATGGTCGAAAACCTTGAGTGAAATGCAACAGCTCGCCGATCAAAAAATGCAGGATGCTGCCAAAGCATTGAGCAAAGCATCGCAAAGTCCACCTCGCAAAGTCCACCATCCCAGAGTCCACCCTCGCAGAGTCCACCTTCCAAAAATACACAGAAACAGGCCATGCAGGAAGCTCAGGAAACCGAACAGGAAATCCTGGAAAGTCTTGAAAATCTGCAATCTATGGTGAATGAAGACCTTGACCAGCTGCAGGCTCTAACCCTGGCTCAGAGGCTCAGAGGTTTAGGGAGAACTGAAATGGACCTTGAAACGACTTTAATGGAAGGCGCAGAGGATACCATTGGCCTTTTCCCTGATGAGTTGGCTCCTCGATGGCGTGCTCTGCATGGCAAATTAGGAGATACTCAAAAAGAAACTGCAGAACAATCGCAGGAACTCCAAGACGAGATCGGCCGCTTCTTCGAACGCACACAAAAAGAGGCTTATGGCGAAGTCAGCGAAGACATGAAAGCCAGACAGACCGTGGAAGGTATCCTTACCACTCAAGAGCTTATCCTGAAAAATATTACCATGGAGGCCGCCGATCAGGTAGCCATCTGGTCGGCACAATTTGAAGATTGGGCAGGCCAGCTTGAACCTCAGAATGAGTCTGAGGGGAGCGGCGGAGGTGAAGGGGGGGGCGAAAGCAATCAGCAGGACCTGACCAAACAGTTGATGGCTTTGCTTCGTATGCGAGAAAGCGAACTCAACCTGCGCATGCAGACTCGTCTTCTGGAAAGACAGGATACAGGACCTGAAACCCGCATTGAAAAGGGTCGCGAACTCTCAAGCAACCAGTCAAAACTACAGGAAAACCTATTGGAGGTTCGAGAGGAGATCCCCATCCCCTTCCTTGATCCCATCTTCGAGGAAATTCATGGTCACATGGGTAATGCCGCCGATGCATTGGCTCGAGGACAAACGGATGATCGAGCAGTACAACCTGAAACCAAATCAATTACTACGCTGACCGATGCCATCAACATTCTCAACGAACAAGCGCAGCAAAACAGCAGCAGTTCCTCCAGCTCAAGTCAGGCGATGTCATTCATGATGCAGATGATGATGGCAAAACAGGGCATGGGCAAGGAGGGCAAAGGAAATACAGGGGGGGGTAGTATGGCCGGCGGTGATACTGCGAGAGATTCGTTGAACCAGGGCGGCGAGGATGATGGAGATGCAGGGGAATCCAGAACTGTCTCGCGGGGCGGAGGCCAATCATCGGATCTACCGACAGAGTTCAGAAAATCCTTTGAAGCCTATTACAAGAAGCTCGAACAACTGGAACAACCCACCCAGAGGAATACACCATGATTGTTTTAAGATCATTTGCCATCCCAATGTGCCTGATTGCCTTCATGCTTCTCAAGGCGGGCACTTCCAGAGTGTTTTCCCAGCAATTATTTACAGATCAGATTGATCTGGCAGCCACGGAAGTCGACCGCATTTACGTAAAAGGTCTTCAGTATCTGACTGCGTCCCAGACGGAAAGTGGAAATTGGGGAGATCGCCCCTATGGCATGGAACCAGGAGTCGTTGGCTTGGCATTGGTCAGCATTTTGGCTCATGGAGATGACCCGAACCACGGACCTTATGCTCTGACAATAGAAAGAGGCATTGATTTCATTCTCGGAGAACAAAATTCGGAAACGGGTTACATTGGACGTACGATGTATAATCATGGATTTGCGACATTGGCGCTGGGAGAAGCTTATGGCGCTGTGATTGATGACCGAATCGGTCCAGCTCTAGAGTCGGCGATCGAACTCATACTTACTTCTCAAGCGAACAATCCAAAAAATGCCTGGCGCTATTCTCCCGAAAGCACGGATGCGGACACCACTGTCAGCGGAGCCCAGATGGTGGCCTTGTTTGCAGCGCGAAACGCGGGTTTATCCGTGCCTCAGGAGGCCATAGAGAAAGGTGTTGCCTATTTTCAGTCATGCCAATCAACAGATGGAGGATTTGGATACACCTCCTCCTCAGGGCCCAATGGCCCGCGCACTGCCATCGGCTGTCTGGTGCTGGCTCTTGCGAAGAAAAAGGAAACGGCGCAATTTCAATCCGCATTCAACTTCCTGAAAAAAGCTTCAAAATCGAGTAGTTACTACCATTACTTTCTTTATTACGGCTCTCAGGCATTCTTCCACGCCTCTCCGGAAGAATGGAATGCCTGGAACCGCGAGAACATTCAGGAGTTGAAACAATCTCAGAATCCGGATGGCAGTTGGGATGGTCAATTTGGAAGTGCTTTCAGCACAGCTACCTCACTTCTGTCTCTAGCATTGAACTATCGTTTCCTACCCATCTATGAACGCTGAGGTTTGCCCATCACAAAAAGCTATCCTGCGCTGCAGCAGGTCCAGCAGATGTTTACCAACAGGGCCGATAATCTGGCTTTCAGTGGTATTGCTGTGCTGCACCCCTCTCAGGGGGCAAAACAATCAGGACACTGTCACAGGCAATGAATCACCCAAGCATATCATGGAATTTTTGGACGGTTCTTATTTGCATGGTGATGTAGAGCAGCTCTCAGCAGAGAATGGATTGGATTGGCAGCATCCACTAGCGGCAAACCCAATGCGCTTCAATCTGGACAATCTATCGCGGCTTCGTCTGAATGCCAGCAACAGCATAGCAAGCGAGGTCCAGCCCGAGTGTCGGTTTGAGTTCGTCAACGGTGACCTGATCTATGGGAATTTACAACGTCTCAGCCGCGAGGAAGTGTCATTAAAAACATGGTTCGGAGGAGAAATGAACACCAGCAGGGCAGCTCTCAGGCGAATTGCTTTCTTGAAAAGTGGATACAAAGTAATTTACGAAGGTCCGAATGGGATTGACGATTGGATGTTGGGTCAGGGCCAGAACGGTTGGACTTATGCCGATGGAAGATTGCGTATCAAAAACCGTGGAGTCCTCGGACGAAATTTCCAACTTAAAGATTCATGCAATCTATCCTTTGACCTCGAATGGGATCAACCCTTCCAACTGAGCATCACGATGTTCACAGACACCCTTAATCGATTTGATTACCGTCAGGGATCTTACATCTTCTTTTTGAGCCCACAGTTTGTTTCCTTTCAACGTGTTCAACCCGGGACTGGCGTCCTGACACTGGGTCAGGTTCGCATGGACCAATTGAGTAACGTTTCCAAAGCAAGGTTCAGCATTCGAGCACATCGGGAAACATCTAAATTCGCTGTCTACATCAACGATCAGTTGGTCTCCACCTTTCGTGATAATCGTGGATTTGTGGCAGAGGGCAAAGGTATCTCACTTGCTTCACAGCTGAGCGCATCCTCTTTTGCCGTCAGCGACATGCTCGTCACGGAGTGGGATGGCACTGATGAATCCGATTTGAGTTTTGAAGCCACCGAGAGTTCTGATGTATTGCACCTGATCAACCAGGACAAGCCCAAGGGAGATGTAGTGCAGATTCTCGATCAGAAAATCCACTTCAAGCTTCGAAAGGAACGTGACATCCGGATCCCACTTGAACGCATCAAGCAGATACACTTTACAGCTGAAGATCAACAGAAACCGCCTGCAGAGAAGTCTACCGACCGCATCCGCGCACATTTCGCTGGGGGAGGAAGCTTGTCGTTTGACCTTGTTTCACTGAATGAAAAGAACCTTCAGGGCAACAGCGAGCATTTTGGTGAGTTATCTTTCACTAGTTCCGCCATTCGACAAATTGAATTCAACCTCAACCATCAATCACGCAAGCATGATCAGGCAGCAGACACCTACTGGAACATGGAAAACCAGCCTTAGTTGCCTCGGCCTCCTCTGGGTAATCGTCATGCCCAATGCACAGGAGTCAGCAACAAAGCCCCCAGCAAGGCCACCAAACAATCCGGTGGCCAAAGATATGTTACTGCTGAAAAACAGTGATCAGATTTCTGGTACACTACAATCGTTTCAGTATCCAGGCGTCACCGTCTGGCAACGGTCAGATATCGACCAACCCATTGAATTCAAATCAGAAGCTGTCGATGAAATCCTGCTGGGAGATCGTACCAAGCGATTGAACATACAGCCCGAGCGCGTGACGATCAGGCTCAACAATGGCGATACCATCACAGGCAACTGGAAATCCCTGGGACCAGAGCACTTGACATTGAACACGACTTTCGCAGGTGAACTACAGATTCCAAGAAACCGATGGCAATGGGCATCATTCCGTCATTCCGATGCCAGTTATCTGTTCGAAGGACCGACGGGTGAGGAGGGTTGGACCGTGGGTGAAGTGAATATCGGAAAGCTTGATGGCGGACAATGGGCTTACCGCAATGGCGCATTTTATGCGTTGAAAGCAGCCTCCATAGCAAAGCTCATAGGAATGCCTGACCGCATGCGCATGGAATTTGATATAGAATGGAAAGGATCGCTGAATCTTGCGGTCGCGTTGTATACCGATTATCTGCAGCCCGTCAGTCTGGCAGACAAGGACTCTGAACCTGACTTCGGGGGCTTTTACAGTCTGCAGTTGACCAGTTACGCCGTTAACGTGCTGATGGTAAAGAAAAAGGAACCCCTCCAATACCTTGGAATGACTCAGACACCCGTATTCAGACAGGCAACCAAGGCACACATTGATGTACGCACGAACAAGGCAAACAACAGCATCAGTTTACTCGTCAATGGCAAGCTCGTTAAAAGGTGGATCGACCAGGGAGGGTTCGCAGGTGAAGGTTCGGGTATTCGATTGGTTCATCAAGGTCAGGGAGCATTGAGGTTCAGCAACCTTAAAATACGAGAGTGGGACGGACGCTTCGAATCACCTCCAGCCAACCGCCCTCAGGCGACATTGGACCTCTTGACGCGAAGAAACGGAGACAAGCTTGTTGGTTCGGTGGTCGGTTCCTTGGAAGACCGGATCCAATTCAAGATAGGTGAAACAATCACTGAAATTTCTTTTGACCAGATTGAGAAAATAGAAATAGGCGGGTTACCGAGTGCGAACCGCCCAGTGTTTGATGGTGAAGTGGATGCAACGCTGGTCGGAGGTGGCAATCTAAGGTTCAGAGTCGATACCATTGACGGAAACCAGATAAAAGCTTCCAGCGAAATTTACGGACCTGTCAACATGCAACTCCCCATGTTTGAACGACTTGATTTCCAACGTGTCGCACCAGCTAAAACCCCTTAAACCTCAAACAACATTTTGCTCGCAGGTATGAGCTTCGAATCAAATCTCAACAGTATTCAGGAAAACATAAAAGCCGCATGTGATCGCGCTGGACGCGCCCCATCGGAAGTCAAACTCCTTGCCGTCAGTAAGGGACACAACATCGAAAGCATACGCGAGGCTACGGAGTATGGGGTCCATCATTTTGGAGAAAACAAAATACAGGAATCCAAACTCAAGATCTCACAAGGTCCGCGCTCGGCTGAATGGCATTTCATAGGACACCTGCAAACCAACAAAAGTCGTGATGCGGTGAGGTTGTTCCACATGATCCACAGCATGGACAGCATGCGGCTGGCAGAAGCAATCCAGGAAAACTGCGAAAAACAGGCTCGTACCGCTCGAGTTTTGCTGGAAGTCAATGTCTCCGGAGAAGCTTCAAAGCATGGCTTCCGGCCAGATGAAGTCCTGGATCAGCTCGAGGACCTCAATGCATTGGATCGGTTGGAAATTCATGGCTTCATGACGATGGCCCCATGGACGCCGGAGCCAGAAAAAACACGCCCGACATTCCAGGGACTGAACGAACTGAGGCTCAGGTGTGAAGACGCCATGGGAGTCCCCTTTCCTGTGATGAGTATGGGCATGAGTAATGATTACGAAATTGCCATCGAAGAAGGAGCAACCATCGTTAGAATCGGAACTTTGTTATTCGGTAAACGAAGCTACAAAAACAAGCAGAGCAAAACACCTTAAAAACAAACTCTTTACCCGACACTCTGCCTCCTTCTGAATGGATTCAGCGCCCGGCTTCTTGGGGGAACTACTTGAGAATCACGTCTTCACTGAAAGTCGCATGCCTGATGGTAGTGCGTTCGTCAGACGTAAAAAGCACATGGATCAAACCGTCAGGAGTCTGCAGTGCAGTCGGGTATGCAAAAGATCCTTCGCCTGACATCAAATCGAGTTTGTAAGGAAAGCTCGTACCGCCATCCGTTGAAACTGCACAAGTCAGCGGACTTCGATCATCCATACTGTTATTGTAAACAAACAACAGATGACCATTCGCCAAACGAATCAATTCTACCGCCGCATTTGGATTTGGGAATGTCGTTTCAACACCTTGAGTCCAGGATTTGCCACCATCGTAGGAATCGGAGCGCACCACATAGCCATCATCTCCAGGCTCATAATCGCCGCCACGCCGCGAGAAAGCCATGAGATGTTGATCCTCAATCAAAACGGCGGCGGGTTGTAGATTGCCCATCCGGGAATAAACTTTGTTGGAGCTCGTCCATTTTTTCTTGGCAGGGTCGAACAAGAGGAACAAAGAAGATGTGTCCACACCTGTTTTTTCCGTGTCGGCGCCAGTCTCATGATAAATGGGTAATAGATAATTACCATTCCCAACCACGATAGGTCGACTGCGGACCATTGTTCCCTCTTCCATGGAGACAACAAAGGCATCAGACCAGGTTTTGCAACGGTCATCGGAAATCTTGGCCATGATTCTGGATGTAGACCAGGTCTCTCCAAAACGAACGACAAAGAAAAGCCATACACGGCCATCCGGAGCCTGCCACAAAACAGGGTTCCCCATTGATTGAAACGGATTCTGAGCAATCGCTACCGGAGCAGACCAGGAGTCAGAGCCTTTTACTTTACGCGAACCAAAAACAGCGGTGTCCCACGCATACTCTCCCTTACCGCCATAATAAACGAGAAAGAAATCTCCGTTATCAAGGTACTCAAAAGAGGAAGGATGCTTGTATTGCCCCGTGTCTGTTTCCGGACCGAAGACCTTTTCAACATGAATTGACTGAGCGTTCAGAAGATTAAACATCATGCAGGAAAGGAGTGAGACCGCAAAAATCCCCCATGGGCACTGGGTTGTAAATTTAGAATTTATTTTCATTTTTCCTTGCATATTATTGGTCTCCCATCAATTGGAAGATATATCCAGTGGCAGCCTTTTATTCCATTGAGTCATCATCCTCAGCCACTCGTCCTTCTGAGCTGGCATCAGTTCAATCAAATATTCCGAAAATGCCTTTGCCTGCTCCCAATTACGAGTTCGTTCCAGCATTTCCATCACCTTGATTCCTGCTTTGCGCACCCAAAAAGCATCTGGGTTTTCTCCCTTTTTCAAATTCTTCAGGTAAACAATACTGAGGAAATGCTGCAGTGCCTGCTCGTTGAGTTGTTTCTGCTGGTCCTCAGGATCCACCTCGGCCATCCGCTCTTTCACTTGGCCGAGAGAGTATTCCAGCTGACTGCGCATGGAGATACTTACATTTTCGAACCCGAGGGCAAAACCGTAATCCTGAATTGCCTCCTGATATTCTTCTCCAAGGTAGTATTTCAAATCACCAGATCTCCCCCATGCAGTGGCCTCCCATCGATTGGGTCGGTGCACTGCATAGACCGCAATGTATGCATTTGTGGCCGCCCCAGCCCGCTCTGTCTGCTCCTGGCTTCCAACTTCAGACTCACGGGCATGCGCAAAATGCGCATCTCCCAAGCTGAGGAAGACTTCCCCACCGAAGTCTCTGTCAATTTCTTCCCCAGCTTTGACTTTATCAGTTAAACTGTCACTCAAGGGAGTTAAAAGCTCAATCACTCTGGTGAAGTTTCGAAGGCGAAACTGGCATTTCCCCATCATCAAAATGGACTGTTCTTTTTGTTCCTCTGTGGATTGTTCGAATTCATCGGCAATTTTACCATAGGCTGCCTCAGCTTCACGGAATAAACCCCGATTGAAGTAGTAATCCGCGATCCAGTTCTGAGCGAGCGGCACAAACGCATGCTGTTCATGAACCCTTACAAATTGCTGAAACAAGGCGAGAGCCCTTTCAGTGTGATCAAGTCGGTCATGCACCCACGCCAGGGCATATTCTGCACGTGCGCGGTCAGGGCTGTCTTTGTATTTTTCCAGCCATTGTTCATAGGAGGTCAATGCGGAAGCCCAGGCACCTTCCCGTTCATAAGTGTGCGCCAATGCGAGGTCCACTTCTGCTCTTAAGGTGAATTCGCCAAACTGCTCGATCAATTTTAAAAACCTGTCACGGGCCTCAGAAATTTGGTCCAGATGGATCAAACGTTGCCCAAGCAACAAACGACTGCGCTGAGAGAGGGGGCCATTGGGATAAGAATGTATGATGCGCTGAGCAGCCCATTCCGCATCCTCCAATACTTCTGCATCAATGGCGGCACGCAACATCTGGTAGAGCGCCTGTTCAAATAGTTGTACGCGAACATCATCATAGTTCTGATATTCGGTGAGTAATGTTTTGTAAAGCGTGAGCGCAGAATCGGCTTGCCCTAATTTGAGTTGAACGTCTGCTTGTTTGAAAAGACACTCGGCATGTTCCATTGATTTCTCAAGCCCCACCGCAGCTTGTGTAAAGGCATCCAGACTCAATGGATATTCTCCAAGCTCCCAAAGGCACCATCCCAGCGCGTAATAACCTCGGCTGCGATAGGTAGAAACAGGATAATCTAGTAACAGCGTATCGATATGCTTTCTCGCAACCATGAGTAAATCCCCAGGACTGAGCGACAGGCTCAATTCAGATTCAGGTGATTTGGCCGGCTGGTAATATTGCTTGAGGTGAAGTTCCGCCAAGGTTAGCAAAACGATATCCAAAGAAGCATCAGAGGATGATTGATTGAGCATTCCAGACAATAACTCCAGAACGGTTGCATTTTCTTCATTGAGAAAATTCAATTCTATAATTTTCAAGCGAGCTTCTCTCCTGCGTGATTCAGGAATACTGGGGGCAAGGTTGTCCTGATAGGTTTCAAGAGCGGCTTCAAGTTGGCCATTCGATTTGAGAACATCTCCCTTCAGGGCAACTGATTCCGCAATCCAATCAATCGATTCAATACTTCTGGCCCATGCGAGCAGGCGGGAGGCACTTTGTCGTGCTTCGACAAGATCACCTTCTTTCAGCAGCAGTTGTGTCAGAAGAAATTCACGCCGCCAGACGAGTTCATCACTGAGTGACCAGTCCGGCACACTGTCCAGGATGCCTTTGGTGCGATCGAATTGTCCTGTCTTCAACCAGGTTTCAGCTAGCAGTAACTGTCCTTTCAGGCGCAGAGACGTCGCCCGGGGATCACCCGTCGTCTCTGTTTTCAGCACGGCTTGGGTGTATGGGGCATTTTCATCAGTCAACAACTCGGCCACTCGCTCATATTGCTGAAGGTAAAAACGGCTCCAGGCCTCGCCAAAGGCATGGTCAAGCCTATGTTTGGACTGCGGGTAGTCACGCAGCAATTGGGAAAAGGATACAGCCGCCTTGCTGTAGTCCGATTCAGAAACCGCATGCTCTCCGCGGGCCCAGATTGCATATTCGGAGACGTTTTGATGCAATTCATGATCAGGAAAAAACTGAAGCCACTGATCGAATATTTCCCCGGCTTGATGAAAAAAATCTCCTTCAAACATCCGCACGCCCGCCTGAAATGTGGAGTAAGGGTCTGGCACATTCCCGGCATTGAGCGCAGAAGCTGCCTGATCAGGCGTGGAGGGCTGAGCGAGGCCAATCGAACACAGCCCCGCAGTGGCGTAAACCCAAACAGACATGAGCCACCATGAGTGCCGGGATGCAAGCGATCCCCGTTTTTTCAAAAGCAAATTCATTACGCAAATTGATTGATGGAGTGCATAACACAAAGGCTCAGGACACACAATCTTGAGATGATTAAATTCCCATGAGGAGTGACCCAGTATATCCCTGCTACTTACTGCTCATGTCTTCATCCAGCGGCAATCGCATGAGGTACCAGGTAACCCCTACCCCCACAGACAAAAGAATCAGATGCAGCCAGGGTCGGTCTCTTACAAACAAGGCTGAAATAAAAAGCGTGCCCCATAGTATCGCCAGGGTCTTGTTACGAGCTTTTCTGGGAATGCCATGACCAGATTGATAGCGCCGAATGGTTTCTCCAAACCAGGGATGTTCCATCAACCACCGGTAAAAGCGTTCTGACCCACGACCGTAGCAGGCCGCAGCCAGCAGTAAGAAAGGTGTCGTCGGCAACAGGGGAAGAAAAAGCCCCAGAAAGGCAAGAACTACAAAAAGAGAACCTAATCCGTTATAGATGTATCGCATGCTTTTGCTTCTATGTTTGTTGCGGCTCCTTTAGAGTGGGATTTCGCTATGAATCTCCATGTAACGGAATGTGTACATCAGGCGTTGGATGGCCTGGATATAGAACTACCCTCCTGGGGCTTTGCCGATACCGGTACTCGCTTTGGCAAATTTCACCAGGACGCGGCCGCCATCGATATTTACGACAAAATCAAAGATGCTGCAACCGTTCACCGCCTCACAAAGGCCTCTTCATCGATGGCAGTGCATGTTTTATGGGATTTTTCAGATGAAAATTTGCCGGGCAAAGTTGTCAAAAGCGCCTCGAGTGAAGGGATCAGGATTGGCAGTATCAATCCCAATCTATTTCAGGATCAGCAATTTAAACTCGGTTCCTTCGGGAATCCCTCGCCGGATATCCGAAAAAAAGCACTGGATCACTGTTTGAGAAGTATCCGCATTGCTACCGAATGCAACAGCGACAACATCACCTTCTGGTTTGCTGATGGCACCAATTATCCGGGGCAGGACAGTATTCGATTACGGAAACAATTGTTTGAGTCAAATCTTGATAAATGCCACCAATCCCTTTCCCCCGGCCAGAAAATGCTCATCGAATACAAACCATTTGAGCCAGCTTTTTATCATACCGATATAGCTGACTGGGGCATGGCCTTGTGCCTGGCTCAAAAAACAGGACCTCAAGCAAAAGTACTGGTTGATACCGGGCATCACTATGCTTCTCAGAATATTGAGCAAATCGTTGCCTGGTTGCTTGATGAGGAGCGCTTGGGTGGTTTCCATTTCAATGACCGCAGGTATGCCGATGACGATCTTACCCTAGGATCCATTGATCCATATCAAGTGTTTCGAATATTCACTGAAATCCTTGCATACCATAGAGAAACAGAGAACAGGCCTGAAATTGCATACATGGTGGATCAATCACACAATCTCAAACCCAAAATACCAGCCATGATCCAGACCGTCACCTGGGCTCAGGAACTTTACGCCAAGGCTGCACTGGTGCCGTGGAAAGCACTGCGTATAAATCAGGCCAAAGGAGACATCATACGTGCAGAGCAATGCTTGCAGCGCGCCTTTATGACAGATGTCACAGGCGCATTGGCATCGTGGAGAAAAGAGAAGGGATTACATACAGATCCGTTGGAAGCTTACTCTGAAAGCGGTTATGAAAGATCCATCACTCAGGAAAGAAAACAACGAAGGCAAGATTTGGGATGGAACACCAAAACTTCCTATGCGTGATCCTGACATGCCGTCACTCACCACACAGAACCTCAGTAAATCCTACGGAGGAACGCATGCTCTGAAGAATGTCTCACTGAAAATACACGCAGGTGGTATCCATGCACTATGCGGGGAAAACGGCGCAGGTAAATCCACCCTGATCAAAATCCTGAGCGGCGTTGAAACTCCGGACCAAGGCCTTGTTCAGTGGAATGGAAGCCACTTATCTCTTGGAAAAGTGCAGGAGATGGAATCAAAAGGTATTGTAGCGGTCCATCAGGAGCCAGTGGTTTTTCCGGATTTAAATATCGTAGATAATTTATACGCAGGCCGTGAACTATCTTCTGGAATGGGCACTTGGCTGAATACTGCTTCAATGAAGCAACAGACTAGGGATATCCTCGACTCATTGGGAGAGGATTTGCCATTGAATCAACCCGTGGGAGAAATGGCGCTGGCGCAACGGCAAATGGTGAGTATTGCACGCGCTCTTTTCAATCAATGCCGAATCATCATTCTCGACGAACCAACTGCTTCGCTGACGACCCGAGAGAGTGACGCACTGTTCAAAACAGTAATATCACTCAAGAACCGGGGAGTCGGTATTCTTTATGTAAGCCATCGACTGGAAGAGGTTTTCCAGTTGGCGGATTGGATCAGCGTGCTGCGCGATGGACTACTCGTCAGCACACAATCGTCAAAAGACTTATCGGAGGACGCATTGATCCAGCAAATGGTCGGAAGAAAGGTTGCTTACCCGAGTCGCCAGCGGCCAGTGGATACAGATCTCACTAAGAATAAACCCGTTCTAGAATTAAAGGCTCTTTCACGCACTCCCGCTTACGATGACATCCATTTGAAGATCCATGCAGGAGAAATCCTGGGCATGTCCGGACTCGTGGGTGCCGGCCGCTCGGAAATCGCTCGAGCTATTTTTGGAATCGATGAATTCGATACTGGAGAGATTCTTTTTAACGGAAAAAAGTTGCAAAGTCATAGCATTCGAAAAGCCATTGATTTAGGCATCGCGATGGTTCCTGAAGACAGGCAGCGTCAAGGGCTGGCTCTCCCTCTCTCGGTGGAAACAAATTTATTACTTCCTTCACTCAATAATTTCCAAGGAATGACGGGTTTGGATCGGTCGCAGATGCGATCCATATCAGGCCATCTCATCTCGAAACTCGGTATCAAAACCGGTTCACCCGACAACCCGGCCAGTGCGTTGTCGGGAGGTAATCAACAAAAAATCGTTCTGGGTAAGTGGATACACCGAAACCCGAGCTTATTCATATTGGATGAACCCACCCGTGGAGTCGATGTAGGAGCAAAAAGCGAAGTGCATCGAATGATTATTGAGCTGGCGAAACAAGGTTCTGCAGTGCTTTTAATATCCTCGGAATTACCAGAGATACTATCCTTGTCGGATCGTATCCTGGTGATAACCAAAGGCCACGTCAGCGGAGAATTAGCAAGGGAAGAGGCCAACCAGGAGAAGCTTCTCAAGCTCTCACTTCCAGAGGAGGCAAAGCAATCGTCATGAATCAAAGGGATGATACCAGAAAAATATCTGGATGGCTTCGCATGATTACCTACCTTCTAAGGCATAGAGCGATCGGTTTGTTTTTGTTTATCGGACTACTGACCACGGTTGTGAGCTCGATCAACCCAGCATTCCTCAGCGCACAAAACCTGCGGGACATTGCAGTGCAAGCGGCTCCGGTATGCATCATCAGTTGCGGAGTCATGCTTGTATTGGTAGCAGGTGAAATCGATATTTCAGTGGGTTCCATGATGGGAGTCCTGGCAGCGAGCATGGGAATCATGGTTTCAGCATCGAGAGCTCAACTTCCGCCACATGTGGCTATCGCCCTGACTTTGTTGATCGGCATCGGAATGGGTCTTTTCAACGGCTTGCTGGTGGCATATGTGGGGGTTCCTTCCATCATCGTGACCCTGGGAATGTTGACGACTCTCAGGGGCTTGACCGAAATCATCATGAACGGCGCCTGGATCACGGACCTTCCCGAAGAAATACGTTTTCTGGGGACAGGCACCATCTTATCCATACCGCTCAGCTTATGGACGACGGCCTGTGTCCTGGCTGTGACCATGTGGCTCATCCACCGCACTCCCATAGGTCGACGCATCTATGCGACAGGCAGTAATCCTCAGGCGGCTCAACTTGCGGGACTTTCCATTAAATCCATCAAGCTCTTTGTTTTTGCCTGGACTGGTTTGCTCACCGCCGTGGCAACGCTGGTCAGTGTACCTCAGTTGTCCGTAGTGGATTCGGGGATTGGTGTTGGCACTGAATTACTGGTGGTGACTTGCGTCGTTGTAGGAGGCGTCTCGGTGAATGGCGGAGTCGGTACCTTGAGTGGTGTTCTGTGTGGTGTCGCGCTGATGACCATGATTTCAACGGTGCTCATTTTTTTAAAACTCGGAGAACACGCCACCTATTGGTCTCGAGCCATTCAAGGTTTGTTTATCCTGGGAGCTATTCTTGCAGACCACTGGATTTCAAATCACAAAAAATAATGAGAGCGATCTTCCTGCGAATCCTGAGCTTGCCTGAGACTTTTCTGAGCTGCCTGATAATCACGCTTTTTGCCCTGATCAGCCAACTTGATCCGTCATTCCTGCAATGGGAGGTTCAACGCAGTCTTTCGAGTCACATATGGGAACTCGCCATCATGGCAATACCCATGACGCTTATTATCCTCACGGCAGGCATCGATCTTTCAGTGGGCTCCATCATGAGCTTGAGTGCCATCACTGCCGGCATGCTGTTTCAGGCGGGTTCGTCAATGCCTCTGGCTTGCGGTGCGGCGCTATTGACTGGCACGCTTGGTGGATTTCTGAACGGGTTTTTCATCGCTCGCATGAGAGTCCATCCCCTGATCATAACGCTGGCAACCATGGCTACCTATCGCGGGATCGCAGAGGGCATCAGTCAGGCAAAGCCTGTATCGGGTTTCCCCGTTGGCTTCACACGCCTTGGTCAGGATGAATGGTTGAACCTACCTTTTGCCGCTTGGGTATTTTTCATCATGTTTGTTTCAGTTTTCTGGGTGATACACAGGCGCGCATTGGGGGTTCATGTTTATGCAATCGGAAACAACGACACCGCTTCACGCTTTTCAGGAATCCATGTCAATCGCATTCTGATTGGCCTTTACACCTTTTCCGGCTTCGCCTCGGCGCTGGCGGCTTTGCTTTTCGTGGCCCGCCGCAATACAGCCAAAGCGGATATTGGAACGGGAATTGAATTGGGAGTCATCACCGCCGTGGTCATTGGAGGTGTGAGTATTTTCGGGGGACGCGGCACGTTGGTGGGCACCTGTCTTGGCCTTCTTCTTATTCACGAGACACGCGAGTTCGTCAGTTGGCATTGGAATCGGGATGAATTCATCCTGATCGTTCTGGGGTTACTCCTGATTGTTTCGGTTGTGTTCCAAAAACTTTTACGTCATAAACAAAACTCATCATGAAAAAGTCAAACCCAAGGAAAATGCATCATCGATTTATTGTAATCTCGCTTCTTGCAGGAATAACCTTCCTTTTCACTGCATGCAGCCCAACCCCACCTTCTGATGCATCTTCAACTCAATCAGTTTCAAAAGATAACAATAAAAAGAAAATCACCATTTGCCTGATCCCCAAAAAAAAGGGACTTCCTTACTTCACCTCGTGTGCCAAAGGAGCTGAGGAAGCCGCAATGGAACTTGGTAATGTGGAGTTGATTTACGATGGACCAACCGATGGATCACCCGAAAAACAGGCATCCATGATTGAGCAGTACACTTTGAAAGGTGTGGATGTAATCGCAGTTTCCCCCAATGACCCAAATGTCGTGGCTCCCGCGTTGAGGAAGGCAAGAGAAAGGGGCATCCATGTCCTCTCATGGGATGCAGATGCAATTCAGGATTCCCGTGATTTCTTCGTGAACCAGGCGACCGCTGAAGCCATTGCTCACGGAATGGTCAATACGATGGTCCAAGATCTTGGAGGCCCCGAAACGAGAGCTGATGTTGCTATCGTGACAGCATTCTTGACTGCTGCAAATCAGAATGTCTGGATTGAACACATGAAGACGCACATAGACCAGAAGTATCCTAATCTGAATTTGGTAGCCATCAAGCCATCGGATGAAGACCAGAAACTGGCCTTCAAGGTCACACAGGACCTCATGAAAGCATATCCTGATATCAAGGGGTTCTTTGGCATCAGCTCAGTCTCTTTTCCGGGTGCTGCCGAAGCAGTCAAGCAAGCAGGCAAGACAGGTCAGGTGATGGTCACTGGACTTGCCACACCTAACAGCATGAGATCATATGTTGAGGGTGGCACGGTTAAATCGGTTGTTTTATGGAATACCGCCGAACTGGGGTACCTGACAATCAAAGTTGGCGAAGCACTTGCCACCGGAAAATTAAAGCAAGGTGACACTTCCTTCGATGCAGGCAAGCTGGGCAAAAAGAAAATTGCAGGCGACCAGGTATTGCTCGGAGATATCCTGGTTTTCACCAAGGACAACATCCATCAATACGATTTTTAGTCCACCGCAAAGCCCCCTTTACATCCATTAAAAAGACAAAACGATCATGCAGCTGCTACACAGTCTTTTCGGGATGCTATGCATCATTGGCCTGGCATGGCTGTGCTCGCGCAACCGCAAGGCGTTTCCAACACGAATCGTTCTCTGGGGTCTTGGACTCCAACTTCTTATTGGCATCCTGATCCTGAAAACATCTTTTGGACTCAAGGCGTTTAATATCGCACAAAAAATGGTGATGAAATTGAACGATGTTTCGCAAGAGGGAGCGGCACTTATATTCGGCCCACTGGCCAGTGCATCTCAATTGGAAGCCAGCTTCGGGCAGGGAAACAGTTTCATCTTTGCGGTTTCCATTACTGCTACCATCATTGTTGTCGGCGCTCTGTCCTCCCTTCTTTACCACTGGGGAGTGCTCCAATGGGCCGTGCGTTGCATGGCCATGATCATGCGAAAGTTGATGGGCACGTCAGGAAGCGAGACACTGGCGACAGTTGCAAACTGCTTTGTCGGTCACACAGAAGCTCCACTGTTGATCAAACCTTACATCAAGCATATGACACAGAGCGAGCTCATGGCTCTGATGACCGGAGGAATGGCAACCATCGCAGGGGGCGTGCTGGCCGTATATGCGCAATTCGGCCGAGCTGCTGGTTTCCCTGAGCTTGCAGGGCACCTGGTCACTGCCTCACTCATGAGTGCTCCTGCAGCGCTGGTGATTGCAAAAATCATGGTACCCGAAACAGAAAAGAGCAAGCACTCAAGCGAATCAAATCTGGATTTACAAAAGAGATCCTCCAATAGCATCGATGCCATCTGCCACGGAGCGAAGGATGGAGGGATGCTTGCACTGAATGTGATGGCAATGGTCCTGGCATTTGTCGCCCTGGTAGCACTCCTGAACTTCATCCTTCAATGGCCTCAAATGCGATGGGGGGTCAATCAACCCATTTCTCTTGAAGTAATCTTCGGTTGGATCAACGCTCCGTTTGCATGGCTCATGGGCATTCCCTGGGAACACAGCACGCTGGTTGGCAGTATGCTGGGTGAGCGGATCGTATTAAACGAGTTATTCGGCTACCTGTCCCTGACCGAAAATAAAGATACTCTGGACGCTCGTAGTTTTCTCATTGCAAGCTACGCACTTTGCGGATTCGCCAATTTTGGAAGTGTCGCAGTTCAAATTGGTGGACTGAGTGCATTGGTCCCCGAACGAAGGAGTGAATTTGCCAAAATGGGTTTATGGTCAATGTTTGCAGGCCTTTTAGCCTGCTACCTCACGGCCACCCTTGTCGGATTACTCATCTGAAGAGAATAATTTCTCACTCATTACGGGATTTTCAATCTCGCCTATAAGGGTCAGACATAACTATTGACGTATTGAATCAATAGTTATGTCTGACCCTTATAAATCAAATTGGTTTGCCAAAAAGGGCTTGTATCCTTATCCATATTTAAGATGAAACATTGCACCAGACGTGGATTCCTATCTAAAGGCGTGATGACGGTCGCAGGTGGCGTCATGTCCCAGACCATCACCCAAAGCGAACCACACTCTCACCTTGCAGGTAAGAGGCCGGTGTTTGTGTCCACATGGAATTTTGGGCAAACCGCCAATGAAGCCTCTTTGAGGAAATTTGAAGCGGGTGGATCGATTCTGGACGCAGTCGAGGAAGGCATTCGATTGACTGAATCAGATCAAAGCAATGCATCAGTCGGAGATGGCGGCAAACCCAACGCAGCCGGGAAGGTACAACTCGACGCCTGCATCATGCATGGGCCAGGTGCTAAAGCTGGAAGTGTAGGAGGCATTGAGGACATTGCACATCCCATTTCAGTAGCAAGAGCTGTCATGGAAAAGACTCCACACGTCATGCTTGTGGGTGAAGGCGCAAAAAAATTCGCGCTCGAACAGGGATTTACGACAAAGAACCTTCTCACGAGCAAACAGCGCAAGGAATGGCGCAATTGGAGACGTGAAAAGCGCAAAATGGAGGCGGGCAAGGATAATCATGACACAATCGCCTTGGTTGGACTTGATAAAGATGGCACGCTGGCTGGAGGTTGTTCTACCAGTGGTCTGGCCTACAAGATGCCCGGCCGGGTCGGAGACTCCCCCATCTTGGGAAGTGGCCTCTATGTAGACAACGAAATTGGAGCTGCGGGCGCAACCGGTGTGGGCGAGAACATCATGCGCTTTTGCGGTTCATTCATGGTGGTTGAATACATGCGACAGGGTTTGACGCCTGAGGAGGCTTGTTCAGAAACAATCCGACGCATCGCCAGATTGGATGGAAGACCCATCGAAGATCTGCATATAAATTTTATAGCCCTGGATAAAAAAGGACGTTTTGGAGCCGCCGGTACGGGACAGGGGTTTCCTTATGCTGTCACATATCCGGAATACAGTAACGTGCTTCAAAGCAAGGCGCTGAGCCGAAAACACATTGGCAGCGAAGGCGGCAACGATCCAATAGAAGATCAATTAAAATAAAATAAAGAATGAGTCTTAAGTCTGACAAAAAGAATCGTATGAGGTCCAAGCAAATCCTTTTAGTAGACGCCGTATCCTGGACTTCAGATTATCCAGAAGGCCATGCATTGCGCAGTGTACCGAAATGGTTTTCAAACGCACTCAAAGGCGCGGAAGGCGTTGATCTCCACGCCTGTCACATCGAAGATGATCTGGACAAAGCGATCGATCGAGACATACATGGGGTGATTATCTCAGGTTCTCCCAGCAGCGCCATGGCAAACGAGGCTGCCAATCAGAATCTGCTCCTTTTCCTGCGCAGTTGCTTGATGCATCGCATCCCTGTGCTTGGTGTATGCTACGGCCATCAAATGATCGCTCGTTTTCTGAGAGGGCAAGTCCAGACGCATCCAGAGGGTCTGCAACTGATGAACACCGAAATTGAACTCACGCCAACTGGACGCGCATGCCTGCTTTTCAAAGGCATGAGGACCAAGTTCAAAGCCATTAGTGGACACGCGGATTATGTACCTGAGCTCCCTCCCAATTGCCATCGAATGGCGGGAAGCGAACTCACGCAGATTCAGGCTTTCAAATTTCAGAATCTATTGTACGGAGTTCAATTTCATCCGGAATTCACTGAGGAAATCATCAAATACCTGTGGACTCCACGCGTTGCACAGTGGAAGGAACAGGTTTCGTTTGATCTGGCGCATCGCATCGATACCATGAAAGATCCCAGCCCAACCCATACAATCATTCAAAACTTTGTGAAATATCTAGCCATATAAATCATTCAATATGCGCACAGAAGCCGCGTTTTCCTTTCCTACCCCGGTTCGGTTCGGTGTAGATGTTTTAGACGAAATCGAAAGCGATCTCAGGCGTTTTCAAATCAAGCGCCCTTTNGTGGTATGTGATAAATTTCTGCCAGAAACCGATGCTTTTGGTATGCTTGAAGATGCGCTGAAAAATACCCCGACCACTATTTTCCGTGATGTGCATCCCAATCCGCTGGAGGCAGATGTCAGCGGTGCGGCTCAGGCATATCAAGCAGCCGACTGCGATGGCATTATTGGTTTGGGTGGAGGGAGCGCTTTGGATGTTGCCAAAGTCTGTCGCTTGAAAATTCAATGCTCAGATTTTCAGCTGCAGGATCAGGCAATGCTGGGGCGGGGGGAATGGGATCAGTTACCACCCTTCATAGCCATACCAACGACTGCCGGAACCGGGAGTGAAGTTGGACGCAGTAGTGTCATCACATTACAATCGACAAACACAAAAGCCGTCATTTTCCATGCCAAGCTGCTGGCAGACTTGGTCATACTTGATCCGAGAATCACAGTTTCACTCCCGGCCAAATTGACTGCAGCAACAGGGCTGGATGCATTAACCCATTGTATCGAATCCTTCACCTCACCTGTCACACAGCCGCTTTGTGATGGGATCGCGCTGGAAGGAATCCACCTCATTGCAAAGAACCTGATTCAATCCGTGAGAAACGGATCCGACCTCGAAGCAAGAGGTGGCATGCAGCTGGCTGCCTTGATGGGTGGCATTGCATTCCAGAAGGATCTCGGCGCCACTCATTCGATGGCTCATCCCCTTTCAAGTCTATGCGGATTACACCACGGATTGGCCAATGCACTGTGCCTCACGGAAGTCATGAGATGGAATAGCGGCAAGCAACCAGGACTCTATCGAAGGATCGGATTATCAGCCGGATTGAATGTCATTGATTTGGCTGATCCATCAGCAGACAGAGCAGCGATCAATTGGGTAGACCAATTGATCGCTGAATCAGGAGTTCAACTGGGATTGTCCCATCATGGGGTAAGACAAGAACATATTGTCCCGCTGGCACAGCTTGCCATGAAAGACAGCTGCCACCTGACAAATCCGATAAGGATGGAAGAGGAAGACTTTCGGGGACTCTACCAAACGCTATTATGAAGTCATTGATCACAAGCCCATTCATCAACGGTCATTCCATTGGGCCAAAGGGCAATGAACTGATTCCTCAAACAAACCCGACTACGGAAGAAGTTTTCGTGGAGGTGCAGGCAGCCGGTCTGGAAGAATTGGAAATGGCTGTTCAGGGAGCAAAATCTGCATTCAACGGCTGGAGGCAACGCAGCCCTAATGAGAGGGCGGACATGCTGTATGCCATTGCACATGCCATCCGCCAACAAAAAGATACCCTTGCCCGTTGGGAGACACAAAATATCGGAAAGCCCGCCCAAGACGCAAAAGACGAAATTGAATTAGGAGCTCGTATTTTTGAATATTATGCAGGTGCAGTAGGGAAGTACTTTGGTCACACGATCCCTGTCTCAAAAAAAGGCCTCAACATGACGCTGCGAGAGCCTATGGGCGTAGTAGCAGCCATTGTGCCTTGGAACTTCCCCTTCCCCATTGCCTGCTGGAAGGTGGCACCCGCATTAGCCGCAGGCAACACGGTAATACTCAAGCCTTCCTCTCTTTCTCCCCTTACCGCACTCGGCCTGGGGAAACTGGCCATTGAAGCAGGGCTTCCAGAGGGTATTCTTCAGGTGGTGCCAGGAAGGGGTCGATTGATTGGAGAAGCCCTTTCCCGACATCCTGATGTCAGAAAAATTTCTTTTACGGGTTCAACTCAAAGTGGAGCTCGAATCATGGAATCGGCAGCAAAAGGCATCAAAAGAGTTTCATTGGAATTAGGGGGGAAATCTCCAAATATTATTTTTGCCGATGCCGATCTCGACAGCGCGGCCTCGGATTCGCCCATGAGCGTTTTCGCCAATGCTGGACAAGATTGTTGCGCTCGAAGCAGGGTATTTGTCGAAGATGCCGTTTTTGATGAGTTCGTGGATCGCTTCATCGCTGCCACCAGCGAATTGAAAGTCGATGATCCAGGACTTGCAACCACGCACATTGGACCAATGGTATCAAAATCTCAGCGAGAGAACGCCGAAGCATTTATCGAACAGGCACGCTCCTCCGGCCGACAGATAGCAAGTGGTGGTCATCGCCCGTTCGAAAGAGGCTATTTTCTCTCTCCCACTGTCGTGCTGGAGCCAGAGGTAGGAGATTCTTGCTGGAGAGATGAAATATTCGGCCCCGTTGTATGCATCAGGCGTTTCAAAGATGAAGCAACCATGCTGCAGGAAGTCAACGACACACCCTACGGACTGAGTGGATCGATTTGGACAAACCAGCTTTCACGCGCTCTGAGAGTCGCGCGGGCAGTTGAAGCTGGCGTACTCAGCATCAACACTCATTCCAGTGTTCACGTCGAAGCTCCATTTGGAGGCTACAAGCAAAGCGGTATTGGACGGGACCTTGGAATGCATGCACTTGATGGATATTCAGAAATTAAAAATATATTCATCGCCGAATAAAAACATCATGGATACAAAAACGCTGAAATCAAAAATACGCAAAGGGGAGATAGATACCGTGATTGTGGCTTTCCCCGATGCCATTGGGCGATTGGTTGGGAAACGTTTTACTGGCGCCTTTTATTTGGATCAAGTAGCGCAACACGGCACACACGCCTGCAATTATCTGCTGGCGGTCAATATGGAAATGGATCCGTTGGAGGGATTTCAAGTCGCAAACTGGGAGCGTGGATTTGGTGATTTCGAAATGCGCCCTGACACAAAAAGCGTCAAGATCCTCACATGGCAATCAGGAACAGCTCTGGTAGTCTGCGATTATCTGCACCACGATGGATCTCCAGTGGAGGAAGCACCACGCTCAGTTCTCAGGAAACAGTTGGACCGTCTGGGTAAGCAAAAAATAAAGGCTTTCATGGCCAGCGAACTCGAATTCCTGCTATTTGATCAAACCTACTCGGAGGCATTCGATGCTGGCTATCAAAACCTGCGTCCATCCAGTGACTACAGAATAG
This sequence comes from Pedosphaera sp., assembly GCA_002690655.1. Lineage (GTDB taxonomy): Bacteria > Verrucomicrobiota > Verrucomicrobiia > Limisphaerales > AAA164-E04 > AAA164-E04. Next base: position 53,737 of record NZFL01000028.1, read on the forward strand.
ACTACCATATTCTCCAGCCCGGACGTGACGAATCCATCATTCGGACCATGCGGAATGAGCTTACTGCATCAGGCATTCCGGTTGAATGCAGCAAGGGCGAATGGAGTCGCGGCCAGCACGAAGTCAATGTCGAATACGCGGAGGCTCTTGAAACTGCCGATCGTCACGTCATTTTCAAACAAGCCATCAAGGACATCGCGCACAATGGGGGTAAATCCGCCAGTTTCATCCCAAAATTCGCCGAAGAAGAAGCTGGCAACAGTTGCCACATTCACATATCCCTTCAGAAGAACGGGAAAAATATCTTCTGGGATTTTCAAAAAAAGAAACCTAGCAAAACGTTTCAACATTTTCTGGGAGGTCTACTGAAATACAGTCCGGAACTCTGCCTTTTTTACGCCCCATCCATCAATGCCTACAAACGCTATCAATCCGGTAGCTGGGCTCCCACGCGCATGGCTTGGTCAATGGATAATCGTACGGTCGGTTTCAGGATTGTCGGTCATGGTCAGTCTTTCAGGATTGAAAACCGGATGCCCGGGGCGGACGCCAATCCTTACCTTGCTTTTGCGGCAATGATCGCCTCTGGATTAGCTGGTATCGAAGAGAAGATAAGTTGCCCCGAGGCCTACGAGGGAAATGCTTACTCCGACGAGTCTCTACCTGCACTGCCAAGCTCACTGGAACAGGCAACAGACCTTTTGAACAAAAGCACCTTGGCCAAAACTGTGCTGGGGAGCAAAGTCGTCGACTTTTACGTCCACACGGCTCGACTGGAGGCTAAGGCCTTCGCCAGCGCTGTGACTGACTGGGAACGGAAACGATATTTCGAACGTATCTGATAAAACCATCATGCACTTGGACTATGCTCCTACTGCAGCTCCATGTCACAAGAACCTGGGGAAGTTAGATTGAAAACCGCGAGAATCCTCTCAGGCGGCCTGAAGAGACCATTCCTTTATCTGTGGGAAGATGTGGCATCCTTCTTGTCTCTTCAGCTCCATGGTAAGTGACGGGTGTTATTAAATCAGGGTGCAACTGAAAAGGCATAAGTTTATTTTGGGAGAACTTTGGAGTCCTTACATCCTCCTTGCTAATGCAGGAGCCTGTAAATATGTTTTTGTCTGAACAATTTGAATCTATTGGCAAAACCTGGTCCGACAGGNCGAATACTGGCGATGGAAATCACCGATGAATCAAACTGAACAAGCATCCATTTCCGAGGGGGTNAAGAAAAGCCCAAGCAAGTCAAAGCTGCTTGCCATGCGTGGATTTGGATTACTTGTATCCAGTATTCTGTTGTTCATGGTTTACAAACGCCTGGAACCTGGCGTACTTTTAGACTCACTGAAGCGGGCAGATCTCAGGTGGATAATCATGGCGGTTTGCGCCTTCGCAATAAATCTTATTTTCGCCTCCTATCGCTGGCATCTGATGCTGAGACTAAGCGATTTGACAATTCATCCTGAAGCGACATTGAGAGCCGTCAGCATCGGCCATTGTTTCAATACATTTCTATTNGGTACNGCGGGAGGAGATTTTATTAAGTCCGTTGTTTATTCTCGTTGGTACCGCCTTTCTCTGACAGATGTTCTGGCAATAGCACCCCTTGATCGTTTTTTCGGATTGATCGGCGCATTGGTTTTTGGATTATTTATGGCTTTGATTGGCTACCTCACAGGAGGTTTTGATGGTTTTGACTGGATTCAATTGCGTTTACCTGTTTTCTGGGCCACCGGATTGACAGGGNTATTGGCTGGAAGCATGTGGATATTGAGCCACTGGAAAGGCCAGGGCACCTCCAGGCTTGGCCTTTTCTTGAATCAACTGCGACGAAGCGCCGGGATTCTATGGAACAATCCTCAAGTCGCATTAAAGGCAGCTGGTGCAGCTATTGTCGTCCACTTGAGCCTGAGCCTTGTGATGGTTTTCAATTTAGAAGCTGTCAGCCAGCATGCATTTGAATGGTGGAATATATTATGGATTTTCCCGGTTATTTCCATTTTTTCTGGACTTCCTGTCAGTATTGGGGGAGCAGGATTGAGAGAAGGCTCTGCTCTGATCCTTCTCGGCATCTATGCGATCCCGGGCGAGGATGCCGTCATGGGAGCGCTGCTCACACTGGGTGTTTACTTTCTTTGGGCCTTCATTGGATTGATTCTCTGGCAGCTGGAGAGGAGGCGTCAGCGTAAAGGAATCCCATTACCCAAAAACCCAAGCGTCTCGATCGTAATCCCCACATACAATGAGCAGGATCAGATTGAGACACTTGCTTATCACCTGAGAAGACGAGCTCCGGAAGCTGAATGGATCCTTGCGGACGGCGGGAGCACTGACGCAACATTGGATCAGGCGAAAAAGCATCCTTTCCAAACGATCTCATCTCCAAGAGGACGTGGAACTCAAATGCATCATGGCGCCGCTGTCGCAACAGGTGACGTGATCCTCTTTCTACATGCAGACACGCAATTACCAGCGTTTGGGATTGAATCCATGCTGAGATGTTTGAAGGATAATCATGTGGCAGGAGGCGGCTTCTGGAAACAATTCGATCAAGCACACTGGCTCATGACCGGGTCAAAATTCCGTTGTCTTACTCGTGTCCTTTTTGGCGGTTATGTATTTGGAGATCAGGGTATCTTTGTTCGCAGGGACATACTTCAGCAATCAGGGGGGGTCCCCAAAGTTCCGTTAATGGAAGAATTCGAATTGTGCAAGGCTTTGAGGTATCATGGACGAATAGCACTTGCAGATTCGACCATCATCACTTCCTCGCGCCGTTTTTTTGCCAATGGCGTATTGAAAACATATGTCTTGATGGGAAGGTTAATACTTCTTTACCAACTGGGATATTCCACTGAATCACTCGCCAAATCTTATTCCAAACTCAAAAGCAGATGAGCATCTCCATTGCGTTTAATAGCTACTGTAATTCTACGGACAGCATATATTCACCAATTTGATTTTCATCCAAATGCCCAACAGCGATCAAATAATCCAAACCCTCCTGAGCAGTGAATGTGACTGATACCTCATTCGATTCCTGATCAAAGGAATCGACAACATCGTTAAAGGAATCCCAATCGAACACAAGGATAGTGGGCAAGAAAGCGGGGTTTTCAGGGCCAGATTTCATGATGATTCGAATGACATCACCCGCAGTCAAGCCTGTTAAAAGATAATCATCACCATATGCCCCCTGTTCAATCAAGTCAGTAGCTTCAAGCACGCCAGCAACCACATCACCGACGGCAATACTTTCAATATCAAGATCGCTTGCATCCTCACTGAGTTCGATGGGTGGAATATTAAAATGATAATTACCTGTTGCTCCTTCATGTATACCGGAAAGCCTAATACGGTAACTCTTACCAGGAGCACTCAGGAAAGTGTGACGGATTTCACCCTCTTGATGTTCAGTAGCCACCGACAACATTTGGCCTGTCAATTCATCAAGTATGGTGACTTTAGGTTCAAATGACAGTTGATCCACAGCGTATTGAAGGGTGACTGACTCGGCCGTTTGGGTACCTGAATAAACAAAATCCCGGACATTGTTTAGGTTACCTTTTAATCGAATCGCATGCTGAAAAAATTCGGGTACCGGGGCATCTCTTGGTGGTTCTACGCGGACGCGCAGGAACTGCGCTTTCCGGCTTGCGATTGGGTTGGAGGTCTTGAAAACCCAGTCTTCGTTGCTTGTTGCATCGAACGCTCCATCCTCAACAGATGACCAGGTTTGCAAGTCCATTGATGATTCCACCACATAACGAACTTCCTGATTATTTCGCGCCCGTTTAAATTGGATACCGGGTAACAACTCTCCTGTGGGACCCGAGGTTTGAACAAATTTGAATTGAGGGCGATCGGCTCCACTGCTGGGATCACTTCCAAAGGCATACTCGGCGAAATCAAGGATACCGTCCTCATCCTTATCTCCTTGTATAGATTCCAATTGGTTTTCCAGTCGCCATTGGTCATAGCTTGAATACATCAAACCCATTATCTCATCATAAAAATAGGGAACACTGGCGTAAATCCCATGGGCATCGGGTGCCGCACAACCCAACGGAGAACCAAAACTGACTATGCCAGCCAGTCCCCACTCCCCATTTTCCATGGGAACTACCAATGGCCCCCCGCTGTCTCCCTCGCATGAATCCTTACCTCCTTCAATAAAACCAGCAGGAAGCATATCCGCGCTCAAATCAGTATCGTAAGCTTCTGTTGCATTGGCCTCTTCTTGAGAAACAATCGGGAGTTCAACTTCCAGTAAAACATCTGAGGCATGTCCTCCATCTGTTGTCTTCCCCCACCCTATCACTGTGCCGTTCACCCCCGGTTGAATGAGTTCATACTGATGCACAAGCGGCAACACAGGGATATCAAAGACAGGCTCAGCAAGTCGCAGGAGAGCAATATCTCCGTCAATGGAGGGATCTAATGCTGTCTCATAGGCCGGATGAAGGTAAATTTCCTGAATTCCAATACGCCGGTAGGATTTTTCTGGATCGTTGCGTAAGTCGCGTATACCGATTGCAACTTCAAATGAATCAGCTGACTCGGAGGTCAAACAATGACTTGCGGTGATGACCCACCAGGGGTGAATCAAAGCTCCACCACAAAATTGGCTGTCTGCCGGATTATCTTCACCAACGCTCAGAAGTGCGACCATCCAGGGCCACTCATTTGCTTCAGTTTCCTTCCCCCCCACAATCCTTCGAACAAAATCATCACCAAAAACTGATGCTGACGGAAATATGTTTCCACACAAGAGACATAATCCCCATATGAAAGCCAAACACTGCGAGGAGCAATTATACTTCATCTGGCTTAACGGAATCACAACCAATAAAACCAATCAAGCTTGAATTATATATACGAAAAAGCGCTTGCACTTTATTTAAGACGCAGCCAACGACTGCACATGCTCTGCATAATCCAAAAGCATGTAAGATTGTGTTTGAAACAGTGAAGGTCTAAGTTGTACGAAGGTATATGAAAACAGATTCATTTGATTTCGACACTATTGTCCTGGGGGGTGGCAGTGCAGGTTATGCAGCCGCTCGGACGCTTGCGGAGGGTGGTTTAAAGACCGCAGTCATCGATGGAGGCGAAGAACTGGGAGGTCTTTGTATCCTGCGCGGCTGCATGCCAACAAAGGCCCTGCTTTATGCAGCTGAGGTGAAGCATCTTGCTGAACATGGTGACAAATGGGGATTAAAGATTCCAGCTGTCGGTTTCGATTTCCAAAAAGTCATGGCCAGAAAAAATGCCATGATCGAAGACTTTGCCTCCTACCGAAGAAAGCAATTGAAGGATGGGCGATTTGAATTGATTCAGTGCAAGGCAACATTCAGCGACCCACACACGCTGATGCTGGAGAACGGCAAATCAGTCAGCGCCCAGACCATCCTGATCTCTACCGGGTCGAAAGTATCCCCCCTGCCAATCCCTGCGCTTGAATCCTCATTACCATGGACCAGCGATGATGTCCTCAAGTTACAGCGCCTTCCAGAATCGGTCATTGTTCTGGGTGGAGGTCCCGTTTCTCTGGAATTAGCTCAATTCTTTTTACGTTTCGGGGTCAAAACCACGGTCATCCAGAGGAGTTCACATGTCCTGAAGCCCTTTGACGAAGACATGATCACTCCTCTGGAAGCGTCACTCCGGCAAGAAGGGATGCACATTTTAACCGACACGCAATTAATCGATGGAGGCATCAAGGGAGGCAAGAAATTTGTTACCTTCAAACAGGAAGGCAAAGAAAACACTCTCTTTGCCGATGCCGTCCTGCATGGTCTTGGAAGGCAACCCAACACTCAATTCCTGAACCTTGAGAAGGCCGGCCTTGATGTGGGAAAAGGTCACATCCAGACCAATTTACAGATGCAGACGAAAGTGCCGCATATCTATTCTGCCGGTGATTGTGCAGGCCCCCATGAAATTGTGCACATTGCCGTTCAACAGGGAGAGGTCGCCGCACACAACATCTTGAACCCCGAGTCGATGAAATCCATGGACTATCGAGTTCTGGTCTCAGTCGTGTTCACTGACCCACAGGTAGCCATGGTCGGAATGTCGGAAAAAGAAGCCAAGGCTGCAGGTAGACAGGTCATCACCGCAGATTACCCCTTCAATGATCACGGGAAATCCATGATCATGGAAGCGGTACATGGAAGCGTCAAATTGATCGCCGATCCGACGACTGGGGAATTGCTGGGCGGTGCATGCACCGGGCCGATGGCGGGGGATCTGATCCATGAAGTTGCGGTGGCCATTCATCAGAAAATGACCGCAGCAGCCTTTGCTTCGGTACCTCACTACCATCCAACCCTGGCAGAGATCTGGACCTACCCGGCAGAGGAGATCGCCGAATCCATCNCTTGAAAAATTTATTAATTCAGCTGATAAAACGAACAGGAAAATGGAGCATTGTTGATAAAAAACTTGGCAAGATGCCAAGCTTGCAGAAGAGTTCGAGAACATGAGTTTACCCGCAGATTATCACATGCACACACCTCTCTGCCACCACGCAGTAGGAGAAGCTTGGGAACTTGCAGCCAAGGCTGTGGAGAAAGGCCTCACGGAAATCGGTTTCTCAGAGCACAACCCGATGATCCGTGGCGACTGGGATAATTGGCACATGGCCCTGGAGGACCTGAATATTTATGTGGAAAACGTTCGCAAGGCACAGATGGATCACCCAGGACTGAAAGTAAAGTTGGCCTTGGAAGTCGATTTCATTCCAGGGCATGAAGACTGGGTGCGTGAATTGGAAAGCAAAGGATCTTTCGACTATTTCATTGGATCTGTCCACTACATCTCAGATGAATTCGACATCGACAACCCTGATAAAAAAGATCAGTGGGAGCAAGGTGATGTAGATACTATCTGGGAAGCCTACTTTGATCGTTTAACCCAAGCGGCANGCTCGGGGCTTTATCAGATCATTGGNCATGCGGACCTTTGCAAGAAATTCAACTACCGCCCCAAGAAAGATCCTGCCCCATGGTATCGCCAGTTCCTTGCAGCAGCCAGCAGCCATGATGTCGCAATCGAGATCAACACAGCTGGACTAAGAAAAGATTGCAAGGAGATGTATCCCTGCCCTCCTTTGCTTCAGATGGCTCAGGAAATGGGGGTCGCGTTGACTTTTGGGTCGGATGCACATGCCCCGGAAGAAGTGGGCGCAAATTTCCACGATGCCATTCAGTTGGCGAAAAGTGTTGGCTATACCCATTGGAGGAGATTTTCAAAACGACAACACACCTCGGAGGCGCTCTAAAAGGAGTTGTGTCTGGTCATCTGAGCATTGCATTCAAGTAACGTTGATAGGCCCTCTCGGGTTGAAAGTCTTCGACCTGACCATGCTCGTGGATTTGAATACCGAACCGTAAACGCAAGGATGACCCTCGCTTGATGATCGTCTGGTGATCTCGATTGGGTTTGATATCCACAGGAAAAGGATTCGCAACCAGCACACCGTAATCCCGGCTGTGAGACCAGATGTCAGGATTCCCAGGACCTGACATTAATTGTATCCCCATAAAATGCCGGTCTACCATTCCTGCATAATCCCACCAATCTGCGACCTTTCCCCAGGTACCTGACTCATTGATTCCTCCGTGAGAAGCGAGAATACGACCACTCCCAGATTTGACCACCAATGGTGTCGCCACTCTCAGCGCCAAACCCATTTCTTCTTTCACCCCGAAATAAAATTCATCTTCAGATGCGTAACGCGTGTCCCACATCAATAGATAGCCATCGACGTTTGGCTGAAAGCTATAATGCGTAACTTCTTCACAAATCTCAGCGCCCTCAACGTCAAGGTAGCTCTGACTGACTGAAAAACCCGCATTATCCGCGTTCACATAAACATCATCATATCCTTTATGTGCTACCCTGCCTTCACGATTGTGCCAGAAATTAATATCGTTCAACACAGCATATCCAAGAGACAAGCCGGGGTGCATGTGAGGATGGTCCGTGGAATCTAAACCTTCAATAGGAGGATAGCGACGCGTCACCTGCCGACCACTTGGAGTTTTGATGTGCGCCCAGAACGGGCGATGCACCTGAGGGTGTTGATGATAAAACCTTGCAATCGCCTGCCCATTCAAATGCACGTCCACCCCATCGCTGAGAAAGTTTAACTCCAAAGCAGCAGGGCGAGTGCTTTCTGCAGAAGTTCTGATCACTTGATCATTGGAAGGAAGATTTGCAGCAGCATCAACCGATGAGACCGAAAGCGATGAGACCACACTTTCTTGATGAGCTCCATGGGCGCCCTCATGCTTCAAGTAAGCAACCAGGTCGGCAACCTGCAAGGGTGAGAGTACATCACCCAATCCACCGGGCATGGCTGAAGATTTCGAGCTTTCTCTCTTGGCAATATCCGACCTCAATATATCCACCGTTTGGCCTGAAGCATTGGCCAGAGTGAGCACTCTTCCCGATTCGGATACAATCAGTCCTTCATGCATTTCACCTTCCTTTGTCTCAACGGTTAGAGAAACAAATCCCTCAGTAATCTCTGCACTGGGTTCCAATATGGACCGAACGATCATTTCAGCGTCAGCTCGAGTAGAAATATCCTTCAAATCAGGGGCAAAGGCATTGCCCTGCTGCTCCAGACGATGACAGGCACTGCATCGCACACCACCGGGATGGTGAAACAAGGCCCGCCCACGAGCAATGTCACCCTGGCCCTTTTCTACAAGACCAAGCACCTCCTGATTTTGAGTTGTTTTGATTCCTGGTTGCAGCAATTGAGGTTGAATGATCACAATGTAGCCAGACTTGGACGCTTGCACTCCTTCTTTGTTGGAACCAAGTTTCACCAATCCAGCAGGCACATCTGCTGCATAAAGCCTGTGTCTGGAATCCTGCGTTTGCAGGAACATATCCGAGGCCGTAAAGGAAGCACTCAGCCAGTCGGGAGTTTTTTCACCTCTTGTATCATCGGCAACAAACACGGTGGATGGAAAGAGTAATTCAAATTGCATTCCAGCTCCTTCTCCAGCATCCGCATCCGCATTGGCTCCTCGAATAAAGGTTTCTCCCGCCAGTTGCTCAGGAATTTGAAGCAAGCGATACGGACGGTCGGTATAGGCAGTGACTCCTTGTTGAAGGGAAGCCTGTTCGTAATCTCTCCCTGATTCAGCTTCCAGACCTCGGACTAGCTCCAGCGCAAATATTGAAAGATCATCTTCAGGTTGAAGGTCTGGTTCCTTCGATGCTTTATCTTCAGTCGGAAGGCTGATAGCAGGTCCCTTGATAACGGGAGCGGCTTTTCCTCCCAACCGTTTTTGAGCCAGAAATGCCGACGTGGCATCTGCATCCCGTGTCATCTCCTGAATCTCGGGATCCGACAAGGCATCGTCTTCCAACAAACTGAGTAGAGCCGCTCTGCGCACTGAAGGTTGATGATGCTTAAGAAGCGCTTTTTGCTGAGAAGCCGTGAACAAATCCCGCATGGCCTGCCAGGCAGAATAATACACGAGCCGATCATCTTCCAGCGCAAGCAAACGGACCAACTCCTTGTTCCATCGACTATCCTTTGATTGATGTAAGCCAAGGACAGATTCATGACGCAACCTTGCATTTTCTTCCCGTAACCCAAGCGCTGCGTAGGCTGGAAAATCATTGGAATGCCGTTCCTTCACCTGAAATGCGACAATCCTCAAAGACTGCAGCCGACGGTTGAAGGTAGTTTGCCATTGCTCCTGAAAGAAGGCATCAAGACTCCGATCATCGAGTCCGATTCTCCCCAGAGTCCATAGTAACCAGGTTTCGATCGCGCTGCTTTCTTCAGCCTTTTCCAGGGCTTTTTTAAGATAAGGAACAACCTGACTTCCCTGCTTGACGAGAGCATTCTGCGCATCCACGCGCCTGACCTGCATGTGGCTTGCCAATTGTTTGATCAATTGCTTTGTGGATAATTCAGAAAATGATGCGAAGCGCTCACTTGATGCAGTTGCTGACGTGTCGAGTGATTTGGGCCATAGCCTGTAAATTCTTCCTTCGTTTACCATACGACCATCTCGCATCGAGGCCCCATACTGGCGTCCCCAACTGGAAATATAAATCGCTTTATCAGGTCCGAATTCAATATCAACGGGATCAAATCGACGTCCTGAGCTCGCCTTCATCGTGCGCCCCTTCCCCGCACTCGCCAAGGTCGTGAGGGATTCATTCAAGGGACGCATCCAGGCACCTTTCCAGTAAGGTTTATAAAGATAAACCTCGCGCTTCAACCAGTCATTGATCAAATAAAGACCCCGATAATGCTCCGGATAACCCTCTATATCACAAAAAACCACCCCCGTTCCGGAGCCTTCAAAGAGAGGTCCAGCTGAGGGAGCCGTCGGCAAGTGATCATCACCAAGCCAATCATAGCTCCACGGATGGCCCCAACCGAAATTGGCACTGTAAAAAGGTGAAAATAATTTATCTCCCAGATTCTGATCATTGTCCGTTCCGATCCAGTTGAACTGTGAATCGAAGGCAATGTCCCACGGGTTGCGCATGCCCCTGGAGACAATTTCCAAACCTGAACCATCTGGATTGCATCGTAGCACTCCGCCATTCAAGCCCCAGTCATCATTGGGGTCGTGAAACGTATTCCTGTAGGTAGTTTTGGTGAAAAGTCTGGGTTCAGGAAAGTCAGGAACATCCTCTGACGCAGACATCCCCCAGAGTTCTCGAAAGGCCTTGGGTGCAATACGGTCTGGTGCTTGATTCAGCCCTTTCGAGTTTCCCTTGGACATATACAGTTTTCCATCTGGCGCCCAATTCAAACCGTGAAGTCCATGTTCAATATTACCGAGATCGGTATACAGACGCAGATACTCGTCAGCCTCGTCATCGCCATCCAAATCTCTCACTACGGTCAGATCCGGTGAATTTGCGATCCATAACTGATCTCCCAGCCAGACCATCCCCTGAATATTGTTCAATCCCTCAGCAAATGCCTTGCGTCCATCCGCGACACCATCTTGATCCGAATCATAAAGCACGAAAACCTTGTCACCCTCCGTTTCAGGTTTTGGGCGTCGATATTGAGGTCCCATCCCCACGAAGAGTCTTCCTTTTGAATCAAAAGTGATCGCACATGGATTACGCACAAGAGGTTCTTGAGCAAAGACACGCACCTCCATATCGCCAGGCACGAGTGGAAAATCCTCTATTTGTGACCATACACTCAAGCAGCTCAGTAAATTGACAAAAATGAAAGTCGCTCTCAGGTTCATTGCGAAAGACTAAAACTTTCACATCAGGGCGCAAGACTTGAAAGAGGATCAATTGCTCGTTTTGTGAGGGTCAATCAAGTTACTAGAGGGGGGGGGCTTGGAGCGAATGAACAAGTAAGCCTCCGCAGAGAACGGGCATGAAATCTAAACTCAGTTCGTGAGACATGTATGAATCTACCGCTGCCCATATGGATCCTGACCAGGATCATCGAGGTATATTCCGGGTGGTAGATCGCCGTAACCCTGAAACAAATCAGGGCGCAGATTTTCGGTAATCAGCATCTCTTCTTCAAACCACTTTCCTAAATCAACCCATTTACATCGCTTGGAACAAAACGGTCCAAAGGCACCTTTGAACCACACTCCCTTCTGGCGGCAAGTGGGACATGCAACCTGAATACTTGATTTCATGATGTATGGCGTTTTTAAGTTGGAATTCAAACCATTCGACAACTAACCACGACGAATCTCTGAACCTTGAAAACGAATTGAAATACGAAAAACCTTTTTTTCACGACAATTGATCTGCCCCGTTTTTAAATCCAGGCTTTCAGGAATTTCAATGCGATGCAGATCCACCACAGCATGAAAACCTCTTTCCGAGAAAACATCGATTAATATGGCCATCGCCAGATCATCATGCAGGAGCTTATCCTCAGAATTTACAGTTGCCAGACCTGAAATTGCGTGGCGAAAAACAATGGGAAGGATTTTCTCCTGAACAAACTGAATCACCTGATGGAATAATTCGGGATGCTCCAAGGCATATGCGTCCAGCCGTTTTACCAGGTCCTGACGCGCATGCAGGATAATCTCACTTGCGAGGGGAAGGACTCTCAGACTATCGAAGGTTTCTGGATCTAGTTCCAGCAAACTCTGATAACGCACCTCATTCAGGATATTTTGTTCGACTTCCTGAATCGATCCCTGCGCATTGATGAAATGATAGAAAAAAGTCTGTTTGAGGGATTGAAGAGCATCCCAGGTTTGCTCCTTGAACACTCCATAACGGCGCGTTGCCAGCTCAGGATCACAATCGGTAGCTCGCAATTCGATGATTTCGCCTATTCCCGTGGATTTGACCTCTTCATTGTGCTCGGCAATCTGCTTCCCTCGCTTGATTTGTCGGTCAACACTTGTTTTTTCATCCACAAACAAGACCATGATGTGGATCGTGGGTTGCCTGAAATGGATACGTAATGGCGTGTCATAATAACGGGCACGTAATTCCTTCATTTTATCTACAAGAACTTTCAAGCATTCCACTTGAACTTTGGTCCTTGGAAAGCCATCGAGAATGGCACCATCCCTGTAGTCTTTTTCAAGTAGTTTACGGAAAAGGATACCCATTACCTCGCGATCCCCCACCATACCACCTGAATTTTTGATTCGCCTGGACTCTGGACTGTTGAGGAGTGAACTGACCACGATGGAATCACACGTCAGGCCACGAGCTTTCTGAACGAATCGAGTGTGCGTCCCCTTGCCAGCCCCCGGAGCTCCACCTAATAGAATAATTTCCTTGGGGAACCGGAGATTCTCTGGGCCCTGCTCCTGTTCCAACTCCGTCCAGATGGTGTTGAAGATCATTTGCGCGTCCTTGATCTCCAAGTCCTCCACAATGGGTTTGGTTTTCTTGGAAATCTTCAGTGTATCTCCAGCAATATCGGTGGTCTGTGTTGTAGAAACCATGTTTTAAGTGCCCATGCTTACCGGAGGTGACTCAACAATTCAAGGTTGTAAAATTAAGATTCACTTTTTTTGTTTGGTTGCTTGCATGAAAGGTAAGTGCTCAGTGCTTCGCCCGGATCATTTCCACAACATTGAGCAAATCATCAGCAATCCACCAGGGATGCTTTCCCGATCCCAGCTTAGCCTCAGTCTCCGCTCCATATCCGGTTCGGATGAGAATTGATGCCCTGACACCTGCATTTTTACCACACTCAAGATCTGATAGCTTATCTCCAACCATGAAGGATTGATCCAGTTGCAAGCCAAATTCCCGGGAAGCATCCTTCAGGAAGTTTGGTGAAGGCTTTCTTCCATAACTTGGCTCTTCAGGTGATTCAGGGGCAAAGTAAATGCGATCAAACTCGATTCCTTCAGGTTGAAGTGTTTCGATCAGCCGGGCGTTCACGCGGTGCATATCTTCCAGAGTATAATATCCTCGACCGATACCAGATTGATTCGTGACGATGAAAAGCCTGTAACCAAGCTGCATCAGTTGCGTCAGCGCAGGAACAACCTCAGGAAAGAGAGTCAAGTGATCGGGGTCACAGAGGTACGATTTTTCTATGTTCAGTGTTCCGTCACGATCCAGAAAAACAGCTTTTTTTAGATCAGTCATCTGGAGGAAAAGTGCTCAATAATTCATCAACACTGGAAATCGCCGTCCCTACCTTACCAACAACCACACCCGCTGCATGATTGGCAACGATGGCCGATTCAATTGGAGAAGCCCCTCCGGCAACGGCAACAGTAAAAGCAGCAATAGCCGTGTCACCCGCACCCGAAACATCATAAACCTCCTTTGCCATCGTAGGGATATGAAACGGCTTTTGATTGCGCCGACAAAGAAGCATTCCGTGTTCTCCTAATGTAACAAGCATCATGGCAGGATTTGCCCTCTGCATGAGAAGTGCAACTACTTCCAGCAAGGCTTTATCCTCGAGTGGATTATCAGGTCCAGGAGTTTCGGTGCGCTGCACCAATGCAAAGGCTTCCTTGCGGTTGGGCGTCATCAGGGACAGACCATGCAATCGCAGTGAACGCACTGGCTTGGGGTCCATGCTCAACCAGATACCACGGTCACGACAAAGATCCACCGTTCGGTCCAATAGTTCCTGGGTGACGATTCCCTTCCCATAATCGCAAAGGACCACCGCAGCTACCTTGGGCGAAAGAGCTTTTTCAACCTTCGCAATAAGGCGTTCTGTTAATTCCTTGTTGAGCAGATCTTTTTGCTCGCGATCGACACGAACAATTTGCTGGCGCTGAGCAACAATCCTTGTTTTGAGGCCAGTAGTGCGCTCCCCTGTCCGTATTAAGCCCGAGCATTTGACCCCCCATTGAACAAGCTGCTCACCCAGCTGTTCACCGGGGTGGTCTTTACCGATCACCGAATAAGCAGAGGTATGAATATTCCAGGCGGTAAGATTGCGAGCTACGTTGGCAGCTCCTCCGGGCATGTAATTTTCGCGACGAAAATCAAGGACAGGCACGGGGGCTTCAGGCGATATGCGCGAAACATTTCCCCAGATGAATTGATCCAGCATGACGTCCCCTACCACAAGAATACGCTGTTTTTGAGCTTGGATGAATATTTCTGCAACCCTGTTTTGTTTCAGCAAAGACTTCATGCGATCACGGTTTGGTAAGGAATGCAGTTAAGGGGCTGGTCGGTTGTGCCGTTTGCGAAGTATCCACCGCACCAATTTCGAAAGCCTCACGTCCAGCCTGGACTGCTTTACAAAATGCTTTTGCCATACGCACTGGGTCATCGCATACGGCGATCGCTGTGTTGATCAGCACAGCATCAGCCCCCAACTCCATGGCCTCGGATGCATGACTGGGGGCCCCCAGGCCAGCGTCAATCACCACAGGCACTTCTGACTGCTCGATGATGATTTGAATCTGGTCGCGTGTTACGATACCTCGATTGGACCCAATGGGCGCCCCCAATGGCATGACAGTGGCTGTTCCGACCTCCTGCAATCGCTTGGCCAACACAGGATCGGCATTGATGTAGGGCAACACGGTGAACCCTTCTTTGACTAACGTTTGCGCTGCTTTGAGGGTTTCGATAGGATCCGGCAGGAGATAGCGAGGATCAGGATGAATTTCCAGTTTCACCCACTTGGGCAACCCCGCGGCAACTGCCAACCTAGCCAGACGAACGGCTTCGTCGGCATCCATTGCTCCGCTGGTGTTGGGAAGCAGCAAGTATCGATCCGAGTCGATATATTCGAGGATATTGGCAAATGGGTCTTTTTTCCCCGACAAGTCAGCTCTTCTCAACGCAACCGTTACAATCTCCGTTTCACTGGCTGCGAGCGCCTCACGCATCAATTCGGAGGAAGAGAACTTACCTGTGCCAGCCAGCAGCCTGGAGTGGAAAGTACGATCACCGATCTTGAGCAATGACTGGTTAGATTTCGTCATGTAGAAAAAAGGTAGGTCAATTTCATAAAAGGTCCAGAGTGCATTGAGTCAAACCGTCATTTCAAGCAGGCGTTCGCTCAATTGACCACGCCAACGCTCGAAAAACGTCCATTCGTGGTAAAGCGGAGTCAAGTTCTCAGATAACTCCGGAGAAATGGTATGGTCCGCCTCGATGAGCTTCCATCCCTCATTCAGAGATTCCAACTGTAACTGCAAGCGATCAATTTGCTGATTAATTTTTTTCAGCATGGATTCAACAAGCTGACGAATGCTCATACTTTTTTTCAAAAACAGGATTCGAGATAATTCCGAGGCGTCTTCACCGGGTTTGTCTTTGATGATTGTGTCCAATTTGTGAAGCAGTGCTCCGATTTCCATGAAAAAATCTCCGAGCTCATCGGGCACCTGACGCAGATTACCTGGCGCGGATCCAGTTTGAAGGGTAAGCAGGTGTTTCAATCGGGACGGGGTGTGGGAAAGGATGCGTTGAGCTTCATTGACCAAAGCGGCATCCGGCTGCTCCGGATCCTCGTGCGGACGCTCCCCCTCCCGGTCAGGGTGAACGGAGGCGGATAGTTTCAGATAATTTGCCTTGAGCACGCTTTCGTCAATGCAAGGCTGAACAGGCAGGCCAAGGATCTTGTAATAATTAAGCTGAATCATGCAGATGATACCAGATCGCCCTCAGGCGCTGAAACTTTCTCCACAGGAGCAACTGGTGGCCGCATTCGGGTTGTTGACCTTGAAGCCACCATCCTGCAGAGCTTCGGCATAGTCAAGCTCGGAACCTGTTACATACAAGGCACTTTTGGGATCCACCACCACCTTGACTCCACCCGATTCAACCAGAATATCCCGATTGGCAGGCCGGTCTTGTAGATCCATTTTGTATTGAAGGCCGGAACAACCACCGCCAACTACAGCCACACGCAGCACGCCCTCTGGCCGCCCTTGACGCTGCAATAGCTTGGATACCTTGCCGACCGCACTGGAAGTCAATTTAATCAAACGCTCATCGCCCTTTCGGACAACGACGTCTTCGTTTTTTTTCTGAACTTTACCTGCAATCATTTTCAGAGATTAGTCTATCCGTCTTTGGATATAAATTCAACGGACAAGCGAGAAGAATCATTTGGCCAGGGAAGCTTCCAGTAGTCGACTGATGTAAAACGTGGCATCACCACGAAAATCACGCAGGCAATCTTCCGAACAAAGACGCACCACCATGCCATTGTGATCAAAATCCACCGAGTGACCATAATAGTCCAGCGCGTTTCCATCTACCAGACATACATTCAGGGGGTAATTTTGAATTTGTTGTTGGATGGAAAGATCATACTCCTTGTTGATACGTGGGATGGTGCGCTGTGCCGGTTCACGATTCCCCCTCCACCCCCTTCTCCCACCCCATTGGGATTCCCTCTGCTTCATCCTCCAGCTGACGATGATACTCAAAATTAAAACGAGCGCGACTCCGTAGAGAATCATTCTTCCTACGACAGCCCAGATAAGTCGAATGATACGTTTCCCATTCATTTCAAATCTCTTTGACAGTCCCCCAGTGGACATCCAATCGCTTACTCAAAAATAGTTTTACCGCTCGAATAAGTGCCTTGGTTTCCATCTTCTGCCCCTTGGCAACGACATCCTTTAAAGTCATGTTGGGACGAATGGAAAATGACTCCTGAGCAATGATAGGGCCTTCATCAAGGTGCATGTTGACGAAATGAGCGGTCAC
The DNA here is from genome assembly GCA_002690655.1 of Pedosphaera sp. GTDB lineage: Bacteria > Verrucomicrobiota > Verrucomicrobiia > Limisphaerales > AAA164-E04 > AAA164-E04. The sequence continues at coordinate 70,894 of NZFL01000028.1, forward strand.
ACCAGCAATTTTGACACCGTGTTCGTATGCCTGCCGGTAGGCTTGAGGGCCAGGGAAACTGGGCAAAAGAGAAGGATGAATATTGATAATACGATTCTTGAAATGCCACACAAAAGTCGGCGAAAGAATTTTCATGAAGCGGGCCAGGACAATGAAGTCCACTTGATACTTATCCATCAACGCCAGTGCTCCCTCTTCAGCTCGCTTGCGATTTGACCAATCCACCTGACGGAATGGTATTTGGTGCTTTCTGGCAAGCTTCTTCATGGAGGAATGATTTGAAACCATGATCACGGGATCTGCTTTGAGAGTGCCTTCATCCACTGATTCCAGAATCCCCTCGGGTGCATGAGATTCCAATGAAGCAAAGATGGCCATGCGTTGCCGCGTGCGGAAAGGATTGAAATTAACCGCTATCTCCATGCCAAGGGAACGACCCAAATCCGTCAAACCCGCCTCGATCATTTGAGGAACCCAGCGACTTTCAGGCCAGCTAGCTTGAAGCGTCATGCTGAATTGGCCCCGGGTTACCTGCTCCTCCAGAGCTTCGATATTGGCTCCATGCTCGAAAAGGAAATTTGTGACTCGAGCAATAACCCCGGTTTTGTCCTTGCCAATAACAGTTATTGTTCCAACGCGCAGTGATGCCATAAGTGCCATTTCACCCTTCATCAAGCACTATAAGCAAGCAATAATAGCGGGTTAACAGGGATATTCCGCATTTCCTTTGACCTGTGTCGCAACTTTCCCTATTTTTCAGCGTTTTTAGTGGCACATAGTAAATACATGGCAACGCCTTTTCTATCCATAAAAACGCTTCTCAGTCAGGCTGCACTGGTCACACCGGAGCAGTTCGAGATGTGGGACAAGCAGTGGCGAATCGCAGTCGAAGGCGGTTCCGAAGATTCATTGCTGACTTTTTTTTCACGGGAAAAGGGCATTTCGGAAGAACAATTCCTTGAAAAATTGGCAAAAAAACTTGGTTGGCCATTCATCGATCTTCAAGGAATAGGTGTACCGCCTGAAGTGCGTGCACGCATTTCCACCAAGGTTGCCTTCCAATACAACATTATTCCTGTGTCTGAGGAAAATGGAGAATTGCGAATAGCTGTCAGCAACCCATTTGAACCTGGCCTTGTCAACTCAGCGCAATATGAAGCCGGTGGGCCTATTCAGTTTGGTTTGGCTCCAAAAGCTGAAATCGAAAAAGCCCTCAAAAAATACTACGGTGTAGGTGCCGAAACACTGGATGAGCTTGAAGAGGATGAACCGTTTGAATTGATCGTCAGCGAGGACAAGGAGATCACGGATGGTGATCAGGAGGCAAGCGTCATCAAATTCATGAACCAGATTATCTGGGAAGCATTTCAGGATCGCGCTACTGACATTCACTTTGAACCCGCTGAAGATGAATTACGCATCAGATACCGTGTAGACGGTATCCTGCATCAAGCTCCAATGCCCCCTCAGCTGAAACGTTTTCAATCGGCCCTCATCTCTCGAGTCAAGGTCATGGCGGGCATGGATATTGCCGAAAAACGCCTTCCTCAGGATGGCCGAATCAATGTTCGCATCAAGGGAGAAGAAATTGATATCCGAGTCTCCACGGTTCCCACTGTCTATGGCGAGAGCGTTTCTCTGCGTCTGTTGACGCGTGGTAAAATATTCATGAGCCTGGATAAGCTTGGGTTTGACCCAGATCATGAAGCAGCGTTACGCGAATTGATTGTCAAACCTCACGGCATTGTGCTTGTCACAGGTCCAACAGGTTCAGGTAAATCCACCTCCCTGTATGCTTTCTTGAGCACAATCAATACCGTTCAAAAGCGTATCATTACCATCGAGGACCCTGTGGAGTATGAGCTCAAGGGGATTAATCAGATCCCTGTTCGCTCCGATATTGGACTAACCTTCGCCAAGGGACTGCGCCACATCCTGCGTCAGGATCCAAACGTTGTCATGGTAGGAGAGATTCGTGATCTGGAGACAGCCGAAATCGCTATTCGCGCTGCATTGACCGGTCACTTGGTTTTTAGCACCTTGCATACCAATGATGCTCCCAGTGCGTTCACACGACTTATCGATATGGGCATTGAACCCTTTCTGGTTGCATCCTCGGTGGAAGCGATCATGGCACAACGACTCGTCCGCACTATTTGCAAACACTGCAAGACCGAGCAAAAGGTAGACGAAACCTATCTCCACAAAATTGGTTTCCCTGAAGAGGACATCGGTAAATCGACATTTTATTACGGAGCAGGTTGTGAAGCATGCCATCAGCTCGGCTACCAGGGAAGGATCGCTATTTATGAATTACTGGTGCTTACCGAAGCACTGAGACCGTTGATCCTCAATCGTTCTGCTGCCTCTACTCTGGCGCAAAAAGCGATGGAACAAGGCATGCGCACCCTGCGCATGGATGGCTGGCGCAAGGTTAAGAATGGCGTAACCACCATTGAGGAAGTCCTGCGCGTGACTCAAACAGAAGAACACATGGAGCTGCTGGAAGAGTAATCTCAATCTCATTGCCATTGACTGACATGGAAGCCGCCACAAAAAAGAAGAAACAGCGAAAGCAAAGATGGAATGATTGTAATGTCATTCAAGTCTTTCCTGATTTGAAAAGGTTGTGGCATTTCAGTGTCGCTGAGAAACAAGTCGTTCAAAAGGCAAAACTAAATCATTCCGGGGAAACCCCCATCCCTCCCAAACAGGTGGAACAAACCTGGCGTCAATTCCTTCAGAAAAGGCTGAACATTGCATGGCTGCCAGCAGAGCATATTTTCCTCCGTATAGTAAACCTCCCCAAAGGAGAGGACCTGGATGAAACAAAACAAATGCTAGAGTTTCAGCTGGAAAAGCTGTCCCCTGTGCCAGTCAATCAAATTGTTTGGTCGTTTGAAATACTGCCTTGTCCGGACCCAACTCAGCAAACCGTATTACTGGCTCTTGCTGAGAGTTCCAGCATTGAAAAGTTACTGGGCGATCTTGAGGAATCAGGATTTCAAACCGACCGCATTGAATCTCCCCTCATCCACCCATTATCAACAGCAACGTTTGACAGCGATTGTGTGCGAGTGCACCTGCAGGAACACGATGAAGATTTTTTTGATTGCATGATTTCCTGGCACATCAACGGGTGGACACAGCATGTTGGACTTTCAAAACTTCCCAAGTCGGATCAAGGAGCCAAGTTGCTCATCGATAATCTTAACAATACGGCTTGGTCTGGTGAACTCGAAGGCTGGTTGTCAGAAGCTCCTGCATTAAGGTTTGTCGGTGGAGAGCATGTTCCAAGCTCATGGCTGGAGGCTGCAAAAGGCTGGACATCCAAGGAAATACACAACGAACCGGCCCCCGAAGAAGACGAACAGGCACAAGTTTCCGCGGAGAGAGCCACCCGTAGTCTTTCCACCACCAACCTCATGCTTGAGGACTTGAGAACCAAATACCGTCAGCAATATATTGACGGTCTCTGGATGAGCAGTCTCGGTGGAGTTGCCATGGTTTATATTTTTGGAGTTCTTATATACTTTGTTGCACTTGAGTGGCGACGCGGGGACAACATCGAGTTGCAGACGGGATTGAGAAGCAAAGCAAATTCCTACACCAATACCATGCAGCTTCAGGCCAAGGTTAACATCCTTCAGGAACAGGTTGACTTGAAATACTCAGCTCTCGATTGCCTTAAAGTGATCTCAGAGATGATGCCTGATGGGATGTCATTGTTGTCTTTTAACTTTCGGCAGGGCAAAGTGCTGACACTGAGAGGAAAAGTTCCAACCGATGAAAGTATTAAAGTGACGGATTACCACGGATTTCTCATTGATGCCAAGGTAGGGGAAAAGCCACTTTTCTCAAGTGTCAGCGACCCAACAATAAGCAATGCAAGCAGCCGAAGAAAGAGCGCTGAGAACCCCACATCCACCTGGAGCTTTAATTGTGAACTCAGAAGATCGGGATTCGAATGATGCAGTCCTTTTTTGACAAATATAATCTGAATGCTTTCGAGCGACGCCTAGTCGTCATCGTGGGCCTTGTGGTCTTCCTCATCATCAATATGGCTCTAGTCTGGCCGCAGTTTGCAGATTGGGGAGAGATAGGCAAAAAGATGGACCAAGCAGGTCAAAAGATTGCCTCTTTTAATCGTTTAATCGGACGATCGCCCCAGTTTAAAGCCAAACTGGCAGAATTGGAAGGCATCGGTTCCAACGTCTCCACCGAATCTCAGGCGAACGACCTGATCCGATTGATTCAGGATCAAGCAAGAAAAAGTAATCTTCCTACGCCAAATATCAGTCCAGTGCGGATTTCAAACGAACGCAGCACCAACAACATGTTTTTCGATCAAAAGGCTTACCGATTGACCGTCACGACAGATGACGAAAGCCTGATCAGTTTCCTTGTATCCGTTGGATCAGGAGAATCCATGGTGCGCGTTCATGACCTTGATTTGAAACCCAAGCCACCCTACAACTCACAACTTACATGCAACATGACGCTGGTTGCCAATTATCAGAAGCAACCTTCGGAGGAATAAGGTGTTTGGTTTAAAAAGTGACTATTGCGCAATCCATCTCATAACAGAAAAAACAACAACAGGATTCGATTTCAACCATGACCATCAAATTTCAACTTCGACGAGCCAGTCTCACGAAAACGAATCCAGCATTTATCAGGATCATGTCATCCAAATTAAATAAATCTTACATGCGCAAATTGCCAATGTCTTGCTTATGGCTGTTTCTACTTACCACCACACTCATAACGAGTTCGCTTGTTCAGGCACAAAGTCCTGGGGAATTAGACGCAAGATTGAGAGAAGTTCTGCAGCGAGCCATGAACCAGGACGGTAATCTGGAACAAGAATTTCAAGCTCTGGCCGAATCCACGGAGAGCATCAATCAAGAATCAGTCAAGACACCAACACCCAAGGTATTACCCGCACCCAAGGCATTACCTAATGCGGGCCCCAAAACTCTTCCAAGTTTGACTCCCCGCTCAAGCGCGACAGCCACTACCCCGAGCACAAGCCAAACGAATAGTAACACCATTTCAGCTCCTCAATCAGGCAATGTTCCTCCTACCTTGCCGCAGGGTGGCACGCTGCCATCTGCATCTTCATTACCCGGCATGAACAACAAGACCAGCAATACTGCTGCAGCGGGAGCTGGAAATCAAAATGGCATTCCAGATATTGCCGGCCTTTTAGCCGCGGCAAGGGGAGAGGTAATAGATGAAAACGAATTAAATGAGCCTGATAATTTGCATTCCTTTAATTTTCCAGCAATGCCGCTGGAGCCCATCTTTACTATTTACAGTGAATTGACCGGTAAAATGGTGCTTTATTCTCCGGATCTGGGTGGAACGGTCAATCTAGTAACCGCTGCAGGGGTGGAATTGACAACGGAAGAGGCGATCGAAGCAATTACAACAAGCTTATCTCTGGCCAATGTCGTGCTTGTGCCAATGGGAGAAAAATTCATCAAGGCGGTTCCTCAGGAAGAGGCCATGCAACATGCACCTGCAATCAGTATCGAAGATCGTGAGAATATTCCTGAGTCAGGTGTTTTCCTGACGCGTACCATCAAGTTGAATTCTTCCGCGCCTTCCGCGGTTGCCGATATACTAAGCCCAATGAGCGGGAATCCAGATGGCTTAATTCCAATCGATTCAACGCAAATCCTGATCATTCATGATTACGCTGTTAATATTAAGCAGATGCTCGAGGTTATTGAAAAAATTGATATAGAACCCGAACTTGATTATTCACTTGAGGTCATTCCGATCAAATACAGTAAAGTCACAGACCTCTACGGTACGATGAGCGCCCTTATTGATGGTGGAGGAGTTGCTTCCGCGGTTGGAGGTAATTCAGGGAGCAACATGGGGTCCGGCGGATTCAACAGTGGCTTCGGTGGCAGCCGGAGTGGTTTCGGTGGTGGCCGCAGCGGTTTCGGTGGAGGGTCTTCATTTGGGGGATCTTCTTTCGGAGGCAGGAGTTCATTTGGTGGCAGCTCGTTCGGTGGTGGTGGGTTCGGTGGTGGCGGGTTCGGTGGTGGATACCGACCATATCAATCCTCCTCACCTGTTGCAGTGAAACGCTCCTCGGGTTCTTCAGTAAGCAGCAACCGCAGCAGCTTTCAGGACCGATTACGCAAAGTCATCGATAAGGCGGCTGATGGCGAGGAGGAAATTGAACTATTGGCTAATGCACGGATCGTTCCAGACGAGCGCTCCAATTCATTGTTGATTTTTGCCAACAAACAGGATCTAACCATGATCACCAACATGGTTTCCAAAGTGGATGTACTACTGGCTCAAGTCTTGATTGAGGCCATCGTCCTCGAAGTGGGCATCGGCGATAATCAGACAGTAGGTGTCAGCATGGCTCAGAACCCGAAAAATTCAGGTAAATATTCCTACGGTGGAGCAATGTCTAACAATTCAAACCTGGATACAGGGAACAATTTCCTCACCAGCACCGCGACCAATGGTTTTGGTGCCTTACCTGGAGGCTTCAGTTATTTCGGTAAGTATAATGATACTTTAGATGTGGCAGTCACAGCCATAGCTACGGATAACTCCGTTCAAGTAGTGCAAAGACCCCGTATTCAAACGTCTCATGGCATACCAGGCTTCTTCACCCTGGGAGAACGAGTACCGATTGTAACAGGAGGTTTCACCGGTGGTTTCAACTCAGCGGGCAGTCAGTCTTTTGTCCAATACCTGGATATTGGTATACAGTTATCCGTGCAGCCCTTCATCACACCTGAAGGCTATATCGTCATGGAAATCAGCCAAAATGTGGATCAACGCGGGGGTGATGTCATCATCGACGGCAACCCAAACCCCGTGGTCAATCAACGTGCCGCACAGGCGACTCTTTCAGTGCGTGATGGTGACACCATCATGCTGGGCGGTTTCATCAAACAAACCAAGAACAAGAGTAAATCAGGCATTCCCATTCTGAAGGATATACCAGTTCTTGGTGCTTTATTTCGCACCAAATCCGACAGCAATGATATGACGGAACTGATCATTCTTCTGAGAGCAACTGTCCTCAAGACACCAGAGGATGCTGCTTTGGTTGCTAAAGAGCAGCGTGAATCGCTTCCTGGCGTCAAAAACATGGAAGAAGACATGAAGAAAGATACGGAAAAAAGAGCAGAAAAACTTCTGCGTTCTAATCGCCGAAGCAAGAAATAAACTCCAATCATTTTCTGGCGGATGGCTTGCCCGGCCATCCGCTTTTTTTATGGAGTGAATTCTGTTTCCCCTGATGAAAGCGTTATTGATTCAATCCCTGAACAGCATCTGGCTCGTGATCATATTCATCGGAGTACCAGCGGTCAGTTCTCTTCGGCTAGGCTCCCTGCAAATTTCCTCGAGACCAGTTTGGCACATGCTCGTATTATCAGGGATCGCCATTGCCCTGGCTTTAAACGCTGGAATCTGCTGGAGAGGAGCCCATTCAAAAAAAGAAAAGCGTATCTGCCTTCGATGGATCTCTGGATACGCCTTGCTGGGTGTGACGTTTTTTGCCTATTCAGAAAAATGGATCGAATTCAAGTGGCTGAAAAGCCTGCTCCTGCACGTGCAGGGGTTCCTTTAATGAATCGCTCCTATCACTGCCGTGATTTCAAAAATGCCAGCAGATCAGCCAATTCTTGCCGCGACAATTGCTCATCCAGCCCGGAAGGCATGACCGATACCTGACTGGGACGTATCGAATCAATGTCACCCTGTTCCAGGCGCATTTCAATCCCTGCTCCGGCCACCAGCCGTATCACTCCCCCTCCCTCCCGAAGCATCACTCCCGAGAACTCCTCCCCATCATGGGTTTCAACAATCATGGGTTCATAACTGCGCACAAAACTGACACTTGGAAAAAGAATGGCTTCCAGGAGGTCGCGCTCGTTACGCACGGATCCAATCCGAGTGAGATCGGGTCCAGTCTGCCCCCCGACGTAGCCAATCTGGTGGCAAGTTGAACATGCGGTATTTTCACTGTTGAAGACAGCTTGTCCACGCCGCACATTACCTTCAGGTAACTTTGCCAGCACTCCTTGCAATTGTCTTCTTTGTTCTTCCACATCAACCTCCATTGATTTCAACCAGAAACGAGCTTGATCTTGAACCTGTTCAGGAAATGAATCGACAGCATGCAGAAGCAGATCCGGCCTGATCGATGCATTGGCAGGGGCTTTTTGGATGACTTGCATGAAGGCCTCACCTAGATCCGGTTCGGAATGACCATGAAAAAGATCCACCAATTGCGATAGATGCAGTGGGCCTGAATGTTCAAATAAAGGAAGAAGGGCCTTCACTTGATGTGACTCCAATGTGGCATCGCGCCAAATCCCAAGGGCCTTTTCTCTCAAACCAGGTTTGCTGGCATCCTTGTAAGCCGCTAAAGATATCTTCATTGCTTCGTTCTCTAGATGAGGATTGAACCTGGTGATGGAGCGGAAGACTGCCAGGCGAGCAGCCATGGACAGCCCCTCTCGACTCGCAGCGTATTCCAGTGCCGGCAATAGAACCTCGCGCTCCCGCCCTGTGAGGGTCCACTGACTGACCGTTTCAATGGCAGAGGTCACTAGAGGCAATGCGTCTGAATAGATTCGTCTGGAGACCGGTTCCAACCAAGTGGTTGGAACACTTCGCAAACCGTCATGACGCATCACCTGCAGGATCAGTTGCTTCACCTCCGGATCCATCCAACTTTCATCCAGCCACCTGCCCATCACCCTTTGAATCTCGGGCTGTTTTACAAAAACCTCCAGTTGCCGCTGTAACTGATTGAATACGTGTACCTTTTGGCTCTCATCAAGAAGAACCGATTCAAAATGGGAAGCAAGCCCCCCACCCCACTCAGGATGAAACCCTGCTACCCACATGGCTCGATCTCGCAATGCATCATCCTCGGCCGTCAATAAACCAGCTATGTGCGATGCATTGAGACCATTGTTCTCTAACTGACTCAAGACCGTCAGGGCAACCCGTCGCACATTGGGGTGTTGAGCGGGCGCTAAAGCGGCAAACAGGGTCTCAGCGCTGGCGTTGACCTGAATCAATGCATAGGTCAAGGCATGCTCGTGCGCACGGTCTCTGAGATCATGGGCGTGCTGTAAAATGGCATCGGCAATCTCAGGTTCTCCAATCCGCCCAATACCCTCGACAGCTTTACGACACACAAATGGATCTTCATGCCTCAGCAATGCTGTCAGTGCGGGCAATGCCTCAACATCGCGATGAATACCTGCGACATGAATCGCCGTGCGCAACAATTGTGCATCGCTGGTATTCAACGCAAGCCGCACCGCTTTGCGTGCCTCATCCCCGGGTATTCGACTGAGTGCCCACAGGATTTGCTGTTTGATGGAAGTCGATGCCCCCTCGGCTTCAAGGACGATCTTTGAAGGTTCGATTGCGTTGCCACCCTGCTCTGATAAAACCTGAACAGACCGCTGATTGACCGAATGCCTGTCGTCTCCGAGCAGGGTCAGTAACTCAGATACTGAAAGATCCTTCCAGGATATCCGAATGCCGTAGGGGTCCCTTACATCTTTATTTGCCGTTCGCTTGACTCGATAAATAGCTCCAAGCACGTCGGGTTTGTATAATTGAGAGGTGGGACAACAAAGTTTGTACCATCCACCGGTATCCACAACCAGCATGGTTCCATCACCATCTTCAAGGACATCTGTTGGATGAAAATCATGATGAGAAGAAACCACGAAATCAGAATCAAGCGTCCGAAAACTCGTCCCGTCTTCGATCAGCTGATGTCGTTGTATCCTGCGCAGATTAAAATGGCTGCTGAACAAGTTACCTTGAAACTCACGGCCAAATCTACTGGACTCATAGCGCATCAGTCCACTCGGCGCGGCCGGCCCCAAATGTGTCATGGCGGGAAGGAATTCACCGGTCACTGTGAGCCCCTCCAATACTCCGTGTTCCTTGGGATAAACACCACCATAAATGGCATGAACCAGAGCATCGCGCTTGCCGGCTCGCGGGTGTGAATAAAAAGTAGTCGTGAAAAAGATTTCACCGGCATCGTCAAATGCAATTTCAACGGGATTGTCCATGCCCCCGCTCATGACCGAATCAAATTCACTTCCATCAGGCAAACAGCGGAATATGTGCGCGGCCGAGTCTTTGATGATTCTGCCATCGAACAATGTATGTGTCTGTTCGGCAAAAGCTCCTTTGCTCCAATAAATCCAACCGTCTTTACCCATGTAGGGGCCATGGATGTCATTTGCACACCCCGTAAGCGTTTTGGCATCAAACCAAACCTCTCGCTTGTCCGCTATCCCATCGTCATCCGTGTCCTCCAATCGCCATATTTCGGGAGGAGCTCCACAGTAAACAGCTCCTTGATGCCAGAGCACACCTTCGGGAAACATGAGATCTTCAGCATAAACCACGCTCTCATCATAAATGCCATCACCATCGGTATCCTCGAGGCGCACGATTCGGTGAGGTTTTGCTGCGAGTTGCTGCTGAACCTTGGCATTAGATCCCGAAGAATCAGCTACATAAAGGCGCCCCTGATCATCAAAATCAGCAACAATGGGACGTTCGACCAAAGGTGGACCGGCGACTAATTCAATCTCAAATCCTTCAGGTAGAGTAAAAGTATGTTGACCAATCCGCGTGGATGCCCCGTAGCAATTATTTACACCCAGATACCCCATGCAGCTAACGAAAGCGTGCACCCAAATCTGGAAGCCGAAGACCTTTGGTGTCATTGTTTAAAACTAATCAAATCCCGGATCAAGACAAGATCGATATGCACTCGAATGGATCCTTCTGGACATAAAGAACTGCTGTTCTTCGTGCCCTCAGGACTTATTCTGCAATAAAAATGAAAAATCTCTTGCAGTCCTCTCCCTCTGCTCCTATGTTCCTCACCTCACCCGGTTCGCGGGGTGGAGCAGCCCGGTAGCTCGTCAGGCTCATAACCTGAAGGTCACAGGTTCAAATCCTGTCCCCGCAACCAATTTTTCTTTTATTATTGTTTTCTAAAGCCCCCTTCATTCTGGGGCTGAACCAAGGTTTGGTTGTTTCTGTTTGTAGTTCATCCTGCAATTTCGTCATCTGTATTCTGCCATGCGCCGTAATCGGTAATTTTCAAAGTTTAGGAATCCGTAAGCACGTGGTTGGACAAACCGCATTTTTCGGTGGTAGTCTCAGTTAATTCCATCAGTCCTGTCGAATCGCCACATCCTCACGATCTCTTTTTACCTGGTGAAGATGCGATTATGGATCATATTGGCCTCCTTTGGTTTTCGTCTTTCGGGCGAATGTATGACGTTTCTGATGCAATGGTTGTTCCAATGGCGAGAGACTTACCCGGCCAAGCCAGGGTAAAATCGAGTAAGGGGGCTGAGTATTTCATATACTCGTAGATTGAAGGTCAGCTTGAATGCGTCATACTTGCACTTGGGTTTCTCCATCGTGGGGGTAGATTCAAACTTAAAGACCACTCGCTTGTCAGTTATGGTCCGGGTATTTCGGGAAAAGCCACCGCAAGAATCAGCAAACCGTTAGCCGCAGAGAAGCTGTATCTCAACAAAGACATTCATTTCGCAACTTTTTCAGACATTCTGGAACCTCAAATCAAACGTTTCCTTCCCCCAAATGCAGTCAACATTACCCTTTATCGCCAAAGGAATGGACACTTTGCGCATTACAAAATTTCAGAAGAAGATTTCATCAACTTGCTAAACGTTTTGAGGGAAAAAGATAAATGGGAAAAGGGCAAAGCAGTGAGCAAGAAAACCATGGCAAAACAATTTCAAAAACTTGGATGGGATTCTCTTGAAAACGGCATTTCATAAAGCAGCCCCATCCAACCCAATGGGGCCATGACTACTTATTATTTCGATGCAAAGGCTGACATTGCCCATGAGAACACAGGCTATTGGCAATGAAGCCTCGTACTCCTTTTAACCGTCAAAATGTATTTCACTGGACTGTTCAACGAGTGAACAAACTCAACTGAGCCCACTCGGTGTGTATAAAAAAACCAGCAACCGCCGAAACAGTGCTGGGTGAGTAAATTAAAACTAAGTCTGGTAAGATTTAGCGTCCTTCCATGATGTTTGTCGGTAATCCGTGTTCCCAACCTCTTGGCTGACTCCATGGTCGTGCTGAGGTATTGTCAGGGTCAGGAGTTGAGCACCCAGTGTTGAGGGCTAGGGCAATAACACCCAGAACAAAGCTTAGAAGTAAAAAGTGTTTCATTCTGTTGACTCTATTGACACCAATCTAAGATATCTCAGTAAAGCACCTCGTCACCCACCTTGATGTCGGCTTGCAACCAACCAGGCATTACATTAGCTACGGATCGATCGTTTTCAACCGATGAAATCTGAACTTTACCAACTAACTTGCCACCACGACTGACCATTAGTTCTCCGTTCTCTCGGACGCCGTCCTGCTCCCCCACATTGATGACAACAAATCCCCAATCAGTATCGACTGAGAGAATGGAACCTTCAATGCCGTCGCGCATGACGACTTTCTGGTTAGGGCCAACAAATCGGCTCAATTCATATTTAATCTGGTCGAGCTGGCGAATGAGAACTTCTTTTTCAGAGCTGATTGCTGCGATTTCTTCGTGAGCATCATTCAATCGATCTTTCATGGTGATCACAAATTGAGGTGTGACGCCTAAACCCACCCATGCTTGAATGTCGCGTTGAGCCTCTATCAGCTCAGATTTGGTGGAGGTCAATTCAGAATCCAGCTCATCGCCGCGAGCTTTTTGCATGGCTCCAAACTGCATCGCACCTTTCAATTTGTCGTTCGCATCGGTAAGATCACCGCGCAACGTTTCTGCTTCTTCTTCAGCATTACGCTGTGCAGTTTCAGCCTGACGCTGCGCATCTTCAGCGCTGTATCGGGCATCGTTAGCCGCGGATAGATCTGACTCCAACGTCGAAATTTTGGGGGCGACTTGCAATTGAGCAATGCCCAATGCACCAAGTCCGAGTAAAATAACCAATATCAAGCCTGCTCTCAGCATAATCAAAAAAATTTAAGGTTTTGAGTGGCGACAGATTAGAGGAAAATTTATCCCCCTGTCAACTGTCGCTTGAATATCTTTGTTCGTTTCTCTGTAATCTTTATTAACTTAAAATGCGTTTACCCTCACTGAGGAATATTCCCTGGAAATTCATCTTCAGTGCATCAGCGTTGGCGGCTTTGCTCAAAGCTTCTTCCTCAGTGACCAAACGGTCTTTCACGAGAGCTAACAAGGCCTGATTGAAATTCTGCATACCATCCTCACCCCCTGTCTCAATGGCTGTCCCCAGTTTCTCCAAGCGATTTTCTTCGATAAGCTTACGAACGGTGCCGGTATTGATCAGCACCTCAATGGCTGGAATCACTCCACCACCAATACGGCCTACCATCCTCTGACAAACAACTGCTTTCAAAGTACCAGCCAATTGGCGACGAATCTGGTCTCTCTCTTCTGATTTAAAAAAGTCAAGAATGCGTGTCACTGATTGGGCCGCGTTAGTTGTATGCAGGGTGGAAAGTACAAGATGCCCGGTGTCTGCAGCACTCATTGCTGCAGAAAAACTGGTCGCATCTCTCATTTCACCAATCATGATTACATCTGGATCCTGCCGAAGAACGTGCTTCAAGCCGGCAGCAAAACTAAGTGAATCCAAGCCAACTTCTCTTTGCTCGATAACCGATTTATCGTCTGTAAAAACAAATTCGATTGGGTCTTCAAGAGTAACGATATGCTTGCGACTTGATTCATTGATATGCTGAATCATGGCCGCGAGTGTGGTCGACTTCCCACAACCAGTCGTTCCAGAAACAAGCACAATCCCACGGGGGGTCTCAGCAATTTCCTTGAGAATCGGAACCAGGCCCAAATCTTCGAAGCTGGGAATGTCTGTTTTCACATAACGCATGGCCAGTGCAAAAGAGCCACGCTGCTGAAAACAGTTTGTCCGAAAACGACCTACTTTCTCGGAGTAGTAGGAAAAATCAATTTCACGCTCGTTTTGAAGCACATCCTTGAGGTGAACAGGGATGATCTGTTCAAGAACGTTTTCCATCCATTCAGCGGTTGGTTTTGGAGCCTCAACATCGACCAAATTCCCATCAATTCGGAAGGTGATGGGACTGCCAACTTTGATATGAACATCTGACGCACCGCCTTCAATGGCAATGCGTAGAATACGATTGAATAATTCCATAAATCCCTGATTGAGGGCACCTGCCCCCCCTTTACTGCGACATGCGATGCACGCGCGCCAATGACTCTACCTGAGATTGCGCTTCGGGATCCAAGCCCACGAACAAGATGGAGATGACGAAACCGCTATGGCGACTGCCACTGGAACCAACGACGATACCATTGCAATGAATGGGCTCGTTGTTGCGGGGAGATTTGAGATCAATGGTTAACTCAGACCATACTGGAAGTTCTTGATTAGAAAGAAACTCAACACCATTGGATCGAACATTAACTGCCTCTGGAGGCAAAGTGAATTCAATTTCATTTGAACGGACCGTCAACGGTTCGAACATACCCGATTTATCCAATTTTGTTGTTTTCATACGACTAAGTTTAGTAATCTAACACGAAAATCCTTTTAGTCAATCCAAAGCCAGACAAGAAGCTCAAGAATCGGCGAAATCGACAACATGAACAGACAAAAACTACCATTCAATGACGGCAGCACCCCAAGTTAGGCCTGCACCAAAAACGACCATAAGTATCAAATCCCCACGCTCAATCACCCCATTCTCCACGGCTTGATCCAACGCAATGGCAACAGAAGCAGCAGATGTGTTGCCAAATTTATCCACATTAATATAAACTTGTTCTTTTTTTGCACCCAAGCGATCACCAACCGCAGAGATAATTCTTAAATTAGCTTGGTGCGGGATGATGCACTTAATTTGAGTAATGTTCAACTGACACCGCTCCAGAGCCTTAAGAGCAGCACGATGCATGGCTGTTACAGCACTTTTGTAAGTTTCCTTACCATCCATCCGCAAATAATGCAGACGATTATCTAGCGAATCCGAGCTTGCTGGACATCGACTACCTCCGCCAGGCATGGATAATAAACCCGCCTTGCCACCGTCCGCCCCCATGCAGGCGGTAAGTAAGCCGTGAGATTGTTCACGATTCTGCAAAATAGCTGCTCCAGCCCCATCCCCAAAGAGCACACAAGTGTTCCGGTCTTTCCAATCAATGATGGAGGACAGTTTCTCGGCACCAATCACGAGGACTGTATTGTAAGTTCGCGACATGATAAACTGCTGAGCAATTTCCAAGGCATAAATAAAACCAGAGCATGCAGCTTCCAGATCAAATGCGGCGGCGTTTACCGCACCAATGTTGTGTTGAACCAAACAAGCAGTACTTGGGAATGGCATATCAGGGGTAATGGTTGCTACAATTACCAAATCGATGTCCCCCCCGGTAACACCTGCCTTGCTCATCGCTTTTCGGGCCGCCTCCGTTGCAAGGTCGGATGTGAATTGATCATCAGAAGCAATTCGACGTTCCTTGATTCCCGTGCGGGTCGTGATCCATTCGTCGCTGGTTTCAACCATCTCCTCTAAGTCAGCATTGGTCAAACGCCGCTCGGGAACATATGAACCAACACCAACGATGGAACAAGTCCTCCCCTTGAAATCATGTTCAGCTCTCGGGTTGACGAATGCCACGTCTTTTGGAAGTGAATCTGTCATTGTGATGATTTTAAAGTTACAGAGTTAGAGACTTTTAATTGTTCGTTCGCAACCGCAATTGCATCTGTCATTTGATCATTGATATGGTGTTCGAATGCCTGTGCTGTCATGCGAATCGCATTCTTGAACGCCAGAGAACCAGCGGAACCATGAGCGATAAAGACGTTACCATTCAAGCCAAGGAGAGGTGCACCACCATAAGCGTCAGGGTCCATACGACCCTTGATGGTCTTGAAGGCCCCCTTAGCCATCATCGCACCAAGTTTTCGCACGGTGGTGGAGGTTAACTCGCGCTTCAACCAGGAGAACATACCGTGAGCAAGGCTTTCACAAGTCTTCAAGACTATATTCCCAATAAAACCGTCGCAAACAACCACGTCCACCCTGTTCGAAAACAGGTCATGCCCTTCGACATTGCCAATAAAATTCAGATCCAATTTCCTGCACAACTTGAACGCCTCGAGGGTCAGCTCATTGCCCTTGACATCCTCCGTCCCCACACTTAGCACACCTACACGAGGGTCTTTGAGCTTGAGGACTTCTCGGGCATAAACCGATCCCATGACCGCATAATGAGCGAGGTGAAGAGGCTTGGAGTCAACGTTTGCGCCTGCATCGAGCATGACAAATTCATTTTCAGGGGCAGGGATAACCGTTGCGATGCCAGCTCTTTCCAACCCTGGAAGTCGACGCAGTTTAACAGTGGACACAGCAACCACCCCACCAGTGTTACCCGGGGAGAGAAAAGCATCGACTTCAGCACTCTTTAACAGATCGACACCTTTGGCGATGGAGCAATTCTTTTTGCGCCTGACAGCGTCAACTGGCTTGTCAGCCATAGTCAACACTTCTTCAGCATGTAGAAATGATATACGTCTATCGCGATCACCCATGGCCTCCAGCTCGCGCTTTATCTCATCTTCCTTACCCACCAGAACGGCGGATTCTACGGAAGGCAGGGAGTCGAGCGCCTGGATGACACCATCAAGTATCACGCCGCAGCCATGGTCTCCCCCCATGACGTCGACCGCGATTCGCATCGATAGATAGAAATTAAGTTAAAAGGAGACTGGTTTATGGCCGCAAGGGCTGGTCATTCGAAAGACTCGATAGTCACCACCTGCCTACCTTTGTAATGCCCACAGCTGGGACAGACACGATGTGGCACATACGGAGCAGCACACTGAGGACAAACGCTCATTTGCGGCAGTTTCAACACACTATTGGAAGCACGTCGTTTACGTTGCGCGCTTCGTGAAGGTTTTCTTTTTGGGACACCCATATTTCAGTCTTTATCTTTTTCCAAGTTCAAATGATCCAGCGCAATCCAAGGCGAGGGATCTTTAAGCTCCTCAGCATCATGAGGTTCAACGGTTTCAACAACCTTGGACCCAAAGCCTTTGCAGGCTTGCCCGCAAACCGGATGCTGCGGCAGAACAAGCAGAATATCTTCTCGCAATACCTCGGTCAAGTCAACCATATCATTATTTACAGGTAAACTCTCTTCTCCCTCAAGGGCAACGAACCCGCTCCAGCCAGATATGACGACCGGAAGCTCGAAGTTTTTAAGGCATCGGGAGCATTCGCAAGAGAAGGTCTGGCTTATCTCGCCTTGAACCAGAAGATTGGTTTCGTGCTTCTCAACAGTCAACCGATAATCGAGAGAACTGAGGGGGCAGATAAGATCATCAATCGAATTCAAATCAAGATCATCGATGGGAATACTTCCTTGATATGCTTGTCCTTCCTGCTCCAGATGTTGAATGTTAACGGTAAAAGGCATAAGTGGTTTATTCTATTGGGTAGAGGATTCGTTGCTCAAACCATGACGTTCCGCCATTGTGCGATAAATGGGCTCAGGTACGAATTCCCTGATGTCTCCGCCCAACTTTGAGACTTCTTTGACCATTCTTGAGCTTAAGAAAGTATATTTGTCTTTTGGCATCATGAAAATGGTCTCAATCGAAGAATTTAAATGGCGGTTCATCAAAGCCAATTGAAACTCAAATTCGAAATCCGATATCGCGCGAAGCCCGCGTATGATGGCCTGAGCCCCCTGCTCTATCGCGTAGTCCACCAACAACCCTTCAAATCGATCAACGGATACGCGTTCCATCTCAGCCAGAGACTCGGACGCAAGTTGACACCGCTCTTCCATGGTGAACATGGGGTTTTTGCTGTCATTTTTAGCCACCGCGACAATCACTTTGTCAAAAAGCTTTTCTGCTCGCTGGATGACATCAAGGTGGCCATTGGTCAAGGGATCAAAACTGCCCGGATAGATTGCCAATTTCATCGGCACAAACTACTACAACAAAGCAAAAATGCCCAAAAAAATCATTCTGATCGCAAAAAATGCCTTAAATGACGATTTTGACTTGTCAAAGGCCATGGCAATTCGTTGAATACGCCCCTTGTCGCGAGACAACAGGTGGCTGAATAGCTCAGTCGGTAGAGCAGCGGACTGAAAATCCGCGTGTCCCCAGTTCGAATCTGGGTTCAGCCACCATTTTCCTTATCTCTAATTTAAAGGGAATGCCTGAAAGCTTTATCGCCTCGATGAGGATCTGGTTATTCGAGAATCGGCCTCTAAAACAGAGACACCGTTCATCATGTATCTTCTATTGGATATTTTTCATAAAACCCAAAACGCCCAGCAGATCCACAATTTCTTGATCGCTCCTGCCTTGTAATAATCCCTCCGGCATGACCGATAACTTTGAGGCCTGACGGTCCACGATCGCAGATTTCACGATTCGGTGCTCATTGCCCTCGATATCCATCATCTGAAGCTGTTCCTCTCCCTCCTCGATAATTAACCCCGATAAGACCGCTCCCAATTCTGTTTCGATGGCAACCATTTCAAATGCAGGATCCATTGTTCTGGATGGGTAAAGAATATGTTCCAGGGCTTGCTCTATTGAATATTTCCTGGCTAGGTGTGTGAGATCGGGGCCAAATGCCCTGCCCTTCCCGTTTAATTGATGACAAGTCGCGCATTGGAGGGATGGATCTTCAAAAAAAAGTTGCTCTCCAAGGGCAAACCGAGGGCGGAGTTTGAGGATGTCCTCTATCTTGATCTGTTCAGGGTAGATGATTTTTTTTTCAAAATACCTGCTTAAAATTTCCCGAGACAACGAGGACTCAATATCATTGTATACATCTCTGGCTGAGTTTTTCTGGGCTGTAGATAACCAGTCATGGTCCAAGGCATACGCAAGCCCGAGTGCTCCTTGAGAATTTTCCAGTAGTTTTTCCAGATCGCGTTCCATTTCTGACAATGCCTCCTGAGCCAGGATAGTTTTAATCTGCCTCAAGACCCAATCCTTCGAGTTAGTTGTCTTACCCTTGTTTACTGGCATGGAGCTGATCCAGTCAAAAATATGATTCAGACCATCGATATCCACCCTGGTTCGTCCCAGGTGCGGCATTTGACCTGATCCGGATTTAGCCATGCGGTAATATAAAACGGAGCTAAACGGATCGCCAGGAGCGATTACTTTGGCATCCCTTAAATCAAAATTACCGCGCAAGGGCGCTGCTTCAATCAGTGATGCGTCCTGTGTGTGCTTTTCGAAATACATTAACGCGTTCACCATTCCTCCGGCATTCTCACGATGGCAATGTGCACAATTTGCGTGGAGATACGATTTGGCTTTGTATTCCAGTTCAGTCATGGCTTTTCTTTGCTTGAAAGCTCCGGGTTTTCTACCAACGACCAGCTCCCGCTGGTTTAATGCTTTCCACGAACTCTTGACTGCGACGGGTGCACGCGGGGTCCCCTGCAGCTGAAGTGAGTTCCACCCCAATGCAAATCCACTCCATGAATTATGGCAACGGAGACAATCTGAGCGTGATGAGAATTTCCAATAGTCGATATCGCCTGAGTTGACCAGTGAACCAGCCATCATCTCTTTCTCCGCCCCGGTGACAATCTGCCCTTCTTTTTGAATCAAATGTCCGTCCTTACCTTCGGCGTCCCATGCGTATGCATAAGCATTCCATGATTGACCGTCGTAATGGAGCATTTGCGTCTCTATGGGGAGAACACTCTTTTCCCCTGCCCCATCAACGGGCCAGAAAAGAGTTTTCAGAATAACCGCGTTAGCTGGAAATACCGAATGCCTACCTTTCACTTCAATCCCACTGAAGTTGGGCAGCGCAATCCACCGTCTGGCAATGGCCCCGTTTTCCCAGCCTTGCATTTCGATCTCGTAAGAATGAACACCCGCAGCCATTTGCTGCTTGGCGATATTTTCAAAAAGCCCGGTATGGCTCAGTTTTGTCGGAAACGGCAAATGCGCTTCATCCTCGGCGCAAGGCAGTAATTCAAATAGCCCCCCCGCATAGTCTACAATATAGAGTTCACCTTCATGATCTTCACCAAAGGTGATGATCTTCAGTGAAGTATCCACCAGTTCCTGTTGCCAGGTCACGCGGTCTCCTTCTGTTTTTAATCCCCAGATTTTCCCCGTCTCCCAATCCCCGTAGACGTAGGCGCCCCTGAGTTCAGGAATTCGTTTTCCTCGGTAGACATAACCTCCGGTAATCGATGCGGCTTCAGAATGTGGATGATCAATAATAGGAGGTTTGAAATCTTCCCCCCCCTTTTTCAAACCCGGCTGAACTGCATGATTCCCCTCCATGATGGACCATCCATAGTTCCCTCCTTTTTCAACTCGAAAAATCAACTCCCAAAGCTCCCACCCCACATCGCCCACCCACAACTGCCCCAGCTCTGCATCGAAACTCATCTTGAAAGGGTTTCGAAATCCAAAGGCCCAGATTTCAGGACGAGTATTCTTCGTTTTGACGAAAGGATTATCATCAGGGATGCCATATGAAAGTCCCTCATCCTTGCGATCGACATCAATCCTGAGAATGGAGGCAAGCAGATCAGAATTATCCTGCCCCGTTTTCAATATATCCGGTGGACTGGGCCCCGAGGCATCACCCGTTGAGATGTACAGATAACCGTCATGGCCAAATTTAAGGCAACCCCCATTATGCCCCCCACCCTTCCAGGTCATGAGTCTCTTTTCCGATTCCGCGACAATTCGGGGAGGATATGTGTCGGTGACTTCAAAGCTCGAAACTCGAGTACCGTCAGGTTCGGCTCCTCCTACCACGTAACAGAGGAATACTTGCCGGTTTGTCGCAAAGTTTGGATGGAAGGCAAGCCCATACACGCTTGAAAATTTGGAGGTAATGGATTTGAGATGAATCACCTCGTGTTTTTCTGCAACTGATTTCCGTTGGGAGAACGCGTAAATGGCACCGCGCAATTCCACCATCCACATCAAATCACTTCCGGGCATGGCGACTAGCTCGACAGGGTTCTCAAATTTCAGTTTCGGATGCACTCTCTCGATTTGATAAGCGCCTTCAGGACCGGGCCGTCCCTTGACCTTGGAGGTTATCCATGGGGCGCGGACTGAATCGGCAGCTGAGGAATTCCAAACAAATAAGCCGACCACTAAAAAAATCATTACTCCCTTCGGGAGCAAGGTGAATTGCATTTTGCTTACTGGCAAATGGGGCCCGAGAAAATTCATGTATGACTGGATACCAGCGGTAGTTTAATTTGGCAATGAGATTGGGAAAAGGTCTATCCTGCTTCCACCATGATGTGGCAAGGCCGTTGACCATTAAACCTCCATACCGGACATCAGGAATGGAATCTTGACACGCGATTGAAATCTGAGCAGGCATCACGGTCATTACCGGCATGTGGTTTGCGCACTGGCCCTGCTGAGTTGATTCACTTGCTGCAGACTTTTTTCATGTTCCATGGTTTCACGGTAAAATTGCTCTAAAGCATCCCACATGGCTCGATATGCGGAGGGAAACCAACTGCTCCATTCTTTCCATTATCATTTTAGAGTGCGTAGAAATTCTGACCATTGTTGCAAGCAGGTATGGAATGACTCAACTATATTGGAAGATTGAAGACCGTGGCTGATCAAGGTTTGGAGCAAGCATTCTACTGACATTTTGTATCCAATCCAATCTCTTGCATTCGGAGTGTTCATGAGATGGCAAATATTGAATAAGGTCCTAGGTCGTACCTGATTTGATTTTTATCCAAAGCAATGGATGTCCGGCTTGTTTGGATCCATCTTCAATACCTCGACCAATCACATCGTGCATCATGAAAATCGAAAGGGAAATTATGGCATTTATTTCAATATTTGGGATCGCCCCATGGCTACAAACTTGCCTGATCATGAAAAAAGTTTTGTTCAAGTCACCTCAAATCCCAAATCAAAAAGCGAAGCAAATTCGGCCGCTCTGCCTGATAAGAAACAATGATTGACCTTTCAAATCCTTGAACTGCCTGATAATTTGGAGTGACCAATAGCATTGTAACCGTCTAGATCGACCATGCGCCTCCTTGACAGGTATTTAACGAAAGAATTGATAATCCCACTGAGCTACTGCCTGACGGGGTTCCTCATCTTTTGGATTGCCTTCGACTGGCTTGGTACAGCAGAGGACTTTCAAGATGCCAATATGGGTTTCGGAGATATCCTGACATACTATTGGATTAAAATACCTGAATTCCTTTCTACGATTCTCCCCATTACTCTGCTGCTGGCATTACTTTACACCTTGACGCACTTGGCCAAGCATAACGAATTAATCGCTATGCGGGCGGCTGGGGTCAGCTGGTGGCGGCTTTGCACCCCTTATTTCACAACTGGTATCATTCTCAGCTTGGTCCTGTTTGTAATCAACGAGAAGTGGGGCGCAAGGAGTGCGGAAGCGTCGTCCAAACTTATGGACCAGTATCGTGAAGGGACCTCAAACCCCATTGATCACGCCTGGCATGATCAGGCATTTTTTCAGAATTTGCGTGATAAGAGAGAATGGATTATTGGAAGGTATAATACCGAAACTCATGAAATGCTGCATCCATATGTCAGTTATGAAGACGGTGACTCCAATGAATTCCGCATCGAGGCAAAATCGGCAAAGTGGGAAGATTCAGTCTGGACTTTCTACGATGTAGATGAGATTTATTTTGAATTTGAGGGCGGTGTCAAAGCCGCCAAAAACCGTCATTACGAAGTCCTTCCGAAACCAGAATTCAAAGAAACTCCGCAGCAATTTCAAAGCGAACTTAAAATCGCACAATTAAGCAGTGCCAGAATGGCCAAACAAGCCCAGTTATCCTTGGCTGATATTCGTCATTATTATCAATTGCACCCTGATGTATCTCCCGAAATGAGACCAAAAATCAACACCCAATTTCACGGGCGAATCGCATGGCCATGGACCTGCTTGATTGTTGTGCTTATCGCCATTCCGTTTGGTGCACCTTCCGGTCGCCGCAACGTATTTGCGGGTGTTGCGATGAGTATTTTCTTCTGTTTCGCTTACTTTATATTGATGCGTCTTGGTTTGGCATTGGGAACACGAGGCACATTCCCTCCGTGGCTGGCTGCATGGTTGCCCAATATCATTTTTGGTGGTGGCGCGATTTGGTTTATTCGTGGTATTCGCTGATAGCTGAATGGAACCTGCAGAAAAAACAATCAACAGCAAGGGGCCAGTCGCATCCTTTCGAGGCATGCTTGCAGGAAAGGCTCCATTGACAGCTCTGGCTCCGATGCAGGCTGTGTCATCACGGGAGTTTTGGCAGGTCATGCAACAATATGGTGGTCCAGACCTGTATTTCACCGAGTATTTCCGGGTCCATTCCACATCAAGACTCAATAAATTCATACTAAGATCGATCGACCAGAATCCTACGGGGAAACCTGTCATCGCTCAAATGATAGGCAACGACATTCCAGCCCTTATTCGAACTGCGAAAGAATTGGAGCAACATCCTGTCGCTGGCATTGACCTGAATCTCGGTTGCCCTGCTCCAATTGTTTACAAAAAATGTGCGGGTGGAGGATTACTGAGAGATCCGTTGAGAACCCATCGGATTCTGGGGGCGTTGCGTGATGCTATTGAAATCCCTTTTTCAGTCAAAACGCGCCTGGGTTTTGAAAGCACGGACAACTATGAGGATCTGCTGGATATTTTTTCCCAGCATGATCTGGATCTCTTGACGGTTCACGGCAGAACCGTCAAACAAATGTATCGTTCTGCGGTGGATTACAAGGCGATTCAAAAAGCGGCTAAAACAGTTTCCTTTCCGTTATTGGCAAATGGCAATGTATACTCGGCTGAACATGCTGCAGAGGTTTTGAACACAACTCAAAGCGCTGGTTGGATGATAGGCCGAGGGGCCATCAGAAACCCCTGGATTTTCTGTCAAATACGATCAATGCTGAAGGGAGAGGCAGTTGAATTGCCAACCGGAAGGGATGTACTAGGCTACATTGAAAATCTTTTTGAAACATTGATCATTGACCCGTATGAAGAAAAGTCGCACGTCATGCGTTTAAAAAAATATATGAATTTTATTGCGCTTGGCATTGAGGCCGATGGGATATTCCTGAATGCGATTCGTCGAACCAGCAGCAAAAAAGAATTCCTTTCTGTTTGCCGTGACCACTTAGATCACACCAGATTAATGCCTCTTGAACCTTACTCCATTCCAGTAAAACCTTGCGATATACTTGCAGGCGCCCATCGCTAGCCCTTTCACTAGAAGACCGAGAAAGTTTCATGGAAGACAAGGAAAAGACATTTATGACGGAGAGTTCATTGCATTTCACCTTACTCATACCAGCTTACAACGAGGAGGAACGCATCGCAGGAACCTTGAAAGAATATGCGGAATACTTTCGCAGTCAATTCTCAGGCGACATCAAAATCCTGGTAATTCTCAACGGATGTCAGGATGCCACTTTGGAGGTAGTACGCAGTTGCGCGAAGCAATACTCGGAAATCGAGGCTTTGGAGTTCAAGGCGCCCATCGGAAAAGGGGGAGCTCTTATCGAAGGCCTCAAACTAGCCCCTCAAACCGACATCATCGGCTACACCGATGCCGATGGCGCCACTCCCCCA
This sequence comes from Pedosphaera sp., assembly GCA_002690655.1. Taxonomy (GTDB): domain Bacteria; phylum Verrucomicrobiota; class Verrucomicrobiia; order Limisphaerales; family AAA164-E04; genus AAA164-E04. The sequence goes on from NZFL01000028.1 coordinate 95,605, forward strand.
GAAGCAATGCTCACATTGCTTCGAAAATGTTACGAAAACGATGGAGTGATTGGCTCACGCTGGTTACCTGATTCAAAACTGCATCAGGCACAAACAATCACTCGCCGTTTCGTGAGCAGAGTCTTCCATCGTATCGTTCAATGCCTGTTCAGATTGGGGTTCAAAGATACTCAATGCCCGGCAAAGGTTTTCAAAAAGGAACCCATCATCAAAATCCACGATGGATTGATGATTGCAGATCTGGCATTCGACGTGAACTTACTTTACCTACTGAAACGCGAAGGATTCGAAGTCATTGAAGTAGGTACAGACTGGACCGACAAGCTCGGCTCCAAGGTCACTCAAACCCTGTTTCGATCTTCATTGACCATGTTATTTTCGGTCGTGCGCTTGAGACTTATTTACTCTCCGTTGCGTCGATTGATGCCTTGGTTCAGGCCGCTGGAAGCATGGATTTACAAAAAGCTCCGGGCGCCTTTCTTGACCACGCTAAAAACCAGATAAATAATGCAACCCGTTTCTGACAGATCCTGTAAAACAATGGAATACAGGCCGTTGAAACGAATCTCCGATCAAAATATTCCCTGAGCTATCCTTTTTGATGAAAGATCGTCATTTGATACTGAGCGTGCATACGGAGCGAAGGGTCCTCAGGCTCGATAAAAGGCACAAATCAAACGTGCATTTTTGCTTACGTTTTTCGTTCAAATGTGTATAAATCGGCCGTCGATGAAGTATTATCTTGAATTTGAAAAACCGGTTGCGGAATTGCAGCGAAAGCTGGATGAACTCAAACGCCATGAGGAGTCCAGTGGACTTGCGATCAGTTTTCAGGATGAAATCTCCCAGATTGAAAGGAAGATACAAGAAACGAGACAGCAGATTTTTTCCAATTTGAACGCGCATCAACGTGTTCAATTGGCTCGTCATCCAAAAAGACCCTACACGCTGGATTACATCCAACAGATTTTTACAGATTTTTCTGAATTGCACGGTGACAGGCTCTATGCTGATGATCGAGCCATGGTAGGCGGATTTGCCACCCTGGAGGACCAGAAGATCATGGTCGTTGGAACCCAGAAAGGCCGTGACACAAAGGAAAACATCCTGCGGAATTTTGGTTCTGCTCACCCTGAAGGTTATCGCAAGGCACTGCGCTTGATGAAAATGGCGGACAAGTTCAAACTCCCCATCGTCACCTTTATAGATACAGCCGGGGCATATCCGGGCATCGGAGCAGAGGAACGCCACATTGCCGAAGCCATTGCGGTCAATCTGCGCGAAATGATGCTATTGGAAGTCCCCGTCGTCGCAGTGGTTATTGGTGAAGGAGGATCGGGCGGAGCGCTGGGTATTGGAGTCGCCGATAAAGTGATGATTCTGGAAAACGCCTATTATTCTGTCATCAGTCCCGAGGGATGCGCTGCCATTCTCTGGAAAAACAGCTCAGCTATCCCAAAAGCTGCCGAATCATTGCGGATCACTGCTGATCAGCTGCTATCCTTGAAATTGGTGGATGATATTATTCCTGAACCTCTTGGGGGAGCACAAAATGACATCAATATAGTTTCGGACTCCATGCGATCTGCCATTCAAGGCTCACTCAAGGAGCTTCTCGGAATGAGCAAGCAAAAGCGCCTGAAACATCGCTACTCCAGATTCCGCTCTTTCGGTAGATTTGTTGAAGGTTGAGTGGGTCACCGCCCCGAAACCAGGGATAATCCAAACATTCCATATTCATCACTTTTCCATGAAAAAAAGCATTTTGAACCGACGATCATTCCTGAGCAGAGCTGCCAGCGGAACCTTGGTAGTCATGGCCAACAAACTCATTTCACCGACTGATCTGAATGCCGTCGCTCCCTTCAACCGTCCAGGCAAAGCCAATCTTAAATTAGGCCTCGCCGCATACTCATTACGAGATTACTTCAGTGATGCAAGCCACGCTCGCGAAACCCCTGCCCCCGAATCACAACAAATTGATATGTTTCAATTCATCGACTATTGTGCCGATCTTGGTTGTGAGGGGGCAGAGTTAACCAGTTATTACTTTCCAGAACACTTGAATGATGCCTATCTCCTGGAAATTAAAAGGCACGCTTTCATGCGGGGAGTGGCAATCAGTGGCACGGCAGTCGGCAACCAATTCACTGATTTACCTGGTTCGACCAGAACTGAGCAGATTGCTCATGTCAATAAGTGGATCGACCGGGCCGCCATCATGGGAGCACCGCACGTCCGCGTGTTTGCCGGCAATGCACCCGCCCAGGGTTCATGGAAAGAAGCCGTTGCCCGCTGTATTGAAGGATTGAAACGCTGTTGTGATCACGCGGCAACGAGAGGTGTCTTTTTGGGCATTGAAAACCATGGTGGCATCGTGGCAGAAGCAGACCCTCTGATCGAGATCGTGGAAAGCATCGACAGCCCATGGCTAGGCATCAATCTCGATACAGGAAATTTTCACACGAAGGATCCGTACGGCGATATTGCAAAGTGTGCTCCTTATGCTGTCAACGTCCAGTTGAAGGTCGAGATCGCACCTCGCGGCAAATCCAAGAGCCCATCAGATCTATCTCGATTGGCTCACATCTTGCAAGGAGCCAATTACCAGGGTTTTGTTGTTCTGGAATATGAAGCTGCAGAGGATCCCTGGAAAGCCATTCCGATGCATGTTGACGCGCTCAAACCTTTGCTCAGCTGAGCAACTGCTCGAGCTGCCATTATCTCTTATTTAACACAATTATATTTGGACGGTTCGCAACTTTTCACCCAAGTCCATGGCTGTACTATGGTTGAAAAAGAAGTGCGTTGGTCTCTTGATTACTAACACATCTCATTCATGAATTCCCCCTCCATGACTCCTGCTGCAGGCGATTGCCGGGTGGCATATGTTGGAGATTGGGCCCGATTTGAAATCAGGCCCAATGATTCTCAGCACACACCCAAGACACACACCGCATTCCTCAGGACTAATTTAGGTAGAGCCGATGTCTTGCGGAAAGAAATCATGCAACGCACCTCTGGTGAGAACGCATTGGCTCTTTTTTCCTGGCAGGATATTCCAATGGAGTGGCAACAGGATTGCTGGAGCATTCAGCTTCCATTGGCACAGGTGGGATATTTCCGGGCAAAACCTTATCTCCTGAATTCGGATCACCATCAAATTTGGCCAGAGGGTTCAGATTCTGGTGTCTCCGTGCATCCGAATTTCACCCGCAGTGCCAATACAATCTATTGTGCCTGGATCAGACTGTTTGGTGATTCAAAATTCTTGTCCAACACCATTTCCCAGCGCTCCAACCCACATCACCAACCACTGGATGAAAAGGGCTATTCTGTCATTCCTCCATCGGGTAAAATCCGCGACCTCATCAAGGAACTGCCACATATTGTCGATACTCTGGGTTGTCAAATCATCCACTTACTCCCTATTAACCCCACACCTACCACTTACGCTAGATTTGGTCGATTTGGCAGCCCTTATGCCGCTCAGAACCTGATGGCTGTGGATCCAGCATTGGTGGAGTTTGATCAATCCTCAACCGGTATTGATCAGTTTCAGGAATTAACCGAAGCCGTGCATGCGAAGGGTGCACGCGTGTTCATTGATCTGGTGGCAAACCACACCGGCTGGGGTGCCGATATTCATGAGAATCACCCTGATTGGTATGAACGTGAGCCCTCCGGTCAATTTATCAGCCCGGGTGCGTGGGGGAATATCTGGGGTGATTTGGTAGAACTCAATCAATCCAATCCTGATATTTGGAAATACCTTGCGGATGTCTTTCTCGTCTGGTGTCGAAGGGGAGTTGACGGGTTTCGCTGTGATGCAGGATACATGGTGCCACTTGAAGCCTGGCAATTCATTATTTCACGGGTCCGTGAAGAATATCCTGATACCATCTTTCTCCTCGAGGGGCTCGGAGGCGCCTGGGAGGCAACCGAGAACCTGCTAACAGATGGCGGTATGCAATGGGCTTACTCGGAGTTGTTTCAGGAATTCAATGGACCTTCCCTGCATCGTTATCTGGATCATTGCATAAAGCAGAGTCCACGTGTGGGCACCTTGGTGCATTACAGTGAAACGCATGACAATAATCGTCTTGCACACAGAGGACGCACCTGGTCGCTGCTACGCAACCGCCTGTCGGCCCTGACAAGCGTCAATGGTGGCTTCGCATTCACTTGCGGTGTCGAATGGTTGGCATCAGAAAAAATAATTGTACATGAATGCACTGGAATGAATTGGGGCGCCGAAGACAATATTGTACATGAGCTTGCCAGGTTAAACAGATTACTGACTACCCACCCGTGCTTCTTCGACGAAGCAATCCTTAAAGGACTCGATGCAGGAAGTGACTCCATCTACCTGATGGAAAGAACCTCTTCAGATGCTTCCAGAAGATTGTGGATTCTGGTCAATACCCATGAATCGCAGGAAATCACAGCCAAACTGGATCCTGGGCTCTTCCATACCGCAAAGCATCCACCATCGATTGAACTGCTGGGACAGGAAAATCTTCTGGAATGGGATATCACCCCTGAAACCTGGGCCCTGACTTTACCTGCCTGCACCGTATTATGCCTTTCATACGAAAAAGGCGTTCAACCGGAATCCGGCGATGAATATCGCACAAAGCGGAGTCAATCTGCCATGGCGCTGCAATGCCTTGGCCAGATCCTGCCTGTTGAAAAAATCCCATTCACTCCATGGCAGGATTTAGCCAGAAGCGTTGAGGAATCACTCTCTCAATGGCTGGCATCTATCTCGAGGTTGAGGTCAGGCTCGGATGAATCTGCCACTGATTCCAATTCAAGGGCAAAGGATCCATCTGCGTATTTGAATGTGGTTGAATGGTCCACTGAAGATCGTGCTCGCTTGACCCCCGTGCCGAAACACCACTGGATCCTCATCCGAGAGCCCCACCCTTTCAGTGTCCGATTGACCCATGACTGCAGCAATCAATCAGTGAACCTCAAATCGGTTCCGCGAAAACATGATCACGTGGCAGTTTACTGGGCTGAGCAGGCAGGTAAACTTCAATTGGAAATACAATCCTACGGGACCTCTATCCACACCCATAAAGAGGGTCTGATTGTTTTTGATCACCGCACAGTCAACGCACTGGCCAAAGGCCAGGATCAGATGACCCTTTTAACCAATGGACGTGGTGCCATGGCACGGGTGCATGCTGGGATAGATGAAATTCATTCAAAATATGACTGCCTTCTTGGAGCAAATCTTCATGCGACATTGCCAGTAGACCGCCATGTATTGATCAAACGCATTCGGATTTGGGTGAATGCCAATGGATTCATCACACCGCTGAATCGCATGGCGCTCCTGAATTTCAATGCCGGCGCACCGGCACGATGGCGATTCTTCGCCCCAGCGGGCAATGGGCGCTCAGTCGAAATTGAACTGGTCATGGACATGCTCAAGGATACCAATACGACCCTCATTCGTTTGATCCGGCCGAAGGATCGCTGCTCCAGCGGCGAAGAACTCCCGGAAGAGTATCCCGTCCGCTTGACAGTGCGCTTTGACATTGAAGATCGGAATTTTCATTGTGAAACACAGAGAAACGAGAGCGCAGAACATCATTTCAATCAACATATCCGCCAAACCGACTCACCAGCAGGATTTCATTTTTCTCCCGCATCAGAAAGACAACTCAGCGTCTGGACCGATAACGGACAATATCATTCGGCTCCTGAATGGACCCAGGGAATCCCGCATCCCGTTGAACAAAGTCGGGGACAAACAGGACATGGAGACGCATTCAGCCCCGGATGGTTTGAGATCCCCATGGGAACCGGTGAGACGGTCCATCTCGTTGCCACAGCCGAGCTGAAAGATCCGGACCAGCATTCTATCGCACATTTTGTAGACGCACGCCTTCAGCATCATGAAACACTCTTGGCCAAGGCCAATTTGGACGGCAATGATCGATGGGGGCGTCAACTATTGAAGGCACTTGATGCCTTTGTGGTGAAACGGGATGACGGCAGGACCGTGATCGCCGGGTATCCATGGTTTCTGGACTGGGGACGCGACTCGTTGATCGTGGCACGCGGCATGCTAAGTGGCGGAATGATCGATGAGGTCGTCAAATTGTTGAAAGTATTTGGCCGATTTGAATCACACGGTACACTTCCAAATACTATTCACGGAGCCAATGCCAGCAATCGCGACACTTCCGATGCCCCGCTTTGGTACGGCGTTTTAAGTGAAGAAACGGCAGTAATCAAGGGTGATTCTTTTTATCAAATGGAGGTAGATGACGGAGGCAAGACGATTCAAGAGGTGCTCTTCCGTATTGCCAATGGCATACTGAGTGGCACCCCCAACGGCATTCATATGGATCAGGAAAGTGGACTGGTCTGGAGCCCGAGTCATTTTACCTGGATGGATACCAACTATCCTGCAGGCACCCCGAGAGAGGGATATCCCATTGAAATCCAGGCTTTGTGGATACGATTGCTCCAGCTGTTGAACACACTTTATTCAGCAAACGAGGAAGCTTCCATACCTTACTACATGAAACCTTTGAAAGGCACATGGCAGGATTGCCTTAAGCTGGCGAAACGCTCCTTTGATCAGTTGTTCTGGATTGAAGAGAAAGGTTGGCCTGCAGATGTACTCTTGGCATCAGAAGGCACCCCTGCAAAGAAAGCGCTGCGCGATCAGGCATTGAGGAGCAATTGCCTGTGGGCTGTAAGCCTGGGGTGCATGGATGGCGAGAAAGCCCGTTCAACGGTAAGTGCAGCGCGGAAATGCCTCGTCATTCCGGGGGCCTTGAGATCATTGGCGCCAATCCCGGTGATTCCACATTTACCCATCTATGGTAAAAATGGAGACCTTCTGAACGATCCCACTTTTCCATACTGGGGGCGTTATGAAGGAGAGGAGGACACTCGCCGCAAGCCAGCCTATCATAATGGGACTGCATGGCTCTGGACCTTCCCCACCTTCTGTGAGGCTTTGGCAGAAGCTTGGAAAACTGATCCCAAGGCCAAAGATGCGGCTCTCGATTATCTGGCTTCCATGTCTCACTTTTGGATTGAGGGATGCTCCGGTCAGTTACCGGAGGTCGTGGATGGTGACGCTCCCCACCAACAGCGTGGTTGCGATGCACAGGCATGGAGTGTTTCGGAGGCCCTGCGTGTTTGGACCAAAATTAATCGTGCACAAAAAATTACCTTAAAAACAAAATGAAGTCATGGGCCCGGCTGATTCCAGCTTGTCCCTGAGCTAATTCCTGATACGCTACGCCGCCTTGTGAGTTTTCAAAAAGAAATCCAACGTAGACGCACTTTTGCTATTATTTCGCATCCGGATGCCGGTAAGACCACGCTGACAGAGAAACTCTTACTATATGGTGGAGCGGTTCATCTGGCAGGGTCCGTTACTGCTCGCAAGCACCAGCGGGCCTCCACATCAGATTGGATGGAGCTTGAACGAAAACGTGGCATCTCGATCAGTTCCACCGTGCTGCAGTTTGAATACGATGATTTTGCCATTAATCTCCTGGATACCCCAGGACACAAAGACTTTTCCGAAGATACCTATCGCGTACTGACCGCTGTGGATGGAGTCGTCATGGTCATTGATGCCGCTAAAGGAATCGAGGCTCAAACGCGCAAACTATTTGAGATATGTCGGCGCAGGGGCATTCCAATTTTCACCTACATGAACAAATGCGATCGCCCCACCAAAGACCCATTGGAATTGCTGGATGAACTTGAGCGCGTGCTGGGCATTGGTTCCTTTCCCATCAATTGGCCAATCGGCACCGGAGTAGATTTCAAGGGGGTATTTGATCGTCTGGCAAAAGAGGTGCATTTATTTGAGCGCACGGCAGGCGGTTTGTATCGAGCACCTGAATCGGTCGGTGATCTGGATGCCCCCATCATCAAGGATCAATTAAACACCGAAATGCATGAAAAATTGAAGGAGGAGGTTGAAATGCTCAATCTGGCGGGCGAATCCTTTGACATGGAATCGGTTTACAACGGAACAATGACTCCGGTTTTCTTCGGAAGCGCCATGAACAATTTTGGGGTTGAATTGCTTCTCAAAGGCTTTTTGAAATACTCTCCCCCTCCTGCCCCAAGATACTCAGGTGAGAAAGTCATCTCTACCGATCATGAAACCTTCTCTGCATTCGTATTCAAGATTCAGGCCAATATGGACCCTCGGCATCGGGATCGCATTGCATTCGTTCGGATTTGCTCCGGTAAATTTGAGCGTGATATGACTGTAGTGCACCCTCGCTCTGGGAAAAAAATTCGTCTCGCGAGTTCTCACAAACTCTTTGGCAATGAACGGGAAACTGTCGATAGTGCTTACGCAGGCGACATCGTCGGTCTCGTCGGGCTTTCTGATTTTGGCATTGGTGATACACTGACAACCGACACTAATATCCAATTCAAGGAGATACCCATATTTACGCCTGAAACCTTTGCTTACCTGCACAACCCAAATACAGCAAAATACAAGCAGTTCAGACAGGGCCTGGACCAATTGTTGCAGGAAGGGGTTATCCAGGTCATGCGCATTCGAGATTCGATCACTCGCATCCCGCTTCTGGCTGCCGTTGGACAACTCCAGTTTGAGGTCGTCCAATATCGACTTGAAACTGAGTATGGCGCTGAATCCCGATTAGAAAAGGCTCCGTGGTCCGTCATAAAGTGGCTACCTGCAGGTATGGAGGAATCTGAATTAGATGCACTTCAACTACCAACGGGAACAAAAATCGCCTACGACTCTAACGACAATCCGGTTGCATTATTTGACTCTGACTGGGCCGCAAGTTACTTCAGTGAGACCAATGGAGGTCTGGAATTGTCCACCCTCCCTCCTGCAAGTAAGGCAATCCTGACGCGTCATATTGATTGAAAAGCGTTGCCTACGATTTCATGAACGCATTCGTTGCTGGTTGACAAACAAGCGATAATAGCGCGAAGGGCGACAAGGAAGAAAGCCCTCCAGAAACTCTTTGGATGTTTGGCGCCAATTTCAACGTTAAAACCCTTCATTAGAAAATAGAAGCTACACCCCAGCGTGTTAACGACAGATCAACGACCAAGCGGGAATCGGGATGTGCTTGAAAGTCTTTTTCCTGTCATTGGCATCCGCATTTGGAGACGCGTGCGGTCACTGGAATGCCGGTAGGCTAGCACCAAGTTAATCTGATATCGTCAACAATCCATCCAGCCAAAAAACCTGGATCATGGGGTTTCAGAGGATTGGCAGGAAAAAGGTAAGAAATTACGTCTGTTGAGTCGTCTTTTCAATTGATGATCTTGCCGCAACTGTCCTTTTGCAAAGTCAAATATCCCCATGATTGGACCTTTCTATTGCACTCTCTGTTACAAGCAACCTTAAGGGCTGTGGATTATGAAATCCCGTCCGTCTTGGATCGCGCAGCATCGAGAAGTTTCATCCACTCTCCCATATAGTAACCGTGATCATGATACGTTCGCCCGCTGACCATGTTACCGTCCACCACGCAGGCTTCATCAACAAACGTCCCACCACACACTTCAAGATCAAACTTGCATTTAGGAACAGTCGCCATTTTGCGGCCTTTGACACAATCGGCATAAGCAGGGATTTCTACCCCGTGACAGACGCTGGCTATGGGCTTGTTTTTTTCAAAAAAGTGTTTGGTCACACGCACAAGATCTTTGTCATACCGAATATATTCAGGCGCTCGTCCACCACTGAAAAAGATACCCAGATAATCATCTGGATTGATATCCTTGAATGCGATGTCTGACTGAATGGTATAACCTTCCCATTCACGAGTGATGGTCCAGCCGGGTTTGACTTCATGCATGACCATGTTGTAACGATGGACCTCCGGGCCAGCCACTACAGGTTTGTATCCCCCCTCGATCAAACGATGATAAGGATATAGAGTGTCCACAGTTTCACTTGCGTCACCAATAACAATCAGAACTTTTTGCTGCATGCGTCAACTATAGCGAATTCACGCATGATTCCAAGTATCGTCTTGCTCGATTGATTTCCCGCGTCGTTTCGAAAGCCTCAGGCAGGATCGGAATCCCGCGGGGTACCGGGTGCATGAATATTTCGGTCCACCCCCGGTATTGAATGGATTTTAAAGCCTTCAGGATGGGGGTGAAATCCAATGACCCGCGCCCAGGCATCTGGAGCAGTTCTCGCGGCTTGGACAGTTTGGTCATGCACCCCATCCCGTATTGCCAGGCATAAAACATCGAGATACTCGGTCCCAGATCTCGAATCAGATCACTCAGCGCATCGGCTCCCAGCCCCAAAGTCTCCAGATGATAAGGTGCCAGAGCCACTCCCAGAGGTTGATCCTCGGCAAATTCAGCCAGCCAGCGCAGGGAGTCAGGTGTATGAATCAAATTGTTGGCATGATTCTCGATAGCCAGAGTGACGTCATGATTTGCTGCGATCTCAAGATGGGGCTTGAGTTTTTCTACAAAGCTACGGACGGCTTGTTTGAGTGGTTGCCCCTCGAGCCCTGCAGGGCCTTTCCCCCCGGTAACGATCAATGGGCATTTCAACTTACCCGCCAGCTGCATTTCTTTATCAACACCAAAGGGACCCAGATCGTAGCGCGTGAGGCATCCGGTGGTCACTTGATGCTGATTCAATCGGGATAGAAACGCATCCCACCCCATCGCTTCCGCCTGCTCACGCTGGTTGCCATGACTCATGGGCCATAGATCAATGGCAGTGGCACCGCCACGCCGAACCTCCGGAAGAATAACATCCAGCGATAATTGACCATACATGCTTGAAGCCAGGCAATAACGAAGCTGGAATTGATCGGGCTGGCTCGATGCTTGCGCATGCAGCAATCCTAGCGTCGAGGCCACCCCTGCACTCATACAGGACAAAAAAGATCTTCGGTCCTGAAGCCGATCAAAGGCCAACACACTATTTCTGGATCTCGCACTTGGCATGGATACATGTTAGCGGATTTCCCAGTAAACTAAAGCCAAAATCCAGGCCATGAAACGTAGTTCTATTGCGAAATTCCTTGTTATCCAGCCCATTCATTCCTTTGATAGCCTGCCTATGGTTTCGCTTCCATCAAACACAATGCTGCTCTCCGCCACAGATCTGGTTTTGGCCTATGATTATTTACGTCTTCTGGATGGCGTTACAGTGGCGATCAGTGCGGGCGAAAAGGTCGGATTGGTCGGCCGGAATGGTTGCGGTAAAACCAGTCTTTTAAAAATCCTCGCAAATCAATCGCAAGCCGACGGAGGAGATGTTTCCCGCCGAAAAGGATTACGCATCGGTTATCTTCCCCAGGAGTTCGAACTGGATGAGGTCTCATCAGTCCGCCAAAACATTCTTTCGGGCGCAGCCGATGTCACAAACTGGATCTCTTGCTATGAATCGGGTAAGGGCTCCAGCGCTGAACAGGCGGAATGGCTTGCAAAAATCGAACTTGCCGATGGCTGGAACCTGGAATCGCGTGCGAAAACCATCGCCACATCACTTTCCGCTCCCCCAATGGAATCCCGTGTTGACTCCTTATCAGGAGGTGAGAAACGTCGCGTCGCACTTTGCCGTGCCCTGGTTGCACAACCCGACCTTCTTTTGCTGGATGAACCGACGAACCATCTGGACGCCGCTACGATTAATTGGTTGGAGGATTACCTGAAGTCTTTCTCAGGCGCAGTCATGTTTGTCACGCATGACCGTTATTTTCTGGATACGATCGCCACTCGTGTCGTGGAAATCGATCAGGGCCGTGCATTTTCTCATCCGGGTAACTACACCGCTTTTCTGGAATCCAAAGCCATTCGTCAGCAAATTGCAGACCAGGGGGAGCGTCGGCGTCAACGCTTCCTGCGCGAGGAACTGGAATGGGTGAAGGCCGGAGTCCGCGCTCGAAGGACCAAGGCCAAGCATCGACTCGATACCTATTACGAAATCAAAGGTCTGGAGGCTCCCCCCGAAGAAAGGGAAATGGACGTCCTGATCCCCCCACCTTCCAGTATGGGAAATGTCGGAGTGGAACTGGAAGGGGCAAGTGTGAAGGTGGGTGAGGGAAATCAGGAACGTTGGTTATTCCGGAATCTGGATCTATCCCTGACGCCGGGGCGTTGTATCGGCGTGGTGGGCAAGAATGGTGTCGGCAAAACGACGCTTCTCAAGGTTTGCATGGGACTCATGGAACCTGACGAAGGCAGCGCAACCATCGGTAAGAAAATTCAAATCAACTACATTGATCAATCTCGCATGCAACTCAAGGGGACAGGAACGGTGCTTGAGGAAATCTCGGATGGGGATGAGTCCGTCATGTTCGGAACGCGGCAGCTCAGTGCCAGAGGTTACCTGCGACGATTTCAATTTCCCGATCATCGAGCCAATGAACCAGTAGCACAACTTTCCGGAGGAGAACGCGCCAGGTTGATGCTGGCAAAAGTATTAAAACGAGGCGGTAATTTTCTCATTCTGGACGAACCCACCAATGACCTGGATTTACAAAGTCTCCGCATGCTCGAAGAAGCGCTGGCAGATTTCGATGGAAGTGTGATTGTTGTGAGCCATGATCGATATTTTTTGGATCGTATCTGTGATCAGATCATTTCATTCGAACCAGACGGCGTTTTTGTCCAACCCGGAAACTACTCCTACTACCTTGAAAAACGCAAAGAACGTGAAGCCCGCAAACAATCAGCATTTCAAACAACTGACAAGCCAACGGTTGCAGAAAAAGTAAAGCGCTCAAAAAAAGATCGTCCTCGGCGTTTGAGTTACATGGAGAAACGTGAACTCGAAGGCATGGAAGAGAACATCCTGGTGGCCGAATCCAAGGTAGAAGCATTGGAAGCAAAACTGAACGATCCAAGCTTTTATGTCGATCGCGCGCATGAAGCTGCCGAGGTAACCAAGGAGTTGGAAAAGCAGAAAAAGGAGGTCACTGCTTTATACGCTCGCTGGGAGGAACTTACTCAAATTGAAACCGGTAAAGGGTAAGTTCAGTATGGAGTGAGATGAATAAGCAGCGACTTCTGACCCTTAACTTTTGCCTGCACACACTCAAGTTCTAGAGAGTGGTCAGGTATTTGATCAACTCGATCCTTTGCCGTCCATTCAAACCATCCATCAACCCCTCGGGCATCATGGAATGCACAGCAAGCTGGCGACGGTTGATCATGGATTTGGCAACGGTCAGGGTATCGGTGAGCGTCTTTATCACGACGGAGGTATTGGTTTCACTGATCAGCAAACCGGTAATCATTTCCCCGTCGATCTGCTCTATTTCCGTGACTTGATAATTCTGCCCAATGACAGCGTTGGGATCGATCATGCTTTCAATGAAATACCTGCTTCCGCTGGAACCGGCCGCTGTTAAATCCGGCCCAATCGCCACGCCTGTTCCAGCGACTTGATGGCAGCTGCTGCAGAGTAGCTGAAAATGCTTTTTCCCTTCATCCGCACTGTAGGCCCACAATGGAGCTTCTCGATAGGTCGCATCCAATGATTCAATGAGCTGCGCTTTTTCTTCCGATGCCACACCGGCTTGCCCCCAAATCCTGGTGATCCTTTCACTGACTGCATTCGAGTTCAGTTTCTGCAATTGACGCAGGTAATAGGCTGTCAGGAGATCACGTTCAAGCTTCCCTGCGATCACTGCATCCAGGAGAGGCACGGCCAGCGAAGATCGGGTGGTCATCGTATTCAATGCGGCGACCTTATCCTTTCCTTCAAACCGATCCAGTCGTGCAAGGAGCGCATCTGCACTCTCTGGATGATCGAAGCGTGCCAGCAAATTAATCGCGCTGGATTGGAAAGCAGGTTCATCCAGTAGTCCAATGCCAATCGAAATCAGGGCTTCATCCCCTGCCAGATTGAGAATCTCCAGAGCATGGCGACGCGCGTTTTCGGATTTCGTGGTATCGGCAAGTAATAAACGCATTTTTGGCAACACTTTCCGGTCACCAAAAATCGCTGCCAGTTTTTCAGCAGGCAATCGAATTGAATCATCAGAATTTTCATACAGCCGGTTCGAAATAAAATCCCACTGGCGCGGCATGGGAACACGTCGCTCATATCGCAAGGCAAGATAGATAGCATTCAACAAACCCCCTCGATCGGAGGCAGCTGTTTTTTGAAGATAAGTGATGGATTCCTCCAATCCCTTACCCTTTAATTTGGCGGCATACCATACGATCAAAGGTTCGAGAACCGGCATGATGGGTTGTTCTGACTCAATGAGCTGGAACGCACGTTCCAGATTGGCGGGCATCTTTTGAGCGAGAGCAAACCAAATCATGGACGGTAAATTACGATCTGCTGCGTCTTCGGTATGCCTGGCCAAAGCTTCGATGATTTTCCAGCCATTCTCTTCTGAAAGTTTGATTGATGCGGCAGCAAGCCTCAACCTTACAAACGCCGACGGATCATCAAGAGCCATCAAGACTAGCTGACTCGCCGCGATGGGAACGACTTGTTCCTGACTACTCATGAACTCGATTGCGTTGGCGCGCACGTATTCCGATTCATCCCTGAGATAGGTAAGCCAATCGTTACCTTGAACCGCCCCAATGACGCAGAGCGACCAGAGGGCACGCAATCGCCGGTTCTCATTGGCATGCTCCACGGACATGTTACGGAGCACTTCTAATGCATCCGATGAAATTTCGCCTTTAACAGAGCGCTCCTGCAGGAGCCGTCGAGCAGTGCGAGCGAACCAGGCATTTTGATGTAATTGCAGCCAGGCTAATTCACGATCCGACTTGCGCGACAAATTCACAAGTATCGGTTCATAGGTCGCTTCGTATTGAATGCGATACATACGCCCGGTTCCTCTCTCCCATTGTTCGGTATTTGGATTATGACAATGCTGAGTGTCATACCAGTCATTGATATAGACAGCACCGTCCGGCCCGTATTTCAGATCGATTGCGATATAGCGAGGATCTGCAACCATCAACATATCCTTTCCGGCATGCACTGTATTGTAACCGGATCCATCGCGCTCATTCACCTGAACGTTCAACTGATGCCCATGCAGATTATGCGTGTAGAGTTGATTTCGATAAGCAGCAGGCCAATTATTGCCCTGGTAAAGCATGGTTCCGATATGCGAGTGGCCGCCATAGATACGCCGACTTCCCGGAGCCCCTGCCCCCCCTTCCCCATGACCATACCTGGCAGAGGCCAGCAGGTAGGTTCGCAAATAGTCATGACCCGACGGCGGATTCGGCTCAATATAATCCGGATAATTGGTATTGGACTGGTTCCAATAATATCCTCCGCGAATGACATGAGTCGTCGATCCCTTGCCCCAATAGCTGCGACAGTGCGTCATGAACCATTGACCATGCCGATCGTAATCAAGTCCCCACTGGTTACTCCCCCCATGCGCATAAACTTCAAATGTATGCCTAATGGGGTGATATCGCCAAACACCTGCACGCATTTCAGTGCGCTGCGCATCATTGGAGTCAGGTTTACCGATTCTGGAATAGTTGAACACTCCCTGGTTGCCGTAAAGCCAGCCATCAGGTCCCCACAAAAAGCTATTCAGGGTCTCGTGCGTGTCCTGGTAGCCAAAGCCATCCAGCAGCACCTGAGGAGGCCCATCAGGCTGATCGTCCTGATTTTCATCCGGAATGAACAACAACTGAGGCGCTGCGCCCAGCCAGACTCCACCGAAACCCACTTCGATCCCACTGACAAGATTCAAACCCTCTGCAAAAATTTTACGATCCTCGAAAGAGCCATCCCCATCAAAATCTTCAAAAATTAAAATACGATCCTTGCCCTGTCCCTCTGGTTGCTTTTCAGGATAACTGAAGGCTTCGACTACCCATATTCGACCCAATTCATCAAAAGTGAAGGCGATAGGCTGCAGGACGTCCGGCTCGCTCGCGATCTGATCTGCCCTAAACCCCTCTGGAAGAAACATCTGTTGAAGCGTAGGGTGATCCGATTGAATTGGATTAGGTTGCAAATGCTTCAGTATCTCGACATCATCCAAACGTGCCGGACGCGTTACGGCACCCGAAACAACCCACTGTCCGTGATAGAAAGGGATGAAAAACACACCCAATAAGCACTTCCAAATTCTCATGAACCATTACTAGAACAACCCGCACCGCTTGTCAAAAGATCGGCGTCTGGTCTGCTCATGCACAAACAACTTCTCAAGCCCTGGTAGAAATTGCTGGGTGATCGTTTAATGTAGAGGATTCACAGATCCAATGTATTGTATTGCAACGCATATGAAATTGGTTCACGTCATCAAAAATGGAAAATACGGAACCACAAGGCCAAGATACGGGGCAGAACAACAAGTCAAAAATGAAAAACAAGTTGTCACTGATTTGGGTTTCCAATCTTTTCATCGGAATCATCATCGGTCTTTCTGCTGGGATTCTGGGCTTTATTGCACTGAGTAGCATCCTTTCTTTTTTTTCAGTACCCAAACCTGCAATCGTATATCGAGATGCGAAGGAATGGAGTCTGATGGGATATTTACTGGCATTTTATCCGATTGCTTGCATGGCAATGGGAGCAACCGCAGGAGGGTATTTCTTTGGGAAGCCAAAAGGAAAGAAGCCGGACTAATCATGAATTGATTGAACCAACAAAGATGACTGGAAATCACCTCTTGTTAGGTTTTGCCTGTCGAGCGTGGAGTCAATCAGGCTTGCCCCGTATGGCGACAGCATGTGCTGGGCATTGAAGCGATGAATATTACTTGTGAAAACTCAGTAAAAATTGTGGTTGAACAATATTTGGATATTAATGTGGTTCCAGATAGTCCAGTTCTACCCTCATTCGAAGGTATTCAGGGCATCAGCCGCACCATTTAATGCAATCATCATGAAAGAGAAGGCAAGGGCAAACTGTGTATCGAACTTAAAACTTGTTGTTGCTAAAAACTACGAGAATGGAAGCCGGGAAGCCGGGGATTACATGGCTAAGAAAGTAAGGATGCAATCTGAACTTATCTTATGCGCTGCCACCGGAAACAGTCCAACTGGGGCTTACAAGGTGTTTGTCAGCGAGATCCTTTCGAGGAACAATCCTCCTGAAAAAATCCACCTTTTGAAACTGGATGAGTGGGGTGGTCTTGATATGGATGATCCAGCAACGTGCGAAGATTATCTCCAGCAAAAACTAGTTCGACCGCTTCAGATACCCGCAACGCGATACGTATCTTTTCAAAGCAATTCGAGAGTTCCAGTAGCGGAATGCCAACGTGTTCAAGACTGGCTGGCGATCCATGGCCCGATTGATCTCTGTGTTCTTGGTCTGGGATTGAACGGTCATTTGGGGTTCAATGAACCGGCTGATGAATTAATCGCTGCGCCACACGTCGCCAAACTGACAGATCAATCACTGACTCATTCAATGTTGTCAACAACAAGAAAATGTCCCGATCATGGTCTGACGCTCGGGATGCGTGATATTTTGGCTTCCAGATCAATCCTGTTGCTTGTGTTCGGTGCGAGCAAGGCCAAACAACTCAAACGGCTCGTCACAGGTGGGATATCCTCCCTGTTTCCTGCTTCTTTTCTTTCCCTTCACAACGATGTACACTGCATTTGTGACGAAGCCGCTGCCGCTTTATTGCCTCAAGGTGTTTTCCAGAGGAACAAGGGATAAGGATATTCTGGAGCCTCAGGAGAAATGTTGCGAAATTCTGATCGCGCAACATTCAGGGATTTCTAATATCCAGATCGTGGGAATGCGTATCGGTTCGCAAGGTTTCCCATTCAAGCACGAGTTGAATACTGCAATTTAACAAAGAGCAGACAGGCTTTCAATACTCTGATATTGAATCCAAGCTAAGGCACCTTGAAAACCGAAATCAATTGCCAAGGACAAGCTCTTTTGATTAATTGAAATGATTCCTTGCCATGAACTCTACCAATAAGAAAACACGCCGTAAATTCCTTCATGATACAGCCTTGCTCACTGCCGGGATCACCAGTAGTGGAATAGCCACAGGATGCACCAGCATCGTGCGCTCGGATCCAAACCGAAAGTTAAACCTCGGCATTATTGGGCCGGGAGGACGTGGCACTTCGAACATGGGAGGACTTGGTTCCGAAAATTTCATTGCTTTTGCCGATGTGGATGATCGTCGGGCACAACCCGTTTACGCAAAGTATCCTGACGTTCCACGTTACCGTGATTTCCGTGAAATGCTGGATAAGGAAAGATCGCTGGACGCTGTCGTCGTGAGCACACCCGACCACACTCACGCGGTTGCCTCAATACAAGCCATGCAGCGCGGGCTTCATGTTTACTGCGAAAAACCTCTTGCGCATTCGATCTATGAATTGCGACGTATGAAGGAAGAAGCGCGCAAAGCCGGCGTAGTCACACAAATGGGTGTACAAGGTCACGCCATGGAGGGAACGCGGCGCGCAATCGACACCATTCATTCTGGCGCGATCGGGGAAGTAAGAGAATTGCATGTGTGGACAGATCGTCCAAACGGCTGGTGGCCGCAAGGAGAAAAGCGTCCTTCTAGCACACACGCGATTCCCGATACGTTGGATTGGGACCTGTGGCTGGGGCCGGCCCCGTTTCGACCTTACCACCCGACTTATGTTCCGTTCAAGTGGCGAGGTAGGTGGGACTTCGGCACGGGAGCCATCGGAGACATGGGTGTGCATAATCTAGACACCGCTTTCTGGGCGTTGGAGTTAGGCATACCAGATCAAGCCAAGGTAATCGATGCCGATCAAGGGACCGCCGATTGCCCCCCGCTATGGAGTATCATCCAAATGAACTACCCTGCACGAGTAAATCGTCCAGCTGTCAAACTTACATTTTATGATGGTAAGAAACTGCCTCCGGCGGATTTATTCTACGGCGAGGAAATCCCATCGAATGGTTCTTTGATCATTGGCAGCAAGGGCACGTTGTTAACGCGCACATGGCATGGAGGGGAGAACGAAGACGACATGTTCCTGTTGTTGCCTAAAAAGACATTCATTGATTACCAAACAATTTCACCGTCCGTTCCCCGCGTCAAAGATCATCATTTCGAATGGATTCAAGCATGCAAGGGACTCACGAAGACCGAAGCTAATTTCGACTACGCTGCCACCCTCACCGAGGGTTTACTCGTGGGACAACTGGCGTTGCGTACGGGCCAATCCATTGCATGGGATCCGCAACGAATGAAAGCAATCAATTGTCCGGAGGCGGAATCGCTCATCAAGCCAAGGTTTCGAAGAGGTTGGGAGATTTGAATGATGAAAGAAACAGTTAAAGTTGGAATCATTGGGTCACAATTCATATCGACTATTCATGCGGAGTCCCTGATGCGCTGTCAGTCGGCTGAAATGCTGGCTGTCGCGTCACCTTCAGTTGGGAATGCGAAATCATTTGCAGCGAAACATGATATTCCTCATCACTTTATTGACTACCGTGAACTGCTTGCGATGGCAGAGATTGATATGGTGGTGATCGGGATTCCTAACCATGTACACTGCGAGGCCGTTGTTGCTGCAGCAGAAGCAGGCAAACACATAGTCATCGAAAAACCGCTTTGTTTGAACATGGAAGAGGCAGATCTGATGGTCGAGGCAGCAAAGAAAGCAAATGTGAAGTTAATGTATGCCGAAGAGCTGTGCTTCGCACCGAAGTATGTTCGACTAAAACAACTGCTGGACTCCGGGGCCCTTGGTAAACCGACTTTAATCAAGCAGTCAGAGAAACATGATGGTCCGCATGCCCCACATTTCTGGGACGTAGAGCAAAGTGGCGGTGGCGTGGTGATGGATATGGGTTGTCACGCCATTGAGTTCTTTCGCTGGATGCTTGGGCGCCCGCCTGTAAAATCAGTTTTCGCACAAATGAGCACTCAAGTTCACACGGATAAGACCGTCGGTGAAGACAACGCATTGCTCATCTTAGAATTCGAGGACGGAACAATTGGACTTGCTGAAGAGAGTTGGACGAAACTTGGGGGTATGGACGATCGCGCCGAGGTTCATGGTTCCGAGGGCGTCGCCTATGCGGATTTGTTGCACGGCAACTCAATCGAAACCTACAGTCAGGGTGGATACGACTATGCAGTTGAGAAAGCTGGCACAACGAAGGGCTGGTCGTTCACGATCTATGAAGAAGCATATAACTACGGATTCCATCAGGAAATGGCACATTTTGTTGATTGCGTGCAGAATGACAAGCAACCGATCGTTACTGGCGAAGATGCTCGGGAGGTCATGAAAATTATTTTTGCGGCTTACGAATCAGCTCGAACAGGCAGGAAGGTGTCATTGCCTTTTGAAACGGACGCGAAAAAACCGATCGATCTTTGGAAACCAAATCGTTGAGTAAGGTAGTGCAGTAAGGCGGATGTGAGAGCAGTAAGCCTTTGATTACGACATTTCCAATTAGTATCCAGGACAAGGAAAACCTCCGAATTGCTCTTGATATGCTGTCTATTTACTTCGCCTGATAAAATTGATCACACTGGTTATCATCTGAGCCGATGAGTGTTCAAGGTGTGCGGCATGTCCGCTGTCCGGAATGATAACCCATGATCTATCTGGATTGTCGATTTCCCCAAAAAAGAGTGCAAGACTTTCAATTGGCGCTACGGGATCGTGAACACCATTTATCAGAAGCGTTGGAACCGTAATTTTTTGAGGTTCAAGCTGGGTCCATTCGCTTAGCTTGTTCCAATCCACCAGTATTGGATCAAGATTCAGAGTAGATGATACATATGCATCTATGACCTTTTGTTCGGTGGAATTTTCCATGAAATCAGATGACGCCCATTCAACTGAGTTAGGTTCCTGGATGGGTTCCTCTGCAGTGCTTTTCACACCGCCCTCAATTTTGTTATATCGATTGGCATAGGTGTGTTCAATAGGGTGTCCATAAAGGATAAGTTCCCTGACAAGCTCTGGCCTCTTTTGGACAACAAAATGCGAAACTAATGACCCATAAGAATAACCGAATAGAGTTGGTTTAATCGTGTGTGAATGCCGTTGAATCACCCATTCAAGCAGCCCAACAACATCACTGAATGCTTTTTCAGGATTGATCCATCCAGAGGCATCTCTTGAAGTATTCCCAAAACCTCTCATGTCCATGGCGTATACTTGAAAACCTTTTTGGAGGAATGCATCCATCACTGAAACATTTCCCGACTCAACTTGAAGATCAAAGTTAGGCAAAGCACTAATGGTTTTGCCATGAATAAGAACAATGACTTCCTTAGCTAAATCATGTTTTTTTTCGTAAACAGCAAATGTGTGATTATTAATTTTTATCCTATGTTCAATCATTGGGTTATGAGTCAAGGGTGTTTCACCACTAATTAGGCTAGTGCGCAGAAAAATAAAAATACTTATTATGATGAGTCTCATTTTAATTTTACTTGATAAACCCTGTAAAAGGTGGATCTAAAAACTGACTACCCTCCGATACTATGTTTTGCTTATTGTTCGGGCAAGTGGTTAGAATTACCTTGTCCCCACCAACAATGAGGTTGCCATATGTTTTTTTTAACCAATGGCACCTCACTACCAATGCGAAGCGGTTTTTAAAATTCAATCCTATGAAAAGTGGGTGTAAAAATTGATATTAGCCTGAGAGTTGCCTCAGCTTGCGGGGGATTGCCAGAACAACACCCTGGACAAATGGTCAAATAATGCACATTTAAGAGTTTGTTTGAGATTTAGAAAAACCATTCAACAGTGAGATCATATTCTTCCTGACACGATCGAGAGAGAAATATCTCTCGAGAAAAGAAGTTGAACTTGGAAGAAATATTAGCTCAATCACCCGGGGAAAAGCGTGTTCGGCGCCTTGCCTTTGTCTCAGATCGCCTGCGCTTTGATTCCAGAATGCGGCGTTTAGCCTTGGGTGGGCGAATCCCCTTTTGTCGCCGCTTTTTCTCCCTTTCCTGTTTTTCGGAATCACGCCGTTCTTTTTTTCGTTGAAGAATCATTTCAGCAAGCAATGCTCGTGCTCGCTGACGATTACCAGATTGACTGCGTCCTTGCTGAACCGAGACTTGTAAGCCTGTGGGAAGATGCCTCAGGGTGACACGAGTGGAAACTTTGTTCACGTGCTGCCCTCCAGGTCCGGCAGATCGACTGAAGATCTCCTCCAGTTCGGACTCATCAAGGACGTTTTTGAATGGACGACTCGTGCTCATTTCCGTTCGAAATTGACAACTACTTACCAAGAAATCAACTTCATTTGCATAACGACATGAACATGGTGAGGACAAAAAATAAACCCGTCGGAACCATTCCGACGGGTTTGAGATTTAAACGAAAGAGTCGAATTTACTCTGAGACTGTTTCTACAGGAACAGATTGACCGGACTCATCATGCAGACCATGGTGTTTGAATTCATACTCGTGAGAAGCAATTGAATTCAAACGATACTTCTTAACCAATTGATCTTGTTCCAGATCGACTTCATCACCAGGTTTTTTCCCGATAAGGATATTGGCTAACGGGGAAAGGTAACTGATGATACCATCTTCAGGTTCAGAGTCCCAAGCTCCCAGAATGGTGTAAGTTTCTTCTTTCTGATTTGTAAGATCTGTTACTTTGACTAAGGTCCCGGGGTTGACCACATCCGTTTGAACCGCAGAAAAATCGGTGCCACGAGCACGTGTAAGATCCGCTTCGAGTTCTGATTTCCGCTTCATGAGAAGTTTCTGCATTTCTTTAGCAGCCTTGTACTCGTGATTCTCTCGCAAGTCACCATAACTACGCGCAATGGCAATCTCCTTCGAATTTTCAGGAATCTTCTTCTGAACGAGCTGGCTGTATTCGCCTCTTCGGCGAAGTAGACTGTCCCAAGAAACAAGCAATCCTCGATCTTCGGAAGCAGATTGCTCGCCAGAGATGAGGGTTTGAATAGCTGGATAACATTTGACGATGCGTCCAAGTAGCGACCGCTTGTCCATGTCGTCAAAACATGAACTGAATTGCAGGGCACGGGTTAGATCTTTGACCACTTCCAAATCAGCCGTCTCGATCAATTCAGGGATCAATTCTTGATCTCCCATGATAAAATCATTCAAACGACTGGTTTTCTTTTCGTTAAACTGGTCACGCTCCATCGCTGTGATCATGGCACGGAAAACTTCCGGACCAAGAATGTCAGCAAAGGCATCCGATCTGTTTTTCCCCAACCAGAGCAACATCTCGCTGCTTGCTTGATGCTGATTGACGAGTCGTAAAAGGGTTTCCTTGGCACCTTCATGGCGGTCTTCATCGATGAGGAGATTTACGATTTCTCCAACCAATTTCATCTGAGCATTGTTCAACAAATCGTGAAAATCCTCTTCCCACTTTTCTTCGTGGTGCATTTTGTAGGATCTCAGGGTCCGCTTGTTGCGCGTTGCAGCCAAGGCATCCATGAATGCCGGTAAATCTTCAACCAGATCCCAGACAGCGATGTCTTCAATCTGACCTTCAGCAGCCTCGATTCGCAGCCCCTCCCGCAAGTCATTGCGGGTAAAAATAGCGTCGAGTACCAATTCGGGCTGATTCTTAATATAATTTGGAATTTCGCCGTCCAGAAGTTGCATGGACTCCTCAAATGCCTCGGTGACATTTTCCAGATCATCCTGACTTTTCAATACTTCATTTGCGACAGCAAGTTTTGCTTTGAGCCCACGAGCTACTCGGAGATCTCCCAGAAGCCGCTCCTGAAGGGAGGTAACCTCTTCGTTGAATTCGATGGGATTTGACTTTTTGACCGGCACGCGAAAATGGCCATCTTTTTTAAGTTCCTTGCGAACGGCTTCCCACCACTTGCGCCAGTCTTCTTCAATGACTTCTGGCACCAGGGCAGCCTGAATCTGGGCGACAGTGGCTTTGCCACCATGACTTTTCAAGACCAGCTTGATTAAATCCATATGACTGACAGCAGCCATTTGCTTCAGTCCATCCAAATCAGTAGCCACCTTGACCAGAACATGGTCCTTGGCCAATGGTGTTAGTGATTTGGCTGAAAAACCAAGGTCCATTGAATGTCCGGTTTTATCCGGAAAATCAATTAAAAACCGTGAAAACACGGTGTCCACAGTAGTGATTTTGCCCAGCCCCCAAGTGCGATGGGTGCAATACCCACTTTCTGTCAGTTGCTCCAAGGCATCCAGATCCTTAGATCTGATCTTCCCTTCGGAGGCCAACTTTTCAAATTCCTCTCTCATAGTCCTCGTAAATAGCTCGCTTCAAACGTCGAAATGACATTATTACTCAGCCGTGCAACAAAAACCAAGACAAATTGCGGCTCGAATACTTTTCGAATGGGAAGCAGGCAATCAATTCGCGGAGTCCCTTCTGCGCGAACAGCTCTCTCAATCAAGTCTAAAGCCCATTGACCGCCATATGGTGCAGGAAATGGTCTTTGGAGTGATCCGTAACATGATCCTGCTGGATAAGTGGATTGATGAAAAAGCAACCCGCCCGCCAGGAAAAACACGCGCGCGCACCATATTGAGGCTTGGGCTTTATCAAATTGCATTCATGGATCGTATCCCTGAGCATGCCGCGGTTCATGAGACAGTAGCAACTGCCCGAGATCTCCGCCTGCACTCACAATCAGGATTCATCAATGCGATTTTGCGTGGATTCCTGAGAGAAAAAGAAAATTTCCTGAAACGACTTGAGGACTGGAAAACAACGCAGGCGAATATTGCCTACTCGCATCCAAATTGGCTTTTCAAGAAATGGAAAAAGCAATTTGGTGACATCGAGGCAAATAAGCTACTTCAGTGGAACAATCAAATCCCCTCATCCTATGCGCGATGGAATCCATTGTGTGGAAACCTCGAAGAGCTCGAACTCGCGTGGAATGAAGAAGGAGTAGTTCGCAAAGAGGTTCATTTCCCTTGGAGCGAAGACGCTAAAATATATCGAATCGTTTCATTTCCAAGGCAGCCTGATCAATTGGAGAGCTTTAAAAAAGGACTGTTCTACTTGCAGGATCCAAGTACCTTACTGGCGGTAAATCTCATCAATGCAAAGCCAGATGAATCCATCCTGGATTCCTGTGCAGCACCGGGTGGGAAAACCTGCGCCATGGCGGTAACGATGAAAAACACCGGAACCATCGTAGCGGCAGATCCTGATCAAGGTCGATTGAGGCGCCTTTGTGAAAACACGGAACGTCTCGCCGTCTCAAACACCACCGTAACACTCAATGTAAGCAAGGCTACGCATGATCTACCCTCGTCCTTTGATGCCATCTTGATAGACGCTCCCTGCTCTAACAGTGGCGTCATGCGACGCCGATTGGATGTTCGATGGCGCTTGTCCGTGCAAGAGATCAAGAGCATCACTGAACAACAAGTGGCTATTCTCAAGGAAAACGCAAACCTATTAAAACCAGGGGGGCGGCTCGTTTACAGCACGTGCAGTCTGGAACCGGAAGAAAACCATCAAATCGTGGCGCAGTTTCTTGAAGAAAATACCTCTTTCCAAATGGTCGAAGAAAAGCAATTAACGCCCTTTGAACACGGTGTGGACGGTGCCTATGCAGCCAAGCTCCTACTCAATCAACCTCAATAAGTTGTCCAGAAGCCCAAAGACAAAGTCGTTTCATGATCTCAAGATTGTCATCTTTTTCGACTAGATTCCCACCAAGGCCTCTGCCTGCCAGAACAGAATTAATAATCCATCCAGAGTCGGTAACCACAACCAATCTACCTTTACCAAAGCCAGCGGCGGCCAAAAGGGCACCTTCCGCATCTCGCATGCCGTTCAGGGGAGGCTGATTGAGATCATTTTTAACAATCCAGTGCTCCACGTTTTTGGATTCGGTGAGTTGAATCTGATTTCCGGTGTAATACGCCCACTTCAGTCCACCTAGAACAGGGGTGTCTCTCGGGATATTCAAACCTTTGGCATCCGTGTAATTCTCCGCCCATTGCATTCCAAAGTTATTGAGGAATTGATTGACCTTTTTGGTTTCCAAGTTGTGATTTTCCTGATTTCCCATGATAATGACACCCCCTCCATTACGAATGAATTGAAGCAATTCTTTACGGTCTGGTGCATCAAGCTTGGCTGGAGGTGGGTTGCCATTGACAGGATGAGCACTTGGATTGGAGATCAGGACTAAGTCCACATCCTTTAGTTTTTCTCTGGAAAGACGTGCCGCATGCACCCGAACATCAAAGTCAGCACTCAATTGTTTGATTACTGCGCTGTAATTACCATCAGGAAGGTAGCGTTCTTCTCCTTCAGCGTTGTAATAACGACTGTAAAGCAATACCGGTTTACTACCCCCTCCCCTGAGCTCAAAACAGGAGAGGAACAGGATAGCGCTGCACAAGGAAATTGAGATTTGAACCCTCAGGACGCGTGAGATCATGGCATCAGAGTGCCCAAAACATATTTATGAATCCAGTAAATTCAAATTTCACGGAAACACTTGATTACGCATGGATTACTCTCCGGCTTCCTTACAAATTCCATTCCATCAGACAATTTCGCACATCCTTTACAAACACATCAAGATGCACCCATGTTCCCATGATTCCGAATAAATGAGTCTTTGATCAAATCAAGAGTATGTGCCAACAGCCTCTTCAGGTCAGCATGCTTTTGAGGTACTTACCTGTATGACTGAGCTCCACCTGAGAAATATCTTCGGGAGTTCCCTCTGCGACGATTTCTCCTCCGCCAGATCCACCTTCAGGACCAAGATCAATCACCCAGTCAGCTGTTTTAATGACATCTAAATTGTGTTCAATAACAACCAAGGTATTGCCAGCCTGTCGCAATCGATTCATGACACTCAGCAAGGTGGCTACATCATGAAAGTGCAGGCCGGTGGTGGGTTCATCGAATATGTAAAGCGTCCTCCCCGAGGTTCGCTTGCCCAACTCGGCAGCCAGTTTCACACGCTGGGCTTCACCTCCACTCAAAGTGGTAGCAGATTGACCTAGACGCAAATACCCAAGCCCGACTTCTGACAGCGTCAAACAGGGTTCACATATCTTCGGAACGGCTCGGAAAAAGGTAGCTGCTTCATCGATAGTCATGTCCAGCACATCAGCAATAGTTCTGCCCTTATAATTGATTTCAAGCGTTTCACGATTATAGCGCTTTCCGCAGCAGGCCTCGCAGGTCACGTAAACCGCAGGAAGAAAATGCATCTCAATCTTGATCAAGCCATCACCCTGACATTTCTCGCAACGCCCCCCTTTGACATTGAAGCTGAATCGACTCGATTCGTAACCCCTGATACGCGAAGAGGGCAAGCGAGCAAATAAGTCTCGAATGTGATTAAAAATACCAGTGTAGGTTGCAGGGTTACTTCGAGGGGTACGACCAATCGGGCTTTGATTCATCACAATGATTTTAGAAAATTTCTCGTCACCGTAAATCGCTTGGTGTTTCCCCGGGCGATCTTTGGCTCCATACCATTTTCGCATCAGGGTTTTTCTGAGAATGCCATCAATCAGCGTACTTTTACCTGAACCACTTACACCCGTCACACAGGTCAGCAACCCCAGAGGAATCCTGACATCAATGTTCTTCAAATTGTTCTCAGTCGCCCCCTTGATCGTCAGATAACCCTTGTCAGGAGTTGGAATGATTCGATTCGAAGGAACGTCAATCGAAAACACGCCTGAAAGATATTTCCCTGTGAAGGATCTCTCGGAGCCCAGTATATCATCCACCGTGCCGCACGCCACAACGTCGCCTCCGTTAACCCCTGCTCCGGGGCCCATGTCCACCACGTAATCTGCCCTCCGGATGGTGTCCTCATCATGCTCGACAACCAACACTGAATTCCCAAGATCCCTCAGACGAATCAGTGTTTCCAATAATCGATCATTGTCACGCTGATGCAATCCAATGCTAGGCTCATCCAGAATATACAGCACACCAACCAATCCACCCCCGATTTGGGTTGCCAAGCGAATTCGCTGCGCTTCCCCTCCGCTCAAAGTTCCGCTTTCACGGTCCAGACTCAGGTAGCCAAGCCCTACTTCATTGAGGAATTTCAATCGTGTCAAAATCTCCTGCACAAGGTCTCCTGCAATCTTGTATTGAAATTCATCCAACTTAAGATGCTCAAAAAACTCCTGCAACTGTTCAATGGTCAGATGACAGATATCCATGATCGATAGACCCGGAATATCTGGAAATGCCAGTTTTTTGAATTTGGATTTCTCGAAAAGAGAGAGATCACCCAAAGTAGCAGAAAGGATCTCAGGACGTAATCTCAGGCCATGACAGGACTCACAGGCAATTGGGCTCATGTAAGCCTTCAAGCGATTTCGGGAGGACTCGCTTTCGCTTTCTTCAAATTGCCTCTCCAGCATGGGGATCAAGCCTTCGAAGGCGCGCTTATGCACCCGCCTTGTCGCCCCTGTCCCAGTCTGAAAAGAAATCAGCTCCTCGCCTGAACCATAAAGCAATGTTTCCTTAAAAGCAGCCTTCAGATTCTTAAAGGGCGCATCCATGCTCTGCTTATAATGAGAGGAAAGCCCCTTTATCATGGCGTCATAGAGAGCTATTTGAGCCTTAGGCACTTTATAGAATGGCAGAACGGCTCCCTGCTTGAGTGTTTTCTTCGTATCGGGAATGATCAACTCAGGATCAAACTCCATCTGTTGTCCCAGCCCATGACAAGCCTCGCACGCACCCGATAGAGAATTAAATGAGAAATGCTTGGCTTCAAGCCGCTCGTAAGTGCGTCCTGTTTCTGGACTGTAGAGGCGATTGGAGCGAGTCGACTCTTCCCAAAGCGCTCGGGCACGATCCTCCGGCTTTTGATAAAGCAATTGCACTATCCCGTCTCCCCAGCGCAATGCCGTTTCAATTGAATCCGCTAATCGAACTCTTACCTTGTCCTGCACTACCAGTCGATCCACAACAACTTCAAGCGATTCGGAAACACCCGCTTCCAATACATCGGGAGACAAGGCGCCCAATTCATGAAAGGCTCCATCAATGCGAACTCTCACAAACCCCTCACGTGCCAGACGTTCCAAACTCGGCTTGAGAGTCTCAGTCTTTTGAATATTAATCGGCGCAAGCACCATCACCCGGGTGCGCTCCGATAGCTTCATGACTTCATCCACAATGTCGGTGGTTGTTTGATGATAAATCGGATTCCCCGTGTCCGGACAATAAGGCTGTGCGACGTTTGCGAAAAGCAAGCGCAAGTAGTCGTAAATCTCAGTGGTCGTGGCAATGGTCGATCGAGGGTTGGCTGCAGAACCTCTTTGCTCAATGGCAATGGCCGGAGAAAGGCCTTCAATGAAATCAACGTCAGGTTTCTGCATTTGATCCAGAAACTGACGGGCATACGAGGAAAGGGATTCAACATACTTACGCCTCCCTTCGGCAAAGATGGTATCGAATGCCAGAGACGATTTCCCCGACCCGCTCAAACCGGTAAAAACGACCAAGCGATTGCGGGGAACGTTCAGTGAAACATTCTTAAGGTTATGCTCCCTGGCTCCTCCGATACGTATCCATTCCTGCCCCATATCTTTGAATTTGTAATTCTAACTAAAGGTCAAGATTAGCGCTTCCATTTGAGCCGGACAAACAAAATAGGAGTATCAATGAGCCATGGTTTGGTTCCCTGACAGTAGAAACGCTCTACTGGCGGCTCGGAAAGGTCATATCAGCTTATTGCCAATCTCCGCAAACAAAGCCAAGCGCCGATACCCAAGCGCATCATTCAGGTTCCCAAAGTGATTCCAACTGAGTATTGATATCATCATTTTTAAGGTTCCGAAGTTCGCGTAAAAGACTCGCTGAGAGATCCTTTTTTGGAATAAGTCCTCTTTCAACACCACTGATCAGATGTGTCGCATAGGGCGCTCGAGATGCCAGAACACTCAAGGCCTTCTGTTTTTAATTTCCTGTCAATTCACGGTAAAATTTCAGTAACGGGGGGGGGAGCTTCAGTTTGATTAAACCGAACCAGATGTCGGATCGTTTCGGAACGCACCGCAGGGTCCGCTATCAATTTCAATAATACACCGGGCAATTGGGGATCATTGGTCTGAACCAGAGCATTCAACGCGTTGACAAGCTCAGAAGCAGGCGCACCTTGACTCTTGAGCACAATTCGTAATGTATCCAGTGCCGCTTCACTTCCAAACTTTAATGAGAGCGAACGCACCAAGACTCGCACTTCGCCATTTGAACTTTTACCCAGTTTTGATTCCAGGCAGCCCCAACCTTCCGGCATGTCCGCCTCACTCCGCCCTTGCAAGGCCTGACTGATGCCTCGCAGCACGTCCAACTTAAAAGATGTACCTGACTTTGATTCAGGAGTGTGACCAGGGCACCTGTCGTCATTCGACGTTCTATGTATTGCCTGAGGATGGAAATCCCAGTTGATTTCAACAGTGCCAAGTCCTGACCTTGATCAGCGCCGACAGCCGGTTCCATTGCATACCAATAGTCGATATGCGAAATTTTGAATACAAACAACGGACTCATTAGATAGAAGAAACAAATTATTCACTGATCCCGTACAATGTGTCTACTGGTCTATGAAGGTTTAATGATCCTGAGGTATTCCCACAATCTGATCACTACATCGCTCACGAGTTGAACCAACCTTTCGTATTGATTTATGGCTTGAAAAAGACAAATGCAATTCGTCATCAGGACAAGCAGAATGTCACATGGAGGGGTAAGATTTTATGGGAAGGGACTCGATAGTTTTGATAGAATTATTCATGGACCTGCAGCCATTGGTTCAAGGATATAAAAAATATTCATTTCAGAATGTTCAAATTCCATGAATGATTCCCCCAAAGGTAAAGGACTGAGAAGCTTAGACCAGGACACAGGGTTCGAGAGAGCCGAACCTGCTCGCAACTCAAATCCGCGTAGATCAGGATGCCAACTGAGTCGATGCGTTCGTTTGTCCATATGACCGATAGTCAAGCGAATGGACGGGCCAAGGACTGGCTGATTCAGCTCGATACGCTGATCCACGGAGCTTGGATCAAAAATCTGTGTATCAATCTGAAACACATGCGGTTCGTAACCAAAATGAGGTGTTGTTATTGTATGGATGATATGCGCGGTTCCGCCAGCTTCCAATGAAACAATACCGCTTGTGACCTGAGACCCTGCAAACTCTGTTGCGCCATTGGGATTAGATGAAGCAACCAGCTCAGAACCTGATGGCACGATATGCTGCAGGAAGAAATTACGCACGGTTGAGGGGCCCGCGTTGTGCACTTTGATGGAAAACACATTGGGGATTTTCCATGATGAAGGATTTGCTAAAGGCATGACCTCCAGACTTAGATCAGCTGCCATTCGAAGTTGGAATGAATCAGGAGAAATTGACAATCCAGCCGGATTGATGACTGTCACTTGCCCAGATGGGGCATTGGATGGGACAATTATTTCGATCAATCCATCCGATTGAACTGAAAAGGGAACTGCCAATTCACCAATCAAAACGGTTTTCACTTCGGAAAAGCCCATACCCATGACCTGAAGAATCGTTCCAATGGGTCCGGCAACAGGAGTCATTCCCTGAATAAAAGGAAGTACACCAAATACATGCTGTGTCGCCAGAGATCCTGCGGGAGTCGTTATCGACACTGTGCCAGTGAGGGCATCGGAAGAAACGGTGGCCACTATTTCATTCAAGCTGACAGACAGGATTTCAGCTTCCTTCCCGCCAATGCGGACCTTGGAGGCTCCCGTAAAGTTGGCACCTTGGATCATCAGTTCACTTCCAGGGATTGCCTTCAAGGGTTCGAAGGAATCAATGCTAGCAGGCAAATAGAATAACGACTCCGTCTCTGAGTCTCCCGATGGTGATTCCACGCGCAAGGAGCCAGTCATTCCATCCGCAGGCACAGTGATCAGGATCTGTGAATCCGCCACAATCTGAAAAGCCGCTTCCTTGTCTCCGAGCAACACACTGGAAACACCATTGAAATGATTACCAGTTAATGTGACCCGAGTTCCTACCTGACCTGAAGTAGGAGAAAAAGACGTAATAGTTGGCGTGGGTTTCTGAATGACAAATACGCTGTCTGACACAAATTCACCAAACGCTGTTTTGATCGTGATGAAACCGGTCTCCGCATCCATAGGCACCAGAGCCGTCAGCTGCGTCTCTGCGGCAGCTTCGAAAGAAGCCTCCCATTCCCCGAACAAAACCGATTCAACATTCGCAAAATGCTGTCCCTGAAATTGCACCTGCGCACCAGGCAAGCCTGATGATGGTGCAAAAGATTCAATGACAGGCCCAGCTCCTTTAACCGTCAATACAATGTCAGATGTATAAGCATCCAATGCGGTGACCAAGCGGATGAAGCCAGATGTTACGCCTGCAGGAATGGAAAGGCTCAACTGAGTATTTGCAACAACCTGAAAATGGACAACAGCGCCATTCAGGGAAATTTCCTTCACATCACTCAGGTTGACCCCTTCCACGATGATGGTGTCACCTGCCTGCCCCTTCGAAGGATTCAAGCCGGTGATGAAAGGTCCTGCTCCCGATACAAGAAAGTCCATCTCACTTTCACCTTGCCCTTCTGGTGCGGTGATTTTGACAGGGCCGGAATCGGCGCCTGCGGGCACACGAACAATGATTTGTGTATCAGCAACTGCACTGAATAAACCCTCTTTATCGCCGGTAAAAAGCACTTGAGTAGCATTTGACAATTGCGCACCTCGTATGACAATGAGTTCACCTGGAGGAGCCATCACTGGGTCAAAATCAAGAATGAATGGTTCAGGCCCAATCACTTGAAATTCAGCATCGGATTCGACTTGCCCCGCTAAGGAAACAACCCTGATCACTCCTGTCGATGCATCTGAAGGAACAGTAACTGCAAGCTGAGTCTCCCCAACCGTCTGAAAGACTGCTAGATTTCCTCCTACCCATACTTGTAAAAGTCCGGAAAAATTAGCTCCTCGCAACGTAATCACATCGCCTGCTTTTCCGTAGCCAGGCTCGAAAAAAATAATACGTGGTGCAACTTGAAAGAAATCATTGCTCGCAGCGAAACCTCGACTGGTATTGACCGTCAGAGGTCCGGTTGTGGCATCGGAGGGGACAACAGCTCGGATTTGTGTGTCGCTGATCACCTCGAACGATGCCGAGCCCACCCCAAACAATATGGAATCAGCTGTTTGAAAGCCTGTTCCAGTCAAGGTGACAATCGTTCCGGGCTCCCCTTCGACTGGAAAAAAATGAGTGAGTCGAGGCAGTGACAATTGGGCGGACAACGAATAACCGAGAAGACAGACAGCCAACAAGAAGACCTTGAAAAAGAACCTCGGGCCTTTGGACCAGCAAACAGATTGGGTTGGATTGAAATAATGCATCACATGGCAGACTGATTCCCCCTGCATCCATGCTGCCGTTCTATCTAAATAATGCTTGAGGCTACAGGCTAAGGTTCAATGTCAACTTTTGCATTTTCAAGGAATTCGCGGAAGCATTGCAACTCTACCTCACCATAAATCGTGTGCTCCTTGGGGTACTCCTGCCATTTGAAATTGAATCCCTGTCGTTGCAACAATCCCATTTGATCTTTGACGGGACCAGATGGAATCAGGGGATCCTGAGTACCGTGCGTCATCAAAAACCTCTGCTGCTTTGCATGCGAGCTTTGATCTGCAACCAACGCGTCAGCCCGGTGAATGAATCCTGACACACCGATACAGCCTGCAAGCTGATGCGGATACCGAAACCCAGTTTCAAGCGTCATGACACATCCTTGCGAAAAACCGAATACAAACAAGTGATCTGCACTGACGGATTCCTGAGATCTGAATGTGTCCAGAGTCTGAAACAATAGATCGCGACTTCGACAGATACCGGGCTCACGGTCTCCCTCAATATCAAACCATGAGTAACCGGTGAAGTAAGGATCGGGTGCATTGATCAGCAAATAATTCAGCCAAGGCAAGCGCATCTGATCAGGCATCCATCGATAGCCCTCCATGCTGTCGCCCAAACCGTGTAGCACAGCCATCCAATAAGGAGAATCCCCGTTGGCAGCCTTGATGATGGATGAATCCAAAGACATACGAGACTTTCTAAGGTTTGAACGAATGAGATTCCATCTAAAATTGAGTCACACGAATTTCAGATCGCCTGAAAACTGACACTAAAGTTCCTTAAACCTCTCTTTACAATCCATTTAGAACAATCAGTCCTCGGTTCATAAAGAATATCACTATTAAAAAATGAAGGAATCGACACAATCTAAACGCTCTGTTGCAATCATGTGTTGATTAAAGGATGCCAGAGAGCAAGCCCTGCCCTCCTTTACCGTTGAAGAGACCTCGAGACATCTTCAATGCTCTGATCTGTGTATTCTATTGAATGAATGGCATTGACGGGTTTTGCGAGATTATCACAACATGTCGGCCATGTTTCGCGCCAACACTTATTTTCGAAATTTCATATTGAGATGCTTCTCGCTCACTCTGAGCTTCGCTTCGCTTATGGCACAAAATTTTGCAGGCGATATGGCCCTTTCAAAAGTCTTGATCGAAGGAGAGGAGTGGGAGTTGGTGCAAGACGGTTTCCAGATGACCGATGGAGCATGTGCAGATGAGCAAGGCGCTTTTTATTTTTCCGGTCGACGCGGGAACCAGAGTGCCATCTACAAATTAGATGCAAGCGACCAGTTGGAAATATACATTCAAGGCGCGGAGGGAGTGAGTGGGCTAGCGTTCGGGCCTGACGGGAGACTGTATGGCTGCAGATGGGGAAAAAATGAAGTTTTTGTTTTTGAAGGGAATGGAAGCATGGCCACCCTGGCGAATGAATCGCATGCCAATGATCTGGTCGTTACTCAGCATTCGGAACTTTTCTTCACGGCTGAAAAGGGGCTCTTCTTTCTTGATGTAAACAGTAAAAAGCGGAAGGTGACAGATCGCATCACGGGGCCAAATGGAATTTGCCTGTCACCGGATATGGGAATCTTAACTGTTTCCGAATACGGAGGCGACAAGGTTTGGGCTTTTGCAACTCAGGTCGGATTGGGGGCATCTCATGGCGATGCCTACATGACCATGCGTCGTCCATCCGATGGCTCGGCATGCCTTGGTGATGGCATGACCGTTGACACCGCCGGCCGGTTTTACATTGCATCGGCCATTGGTCTGCAAATGTTTGATGCGACGGGAAGAATCAGCGGTATCATAGCGAAACCATCCTCTGCAGATATGAGCAATGTTGCCTTTTCCGGTCCTGAACGAAAACACCTTTATGTCACTTGTCGAAATGCCATTTACAAACGACTCACCAAGGCAAAAGGTGTCTGGCATTTTTAATTGGGTGATTACCCACCTGCCTATTCACTCATCAATATTCAACTTCGCAAAAGCGAGCAAAAAACTGACATCTATTCTGATTTATTTCAGATTCCAATGCCCCTTTCATGAGTGATTTACCTTTGTATTTGATCCTGCCGGCCATTGCGGCCGTCGTTTACGCCGCTGCAGCCTTGTTTTTCAAGGAAGCTTTCCGGCGAGGAGCAGGTACACTCCATACCTTTGTTGTCACCAGTTGGGTAATGGCGCTCTTTTTCGGGCCCTTCATCTTCTGGGAGAAAGGGGAAATGCAATGGCATTTAATCCATTATCCATTGATTACCGGGGCTGCTTTCTTCATCGGTCACTGGATCACTTTTGCAGCGATACGCATCGGGGATGTCTCGCTGGTGACACCTGTCATGGGCACAAAATCGGTATTTGTCGCATTCTTTGCATGGTTTATCTTTGGCATCCATATTCCAGGAGGCATGTGGTTTGCGGCAATGCTGACCGCCATTGCAATTTATATCCTGGGTAAAACGGACCTTAAATCTACGAATCGAAGAATGCCTTTGGCCACAGGCTTGACGATCTGCAGCTCTGCCTCCTTTGGCGTTTGCGATGCACTGGTGCAGGAATGGGCTCCGGTTTTTGGTGTGAAAGCCTTCCTCAGTATCCTGTTCATCACAGTGGCCTTGCTGGCAACATGCCTTGTGCCGTTTTTCGAGAAACCTCTCAAAAAGTTAGATCGAAAAACAATAGCATGGCTGTTGGGGGGGGCAATTCTAACAGGCCAACAGGCGATATTCATCTCTCTGGCCGTGTCACTCTACCATAATGCAACGGGAGTGAACGTGGTCTACAGCTCCCGAGGTTTGTGGGCCATTGTCTTGGTCTGGCTGACAGCCAAGCTTATTAATAAACGCACTGAGGAATCCGATCCCCGCAAACTCATGATGCGTTTCACTGGAGCTTTACTAATGTTCATTGCCATCGTGCTGGCGGTGCTGACCAGTCATTGATAAAGGCACTTAACGCTAAGCAAAAATCGAAGTAATGGGCTTACCTTTGTCAGCTACGGTGAAAGGCCTTCCAGAGGGCGCATAAATGATCTCATCCTGAGGTAATCCAAGTGCGTGAGCAATGGTAGCATTGAAATCAGGTATCGAAACAGGGTTGGATTCGACATCTGTACCCTGAGCATTGGTTGCACCATGGACAGTGCCCCCTTTTACTCCACCACCTGCCAGCATACAGCTGAAGGCTTTCGGATAATGATCACGCCCATTGTTTTGATTAATCTTTGGTGTACGTCCAAACTCGGTCGCAAGTACGACCAGTGTCTCCTCAAGAAGGCCACGGCTTGCCAGATCCTGTATCAAGGCGCTCATTGCTTGATCCAGAATTTCAGCCCTCTGTGGCACCCGTTCGAAATTATTTTGATGTGTGTCCCATCCCCCAAGGCTGACATCCACAAAACGAACATCTCTTTCAATCAATCGTCTTGCAAGCAAACACCCTTTACCAAAAGCTTCTTCCCCATATGCAGCCCGAGTCTTCTCAGATTCCAGACTTAGATCAAAGGCAGCCAGGTCCTGACTCTTCATAAGCTTGATCGCGTGTTCATAAGCATCTGAATAGGCCCTGACATTTTTCAACTGATAGGATTCCTCAAATCGACGATTAAATTTATCCACCATGGAGAGACGGTTTTGAAAAGAATCCTCATCGACGCCTTTGGGGCGACCGCTGTTTTGAAGGCCGCGATCAGGGTTCCCGATAGGCAAAGGAGCATATTTGGCCTCCATGAAACCACTCCCTGGATGCCGACTGTCTCCACCGACTTTGATGTATCCGGGAAGATTAGGGTTCATCACTCCACCTAAGCGCACCGCCCAGGCTCCCATTGCAGGATGACGAATGGTGCCACGCTGATTATACCCGGTCCAAACGAAATACCGTCCTCGTTCATGAGCGCCTTGATTGGATTTCATGGAACGGATAACAGCCGTGTGATGCATCAATCCTGCCATCCGAGGTAAATACTCGCTCACCTGAATCCCACAATGCGGTGCAATCAGAGATGATACAGGACCACGCACTTCCTCATTTGTTTTGGGATCAAGTGTATCCAAATGACTCATCCCCCCATTCATGTACAAGTATATCACTTTAGTCGCTGCCCCACGACGTGACACCTCCGTGACCGGTTTGCTTGCGGCTGCGAGGTTCTGTTGAAAAGTCAAAGGTGCAAGTCCCACTCCCAATAGAGATTTTGCTAGATAACCCGCAAAAGCCCTTCGATTGCATCCATCTGTGTTGAGTAATTCTGGTTTCATATGCGGAAAAGAGGGTTCGAGTGTCTTACTGGATTTATTGGATAAATGAAAATTCTCGGGCGTTCAACAGCATCCATGCCACCTTTTGCATATATGAATCACCCTCTTGATTCCATTCCGACATGAGCCATTCTTTTTCCTCAGTACGAGGCTCACGAGTCATGAAGCCCAGAAAAAGCAAATCAAGTTTTTCTTCCTTTGTGCGAGTACCCCTGAGTGCAGACGCCAGCTCAGATCGGCCGTTCTTGAGATATTCAAGCATGGGACCATTCAACAACATCAATGCCTGCGGCACATTTGCCTCATCATTTGAATTGTCAATGGTTTCACGGTCTGATTGACCGAAGGATCTCAAAAAATGCCCTTCAGGTGCCGGAGATTGTAATTTGGAAGCACGCACCCATTGGGACGACATCCCTTTCCAGCGAGGATCATTTGTTTTGCGTGCAGGCAGCTGAGCAAGCATGGACTCTGCTTTGATTACTTTGAGCGATTCTTTGGCTTGATTGAGATCTGAACGTAATTTTGAGACCTTTTGTGGACCCTTGCGCTTGGCTCGCTGGGTATGAACCAAGCGACGCTGCATTTGGGTCACTTTGCTTTGTGCTGAACGCATGGAATCCTCGATTTTCTTTTCTTTTTCAATGGTCGAGAGGATTTCGTTCAGGGGCTTTTCTTTGAGGAAACGTGCCATTTCATAGTTCCGATCCACCCGAACGGATCCAGGACGTTCATCCAGATCAGGAACAATCAGGGCCATCACTGAGTCCCAGATTTGCTCTGCACGCATCCGTTGCAAGGGCCTCCCATGAAAGAGAAATGGCTCCAGAGGGTCTCTTTCATCTGGCAAAGCGGCACGCTGGTAAGTCTTTGTACTGCAAAGAATAGCCTGATACACTCTCAAATCGAAACCGATTTCTACCATGGTGTCGGCTAAAAATTTAATAAGTTCAGGATGGCTCGCTTCCACACCGTCGCGCATGTCATCCACAGGTTCGATCAACCCGACCCCCATCATTCGTCTCCAATAACGATTGGCAACGACTGTCGGAAACCGGGGGTTCGCGGGAGAGGTCAACCATTCGGCGTAGGCCTGGCGCAAGGAAGCGTCGGATTTGCCATCAACTGAATGACCAAACATTGGATGAGGTGTCACTTTAGATTTTGGTTTTGAATCCTGATACTGATAATCATCAGGTAACTTCAGAGCAGTCTTGCTTTCAAAGACTCGGTATTTCAAGGGACGTACCATCCGTCGAGCTGCCGCTTTGAGGGCTGGATCAATATCATTGCGTATCTTATTGTTTCCGAGACCACGAAATTTTCGATTCATTTTCGAATCGGTTGTTTTCACCCCGTAGATGTAAGCAGCTTGCTCGTAGTATTGTTTTTGCGTCCAGCTGTCATCAGGATGATCATGGCATTGCGCGCAACCGACTTGCGTCCCAAGGAATACTTGAAAGGTATTGGCCATGTGATCCAG
Source organism: Pedosphaera sp. (assembly GCA_002690655.1). Taxonomy (GTDB): domain Bacteria; phylum Verrucomicrobiota; class Verrucomicrobiia; order Limisphaerales; family AAA164-E04; genus AAA164-E04. The sequence continues at coordinate 134,690 of NZFL01000028.1, forward strand.
TTCCATGCCTGCATCACGAAAATAAAATCCAGTTGCTCCATCGTCCCATAAATATCCTTTGGAATTAATGAGCTGACCAACGAACTCATCATAGGGCATATTCCCTCGAAAGGCATTACGAACCCATTCAATATAAGGTTGCCCCGGCAAGTTCCTCATGCGTGACTTGATTCTCAGCAGATCAGCCCAGTGATTATACTCATGGCTCACATGCCCTTCCGATTCGAGAAGCCGATTGATGAGCTGATCCCGTTTTTGAGGGTCCGAGGAATCAATATAAGATTGGGCCTCTTCAATACTGGGGATACGTCCAATTAAATCGAGATAAAGTCGACGAAGAAGGGTTGATTCAGCCACCAGAGGTGCAGGCTCAATCTGCTCCTCTGAAAGCCGTTCCTGAATGAACGCATCGATCTGCTGGCTGCGTGCTTGAATATCCTGATAGGTCCAATGGCGTTTTCCCGCATGCATGGCTGGCGACATCACAGCCAAGAAAAAGAAAGCAATTACAAGCGCTGTTGAACGGGTGACACTTGTCAATACAGAACGGCCTTGCCGCCTGTCCTTAAACAAACATAAAAGAACTTTTGCAGTCATAGTGGAGCGCATATTGACAGACTGGAAATATGGGTGATGATAAGATGATTGCCAAGCCAGAAGTCTCACAGTTTAATGGGAGGTGAAATATGACGAATGCATCCGACTTTCAGCTATTGACCAGAAAACTGCATCACCTGGTGACTGCCGGCATCATCGCTGGGCTACTGAGCGGGGCGATACTCCATGCTCAAGAGCAGTCCAAAAGCAAACCACAACTCTCCAAAGCCACTCTTGAAATCCTTGAAGGCCAGGTAGGACAAGCCATTCTTGAGGCCCCGGAAGCCCAAGTTTCAGAAGAAACTCTGCTGAACAGCGAGAAAAAGAAAAAAATAGAGACTGGAGGAATTCTCAAGGAATGGTTTGCGCCCTTCGAAAAAAAGCAAACCAATTACGACCAACCTCAAAAACCTGCAGGCAGGGTTAAGCGAAAACCGCTTTGGAGCTGGTTTAATCCAACCGCCCCAATGTCCAAATCAGAACTCCAAGCTGAACCGATCGATTGGAAAGGCTCTAGAAAGATCCCCCAGAGATTCGGTAACCGAGAAAAACAGGAACCTGAGGGCTGGGCTTTTTTCTTCATAAGATATTGAACAGTGAATATTTTGAGGAGATCACATCAAAGAGCTGAATCATGGAAGGAAGCGTCTTTTCTTGACTCGCTGAAGAAGGGTGATTGTTACCATTCATGGTAAAACGGCTGGCTCTGCATCCTTTGTGAATTGGATGTCTTTCAAAGCGTTACTTCGTCAGCCAGACGAGGTGCTTCAAACAACTGCGGGGTGCCATTCGAGCATTCCCCAGAATTACAGTGGTTTTTCTTTCCTGCGTGATCCCATCGACCATGAACATGAAAAGTTCGACATCTGAGCTTACTGCCCGGCAAAGCAATCAACTCATTTGCCTGCGGACAGTGTCTTGTCCACCAAGTCCAAAGCTTCATCAATCGCTTCACAAAACCAGTCCATTTCAGATTCAGTAACTATCAGGGGAGGCACGACCCAGATACCAAATTTATCCGATGGAACATAGACGTTCTTTTCCCTGAACAAAAAATCGGAGATATCTTTTATGATCGTGCGCGTGTATTTTTCCGTGGTTTTTCTGAGAGGCGTCTTTGAATCGTGGTCAGCTACCAATTCCATGGTGTAGAACAATCCCACACCACGGACATCTCCAACGCATGGGTGGTTGGCAGCGATCGACCGTAACTTGGATTCCAGATAGGCTCCTTTGCTTGCGACTTCTTGAAGCAATCCGTCGTCCACAAGCACTTCCAATGCAGCCAGAGCGCCCGCACAGCCAAGGGCATGGCCCGAATAACTCTGACCATGACCAAAAATATTATTTTCAAAGGACGCCGATACTTTCTCTGAAAAAATGGCAGCTGTCAGCGGGCAATAAGCTCCCAGTGCCTTGCCGAGAATGATAATATCCGGCTCTACTCCGTCATGCTCTATGGCGAGTAATTTCCCAGTGCGCCCCATACCTGACATCGTTTCATCAACGATCATCAGCAAACCCCATCGGTCACAAATTTCCCGGACCCCCTTGAGATAACCTGGTGGTGGCGGAATGATACCATTGCTACCAACAACTGGCTCCACAATCACAGCGGCTACTTTATTGGAACCACCCTCGTTCTCGATCATGTATTCGATGTAACCAAGGTTCTCGTCCACAAAATTTTCAGGTGACCCAAATGGTGGGCGAAAAGCGTTGGCTTCAGGGGCAAAAACGACCCCAGGAACCGTCAATGGCTCCTGGAACCAGCGTCTTGGATCGCCACTGACAGAGGAAGCCCCCGACGTAGAACCATGCCAGGATTTATACCTTGAAATGATTTTATAGGGATACGGGTATTGACCAGGAGCATCGGCTTTTTGAAGCCCTCCCTCCTGAAACATCTGATTGTATTGATACAATCTCGCTCCCTTGATGGCAGCCTCGACCGCAGCGGCTCCGCTCTGGGCAAAATAAACACGTTTATTAGGGGATCCTGGCGTGAGTTCTGCCAGTCGGCGAGCTAATTTACCTGTGGGCTCTGCCGCAAAATCATCGGTGACATAAATCACCTGATCCATTTGAGATTTGAGGGCAGCAATGACTTTCGGATGGTTGAATCCTAAATTGATGCATTCATGAGCACTTCTGAGATCAAAAATCTTCTTTCCATCGGTGGTATGGATCCAGCAGCCTTCTGTTCTGGATACTGGAATCGGATCGTAACCAGCCTGCGGGGACCAGCATTGCATCATATGCTGGCCCTGCCACTGCGCAAATTCTGTCATATGTGGCGACACCCTACAGGGTCAAAAGTTGGGATCAAACAACATTCTAGTGATTCATCTTCAAGCGGTCGGCCACTTGCTGAACGTCTTTATCTCCTCGCCCGGAAAGGTTGATGATAATGATCTTGTCTTTCGACATGCTCGGAGCTTTTTCAATGACCGCTGCAACAGCATGGCTGGATTCCAAAGCGGGAATGATCCCCTCCAATTGTGCCAGCTTCATGAAAGCTTCCAGTGCTTTGTCATCGGTGGCAAATCCATAATCCACTCGACCGTGATCTTTGAGCCAGGCATGTTCGGGACCGACGGCTGCGTAATCCAGTCCAGCTGACACACTCTGCGTCAATTGAATCTGCCCTTCCTCATCCTGCAAAATATAGGATCGCGTACCCTGCAGCACCCCGAGAGAGCCTCCTTGAAACCGTGCTGCATGCTTCTCAGGTTCGATTCCCTCGCCCCCGGCCTCGATCCCCAGCATCTGCACACTCTTGTCCTGGAGAAATGGATAAAAGAGTCCAATGGAGTTACTGCCTCCACCGACACAGGCAACCAGAAGGTCGGGCAAACGGGATTCCTGTGCCAGAACCTGTTCACGCGCCTCATCACCGATGATACGCTGAAAGTTCCTCACCATGAATGGATAAGGATGAGCGCCATAAGCCGTCCCAAGAATGTAATGCGTGTCCCGCACGTTGGTGACCCAATCGCGCATGGCTTCATTCACCGCTTCTTTCAAAGTCCTCTGACCGGCCTTCACGGGGCGAACCTCCGCACCGAGCATACGCATGCGATAGGCGTTGAGAGACTGGCGTTCGCAATCCACTTCCCCCATGTAGATCACACATTCCATTCCAAACATGGCAGCAACGGTTGCCGTAGCTACGCCGTGCTGACCTGCGCCTGTTTCGGCAATAATGCGTGTTTTCCCCATGCGCTTGGCCAACAGAATCTGGCCCATGGAGTTATTGATCTTGTGGGCTCCGGTATGGAGCAGGTCCTCGCGCTTGAGATAAATCTTTGCCCCACCAAGTTCTTTGGTCAGTCGTTCTGCAAAATAAAGAGGTGTAGGGCGTCCAACGAATTCTTTGAGGTAATAGCTCAGCTCTTTCTGGAATTCCGGATCCTTCTGAGCCCTGAAATACTCTTCCTCAAGTTCCTTGAGAGGATGCATCAAGGTTTCCGGCACGTAACGTCCACCATAAGGACCAAAATGCCCTTTCAAATCCGGCTGATTTAAATCAAGAGTTTCAGGCTCCTTGGCTGCTGCTTCCATGTTCAATTGCTTTTGATACTAGATAAATTTAAGTGAGCACTCTTTTGTAAGAGAACAATTATACTCTAGCTCGAAATTGGTCGAAAGGAAATGAATTTCATATATTTGCCCCACCCAGCAGAGCGATTTTTCTCCCGTAACAGTACATCGCTCAGCCAAAAAACCCTTTCGCGCACTTTCAATAGCTCAAACGTACCTGCCTTTGATCTGCTGGATACCAGGATTGGATATACCCTCCCAGCTGTCGAACGACATTCGGATTCTGAGCAGCAAGGTTATTCTTTTCGAACGGATCATTCAGCAAATCAAAGAGCTGCGGACGCTTTTCGGTCCTTGGATGTGTAGTCTGATATCTGTTGACTTCGCCATCATAGGTCAGGAGCAATTTCCACCTGCCTTCAATCGCCCAACGATAAAGCAGCGACGCTTGAGGGTTCTTGATATCGGCGATATCATGTGAAAATCCTTCCCCAAGAATATGACTGCGTTCAATTTCGCTTCCTTCCTGCATGTATGAAAGCAGATTTATGCCGGGCAGTCCCTCCGGAATTCTGGCACCTGCAGCAGCCAAAATGGTCGGAAAAATGTCAATACTGCTTACAAGCTCGGGACGATCAGAAGCTTCAAGCTTGCCTGGCATTTGAAACATGATCGGCGTGCGAATGCCTCCTTCATAGGGCGTCTGCTTGGATCGAGGAGCATACTTTCCTTTGTCAGGGTCCTGAATCCACCCGTTATCTGTCACATAAACGACCATTGTGTTGTCTCTGACACCCGCTTTATCGATCATCCCAAGGAGCTCGCCGCAGGTTTCATCAAACCACTCGCACATGGCGTAGTAGCGGGCAATATGTGGGGAATCGGTCTTGCTCTTGTATTTGTCGAACAGTCTTTGAGGTGGATTATGCGGTGTGTGGGGCAAGAAAGGGGCGTACCAGAGGAAGAAAGGTTCGTCCTGAGCAACCGCAGTTTCGACAAACTCCTGTATCGGTCTCAATCCCTCTCTTCCGATTTTGAGTCCATCATCGCCATGCCTGCCGCCAGGTTGTGGAAATCCTCGGGTCATCCCATGGGTAAACCCTCCGTGTTTGTGGTTCCCCTCCCACCATTTTCCACTTTGGTGCGAGAGATAGCCTTGTTCCGCAAGGAGCTCAGGCAAGGTTTCAAATTGATCAATGTAGGAAATCAAGGTCGCCCTCCGCTCTTGATACAAAGCTGAATCGCGCTTTGCATATTTGGGCGAGGGATCGTTCCCCGTGACCCCATGACGATGTGCGTAATGACCGGTCACCAAGGTCATCAGGGAGGGGCGACACAGGGCGGTCGGAACATAAGCACGCTTGAAGAGCACACTCTGTTTGGAAAGCTTGTCCAAATGAGGGGTTTGAATCATCCGATGCCCCATGAACCCATAATCTGTCCAGGCCTGATCATCTGATATGATGAACACGATATTGGGCTTATCCGCGGCGTGGGCGGCAATGCAGGAGAGCAACAGAGCGCACAGGGCCACTAACGAGCCCAACGACCTGTTCATGGTGTTGAAATGTGTGGGTTGCATATGGAGATTTTAACCAACCCATTGAGGAATGCCAATGGCTTAATCCACCTACTTTTTGATCTGGAAAATCTGCCGTGAACCATTATGGTAGATAGTATATCCCTTATGAAATTTTCAGCCATCTTTCTGCCGACGATCGTGCTATCAGCGTCCCTGTGGGCCAAGAAGCCTGTTTACGATTTGGTTGTTTATGGTGGAACGAGTGGTGCGGTCGCAGCAGCTGTCCAGGCCAGGCACATGGGGAAGTCGGTCGTAATCGTCTCCCCTGACACGCATCTTGGCGGCTTGAGCAGTGGAGGCCTAGGCTGGACTGACACAGGAAACAAAGGGGTCATCGGCGGAGTCAGCCGTGAATTTTATCATCGTGTCTGGTGTCATTATCAAAGGAGTGATGCGTGGCGCTGGCAGCGAAAAACCGAGTATGGCAACAAGGGGCAGGGCACCAAGGCCATCGATGGTGAACAAAGGACCATGTGGATTTTCGAGCCCCACGTTGCCGAATCAGTTTTTGACGCATGGGTAAAGGAATTGAATATACGGGTTCATCGTGACGAATGGCTGGATCGCAATCCTGAAACCGGGATTACCAAAAAGGGAGCACGCATACACTCCATTCGAATGCTTTCAGGAAAAACGTTTGAAGGTCGTATGTTCATCGACGCCACGTACGAGGGAGATCTGATGGCAACCGCGGGCGTGGATTATCACGTGGGTCGTGAAAGCAAGGATTACTACGGGGAACAGTGGAATGGTATTCAAACAGGAGTCCTGCATCACCGACACCACTTCGGTGCGGTATCCAAACCCATCAGTCCATACCGCATTCCGGGCGATCCGGACAGCGGAGTGTTACCAGGCATTTCCACCGCTGCACCAGGCGTGCATGGCGCGGGGGACAAGCGCATCCAGGCCTATTGCTTTCGTATGTGCCTCACCAATCATCCAGAGAATCGCATCCCTTTTGAAAAACCAGAGGGATACGATTCAGATCAATATGAATTATTACTGCGCATCTTCGATGCAGGATGGCGCGAGACCTTTCGCAAGTTCGACCCCATTCCAAACCGTAAAACCGACACCAACAACCATGGCCCTTTCAGCACGGATCATATTGGTTTCAACTATGCTTATCCGGAGGGCAGTTACGAAGAGCGCAAGGCAATCATTCAAGAGCATGCAAACTACCAGAAGGGTTTGATGTATTGCATCGCAAATGACCCACGGGTGCCTGAGGAGGTGCGTAACAAAATGGCATCGTTCGGACTTTCCAAAGATGAGTTCACCGATAATGGAGGCTGGCCTCATCAGATTTATGTGCGCGAATCAAGGCGCATGATCGGTTCCCATGTGATGACCGAAAATGAACTCCTGAAACGCCGCCCCACCCCGCAATCTGTCGGCATGGGTTCCTATGCGATGGACAGCCATAATGTTCAACGCTACATCACGCCTGAAGGCTTTACTCAAAATGAAGGTGACATCGGAGTCTCAACGCGAGGCCCTTACGAAATCTCCTATGGATCGCTCACCCCAAAAAAGGAACAGTGTGAAAATCTTCTGGTGCCTGTATGTGTTTCAAGCTCACACATCGCGTTCGGTTCCATTCGAATGGAACCTGTTTTCATGATACTTGGACAGTCTGCGGCTACCGCCGCCATGATGTGTCTCGACTCGGGTGGGCTCGCCGTCCAGGACCTCCCTTACAAGCAACTCCGCTCGCGACTCCTTGAAGACGGGCAAGTGCTGGCGATGGCATCACAAATCCAATCCTCACCCAGCACCTTGAAAGGAGTCGTCGTGGATGATCTGCAAGCACGTCACAGCAGTGGATGGAAGTCCAGCCGGGCCATTCATCCCTTTCACGAACTTGGTTATCAACACGATGGCAACAGTGGCAATGGACGTTATTGGGCGCAGTTCAAAACGGCATTATCACCGGGCGTCCATGAAGTTCGAATGACCTATACCGCGAACCCGAACAGGGCGACCAATGTCCCAGTTGAAATCCACCACCGATTCGGCATTGCCCGCATCAGGGTCAACCAGCAAGAAACACCTGCTATCGATGGATTTGCAAGCTCTCTGGGTTCGTATGAATTCAACGAATCGGGAATGGTAGTGATAGGCAATGAAGGCACAGACGGGCACGTGATTATCGATGCCGTCCAATGGATCAGGAAATGAAGCACTCGCATACAATGTCAAAGGAAGGGGTAGAGGCAAGGAGCTCAAGGAAGGCGTCGCAATTCAGGTCTCAACACATCGCTTGGCTTGTCCATTCGTTCAATCTCAGTTAGTTTGAGATTCTTAAGCCTAGAAATGAAAGTCATGATCATGAATAAAAGATGCGCTTCAAGCCTTCGCAGCAGGGCATTCACACTTATTGAACTCCTTGTAGTCATCGCCATTATCGCTATATTAGCGGGCATGCTGCTACCTGCTCTGGGCAAGGCAAAGCAAAAAGCTCACGCCATTTTCTGCATGAACAATCACAAACAGTTGACTCTGGGCTGGATCCTTTATGCTGAAGACAATGAAGGAAACCTTCCTGCCTCTTCCGGGCAAGCATACCTGAAAGGCCCCGAGTGGACCGGGGGTGGCGTATTACGCATGCCATGCAATGGTGATGCGGACCATGACCCGAATGCTCCCGGGAGCATCAAGGAAAGCCCCCTGTGGCCTTATCTCAATGCACAGCAAGTCTTCAAATGTCCAGCCGATAAAAGTGCCTGCAAGGTGCGCGGTCAGGTCCTGCCGAGAGTCCGCAGCATGGCAATGAACATGTGGTTAAACGGCCCCGGATGGGGAACCGCTCGTGGTGAAAACGGAAAAGGCTGGCGCAAGTTTTTCAAACTTGATGCCATCACAGATCCGGGCCCTTCCAATACGTTTGTTTTTCTGGATGAACGTGAGGACAGCATCAATGACGGCACCTTTGTAGTTGCCATGGAAGGCTGGCCTGATAAGCCAAGCCTTCACAAGATGATTGATTATCCAGCCTCCTACCACAATGCTGCCGGTGGTTTTTCCTTTGCAGACGGACATTCCGAGATCAAGAAATGGCAGGATTCTCGAACCATACCTACCTTGAAACGAGGTGGTGCCCTTGCGTTGAACGTGCCATCTCCCAACAACAGGGACGTTGCCTGGATGCAGGACCGAGCCACGCGACCGGATTAAAACAACATCCAAGACAATAATGAGGCCCTCCTCATTCTTCAAGAGAATGGCGTTGATGTGTATTGAAAGGAGCACCTTACTTGCGCTCTTGTTTCTCTGTTACTCGTCAGGCAACTTATGCTCAGACACGATCCTGCCATCGCATGGAGTAGAACCCTTCCTCGAACACCATTGCTACGAGTGTCATGACTCCGGTCTGGCGAAAGGCGGGTTGAACCTGAAGGAACTCGATCGAAATGTTCACAAGCCCGAAGTTTTTGATCGCTGGGTCCTGATCCACGACCGCGTCCGCAAGGGCGAGATGCCTCCCAACAAACGCAAGCGTCCGCTCGCAAATCAGACCGAAGCCTTCATTCATACAATTTCACATTCACTCCTGCTGGAAGACCAGGAGCGTATCCGGAAACAGGGGCGCGCGTCCTTGCGACGCCTCAATCGATTTGAATATGAAAATTGCCTGAGAGAAGGCCTGAATGCCCCCTGGCTGCAAGTCGCCGATTTGTTGCCAGAGGATGGCGTTTCGCATTTGTTCAACAAAAGTGGAGAACGACTGGATGTGTCGCACGTTCAAATGGCCAAGTATCTGGAGACTGCCATGACGGCACTGGGCACCGCACTGCAGACGGTCGCCCATCCTGAAAGGAAAAGTAAGTATTACGCGCGTGAGGAACATAGCATGCAGAGCTTCCTGCGCTACAAATTTGGGCAACGAGCAGCTACTCGATCTGCCATTCCCTTGATCGAACACACCCCCCAACCAAATGTCATTCGCGGAATCGATCCTATCACCGTAGGTCCTGAGCAGCCAGCGATCCGCGAAAAGGAGGCAATGGGTTTTGTTTCAGGCACGTATTCTGCCACGACCAAATATGATTTCACCAGGATGCAAATCCCCGTGGATGGCATGTATCGGTTGCGGCTGAAATCCTACACTTTTCTGGCAGGTCCCAATGGAGCCAGCGGGGGCAATGACCACGGCCTTTCCGGAGGAAGCAGAGCCTGGTGGAAACCCAGTCGTAATTACGCCTTTCCGGGGACGCGATCTGAACCCATCACATTATACGCACTTGCAGACAGCGGAGACAGCCGCTGGCTCACGACATATGATGCAACACCTGATCCAAGGATCATTGAGCGGGAGGTGATGCTCAAGGCAGGAGAGAAGCTCAGACCCGATGCAGCAAGACTGGTGCGCACTCGTCCAGGCTGGAAAGGCAACCCTCTTGCAACCCGGGCAGGCGTTCCCGGATTTGCTCTTAATTGGCTGGAACTAGAGGGACCTTTGCACGATGGCTGGCCGCCTCCCTGTTACAAGGTCTTGTTTCACCAGCTTCCATTTGAGGTCGGTGAGGACAACCGGATCATTGTCCTTAGTGAAAATGAAGACGAGGATGCAAGGCGACTCATCCAGGCGTTTATTCAAAGGATATTTCGAAAGCAATCGCTCCCTGAAACAAGGCATGAACCCTTTCTAAAAGTTTACCAGAAGGCGCGCTCGCTAGGGGAAGATTTCACACGATCCATGCTGGCAGCCTACGCATCGGCATTATGTTCCACGGAATTCCTCTACTTGGAAGCTCACCCAGGCCCTTTGGATTCTACGAGTCTGGCTATGCGACTGTCATTGTTTCTTTGGAACAGTCCACCTGACAGCATTTTGCGTAATGAGGAAAAGCTCACTGTTGATGCAATATTGAGAGACCAAACGGAGCGTCTGCTCAAGGACGAAAAACTCGACCGATTTGTTAAAGCGTTCCTTGATTACTGGCTCGACCTGCGCGACCTCAAAGCCAACGCCCCCGATGCCACACTTTACCCCGATTATTATCTGGACGATCTACTGACCGAATCATCCCTTTTGGAAACTCAGTTATTTTTCAAAGAAATCATCCAACAAAACCTCCCTGCCTCTTCCTTGATCGATTCCAATTTCACATTCGTCAATGAGCGCCTTGCAGCACATTATGGTTTGAGTGGCAGGCAGACGGTTCATCTGGCCAAGGTCACTTTACCCAAAAGCTCGAACCGAGGGGGTCTACTTACTCAGGCGAGCCTGCTTCGCTTGACCGCCAATGGTACGACCACCTCCCCGGTCGTGCGCGGAGCCTGGTTTAGCGAACGCTTACTGGGGCTCAACATCCCACCACCACCCTCGAACGTGGAAGGGATCGAGCCGGACATACGGGGAGCAAAGACAATTCGGGAACAAATCGAAAAGCATCGCAACATCACCTCATGCAACGCATGTCACCAGCACTTTGACCCTGTGGGATTGGCATTGGAAAGCTATGATATCGCGGGCGGATATCGTCACCGCTACCGTGCTGTCGGAGATCTGGGAGAGCCTGTGAAAGGTTTCGGTAAAAATGGACATGCATTCCAGTTCCGGCTTGCTAAGAATGCTGAAAGCGGAGGTCATATGGCCGACGACACTCCCTTTGAAGATATACAAGACATGAAGGCTATCTTGCTTAAAAACCCTCGACAAATCGCGAGAAACATTCTGAGCCAATGGATTGTTTATGCCACCGGGGCTCCGGTTTCCTTTGCGGATCGCAAGGAAGTCGAATCCATGCTTGATCAATGCATGCCCGAAAACTATGGCCTCAAAAGCCTCCTGCATGCACTGGTTCAGTCTTCCTTGTTTCGTAAAAAATAAGTAATCCCCTCGTCCTTGAACAGTGCCTTGGAATGTTTATGGTCGAAGTGTTCCTTATCATCCCTTTAGCACTTTTCCGCAAGTTTCGTGGAAACTTTCCTGCTGCCTGGAGTATCCCGAACTCTATCCGGGTCTGGTTCTTGGCTGGGGGGATTGCTATCGTTATTGGCCAGACATACCCAGTCCTTCGAGCGGCAGAGCATGCAAGCACCCATAAGGCCAACCAATAGCAAAACTTTCTCAAAAGAAGGTCACCCCCGAAGTGGCGAAGAATTAAGGCATCTTGATCTTCGAGCTGATGGCTGGGTAACTGAAATTGTGAATGATGCTGCGGGTATTCATTTCAAAAAACTGAACAAAGCCATGGATGAAAATTCAGAGGCTCTGTCAAAGCACCTGGAAGCCATGATTGCCGGCAACTTTTCCTGTGCCCCATTACGGCCCCATCCTGTAGCCTTTTTCTTTTGATGATGGAACTCTAAGAGTTTGGAGGAACAAGAAATCCGGGAATAACAACAACTTAAATGGGATCACAGGCTTCGCAAAAGCGCTTCAACAACTTCCATCCCCACTCACAGCCAATGGCATAAAAGCGGATAAGGTTCATTTTGACATGCACTTCAAAATCATTCGTGCGCTTGTTGAAAGTGCATCCAGCAAGACTCAAGTGATCGTTGAGTCACATGGATACAATGAGGATATTATACTTCAACAGCACGCAACCTGGGGCTGCGTATGGATTCCAGCCAGAAAAAAAGGAAGCCTGCCTCAACTTCCCCACATTGACGTCCTCGATTTTGAAGAAGTCACATCACCAAGTCACGACAAGCCCTGGTTGACTGATTGCACGGCATCCATCATGGGATGGCATGAAGCATCAAATGATCCCCTGCTCCTGAGCATTGACGATTGGCGCAAGCAACTTGATTAACGCTTCACCCAACATGTCAGGGCTCCTCACGGGCTTTCGGTTGGAGATGTGAATGGAGATGGGCTGCAGGATTTCTATGTTTGTGAAACTGGAGGCTTACCCAACAGACTGCTCATGCAGAAACCATTGGAGCCATCGAGGATGCTTCCAATGGTTCCAGCGCCAACTTTCTTGAACCCAGTGCCAGCAGTCTGTTGATCGATTTGGATAACGATACCGATCTGGATCTGGCGCTTGAACTTTGCAGATATCAACAATGACGAATGAAAAGACATCCTCGTGGCCAATGGCATGGTGACTGGGACGGATGACACAGGGGATTTGTGAAGTTTCTTTTGGCGACGGGTCACGTCGCAATCACCTCTGGAAGTCAGCGAAGCAAGCAAATCTGAAAAACAAAAGAACGGTTACCTTGCAGCAAGAGAAGCCGTCGCCGACCAGGTAGAGAGCGGAGGCAATTGGAGCGGCAACGAGCGCAACGTCGCTTTCTTGAATACGGGGAATGGGAAGTTTGCAGGTGCTACTTCGCCTTATTCGGTGACACCTGACCAAGCACAGGTATTCTTTATCGCTGAGTAATCTGCGATAAAATCTCAACCATTCACGAACCCGTCCAGAATCTGGACGGGCTCTTTTTGTGACCTGCACGCACTTCTCCCTGTTTAAATTAAACTTGTGGCTGTTGTTGCCCCTCCTAGAATGGACTGCATCATTTACATGAGACCTTGCATTTTTGATTCAGGCGCTTGTACACCACTTGACTTCGGGTGCATGCGTAAGCTCTGTCGTTTTGTTGGCATCACATGCGCACTGACATGCATATTGACGACACTCCACGCTCAAGCAGCGGTGAACGGCAACCGCATTTCAGTCAGGAATCTAACTGAACCAGGCACTGTCACCCGATCCCCCACTCTTTTCGAACGACTGCCGCATGGAAAAACAGGAGTTGACTATATCAATGTCATGGATCTGCAACATCGCATGAGCTACTTGAACTATGCGGGATCAGTCTGCGGAGGCATCGCCATTGGAGATGTGAATGGGGATGGTAAAAACGACCTGTATTTTGTCAGCGCTCCCCGGTCCAACAAACTTTATATCCAGGAGGAGCCATGGGTATTCAAAGACGCGACCGAGGAGTTCCTGCTTTCTGGAGAAGATCGATGGGGGGCCGGAGTGGCCATGGTCGATATCGATAATGACGAAGACCTTGATCTGTATGTTTGCAATTATGACGCTCCCAATCAGCTATTCATCAACCAGGGAGCCAATAAGCCCTTTGAAGAATCTGCTGCCTCGTACGGTCTGGATATGGTGGACGCAAGCCTGATGCCGGCGTTTGCAGATTTTGACAATGACGGAGATCTTGATGTGTATGTGTTGACTTACCGTTACGTTCAATCCGGTGGGCGTCCCTCACGACCTCCCGTGGGTGTCAAGAATGGTCGTCCCTATATATTACCTGCCTTTGAGAAATACTACCATCTCCGCCAAACCGGCCCAAACGGCTACACGGCTGACACATGTGGGCGCCCAGATCGTTTGTTCAGGAATAACGGTAACGGAACGTTTACCGATATCAGCACCGAGGCTGGTATCACCGAAAGCGGACACGGTTTCTCTGCAACTTGGTGGGATTACAATGGGGACGGATTGCTGGATCTTTACGTCGGCAACGATTTCACGGACCCCGATCACCTTTATCACAACAATGGGAATGGCTCATTCACCGATGTCATCGCCGAAGTCATGCCCTATACAACCTGGTCCTCGATGGGAGCCGATTGCGCGGATATCAACAATGATGGATTGCTCGATTTCATGAGCGCTGACATGGCTGCAACCACCCATTACAAAAGCATTATCACTCAAGGTGAAATGGGGGATCGCAGATGGTTTCTTGAAAATGCACACCCTCGTCAAACCATGCGGAACACTCTTTACCTGAACACTGGAACAAAAAAATTCATGGAAACCGCGTTCCTGGCCAATGTGGCGAAAACGGATTGGACCTGGGCTGTCAAACTTGCAGATTTTGATAATGACAGCTGGGTTGATTTATTTGTGACCAACGGTTCCGCACGTATGTTTACTGATGCTGACCGCCACATCGCCCCCAGCATGTTGATCGGTCGCACAGAATGGGATCTATGGAAAGACTCTGAACCTTTCATCGAACAGAATTTAGCCTTCAAAAACCGGGGTGACCTGCATTTTGACGATGTCAGCAAGGAGTGGGGCCTGGATCATCATGGAATGAGTTATGGTGCCGCTTACGGAGATTTGGATGGTGACGGTGACCTGGACCTGGTAACGGCAGATCTCGATGAACACGTGGGCATTTACCGTAACACGAGCAGCACAGGACACCGCGTTACTTTACGCTTGAAAGGTAAGGTCAATAATAGTCATGGCATTGGCTGCATCGTAGGCATTGAAACTAAAGAAAACGGGATTCAGGTTCGTCAGAATAATCCAATGACGGGTTTTCTGTCGAGTAATGAACCGATCCTCCATTTTGGATTGGGAAAAGCCAGAAACATCGATAAGTTGACCGTCACTTGGCCGGGAGGCAAGAAGCAGGTATTCACTGGATTGAAGGCTGACAAGCATTACATCATTGAGGAGCAGGCATCTTCCATGCCTGCATCCCCGATCGAAGCTCCTCAATTCACCGAAGTAGGGCAACAGACAGGGCTCCATTTCACACATCAGGAAAGGGCATTCAGCGATTTCCAAAGGCAGCCTTTGCTGCCCGGAAAACATTCTCAACTGGGTGGAGGCATGGCCTGGGGAGATGCGGACGGTGACGGCGACGAAGATATATATGTTGCTGCAGCAGCCGGCCAATCCGGTGCATTGTATCTGCAGAAAGGTAAGGGCCGTTTTGTAAAGGATACAACCAATCATGCGCTTTTCAATGCACACAGACGTCATGAGGACATGACACCATTGTGGCTGGACTTCGATAGCGATGGTGATTTCGATTTATTTGTTGCCAGTGGAGGAGTGGAATGCAATCCGGGAGATCCGATCCTGTTTGATCGTTTATACCTGAATAATGGCAAGGGAAAACTCACTCAGGCATCCAAGGAAATCCTTCCTCAGAAGGCCATTTCCAGCGGTCCGGCAGCTGCAGCCGATTTCGATGCAGATGGTGATCTGGACTTGTTTATTGGAGGGCGTGTTGTCCCTGGCCAATATCCAGTCGCACCCGAAAGCCGCTTGCTGCAGAACAATAATGGTGTTTTCAAAGACATGACCTCCAAATTAGCACCCGGCTTGAAACATGCCGGTCTTGTCACATCTGCTTTATGGTCAGATGTTCAAGCTGATGGACAACCAGACCTTCTGATCACGCTGGAATGGGGAACAGTGAAGTGTTTTTCCAACGCGAATGGACGACTCACAGATACAAGCACCGAGAGGGGGCTTTCAAATTATACTGGCTGGTGGAATTCCATCACTGGAGCTGATTTGGACCGCGATGGGGATATCGATTACACGGTCATGAATGTGGGGATCAACACTCGCTACGGAATGCCATCACCGGATACACCCGCATTGCTTTACTACGGTTTTATTGATGACTCACAGCGCCCGAAAATACTCGAAGCCAGAACGATGCAGAATGATCTGTTTCCACTCCGAGCATTGAACTATCTCTCTGAATTCATTCCATCCATAAGGAAAAATTTCCCGACTTACAGGAGCTTTGCATCCGCAACACTCTCATCTATTTTTTCACCAGCCCAATTAAATCAAACACTGCAATTATCTGCTGATCATTTTGAATCTGGATTCCTCATCAACGATGGCAGGGGAAATTTTACATGGCGGGCACTCCCCAGATTGGCACAGGCCTCTCCCGGTTTCGGCGTTGTAACCACCGACATGAATGGTGATGGCAACACAGACCTTCATTGTGTTCAGAACTTCTTCACACGAGAACCCGGAACCGGACTTTGGCGCGGGGGCATCGGATTCTCAGGAAGCTTTGACAATGGAGGGCATTTTCATGTGACCCCCTTTGCTCAATCAGGATTCCTCGTGGATGGGGACGGAACAGGTCTGACAGTTTGTGACTTCGACGAAGATGGTTGGCCGGATCTGGTTGCAACTCAAAACAACCAGCGCATGCTCGCTTTCAAAAACAATCACCCATCATCTGCAAAACACCCACTGCGACTCCAGTTGCAAGGACTCAAGAACAACCCCACCGGCGTTGGATCTCGAGTCATTGTATCCTTTGTAAAAGGAGGTATCAAAGCACAGGAATTATACGCAGGCAGTGGATACCTTTCACAATCAAGTGCAACAATGTATCTTGCCGCTCCAGAGCACCTTGACCGCATCGAAATTCACTGGCCTGATGGGACTCAATCTGAAGCATCAGCCAGTGATCACGACCAACATTTGCTGATCATCAAGCATCCTGAACTTGCAGACTGACAAAGAAAGGCAGCGCTTTGCCACGGCGTAGCTTTTTGAGAGATTACCAAAAGGCGGCTGACACATGGAATGTGGCTATAACCATTCAACAAGACTGACAAGTCAAATCAATGGCCTGATTTCAGGGATTTGCCACTTACATTGGCAGGATGAGACGACGACAAGACCAGCACTTGTAACATGACAGTCAGATATTTCAGGCAGGTTTCCCTGCTTTGTGGTACGTGTTATGCTCTTAAAACCAACAAGGAGGCATCTCAAAATCCATTTCAGTTATGGTGAAATGCAACGACATCTTCAATGCTCGCATGGTTTTCATGTGGAAGACAGTGCAGCCCGTTATTTCAATTTTATTCCTGATTGGAATGGCAAGCGTGGTGCATGGACAAATAGAACTTGTCATACCCGAGGCTATGTCCATCAAAGAAGGGCAAGCGGGCGATCAAACCCTGTCTATCCAGGTAAGCTTGGGAAAAAGGCTTCCAACAAACAGGGTCATAGAGATTTCTACCCGTCCTCTCACAGCAACACCGGAGAATGATTATCTGTCTTTTTCAAATCAACTGCTATTTGCCGCTGGCAGGAAGACCCCAGGTCTGCCCATACCCAGCACATCCACCGATCCACTGACGCAAGAGGTAAGAATACCGCATGGATTCGGAATAGAAATGCTCGCTGATGTGAATCACCCTGCCCCATTGGCGCTGGCCAATCAAATCTCAGGATTCACCGATGGCCTTTATGTCGGTCAACTTGTAAACAAAAACTCAACCAGGCAAGATTCGATTTCATATATTTCCTTGGACGGCACTGAACTGGAAATGGTCACCAAACTACTTCCCGAGACGGACCCCGCAGGACTCGTGTTTGCTTCGCCATATTCAGAGTTCAAACAGGGAATGTATATCAGCGCCAACAATCGCGATGGTGGACGCCCGGGAGCCTTGGGCGGGGCTGTTCAATATCTTGATGCCTCGCACAATGTGATCGATTTCACTGCTGTAGGTCTCCCCTCTGGCCCTGGTGAACCAAGTGAAATCCTATTGGGTCAATACGGTTGGGCAGAAGATCTCCTGATACTGGCAAACTCCGTAGGTAGCCCCGGAGACCTGCTCTCTGTTAGACGTGATGGCGGCATGGATATTTTAATTAATGACGGTCAAGATGAGTCAAGCACGGAGGGTCTTGCCATTCGTTCAATGGCGATGGCACCTGAAGGCAGCCCCTTTGGCGACTGGCTGTATCTGGGGGAATTCGGAAGAAAATGCTTATGCATCCAAAGATGGCATCCGGACCGTGGATTGGAAACATGGATTAACGAAATCCAAGGAGCACCGCACGGTATGATTTTTGGTCGTGGAGGCGTTTTCGGATACGACCTGTATGTGGCCGTTGACTTGGGCAACGAAGGCAAATTACTTAAAATTACGCCTGATGGATCCATTACAGAATTCATCGGTGGATTGCAGGGATTCCTGTTTGGAAATGGTAAAGATGTCATGGAATTTGACCATGAAGGCAACGTGCTTTATCTGAGCGATTACTACGGGCATCGCGTTTACCGAATTGGAGCAGCAGAAAGCACCTTGGAATTGCATATCGAAGGTGATCCAATTCCCGAACCAGATGAAACTTTGATCGTTTCATTTTCAGAAACCAACGGAACGGTCATCGCCGAGACACTCATCACCATTCTCAATGACGATAGCGAGTTACCTGAACCTGAACCTGAACCTGAACCTGAACCTGAACCTGAGCCTGAGCCTGAACCTGAACCTGAACCTGAACCTGAGCCTGAGCCTGAGCCTGAGCCTGAGCCTGAGCCTGAGCCTGAGCCTGAGCCTGAGCCTGAGCCTGAGCCTGAACCTGAACCTGAACCG
>NZFL01000029.1 GCA_002690655.1 Pedosphaera sp.
ATTGCCTGACGAGCGGCTTCCCGCCAAAGGCCCTGGGGCGGCTTATTACGAGGGGCGGAAAGGAGATTTTTTCCTCAGTGAAGTCATTGCCAAATCCGGGGAAACGTCCCTCGCTTTCAAGGATGCATCCATCGATTTTGGCAAAATCGCCATTGGGTCGGGCAAGTCGCTTGGAACAAATGTGTATGACGGCATCGGTTCCAGTGGTTGGTCCACAGCGACGCAGGAAGGCAAGCGTCATGAATTGGTATTACTCCTTGATTCTCCCCAATCCTTGAAGGAGTTATCGATTGAGATGGTGTTTGAACGTCACTTTGTCGCGGCCCTGGGGCGTTTTCGTCTTTCGGTCACGGATGATCCTGGAGAGGTTCGGGCGCGTGGGGGGGAGATCTCAGATCTGACAAAAGCCACTGACGAGGCGTTGAAACGATTGTATGTGAACCAGTCGGAGGTATTCGAGGCCGAGCGACAGGAGATTGCCGCGCTTAGAGAGAGTATTCCGGACTATCCGACGACGCTCGTCATGCGTGAATGGAGCGAAAACCAACGGAAAACATTTCGGCATCACCGAGGCGAATACCTGCAACCTGGAGAGGAAGTCTCAGCCGCAGTTCCTGCGATGTTCAGGCCTCTGCCAGCGGATCAGCCTGCCAACCGGTTGAGCCTGGCACGTTGGCTGGTCGGCGAGGACAATCCCCTGGCCGCGCGCATGGTGGTCAACCGCGCATGGAGAGCTTTCTTTGGTCGAGGTATTGTGCCGACTGCGGGAGATTTTGGCTATCAATCCCAATTACCCAGTCACCCTGAATTGCTGGACTATCTTGCGGTGCGATTGATGGATGATGGCTGGTCGCTGAAGTCCCTGCACCGTCTGATTGTCAGTAGTCGTACCTATCAGCAAGATACCACGATATCGCCTGAGGCCCTTGAAAGAGATCCCGAGAATATCTGGCTGGCTCGCGGTCCC
Source organism: Pedosphaera sp. (assembly GCA_002690655.1). Classification (GTDB taxonomy): domain Bacteria; phylum Verrucomicrobiota; class Verrucomicrobiia; order Limisphaerales; family AAA164-E04; genus AAA164-E04. The sequence goes on from NZFL01000029.1 coordinate 968, forward strand.
AGGTTTCGAATGAGTGGAGAAATGATACGTGACATGGTGCTGGCTTCCAGTGGCCTTCTGTCCCGAAAACTGGGTGGTCCAAGTGTGCATCCTCCCCAGCCATCCAGCGTGACCGCTGCTGCATATGGAGGAGCTCGATGGAAGGCTTCTCAGGGAGAAAGCCGCTATCGACGCAGTCTGTACACCTTCATGAAGCGGACCGCTCCCTTTGCCGCCTTCCTTGCTTTCGACGGGCCGACTGGGGAGCAATGCCTTCCAAGACGTGATCGTAGCAATACGCCGATTCAGGCGCTCACGCTATTGAATGACGAGATGTTCATTGAAGCGGCGCGTGCCATAGCCGCGCAGCTCAAGGGGACAAAGGATGAGCAGCTGGATATTCTTTATCAAAGGATTTTGACACGCCTGCCTCATGAAGATGAAAGGAAGGCTTTGTTGCAGTTTTATGAAAATCAGTTGGCCCGCTTGAGTGCGGGGGATCTGGATGCGGCTGAAATCCTACTGGATCAAAGCGGCAACAATCAGAGGGCTGCCATGGCAATGCTTGCACGGGCGATTTACAATCTGGACGAAGCCATTACACGGGAATAATGAACCATCATCCACTCAAACAATCCACCAGGCGGCAATTTTTTGAAAGCTGTGGCGTCGGTCTAGGAAAAATTGCTCTGGGCTCACTGCTTGCTGATGTCAGCGCAAGGGCAGCCAAAACGGCATTTCCGCCGAGGGCGACCATGTTCGGCGCCAGGGCCAAGCGGGTGATTTTCCTCTTTCAGGCAGGGGCTCCCAGTCAGCTGGAGTTGTTTGATCATAAACCAAAGCTTCGGGAATTGGCTGGTAAACCCATCCCACCCTCTGTGATCGCCGGACAGCGCTATGCGTTCATTCAGCCGGATGCGGCTGTGCTGGCTCCCCAGTTCGAATTTTCACGTCATGGTCAGTCAGGTGCCGAACTTTCAGATCGTCTGCCACATCTGGCAAAAATCGCGGATGAGATTGCAATCGTGAAGTCATTGAACACCGATCAGTTCAACCATGCTCCGGCACAGATCATGGTCAACACAGGCGCGCCCATCCCCGGACGTCCTGCCTTGGGGTCATGGCTTAGTTACGGACTTGGAAGTGTTTCACAGAACCTACCGTCTTTCGTGGTTTTAAAGAGCGGTGGCAGTGTGAGTGGCGGTGCCGCGATGTGGAGTGCCGGTTTTCTGCCCGGGAGTCACGCCGGCGTTCTCTTTCGCTCTTCGGGTGATCCCATTCTGAACACGGCTCATCCCGAGGGTTTTGATCATCAGTCTCAGCGGGATTCTCTGGATTTGATCCAGACCCTCAATAAACGTCAATTGAGCCGAGTCGGGGATCCTGAAATTCAAACTAGGATCGATGCCTACGAAATGGCCTGGCGCATGCAGTCGGCGGCGCCTGAATTGACGGATTTCAAATCCGAAAGTCAGGAGACCATGGAGCTGTATGGTGCTCAGCACGGTAAAGCGAGCTATGCGAACAATTGCCTGCTGGCAAGGCGCCTGATTGAGCGTGGGGTTCGCTTTGTTCAGGTATATCATTCCGGATGGGATCATCACTCTCAGGTAGCCAATGGCGTCACGGGGCAGACCAAGCAAACCGATCAGGCCAGTGCGGCCTTGATCATGGATCTGAAGAGGCGTGGTTTGCTTGAGGACACGCTCGTCATTTGGGGCGGTGAGTTCGGGCGCACGCCCATGGTGGAGGCGAGTGCGGCACTCAATCGAAGCCTGGGCAGAGACCACCACCCGCAAGCCTACACCATGTGGTTTGCAGGGGGTGGAATCCAACCTGGCGTCACTATGGGTGCCACGGACGAACTGGGGTTCAATGTGGTTGAAGATTCCGTTCATGTGCACGATATTCAGGCAACGATCCTGCATCTGCTGGGTTTGGATCATGAAAGACTGACCTTCCGTCACCAGGGAAGAGATTATCGATTGACTGACGTGCATGGGCAGGTGGTGCAACAGCTGATTGCCTGATTCGGGAAAGCTCTGTCTGCGACCTCGTAATGCGAGATTCCGGGAAAGCTCTTTGCAGAAAAGGCCTCAAGGCGTCGTTGCGGCTTGCCTTAAGTGTAAGGCAGGGACGCGGCGTGCATGCAGAGAAAGGCTGCATGCTTCGGGGATTGTGTGATTTGATATTTCCCGAGAAATGGATTCAAAATGATGATCCAAACTGCTTACAGAACGAATCCGGAAAATAAAGCAAACAGTGCCAGGATCGTGACGATGAACAATCCCCCACCAGGTAACAGCGCCGGTGCAAGGGTGAGTGTCGAGGTTTCCGAAGGTATTCATTTTGCGCCAACTGAAAGTCAGTTGATCAGTCACCCGTTCCGGTTTTGAGGGGAAGAGAGTAAACTCACTTCGATGCAAACCGTCAGGCACAAAAACCAGTTGATCGATGACTGATTGGCACAGGGGGACAATTAGGCTGGAGATTTGCTTCCGAAGTTCAGGTAGAGCTTGATCGCGATTCGCAGGGCGAAACCCGAAAGGACCTTCAGCAAGGCGCCGATTCCGTTGATTCTTCGCCAGAGCATGCCCAGAATAAAGACCGTCGCAAAAGGAGTTACAAAAAAGGCGTAAAGCGATTGGATATATTCAAAAATGCCGCCGCTGAGCTTTCCTATAAATCCCCCCAGCACGATGGAGACAGTCAGAATGACTGTCGACGAGGTCACGCCGAGTCTTATCACATCCAGATCGGAGGCCCCGGGCGGAATATCCGTTTGTAAATGTCCAGAGTCACGATCGTTGAGGTTGAGTTGACGGTCGATTGAATCGCCCCAAAGGGTTCCGTGAGAAATAATCCGCGCAGTCCGATCGTTACGGGCGACTGGAGCATCTGCAAGTAAATCTTGTCGGCTTCAGGTTTGACCGCCTCCAACGGCCCCAGGAAAATCTTTGCATGCAGTGCGAATAAAACCATGCCGGGCAGGACAGTGATAAGGGGGGAGGAAGACCTTGATCCACCCGGTAAAAATAATCCCCATCCGGGCGTCGTATTCGTTTCGGGCGTCCTGAACGCGCTGAATCATGATCTGGTTCATTAAGTTTTACCAGACATTCACCTGAAAGATGAAGGCAGGAAACTGATGGTGGGGATACGCTCGAACCCATCATTCCTCCTTTGTTGATCGCGCGCGATGGTGCCAGCGGATTCACTCTGAGCTGGGAAGGCGATGCTTTGCTTTACGTGACGCAGGATCTCAATAAACCCTTCGAGTCAGTGCCAGCCGCGGTCAGTCCATACAAGGTGGATACAGCGAGGCAGGCCTTCTTCAAACTTGGCTTGAAGCCTTGAATTCATTCTGGTTTGAGAAGTTCTTGGTCCTGTTTTCTTTGACTCAAAATGACTCATTCATGCACAAAGCTCCAGTTTCACATTTGGTAAGTGCATCCACTTCTTTCCCAGGTCTGTGCAGGTTTCCACCCTGAGCCACGATTTCAGTTGGTCGCCTGGCATGGTTCTATTTGGCTTCGCCTTGCAGATCCGGTTGCAGACTGGCGGGAGCATATGGCTTTTTTCGTGTTGATGATCTTTCTTCTGGATGCAGGCTCTGATTGTTTCAAAATGACTACAATTCCTTTTACCCGATTATCTGGCCTGATGGGATTCCAGTGAACGGGGATTCAAAAATTTTCTGAATCAGATAGTCTCATTCGATATTTCCGCATTTGTTTACCGTTTCAATGCACTTAAATCACTCTCATCACCATACCCTGCCAGTTCCATGTAGGCTTCACCAATGTTTGTCCCCTTGGAATCCAGCACATCGCAGGCACCTTCCCAATATTCAATACGGCTTAAATGACCCAGCATTTCCTGCCCGTCATACAATGGAACAATGTGTGCCTGAAATACATTGTCACTGTCAGGATCTGGAATCTTAAGCTCGACCTCCACGGGATAAGTATTTTTCGTCCGGGGACTGGTCCAGAGTCTTTTGACTTTCCACATGTCATCCAGCAAGCGCTGATGTGACGCGTCGCCATTCGCGTCTACCCAGGCGAAGGTAGAAAACGGGTCTGCTTCCTTTTTGGTAGTTCGCATCCGATAAGCCATGATGTCTCTTCCGTCGTTCAATCGTATACTGAGCCAGTCCCAGCCCACCTGTTGTGGTGCAAGTTGACTGGAGCTGACCTCGTGGTCCATCCATGACCATCCCCGGACTTTCAATGATTTGCCATTCAACCGGATACTGCCTGTTGTTTGAAGACGGGTAAAAGTCATGTAATAACTGGCTGCGCTGGGATCCGATCCCTTTCGAGAATAGCCATTGTCCCCAAAAAGTGTGATGGGTTTGCTGGCGGAAAGCTGCATCTTCATGCTGATATCTGCAAGAATACTTCCCTGTAATTCAAAATCAGGTCGTTCGCTATCTGTAATGCGGCGCAATTTCCAATTTCCGTTTTTCAGCTCCATGTCTCCCTCTTTGGCGAAGGCCATCCACGGGCTTTGTTGCAGGCGTTCCTGATGATAGAATTTCTTTGTTTTGAGATCCAACAATGCCATGTGGGCCAAGTGGATGTCCAGGGGAAGGGGAGGATTGCCTTCACGGGATATTCCCGAATCAGCTGCCAATCTAAAAAAAGTGGCCTGATAACCAAAACGACGGTCGCCTTCTGATTTCAGATGGCCAGTGACATACCACCATTCGATTTTGAAATCTGGATGGCTGCCGTAATCGCGCGGGAAATCAAATTGATATTCAGGTGTGGCAATCTCATGCGCTGCACCTTTTACCTGCATTCCCACCACGCTCTGCAGCAGGTAAATGACTCCCAGCGCCAAAGGTAAATTCCACCTTCTTGTGGTATCAACTCCTTTGCCGAAACTTTGATTAAACCGTCTTTTCATTCTTCTTTATGCATGCGCTTTGTGGATGCCCACCACCCAACCGGGATTGTGGTGATGAGAGTCGCCAGCGTCAGGGTCACGAGTAACCTGAGATGATCCCACCATGGAATGGCGCTTTGGAGTGTCCATCCGAAAGCCTGTTTGTTGATGACGGAGACGAGAAGCCATCCCAGACACATACTCAGGATCATCCCGAAACCAAACCCGGTCCATGCGCAGGCCAATCCCTCAAGCCCAGTGGCCACTGCCATCCGCAATCGTGTCATCCCCAGATTTTTCATCACCTGAAATTCAAGTTGCCTTTCCATGAGTGAAGTAATCATTGCCATCGTTAATCCTGCGATGGCTACCATCACCGCGATCCATTGCAGTACATAAGTCACAGAAAATGTCTGATGGAAGATCTCCAGCACCTCATTGCGCAGTGCGCGGTTGGTGCGAATGGAGATACCAGCGTGTTGACTCAGGATTTCGTTTCGAACCCTTTCAGGATCGGTTCCGGATTTGAGATGCAGGGCAATGTTGATCGCGCGTTCATCCTGAAACCAATTGCTGACCACATGTCTGTCGATGGCAACCGTCCCGTGTTCATTGCCATATTCAGCAAACACTCCAACGATTCTCACTTCCTTGTAGCCACCGGGTGTCGGTAGCTTGATTCGATCCCCCGGGTGCACGTCAAATCGGGTTTGGAAACTCTCGTTCACTGCAGCTGAAGGTAAGTTTTTTTCCTCCAATGCTGCTGGGTCCAAATCTGGGGCTTCGATCCACATTGCATACTCCCAATCCAGTGGGTTACGAACGGGCATTCCTGTGAGATAGGTCTTTCGTCCTCTATATTCAATGGGGAAAATTTGCCCAACCTCGGCTCTTTCGACCTTGGGGTGATCGGAGATGGCCTGCCATGTTTCCCTGGACATTCGGTTTTGACTTGAGACGCTGCCAACTCCCTGGCAGGCGATGTAAAGGTCGGCCTTGAGGGATCCTGAAATCCATTGGATCATGGTGGACTCAAAACTGTGGATCATGAAGGTCATTCCTCCAGCCATTCCGACAGCGACAGTCAAAGCTGCCACGCTGAGTTGATGACGTCCAGAGGGGCGTCGCAACTGACTGAAAGCATACATGAATACAGCGTGCGCACCGATCATTGGCCGAAGCACTGGGGCCATCCAACGAAGCCCTGCGGGTGCAATCAGCGTGGCGCCTACCACCCATAGCAAGGCAGCAGCGTAGCCGCCCACTGGAATCCATCCATTTGCATCAGCGTAAGGTGGCAAGCTAGCTGCCCCCCAGCCTGAAAGTCCAATCGCGATACCCCAGAGGGGCTTGTTCAGTGCCGTCATGAAACCTCCCTGACGTCCTTGCTTGAAGGTTTCTGCGGGTTGCGTTTCAGCGCTTTCACTGGAAGGGAACCATCCTGCAGCCAGGCTGGCCAGGCAACCCATTGTCATGGCCAGGATTGCCTCCGAGTGATTCCAGTCTGCTGACTCAGAAGCGCTCTGAAGGTAAAGTGCATTCACGGTGGACGCAACAGATCGAACCATCCACTGCGCCCCGGCCCAGCCCAGTGCCAATCCTCCGGCACTCCCCAGAACTCCATACCAGAGGCTTTCCATCAGCCAGGCTGATTTCAGTGCCCCGGGCGTCACACCCAATGAACGCAGTGTCGCAATCTCCATCCTGCCTCTGACGATGGCAGCATCCATTCCCTGCATGATGAGGTACATTCCAACCACCAGCGCCAGCATGGAAAGGATGGTCAAATTCAGTCGGAATGCGCGCGTCATTGAGGCATTGCTGTTCATGGAAGTTTCGGCCGTATCCAACTTCCAGCGCGGATCCATCCCCAACTGATCCCGTGCCGTACTCAAGAGCATTTTTTTGTCATGCCCCGGAGGGAAATAGAGTTCCACACGATGAACCAACTGGGACTGCTGCATGGCGCGCTGCAGATCGCTGATGCTCATGAATAAAACGGAAGATGGATGCGATACCTGGAAAACCTCATCCCGAGTGATATGAATGACTGAAAGAATCGTTTTGCGGTCATCGATGATTACCTCAAGAAGACCACCGACATCCAGTCCCTGTTTGGTCGCCAAAGCTTCTGATATCACCACCCCGTAGATCGTCTCAGTGGATGTCTCAAGTTGGCGCGGCTGTTCCTGCCAAGCCTGACGGGCCAGGTTATTGATACGATCTGGATCATGGTAAGCAAGATTGGACATGGCAAAAGTATCCAGACCCACCACCAGGAATTGCTGAAGGTTGAGGCTTGCATCTTTCTTTGCGGCATCGGTAGCAGTGGTTTCAAGCACAGGCGCCATGACGCAAGGGGTCGCGCCCAGTTTGGCCTGCATTGAGAAAAGATCTTCTTCGGAAAACTGGCCTGATGGAGAGGTTAAAACCAGGTCCGGTCGCAATCCGAGGGAGCGGTCAAAGTAGGTGAAACCGCTGATGGCAGCTCGATTGGCCAGTCTGATGGAAAAGAATGCAGCGACACCAACGGCAATGATGCCGCAAAAAGCCAGAGAAGTCAGAGGGTGACGTGTCCAATGGCGAAGGTGAATAACTCGCAGCAGGAGAAGAAATGGATGCATCAGTTGCTTCACGTGATCAGATTTCCATCTTGCATCTTCCAGGTCCTATGGCAAATGGCTGCGGCTTCCTCACTGTGGGTGACAAGCAGCAATGCGATATTCTGCGGGCAGAGGAGCTCCCGCATGAGGTCCAGGATTCGGCGGCCGTTCTGACTGTCAAGATTGCCGGTCGGTTCGTCTGCCAGGATCACTTTCGGACGAGTGATCAAAGCCCTGGCGATGGCGGCGCGCTGTTGCTCGCCTCCACTCAGCTGATTCGGAAAAGCATCTTTCCTCTCCTCCATCCCCACCTGACTCAGTATGGTTGCCACGCGTTCTTTTCGCTGACGGCCCGGCATCGACTGAAGCTGCAGTGGAAATGCGATGTTTTCTTCTACTGTCAGGGTTGGGAGAAGGTAGAAAAATTGAAAGATGGAGGCAATTTGAGCGCGTCTCAACTCGGCGATTTCATGAGCAGGCATACACATCATGTTTTTTCCATGAAACAGAATGCTTCCCGAATCAGCCTTGTCCACACCCCCGAGGCAATGGAGCAGGGTGCTCTTGCCGGAACCGGAAGGCCCCATGATGGCGGTCATGGCTCCACTTGCCAGTTCAAATGACACATCTCTCAAGACCACGCTTGTTCCATAACGTTTATGGAGCTTCTCAACCTGATAAACCTTGTCCGATCTGTCTGTTTCTTTAGATGACACTTCACCAAATATGCCTCATCGAAGGCGGATGGCAACAACCGAGGTTTTTTCTCCCCATACCGGGGCGTTTTGGACGTAAGCATCCGATGACTCGTTGGTTTTCATATCAAAGACTCTGTTGTTTTTGCATGCTTGACCGGAAGCCTGAACGGCATGCATGCGCATTCAGGCGGTTTACGATGTGGTTTGTCCGGGGTTCAATGGCTGCAGAGCCCGGACCGTCCTTTTGAAGTGCTCCGGAGCAAAATATTGTCCAATGATCCCTCTGCAGTATCTACATACCACGCATTTCCAGACTCAGCGGTCCGATTCGTCATCCTCCACTTTCCCGGAGCTGGATGCATTGAAGCCATTGGCAGTGGTGCATGATGGTACTTGTCAAATAAACCCCCTCGCGGGAACATGCCTAGATCATCATGAAAGAAATGAACCCTTTATCCCATCTGCGGCGATGGGTCTGTCTTCAGTCTTCGGTTTTACTTGTAGTAACGATTGCTGGCTTGGCTGATCCATCAACTTCACCGTCGGAAATTAAGGTCTTGCCTGGTTTCGAGGTAAGTGTCGCAGCAGCTTCTCCTCTGGTGGATTATCCCATGATGGCTTGTCTTGACGACAAGGGGCGGCTTTACATCGCGGAAAGCGACGGGCGCAATCTGACCACTCGGGAGGAAATTGAAAAAGAGAGGCCTCGATTTGTAAGACGCCTGGTCGATCAGGACGGCGATGGGGTTTATGACACAAGCACGATCTTTGCCGGCGAGATGACCATGCCCGAAGGCGGGTTATGGCATCAGGGAGCGCTCTACATCATTTCTGCACCCTATCTCTTGCGGCTGGAGGATCTGGACGATGACGGTGTGGCAGACAAGCGGGAGAAGATCCTTGGAAGTATGGAATTTGATGGAAGAGCCAATCAGCATGGCCCCTATCTTGGCCCCAATGGCAGACTTTATTTTACAGGTGGGCATTTTGGTTACGATCTGATTGGGAGCGACGGGAGTCGGTCCGGAGTGAGTCGTGCTGCTGGAGTCTTTTCCTGTTGGCCGGATGGTCGTGATGTCCGGGTGGAAGGGCAGGGTGGGGTCAATCCGGTCGATGTCGTTTTTACCCCGAATGGAGACATGCTTTCGACCTGCGCCATTTTTGACAGTTTTGGTGGTCGGCGTCATGATGCGCTGATCCACTGGATGCGAGGAGGGCTCACCCAGCGTGTGTATGGTAATCCCTTGTTGCCAGAGACCGGATTCCGCCTGCCTGCAGTCAGTCGCTGGGGCCAGGTGGCTCCGGCCGGCCTCGTGCGTTATAGAGGAACGTCTTTTGGAGCCGCCTATCGAGATACACTTTTTGCCTGTCAGTTCAATGCGCACAAGGTCGTCCAAGTAAGCCTTGAACGGCAGGGAGGATCCTTTTTGACCGTTGAAAAAGATTTTCTCTCATCTGAACGTGCAGGATTTCATCCCGCTGACATCCTTGAGGATGTGGATGGATCCCTTTTGTTGCTGGACACAGGCGGTTGGTTGAGCTGGGGCTGTCCCTTTTCAAAAAACGCCAGACCCGAAATCAAAGGCGCCGTATACAGGATCCAGAAAGACGATGCCCTGATTCCAAACGACCCCAGAGGAAATACCCTGATCTGGGATTCCATGAAAGCAGCCAGCTTGATTGGTTTACTGAAGGACACTCGTCCCGCGGTCAGGGATCGTGCGGTAGAAAAGATGATCGAAATGGGGGCCTCCATCCTGAGGGATCTTGAGCAAGTTTTTAACGAGAACGAAGATCCGACCTTCAGAAAGCGCTGTTTATGGGCGGTTTCGAGGATACAGGAGGAACGTTCCCTGACGATGATCAGGAGCGCTTTGTTGGATGCTGATGCAGGTGTTAGGCAAGTGGCTGCCAGATCACTTGGGGAACGGAAAGATGCCGCCTCGGTTCAAGTGCTGACAGGATTGCTGCAGGATACCAATGCCTTTGTGCGTGGGGCTGCGGCAACGGCACTGGGGCTTATTGGAGACAGGGAAGCAGTGCCTGATTTGTTTCAGCACCTGAACCCCTCTGATCCACTCCACACACAGCATGCCTTTGTTTATGCTCTGACAGAAATTGGAGATTTGAAGGGAGTGCTGCCTTACCTGCGGGATAGCAACCGGCCCTACGGGCAGCGAATGGCACTAAGGGTCATCGACGCGCTGGATGCGGATCTGGAGGCCACCAGCATTCTTCCGCTTTTGCACTCAACAGATCCTGACTTGCGTCAGGAAGCGCGTCAGATGGCATCCAGGCGCAAGGAATGGAAACCTGCCATGATAAGGGTTTTTCGGGAGCTCTCCCTTGAGGCGAATTCCAAACAACTCAATTGGCAACTTATCGAGAGCCTCATTCTCTCCTACGCTCAGGAAGATGATTTTCAGTCCGCCCTTCTGGAGACGATGTCTTCTGCCGGGCAGAAGCCGGAGTTCAAGGAGCACTTGTTGAACTCCATTGCTTTTCTGGACGATCTTCCAGAGACGCTGGAGGCATGTGTTATCTTGGGATTAAAGGAGAATGCTCCTGAACTGCGATCGGCTTCACTCAAGCTCGCAGCGCGATTCGAAATGCCTTCCAATGTTCTTAAATTTATTGCTCAGCTTGAAGCTCAGGAGGGGGTTTCTAAAAAGGATAAAGTTGACGCCTTGAAGGTGTTGGTCAAACATCAAGATCGACTTGCCGATGGAAGCATCGCTTTCCTGACTCGCCTGATTACCGATGAAAACACCTCCGTTATTCTTTCCCAGCATGCCGCACAGGTTATGGGGGCACTCCGATGGCATCTGCTGGACGAGTCAGAGCGTGATGCTTATCTCAAAACAATCGCAAGAGCGCGTTCTTTTTGTCTGCCAGCATTGATGTATCCCTTCGAACATCAAGCGGGTATCAACGGAGAAGGTGAGCATGGGCTGAATGAAGATGCATGGGACGTTTTAGGTGTTCAGCTTGCCGCTCAGCTTGAGCGCAATCCAGCTGTTGGGTCGCTTCCCAGCGGGACAGTCAACCTTTTGAGACGCATGTTTTCAGAAAAGGTTTCGCGTGCGTATGCTGCAATGAGTGAAGTGCTGGGTGACGGGTTGTATACGGAGCAAAAACAAGAAATGAAGCTTCGCTCCATACTGCAGGAACTGGGGGAAGGAAACGCTTCCCGAGGTCGGGTATTGTTTTACAAGGAAAGGCTTGCATGTGCCTCTTGTCATCGTATCGATTCTCGAGGAGGGCAACTGGGTCCTGATTTAAGCCGGATTGGCCGTATTCGAGAGCCAAGGGATTTAGTGGAGGCTGTTCTTTACCCGAGTGCCACCGTTGTCAATGGATACGAGAATTATGCCTTTGAATTGTCAGGCGGCGAAACTTTGGACGGGATGATTCATCGTGAAACAAGAGAAGCTGTTTACCTGATCAACGGCGCTATGAGCGAGATGCGTATCGACAGGAAACAGATTGAGCATGTGCACAATTCGACTGTTTCATTGATGCCATCAGGATTTGAGCAGATCTTGTCGCGACGTGAATTACTTGATTTGATTGCCTACCTTCAAACTTGTCGGTGATGGTTTTTGCCAGTAAGAAATGAGTAGACTGTCAGGAAACATCAAATGCGACCAGTCACTGAAAAAGTGTTCGGCTATCCCTTTTGCTGGAGGCTTAGATAGCTGCTCAAGTCCTGATCTATTCAAGCCATGCATTCATGAGAGTCTCCTCATGAACTGTGTTTTTAGCCTGAATGCTTTCCTCCAAGAGTAAATGCAATCGATGCGTCAAAAAGATATACTTTCGAGTGAGCCTGAGGCTTAGCCTGAGCCGGTCCGTCAATCATCCAACCGCAGGCCAAGATAGTCATGATCTGATTGCTGGCTAGATTGCAAGAGTCAAGGCTTGCGTTTCTCCCTTGATCCCGGATACGTCTGCCATTCATGCACTGAAACACCTCTTTTTTTCCGCCTTTTGCGGCCTGAATTTAGTTTTTCATCAAATCCCGTAGCGAGGCTTCAGTTTGTCCAACAATCCCCTTTGTTGTAGCTTGAGTTGAATTCTTTTGATTGTTTCCTGCATGTCACTGTCCATCCTGAACGCAATGGCATAGATTTGGTTTTCAAACATTTTTCCTACCACATGCAAATCGCCTGCTCCCTTACCATTGGCATGATGCAACAACAAGGGAGCATCGTGAATGAATGCATCCACATTTCCACTTTTCAGAAGGTCGAAAGCTTTTTGGGCTGATTCCACCCGCCGTGCTTCAAACTTAAAGGTCGGTGCATAATGATTGATGATGCGTTCTTCAGAAGCAGTGTCTCCTTTGTAAGCCACTCTTTTGCCCTTGAGATCCGAAACATCCAGAACGTACTGGCTGAGTTGCTCCATTGTCATCAAAGAAGAAACGAGACCCGAAATGGATCCTATGACTATGAAGCCAATGAGACTGATGGGAATAGTAAAGAGTTTGCCGAGCGGCGTTCTTGGTGCCACATCACCATATCCAATCGTAGTCGCCGTAGCATAGCTCAGCCACATGCCTTGCCCTATTCCAGACTTGCCGCTTTTGTGGTTCACCATGAATTTTCGTTCACAAAGCCAAAAGACAACGCCCGAGAGGATGATGAAAAGCAGAAAAGTTGCAAAGGTGTAAAAAATGGCTCTATCACGCAGTGCATGCACCAGGCTTTTGAAAAACGGGATATTATCCCGGTTGACCATGATCGAAAGCCCGGATTGATAATAGCTGTGTGAAAAGTCCAAGGCTTCTTCCCGGGATTCAGTCACCGAAAGCCCACCGATGGCAAGCTCCACTTCGCCATTTTTCAACGCCTTCAAAGCACTATTGCTTGATTTGTAAAGCGAGTAACGCACCGACTTGCCCATTTCAAGCCCAATGGTTTCGATATAATCAATGTCAAAGCCGTGGAAATCCTCGCCATCAATCATCACAAAGGGAGGGTATTCATAAATACCAACTTTCAAGATTTTTTCTTGCTCCGGTTGAGCCCCGGCAGTCAGTGCAAAAAGTAAGAATATGCCACGACCTATCGTGGTGAAAAGCTGCTTCATGAGTTTTATTTTTCTTATCATTGCCACACTGCTTGTAATAAAATCACCTGTTTTTAAAAGGTTGTTTAATGTAAGTCAAACAGCAACAAGTTAATGTGATTGAAAACTTGATACATTTGACTGTCGGTCCTTATTTGATCGCTATCATCACTTCAATTCGATATGACATATTCCTAGCTCAAAATCGTAGCGTATCATTGACAAATCCATTGTGCATTTCTGTAAGATAAATTGAAGGGACTGATCCTTAAGAGCCAAGCTTGCCCGGGTTTGGAATGCCACTCCTTCGCATGTTTTGAATCAAAGAGCTCAAGCTTCAAGCTATCATTGAATTGAATGATAGTTTCCAGCCCGTCGAGAGTGGCAAGCCACAAAGGGCTTGGAAAAAGTCTTTGAGGCAGCGCGAAATTCAGGAAACCGGTGTTAATCCGAGTGGAGCCTGACGGAACTGTGTTGTGACATAAAGATCATGTCCTTGTTGTTTGGCGATGATACGGCGAGTTTGAGCTTGGAGTTATTCCATGCCGGTATTGTTCGCTGATCTAACCATTTGTGCATTTCAACATGCCCATCTGCAAAGCTCATTGCGCCAGCACCGTTGTGGTTGCTCGCCGGGTAGTCGATGATCATGATTCCTTGAGGTGGAGCGTCATCGTTCATGGCAACTGCGAGGTCTGCATAATTGAGACTGTCCGGATGCTCGTTGATGAAGACAAATGCTTCGGAATGTCCCATTCGATTGATATCCGACATTTTTCGGAAAACGATGTATTCTTTTTTTGTGATGTGACTCAACCAATCATTCCTTGAGTTCATTGCCTGGCTCATGGAAACGCTCCGAACACGTTGGTGACGCTTGCCTTTGATTGTAACATAGCTTTTGTCTGCCGGACAGCGATAGATGCCTACAGCGGTGGTGTAAGGCCATAACTTAGCATATTCTGGATTATTTAAATTCACCAGGTTTGTGTTGTGGGAATTGCTGCCCTCGTAATCGAGCACGCCCCTCACCCAGCCGCTTCCGTTTGCGGTCAGGTCGTTCCATACAAGTTTGTCCTCATAATCGTCGGCATACATGATCCAGCCCAGAGTGAGTTGTTTTTGATTGTTCACACAGCGGATGTGCTGAGCTTTTGCCTTGGCCTTGCTCAGCGCAGGTAGCAGCATTCCCGCAAGTATCGCGATGATGGCGATGACGACCAGTAGTTCAATCAGTGTGAATCCTGAGCTGTGATTTGATAGGCTATTACGAGTAAGAGGGCACTCACTGAGATTTGTGCTAGAAGTTGTCACGCTGCAATCTGATTGTTTGGCATGCTTTAGTCGATTGGGCGTGATATTTTGGTTTTGCGTTCTCATCTGCCTTAGTTCGATATCGCGGCTTCCGTTCCAGTCCTCACGGGACGTCTGAGCTCGTTCTTTTGTCAGGCAGCTCATGCGCTTAAACGACTGATTTCCTGTTCACGTTTTTTATTAGTAGGGCATGTGCTGGCACCATGCTCTCACTCCAGCTTCGTGTCAATCGCATCGTTAATAAACATCGATAGGGGTAATCCTGGGCTCAATCAATCCGCATTTTAAAAATGCATTACCAAAATCAGTATTTACGTGGCCCTCCAGTTTCAGGGATGTTTTTAACCCCAATGACCATCGCGCTTATTACCCGGCCATAACTAAAAAGCTTGCAATAGTGCCATTCTTCCTATTAATCAGTAAGACTCACCTAAAGAAGAAACTTCTCAGCATATTTCTATGTACACACTCCGTTATTTATTCAACGCTTGGAAAGCAAGGCAAACACAGTCTCTTGCTTATTTGCTGTTCGTTACCCTGATGAGTCAGGCAGCTCTGGGGCAAACAAACATTTTCATTGACTTTGGTGGCACTGAAGGCAACGGAGCAGGCGCTTCTCCGCTACCCTGGGTTACCATTGACAGTTTAACCCAGGATGAGCCTGTTGACCTCGCCGAAGGGATCACGCTTACACCTTTGGACGACGGTTTTACTCCCAATAATCCAGCGCCTCCCAATGAGGATGCAGAATACGACAGCATCATCGTACCCCAGGAAGCGCGTAATGATTATCTCTACAAAAACGTAGATGCAGCGGGCACAGAGGCGCGGATGAGAATCGACGGGCTACCCGCAGGAAGCTACCGTATCACGGTTTTTGAGGGAAGAACTTCTGACGCGTCCCAATCTGCGAAAATATGGACTGGCGAAGAGCCGGTATCTGAAAATACCGGAGATTTTGCCGGAAAAAGTGCTTCAGTGCTTGTGACTGTCACTGCAGGGGAGCCTTTATGGTACAAGCATCTTGAGGATAACTCAGGAGGTATCAGTGGTATGCTGATCCGCCAACAATCGGCTCCCAAGTTCAATTCGCTTCAAATTGACTTTGGAGGTACGGAGGGAAATGGAGCCGGCGCATCGCCTTCCCCTTGGGTAACCCTTGAAATCCTCAATCAGGACGAAACGGTTGATCTTGGTGGAGGTATCAGCCTGACTGCATTGGACGATGGCTTCACCCCAAATAATCCTGCTCCTCCGAACGAAGATGCCGAATACGACGGTTTTATTGTCCCTCAGGAAGCCCGAAATGATTACTTCTACAAGAACGTGGATGCTGCGGGAACAGAGGCACGGATGAGGATCGATGGATTACCTGCCGGTGTTTACAATGTTACTGTTTTTGAAGGACGAACGACCGATGCAGGTCAGGTAGCCAAGATCTGGGCAGCCGGCGAAGATGAACCAGCAGCTGAAAACACAGGAAGCTTTGCTGGCGGCAGTGCGACCGTGACCATCACATTGGGTGCCGGAGAATCTCTCTGGTATAAGCATCTGGAAGACAATTCCGGAGGCGTCAGTGGTATGATCGTGCGTCGCGTCAGTTCAGCTGTTGAAGCTCCGATTCAAGTTGATTTCGGTGGAACGGAAGGCAATGGAGCGGGTGCTTCCCCTGTGCCATGGATCACTATTGATAGTCTTGACCAGGATGAAGTTGTGGAATTGGGAGGGGGAGTCACCATGACTGCTCTTGATGATGGATTCACTCCCAACAACCCAGCTCCTCCCGGCGAGTCAGCCATTTATGATGGCATTCTGGTACCCGTAGAGGCCAGAGACGATTATCTATACAAGAATGTGGATGCGGCCGGAACCGAGGCAAGATTGCGGATAGATGGACTGAAAGCTGGGACTTACAATGTCACTGTTTTTGAAGGTCGCACTTCGGATGTTAATCAGGTAGCGAAAATCTGGGTTGGAAGTGATGAACCATCCGATGAGAATACGGGCTCGTTTGCCGGAGGAAGTGCCACGGTGGAGATTTCTATCGGTGATGGCGAAACTCTTTGGTACAAGCATTTGGAAGATAACTCCGGCGGAATCAGTGGAATGATCATCCGTCAGACCGACGCAGATGATTCACAGGCCTTTCTGGCAGGTGCTTTTGGGTCTGCTGGCGGTTTTTCCGCATTGATATCCGGTGCGGGTTCTGTTGACGCAGGTACTGTCTCGGCCATCCTCGATGGCCAGGTCATTGATGTTTCCGCTGAAAAAGACGGCGACGCCATCAGGGTTGCCTATGCGGTTGATGACATGCCTTTGCCTCCCGAGAGCATTCATGACCTTGAAATGTCTTGGAATCAGGGTGGTAGCACTCAATCCCAGTCCACTACTTTCAGTGTGGGACTATACTCTCTCGTATCGCCTGACGTAGCTCTCAGTGACGTTGATACATCCACGGGCGGTTTTCTCTTGCGGGTCGTTCAATCCGAGGAAGGACTTGCAAACAACACTGCGCTTCGCGAGCAGCATTTGAGAGGGGAAGTCGGCGGTGATAACATTGCTGACGACTGGCAATCAGACAATTATGTTTGGACAGTCGATTTGATCAATATGGATCAAAATGAAGGACCGGCGGGTGAATTCTTCGACCGGGCAGACGGTTCTTCCCGTGATGTGTTTGATGAATACATTCCGGGCATTCCAGGGCTAACGGATAGTACCGACAACATTACTGCGGAAATCAAGACGGTTGTCAATATTCCGAGTGCCGGACTCTACAGCTTCGGCTTCAATTCAGATGATGGATTCAGGACTTCCATTGGTAACGATGCGGCCGATTCCTTGATTGTTGGAGAATTCAATGGAGGGCGCGGTGCTTCCACTACAAGCTTCGATGTGTACTTTCAGAAGCCAGGCAACTACGCGATGCGAACCATTTGGTATGAAGGCGGGGGAGGCGCCAATTTTGAGTGGTTTACCAACGAACCAGCCAAAGCCCTTCTGAATGATAGGGATAATGGTGGTTTGGAAACGTATGCTTACGAATCATCCTTTGCCGCTAGCGTCACTTCGGTGGAGCCCGGTGGAGGAGCGCGTGGAGTCGATCCGGAGGCAAATATCAGTGTTCGCATTGAGGATGAATCGGGATCAGTGGATCAGGATTCTGTTTCACTTTTGCTTGATGGAGTTGAGACAGGAGCTCAGATCTCCAAGGACAATGGAGTCACTTCAGTGGTTATCGATCGCTCTGGTCAGCTTTGGCAACCCAATCAGGTTGTCACTGCATCGCTGGAGTATACAGTGGATGGCGATACTCGTAATGTCAGCTGGTCATGGAAAGTAGGAGATTACCTCATCCTGCCTGCAGCTGGATACAGAACAGATCTGGGCACAGGGCAAGATCAGGGATTCACCATGCGTGTCCACCAGCTTGCGGGGATTCGAGCAAACAGTACGCCTGAAGTCGAGGCGCAGCTTCGCGGTGAACGGGGTGATAACCTTGCTGATCCATTGGGAGGAGTCGAATCTTCGGATCCAAATCGGCCTGGTGTCATTTTTGATGTGGATGGAGTCATCAACTTTGATCAGGATGGTGCAGCTGCCGGGGTATTTCGTGACCTTGGAGACGGCAGCCTGATTGATCGTTCGGATGATTACATTCCTGGCATTCCTGGTTTGGAGGAAGGAACTGACAACATAGGGGCTGAGATTTTAAGTTATATCGAATTTCCTGAGGCGGGTTTTTATCGAATGATATTTAACTCCGATGATGGTTTCAGAGTTACACTCGGTCATGAAGCATCACCCGATGCGATCCAGCTAGGCGTTTTCAGCGGTGGTCGTGGAGCGGCAGATACCGTGTTTGGTTTTGCGGTTGTCAAGGCAGGTCTTTATCCCATGCGTGCGATCTGGTACGAAGGTGGTGGTGGAGCCAATCTGGAATGGTCAAGCACAGATTTGAGTACGCGTGTTCTCATCAATGACCCAGAGGGAGGCCTGAAATCTTATCGTGCTCGCACGGGAGATGTTGATACGGAGGAAGAAACCTCGGGAGCCATCAGCTCAATAGAACTTTCGGACGGAAGTGTCGTCATAGCATTTGAGGGCATACTGAAAAGTTCCTCTGCGGTGGGTGGGCCATATGAGGCAGTGGCAGGCGCTACTTCCCCTTATTCGGTAGCACCGGAAGGAGAGTCGCACTTCTTTATTGCGGAATAATTCAAACATGTAGCCATTAATAACAAACACTCTGGGCCGAACCTTTTTCAAGGTTCGGCCCCTTTTCTTGTCGATTTCAACAAAAAAACATGACGATTGCTGTCAGCACACTCAAGGCAATGATTCTATTTCGATTCAAATTCAGTCTGTTCCTATTGCTGGGGATCACAAGCGGTCTGATTTCAGCGCAGGAGATAGAGCGAGGCATTCGTCTCAGGTCTTCTGAGGTGTTTCTTCGTTATCTGGAATACGAACATGCGGTTTCTGTTGATGCATCCGGTGTTCCGAAAATGGACTGGAAACAATATCACTCGCGACCAGAAAAAGTGATTACGCGTAAAGTTCCCTCAAAAATAATCGAAAATGAATGGTTTCGGGCGACAGTCATCCCGAGCATGGGGCGAGTTCATTCCTTTGTTCATATGCCTTCAGGGCGTGAGCAACTGTGGATCAACCCTATTGCTGTTCCGTTGGGAGCAAACAATGATACGGGCTTCTGGATGACATGGGGTGGTATCGAACACGTGATGCCTCGCCGCGAACACGGAACTTCTCATGCCTTGTCCTGGGAATGGAAGTTAGTTGAAAGCGATGGTGGAACGGTGGGGATCCGCATGTCCAGCGTTGAGCCTGTGACAGGGCTGAGCCATCAGATCACCTATCAGGCCAATGAAAAGCAACCGTTTCTGGAGGTATGTATCCGCATTACAAATCCGGGCAAAGAGTCTGTTCGATTCTCGCACTGGACAACGTCGACACTTGCTCCCGGTGGGCAGGGTGACGTGACAGCAAAGACAGAGATCATTGTTCCTGCAGAAAAATTTGTTCCCGACGATCGTGATTTCAATGAATGGATGACCGGAATGGTTGGGGACGTAAAAACGGCTCCCATTCGATTTGTTGGAGCATGGGAGGAAATAGGGGATTTGATGGCCAGTCCCCTGAAACGAGGTTATTACGCCGTATTTTCTCATGAAACCGGAGATGGACTGCTCAGGACTTTCCCCCTGGAGGTCACGTCTGGTTTTGATATATGGGGTTGGGGTTATCCTCCCAGTGAACTACGGCAAAAAGAATACACCCGTGCTTTTCCATCGCTTGGTTACATTGAAATATGGAACGGTAATGTTCATGGTTTCAAAGATCATTCTCTTGCGATCATCGAGCCTGGCGCGACACATGAATGGATTGAGCGAATTGCCGCCATACATACCCAGGGTTCAGATCTATTGATTCGCAATAAAATTGATCAATTAGCAGAATCCATGTTGACCTCTTCATCGAATCTGAATTGATGCGTGCGTCGTGGGCTGATTTCTTTTTGTAAACTGCAGCATCGAACAAAGTCACAGCATTCCAAGTAAATCTATGCTTTGTCAGTCTCTCAGCACTGAATGCCTGGCAACAGTTTTGAATGTCCTGTCATCGACAATGAGGAAGTTTTTTCATCGTCTGAGGCACAAGTCAACAGGCCCTGTGAAATTATTGATTCCACCTGCCATCCTTCAATCAAACGTTTTCTCGATTTCCCTCTTCATGAGATAACCGGCTCAGCTATGCGCGCATTTCGCGACATGCGCGCAAAAGAGCTAGCGGCACTGATTGAATACATCGAAGACTTTTCAAGACGCTGGAAAAAGAAAAAGGCCCATGGGAATGCATTGGTGATACCCAAGAGGCCATGTCGCTGTAATGAATCTGGCGAAAAAGCAATCCTCAAGGAAGGTAACCGGCTCCATTAGTAACTTCGCGCTTCCTGCAAAATAACTCAAGGGCGAGGCGACGGACCAGCGACAATGACGCTTGAGGATTCCGATGATCATCTATTGTCCAAGCAAACCCTGGATTACCTCCGGGTAGGGTAGCGGGGATCGCGAGGAGGATGTAATACGCACGATTGTAATCGGCAGCTCTGGGACTAAGATGCTCTCTTTTGGTGTCGCCCTGTCACCCATTCAACTTTGGCAAACCGTGTTCCTTCTTGTTGAATGGAGAAAGGCTCCCTCTCCATGATGTTGGCATTTATACCAAGCAATTCTTTGTTTTTTACATGCCCAACCCAACACCTTTTCCGGTTCTGATGGGGCGAAAACCAGTTGACCTTCCTTCACTTTATATTCAATATCCTACCCCCGGATGGGCTGGTGTTCCAGGGCTGCTGGATGGGGTGATAGATGATTTCGTGGGTGTTTTTGCAGGTTTCCTGTGCTTTTGTGCGAGTCCTTCCCTGAACCTCAAGACTGAATATTGAAAATTGAAATGACGAAACTCGATGAAATGTATGACAAGCTGACGCTGCCCACCAAGGCCAAAATCGCCTTGGTTGTTCTGGATGGTGTGGGTGATATTGCCACCAAAGAAAATGGATTCCTAACCCCTCTGGAAGCGGCAAAGACGCCGATCATGGATAAGCTCAGCCGCGAGGCCATTCAGGGGAGAATGACCCCGGTGGCTCCTGGTGTCACTCCCGGAAGTGGCCCAGGGCACTTGGCCTTGTTCGGTTATGATCCGGTAGACACGCAAGTCGGACGCGGAGTGATCGAGGCCCTTGGTCTTGGATTGGAACTCAAGGCAGGGGACGTGGCAGCTCGTGCCAACTTTTGTTCACTGGATGCTGATGGTCTGGTAACCGACCGTCGTGCGGGCCGTATTGAAACCGAGGAGTGCGAACGTCTCTGCGCCATCCTTTCCAAGAAAATCAAGAAGGTTTCCAATACACAAATCATCATTCAACCCGGAAAAGGCCATCGATTCGTCGTCATTTTCCGTGGAACGGGCATGGAAGGTCCACTCAATGATACTGACCCCCAGCGTGAGGGTTTGCCTATTGCCGAGTCCACGCCTCTGGATCCCTCATCCAAAAAAGCCCAGAAGGCAGCCAAGCTAATCAAAGCTTTTTATGACAAAGCGCTTCCGATCCTGAAAGACGAGCGCCCAGCCAATGGTTTCTTGATGCGGGGCATTGCTCATCAACCTGACATTCCTACCTTTGAGGAACGTTACAAACTGAAGGCAGCCTGCCTGGCTGTTTACCCAATGTATAAAGGCCTGGCTCAGTTGGTGGGGATGGACAAGGTAGAAGGTCCTCAATCCATCAGTGAACAGTTCAATCGCTACCTTGAAGAGTATGACAATTATGACTTCTTCTTCATCCATTACAAATACACCGATATGTATGGTGAAGATGGCAATTTCGAAGCCAAGAAGAAGGCTATTGAAGAACTGGATGAAGCTTTGCCCATCCTGCTGCAGAAACGTCCCGATGTGATTGCCATTACTGGTGATCATTCGACTCCTTGCCCCATGAAAGGTCACTCCTGGCATCCACAGCCCGTATTGCTGACGTCGGCTTTTTCAGGATCGGATAAACTGGATCGATTTACCGAAACGGGTGCCAACATTGGTTCCATGGGAGTTTTTGATGCGAAGTTCCTTATTCGTCACATGCAAGCTCATGCCATGATGTTTGATAAATACGGAGCCTGATTTGTCTTCAATATTTAGCATCAAGCGGCGCCCTGCACAGGTGCCGCTTGATCACTTTTTAGAAACATGAAAGCAGTTATTCTAGCCGCGGGAAAAGGCACTCGAATGGGTGATCTGACTCAATCGCTTCCCAAACCGATGTTACCGGTAGAAGGGAAACCCATCCTGGAACACATCATTGAAGGCCTGAAATCTGCGGGTATTCGCGAAATCTGTCTGATTACCGGGTGGAAGGCGGAAGTCATTGAAAGTCATTTTCGGGATGGATCTGCTTTTGGTGTTGAAGTGACCTATCGTCGACAGGAGGTACAGGATGGTACTGGTCGTGCGGCTCTTCCTGCCAGGGAGATCGTAGGCAATGATGATTTTCTGCTGACCTATGGAGATATCCTGGTTCGACCCGAGACTTACGCCCGCATGGTGAAACGCTATGGTGAAGATCAGTTTGCCGGATTGCTCACAGTGACTGAAGGTGAAGATGTGACCAAAGGAGGGATTAACTTTTTTGATGACGCTTTCTGTTTGTCCCGGCTCGTCGAAAAACCGACTCACGAGGAATTAGATCAGCTGCGTGCCGAGGGTGTCCTCAAGGATGGCGACCCGGTTTGGTACAATGCAGGTATCTATATTTTTGCGGCTGCGGCATTCGACTACATGGAGCGATTGGAAAAATCTCCTCGCGGTGAATACGAATTGACCGATGCGATCACCGGCCTTGTTAAGGATGGGCAAAACATTGCCGGCTTGAAAATTGAAGGTCGATGGGTGGATGTGCGAGATCCTGAAGTGTTGGCATCCTTGAAAGATGAAGCGTCTTAATATGGATCAAGCAAGATGGATTGCTCATTCAGCTTTTTGAGTTAAATAAATCATATGGCAATGAAAGAAACATCCAATGAATCAAGCGTGCAACAGCAGGGAACTCCATGGCTGGGGAAATTTTTTGCTGGAGCCATGATAGGTTTTTTTATCATGGTATGCCTCGGTCTTGCTGCAATTTATTATTACCAGACGACTTCGCCCCAACCCGAACCTGTTCCATTCATGGATCCCAATACGATTCAAAAGTGATGGAACCAATGCCTGCTTCAGTGAAAAACGATCCTGACTTGAAAGTCCGTAGGTCGTTGATGAAACGTCCCTGACAAATGCTATCTTTTTACTACCATTGACCCTGAAATTTCCCTACTACATTGCCTGCTAACATGATGACAAGCTCAGAGATACGACAATCGTTCCTGGATTTCTTCAAATCCAAACAACACAGTATGGTGTCTTCGTCCAGCTTGATGCCGGACGCACCCAACTTGCTATTCACGAACGCCGGGATGAATCAGTTCGTCCCCATTTTTCTTGGGCAGGAGAAATGTCCTTACCAACCTGGACGTGCTGCGGATACTCAAAAATGCATCCGGGCGGGGGGGAAACACAATGACCTCGAAGACGTGGGAATGGATACATACCACCACACCTTCTTTGAGATGTTAGGGAACTGGAGTTTTGGTGATTATTTTAAAAAGGAAGCCATTGAATGGGCCTGGGAGTTGTTGACTGAGGTCTGGAAATTTCCAAAAGAGCGTGTCTACGCCACAGTCTACAAACCCGATGCTAGCAAGGGAGATCCTGCTGAGTTCGACCAGGATGCCTATGACCTGTGGTTCGATATTTTCAAGGCTGCTGGATTGGATCCTGAAGTCCACATCGTTTACGGGAACAAAAAGGATAATTTCTGGATGATGGGAGATACTGGGCCCTGTGGACCTTGTTCAGAGCTTCACATCGATCTCACGCCCAATGCTGATACCCGAGGAGCCTTGGTGAATACCGACAGCGCGGAATGCATTGAAATCTGGAATCTTGTTTTTATTCAGTTCAATGCCAACCCTGACGGAACTTTTTCAGACCTGCCAGCCAAGCATGTGGATACGGGAATGGGATTTGAGCGCGTTGCCAGTGTGATGCAGAATACACGTGGGTTCACTGAATTCAATCACGTCATTTCCAATTATGAAACGGATGTTTTTCGACCGATTTTTGATCATCTCGAAAAAATGAGTGGAAAGAAATACGCTTCCACATTACCTGAAGAGGGGCATACCACTTACACTGAGCAAGAGAAAATCGACATCGCGTTCCGAGTGATTGCAGACCATATCCGTACCCTTGGATTCTCCATTGCGGATGGTATTGCTCCGGGAAACACTGATCGCAACTACGTTCTGCGCCGCATTCTTCGTCGAGCGGTGCGTTATGGACGTGCCCTGGGTTTTCACGACCCCTTCTTCTTTCAACTCGTGGATGTGATTGCGGAAACGATGGGAGATGTTTTCCCTGAATTGCGGGAAAGAAAAACCATCATTCAAGATACCATCCGAGCGGAAGAAACGGCCTTTAACAAGACCTTGGATCGCGGGATTCAATTGTTCAGTGAAAAAGCCGACACTCTTTCAAATGGAGAAGAACTTGGTGGCGCGTTTGCTTTCAAACTTTACGATACCTTTGGCTTTCCATTGGATCTCACTGAATTGATGGCGCGCGAGCGTGGCTTGACGGTGGACTCACCAGGCTTTGAAACTCACATGGAGGCCCAGCGCCAGCGTGCTCGAGCCGCTCAACAGCAGGAGGTCATATCGGTATCTCAAATCAAAACAACAAAGCCAACCAAATTCCTTGGCTTCGACCAACTGCAGACCGAAGCCAAAGTCCTCGAAGTCGTTCAGGAAAAGGATGCCATTGCGGTGGTGCTGGATTCGACTGTGTTTTACGCTGAAATGGGCGGACAATTAGGTGACCAAGGCTCGTTGACCAGCGGAGGTCAGTTATGGCAAATCCAAGATACACGCAAGGCAGGAGATGCCTGGTTGCATATGTTGCCGATCAAAGGCGGAAGTGATACCGATGAAATTCCTGGTCTGGGACAATCGGTGAAGCTTGAAGTGAATCTTGAGCGACGCAATGCCATTCAACGGCATCACACCGTCACTCATTTATTACATTGGGCCTTGCACGAAGTGGTTGGCAAGGATGTCAGTCAGAAAGGTTCCTACGTTGGACCTGAGAAACTGACATTTGATTTCAACAGTCACCCCCTCACTCCCGAACAAGTGCGTGACGTCGAACAATTGGTCAACCACCGTATCCTTGAGAACGGGAGCGTCAGTTGGCAGGAAGTCCCATACGAGGAAGTTCAGAAACGTTCCGACATCATGCAGTTTTTCGGGGACAAGTATGGCGACAAGGTGCGTGTCGTTCAGATTGGTGGCGGTCGAGGGAATCTGGATGGATATTCCATGGAACTTTGTGGTGGCACGCATGCTTCAGCCACCGGAGAAATTGGGTTGTTCCGCATCGTGGCAGAGTCTGCGATTGCGGCTGGTATTCGACGTATTGAAGCATGTGCAGGCATGGAGGCCTATGAGAAAGCGTTGCATGAATCGAAAACTCTACAAGCCATGGCCTCCCAGCTGAATACACCTTTGGGTGAGTTGGATCGGAAGATTGAATCGATTCTTGTTCAGCAGAAAAAGCAGGAAAAACAACTACGCTTGTTAAGCGAAAAACAAGCATCTGGAATGGCAAATCAGTTAAAACAAACTGTGATCAACATTCCTGCCTCCGGTGATTTGGCCGAATGTCCGCTCATTCTTGCCAACCTTGGCGAGGTTGAAGGTAATACCATTCAAACCACCGGTGACGCTCTAAAATCAGGCTTTGATGGTGTGATCGTTCTGGTAGGTAAAAGTGGAGACTCCGCCGTGCTACTAGCGATCACCAGCAAGGAATGGCAGAAAGCCTATCCTGCTGGAAAAATTATCCAAACACTGGCTCCTCTTGTGGACGGAAGAGGAGGGGGCAAGCCTGCTTTTGCTCGCGGTGGTGGTAAAGCGCCCGGTAAGTTGGAGGACCTGATCAAGCAGGCACCTGCGTTGATTGCGAATCTCGCTTGAGTGAAGATCTTGGCCTCTTGACAGATCAGGTCAATTCGCAAGCACATGCAACTCTTCCTCCGGGGTTGTCATTCCCAAAGTAGATGCTGATTTCAGTTATTAATGAAGCCAACCTCCAAGAAAGATGCGTTGCTAAGAAATCTTTTCTTCAACGGGGCAGGGTCTTTGTGTGTATTTCATAAGGTTTTTGCTCCTCTAGTAAGCATGCTTTACCTTGAATCCAATGCCGGCATGAGACACATGCCAGGGAAATACTTTTTAGTGGTGGTGTTTGATCGATGGGATATCGATTATTAATCGAGCAGCTTTTCGCAATTATATTTTTCAGAAGGTATCCAACAGGTCGTGCGTAAATTTTCTGGCAGATATATCCAAATACTTGCTGAGGTCGTTGCTCAATATTCCAGTCATCACAGGGGAAGGATCAACTCTTTTAAATACACAGGCCCTACTCCCGCTAA
This sequence comes from Pedosphaera sp., assembly GCA_002690655.1. Lineage (GTDB taxonomy): Bacteria > Verrucomicrobiota > Verrucomicrobiia > Limisphaerales > AAA164-E04 > AAA164-E04. The sequence goes on from NZFL01000029.1 coordinate 27,640, forward strand.
TATGCGTGATTGGACCAGGACGGATCTGAAAACCCTGAGCCTTGAATCTCATCTTGAATTCAACGAATCAGGAATGGATCAACTGGTTTTTCCATTAAAGGAAAAAGCAAAATGGCAACGCTGAGCTGATAGACCACAAGGTTCTTTTTTGATTGCAAGGTGTCAGTTACCGTTGGGTCAAGAAGGATCCTGTTGCCAAACCATGATACCCTCCCACATGCACTCAAGGTATCCTGCGAAGATGTTCAAATTCATCGATAGGGCAAAAACGATGCCCTGCGTTTGCAGAATAAGATTCGCTAATCAGGGTTTGGGCCTGGCGTGGCCTTAGCTCCTCTACATGTGACTTAACGATAGCTTAAAGCGTCCAGCCTTTTCGGTATTCTTTGTGCAGCATGTTTCTAGCTTTGCCTGACTTGCGGGTCGTGGCGGTTTCAGGGATGTAGTCGATGTCTCCACCACTCCGATAGGAAACGCTACCCAAGAGTACGGTTTCCGTGAGTGCCCCTGCATAGTCAAAGTTGCACGTTGTATTGCCACCGTTGCGAATGGCTTCGGTCCATTCCTTGTGATGACCGATGGAATTGGGGATGAACTCGTCAGGGCGTTCGAACTCCTTGTAAGTTGATTCTGGCAGCAGGCGGTGTTCGCCGTAGTTGGAAATGATCATGCCTTTCTCGCCCACGAATAATTGGCCGCTTCCAAAGTTCAATGGCTTGCCGTTTGAATCCTTCAGTGTCTTGACAATATCGGGAGTCCGGTTGCCATACCAGGTCAAGTGAACAGGTGATCTCTTTTCAATGGCTGGGTGGTAATAATCCACCTTCAAATGTCTTGGGGTAGTCACCGATTCTACCTCGGGGCCTTCTGTTTCAATTCTTGTGGGCTGGCGTAAGTTAAGCGCCCAATGGGCAAGGTCCATGTAATGGCACCCAAAGTCACCGAGTCTTCCGTTACCGTAATCCCAGAAATTACGCCAGGTAGATGGATGAACCCCCTCACTATAGGGTCGTTCGGTTGCAGGCCCAAGCCAGAGGTCCCAATCCAGATTAAGTGGAGCTTGAGTGTTGGTCGTGAATTTTCCATCCGAATAAGAACTGCCTATATTGACCCACACATGAACGCGTTCCACTTTGCCAATGGCTCCTGATTGCACCAGTTCAACTACACGCCGATAATTATTACCCGCATGGATTTGCGTTCCCATTTGAGTGACCAGTCCTTTTTGTTTGGCAAGATCACTGAGCACTCGAGCCTCATGCACGGTATGTGTCAGGGGTTTTTCGCAATATACGTGTTTGCCCATGCGCATTGCCATGGCTGCAGCGGGTGCGTGGGTGTGGTCGGGTGTTCCAACCAGAACGGCGTCGATGCGGTCTGCTTCCTTTTCCAGCATGATCCGAAAGTCTTTGTATTGGCGTGCGTCAGGTAATTTTTTCGCGGTGGCATCAAGCATGTTGGAATCCACATCTGACATCGCGACAATGGCCTCATGCGATGCGCCAGCGACATTGGCAGCAGCACGACCACCTGTTCCGATGGCGGCTATCTGGATTTTATCATTGGGGGATTGAGCTTTGGCAATCCATGGAAAGGAAAGACCGGAAACACTGGATCCAACCAAAATAGAAGATTGCTTGAGAAATGACCTGCGCGATTTGGAATACCTAGAATTCATGTATCAATCATGTGCTGCCAAAATCGAAAACAAAAGTTCAAAATGGTCAATGAAATCACCTCTCCTAACGGGATGTATTTTGCCCCTATCAAGGGGCAGTGCCATTCTTTTACAAATGACTTGCTCCATGATGTATTCGTTCAAATAATTTAGGACACGGCGAACTACGCATGGAAAAACTTTCATATTTTCAAAAACGTGCCTCTCCAAGGACAGTCGCAGCTCCTCATTTCCAATCAAATAAGGTGCTTTGGCCACGTTGCACTTGCGTTGATGAGCCATGAGCTTCTAATATGTTTCCACTTGGCTTGCTTCGGCTTGCCTTTGAACATTGAACCTGAATTCGAAAGTTTAGATAATGAACGCAGCTCCCATTCGTGTGGCGGTGACCGGTGCCGCCGGTCAGATCGGTTATTCACTATTGTTCCGGATAGCATCCGGTGCGATGTTCGGCCCCCACCAGCCCGTGATCCTTCACCTGCTTGAAATCGAGCCAGCACTTCCTGCATTGCAAGGTGTTTGCATGGAATTGGATGACTGCGCTTTTCCTTTGCTGAAAGGCATTGTGCCTACTGCCGATTTGAATGAAGGTTTCAAAGGTGTCAACTGGGCGCTTCTAGTGGGCAGTGTTCCCCGCAAGCAGGGCATGGAGCGACAAGATCTCCTGGGGATCAATGGCAAAATTTTCATTGGTCAGGGGCAGGCTATCCAGAACAATGCTGCTTCAGACGTCCGCACTCTAGTGGTTGGGAATCCATGCAACACCAATTGTCTGATTGCCATGAACAATGCACCCGATGTTCCTCGTGATCGTTGGTTCGCCATGACTCGTCTGGATGAAAACCGTGCCAAATCCCAATTGGCCAAAAAAGCGGGTGTCGATGTGACCGAGATCAGTCGTCTGGGCGTCTGGGGGAATCACTCAGCCACTCAATATCCTGATTTCACCAATGCTTGCATTGGGAGCAAGGCCGTGACTGATGTCATCAGTGATACTGATTGGCTCGAAGGTGAATTCCTTAGCACGGTGCAGCAGCGTGGAGCTGCCATCATCAAAGCGCGAGGGGCCTCGAGCGCTGCCAGCGCAGCCAATGCTGTTGTTGATACCGTTGCGTCAATCATCAATCCCACCATGAATGGTGATTGGCACAGTGTTTGCCTTTGCTCTGACGGAAGTTACGGTATTGAAGAAGGATTGATAACGTCCTTCCCGGTTCGCAGTCGTGATCAGAAGCTGAACATCGTGAGTGGATTGGAAATCAATGCATTCAGCCAGAGTAAGATTGACGCGACCATCAATGAATTAAAAGAAGAGAAAGCCATGGTTGCTAACCTTCTACCTGGTGCTTAAGCGATGTCAGGCTCTGAAGAATCCTGTTCTGAATTGGCCAAGCATCTGGACTATACCTTGCTCAAGCCAGATGCAACCCTGCTGGAGATCAAAGCCCGTTGTCAGGAAGCTGCCGAGTTGGGGCTCTACGGTGTTACAGTGCACAGCTCGCGCGTTGTAGCCGCGGCTCTTGTTCTAGAAGACAGTTCCGTCAATGTCACCTGCGTGATCGGGTTTCCATTTGGAGCAATGGATTCTGACATCAAGCGCTATGAGACAGAGGCGGCCGTCGATTTAGGGGCGCATGAAATTGCGCTAGTGGTGAATCCTGCTACGCTCAAAGATAATCAGCCCAAAGTTTTTTTCAGGGAACTGAGAGACGTGGTCGAGGCTGCGGATGTCAGGCCGGTCAAAGCCGTTTTTTGTCAGGGGCTTTTCTCAGAGAAAGAAGCGCGCGAAGCCATCGAGCTGGCGCGTGAGGCAGGGGTGCATACCATTGAATTGCTGGGCGGAGTCAGGCCCGAGCCGCTGGTGCCGGAGGACTTCATCAAGTTGCGTGATCAATGCCCCGAGGGAATGCAATTCAAGGTGACGGGGCCTCTGCTCAGGCAAAGTGAAGTTCTGGCATTCCTCCAATCTGGTGTGCACTGGGTGGGAACACCCGAGGCACGTCTGGTCCTCGAGGGTGATGAGATTGACGAGCCCGATCAAAAGCCGTTCAGAGATTAGTAGTGACTGCCCTGGGAGGGCGTCTCACAGTCGCATGAAAATTCTTAATATGACCTAGAGGAAGTTTCATTGAGCCAGAGTGGATCGCCTCCGACATGTATCTTTTGGTTTTCGTAATCTGTTTGTGTCAGGTGAATGGGGGCGGACGTCATGTTAAACAAGCGCTTGAATGTTTTTGATGGAAAGGGGCTTTCATTCATCCGAGAGATGATTCATGTGAATGAATCCTCTGCTGCATAAGCGTCAAACGCAATGTCCTTCAATGCTACAAATGTTACTCAAATAAGCATCTCTGGCATGACATGCCAAAACTGTGCACGTCATGCTACCGAGGCGCTCAACGCTGTGCCAGGCGTGGAGCGGGTCCGATTGCAACTGGAGCCTGGGTCAGCCGAGGTTTTCTGGGCAACGGATCAGGAATCAGACATTTCCAAACTCGAGAAAGCCTTGGAAGATGTGGGATTTCAATGTGCTCAAATCGCTCCGGCCAAGTTCCATCGGGATACCAGATCAGGAAAAAGCAGGTTTTCAGGATGGGGTTTGAATCTTTTCCTGGGCGGTCCTGTTCTTATTCTCATGATGTTTGGGGAATGGGGGATGGAGTTGGGAACTTCCTCCAATTACCGCACCTTCTCTTTTTTGTTCGCATCCTTAATTTTATTTGTTGCCGGTAGCCGGTTTTATCGAGGTGCCTGGCAGCAACTGAAAAAAGGACGGTCCAACATGGATACGCTGGTTTCGATCGGCGCCAGCTCCGCCTACTTGTTCAGTATCTGGGGATGGATCTCGGGGAAAATGGTACATCTTTATTTCATGGAAACAGTAGGCATCCTGACACTCATCAGTCTGGGGCATTGGATGGAGGCAAAAGTCAGTGCCAAGGCCTCCAGCACTTTGAAATCCTTGATGCAACTGGCACCTCAGCGAGCCCGAAGGCAAGAAGCGAATGGAGCCTTTGAAGAGATCGATGTGTCTGAGTTGTATCAAGGCGATTTGATGGAGATTCGTCCCGGAGACCAGATACCCGCGGACGGGAATATTGTTGAAGGCAAGAGTTCCGTAGACGAATCCATGCTGACAGGCGAATCCATGCCTGTGGAGAAAAGCGCAGGTAAAAAGGTCTATGGCGCCACCCAGAACGGTCAAGGAAGACTTCTTGTTCGCGTCGTTGGGTTGGGGGAAGATACCGCTCTCGCCAGGATTATTCAGGTTGTTGAGCACGCACAGAACAGCCGCGCCAATATCCAGCGTATTGGGGACAAGGTCAGTTCGGTCTTTGTTCCTGTGGTTGTCATGCTTGCCTTGATCACTCTGTTCGGTTGGTTTGTCTGGCCATCCGGAATGCAGCATATTTCAGAACTGATTCAACCCCTGCTTTGGTCAGCCCATGCGACGGAATCGGTTTTGGCTGCTGCCGTTCTTCACAGTGTTGCCGTCTTGATTGTTGCATGTCCGTGTGCCATGGGACTCGCCACCCCTGCAGCCATCATGGCCGGAACCAATGCCGCTGCTGCTCGCGGTATTCTGATTCGAGATGGTGAAGCATTGGAAAAAAGTGGAACCATTACCTGTCTGGCGTTTGATAAAACAGGGACATTAACCCAGGGGAAACCCGAAGTCGCCGCCTTTGAATCGTTCAATGAATCAGTTGATTTTGATCACGTGAAAAAAATGACGGCTTCACTGTCCGCAAAATCCAATCATCCATTGAGCCGAGCCATTGCGAGCATGGAATGGGCCGAAGGAGGCGCAGACATTGATTGGAATGACTGGACTGAACATTCCGGTTTGGGGGTTCAAGCTTCACGATCCAGTGATGATGAATCGGCTCAGGATGACCTTGTTCGATTGGGTTCTTTAAACTGGTTGAGGGGTCAGGGAGTTGCACTTGGCGCGTCTGATGCATTTCAAAAACGATGGATGGAGCAGGGGGCAACGGTCGTTGGGTTTTCAGTTAATCAAAATTTGATGGCGCTGCTTGCATTGAAAGATTTGATTAAACCCAAGGCATTCAAAGTCCTTGAGCGATTGCGCTCCAAAGGCTGGGCGATTCACATGGTCACGGGAGATCATAAGCGAACAGCTTCAGCCATTGCCAGTGAGCTAGGAATCGAGGACTCGCACATCCATGCAGAAGTGAAGCCAGAACAAAAGGCGACCATCATTCGGGATTTGCAGGATAGAGGGGAACGAGTTGCTTTTATTGGAGACGGAATCAATGATGCACCTGCTCTTGAACAGGCTGATTTGGGGATCGCAGTTTCACGGGCCAGTGACATTGCCCGTGAAGCATCCGACATGGTTTTACTCAAGGCCGGCATCGACGCCATTCCTGAGGCGTTGAATTTGGCGAAGTCCACATTGAGGACGATCAAGCAGAATTTGTTTTGGGCTTTCTTCTACAATGCCGCCGCCATTCCTCTCGCCATGTTTGGTTTTATGAGTCCTTTGTTATGTGCGGCTGCAATGGGGTTCTCTGATGTATTGGTCATTGGAAATTCCTTACGCCTGCGATGGCTGAAAAAATAAAAAGAGGCCGACAAAACTGTCGGCCTCCGTGCAGTGATTTGTGATTTGTAATCCGAAAGATCAGTAACCACCCATGCCACCCATGTCGGGACCGTGATGTCCACCAGCAGGTGCAGGAGCTTCTTTCTCAGGGAGCTCAGTGATCAACGCTTCGGTGGTCAACAACAGACCAGCGATTGAACCAGCATTTTGAAGTGCGGTGCGAGTCACTTTCTTGGGATCGACAACACCCGCTTTAACCAAGTCGGTGTATTCACCTGTTGCAACGTTGTAACCGTTGTTTGCCTTGACGCGTTTGACTTCCTGAACGATCAGTGAGCCTTCTTCGCCAGCATTGGCAGACAATGCGCGCAATGGTTCTTCAACGGCACGTTTGACGATGCTGATGCCGATGTTTTCGTCGTCGTTGGCACCTTCACATTTTTCAATGGCAGGAAGTGTGCGGAGCAATGCCACGCCACCACCAGGAACGATACCTTCTTCGACAGCTGCGCGGGTCGCATGCAATGCGTCTTCCACACGAGCTTTCTTTTCTTTCATCTCGGTTTCAGTTGCGGCTCCAACGTTGATCACGGCAACACCACCCGCCAATTTGGCCAGGCGCTCTTGCAATTTTTCGCGATCGTAGTCAGAGGTGGTTTCTTCGATCTGGCGGCGGATTTGGTTTACGCGGCCCTGGATGTCAGAGGATTTACCAGCACCTTCAACGATGGTGGTGTTTTCCTTGTCGACAACAACGGATTTTGCGCTTCCCAAGTCGTCGATTGCAATGCTTTCCAACTTGATACCCAAGTCTTCAGTGATGCAGCGTCCACCGGTCAAGATGGCGATGTCTTCGAGCATAGCCTTGCGACGATCACCAAAACCAGGAGCTTTAACAGCACAGATGTTCAAAGTGCCACGGAGTTTGTTGACAACAAGAGTTGCCAAGGCTTCGCCTTCGATGTCTTCCGCAATGATCATGAGAGGTTTGCCAACCTTGGCTACCTTTTCAAGAATCGGGAGCAGGTCCTTCAAGTTGCTGACCTTCTTTTCGTAGATCAGAATGTAAGGATCGCTCAAGCGGGTTTCCATGGAATCGCTGTCGGTCACGAAGTAAGGGGAGAGATAACCTTTGTCGAACTGCATACCTTCAACCACGTCGAGAGTGGTTTCGATGGATTTTGCTTCTTCAACAGTGATGGTTCCGTCTTTACCGACTTTGTCCATTGCGTCGGCAATGATTTCGCCGATGGTCGCGTCCCAGTTAGCGGAAACGGTTGCAACTTGCTTGATNTCGTCCTTGTCTTTGACTTTCTTNGCGATNTTNGCCANTTGNGCCACAGCTGANTCAACAGCTTTGTTGATGCCTCGCTGNATGCCGATTGGNTTGGCNCCAGAGGTGACNTATTTCAAACCTTCACGGTAAANAGCTTCAGCCAGNACGGTTGCNGTGGTNGTTCCGTCACCTGCTGCATCACTGGTTTTGCTTGCAACTTCACGCACCATCTGTGCGCCCATGTTTTNGTATGGATCTTCCAAATCGATTTCTTTGGCAACCGTGACACCATCTTTGGTGACGGTAGGAGAACCGAATTTTTTGTCCAATACGACGTTGCGACCTTTTGGTCCGAGTGTGGCTTTCACAGCCCTGGCAAGCTTGGCGACACCTGCCAGTAGTGCATGCCTTGCTTCTTCATCAAATACGAGTTGTTTTGCTGCCATATAAATTTTCCTTCTACTATTTTATATTGAATTCGTTAAATTTCGGATCAACCGAGAATGGCAAGAATATCATCCGAGTTGAGGATCTTATATTCATTACCGTCCACTTTGATTTCAGTTCCACCGTATTTACTGATAAGTACTTTATCGCCAACTTTGACTTCAAAAGCAACTTTGCTGCCGTCGTCGCTTGATTTGCCGGATCCCAAAGCAACAACTTTGGCTTCGGTTGGTTTTTCCTTAGCGGAGTCAGGGATGATGATTCCACCCTGTTTCACTTCTTGCTCTTCCACTGCTGCCACGAGAACGCGGTCGCCGAGAGGTTTTACTTTTAGTGCCATATTATTATTATGTTTTGTTTTTGTTTGCGGGAATTTTAATCTCCGACACTCGCCGGAAATCTTTTAAAAAGCCTATCTGAGTGATCAGTCTTTCTTTTCGTCAACTACTTCAGCATCAATGATCGGTCCGTCATCCTTTTCGTCACCCTCTTGTTGTGGGGCTTCTGCACCGGCGTCCGGTCCAGGTGCTGCACCTTCGGGTTGTGGTGCATCTCCTCCTGCAGCAGCTGCCTGCTGATATAGCTCGCCTGAAACTTTCTGCCAGATTTCATTCAACTTTTCTGAAGTTGTTTTGATGGTCTCATCGTCATCACCCTTGAGGGCTTCCTGAACAGATTTGACACCATCCTCCAGTTCCTGCTTGTGNTCTGCGGAGACCTTGTCGCCGTTTTCTGACAGGAATTTTTCTGACTGATAAACTGAGTTATCGGCTTTGTTGCGTGTTTCAACAGCCTCACGCCTTTTACGGTCATCGTCAGCATTGGCTTCCGCATCGGCTTTCATTTTATCCACTTCTTCCTGTGACAAGCCGCTGCTGGCTGTGATGGTGATCTTCTGCTCCTTGCCGGTGCCGAGGTCCTTGGCACTGACATTCAATATCCCGTTCGCATCAATATCGAAGGTAACTTCGATTTGAGGCGTTCCTCGAGGGGCCGGTGGGATGTCTGTCAGCTGAAAGCGACCTACAGATTTGTTGTCTTTTGCAAACTGACGCTCACCCTGCAGGACATGTACTTCCACGCCAGGTTGATTATCAGCAGCCGTCGAAAATATCTCTGACTTGCGTGAGGGGATGGTCGTGTTTCGCTCGATCAATCGGGTGAATACACCCCCAAGGGTCTCGATCCCCAGGGACAGGGGAGTCACGTCCAGAAGGAGCACGTCCTTCACATCTCCTTTGAGCACTCCACCTTGAATCGCTGCGCCGATGGCAACCACCTCATCTGGATTGACTCCTTGATGCGGCTTCTTGTTGACCATGCTGTGCGCGGTCTCAACCACCTTGGGCATGCGCGTCATGCCACCTACCAGAACAAGTTCGTTGACTTCGCTGGTGCTTAGCCCTGCGTCTTCCAGACAGGATTTAGTGGGTTGAATCGTGCGCTCGAACAATGAATCGCACAATTGCTCAAGCTTCGAGCGTGTCAACTTGAGGCTGATGTGTTTGGGACCGGAAGCATCTGCTGTCACAAAAGGCAGGTTGATTTCGTATTCCTGAGAACTTGAAAGAGCGATTTTGGCCTTTTCAGCTTCCTCCTTGATGCGCTGCAGGGCGTCGGACTGACCGCGCAGGTCGATACCTGAATCCGCTTTGAATGTATCAAGGATCCAGTCCATGAGGGTGTTGTCCCAGTCATCGCCACCAAGGTGAGTGTCACCATTGGTTGCCTTGACTTCGAATACACCATCCCCTATTTCAAGTACAGAGATATCGAAAGTGCCACCACCGAGATCGTAAACAGCGATTTTTTCGTCACTTTTCTTGTCCAATCCATAAGCAAGGGACGCAGCGGTCGGTTCGTTGATGATNCGCAGGACTTCCAGACCTGCGATCTTTCCTGCATCTTTGGTGGCTTGACGTTGTGTGTCGTTGAAATAGGCAGGGACGGTGATTACCGCCTGAGTGATTTTTTCACCCAGTCGACTTTCGGCGTCTGACTTGAGTTTTGAAAGGATCATTGCAGAAACTTCAGGGGGACTGAATTGTTTGGTTTCCCCTTCCTGCTCAACCTCTACAGCGACGTCACCATTGGCTGCCTTGACTACATTGTAAGGGACACGTTTGAGTTCTTCTTGNACTTCATCAAATTTGCGTCCCATGAAGCGCTTGATCGAGTAGACCGTGTTTTTTGAATTTGTCACTGCCTGACGTTTTGCAGCATCGCCTACCAGTCGTTCGCCAGACTTGGTAAATGCCACAACGGAAGGTGTCGTGCGCTTGCCCTCTGAGTTTTCGAGAACCAGTGGGTCGCCGCCATCCATGACGCACATGCAGGAGTTCGTGGTGCCGAGATCTATGCCTAATACTTTTGCCATGCTAAATTCTTTCTGTTTCTTAACNACCAGAAAGCACTAAAGATGCCATCTTGGAAAAAAGCCCTAAGTAATACGNGTAGAGNAATTAAGGGANATTTATGTGAGGATTNTGCTCGCTGTGAGGTACGTTTAGGGACACTGTGTCGCGNTGAAGTGTGCCTTAATGTGTGACAGTCTGGCTCATTTACTTTCGAAGTTTCCGTAAATGGAACATTTCAGCATGAGGTTTTCCGGTCTGGTTCCCGTTGGCAACCAAAACATTGTTTCTAAGCAGATGATACTCTCCGTCAAATGCCTTGCTAGTACTGTCAAGGTCTCATCGCTTTAGTCATTGGCTTTGCGCGCTTCAGGTCAGTGATTGAGAAAACATCAAGTTGATGGATCCACTTCCCCCCGCAAACAAAGGCCATGCCCGAGAAAATGAATGCATCAAATAATCCATTGTTGCCCAGCCTTTTTTTCGTAGTCATTTTTAAATGAAATTCCCGTTGACAAATGGCTTGCGCAAATAAACGTTTAAAACGAACGTTTGATTGAATTTAATGAGCGATACCGATACCAAAACAGCCATCCTTGATGCTGCTGAGACACTTTTCGTGGAACAAGGGTTTGAAGGGGCTTCGTTGCGCTCGGTGACTTCGATGGCGAATGTCAACATCGCAGCCATCCATTATCATTTCGGTTCTAAAGACGCACTGGTTAAAGCCGTTTTGGAAAGACGACTGAGCCCGATCAACCAGGAGAGGCTGGATCTGTTGAATGCTCTGGAACTTTCCTGCGCGGACCGGAATCTGCAATTGGAAGACATACTGCGCGCGCTATTCGAGCCCGCTTTGAAAATGACCGGGTTTGGGGGTGACAGCCACAGTAACATTGCCCGTTTGATAGGGCGTTTGTTCTCGGAACCCTCTCATTCTCTTCAACTGTATTTAAAAGCCCGTTTTCAAGAAGTTTTTGAACGTTTCAGTGCGGCACTTCGCTCGGTTCTTCCCGATCTGCCTGATGTTGATTTTTTCTGGCGTATTCACTTCATGATGGGAGCGATGTGTCACACTTTGTGTGATCAGGAAAGGCCCAGACTTCTTTCTGGGGGCATTTGCAANCCCCAATTTTTTGAAGAGACCTGTGATCAATTGATTGTTTTTGTCGCCGGAGGGCTGAGGGCACAATGTGTGGCCACCAAGCGAGAGGATGTTGAATGAGTTGGGGCAGCATCCTCCATAGTATCATTTTAATCCTTGTATTCACAGGTTGCCGGTCTGGAAAAGATATCGACCCGAATGCTTCACCCGTAACACCCCCTGGCCAGTGGGGAATGAATTCTGCCCCAATCGACGACCGTCTGCTTGCTTTTTCTGAATTAAAAACCGATGAACTCGATCTGCTGATTGCAACGGCTCTCGAGCGTAATCCGGATCTGCGATCGATGGCCGCGAGAGTGCAATTAGCGGCCGCCAATGCCCGTATTGCGCGAGCCGATTTATTTCCTAACATTGGATTTGGCCTTCTTGGAAACCAGACTCAGCAAAACTTCATCGGGCTCCCGATTCCGGGTGCGGAGAATGATGTGCTGACTGCACGGTTCAAATCATTCGGGTTCAATATGAATGCATCCTGGGAGCTTGATATCTGGGGGCGCCTTCGTCGTGGAAAGAATGCGGCCAAAGCAGAATATATTTCCGCCGAAAACGACTTCATCTATTACCAGCTATCGCTTGCCGCGCAGGTCGCCAAGACCTGGGCTCAGGCTTCCTCGGCGCAAAGTCAGTTGGAACTTTCCGTCGAAACCTCGAATAATTTTCAAACAACATCTGATCGAATTCGCGAGAGATTTCTGCAAGGCTTGAGTCCGTCTTTGGAATATCGCCTGGCGCTCAACAGTAGTGAGGCTGCTCAGGCCTTGTTGCAGCAGCGGCAGGAACAAAAGGAAGCGAGCGTCAGGTTGCTGCAAGTTTTGATTGGTCAATACCCAGATGGCAAGCTCAATAACGTATCGGCATTACCCTTTCCCAACGAGCCTGTTCCTGCAGGTCTTCCCTCTGAATTGCTTCAACGCCGGCCCGATTTACTCGCCGCACAGTGGCGCTTGAAGGCAGCGGATCACCGCCTGTGGGCTGCGAGAAAAGCGCTTTTTCCACGCCTCAGTTTGACCAGCTCCAGCGGAACGAGTACACCGGGAATGAAGGATCTGTTGAATACCGATTTCACAGTCTGGAGTGTTGCGGGAAACCTCACTCAACCTCTTTTCCAAGGGGGGCGCCTTATGGCTGGTATTGATTTTTCCAAGGCGAATGTTCAGCAGGCACTCTCGGATTACCATTCCAGCCTCTTGCGTGCGTTCAATGAAGTCGAAACAGGATTGCAGACCGATCATTGGCTGAGAAAGCGACACGATCACTTGCGAAAAGCTGCCGAACAGTCTCGAGCAGCCCTGGCACTTGCGGAGGATCGATATGAAAGCGGCCTCGCTGACCTCTTTACCGTGCTGGAATCTCAACGGCGGCAATTGAATGATGCAACCCAACTAATCGAGGTGCGGCGACTCCTCTATGCTAATCGCATTGATCTGATGCTGGCCCTTGGCGGCGCTTTCCAGTCCACGAAATATCAGTCCGCTGCATCCATCTCTGATCCAAATCTTAATTTATCTCCCAATTGAATTTTTTCATGAAGCGCAAATCTATATTGCTTCCGATCCTGGTGCTCCTCGTATGCGGTTTTTTGACTGTCCTTCTGACTAAATTTGGACGGCAGGTGCAGCCCGTAAAGATGGAGCCTTACACTCCCTTTGTGGAGGCGAACGTCGTCCAATTAATTCCCAAAAAACTGATGGTGAAGAGTCAGGGAACCGTTGTTGCTTCAACGCGCATTCCGCTCATCTCGGAACTGGACGGTGTGGTGACAGAAGTTTCACATGCATTTCGAGAAGGTGGTGTCTTTCAGAAAGGGGAGGTATTGCTGAGGATTGATGATACCGATTACAAGGCGGCTCTGGCTCAAGCGCGCGCGCAACTGGCAAACGCCAGTATCCAAATGGAAACCGTCGAGGCGGAAGCACGGCTTGCTCAAGAGGATTGGAAAGAAATGGAATCCCTGCAGTTGGGGGATCCTTCACCTTTGCTTTTCAGAGAACCTCAACTCGCAGGGGCCAGAATGGGGATGGCATCGGCAGAGGCATCTCTGGTCAAAGCCGAAAAGGATCTGAAACGCACATTGGTGAGGGCTCCATTTGCCGGTCGTGTTGTGAGTAAAATGGCCGATGCAGGACAATTTGTACGCCGTGGACAGGAATTGGCACGGGTCTTTGATGTGAGTCGAGTAGAGGTTAAATTACCTATTCCAGTCAGTGAGCTTGCTTTTCTGGATCCTTCGCTGAGTTCTATTCAATTAACGGGGTCTTCAAATCCCGTGCGGGTCGATCTGGAGGCAGAATACGCCGGCCAAAAGCGGCAGTGGACAGGGTATATTCATCGAACCTCCGGAGAAATTGATCCAAGATCACGAATGATTTCGCTGATTGCAGAGGTGACCGATCCTTACGGAGTGAATGCCACCTCCACAATGGCGAAATCTCCATTGTCGGTAGGGATGTTCGTCAAAGCTGACATACACGGGCGGCTTCTCCCCAAAACTTTTTCTTTGCCAAGGGCCGCCTTAATCGAGGGAGGGCAGGTGATTGTGCTGGATGAGTCCGATCGTATCACTTTCAGGGACGTTTCCATTGTCCGTTACGAAGCAAGTGATGCGCTGATAGAGTCTGGCCTCAATGAAGGAGACCGTGTTTGTATCTCACGGATTGAAATCCCCAAAGAAGGCAGTCAGGTCAAACCCCTTGAACCCATGAATGAGGAGCAGCCATGAACGGAATCATTCATTGGTTTGCCCGCAACAGCGTTGCTGCCAACCTCCTCGTCTTAGGTATAGTTGTCGCTGGCTTCACTGGGCTGAGTTCGGCCAAGCGTGAAGTGTTTCCAACGGTGAGCACCGACATGATCTCGGTGAAGGTGGAATATCTAGGGGCTGCTCCCGCTGAGGTGGAAGAGGGTGTCTGCATCAAGGTTGAAGAATCAATTGAAAGCATAGAGGGCATCAAGAAAATCACTTCTACCGCTGCTGAAGGCCTGGGGACAGTCATGGCAGAACTGCTGCCAGGGACGGACATGTCGGAGGCTCTGGATGAAATCAAGGCTGCAGTCGACGCCATAGATACTTTTCCTGAACTCGCAGAAAAGCCTTTGATTGAAGAAGTGTTTGTCGAAAAACAGGTCATTAATGTGGCCATTGCTGGTGATCTTGACGAGTTTACCTTGAAGCGAATCGGGGAACGTGTGCGTGATGATCTTGCTGCCATTCCCGGCATCACTCAGGTGAAGCTAGCCAATGTGCGTCCCTACGAAATTGCAATCGAAGTCTCTGAAAATTCACTACTAAAGTACGGGATCAGCTTTGGCATGGTGGCGGATGCGGTTCGGCTTTCCTCATTGGATATGCCCGGGGGAGTTGTCAAAACGGATGGTGGCGAAATCCTATTGAGAACCAAAGGGCAATCCTACCGAGGAGCAGATTTTGAGAAAATCGTGCTTCTCACCAGGCCTGATGGTACGCGTTTATTGCTGAGGGATGTAGCGAATGTGGTGGATGGATTCATGGAAACCGATCAGGAGGCGACTTTTGATGGCATGCCCTCCGCGATGGTACAGGTCTACCGTGTGGGAGATCAGAATGCGCTGGAAATATCGGCGCGAGTGCAGGGATACGTGACGACAAACAAAAAGCTTTTACCTCCCGGCGTTCTGATGACCACCTGGCAGGATGATGCTTCCTACCTTCGCAGCCGTCAGGACCTGCTGGTTAAAAATGGCTTGTACGGACTGACTCTGGTTTTTATCACGCTGGCGTTGTTTTTGCGGCTGGGCCTGGCTGGTTGGGTTAGTTTTGGATTATTTGTCTCATTTTTGGGGACTTTATGGGTGATGCCGATCATGGATGTGAGCATTAACCTTCTCTCTCTCTTCGCCTTCATATTGGTCCTTGGTATTGTTGTCGATGATGCGATTGTGGTCAGCGAAAACATTCACGCGCATCAGGAAAAAAATGAACATGCCCTGGAGGCTTCGATCCTGGGTGCGCAGGAGGTCAGCAAGCCGGTCATTTTTGCTGTGCTTACCACGGTGGCAGCCTTCTTGCCATTACTCATGGTGTCGGGAAATACCGGGAAAATAATGAGGGGGATACCGATGGTTGTCATTCCGACGCTCCTCTTCTCGTTGATCGAATCGCTACTGGTACTGCCATGTCACTTGAGTCACCGGGTCAAAGTTGCGGATGAAGGTGTAAGCAAAAACAATCGATGGAGTCTGCTGAGGCTTTGGCATTGCCTTCAAACGGCTTTCGCAGCAAGGATGGACAATTTTATTCATCTGTATTACGCCCCTTTCCTCGAGAGGGCTCTGGCATTGCGCTACCTCTCGATTTGTGTCGCTGTGGGCATATTTTTTATTACTGTTGGTTTAATGATGGGGGGATGGGTCAAATTTCAATTTTTTCCCCCGGTTGAAGGTGACAATGTGGCGGCTATTTTGACACTTCCACAGGGGACACCTGCTTCCGTTACTCGAGATGCGATCAATAAACTTGAGGGCAGTGTGCTTCAAATGCGGAAGGAAATCGATCAGGATAGAACTGAAGAAGAGGGGAGCGTTTTCCGTCATGTACTTGCCTCGGTTGGAATACAGCCGTACAGCAAAATGCAGCAAGAAGGGGCTGGCAAGTTTATCCCAGACATTTCAAGTCCTCATTTGGGTGAAGTACACGTCGAGTTGACAGCCTCAGAGTTACGAGAAGGTTTCAGCAGTAACGATCTTGCCAACATGTGGCGCACCAATACGCCCCATATCCCAGGGGTTGAGGAGTTGACCTTTACCGCATCTATTTTTTCCTCAGGTGAACCCGTCAATGTTCAATTTACCGGGCGCGATTTTGATCGTCTCAGGGAGGCGGCTGCTCGATTAAAGCAGCATTTGATTACCTACCCCGGGATTCAGGATATTTCTGATTCGTTCAGGGAAGGTAAGCGTGAGATCAAGATGGAGATCAAACCTGATGCCGAGAATTTAGGGCTTACCCAATCAGATCTTGGCATGCAGGTGCGTCAGGCTTTTTACGGAGAGGAGGCGCAACGCATCCAGCGCGGTCGCGACGAGGTCAGGGTCATGGTGCGTTACCCGGAAGCGCAGCGACGTTCAATTGGTAATCTGGAAACCATGAGGATTCGCCTGCCTGATGGTAAGGAGATACCCTACGAAGAAGTTGCCGATGTGGAATGGGGGCGAGGTTACTCCACCATCCAGCGGGTCGATCGAAAGCGCGCTATCAATGTCACAGCAGATGTTGATATAGCCAAAGGGAATACAACCGAGATCATCAATGATCTGGATGCCAATTTTCTACCTCAGCTCATGGAAGAATTCCCAGAGCTGGCATATACATGGGAAGGAGAGCGTCGGGAGCAACAAGATACCATTATGGGCATCTTAGAAGGCTATCCCCTGGCGCTCGTGATCATTTACGCCTTGTTGGCTATTCCTTTCAGATCTTATCTGCAACCTCTCATTGTGATGTCAGCCATCCCCTTTGGTCTGGTAGGGGCTGTATGGGGGCATATCATCATGCAGCTTGATCTAACGATCCTTTCCATGTTCGGGATTGTGGCTTTATCGGGAGTGGTTGTGAATGACAACCTGGTGCTTGTGGTATACATCAATCGTCAACGTGAGCTAGGTTTGTCTCTTCTGGAAGCAGTGAAAAAAGCTGGTATGGCAAGGTTCAGGCCTATTCTTCTGACATCCCTCACTACCTTTGTAGGCTTGGTTCCGCTCATTCTGGAGAAGAGCGTTCAAGCTCAATTTTTGATTCCCATGGCCATTTCCCTTGCCTTTGGGGTCATGTTTGCCACAGCGATTTCTTTAATACTGGTTCCTGCCGGATATCTGTTTCTTGAAGATCTCAAGACGTTATTCTCCAAGGCAGCGCTACAAGAAAAATAATGATTGGTGGGAAGCTTGACGNATTTCGGCGTTGTCTTCGTATGACTTTCCGGGGATTTTATTTGCGGATTGTGGCGTTTCGTGGAATGAATATGATTTGATGTTACCTGAATTGACCATGCGCGTCCTGCGCACTGCCGATCCAAAAGCCTTGTGGAAATTTGCCTGGCTTTTTGGAATCAAAGGCATGTTGTCGGTCGACCGTTTCAAACGTCGCGCGAAAAAGGGTATTTATTTCCCTCCATTCCTTTACCTAAGCATTCTCAATAGTTGTAATTTACGCTGTCAGGGATGCTGGGTCGATGTTGAAGCGCCGCGAGAAAGTATTGATCTACAACAGCTTCATCGCCTCATTAATGATGCCAAATCGCATGGCAACAGTTTCTTCGGTATTCTTGGGGGAGAGCCTTTCATGCATCCGCAACTGCTCGATTTACTTGAGCAGCAGCCAAACACTTATTTTCAAATATTTACCAATGGTCAGTTAATTACTGACAAAGTCGCTTCAAAGCTGCGTGAATTGGGGAATGCTACACCCCTTATCAGTATCGAGGGCAGGGAAATGGTCAGTGACCAGAGGCGTGGTAAGAAAAATGTGTTCAATCGGACCCTGAAAGGTCTGGACACTGCAATTCGCCATAAATTGCTGACCGGTGTGGCGACCAGTGTCTGCAAATCAAACATCAAGGATTTGCTGACAGAATCTTGGTTGGATGAACTGATCGATCGTGGGGTGCACTATGTCTGGTTTCACTCCTACAGGCCGGTCGGTCCAATGATGCATGATGATTTGGGACTCACCCGTGAAGAATTGGTAGAAACAAGACGGTTCATCACCGAAATGCGTGCCAAGAAACCCATTGCAATTGTGGATGCCTACTACGACCATGAAGGCAACGCGTTGTGTCCCATGGCAACAGGTATCAGTCATCATGTGAATCCGAAGGGGGGTATTGAGCCCTGCCCGATCATTCAGTTTGCGAATGAGTCTATTGATGACGAGCGTGGTATTTACCGGACTTTGACCGAGTCCAAGTTTCTCAAAGATTTCAGGGAAGCTACTGCAAATGAAACGCGCGGTTGCATCATGCTGGAGCGACCTGATCTGGTTGAAAACTTGATTGAGCGAAATGGAGCCAAGGATGTGACCATCCGGCAAACAGCTCTTCAAGAGTTACAGTCCATGAAACCTAGGTTCAGTCAGTGGTTGCCAGGGGATGAAATCCCTGAGAAGCACTGGATGTATCGTCTTGCCAAGCGCTTTTTTTACTCTGATTTTGGCGCTTACAAAAATATGCAAAATGTGAAACCCTTGCACGACGTTGATGGTCACAACAAGGGAAGTTCCAAAGGGAACGCCAACCCGGATTTGATTGAGAAGGATTGATTTTTAGGAACGGATCGGAAAAAAACATGGAATCAGTAAATAAAACTCTCGGGACTGCCCCGCTCAAGCTGCCTAAGATGGCCACTGCGCAAAGAATCCGTCCACCCAAGGAAAACCTCCCGCAAACTCCAGAAGAGCGCACCCGATTCCTTCAGTATATCAGGAATTATGTCGCTGAATACAATCCAGTGCCACCGATGCCCATGGCCGATGTCAAGGTGCATGCTGACAAAGTGGTGGAGATGCTGGGATGTGACCCAATATATCGCGATTACATCGGGGTGCTCATCAACAATGAAATGTGGCGGGATTCACTGGCCGCCATTCCTTATGAACGAAGGTTGCTGCTTCTCCCTAAATGTCTCCGGGTTGAAAGCAAATGCCCGGCTCCATTTGATGAGTTTGGTCTTTTGTGCAAGCAATGCGGTCTGTGCTCCATTCAGGATCTTCAAAACGAGGCTGAGCGTCTTGGCTATGCCGTATTGGTGGCTGAAGGTTCAGCCATCGTCATGTCCTTGATTCAGACGGGTAAAATTGAGGCTATCGTGGGTGTCAGTTGTCTCAGCGTATTAGAGCGAGCCTTTCCTTACATGGAAGCAGCTGCTGTCCCCGGCGTTGCCGTTCCACTGCTTCAGGATGATTGCATCGACACGACCGTCGATTTGGATTGGATCTGGGATTACATTCATTTAACCAGTGAGGACAGGAGCCTTCGGCTGGATCTCGTAGGATTACGCGACGAAGTTGATTTCTGTTTTACGCCTGCTTCATTGGATTTGATCATGGGTAATGGAAACGGGGAGACGGAGCAGCTTGGGAGAGAATGGCTCATGCGGGCAGGTAAACGGTGGCGTCCCTTTCTGGCTGCATCAGTCGTTCATTCCATGACCGATACGAAAGACGAAAGCTTGTCCGAGGATCTCAGGAAAATCTGTGTGGCCGTTGAATGTTTCCACAAAGCTTCATTGATTCATGATGATATTGAGGACAATGACGATAAGCGTTACGGCGAGCAGACACTCCATGCATCACATGGAATTCCGCTTGCACTGAATGTAGGAGATTTACTCATTGGTGAAGGCTATCGGCTGATTGCTGACACCCGCCTATCTCCAGAACAAAAAAACCTCATGCTTCAAATCGCTTCCGAAGGTCACCGACAACTTTGCCGGGGTCAGGGAGCAGAACTCAGCTGGATGCGATCACCGGTGCCAATGAAAGCCGTTGAGGTGCTGGATATTTTTCGAAGTAAAACGGCACCTGCATTTGAAGTTGCGCTTCAGATGGGGGCTGTTTTCGCAGGCGTGGATGTGCATGCAGAAGTTAAGGATACCATACACGCTTACAGTGAAGCATTGGGAATTGCTTATCAGATCCGGGATGATCTCTCCGATCACGGTGAGGGAGGAGATACAAACGATCTTGAACAGATGAGACCCAATCTTCCGATGGCCATCGCCTACGAGAAGGCCAGAGATGAGTCAAAAGAAATGTTGGAAACAGCTTGGAAACGTGAATTGAACGGCACAGTTTCCCACAAGGATATTGAATCTCTATGCGAAGATTTAAAAGCGATTGATCGATCCGAAAAACTGTTGGAGGCCTACAAGGAGCAAGCCATTCGATCCATTGCAGAGCTGGATAATCCAAGTCTCAAGGGATTGTTGCGCCGTTTAATCGGGAAAATCTTCAATGATACGGAAATCAAGGGCTGGTGTGGTGAGGTGGTGGAGGATCAGCTACACGCTCCGCAACCCTGATTGAATTGTTCAATGAGCACTTCAGGATTCATTTGCTTCTCTGCATTTCGATCCTTACTTGTCTCAGTCATTTTATTTCGTCTGCTTCTGATCATCACTGCAGATAATGCAAAAAACAGCGTTGATGATCTCAAGGATACGAATTTTTTTACTCAAATCGAGGTCTCAAGTACTCCATTACGATTTTCAAGATTATTTCCTGATTCCTTACGGTTCGATAAGCCGGTATGGATGTCTCAACTGCCAAACACCCGAGACCAGTTCGTTGTTCTTGAGCATCGCACAGGCAAGGCATTCAGGTTGTTTCTAAATCCGGATGGTACATACAATAAAGAATCCTTTGGTGATTACAGTGACTCCGTGAGTGATGGCCCATGGGAAGGGTTGATGTGTCTGGCATTTCACCCTGAATTTACCCGGAACCGGCGATATTTCCTGAAGCATGAAACCATTCGAAAGGGCCAGCGCTGGACGGTTCTTGTAGAGCGTTTAGCTCATGCGGATCGATCATGTGATTCCGGAAAACCTTCCAAAGAACTTCTGGCTATCAAGCAACCTGCAGACAATCACAATGGTGGAACATTGATGTTTGGTCTGGATAACTATCTCTATTTTGCCATGGGCGATGGTGGACCGCAGGAAGATCCAAGTGGATACGCACAGAGTCTGTCTTCATTACTTGGTAAAATGTGTCGAATCGATGTAGATCACCCCAGCAATGGACGGCGCTATGGCATCCCGCAAGACAACCCACTTGTGGACTCAGTTGACCATGAGGTGCGAGAGGAAATCTGGGCGACCGGGCTGCGTGAACCCTGGAGGTTTTCCTTTGATAGAGTCACTGGTGATCTTTGGGTTGGAGATGTGGGGCAGGGGAAATACGAAGAAGCTGTAATCGTGAAAAAAGGGGAGAATCATGGCTGGAACGTCTTCGAGAGCTTTGAACCATTTTCGAATCAATATCGAGTTGAAGGCAGTGACTTCGCTTGGCCTGTATTCGTTTACTCACGTCACCTGGGGAATTCAATCACTGGTGGATATGTCTATCGTGGTAGCGAGGATTCTCCGTTCTATGGTGCTTATTTGTGTGCGGATTTTACGACACGAAGGACCTTTGCTATCCGGCAAAAAAAAGGTCGCACAATCAGTGCCAAGCAGGTTGGTCTCGCGCCTTCTCCTCCTGCTTCCTTTGCTGAGGGGCTGGATGGGCAGATTTATTTGATCGGTTACGACGGGTTAATTTACGCTGTTGATCTGGATTGATTTCATTTGCGATCGTTCGATTGCTCAATGTTCTTCTTAGAAATGGATCCGGCTTTCGCTATCTTTTTCTTTAATGCGGTTTCACTGATCCCGCAGGTGATAGAGGCCTGCAAACAAAGCAAAACCCAATCCTGCAATCGTTTCCATGATGTTGGGCATGCAGTGCAATCCGTGGGACGGGATATTGAAGGGCCCGAGTTTGTCGTCGAAGGCGACTCCAGTCGCGGATTTCTTCCATGGTATGTCCTCTCGATAATTTCATCCACGGTCTATGCTCAAAAAGGCTTTTCAATAAAAAATGGACAAACCCGCAGGGTGGATGTCCTCTCTTGTAGCCAATATTGAGGTGTTCACAGCGGTGACCCCATCCACGTCCGCAACCCCATGAAAAACCTTGAGACCACTGTCTTGCTGGAAAAGGGGCTTCACACGGAGATTG
Organism: Pedosphaera sp.; assembly: GCA_002690655.1. GTDB lineage: Bacteria > Verrucomicrobiota > Verrucomicrobiia > Limisphaerales > AAA164-E04 > AAA164-E04. Next base: position 49,883 of record NZFL01000029.1, read on the forward strand.
GCTCAGCATATCCAACCGAAATTCGGCGAAACTTTCGGGTAGCGAGACGTTCCCTGAAGTAAGGGTTCATTCATTATGCCTGCAGTGACGATGGCAACGACAATGATTGAGTGTTTCTTTTGTCCCCTTTGTTCCTGGTTTTCCTGCATGTGGCAGGTACGGCGCAGAGCAGTTTGCGCGAAGTTATCGAATTCCTTTTGCTTCCAGAGTCTTGATTTCCGCGTCCCACATTGCTCGTTGATCATCGCTGATATTTGGATCGGGAAGGAGACTGCGCCTGCTGCAATGGACCAGAGCTTGAAGTGTCTGATAATGTCTTGTCGTTTCAATGGCTGCTGGGAGGTGATCCCGGACCACCTCTCGGATGGCGCTAAATGTCAAATGATCGGCCTTGTGCATCATTTTTTTGGCAACTAATTCAGACCGTAGGGATGCCATGGCGGCAGGTGAATGACCTTTTAATAGACCCATCAATTCCTCTGACTCCTCCTTGCTGAGTGAGTCTTCAATGACTGGTTTTACGATCCACTTTATAAATGCCTGCTGATCTTCCTTGTCCGGGTCCAGGACCGGAATGATTAAATCTCCAACTCGACCCGGGCGGCGTAGATCCGGCGAGAGGAGATGAATTCGAGCTGTGATCAAAAGCCAGAAAACCTGTCCTTTCAATTTCGGGTCAGACATCATCGCTTGAATTTTACCGGTTAAGCGTCTTTCTGTTTCATGAGCATTGGCACCGATAGCGCCGAATTGAGTGTCGGCTTCATCAACAAAGATCAGCACTTTGGAAAGAGCTTCCAGCACACGCTTCAAGCGTTCGAAAATGACATCGGTCTGACCGAACCACTGGCTGCGAAGATTTTTCAAGACCAGAACCACCATATCCAGTTCTGCAGCCACTGCCTCAAAGATAAATGTTTTACCACTGCCTATTGGTCCGCAGACAGCAGCTCCGGGGAGAGCAGCCGATCCCTTGATTTCAAATCTCGGGATCAACTCCTCACCTAGAAAGTGTTTGAGCTTTTTGAAACCGACCACGTCCTTCAGCCGGTGTTCAGGCTTTTTGAATTCGACTACCGAAGCGCCCAGTTGATTCTGAATAAAGGACTCAACCTTTGCGACCACTTCAGCAGGTTGAAGTTTTTCCCTTGCATGGGCTGCTCCTTTCAAAAGCTGAAATAGAGCTTGCAGCGAGAGGCCTGCGGTCAAGGTGGCAAGTTGAGCCTGAGTACTCCACAGTTTCAGTTCCTCTTTCTCGTTCAAGTGCCGGTTGAACCACGAAATGAAATGCTTGCGTGAGGCTTCGTCAGGAGACGGGATCTCGGTTTCAAGCAGGTAGGGTAGATTTGCGACGCGGTGATGGATCTGACTTCTGGATTCGGCCAGCATGATGACGGAGTCCTCAGATCTAAGGAAACCCTGGTCGCTGAACCAGTCCTGACAGATTGCCACGCGCTGTCGACCGACATCGTTGAGTTGTGCCATGGGGGATTCTGGCAATAATAAATCTGCCCCCTCTATCAGGATCAATAAATTGGGTTCAAGCAGCGGTCTAGCATTACTGATGGACCGTGAGCAAAGGCACATCTGTCTGAGCAGCTCCAGCGCCAGTGTGGGGTTACCCACAGCTTTCTGGAGGTGCTGGTCGAATTCATTCTCAATATCATGCAGGTCTTTTATGTCCCGCCCCTTGTTCAGCATGCGTTGAATAGCCAGCTCCTCGCNGTTCGAACCCGTGCGCCATTCTACCCATGCACGCTTCATGAGTTCCGCATGTGCTTCATGAAGAAATCGAATGGGACCGTTGAGTTCATGAATAATCAGGATGAAATTCGGTACATCCCAATGATGCACCAGAAAAGGAAGCAGAGGGACGTAATCTTCGGCTTCATCTTCTTCTTTGAAGAACAGGTCGTGGATATTGCCTGTCAGCAATAAGGTGCGTGCCTGACCTGAATTCAGGATTTTGCCGGCTTGTTTCAGGAATGATGATGAAGAATAACTCATGGCAAAGTGGCATTATTTTAAATGGGACACTCTTGGCTCCCAGCGGTTTGGATTGAATACCTCATTTCGGAGGGCATTCCTTTGATCCTCAAAAACTTCAAATTCACGAATGTCGTTAGGTTCGAAGACTGGAGAGGTCTGATCATAGACAATGGATGCACCGGGAAACTCTGTATGGCCTTCGGTTTTCCAGTCCCAGTATTGAGAAAGACCTATCAATCGATCTCCAACATAGATGGCCTCATTTAGTTCGTGCGTGACAATGATCAGGGTGTAAGGCGGTGCTTTGCCTGCTTTTTTTGCTTCCTGATTCTCGGCATAAAGCAATAGCAGTGCTTTTTGAAGTTCCTCCCGTGTTGCTTCATCCAATGCGCCGAAGGGTTCGTCCAGCAGGATGATTTCCGGTTTCATCACCAGGGCCTGAGCGATTGCAACCCGCTGCCTCATTCCCCCAGACATTTCATGCGGGTATTGATGGATGGCATCACCCAGTTTGACTCGATCAAGAAAATCGGCAGCTTGCCTGAGGTGTTTTTTTCTCAGCTTCCTCCAAGCGCCCCACCGGAAGGTCCGGAAACCAATGGAGGTTTCGTCGAGTTTCAAACCCAATGCCACATTCTCCAAGGCTGTAAGAAAAGGGAAAAGAGAGTAATGCTGATAAACGATTCCGCGGTCCCTCCCCGGGCCCCCTACCTTGGTCCCTGCATCAGCAGGATCTTGCGAAAGGGTCAGGATTTCTCCCTTGCGAGGCAGNTGCGTTCCGACGATNGCNCTCAGTAAAGTAGATTTACCGCATCCACTGGGGCCGACCAGGCTGACGAATTGACCNCGCTCTATGCTAAGGTTGANATCATGAAGCACCTTTTTAGTTCCNAACCAGTGAGAAACGGATNGGCAATCAAGGGANAGCTTGGGNNNTGTTTCAGTTTCCATNGNNATTCCTAATGTTGTTCCTCAAACCAGGGTGAAATTTTTCTCTGGAGGGTTTTCANNAGGTAATCCATGGTGAANCCGAATCCAGCGAGNAGNACNAGATATGGATANACTACGCCCATGTTGAGTAATTTGGATTGGATGCGAATCCGATAGCCAAACCCCACATCCCCAAACAGCATTTCAGCTGCTATGAGATAAACCATCGCGGGTCCTATCATCAGTCGAAGAGAATCGATCAACTTGGGAAGAACGTAAGGAAAGATGATTGTCCAGATCACTTCCATGTGGGATGCCCCCAGCGTATAGGCTTTGTATTGCAATTCTTCCGGAAACTCCTTGACCGCCTGATAGACGCTGATCGCCATGGAGGGAAGAATTCCGAAGACAATCATTGTGATATACATCTCCATGCCGAGTCCAACCAATGCCATGAAGACGGCAATGACTGCCGTCGCAGGTACCTTCGCAAAAAATGACAGAGGAGGGTGGAAAAATGCTTCTATGGGAGCCATGCACCCCATCCCTATACCAAGGATGCAGGACCCGAGAACGGCGATACACAAGCCGGAAAAAAGTCGAATGACAGTTGCCTTGGCATCGTCTGTCAACCAGCGATCCTCCGTGCGTTCATTCCATTTAACGGACCTTTCCACCCCCTCTGCCAACTGGCTCCAACTCGGTATAGTCGTGTCATTGGGGTTTTCGAGATGTTGTCGGTCAGAAAGCCAGGAGTATCCAATCAAGAGAAAGGCAACGGACAGGATGCTCAGCAGGATTTTTGTGACGGGTTTAATAGGGCTGCGTATCATAGATAATAACAACTACCAAAACAAAATATCACCCATTTGGCGATGATAAAATCTGAGGTNGTTTGTAGTGGGTAGCTTCATTTTTGGAGCTTTTCCGGAAAATGAAAGTGTAGGCCCTGATGATTCAAAGTTTCGTTGCAAATTCGAATAGAAATCATGAATATTGAAATATGATGAATCCGTTTTCGCGAAACCTGTTTATCCTGGGGCAGGTCGGACTCGCCTTGTTGCTCATCACTGACCTCTCAGCTCAAGAAAAGGATCAACCGAATATTATTTACCTCATGTTGGATGAATGGGGTTATTTTGAATCCGGGCACATGGGCCACAAGGTGTTACTCACACCCAATATTGATCAATTTGCCGGTGAGGGAATGCGATTTAATAATGCCATGGCAGGTGCACCTGTCTGTGGGCCTACGCGATGCACCCTTTTGACAGGCTTGCATTCGGGCCATACATCCATGCGAGTCAATAACGGTTTTGCCCCCATTAGAAAAGAGGAACCCACACTGGCCAGCATGCTTAAAAATCAAGGGTATGCGACCGGTGGTTTTGGTAAGTGGGGGATTGGAGGGCGTGGAACGTCCGGCGTTCCTGAGAAACATGGGTTTGACCATTTTTTCGGATACTATGATCAGGTGCATGCCCATACCTTTTATCCGCAATATTTGATCCACAACAGTGAGGAAGTGCCCCTTGAAGGAAATCCTGGAACCACTTTTTATGATGGGGAAACCCATGCTCAGGACGAGATCTTCAATCAGTCTGTTCAGTTCATCAAACGCAATAAGGATAAGCCGTTTTTCTGCTATCTTCCCTGGACGCCTCCACACGGTTTATGGGGCATTGATGCGGACGACCCTTCCTGGCATTTGTTCAAAAATAAAACTTGGACCGCAGGGCAAAAAACTGAGGATGACGCCAAAGTGTATGCTGCTTTCCTGCACATGGTGGATCGGCAGGTTGGCGAAATCCTCACGCTCCTGAAGCAATTAAAGATCGATGACACCACGGTTTTCTTTTTATCTGGAGACAATGGAGGTCAGGATTATTTCAAGGATGATGAACATCCGCATGGATTCTTTGGTCCTAATCTTAACCCTCTCACTGGCGAGCGTTTTCGGGCTGGTAAAGGTTCATTGTACGAAGGTGGTTTGAAAGTTCCATTTCTAGTTCGTTGGCCAGGTAAAATTAAAGCAGATTCCAACTCGGACCATTTACTTTATTTTCCAGATGTGATGCCTACCCTGGCAGCATTGACGCATTCGGATTGCCCCAAGACCGATGGTGTATCCTTCTTGCCTTCTCTGCTTGGGAGGGGACGTCAGCAACAACACAAATACTTTTATTGGGAATACCTGGGGCAAACAGCCGTGCGCATGAACCAATGGAAAGCTTATAAAGGCCGAAAGGGAGACTGGGAGCTCTACGATCTTTCAAAGGACACTGAGGAGAAAGGCAATTTGGCTCTGGTGGAATTACCCATGTTGAGCCGTCTCATTGAATGTGCAAAGGTGGCTCACGAGCCGGCTGATCCAGGCGAAATTTATAGCCGCACTTTGATCGAAAAGGACCGTCGTCAAGCTCCTCATTGACGCAATTCGAGAAAGTAGTTGTGCAGATATAAATAAAAAAGAGAGGCAGGGGGTTTCCTGCCTCTCTTTTGAAATNAGTAAGCACTATTGAGAACTNGAATTTTGTATATAAGAAGGGTCAAAACGTAATTCAGCTTTGTTATCCTTCTTAGTTTTACCATAGCTCAGGATGGGTGCGCGTCCTGTGATTTCATGGTCGACGCAGAAGGAAACGACTCGGTCCATGATCTGAGGTAGTTCCTGTCCATTGAACAGCGCAATGGCCTCGCCCGGGCTGGTCAGAAACTTGGTTTGGCGCACCACATTGTTCATCGCGGCTAAATCGAGGCCAGAGAATTTTTCACCCAAAGCAGTCAGAGTGGCATCGCGCGTCTCGGGTTGATTCATGCGTGCAGCGACAGTGTAAAAAGTCTCGGCAATGGCAGACGCAAATGCCTCTCCACCCTCTTTATTTAATGAATCTTGCGCCATGATGACAGAGTCGATGATTTCTGCTGGGATTCCCGTCGAGTCAAACAACACTTTCACATCGGAACGTTTTGAAAGGGTTTCCAATACAAATGGATTCCAGACCATGATGGCTTCGACGTCGGCCTGTTTCTGCTGCATTGCAGCTGAAGCGGCGCTTGGGTCCATATTGCTGAAGGAAAAATCCTTCTCTTTATGGCCTGCATTTTCAAGGCTGCGGACGAAACAGTATTCGGAAACACTTTTTTCCAGTCCGTAAACTTTTTTACCCTTCAAATCTTCAATTGAATTGACCGAGTCAACCACGATACAGGCATCGGCTCCATGACTCGTCGAAGTTGGTAGGATCATTGTCGAGCGTCGTCCGATGGAAGGATTGAGTGAATCCATGTTAGTGAGACAGGCTGCATCGACCTGGCCTGCGCCATACATTGTGATGCAAGTGTCGTAATCCGCTTCACGCAATACAATATCCACTTTCCATTTCTCTTCAATGGGTCCGAGTTCTCCTTCTTTGCCATTGATGAATCCATCCACATGAGCGACACCGAAGATGCTCCATGAGGGATATTCGCTCCAGGCCAGAGAGAAAGTAGGGAGCCCCGATTCTTTCTTGGAAACAGTTTCATTCTCGGATGAAGGAGTACCGGCTTCTTCGCTGGAATCAGATGTTGTTTGCTGGTTGCCGCAACCTGACAATCCAATGGTCAGGCATAGAGCGGAAAATAACTGTAAATGTTTAAGTATGTCTTTTTTCATGTTCGATCTTTCAAATAATTCTTGTTTAGGGAGTTGTGAGGTGACCTTACTCTGGCAGAGAGGTATCTTTCTTTTCACTGCCCCCAGAGGATTTCGATTTATTTTCAGTTTCTGAGGCCAGCCCGATCAATGCATCAAATTCTGTGTTTGATTGGTTTTGGCGAGCGAATTCAAGAAACTCGGCTTCCTGAGCTTTAGTATCGGTTCCTGCAAGCTCCTTGGTGATCTTGGCTTCTGCCCGCAATTCCTGGCGCATGTTTCTTAGATTCTGGAGTTCTTCCGCCGTTCCATCCTGCGCAATACCTGTCAAGGTTTCAGCCAGCTCATTTTCCTGTTTGGCAGTGATCACATCAGCCACGGTATCGGCGGCTTCGGATTTAACCTTGTCAACTTCTCTCAATAATTGCTGAAGCTGGACTTTGTGATCACTGATGTTCTTGTGATACTCACTGACATCCTGCTCAAGTTCGATGATGCGTTCCTGTTTTTCGCCCAGAGTGGATGAGAAATCGTTGAATGCTGTCAGACAGCGTTTGTAATCCTCATTTGAATGAATTTCATCTTCCGGTTTACCCGAATCTTTGAGCCGCTGGACGGTTTGCTTCGCTTTGGCCAATGCACCTGATTTGAGTCTCTCCAGATTGGCGACTTCGTTCGTCAAATGTTTGATTTTGGCCAGTTTCTTTTCCTCTTGTGCGATGAGACCTGCGACTGCCTGCTTGTATTGATGAATACGCGCAATCTTGTCTTTGACGATCTCATCGTATTTAGCCTTGATAACATGAGGGTTTGTATCGATCACTCTGCGCGCTGCATCAATCTGACCGGTTAACAAGTATCCAACCGCTTTGAACCATCTTGTGACTGCTTTGAACATAATCTTACTTTATATTGTTATTAAACTCAGATATTTCCGGGTAAATCCTTCTCAGGACCTAAACTCCAGTCCTTGATTCTTGCTTCCACCTTACTTGCCACTTCCAGACTGGCATCCAATTCCTGTCTCATTTTTTGTAAATCGGTGGTTGAGGCTTCGACATGGCCAAGTTTTTGTAATGAAACAAGCGAATGACTCAATTGTTTCACACAACATTGTATTTCATGGATAATTTGGTCGCGCTGTTCGAGCACGGGTTGCTTGGCTGCATCAGAGCTGAGTTTTTCTGCTGTTTCCCATAAATGATGGGTTTGTTCCAACAGACGCACACTATGCGAAAACAGAGATTCGACCTGCAATCTCACATCCACCATGATGGACCACTGAGCGGAGGGCGCATTTTTTTCCAGCCTTTCAAAATTGTCTACCAAGGCTCTTAAATCTCGCAATGCTTCCTCCGGTCTTGGATCTTGATCCGATTGAACCAGGACTTGCTCCAGGTGATCCAATTCTTCCTGATGCGCGAGGTTTTGCTCGTGTTCAATTTCTGTCAGGATTTTTTGTGCCGTGGATTTGCCGGCAAGGAGCAGTTTGGATACAAAAGCTCCCGCTCCGATAAGCATGCCGGCGATACCTCCGAAAAGAAACAAACTGGTGTTTTTAAAATTAAATGCCCATGCTGAGATCATACCCATGAATCCGATCATCGCAGGTGCCAGGACGATAGGGCTGGCAGCCAGTCGCATCAAGACGCGCTTTTGGACATCATCTTTTGCCGAGTCTTTAGGCTTCTGAGTATTGATTTTGGGTCTTTTCCCGCTCATTCGCTGNCTTAATCTAGCATATTCTCTNAAGCATGGGAAGAACCAGCTGTTACCTCCAGGAAACCTCCAATGTAAAGATTTATGATTGAGAGAAGTAGCTGTCATCTTCAATAAGGTTGCTGGCCAACACTGAAAATAACGGATTGGAATTGTCCGTTTTGATTGCCCGAAGGGGCTGCTTTTGTTCGGATACGCCAATCAGGAATTCCGTTTTTTTCCAATAAACTCGCCACGGCTGCGGCCCTTGCTTTCGCGAGTTGCTTGTTCGCGTCGGCGTTTCCCTCGGCTCTCGTCTGTCCGGTCACTTCCAAATAAAAATTGGGAAATGATTGAAGACGCTTAGCCAGAGTTGCAATTTCACGTTGACTGGAGCGGCTGACATTGGACGACCCCCTGACAAAGCCGATTGCATTTACCTGAAGTTCCCCGACCGGCATTAGACTTTCCCATTGCTTATCATTTAATGGAGTCGCGGCGATTGCCTTGCTGCTTCCAGAGGTTTCCACTTTTGCTTGAAGGTCTTTGATCAGGTTGAGATCCTGTCCGGGGTGAAATTGGCTGGATTGAAGACTCCTCATGACCTGATCGTAATAGAGGGTGTGGTATTGCCCGTTCAGTGGGTCGGAAGGAATGCTTTTTGTCTTTATCAAAACGCTCATAATATTTCCGATTATGTCCTCAAGGTAGGTTTGAGACATCACAGTCGATTGCTGTCCAATTCCAAAATGAGCGTAGTTGTCGACTGTGTTTTTCCATTGAATCCCATCGGCCACCGCATTTGCCAACTGCGAGTCGAGGTTTTCCGAATCCAGCAGATTGGCATCCTGTGTGATCAATTTCTGGATGCCATCCGTTTTATTCTGATAATGGAATAACGCCCGGAAGTAGCCCTCTGTGATTGTTTCGATCAGTGAGGGGTTGTCTTTTAAAAATGAACGTTCAGCCACGAGTACATCCACGATGTACCCCTTCAACTGTGAACTGTCCAGCAGCACCTTGTAGCCTGATTCTTTCAATGCTTTGGCAACATGTGGTTCCCACATGATGAAAGCTTTTTTGTCGCTGGGGTTCGAACGCTTGAGGTCTTTGAGTACATTGGAAGAACCTTCTTCTGCGCTCAACCATTTGTCTGACAAATTGGGAAGACTGAAATGAGCCAGAATGACGCGCGCAAGGAATTCGCTTGGTGAGTCTGGTGTCAAGACAAGGCGAGTCGATGGCTGATTGAGGTCTTGTATGGATTTGAAGGCGGACTCATGCGCAACGAGTGCATCACCACCCTGAGTCTCGTCCAATACCAAAATGATCGACCCGGGAAAGGATCCGCTGCGAGTGCCGGCATTCAAATACGAATCGATCGTAAAGACTGCCAGCTGAGTTTTGCGTTCTTCCAGACCTTTGAGACGGTCTGAATAATCAGCGCCATCGTCAATGACATTGAGCTTGATCTGTTTGTCGGAGAGCCATTTTACAAGGAAAGGGGACCTCAAGACCGCATAGCCACTGAAAGAATCGGCGGCGATATTAATTTCGTGTTCGTAACGACTGCTTGAGCCCGTGTCCTCAGTCAGTTTATTGGTGAAATATGGGTGTACGAGGAATTTGTAGGCGATGGCCAATATGAAAAAGATGAAACACCAAGCTACCGTTGCGATCAGGCATCCTTTTGACTTTCGTTCGCTCATCATTTTTTAATAAGTGCTTTCACAACAACAAGCAATACAACGAAGCCTACAAATACGATTGGTATATAGTTCGATTCACTCCCTGATTTTGTTGGGGTATTGCTTTGAATCGTTTGACTTTCAGGGGTNCGGTATGGCGTTGGNGCCGAGCCAATGGGTTCGTTGCCCGAATTCGACAACGAGGCAATGGCAGTGGAAGCAAACTCAACAGGCAATGGCTTGAGTATGTCAAACGCATCCTCGTCAGCAAGATTTCCCTGCTGACTTCCAACTTCTGCGAATACTTCGGCAATGGCTTGTTTGAGTGTGCTTGAATCATTTGCCCTGCGATAAGTATGCACTTGCGTTGCCAGTGTATGATCCTGTTTCATGGCCACACCAATGACATCAACCCTCAATCCGCGGGACAATACCTCCGGGGTATGCGCTTCCACAAGATCTCGATCATTGGCTTCACCATCTGTCACGATCAATAGACGATATGTTCCATAGCCGAACTGGGTTTTCCTTTCCTCGAGCAATCGATCTGCTCCAATTTTTATGTATTCACCGAGAGGTGTGCCACGGCTGGGTTGAATGGATCTAATCGCAGGCAATAAAGTGCTGTCGTCTCTTTGCCCGAGTGGGAATACCCAAGGATCACTGATGTCGGCGGCGCTGAAGACAACGAGTCCTACATGGGTGGACTGAGGAATATTGCCCAATACTTCGATCAATGCCTCTTTGGCGGCATCCATTTTATTTTGGCTGCTGCCGGGCATGTTTTGTTTCATCGATCCCGATGCATCCAACACAATGACGACTTGATCAATCGACGATTGCCCCAGCGCACTGGAAAAAGCACACAACATGAATGTCAAGGCGGCTCCTGCCAGCAAAGGGCTCATTACAATCTTTTTCATAAAGTTTTGGGTTTTGATTTGGCCTGATTCAGTTTCATGAACAAGCAACACAAGGGTGTTGCTTCAGGTGGTTTTCTTCCTGAAATCCCAGTTTTAAAACGAATGCATTCCGATTAAAAATCGAAATCAGACGCATTGGTTGCTTCTGCGGGAACTCGGATAATTCTAAACTCAACACGCATGTTTTGTTTGGCTTCTTTGAGATTCGAAGGTTTGGCGATAAAGGGTTCGCGGATGCCAACCCCAACTGGTTGAATCTGGCTTGCGTCCATTTTGACCCCTTTGTCAGAAGCATACTTGCTCACTGCACCCAGAACTTGTTCGGCGCGTTGTTTGGAGAGGTTGAGGGCAGCCTGCATCGTTTCCCTTGGATTAAACTCCTGCGCTCCATCAAATGCACCTGATTCAATCAGCTTGGCCAGATTTTTGGTTGCTTCCAGATCCAAGGGGCGACCCTTTAAAGCGTAGGAATAGTTGCCACGTGAGCCAGATCGCTTCATTACACCTTTTTGCAGTCCTGCTTTAACCAGGTCGAGTAGCGTCTTGGTTGGGTCGGAATGGCCGCGTATTGCGACCACTGCATTGCCAAATCGTTGTGAGGTTTCGATGACTCGTTGGAATTCGGCGCCATACTGTACCGCGCTGAATTCAGTCTGGTTGGGCTCGAAATTAATCGTAAAACTCAAGATCGTCTTATCGTCCAGCTCGCCACCTGAACTGAGCATCTCGATTTCCTCCCGAACCGCTTCCGCCCGGAAACGCTCCTGACGCTCAATCTTTGTTTTTGAAAGGTATTTTAAGAATGTGTCGGATTGGTAATTTAATCCTGAGGGGAACAACCCCATTTTCTCTTTGGCATATCCCTGACTCACTGCCAGCATGAGAGCGGATTCCTGAAAGGCTTCAAATCCACTCAAATTGCCCTTCTGAGTGAAGAAAATGACGTTGCCTGGATATCCCACAAAAGAACAATCAGAGATCAGGCCATGAGCTTCCTCCAGGACAGGAATCACTTCACTGCCGTAAATTTTCTGCGTCATATTTAACACCTGATCGTATTTTGACGAGCCACCTGCCTCGTATTGACGTTTCATATCGACCAGCTCCTCGGTGGCTCGTAAATACCCCGCTACAAATTTGGTGATCAATTCCTGGTTGGAATCATAGAAATCCTTCCTGCAAACATAAACGTCAGCAATTGATCTTGATAACTCAGCCGTTGAGACAAGAACATGCGCGCCCTTTACAGTACCTTCAGCGCCCGTTCCAATATTTTCAAGTCCCCCGCACAATCCCAGCATATCGGGCGTGATTGCGAAGCAGGCGTCGATCTGTGTGTTCTTTTTCAGTAATTCTGCAGGTGAATCCGGTGAAGCAGTGAGGTCTTTGGTCCACCGAATTGTGACATCTGACCATGACAATTGAGCGGTGTTGAGGATGTCGTCGAGCATACCAACGTGGGGGCCGCCCTGTTGGATGGCGATTGTTTTTCCTTTGAGGTCAGACAGGGTCTTGATTTCTTCGCGCGCTACGAGATGATCCCCGGCTGACCATGTCATTTGCATGATGACAACGCCTTTGGTGCGGGGGTCTGCCCCGATGATTTCAGAGGCCATCCCCATCATTCGAAAGGTGCCTCGTAAGAAAGGAGTCTTACCGGCCAGATAATCTTTGACCTGTTGAGCAAAGTCATCTCCGGGTTTCATGTTAAAGTTGAGCCCCTGCTTGTCGAATATGGAATCATCGGCAGTCTGAAGCCCGCCGTTGGCATGGAAAGTGGCCACATCGCCGCCCCAGGTGATGTAGGGTAGCTGAATTGGGCCTGAGGCATTCACTTGTCCTATGGACTGATTTCCGACAGCCGATTTAAAAGAGTCACCCTGCCCATGCAGCGAACTCAATGGAGCTGACCAGAAGACCACTGAAAATAATAGCAAAGTTGAAAGAGTGCGTTGGATCAAATGTTTTCTTAATATTCCAAGTTTCATAATAGGTTCTCTTTTGTAATTAAATACATTCAAAATTACATCCTAAATCTTTTACGCAATCATATCGAAACAAGCAGGATATGCCATTACATAATTTGTCTTATTTTGTAGCACACCCACTTTAAGGCGCCAATGAATTTTCTATCTGGTTTGATGGTGGCTTGTCATCTTCATGATTTGAAATTGGAACAATACACCAACTTTTTGATCACTTTTCTGTCATGACCCGTCTCGTTACTTGCACATCGACACACGCTTAATCTAGCCTAAGCCGCAGGATAAGTGTGCATTGTTCACTGGGACTGATGATATTTGGTCCGAAATGGCCTGTGATGGTGATTGAGTCATCATGCTCAGCATTAATCGTCCTGCTGCGTTCAGGTTGCAGTTTAACTGCAGCTGCTGCAACCAATCGGTAAATGCAGACGCTTTGTTTCATTGAGTTGAGTGGTGGAATGCCGGATGATTGGTGGGCATGATACATCAATTGCTGAAGCCAATAAAACATGAAAGCTGATTTCCTATCGGGAGTAATCGAAGGGTTCTACGGTCCACCTTGGACGGCAACTGAGCGTTCTATGGTTCTGAATTGGATGCAGGCGTTTCAACTGAACACTTACCTTTACGCCCCCAAAGATGATCTGAAGCAGCGCCTTCTATGGCGCGTCCCTTATACAAGTCAGGAAACCTCAGAATTGAAGCTCTTGATCGACAATTGTCATGCACATGGTGTGCGATTTGTGTTTGCCATCAGTCCTGGTCTGGATATGGCCTATGCTCAAGCATCCGAACTTGAAACATTGCAGGGCCGTCTGGAGCAACTGTATGAGTTGGGCGTCCGTGATTTCGCCATCTTGTTTGATGACATCCCTGACTCGATGCGAGCCGAGGACCGTCGACGCTTCGGAACATTTGCATTGGCTCAGAGTCATGCGGCCAATCATCTTTATCGATACCTCACCGGGCGAGCAGCTTCCCGTGCCAGATTTTTCTTTTGTCCGACGCCTTACTGCGGCCGCATGCGGCGGGCGGGATTGGGAGGGGAAAGGTATCTTGAGGAAATTGGGGAGACCTTGGACCCCGGCATCGATGTTTTTTGGACAGGGCCTGAAATTATTTCTTCTCAAATATCAGTCAAAGATATTGAGTCGCTTGCGAACACCCTTCGCCGTCCACCACTGCTCTGGGATAATTTGCATGCCAATGATTATGATGGTCAGCGCTTTTATTGCGGACCTTATTCAGGGCGACCGCTGGAGCTTCGATCAGAGATCCAGGGCATACTGCATAATCCGAATAACGAGGCGCTGCTAAACTTTGTTCCTTGGAAAACTTTATCGGACTTCATTCATGCCAAAGCGACATGGAATCCCAGAGAATCATATCTCAATGCGATGAATGATTGGCACGCGAGTTTTGAATCCGCTGGTTCACCCATTGATTTGGAAGACCTGGTTTTACTGGGAGATTGTTTTTATCTGCCGGAAGAGGAGGGGAGCGAAGCAGCTCAACTCTTCCGTAACGCCGAGCAATGGCTCAAAGCACCCCTGAATAAAAAGCAGGTTTTTTATCGACCCTTCCAGGAGCCAGCGACCAGACTTCGCAATATCTGCGCTGAGATTGTTAATCTTGAAAATCGCCATTTATTTTCGGCCCTGCACCGTAAAACCTGGGATCTACGAGAAGAAATGGAATTACTCCTCACTTTTGCGAAGCAAATGAAGAGTGATCCGACCAGCCAGTTGCGATCGGATTATCACCTTCCAGGGACTTATCGCGGGGGGATGGTTTCCAAACTGCGCGGCCTGATTGAGCAGCGTTCTGATGGTTCGTTCATTCCGGTAACATAGTAATGTCATGCACAAGGTTCATCACAATATAGGGAAACCTGAGCTGGCATGATAAAATACAAAATGTTAACTTTTTCNGCCAACCAGCGATAAATTACCAACATACGAGTTCAATGTACGATACTGATGCTGCGTTCGTTCGATAAACGCATCGGTCGACAGGGTGATCTTTCACCTCGAGGGATGGACAAATCAAAAAATGCCAATAACAAGCAGCCCTTCAACCGCAAGAATCGGCGCAAAACAATGAGTGCTTTCAAGGTCAGACAAGGCAAGATGGAAGATCTTCAGGCGGCTCACTATATTTGCCTTAAAACGGGCAATCATGGTGCTGACGGGGAAAGGATGTATCAGGACGATCCCGATGCTTTGGGGCGTATCTTCGTGGGTCCTTACCTGGCCTTTGAGCCGGAACACAGTTTGATGCTTGAGGATAATGAGGGAATATGCGGTTACGCGTTTGCAGCTTTTGATTCCAAAGGTTTTTACGAACGCTATGAAAAAGAATGGCGTCCCAAATTATGCGCCGAATTTCCAATGTCTGAAGCTGATCAAACGCAGTGGACCCCCGTGCAGCAAGTACATTCCTGGTATCATGAACCCGACTATCATTGTCCCGAACCCTATGTACAGTATCCCTCTCATCTTCATATCGATTTTTTGGAGCGCGCNCGCGGCCATGGATTTGGCCGGGTGTTGATGGAGGACCTCATGCGCCAATTAAAACAGGAGGGGTCGCCTGGTGCGCATTTGGGCGTGAGTATTCGAAACACCCCGGCGCTTGGGTTCTATCTCAAACTTGGATTCAAGGAGCTGGATCGAGTTGGAGGGCCTGATGATGGTTGCATCTACCTAGGAAAAAAATTGTGAAAACCTTAACTCAGTTTCTGGATCGTCACCTNGTGCCACCCTTGACGGCCTTGAGTAACAACCCTTATTTATCAGCCATTCGGGCGGGCATGGTCGCGATTGTACCGCTCACCATCATAGGCGGGTTATTCCTCGTGATCTCTGAGATGCCCTGGTCGGCCTGGCAATCCTTGGTGAGTCCTTACAAGGGATTGCTGGAAGTTCCGGTGGCGGCCACTTTTGGCTTGCTGGCCGTGTTTGTCTGCTTTGCGATTGCTCATGATCTGGCCAGAAAATTGAAACTTGAGGCCCACTTGAGTGCGAGTATGGCAACGCTCATTTTTCTCATGGTGCAATTGCAGCGAGGTGAGGCCATCGATGGTGAGCTTGGAGCATTGGTTCTCAATATGGACGGCCTGGCTTCGGGGGGATTGTTCACTGCCATCCTGGTGGCGCTGGTTTCTGTGCGTGTACAGAAAGCCCTCAATGATTATAACCTCGTGATCAAATTGCCCAAAAGTGTCCCTGAAGTGGTTTACGAATCCTTTCTAAGTCTTGTTCCGATGCTTTGTTTGATGGTTGGGTTCTTCGTCCTTCGGTTCGTCATGGATGTGGATATCAATCAAACGCTGCAAACCGTCTTTTCGCCTTTGCTCGTTGCCTTGAATACCCTGCCGGGAATCCTGGTTTTCACCTTTTTGTTGACCATGCTGTGGTCGATCGGAATCAATGGAGACAACACGCTCGACGCAGTCGTCGCTCCCATTTTCCTGATGTTTCTGGCTGCCAACGTGGAAGCGGCTCAGGCCGATGAGCCTCTTCCTTACATCACCGCCCTCGGGTTCATTACAAGTTTCGTGAATGTAGGAGGCACCGGAGCAACCATTGCTTTGGCCCTGGTGATGGTCAATTCAAAAGATGCGGGCTATCGCCAAATCAGCCGTGTTTCATTGCCTACTCAAATTTTTCAAATCAACGAGCCTATTTTCTTTGGTTTTCCGATTGTTTTGAATCCTGTGTTCATGATCCCTTATGTGTTCTGCGCCATGTCATTAACAACCGTCACATATCTACTCATGGATTTCGGTATCATTGGTAAACCGGTGATTCATGTGCCCTGGACAACGCCACCAGTGATTGGGCACTTTCTTGTCTCCGGAGGCGATTGGCGAGCTGCTCTTTGGGGAGCGGTCTCGATTCCCATCTGCATGGCCATTTACTACCCCTTTGCCAAAACAGCAGAACGCCAGAGATTGAAAACTTTGGAGCATCAGAAAACACCAGTAGATAATGGTAACCCCATGAAATAAATCGACCATGTAGTGCCCATCACCCTGAGTTAATAGTGTCTTTTCAACTTGAAGCATCAGCCGTCGTTCTCCGGGGAGCTATTCACCCGATCCATGATACCACATTGATAATACTCCATTTCAAGGTTGCCATGTCATTGAAAACAATTGTAATGACTCAGAAAGCCTCCAGAGAACACCATATGAAACAATGCTATTTATCATACATGTTGGCCTGTTGCTTCGCAGTAACGGGTCAGCACATGGCAACGGCTCAATCACCCAATCATGCCTCTGATCCATCGGAACCTTCCCCGGGTCTAATACTGAAGCGTCTGGGGGCGCGGATGGAAGCTGGTTTGAGCCTCGAACAACATCTGGCTTATCTGCGGCATTTTGATCGCATCGACNTGGATCACGATGGTCATCATTCAACCGCTGAATACATCGAAAAAGGAGCTTACCTTACGCCTCAAGCCCGACGTGGGATTTTTCAGGCAGCTGACGAGAATGGAGATGCCAAGGTTTCACGCGCTGAATATGTGTTGAACCGGGCTATCACCGATGAAGCCAAAGATATTTTGCTGAGTATGGATGAGGATCGGGACATGGCCGTCACTTGGAGTGAATTTCAAACCCATACTGACCTGGATTCATCAGAATTTTCAAAGATAGCGGTATTTGATCAATTGGATACCAATGGTGACAGGTCTTTGATCATACCGGAA
The DNA here is from genome assembly GCA_002690655.1 of Pedosphaera sp. GTDB lineage: Bacteria > Verrucomicrobiota > Verrucomicrobiia > Limisphaerales > AAA164-E04 > AAA164-E04. The sequence continues at coordinate 67,452 of NZFL01000029.1, forward strand.
TTCCTGAGAGTATGGGGTCGATGGGCAAGGCAAGGCCAAGCACCGGCCAATGTTCGATTGGACTTAAAACGGGAGCAAGAGCTGGATCGTTTTTGGCAGGAANTTTCAANTACNGTTCAGGAGGGAGATTTTGAGGGCTACGCNGCTACTTGTCATGGCGAAGGTGTCCTGGTCTCCGGTGCTTCGAATACGAGTTACCCATTGGCGCATGCACTTGTTCGCTGGGAAAAAGGATTTCAGGATACGAAATCCGGTGCCATGCAAGCTTCGGTTGACTTTAAATTCAGTCACCGTATGGGGGATGCGACCACCGCTCATGAACGCGGTATTTTTCGCTACGAAACTAAAAAAAATCAGGAAACGACTGTTGACTGGATTCACTTTGAAGCACTCCTTGTGAAAAAAGCGAGTGGGTGGAAAGTGCTCATGGAGTATCAGAAATCCGCTGCTGGTGAGCATGAATGGCAGGCACTTCAGCCTTAACAGTCCCGGATGGGAGCGTTCTCTGATGAAAATGAATCACAGCATCTTTCGGAAACCCAAATCAGGCGTTTCAGTCATCCCCTTCTGCGACTGGGCGCCTATGACGCTTGTTCTGTTTCTCTGCTTTGGTTTCCTCCAAGGCAATGCGCTTGAGAGGAAGCATGTTCTTTTTATCGCAGTCGACGACCTCACCGACACACTGGGATGTTATGGTGATCTTTTGGCGCATACGCCANATATCGATGCCCTGGCTTCATCTGGTGTGATGTTTACACGCGCCTACAATCAATTACCCTTGTGCAATCCAACACGTGCCTCCGTGATGACTGGCAGGCGTCCGGATGAAATCAAGGTCTATGATTTGGATCGCCATTTTCGGGATTCGATGCCTGATGTGCTCACCCTGTCGCAGGCCTTTCTGAAAAATGGATGGAGAGCTGCGCGTTCAGGGAAGATTTATCATTACAACGTTCCTGCAAGCATCGGAACGAGTGGGCATGATGATCCCTCAAGCTGGCAGGAGGTTTTCAATCCGAGCGGTCGTGACAAGTCAGAGGAAGAGTTGATCTTCAATGCGGAACCCCATCGCGAGATTAGCGCNGCCCTGAGCTGGCTTTCGGCCGAAGGAAAGGATGAAGAACAAACCGATGGGATGGTTGCCAGTGAAGCCATCCGGTATATGGAAAACCACAAGGATCAACCATTTTTTCTTGGGGTGGGGTTTTTCAGGCCTCACACACCCTTTGTTGCCCCCAGGAAGTATTTTGATTTATATCCTCCAGAGGAGATACGACTACCCTATTCACCTGCAGGCGATCGACTCGATATTCCCATACCCGCCTTTGCTCATAATTGCCCTGTTCCAAACTACGGTCTGGATGAATCAACATTGAGAAAAGCTGTCCAGGCTTACTACGCATGTGTTTCGTTCGTTGATGCACAAGTCGGTAGGTTGATGGAGGCGCTCGAAAGGCTCCAGATTGAAGATGAGACCATTGTCGTTCTCTGGAGTGACCATGGTTATCACCTGGGTGAACATGGAGGAGTCTGGCAGAAACGAACCTTGTTTGAAAAATCAGCCAAAGCACCCTTAATCATTCGNGCTCCAGAGCTTTCAGGAAATGGGAGGCCTTGTCATCGGATTGTAGAATTCGTTGACATATTTCCCACCTTGGTTGACCTGGTAAAACTCAAGCATGATCAGAACTTATCCGGGCGCACCCTGGTTCCATTGTTGAAAAACCCTTCACTGGAATGGAATGGCAATGCCGTAACTCAGATATTGCGACCAGCTGATGACCGACTTGATCAGCCCGTGATGGGTATCAGTATACGCACCCACCGTTGGCGTTATACTGAATGGGGAGAAGGGGGGCGATATGGTACTGAACTCTATGACTACCAATCAGACCCTGCTGAATTCACCAATTTGGCTGTTCAGCCTGACAAGAAAATGGACACACTCATTCGTGGCTTGCAGCAAATGCTTCACCAGAAAGCCAGTGCGGCAACTCCGGTGACTCCCTTTAATCCGAAGCGACTCTAGATTATGCATTCAATTCAAGGTGTTGGTATACATTACGTTTCTACCGAGGGTTTACCGACAGGGACTTGTTTGCTTTTGCGATAAGGTATTTGTTCTTGTGTCTTGACATCACTTGGCATGACCTGAAGTCTAATCACACTCCTGGGAGGACTCACGTGATGCATCTATTCCATTGGAATAATGGATCAGGATGCACGCACTTTTGTCCTGCCTAATTATTGAGTTCAACATTCGTCCTAGTGAAAAGAACACTCAAAGGTGAAATACCGCGTCAGGCAGTTTATCGACTGTCTGTTTATATGCGTTGTCTGATGCGGCTCAAGGCCAATGGGCTTGAAACTGTTTCCAGTCAAGCGCTCTCAAGTGCTGCTGGAGTCAAGCCTACCCAACTCCGCAAGGATCTTACCTACTTTGGGCAATTCGGTACACGAGGTCTTGGCTATGATGTCAATCAGCTGACAGGCATGATTGCTGAAGTTCTTGGAACGAATACCCTGCAGCCGGTTGTGCTGATTGGTGTTGGTAATTTGGGGAAAGCATTGATTTCCTATCGCGGATTCGAACGGGAGGGTTTTGAAATTGTTTCTGCATTTGATGCTGATACCAATGTGGTGAGTGCCTGTATGAAATGGACAATACCTGTTCGTTCAATGGATGAACTACCTGCCATTGTATCAAAACATCACGTTCGAATGGCCATTTTGTGTGTCCCTATTGAAGCCGCGCAATCTACGGTAAACAGCCTTATTAAGACTGGAATTACCGGGGTGTTGAATTTTGCGCCCATGGTGCTCCACGTTCCTGATGGGGTAACTGTCAATAACGTCAATCTTGCGATCGAACTCGAAAATCTAAGCTACTTCATTCAGGAACACGCACCTGAATCCAACGAAGAATCACCTCCCGAGATTGAAAATCAAACAACGCCGCCAGTCTGAACCAGTGGGTATGACGCCTGCATTGTTGCAAAAAAGTTTTTGCCATTTGGTAGCATAGTGAAAACCGTCACGTTCTTCATCGATCTAACGCGAACTGCCACACCTTGCAAACACTAACGGGTTTTTCAAACCTTGCAGTGCATGCCTTTGAAGCAAAAGCTGAGATTCAATTCACGGTCGGCGTAGATTACTATTATGGCAATAAAAATCAACAAAGCTGAGCTTTGGGCAGCATGAATCGCCTCCTGCTCATCACAATTGCAGCCGTGCTGCTGGTAGGGTGTGAGACTACTCAAGTCAATGTTGAGACCAAGAAACTCTCCGCCAAAAAGCCTACACGTGTCTTATTCATTGGAAATAGTTTTACCTACTGGCATGGAGGCCTTTGGGAACAATTAAAAATCCTATCCGACTCCATGGATCCTACACTGGGCTACAGGACTTCCCGTGTAGTCAAAGGGGGCGCTTCACTTGAAGTCATGTGGAAGGAAACCAAAGCTTTAGAGGTTATTGCAAAAGGAGGTTGGGACGTAGTCGTCTTGCAGGAGGACATCCCTGAAACTACAATGGATTCCTTCCGGACGTATTCTCGCATGTTTGTCAAAGCTGTGCGCGAAGTGGGAGCACGCCCCATATTGTTCATGGCATGGGAATACGACAGGCTTGGATGGATCTCAATGAATGAGATAGCGGAAGCCCACAAAGACATGAGTCGCGAACTGAACGTGGATGTTGCACCCGTTGGACTCGCTTGGAGCCGTTCCAGAACTTTAAAGCCGGATCTGGATATGTACAGCGAAGATAGAGAGCATCCAAGTTTTGCAGGGATGTATCTTTCCTTAATAGTTATAGAATCAATCATTTCATCTGCCGATCCGTTATCACGAAACCCTGAAAAACAGCCTATTCGAGGTTTTAATCGTCTCGGTTCAGACAACGCAAAGCACTTGCGTCAGATGGCATCGAAAACTATTCAGATGTGGCAGTCGTCTCTCGAACCTCTTAAAGAATTGAGAGCACAACAAAAATAAAGAGGCCAAAGACTTAGCCTATGCTGTTTGAGCTATTCTAGTTAATAGGAAATACCAATGAAAAATCGTTTTAAGGTAATTCGTTCAGAACGAGATTGGCCTCAGGCTAATTTGGCTGTTTCAAGGTTGCTCGATTGTTTGATTTGTCGATTGAAGATATTTTTCAGGACGCTCCAACAACTCCAACATGACAGCTGAAGGGAAGTAACCAGCCTCTTGCCTCACCCTCCACAGATCAATTAATTGATTACAGATTGAGTCAATCGCCTGAAAGCTGTATGTCATTTAATGCAAACGATTAGAGGGAGCAAAAAGTGCAGAACTTTCGGCGTGTTCAACAACTGTGTATCCCGCCTCGATACACAGACATTTTAGATTGTTTAATGTTCATAGGCCCAAGAGCTTCGTGGTGACAACTCCTTCGAAATGGCTTCCAAAAATGTTCGGTTTATTTCAATCACTGGCCATGATGTTTTGCCTGAAAAACGAGCAGCGCGTCATGGTTGACATTGACGCCGTGAAACCCCATGAATCATTTTAACCAACCTTTTATGAGGCAACAGTAAAGTGGTGGAAACAACGCGTTTTGGATCTCACTTTCTGGAATTGCAGATATCCTGACCGATCGTCTGATACCAGCTCATGAAAGCTTCAGAGCTGGCCATTGAATTTAAAATGGGAATCCCGCCAAGGCTTTGAATACGTTCTCCATCCTCTGGCTCGAAAACTCGAGCAAATACAGGTGCAGCTCCATCCACATATTTGAGCACTCCAGCCGCTTCCTCGGTACGACGCATTGAAGCGAGGATCACTCGTGACTTGCGAGCGTGCAATTGGTCGAGTAAGGCCCTGTCGGCTCCGTCGCCGCGGATGGCGGTGACTTTTCCCTTGGCTTGCAACTTTGCGACTACAGCAGGATCTTCATCAACCACCACCACCAGATCGCCCCTTTCAATGAAGGGTTGAATCACATAATCACCCGCACTTCCGAAACCCAGGACAAGGACATGATTTTTCCACTCGGAATTCACAGCATGGCGATTTCTGAAGGGATGAAATCTGAGCAGCCAATGTGTGACTCGATCATTGGACAGTACAGGAGTGATGGTCATTGTCATGACCGAAAGAAGCGCGATTTGGCTGATCCGTTCAACGGGAAGGCCGCTCTCTGACAGGTGACCGGCAAGCCCAAGCACCAGGGCAAATTCACTCGTCTGGGCCAGTAATATCCCTCCTTCAATGGCATGACGCGCTGTCAAACCTGCGCGTTCAGCGATGAGTGCTACCAGAATCGGTGTCACAATAACAACAATTNCTGCAAAAACGGCGGCTTGCAGCCAGTAATAGATGGATAGTGGGATACCTGCATAGAGGCCCAGTGCGGTAAAAAACAACGCAAAGAAAAAATCGGAAAGCGACGTCATGACTCCTTTTGCCAACCCTTGAATAGGGAAAGAGCTCAGACTCAATCCTCCAAAAAAGGCGCCTACGATCAAGGGTAAATCGAAGTAAAAAGAAGCACTTACAAAAAGGAACATGGTGGACAGTAAAATCAACAAGAATGATTCCTCATCCGAATCAAATTTCCGTAGAAAAAATGTCCAGAAATATTGGCGAACGAACCAAGCGATTGCTCCCAGGACAATCGTGCCGCCTAGCCCCTTGATGGTTGCCAGCAAACCAAGGTTGGATTTGACCAGAACGACCACCAGCAAAATCATCAACAGGTCCTGGATCAACAACACACCAATCACCATGCGAGCAAAGGGCTCATACATCTTACGTCCTTGAATCAGGAGTCGAATCGCAAGAAGTGTCGAACTTGTCCCCATGGCGACAGCTGGATAGCAAGCTTCTCGTGGCGTAAACCCTAAACCGAAAGCAACAAGCCACCCAATACCCACAAGAATGCTAAATTGGAGGAAGCTTACTCGCCATACAATGGACCATTGATGTTTGAATCGACTGGGGTTGAGCTCCATTCCTGAGGCGAACACAAGGAAGATCAATCCCATTTCCAGTAGTTGCTCCAAATGCGTCGTTTTTACGGACCAGTCCAATTGCCCAGCAATCAAGCCGCCTGATATCCAGAACGGAATGGCAGGAAGTTTCAGTTTGCGGGCAAGCCCTAAACCGGTCCCGGCGATGCATAACAAGAGAAGTAACTCTGTCATTTATCCAGTAAACCCCGTTTTGAAAGTTCCGCTTTTTGACGCTTGATACCATCTGCAAAGGGAGTCATGAAGTAACTCACATCCAGTTCGAGAAGCGCCGGCATCACGAGTGTGTCTGGAGCCATGACACAGCATGGGATGTCTGCAGCATGGGATCTAAACGCTAACAGTTGGTTGGCTTCTTCAATTTGCAGCGCTGAAACAACCATTTTTGCCTTAGAAAAACCAGCGGAGTCCAATAAATCCCAATCATGAATATTGCCGTGCAGCGTGTTGCAGGGGAGATCCTTTAATTTCACCGGATCAGAATCAATAGCAGTCACCATTTCACCTCTGCTTGCAAGTTGCTTCACAATGTCACGGCCCATGGCGTTCATGCCGATGACCAGAATGTTTTTTGTTGTTTCCCCCAAAGGTGAATGGCTTTTAGATTCCGGTTCGGCCCACTGGAACAGTTCGCACAAGCGATGATTATTTTGTATCCAATGCAAAATGGTCTTACGAAAAAAGACTCCATACGAAGAGATGGCGATGGTGATGATTCCCGTCCATGCAACCATGGTCTGGATTTCTTGCGTCACCAGTCCTTTTCTCCCCGCAAGAGCGATCAGGATCAGAGAAAACTCACTAATCTGCGCCAGGTGCATACCCACCAAAATGGAGCCTTCTTTACGCCGTCCCATTTTCCAGAGCACCCCGATTATAATCAGGCATTTCAACAACATGACACACGCCGAGAGTGTGAATACCTGCAGCCACATGGTTGCTGAAAGGTTGAATTTTATTCCAATGCCAAGCACGACGAAGAAAATGACGACAAAGAAATTCATCAAGGGGTGCACTCGACGTCTTAATTCTGACGAAAAACGTGACTGTGCAAGACTCAGGCCCGCCAGGAATGCCCCGATCTCATGAGATAAACCAAACCCGTGGGCGATCGCTACGAAAAGAAAGCACCAGCCGAGACTCCAGATAAACATCATCCCCGGAATAGGGAGAGACCAATTCAGAGCTGGATTCACGATGTATCTGGATGCAATCCAGGTGAATCCGATCAACATTCCCATGCCTCCAACTGAAGTCACTAAAATAGTGGTCATGGAAGCATCCAGGGATTCTGCACTGCCACCCAGACTGGATACCAGAGTAATGGCAGCCAAAGCCGCGACATCCTGNAATAATAAGACACCTACAGAAACACGGCCATGAAATGCTCTCATGCTTCGGTCTTCCTGAAGGAGCTTGACGACCACCACCGTGCTGCTGAACATGAATGCAAGTCCCAAGATGATGGAGGTTTGAAGAGGGTGTTGAAAGCCGAATGCCAATCCGAATACTGCGATGCAGGTCAAAGACATTTGCCAGAATCCCGCCCATAGGACCTCTTTTCCCGCTTTTTTGAATTGGCCAATGTTCAATTCAATGCCAACAAGGAACAGAAGCAATACGATGCCCGTTTCAGAAATGTAATCCAGATGTGATGTTTCTTGAATCAGGCCCATGGCGGGACCAATTGCCAAGCCGGCAAGCAAGTAATTGACAATCGCAGGTGTCTTGAGTCGACGCGTCAAGAGCATCATCAGACTCGCTGCCATGAGTATCAATCCCAAATCCTCAATGAGATATATGTGATTCATTCCATTCTTTGTTACCCAACCAGGTGTAGGTTTGAGTGCTCTGAGCGGAGACGGAGCTTGCCATGATGGGAGCTGGAATTCAATTGCCGTCAGCCCTTACTGATGATTGCGGAAATATTCAAAATCTCCTTTGCTACAAAGTATGAACGTTTTAAATTCTAAACNAGATTTAGGAGAGGAAAATCGTAAAAAAGATACCTCATTTTTTCATCCTTAGCTAACATCCAAGCATAGGAAAGACGACATATGCAGCTTGATAAATTTACCATTAAAGCCCAGGAAGCAGTTCAAAGTATGCAAACCCTGGCAAAGGAAAAAGAACATCAGGAGATTGACTGCGAACATTTATTGACGGCATTGCTCGATCAGGAAGACAGCCTTGTCCAATCAGTCCTTCAAAAACTAGGTGTTCAAATGCCTGTATTGAAAGAGGCTATCCGTGCAATTCTGCANCAACGTGCCAGAGTAACGGGGGGCACCGACCAATATCTCAGTCAGGCTCTGCGCAAAGCCCTCACTAAAGCAGAATCTGAAACCAAGCGCCTCAAGGACGAATACACCAGCACAGAGCACCTGTTACTCGGAATTGCTCAGGAGAGTAGTTCCGCCCTGACGAAGGTCTTTCAATGTGAGGGTGTTAATAGAGACAAGCTTCTCAAGGCTTTGATGGAGCTGAGGGGAAATCAGCGTGTAACGGATCAAAACCCGGAAGATAAGTTCAAGGCTCTGGAAAAATACGGCAAGGACCTGACTGCGCTCGCAAGGTCTGGGAAAATTGATCCAGTGATCGGGCGAGATGAAGAAATTCGACGGGTAATGCAGGTTTTAAGCCGACGAACCAAGAATAATCCAGTTCTCATCGGTGAACCAGGTGTCGGTAAAACCGCTATTGTTGAGGGGCTGGCGCGGCGCATTATCAGTGGAGATGTACCCGACTCGCTGAAAAACAAGAAACTCGTGGCCATGGATATCGGGGCCATGATCGCTGGTGCTAAATATCGGGGTGAATTCGAGGATCGACTCAAAGCGTTTCTCAAGGAAATCACAGGCAGCGATGGCAAAATCATTCTCTTCATTGATGAACTTCACACCATTGTCGGCGCAGGTAAAACAGAAGGCTCTGCTGATGCTGCCAATATGCTGAAACCTCAGTTGGCTCGCGGCGAATTGCGATGCATCGGTGCGACCACTCTGGACGAATACCGCAAATATATCGAAAAGGACCCCGCACTGGAACGCCGATTCCAGCCAGTTTCAGTGCAGGAACCATCGGTCGAGGCAACCATTGCTATTCTGCGTGGATTGAAAGAACGCTACGAGAACCATCATGGTATTCGTATACAGGATGCTGCCCTCGTTTCTGCAGCAACCCTGTCCAATCGCTACATCGCCGATCGCTTTTTACCTGATAAAGCTGTCGATTTAATGGATGAAGCAGCTTCGAGATTGAGGATTGAGCTGGATTCGATGCCCACTGAGATCGACCAGCTGGAGCGGCAGATCATGCAACTTGAGATCGAACAGAGGGCTCTCAGGAAGGAGAGGGACGCGGCTTCCCGAGATCGCCTTGCCAAATTGGAGAAGGAATTGGCTGATTTTAAGGAATCTTCATCCGAACTGAAGGCCCAATGGCAAAATGAAAAGGCTGCCATCAATGCGACGAGTGTGATCAACAGCAAGTTGGAGGAAGCCCGTTTGGAAATGGAACGTGCCGAGCGTGAAGGAGATCTCAATGGAGCCTCACAAATTAAATATGGTAGCATTCCAAAGCTTGAGGCTCAGTTGCTAGCCGCCGAGAAAGCCTTGAAGGAGCAGCACGCCCAAAACCGCATACTGAACGAGGAGGTGAGGGAGGAAGACATCGCTCAGGTAGTTGCCTCCTGGACGGGGGTGCCTGTATCAAAAATGCTTGAATCCGATCGTCAAAAACTGGTGCACATGGAANCCAGGCTTCATCAACGTGTGGTTGGGCAGCATCAAGCAGTGAAAGCAGTGGCCAATGCCGTGCGCCGAGCACGCAGCGGACTGCAGGATCCCAACCGGCCTGTGGGATCATTTGTTTTTCTCGGGCCTACCGGGGTGGGGAAAACAGAAATGGCCCGAGCACTTGCTGAATTTTTATTCGATGATGAACAGTCGATGGTGCGCATTGACATGACCGAATACATGGAAAAACATGCTGTGGCCCGTCTCATTGGTGCGCCTCCCGGTTATGTTGGTTTTGAAGAGGGTGGGCAATTGACAGAGACTGTTCGACGAAAGCCCTATTCGGTGGTTTTGTTTGACGAAATAGAAAAGGCACATCCGGATGTCTTCAACATCCTTCTGCAGGTTCTGGATGATGGACAGTTGACCGATGGACAGGGGCGCAAAGTTGATTTCAAGAACACGGTCATCATCCTGACGAGTAACATTGGCTCCCCTTTGATTCAGGATTTTTATACCAAAGGAAAGAAGAGTGAGGATGATCAGGCAGAAATGGAGCGTCATATCCAAGAGGAAATGAAGCGCTATTTCAGGCCTGAGTTTTTGAACCGGCTGGATGACGTCATCGTATTTCACAGCCTGAGCGAAGAGGACCTGTTGGTGATTGTAGATATTCAACTCCAGACCCTTTCCAAGCGATTAGAACAACAAAAGCTGACTCTGCAGTTAACAGATGCTGCCAAAAGGATGCTGGGTAAGGAAGGCTTCGATCCTCAATTTGGTGCGCGGCCACTCAAAAGAGCCATTCAGGAGCATATTCTTGACCCCATGGCCATGCGCTTGCTGGACGGAGGAATTCAATCTGGCGCCAAAATCCATATTGACGCCCAAGATGGCCAGCTCGTGTGGAATGTTTCCTGACGTGAAGAGGCTCAGAAGATCCCATGTGAATCAAAGCCAAGTTGATTCGAACCAAGGGGTTGCACNGGAAAGTGCTACGGGACGTTCAATGTCAACTTTGTCCAGCATGATGCAGGTTAGATTTTTTTGAATGGAGTGCAGCCCAATGCTTGCTTTCATCTCGCTCGTGGCTTTAACTGATTTTCCGAACGGGTGACCGAACAAAAGCATGAACTTAGAAACAATCACCAAAGCCAAATCCTTCGGGTTTTCAGACAAGCAAATTGCGAACCTTGCTGGTAAATCCGAGCAGGAAATCCGAGAATTTCGCCGCCAAAACGATTTATTACCAAGCTATCGACTGGTAGATACATGTGCAGCCGAATTTGAGGCTTACACACCTTACTATTACTCTTCCTACGATCGTGGTGATGACGAGATTCGGGCTTCAGAGACTCGGAAAGTCATGATCCTTGGCGGAGGTCCCAACCGAATCGGTCAGGGAATTGAGTTTGATTACTGCTGCGTGCATGCCTCATTTGCCCTGAAAGAGACAGGGATTGAAACCATTATGGTTAACTCCAATCCCGAGACGGTTTCTACTGATTACGACACGAGCGATAAACTTTTTTTTGAACCTCTGACTCTTGAGGATGTGCTCAACATTTATCATCGAGAAAAATGCTGGGGAGCCATTGTTCAATTTGGAGGGCAAACGCCCTTGAACCTTGCAATTGGTCTTCAGGAGAACGGGGTTAATATCATCGGGACTTCCCCGCGCAGCATTGAAATAGCCGAAGATCGTAAATTATTTGCGGCCATGCTCACAAAGTTGGATATACCGCAACCAGAAAATGGGCTGGCAGTGAACGAAGAGGAAGCCTTAGCTGCTTCCAAGAAAGTAGGGTATCCTGTGTTGGTTCGCCCGAGTTTCGTGCTTGGTGGGCGGGCGATGCAGATTGTTTATTCTGATTCTGAGTTGCGGGAATACATGCGCTACGCCGTTGAAGCTTCGCCGGAACGGCCTGTTTTGGTAGATAAATTTTTGGAAGATGCCACTGAAGTGGACGTGGATTGCATATGCGACGTAGGGCATTTCGATAATCCGGAGGAGGGAACCATCGTCATTGGTGGTATGTTGGAGCACATTGAGTTTGCCGGCGTTCACAGCGGCGATGCCGCGATGGTGCTGCCTCCCCACACACTCAGCAAAGAAACCATCGAAACGATTCGTTCCTACACGCACGCCATGGCCAGGGAATTGCGAGTGATTGGACTGATGAATGTCCAGTATGCGGTCAAGGATGGCGTTGTTTATGTACTGGAGGTCAATCCTCGGGCTTCCCGCACAGTGCCTTTTACGAGTAAAACCATTGGGGTTCCTTTAGCCAAGATGGCGGCCAGAGTGATGGCGGGTGCCAAGCTCATCGATTTGAGCTTTACTGAGGAAATTTGGCCGGATTACTGGGCAATCAAGGAATCCGTATTCCCATTCAATCGTTTTCAGGGACAAGATATCCTGCTTTCTCCCGAAATGAAATCCACCGGAGAAGTCATGGGACTGGATGCTGATTTGGGAACGGCTTATGCCAAATCTCAAATGGCAGCCAACGCGCCTCTGCCGCTGGAGGGCAAAGTCTTCATCAGTGTTAACAAATCAGACAAGTCCCAGATTGCAGACCTTGCAAAACAGTTTTCTGATCTTGGATTTGAACTGATCTGTACCGAAGGAACCGCCAGAGTGATTCAGGAAGCAGGTATGGAGGTGCGAGAGGTTCGCAAATTAGCCGAAGGTCGGCCCAATTCGCTGGATCTACTCAAGAATGGTGAAATTCAATTGGTAATCAATACACCTTCAGGGCAGGCTCCGCGTGCCGATGAAGTCAAGATCCGCACGACTGCGGTCTACAGTCGGGTACCCATCATGACCACACTCAGCAGTGCCAAAGCCGCTGCATCGGCGATCGCTGCACTCAAGAAAAACGGATACCAGGTGAAACCCATTCAGGAGTATCATTGAATAATATTCCCACATATCGAGTCAGGAATCCATGGTCAAATCTGTTTGAGTATCATTGATCATGTTACATATTCCTCCTGCGGGATTCTTTGCGCAAAATAAAGAGATGAGAAAATTAAAAGAAACAAATGTTATTCAGCTCGTATTCGCGGTGCTGATGGGCTGCCTGTTAAACTCTGCGCTTAAGGTGCATGCTCAGGGCGAGGTGCGCGCCTTGTCCTTGCAGCAATGCTTTGAAACGGCCCTCGAAAATAATCTGACCGTCCAGATCGAAAGGGTAAATCCGGAACTTTCCCTCTATGACCTGAGGGTTTCGGAAGGTGCCTATGATCCAAGTTTCTTCTTTTCCTATCGCCAGCAAAATCGGCAGGAGCCAGGAAGGTTTGACCCAACCATCGGTGACATCCCCGGGTCGACNAGTGAAACAGATTCTTTCAGCACTGGGATTTCAGGCCAACTTCCCACGGGTGCCCAGTATTCGTTTCAAACCTTTGTTTCCGAGACTGAAGTCAATAACCTTGGGTTTTCATTCAATCAGTTTTCCGGTAACTCCGCTTTTTCTCAACTTCGTCAGCCACTTTTGAAAAATCTCTGGATTGATGGAGCAAGATATAACATCAAACTCTCCAAAAACCGCCTGACCCAATCAGAGTTGGCATTGCAATGGCAGATGATGAATGTCCTGACCCAGGTAGAGCTTGCCTATTACGACCTGATAGCTGCTCAGGAAAATGTCAAGGTCCAGGAAAAAGCCGTGCAATTAGCCGACCGTCTTCTTGCCGAAAACAAAAAGAGAGTGGAAATTGGAACAATGGCCCCTCTTGACGAAAAGCAGGCTCAATCACAAGTTGCTGCTCGGCGAGCTGATTTACTGGGTGCCAGACGTACACTTATTGTTCGTCAGAATGCTTTGAAGAACTTACTCAGCCAGGAATACTCCGATTGGGCCTCCGTTTCCATTCAACCTTCTGAAGGGCTGAGAGCTGTTCCTGTCGTGACAGACTTGCAGGATAGCTGGCACAAAGGCCTGACTCAAAGGCCCGACCTCCTTCAATCCCGCAAAGGTCTGGAGAATCAGGGGATCCTTGTGAAATTCCGACGGAATCAGCTCTTTCCCCAATTAGACCTGGTTGGCAGTATCGGCTATGCGGCTCAATCGCGTAACGGCAGCTACAGCGACATTTTTGATCAACTCACTGGACGTGACAACCCCGTCTGGTCCGTCGGAGCAGAATTAAACGTTCCGCTCACGAGGCGTCAGGAGCGCTATAATTTCAAATCTGCGAAAGCACAGGCCGAACAACTTAAATTAACCTTCAAGCGGTCTGAGCAGCAAATCATGGTCGACATCGAAAACGCTGTTTCACTAGCCAAAATCAATCTTCAACGTGTTGAGGCAACTCGGCAGGAACGCGAGTTTGCTGAAGCTGCACTTGATGCAGAACAGAAGAAACTCGAGGTAGGTAAAAGCACAAGTTTTATCGTTTTGCAGCTGCAGCGTGACCTTACCGCTGCGCGCTCGAGCGAAATCAACGCTCTCGCTGAATACAACAAGGCATTGTCCCAACTATCCNTAAGTGAAGGTTCAGTCTTTGACCGCCACTCGATTGATGTAGATGTGGTAGAGCCGGACTCTCAGGTCAATCCGCTCCTCGAGCCTGTTTACTCAGAATAGTCCTTCCGATGAAGGAACCGACCAACGCTGCAGCGGCCAAACAGCTATGTACTGATTGCGGTTTCTGCTGCTCTGGTGTTTTATTCATTGATGTCCGGATCGAAGACAAGCAGGATTTGGATCGTGTTGTAAATTGCGGTGTCGAGCTCGAACAGCATGACAACCAAAACTTCTTGATTCAACCCTGTCATTGCCTTGATGAAAGATCTCATTGCAAAATTTACGACAAAAGACCCAATATGTGTGCATCCTTTGAATGCGGTGTCCTCAAGCACCTGAAAACAGGGGATTGGAGCTTTTCGAAATGCAAAAAGACGGTCCAGGAGGCTCAAGTCCATGTAAGTAGCCTGACAAATACTCTTCTCAAACTGGGGAACCTTGATGTTGGTGTCCCGCTCTTCCTGAGAACGGAAGAAGTTCTTTCCCAGCCCTGGGATTTGGATGGACCCGATTCGGTCCTTGAATTAAGAGATCAATTGTTCCAGCAATCCGCCGATTTGAGTTCTTTTCTGGAAACGCACTTTCTAAGTGAAGAGGAAGCACAGGAAAGAGAAGAAAGCTAACTTTACCCATGCGTTTCATTGAGCAGAGCATACTGGGAATGCCGTCACGTTTAGTTTTCAATTCAAGCGAATTGCAGCAGATCCCTCCTTGTGGCAGTTCCTGTGGTTCCCAGTTGGTGGATAACACATGAGGCTGCACGCATGGAAAGTTGCAGCGCCTCGTCAATCGATGCTCCAGCTGCGAGGCCGGCGCAGAGATTTGCTGTGACTGAATCACCGGCTCCAACAATATCAATGGGCCCGCGCAAGGGAAGAGATGCTGCATAGGCTTGATCACCCTTGGGAACTACACCAGTGATTCCCTGATCGGCCATTGAAACAAATACTGGCTGCCCTGATTTCCGTGCAATTTGAAGTGATTCATTTTTCACTTCGTCGAGAGACATCTTTGAACACCCCTTCCAGGCAGCCAGTTCATTGGCGTTCATCTTATAAGTTAGATTGGGATAGTTTTGAAGGCCTCTTCTGCTGTCAGCAATGATTAATTTCTCAGGGTTTTGTTGTTGGATCTGCCCCAAGCGTTCAAGGATTTGCGATGTGATGACTCCCGTTTCTTCAATATCGACTTGATCCATGACGATGAAGGCATCGACCTTGTGAATGAGTTTTTCAATGCCCTCGCATATTTGATCGGAAATCTCTTCTGGTGTAGCAGTCCAGTTTTTTTGATCCAGACGGTTGAGCTCCAAAGGGGGCTTGTTGAGTTCGCAAACGAGGGGTTTTGAATAGGTGAATGTTTGCCTCAGACTGGAGCTGAAGAAAAATTCCGAGTTGACTCCTTTCAGCTTGTGGAGAGCCTTGCGCAATAACCAACCCTCGGCATCTTCACCACAAAACCCGATCGTGTGAATTTCCGGTATGCCAAGTGCAACCAGATTGTTCAATACCGTTCCTGCGGCACCTGCCTGGGTTCGCACGTTGGTGACATTATAAACTTCCAGACCTGTTTCGATGGATTTTTCAGAACGTGATGGATCGATTTCAAAATATCGATCAAGACAAAAATCCCCAACGATCGCGATTTCTAATTGATCGTAGCAATTAAGGATTTCGCTGGTACGATTTGGATTCATGCTTGTTTCAAGCGTTTGTAAAGTTGATGTATAAATGTGGCGTTATCGCATTGACAATAATGCATCATTCCCCCCATACGGGAGTAACTCTTACAGAATCTCAAGTAATAGGCTGGGCTGTTCTTGGGAGGTTCACCCTTTGTCCAATCCCATTTGCCGCCATCCTGCAGGTCCACGACATGAATGGAATGGCCTGTGACATTTTGGCGGTATTCTTGACGCCTCACGTTGTGCACACAGCTCAAACTCTTTTCAAAAACCTGCGGTCCCATGATCGCAGATCCAACAGATAAAACCGAACCTTGATCCAGGCCCTCTACAGCTTTGCAGAAGAGTTCGAAATCTGATTCTGCTGCACGCCCTACGATGCTTCCTTTGAACATTGGGTGATTGGTAATAATATCATATCCAATGCCAGGATGCACAGAAACCGGGACTCCATGTGCATGGGCATTCGCCAGGATGGATGCTTTTTTATTTCTGTGTTTGACCGCATGAAACCCAGGTTTGAGTTGAAACTGACTCATCAATTGAAGGCAGTCTGCCTGTGCTGCTGCTTGTCTGGAAGCTGGATCTTTGATGATAGCCTCCCTCAGTTTTTCGGGAGAAGGAAGTTCGCATCCATCTCGAGCAATGAATTGACCTAGTGAGCACCCGTAGCCTTTGTTTTCCAGTCCGCCCGCTGCCAGAGCCAACATGATGGAGCGTCCCGTTTCATCCCATGCCCCAAACGTGCCGGTTTCGACGTTTTCCCTCACGGATTCAGTGGATCGGCCCAGAAAAGCATATTCAAAATCGTGAATGGTGCCTGCACCGTTGGTTGCAAGATGTGTCAGCCAATCTTGCTCCATCATTTCATCAAGGATCAGTGCTGCACCATTTCGTAATAAATGAGCTCCATAGATGAGCATGACTGAAGCACCGCGATTCCGTGCTTTTAGAATGGATTGAGCGCAGGTGTCTATTTGCGAAGCCAGATCAGGATTCATCTCACCTGGGTTCGACTCTGGATCCACCAGAATATCTTCCACCCTGGTGAGGCTTTTTCTTTCCTCGATAGGGAAAACCTTCAATCGCGAACGATCAAAGGGAGGTTCAAAAATTTTATTCATATGCTAGGGTAAATTTTTTTTGTAAACCCGCTCTTTCCGGCCNTCTCGCTGTCAGCTTTTCCCGTATTATGTCAAAAAGCTGGTTGATCGGTCAGCTGTGGCATCAATACCTCGATATCGCGATAATCAGGAATCAACACATCGGCACCCACACCCATCAAACGCTTTCGCTTCCATTCATCGATATTGCCGCTTCCATTGTTGGCTTCATCGCTGGCCACTGCGACAGCGAGTCCACCCACTTCCTTTGTGTTTTCAATTTCCACATATCCATCGCCAAAGGATAAAAGACGTTCACCCGGGATTCTGTTTTCGCGTAAAATTCGATCAATGACCATTTTCTTTGAGAAAGATTTGTAATCGTCCAGGGCACCATAAATGTGGCCCTTGAAGTAATGGTCCAGCCCGAGGATCTTTGCTTCTTCCTTAACAAAGGGTTCGTCAGTTCCACTGGCCAAATAAACGGGAAGGCCCTTGCTGGTTAGTAGATCAAGCATGTGGCGAGCGCCGTGGACAACATGTTCATCGGCTTTTATTTCACCTGACAAGATTGCTTGTTTGCGGTTTTGAATGCGGAGATCCAGACGCCTCAAGTATTCGTGCTTGTACCAAAGAGGTTCTTTGGGAGATCCTCCTCGCTCCTTGATTCGCTCTGCAAGTTGGATCATCTGGTAGATAGTTTGTTTTCCGTTTAATTTCATGATGTCGTCGAGCAGCATGTTTTTGACGGATTCTTCTGACTCTCCCGTTTTGTCTGGTAGCATCTCAACGAACATCGGGAGCATGACCTCAGGCCAACCTTCACGGACAAGAGACAAAGTGCCATCGAAATCGAACACTACATATTGAATGGAATGCCTCTTCTGGAAATGAGGTGAAAATTCAACGTGTCCTGAATACTTGTTCTCCATTTGTGCCATGCCCGATATCCTGCCAAACCCTCACCTGGCATGCAACGCTGCAGCTTTTGATGACAGCCGAATTCCCAGTATATGATTTTTTATCAGGTTTTGCTGGTCTTTTCCTCCTGATTTGTGAATGATGAGAAATCCTATGAACAAATTAATTTACTCATTAGCTGGGGTGTTTTGTGTGTTTTGTGCTACACTTAACGCCGATCATCACAAAGCCACAGTCAATCTTGCAGGCAAATGGGATGCATCCGCTTCCATGAATGAATTTGAATCACGCGATTCAGTATTTACCATTCGGAAAAATGGCGATAAGTGGGCCGCAAGCATGGTCAATGAAGAAGGGGTCAAGCAGGAGATGGATCGGGTTGAGCTGGATGGGAAAACATTAGCCATCGCTTTTGATTTTGAAAGAGATGGCAACAAGGGGGTCATAGGCGCCAAAGCAGATTTGCAGAAGGACGGCAGTTTATCGGGCAAATGGTTTGTTCGTTCTGAGGATGGGGTTGAGCAGATGTCCAATGATTGGAAAGCTGTCCGTTCTCTCTCACCTGTCTTTGCTGGTAAGTGGGATGTTGTGGCAGAAACCGACCAGAGCAATATGGAGCATGCAATGATCGTTAAAAAATCGGGCTCTGGTTTTTCTGCGCTCGCTTCCACTGATGATGGCGAAATAGATTACACCAGTCTCAAAGTGCTTAAAAATGGACTTAAAATGGAAATCCCTTTTGGCGGAGGCACAGTCAAAATAGCTGCCAAACTCTCAGCTGCCCAGAAGTTGGTTGGCGAGTGGAAATACTACGACGATTTCAACGAAGAAGTAGCTAAAGGAAACTGGTCGGCAACCAAGGCCAAGCAGTAACTAATTCGACTGCTTCATTAAACTTCATTTAAAGACCAGACCGACGTTTAGCCACGCCTGTCTGGTCTATTGCACACAACAAGTTTACTGAAATCTCAAGGCTGAATCCCTGAGCTCACCCTTATATATATTGATATCCATGAAAATCAGCGGGGCCGCGTTCATTATCCTATCCTTATTATGCTCAATTTCTTTTGCTCAAGCCGAAAGGTTGGTTCTCGTCGGGGCATCCTATGGAAAGAACATATTGGCGATCTGTGATTCCCAGGGCGAACGGCTCTGGTCTCATAGGACGGCAGGGCCAAGCAAGGGCCATGCAGGGCATCACGATCTGCAGTTGCTTGAAAATGGGAATATTCTTTTCCACGATACATGGACTACCCTGACTGAAATCACACTGGATAAAAAAGTCGTGTGGACATATGACTCAGCGACGATGAATGGGAATGAAGGTGAAAGAGTGGACGTGCATGCATTCAAGCGACTGGCCAATGGTCACACCATCATTGCTGAAAGTGGGGTAGGACGTATCATTGAAGTGGATCGTGCAGGCAATTTGATTCACTCATTTCCACTCAAAAAAGGGGGGACGCAATCGACTCGTCTCATGAGAATGACCCCTGATGGGAATTACCTCGTATGCTCTGAGAATCCGGGAGTTGTTACAGAATATGACCGTTCTGGAAATGTCGTCTGGGATTATGTAATCAACACACGGGTCTACGGTGCTATTCGACTGAGCAATGGCAATACGCTTATTGCTTCAGGGGGGGGGAACAGTGTCCTTGAAGTGACTCCGCAGAAACAAGTGGTGTGGGAAATCAACCGACAAGTGCCTGAAACAGATGTTGAGTTGAAGTGGACAACGTGTCTGGAAGAGCTTGAGAACGGTCATTTTATCGTAGGGAATTGCCACGCGGGTCCCGGTAATCCTCAAATTTTTGAAATCACGCGCGACAAGCAGATTCAATGGTCATTTGATCAATTCGATTTAGTAGGCAATGGGCTCGCCTGCTGGCAAATCATCGAAGGTAGTCGAGCGTCAATGGTGCGAAAAAAATTAGCAACCTTGAGACCTTAACTGATTCTGGATTCACTTTGCGGCAGTCAAAGTGCATCCCCCCCATTGAAATCCAATGCGTCGTCGATTTCGGCTTCGCGATTTCTGTTGAGTTCGAGGAGCAACTTGCCGTTCTGTATTTCGAACGTTTTCAAGCGATCAAGAAGCTTTGTGGTTTCCTGATCCATTTCAGCGTTTTCAAATAGATTCACTCCAGTAATTACATTTTGAACCGCAGCGGGCAAGGTTTTGCCCTTGATTTCAATGGATTGGATGATCACCGACAGCTTGCCTTCTCGAACCGATATTTTAAATCTACCCGAGCCATTAATGTATCGCCTGTCATCCGAGTTCAGATTCAATTCATCCAGGGGAATACTGACCTGTCCCTGCAGGGCATTTCCCTCGATTTTCAAGTAAGCCCTCCCTTTGAGCTTTTCAAGCTGGGTATCATGGAAGATAAGTGCATTGATTTCTTCGGCAGTGAGTTCGAGAGGTGGAGAAGCTTCGTTGGTCTGAATGGCCTTTCTGAATCGCTCGACGCGCTGTTTCAGCATCGACAGTTCAGCCTCACCTAGTACTACCTCTGGTAATTGAATGGGATCTTTATCGGTGTAATTCTCGATTAATTTGCCTGCGGCTACATTGAATCCGTAGTAAAGCGCCAACGGCACCGCTATAAAAAAGACCAATCCGAGTATGATGGACGTCAGGCACCCGTAAAACAGACAACCTTTTTTATTTTTTCCCATTGCGCACATGATTTGATTTCTTTAGTTCAGATTGAAGTGGATTCATAATAGCCTTCTTAGAAATGCTGTTGCAATGCTTAGTACCTGTATGCCTCCATTAGAGAACGAAATCTCCTTTCGATTATCTTTAATGGCAGCGTATCTGCTTTAATTATAGACGAAACGAGCATTGACAGGCCATTGATGCATAATTACTTTGTCCCCAACCAAAATTTAAACTTATGCCAGACGATCAAAAGACTCCGCAAGGTGGAGCGGCACCCGCCGACAGTGGTAATGTGCAGCCCAAAAAGGAAACGGTAAGAATCAATCTTCCTCCAAAGCCTACTGCGGCCCCGACGGTTAAAATTCCTGCACCCTCGGCAATAGCAGGAGCAAAACCCGGTGCGGCTCCAGCAGCGGCTGCGGGCGGTGTGGCTGGGTCAACCCAAAAGCTACCCTCAGCAGCACCCAAGGCAGCACCTGCAGCTCCTCCCATGGGAGGCAAGATTCCTGCGAGGCCTTCACCAGCCATGGCGCCAAGAGCTTCAGCAGCAGCTGCTGCCGTGAGTGGGACTGATAAAGGTCTGGCCATTGCCGCCACCATCGTGACCCTCGTTGTGTTTTTACGTTTGTTTTTCCTCTAAGCGCCCCTGTTCATCGAACTATATATTAATTCATGGAAAGTATTAACGAAGCTAATTTCGACGAAAAAGTTATCCAATCTTCTTCTCCTGCCTTGGTTGATTTCTGGGCTGAATGGTGTGGTCCCTGCAAGATGCTGACCCCTGTTCTCGAGGAACTTTCGAGTGAGAATGAGTCCAAAATCAACATTTACAAAGTCAATGTTGATGAAAATCAGCAACTTGCTGTAAAATATGGAATACGGTCCATTCCCACGCTTTTGCTCTTCAAGGGCGGAGAAATTCAGGAACAGATTGTCGGCCTGAAGAGCAAATCTGATTTACAGACTAGCATTGATAGTATGGCAGACTGATTCTTTTCGGGGAGCGACCTTCGTCTTTCCGTGAAGTGCCACGGAGACCAATATCATGGCGTTCCTTTTAAATGCAGGGTCATCGGCCCAACAATCTGAATTTTATCACCAGCTTGGCACCATGTGTGAAGCTGGTCTTTCTTTGCCGCAAAGCCTTGAAACTCTTGACCGTTCAAAAGGGTTCCGTGCCTATCAACAGCGCCTGAAGGGTTGGCGCGAGGCGATTGGTCGTGGAGAAACCTTTGCTGAAGCTGTTTCTCATTCCAGAGGAGAAGTGCCAGATTTTGATCTAGCTCTTCTACATGCAGGAGAGAATTCAGGGCGACTGGACGTGTGCTTCAGACTGCTTTCCAAGTATTACAGTGGTCGGGCGGATAACATCCGTGAATTTCGGGGCACTCTTGCGTATCCAGCCTTTATCTTTCATTTCGCAGTTTTCATCATCCCTTTTCCAGCGCTGTTTCAATCAGGCAATCTTGCTGCGTATTTGTCAGCGACTTTAGGTGTTCTGATTCCGATTTATATCGCTCTGTTTGCCCTTTCGTGGGCTTCCAGTGGAACAAGAGGCTCAAGCTGGCGGAGAATGATTGAAGCAATGATTCGATTTGTACCGTTTCTTGGAGCGGCATTAAAATCCCTGGCATTATCACGATTCTGCCTGGCTTTAGAATCCCTGCTGAATGCTGGAGTTTCGGTTTCCGACGCCTGGATCACGGCTGCAGATGCGAGTGGCTCACCGTCCCTGATTGCAGAAGTAAGCTCCTTTCCCGATGCGATGGATTGTGGGCAAACACCGTCCGAGTGGTTGGATTCAGCCTTCTTCTTTCCAGACTTGTTCAGAATGTCCTATACCAGTGGCGAAGCTTCAGGGCGCCTGGATGAAAACCTGACTCGATTGAGGAAAGTATATGAAGAGGAGGGTAATCGAAAGCTTCGTACCTTTTCACAATGGTTGCCAAGGTTGATTTACTTTGGGATACTTCTTGTGCTGGCCTACTACATTATTTCTTTCTGGACTGGGTACTTCAACGGTGTACTTGACTCGGTCGATATCTAGCCTCTTGATGAAAGGGCTTATGTGGACCATAGAAGAAATACAATCTGACGAATCGTTGCGTCGAAAAGAATTTCCAATATGCAGGGATCAGACCTTTCTGGCGCATGCTGCCGTTTGTCCTGTGCCTGCGAGCGTATCCAAGGCCATTCAAACCTATGCCTCTGCATGTGAACAGGGGGATCAGGAAGATCAGGCGGGACTCCTGATTGCAGAAACTCGGGCGCTTGCGAGTCAGTTTCTAGGGGTGGGAGCGAATGAAATCGCTCTGGTAGGTCCAACGAGCCTCGCTTTGAGTTTCATTGCGACCGGTTTTTCCTGGCAGAAAAATGATGAGGTCCTTGTTTATTTCGATGATTATCCTTCGAATGTTTATCCTTGGATGGCTTTGTCCGAATGGGGAGTCGGGGTACGCTTCCTCAATGTAACTGAACCGGGACTGATTCGTCCTCAGGATATTTTAGGGCAAATCGATGAGAACACCCGCATGGTCGCTCTTGCTTCCTGTCACTTTCTCAGTGGATTTCGAATTGAAGTTGATGCCATCGGGAAAATTCTCAAGGACCGAGGCATTGCTTTTTGTCTGGATGCCATTCAAACCATTGGGGCATTTCCAACGCCACTCAAACATGTGGATTTCATGGCAGCCGACGCGCATAAGTGGATGCTTGGTCCCTGTGCTGCAGGCTTGATGCTTGTAAAAAAAACAATGCAAACATTGTTACAACCAACCACTTTTGGTTGGCACAATGTTTCCTGCCCTGATTTTGTTGCTTCCGAAGAGTTTGAATTAAAAGATGATGCACGAAGATATGAGGCTGGAAGTCATAACCTGATGGGGCTTGCTGGTCTGAAGGCTTCGCTCTCAATGCTCCAGCAATTAGGTATTGAATCCATTGCCAAGGATTTGTTGGAAAAACGTAAATTTCTATCATCGATTCTGATTGAAAAAGGCTATCAGGTTCTGCATGCCGAAGTTCCCGAGGCAAACTCAAGCGGTATAGTTACTTTTCATCGCGACGGGGATGACATGTCACTACTGCATCAAAGTCTGAAGGAAAAAAAATGTCAAACCTCCTTGAGAACGGATCGAGATGGAAACCATTTTATTCGTTTATCACCTCATTTTTACAATACATTCTCTGAGTTGGAACAGTTTCTGGCGTTAACTTAGGGGCTTTTCTGAATTAAGATGGATTCGGTCAAAGAGCCAGGGAAACCCGATTACCAGCAGGAAAGTGGCGCATCCTGGCAGCAAGACCAGCATGGGATTGGGAATTCCCTTCAAACCCGGAACAGCGGTTTTCTGAGACTGGTAAACGTAATAGGAAAAAAGGCCCAACAATAACCCGATACTCACTCGGCCTGCGCGTTGCCACACCGTTCCGTTGAGTTTCAATTTTGGCATTCGATTTGATCGAATCCACTGCCAAAACACCAGGCTTGCATAGCACGAAAGGTATATCACGCATCCTCTCGCCGAGGGAGGACGTATGATTTCAGTGCTCAATCCTTTTTCCCGAAGATTAGACAGCCAATTTTCAGGCGCCTGCCAATGGAGGTTGAATTTGTAAATCGCAAAGGCTACCAACGTCAGCAGACCTATCATGATGGCATCGCGCACTGCTTCTTGTGCATATGCCGGACGATCGGGTTTTGGGTGGAAGAACTTGAAGACAATTCCCACAAACACCACCACTCCAATCATCCATCCTGCCGCGACTTGCAGTGGACTATGCAGTCCAAGGGCCACACGAGAGAGTCCCGTCAACAGAATGACGCTCCATCCGAGGCATCGCACTGGCTTGGATTTACAGTGAGTCATCACTATCAGCCAGACACAGGCCATCATTGCGTGACCCGACGGCATGCCGAATCCACCCGCTTTCCCTAAAGTCTGGATTTCAGGATGGACCCAGAAGGGACGAGGGGCGAGCAGCAGGTCTTTTGATAAACTCATCACGACTCCGCTCAAGGTCAAAAATTTTGTCAACTGAATCCCTGCTTCTTCTTTCCATCCCCAGTAAGCAAAAAGGATGAGTGACAGCATGAAAGGCGAATGTCCCAACTCACTGATCCAACGCATGCTGAGGATAAATGCATCCGGTGAATGCTGCAACCAGAGGATCAGGCTTACCTCCCATGGCCACAATCGGTGCAGCAATTCAATCCAATCCATCATGAGCTATGCCTTGTGCGACTTGAATGCAATGGACGTGACAGGCATGGGTTTTTCCCTGTGGATACGATCAGTTGGGATAGGGATTTTTTTCATTTCATTTTCAAGGTTCGCATGCTGTGGAACTTGATGTATTCTTCACACCAATGAACAAGGCTCAATCATCGAATGTGTCCAAGCAGAACGCAAGGCAAAGAAAGCGAACCCCCAAGCGATCAGCTGGTTGCGATCAGGTGCTTCGTGAATGGCGGCGGGCAAGCTGCGATGACCAGGAAAAGCTGGCACAGTTCAAACCGAACCAGACCTCTGACCTGGTGAACAAGGCACTGAAAACATTGCGTTTGGATCAGCGAACCTCTGAATCACAAATACTGAAAGCGTGGACCCACCTCATCGATCCCACCTTGACAGCTCATGCCCAACCGGTCGGAATCCGCAAAGGTACGCTGTTTGTCAACGTGGACAACAGTGTTTGGCTAAGCGAAATAGTAAGGTATCGGCGTGAGGAAATCCTCGAAAGACTCCAGACCTGCTTTGGTAAAGAGATGATACAACGTATCTCTTTCCGGATTGGCTGAGTCGCTTTGAGAATAAGTATTAGTAATCATCATGCAATGAATTCATACCCCCATCCGCGTCGCATTGTTCTCGCTAGCCAATGATTCGCATCCTCATTGTTGATGAATCTTTCCGTTTCGGGATTCCAGTTCAGTTTTCTTCCAAGTCTCATCGCGATCACTCCAAGGTGGCATACAGAAGCAGAACGGTGGCCGATTTCCACATTGCAGATGGGTTGTTTGCGAGTTGAAATACATTCAAAGAAATTACCCATGTGGTTGTCGCTGTGGTAAAGCCTTTTCGCATTTGAGGGGAGGGGAGTATCCAATAAGTCCTGATCGCTCGCCTTGATTTCCCCTCGTGTTACCCAAATCCATCCCTCCGTACCTTCAAACATGATTCCGTGGCGTTTACCCTGTTCACGGACGCGCCCTCCGGAAGGGTTGTCGTCCGCGGTGCTTTCGGTGGTATGTTGCACTCCGTTGGCATAGTTGTAATGGATTTTGTATTCACTCGCTGCGGAGAAACCACCCTCTATCATGCTCACTTTTGGCTTTCCTTCAATGGATACCGGGCCACTGCGGTCTAATCCGAGTCCCCAGAGAACGATATCATGATGGTGTGCGCCCCAATCAGTCATGGTACCTCCTGAATAATCATACCAATATCGAAATGATCCATGCGTACGTTCCCTCACGTATGGCACATCAGGTGTCTGTCCCTTCCAGAATTCCCAGTCCAGAGCTTTTGGCACATCGCTTGAAGCAAAAGGTCCTTCGTTTCTTCCGGCTGGCAGAAAAACCTTCACTTTTTTTACTTTGCCGATTCTACCGTTTCTTACCAATTCACAGGCCAAGCGGAATCTGGCGTCACTTCGTTGCTGACTCCCTGTCTGGAGGATTTTGCTGGTTGCTTTTGATGTGCTTACCAGGCGCTTGCCTTCATCTATTGTCAAGGTCAGTGGCTTTTCACAATAAACATCCTTGCCTGCCCGCATGGCTGCAATCGACACCATCGTGTGCCAATGATCCACTGTCCCGCAAATGACCGCATCGATCGAATCAAGTTCAACGACTTTTCTGAAATCATCATATAATGTTGCTCTGGGGAAATCCTTTGTTCTGGTTTCAGAGAGGCGTTGCTGATCGAGATCACATAATGCGACGATGTTACCAAACTTCGAGGCCAGGCGGGCATCATACCGTCCCATGCCACCGCAACCAATCAAGGCAACATTGGGCTTGCCATTCGCGCTTGCTGTTGAGGATGTTTGCGGCGCTGCCAATAATTCTTCGTTATACCAGTGAGGGAGTGTCGATGTTGCTGTTGCGGTGAGGATCGCTTTTCGCAAAAAAGATCGACGTGATATATTGAGATTGGAGATCATGATAGTTATCTTAAGTTCTTTGATTTGACTGGATGGACCATTCAGCGGTTTTCTGGTGTCCAACGGCGAACATTCGGTTTTGCCCGGCATTGAGTTGAAATTGGTGCACATGCATGGGCGCTTCGGGTTCATGAATCGCTTTCTTTGTCGATGTACTCAGGTACATCAGGAAACCCTTGTTGTTTCCTCCCCCGGCAATAAGGTGTGATCCGCCTTGATGGTAATGCATGTCTTCTATGAGGCCTTGGTGAGTGTCACTCTCAAACAAGCCCGTTTGTTGACCGGTAGAAGGATTGAACCACTCGATGCGTGCCTTGCCACCCAATCCGTCCACGTTGCCAACGTGTCCCATTCCCCCCACTGCGAGTTCATTTTGATCAGGCGAAAAGCAAAGCGAGCGAATGCCTCCAATGGATCTTAATCGCTGGACGTCATCGAAGGTATACATGATCGGGGCATGCAGTCTGCGCTTGAGGGTGCCGGAATGTGTGTCCCACAAAAGAATCTCACCGATACGATCTGCGGTGGCCAGGGTTTTGCCATCCGGAGAAAAGGCACATGTGTACAACATGGTTGAAAATCCTTGAGGAGTTTGGTGTGCATGGCCTTGAAGTTCGTGGATCAATTGGCCAGTCCGCGCATTCCAGACTCTGGCCACCATATCGTCTCCCACCGTTGCCAATTGCGTTTCATCGGGTGAGGCTGTGATGTTCCTGATCCATTTTCGATGAGCCAGTCGACTTGAAACCAATCTGCCTTTTTCAAGGTCCCATTCATTCAGTAATCGGTCATAGCCTACTGACCACAGCCGTCCCGCCGCCGACTTCAGGCCGGTCACATAGCTCTGGTGGCCCTGGAGTAGAGAGGGGAGCGGGGAGGATTCATCAGAAAACGGGATGGGGTGAATCGAGTGATCTGAGCTGCCAGCCAGCCAGGTATCCTCGAATCGCTGAAGACAGAAAAGGATATCTTCTCGCTTTTCTTCCTTAACAAGTTTGAATTCCATGGTGGCTTTGGCTGTGAAAAAGTTTGCTGATTTTGCATCTCATCGAGTGCGTCAGGTCAAGATCTGGCGAATGGGTTCAATGCCATAATTAACCAGTGGGATCGGCCGTGGGCCAACGTAGTAGTTCTTATCATGTTGAATTCCCACTGCGTTCAGCATCGTCGCGAACAGTTCGCCCGCACCTACCTCACCCTCAATGACCTCCTTGCCGTGTTTGTCGGTTGCCCCAAAAACGGCTCCGTCTTTGACACCGCAGCCTGACATCAAGGCACTCCATGCCCTTGAAAAATGGTCGCGCCCAAGGCTTGCATTGATTTCAGGGGTGCGTCCAAATTCTCCCATGACGACGACGAGCGTGTGATCGAGCATGCCTCGCTGGCGTAAATCATCCAGCAATGTTGACAAGACATGATCAAGCTCTGGAACCATTTCCTGGTGCGTTTCAAAATTCTGTCCGTGACTGTCCCACCATGCCCGTCCGACCCGAATAAAGGGAACCCCTGATTCAGCCAGCCTGCGAGCCATCAGCATTTGTTTGCCAAACTGGGTAGGGCCATACTTTTCACGGATGGATCTGGGTTCCTTCTCAACATCGAAAAGAGACTCACTGCTCATGAGCCCCTGAGCGCGTGCAAATGCAGAAGCATGACTTTTCACCATATCCGAACTGTGCTGGCTGGCGAATTGTTGACTCAGGACCTGCTGCAGATCCGCTCTTGAAAGATGGGCGATTTCAGAAAGCTCCTGCAATCGTTTCAGATTGGGCGGAGTCATGTGATCCGAAAGTTCCATCGGCGCATAACGAGCTCCAAGAAAACTTGGGGTCAACTTCGAAAAATTCCTTCCTTCAGTTTGAGAATAAAATGAAACGTAATCTGGTACCTTGCTATCTGTGCGAGCCAGCTCTTTTGCCAGTATCGCACCCATATCGGGATACTTGAGAGAAGGCTCATCCTTGCGTCCGCGCATAATCAAGGCAGAGGCTGAATCATGTCCGCTGTCCTTGGTGTTCAATGAACGGATCAGGCATGTCTGGTGCATGCGTTTCGCCATTTTGGGCATCAACTCAGAGATGTGGAGGCCTGGAATGCTGGTAGGTATCGTCGAAAACGGTCCCCCTTTTGGGCTGCCGGGTTTCGGGTCCCAGGTCTCAAATTGACTGGAGCCACCCGCCAACCAAACCAGGATGACGCTACGCCCCTTCGCCTTGAGTTCTCTGGTCATCGGTTCCTGATCGAAAAGGTGTGCGGAGCCAGTATTTCCTATCAGACCACTTGCGCCAGCCATGCTTACCGCCAAACTGTTCATGAACAATCGGCGGCTGAGTTGATGCTCGGAATGTGAGCATTGTCCGGGGGGAGTTTGATCGGGTTTCATGATGCGTTGATTAGTGATTCAGGCGGCTTTCTGGGCTGGTCAATAGTGCCCATACCATGGATTTGAGTTGTGTTGGAAATGTTTCCTTTCCGACATTCAGGAAGGATTTCAGTAATTGAGCTTCTTCCTCCGTTGGGGTGCGATGATAAATATGCAGGTAAGCTTGCTGTATACAGTGGTCAAGATCTCGTTCTTCGGTAAGTGTGTTCAATAATCCAACTGCAGAGGAATCAAACAAAATGGATTGAACTTCTTCTCCGTTGCTCAACTGCAGGGCCTCCTCGACACTGAAATGAAAAGTTTCTGTGGGGCGTTCGAACCACGATCTTACCTTGGAAAGATCCTTGAAGGCTTTTTTTAAGCTCTCCTCGTGTTGGGGGGAAGAAGGATCAGGGTTGTTCTGCCAGTCCGACGGGGAAGTGACACCCATGAGAAGTGCGGTTGCATATTGACGGGGGGTCAGTACGCGGATGTTTGCCACAGCGTAAAGATGTTTCGCAGGACGCTCCGCGCTCTCCCAGGCGCTCGACCTCTGGTAGGCCTGGCTGAGAACAATGCCTCGAATCAATCCGTTCAGGTTGTAATCATGTTCGATGAACCAGAGGGACAGCCACTGCAGTAATTCCGGGTGGGATGGATCATTGTCACCATGCATTTGATCCAATGGTTCTACCAGTCCGGTGCCCATGAGGCGGTGCCATAACCGGTTGACAATGGCTCTGGCAAGATAACCTGCCTGACCTTCAGCCAAGCCAGCCTCGACAAGTCGGCTTCGACGGCTGTAAACGGGTGGGGGAACAGGTTTCTTTTCTTTTTTCAATGATTCCAGAAGTGCTTTTTCGCTTTTTCTTTTCTCATCAGTCCAGTTGCTCAGTGTTTCCTTGATTGCATCTCCTTCTAAAAATTGAAGTGATGCTTTGAGTGTATCCCCTTGAGTGTTTTTATAAGTGACTTGGCCATATTCCTTTTCTGCCACAAAGCCTCCGTTTTCGAAGGTGCGGCCAAAAAAGGATTTCATCCCATAGTAGCGTGCCTGTGTCCAATCGGTGACATTGGGATGATCATGACACTGGGCGCAACTGATGTTGACACCGAAAAAACGCACACTGACGTCATTGGTCAAACGATCGATATCCCGCACACGATCCTTGATAAACTCAGTGGCGCCTTCCGAAGATACATTGGAATAATCTGCCAGAATAATTTCTTTAAATATCTGATCCCAGGCTCTGGATTCACCGAGCGCAGTCTGGAGGTAAGGTTTCAGTTTGCCTTTTTTGCCATCCATCAGCAGCCAATTGAATTCTTCAATCTGTTGTTCAAGGAAACAACTGGTTTGGGAGAGGTAATTTACAAATTCCTCCTTGCGGGTTTTAGACGGATTGAACAAGTAATCATTTCGCTCAGAAGGTGTGGGTGGGCGTCCTGCCAGATCCAGCGTGATGCGACGCAGCCAGGCAGTTTCCGTAGCAGGAGGTGCTGGGATCAGGCTCTGGATCCTTAGCTTCTGAAGGGTGTAATGGTCGATCACTTCCTCAGGTTTGGAACTTAACGGGAGGAGTGATTCAGGCTCGATTTCATCCCACCAGGATTCCGCGTTTTTGGAACTTGCAATGAGTCTGTCAGGAAAAACCGCTCCACCATTGATCCATGTTTCAAAATGCCCCATTTGTTCCGGAGTCAGTGGATCGTCTGGTGGCATTTGAAGATCTTCATCCTCATAATTAATGGCGCTGATCAGCAGGCTCTCCGCTGAATGTCCAGGTTTGATGGCTGGGCCGTTATCGCCACCTTTCATGAGGCCTTGTCGGCTGTCCAGGAACAAACCTCCTTTGGACTTATTTTTTTCGATTGAATGGCACTTGTAACAGGAATCTACCAGGATGGGGCGGATATTGTTTTCGAAGAAGGCCGTTTCATCTGCCAGTTCAGCTGCTTGAATCGGTAATGCGGGGATCAGTGTCAACAATGCAAAGAGAAACGCTATCACTTTCAGTTGAAGCAATAGCATGCACAGACTTTTTTGTCTTTGCAGCTTGTTCATTGGATCTGTTCAACATTGTAACTTTGAAAGTCAGAATCTCAAGTGAATAAAGGCTGTTTTTCCTGGAAGCTATGGATCGCCTTAAAGTCCTTGTCTCGCGTGCTTTATTCGCCTCTCAGATAAGCCTATAAATCTGTCACCCAGATGCGTTGATGCTCATCAAATGCCACGGCTGCGGGATCGATGACCAAAGGTTCGCTCACCGCACATTCAATGACAACATCTTCGTTGGTCGAGAATTCAGAAACATCCAGCGCACTGAGAGTGAGCCATGACAATAAAAACAGCAGGCATGATACACGCTTTTTGCTCATGGCGGGGTGGTGGAATGCCTGGTCATGATTCAATTGGCTCATTGTCAGAGGTTCATCCCTTTGTTGATTACTGCTCGTTGGACGAATGGAGATTATGCGCCATTGCTGAAAGCAGATCGGTGATTTTTATCGAAGCCTGTTTCTCAAGATAGCTGCTGCGTGCACGCCATGTTTCATATCCTCCCCATGCATGTTGTTGAGGAGTCGGGAGGTAGCCGTTGTAACCGTTTGCCAGTTCCACAATCATCGTTTGGCCGAAAGGTGAGTCGTTTTTCAATTGAAGCCCGATCTCTGCAAAGGTTTCCGTCGGCAGTGTCATGATTC
The DNA here is from genome assembly GCA_002690655.1 of Pedosphaera sp. Lineage (GTDB taxonomy): Bacteria > Verrucomicrobiota > Verrucomicrobiia > Limisphaerales > AAA164-E04 > AAA164-E04. The sequence continues at coordinate 99,334 of NZFL01000029.1, forward strand.
CTAAATCGCCTATTTGAATCACTTGGAACTTGGCTGCAACTTGATCTGGGAAATCTTGAAGTAACAAGGATTCCCTCGCATAGATTTCCGGCTGACTCCAGCGACTGAGATCTTTTTCCCGTGCTTCTTTCAGTATGCGATGGATGCGAGCCATTTCGTGTGGTTCAGCTTTCCTGACGCCCAGTGGTATCTCGCGCTCGGTCGATTTCAAGGGGAGCGATGCATGCCATTGAATGTCCTTCATTGCACTCATCACAGAATGCGCCAGATCGTTGGCGACAAATTGGATTTGCTCATACAGGGCCTTTCTGGCTGGAGCTTTCTGTAATGCATAATTCAGATTGTTGATGTCTCCACTTGCGCCGTTGGATAATATGCCAATGCAAGGCCTGGTTTGGCCGCTGGATTTGAGTTTCAGTGAGAGGGCACTCGCGAAGGCACCGAAATAATCAGCCGACAGACCTTGGACCCCACCTACGTAGTGAAGGCTGTAGTTCGCATAAATGCACAGAGGTGAACCGTCTGGGCGAGCAATGGCCAGGATGGACACATCGGGATCGGTTGGCCCCGCAGGATCTTTCAAGTCGGGATTGCCGTATCCCGGGTTCATGCGCACTGAATCGGCATCGGAGCCAAAGGGGTTTTCGTAGGTGGCTTCGGGCTTGAGATGCCAGCGACGGTTATGGACATGCCGGGGATTTGTNGTTTTTGTCCAACCGGCTTGAGCTGGCTCGAGTTGCCGATGGGTTTTAACGATGCCCTTCGCAATTTGGTCTATCAGTAATGGTAAATAGTCGGTTTCACCGTCATTCAGAAAAAGACCTGTCAATGGCGGGGCGGAGTGGGTATGAGTGGCCGAAAGCATCATATGTGAAGTTGGAATACCGGTCAGTGCAGAGGCTTTGAGTTTGGCCTGATCGAATACGCTCCGGGGAATGACACAATTATCTATCGTTCCCAGAACGAGAGTGGTCAGGCTATCATCCAGAATGAGGATTCTTGCTTTAAGCGGGTCATGAATTCTCTGGGCCTGATTAGGCCTCATGGAACCAGCCATTCGGATGGGAAGATAAGATGGGGTGATGTCCGTTACCGTTGCAGCTGCTCTCAAGGCCATTGTTCGGGTTTGTGCCCGGAGCGTCGATTCAATACAAGTCCCCCAAATGGCAATGAGAACCACCGAATAGCTCAATAAGCCAGGCATGGAAACCTTTCTCGAATGGGCACTGCAAAATGACGAGTCTTTCATGATTGACGATGTTTAGTTTTCTTCGGGTTCTTTGGCTTGTGTCTTTGCTTGAATGGTCAACCAAAGGTGATGGATCTTCCGATAAACCTGATCCAGATAACCGGATGGCACTCCGTTGTTGACTTTTGTAGTAACAGTGGCTTTTCCCGCCAGAAACGTTTTATTCCAATCATCCTGTTCCTTCCCGATGATACTCAACAAGCCTTGAAACTGAGATGAAGAAGGGGTTGCATGCAGGTTAAGAGTGATCTCCTTGCGATTTTTATCGGCAATGACCGGGGTGCAGGAAATACCTGCGGGTAAATTGGCAGGTTGAATGATCAAAGTTCGGGTGTGACCATGTCTGCGCTCAATGCCAACTTTGATTTCAAGTGATTCACCGGGCTTCAATGCGAATTCGCTGGCGCTCGTGGTCAGTTCACATGTGGGCTGTTTGATTGAATGAATGAGTCGGTAGACCTGATTGTTGCCTCCCTGATGTGTCAGGGAGGTGACCTTGAGAAAGATAGGTCCGGACTTGGGCGATTTCCAGATGATCCTTGGATCGTTCATGGTGGCCGCATCGTCATCGGACTTGATCTCTTTCCCGTTTTCATCATAAAGCTTCAACAGTAGATCGGTGGGATACCCCAGGCGTGCCGATTGAATTTCAAATTGATGCCATGCCTCATTTCCAACATCGAGCGAGAACCAGTCAACATCTTCGTTCGATTGAATGATGCCTCGCGCACTTGAGGTCAAGGGGGTGGCGTTCTCTTTTGAGTTGTTGGGTTCAATTTCAGGGTTCACACGGTTGGCAAAAATCAAAGCGCTCTGAAAATCAGTGGCCAGTTCCAAGGAAGACTGGAAAGAATGCCCTCTTTTTTTCAACGCGCCTGATGTCGCAAGATTCCAACCGGTCAACGTGAGGTCGCCCTCGCTGGAGGCGTTTTGCTCGCGGATGTAAGCTGAGTCACTCATGAAGAGCCTGTATATATAACCGTCGCCGCCACCCAGTTCTTCGCTGGAAGTTGCGGGGTAGGGGAATCCCATCACCTGAACCCAGTAGTAGCCGGTCGATGGCACTTCATAGAAGATGCAGGGGTCCAGATAATAGTGATCATGATTCCAATCCAAAACTCTGTTGTCTTCGTCCAGCAGGCGAAGAATGGCATCGGTTGTTGAACCAAGAACATAGGCATCCAGTCTTGCAATAAACGTTTCCCCTTTTCGGAGGTGGACCCGAAATAAGTCGGTGTCTTGTTTTCGGTTCAGCCTACCATGAGTCAGTATGGGGAGCTCGCGGATTGAATTTGCCTCACCGATCCTGTCATTGGGCTCCGATTCTTCTCCATCGCTGGTCTGCGAGACAATGATGTAGCGTGGTGTCGATGCGCCTTCATTATTGTAGAACCGAACAAGCCTGGGGCCGAGTGGCGCATTTTTATCTGCAATCACCCGCCATACTTTTTCCTTTTCCTCTGGCTCAAAGCGAACCCCGCTCCCCGAAACCCAGACTTGAGGTGGCCAGGGATCGAGTTTTCCTGTTGATCGAATTGACCGGGACGCACCTGCACTGATACCGGCAGGGTAAAGATGTTGCAATGTGAGTGAAGCTTCTTGCGCTTTCATTGTTGCGCTGCAGATAACAAGTGCCGTCACTAGATACCTCACTGCGCGGGAAACTCGATTTGTTAAGCTCTTTGGCAAAGACATGATCAGGGTGCTATGTGAAAGCTAAATGAAATGCATTCGATGCATCAAGTATACAGTCGAAAGATTGCGACTTGTTTCGCCCATGAGCCGAACCTATGTTATATCCATGTCGATCATCGTCACCTTGCTTGTGGTTGGAAGTCTGCTGTTGTTAGCCGAGATTTTCATCCCTGGCATGATTGCTGGTACCTTCGGGGCTATTTGTTTTCTTTTTGCCATTGTGGCTGCTTACCGAGAATTCGATGCGCCCGNCAGCCATTATCTTGCAATCGGAATCATTTTGTTGGCTGGAATTGAATTCATCGCGTGGTTGCGTTTTTTCCCTGACAGCAAACTGGCTGAACGATTTGTGTCGAAAGGTTCAATCGGAACTTTGGGTAATGAGCGTCCTGATCTGGTTGGACAAAAGGGGGTTGCGTTGACTGACCTGAGGCCAAGCGGAGCTGTGCGCTTGGATTCAGGTGGCAAGATTGATGTGGTTTCCGAAGGGAATTTGATTGAGCGCGACACGCGTGTCGGGGTCATTGATGTCGAAGGACTCCGAGTTGTTGTTCGTCAGGAGGATTAAACTCGGATTTTTTCCACTATGTTTTGCAATGTTACCCTCNGCCTGCTATTCATTAATCATAAACATCATACTTCTTAATCAACTACGCATATGGATTCATTAGAGATTTTCGGCATTGGCNTAGTCATCGTCATCGTCCTTGTTGGAGGGCTCCTCATGATCAACTTCTTCACGATTTGGTTGAGAGCTCTCTTCTCGGGCGCACGAGTATCCATCACCGAGTTGGTTGCACTTAGATTGCGGAATGTTCCGGTTGGTCTAGTCGTTAATGTCAGGATTACCGCCATCAAATCCGGAATTCCGCTGAGCATTGACGATTTATCGACCCATTTTCTTGCCGGTGGCAGTATTGAAATGGTGGTGCAATCCCTCATTGCTGCGCGCAAAGCGAACATTCGGCTCGAATACGATCGTGCCTGTGCTATCGATCTCGCTACCAAGGGCACTGGCAAAACGGTCATTGAGGCTGTCAAAACTTCTGTCAATCCTCGTGTCATCGACTGTCCGAACCCAAATGCCGGTAAAGGTACTATTGATGCCGTAGCAAAGGATGGGATTGTGATCAAGGCCCGTGCCCGGGTGACTGTTCGAACCAACCTTGATCGCTTTGTCGGTGGCGCTACTGAGGAAACCATCGTTGCAAGGGTAGGGGAGGGCATTGTTTCCACCATTGGTTCCTCTGACTCATACAAGGACGTCCTCGAGAATCCAGACCGAATTTCCAAGACTGTCTTGGGCAAGTCATTGGACAGCAATACGGCGTTCGAAATTCTATCAATCGATATCGCAGACGTAGATGTTGGCGAAAATGTTGGCGCCAAGCTGCAAGCCGAACAGGCTGATGCCAACAAACTCATTGCTCAGGCTCAGGCTGAAGTAAGGCGTGCAGCCGCTGTTGCCACGGAACAGGAAATGGTTGCCCGTGTCGAGGAGATGCGTGCTCGAGTGGTTGAAGCCGAAGCTCAGGTCCCACTCGCAATTTCTGAAGCCTTTCGCAGCGGGAATCTGGGTGTAATGGACCATTATCGTCTAAATAATATTCAGGCAGACACCACCATGCGCGATGCTATCGGCAAGGATGATGATCGGCCGGATGCCTCCATAGACGGCTGATTCCTGCTCAAACAGTGAAGGTTCCAACGGTAAATACGCGTGATGCTGGCATTTTTAGATAACGGTTTTTTCCTGTTTCTGGTCATTGCTTTGTTGTCTGCTGTGTCGGATTGGATCAGCAAACGTCGAGCTGCCAAAAAAGAAGATGACAGTTTATCGGCTCCTCCAATCACCACTGGGCGTGAAACAGGGGCTCCTGAGCCAGCCCTTGGAGATTCACCCCAACGTAAGCTCCCTAAGCTTTTTGAGCATCTAGAGCAGGAGCTAAAGCGTCTTGCCAAGGATTCGCCTGTGGTGGAGGTTCTTGAGGAGCCTGCTGCCCGCAGGGAAAGCTCTCCTGATTCTTTTGGGGAGCAGCATCGTGAAACATTTGGAGAGCAGCATCGCGAAACATTTGGAGAGCCTGATCCCATGGCTGCCCAGAAAAAGAAATTAGCGGATGCCGAGCGTATCAAAAAAGAAGCGGCGAACAAGTTGGCCAACGCCAAAAAAGCTGCCCGCCGGAAAAAAACTGCTTTACCTCAAAAAACAACATACGCCCTTTCTCAAACGGGGATAAGTCCCAGAAAATTAAGGCGTTGGGTGCGGAATGCTCCTCAACTGAGGGTAGCCATCGCTCTGAATACCATTCTAGAAACTCCAAAAGGTCTTCAGCATGCTTCTCAAAAAAATCCGGACCGCGGCTTCTAGGTGATGGTTGTCAAGGGTTTGCAATCATGTGCCTATCTCGCGCATGGATTGCTTCAGCTTATCCAGTCCTTCATCGAAAGCAGCTGCCAGCTTAAAAACTGTTACGCCTTTTACCTTCCTCCTGAACTTTTTATAGTAGTCGACGGCCTCTGGCATGTCCATTTTGTTGGCGGCTACGATGAAAGGTTTTTTGAGCATTTCGGGATCGTATAATTCGAGTTCCTGTCTTAGCTGATCGTAGTCATCCCACGGCTTGCGTGCATCNGTTCCAGCCATATCAATCAGGAGAACCAGAGCCTTGCAGCGCTGAATATGGCGAAGAAATGCGTGACCGAGCCCGACGTTTTGGTGCGCCCCATCGATTAGGCCGGGAATGTCGCAAACGGTCATTCGATGATAATCTTCAAACTCCATGACTCCTATCTGAGGGTGAAGCGTCGTAAATGGATACGCAGCAATCTTGGGGCGTGCTTTGGAAAGCGCAGTCAGAAGGGTTGATTTTCCTGCGTTTGGATATCCGACCAGACCAATTTCCGCCAAAATCCGTAACTCAAGAATGTATGTACCCTCCTCGCCCGGCTTGCCTGGCTGCGCAATGCGGGGAGTCTGGTTGCGTGAATTGGCGAAATGTTGATTCCCCAGACCACCCTTGCCTCCTCGGCACAGCAGGATTTGCTGGCCATGCTCCACCAAATCAACCACTAATTCCCTCTGAACGGCTGAATCAGCTTGGCCGGCATCCTCTTCTTGGTGCTCCAAGTTCAATTCCATTGCTTTCTCAGGCCCTCTTTGTCGGATTTTTGCGGATTTCAGGGCTTCATTTTCTTGCAATTCCTCATCATCATCCTCGATTTCTTCCTTATCATGATTGGATCGAAGAAGAGGCATTTTCTGGCTAGGTTTTTCGACTTTGGGTGCTGAAGGGTCAAGGAACCTCCAAACGGTCGTCCCGCAGGGGACTTTGATAACGACAGTTGCACCGCTTTTTCCGGTTTTGTTTTTGCCCAGACCAGGAAGGCCGCTTTTAGCACGTGTTCTCGGACAGTAATACTGTGCAACAAGGTTATTAATGTCGTGGCTTGCTTCGAGAATAATGTCACCTCCCCTGCCTCCATCGCCCCCCGAGGGGCCACCTTTAGGGCGGAAAGCTTCGCGCAGCAATGCGATGCAGCCATTACCACCGTCTCCGGCTTTGGCATAGATTTTGACTGAATCGATGAACATATCTAAAAGAAGGTGAGAAGTGAGCGGGACCGTTTATTCTGTATAACAGCCTGATTAAGCTACAAAAAAAGGCGAGGCTTAGCCTCGCCTTGTGTAAATGCTTTGTTTGAGACTTATCCGAAGAGTCGTCCAATGGAAAAACTAGGCCGCAGATTCAACGTTCACGCGGCGGCTGTCCTTGTCGAAGAATACCTTGCCGTCTGAAAGTGCGAATAAAGTCCAGTCGCGTCCTTGTCCAACATTGACGCCAGGAACAAATTTGCTGCCGCGCTGACGGATGATGATGTTGCCTGCACGTACGGTTTGACCGCCAAATTTCTTTACGCCAAGACGTTTGCTGTTACTGTCGCGACCGTTACGTGAACTACCCTGTCCTTTTTTATGTGCCATGTTTGAATCCTTGTCTTATGCGTTGATTTCTTTGACTTGAATGACGGTGAGCTCCTGACGATGACCGATGGTTTTTCGGTGAGCCTTACGGCGTCGCAATTTGTATGTCAATACCTTGGGGCCGCGCTTGTGCTTGAGCACATCTGCCACAACTGTCGCTGAATCGACTGTCGGCGCGCCAACTTTCAAGTCTCCATCATTGTTGACCATTAAAATTTTATTAAATGTCACAGGCTTTCCAGCCTCGACATCTAAACGTTCGATCTCTAGCTTGTCGCCAGATTTCACTCGGTATTGCTTGCCACCTGTTTCTAGAACCGCGTACATAATCCAAATTTATCCCTTAAGTAGGAACGNCAATAAAACCAAATAAGCCTTTTGGTGTCAATATTTGAACTGAAATATTTTGAGTCATTATTCACACATTTAACATCCGTCCGGTGTCACTCACCATCAAAATAATCTGCGTTGATTTCAGGTTCCAGAATCAATGGANCTGAGCTCGTAGATCATCTGTGTCTTGATCTGATGTTGGCTGATCCGTTTCACCTGAATGGATTGTCTCAGGCGGCTGCGTGGTTTGAGCTTCGCAAGCGGCAGTCTCTGGATGACGTATCAGCACGCCCCTCTTTTGCCTCTTCGCTTCCTTTGCCTCGGTCTTGCTTGATCAGTTGCATTGTATGCGTATATTGGACACAGATTTATCAATACCTTCCCTATATGTCATCCTTCCCGTTTCCTATGGCAAATTCCCGATTGGTGGCGTTACTGATTGGAATAAGTTTGTTGACCTTGCTCTTTCAGCGAATCGGATGGGGAACAGTATTTCCCATACTTGCCAATATCGGCTGGCAGTTTCTTTGGGTGGGATGCTACTTCCTCCTGCCAATCGCGCTGGCTGGACAGGCCTGGAGAACTTTGTTTGCCAAAAATCGCGATCGTGGGTTCTGGACTATCTTCCTCGCCTCCTGGGTTGGGCTTGCCTGTAATTGGCTGCTGCCCGTAGCGCAAATTGGTGGGGAACTTGTCAAGGCGCGTCTTCTTGCAAAACCCAATAAGGACATCGAACCTTGGGCGACCATGGTCATCGACAAAACATTCCAGGTATTGACACAGATATGTTTTGCTCCCCTCGGTCTCGTGTTGTTGATGTTTCATCGCTGGGACAAGGCTGTCTTTATCGGTGGCGGCTTTGCCATGCTGATTTTGCTCGCGATGGTTATCTTCCTGTTGCGGATTCAAAAACGGGGTTTGTTTGCGATGTCTTCGCGGTTGCTGCAAAAAATGATGAAGCAGGAAAAATCAGAGTCTCTCAACCGCTTGTCTGAATCCATGGACCTTCGAGTCAGAGAAATCTACAGCACCCCGCTTGTGTTGATGCGTGCTTTTAGCTGGCGGATGGCTTTCCGATTTGGGATGGCAGGAGAAATATATTTAATCATGACCCTGATGGGACATCCCGTCATGTATCATGAAGCGGTCATCCTCGAAAGTCTTGCACAAACGATTCGAATGGCGGCATTCCTCATTCCCGGCGGCCTCGGAGCTCAGGAAGGAACGATCACCCTCATTGGTGCCAGCCTGGGCATTCCTGTAAGTCAAGGGTTGGCACTTTCGCTAGCAAGAAGAGCTCGGGAATTGATGGTTGGTTTGCCAGCTTTACTTGCCTGGTGGATTTCATCCCTGCGAGAAAATGATGCTGCTTTTGACTGAAATGTCAGCTGGACCTCATCAATGAGATCCAGGTCAACCCAACCTTTGACTTTACCCTCAAGAAGCCTGCGAAATCCTCATTGTCTTTCTCCTCTGCCTGAACCGGTAGCAAGCCATGGGTTCGAAGGTGGGGCTCACCATGAATAGACATCACCCTCTACCCATTCGAGTTGCTATATGATCATCCTTCTGAAAGGATCAAATTACTATGGACATCCCCCTCAACAAGGGCCTACCAAGTTTCTTTTCGGTAAATGACTGCCACCCAGAGAAGCTGCAAGCCGAATGCGAGCATCAGCTCTCTCTGGAAAATTATCCGCACGCTGAAGCTGTAGAACAGAATATCCTTATTTATCAGGGGGATGATCTCAGGGCTGCGTTGATGGATGCGAGCAAGGAGCTCGTTCTTACATCTGAGCTCTGTCGCTGTTTGCGGGATGGGCCAGGGGTTTTTGTGATCCGGAACGCCTATGAGAATCTTTCGCATGTAGACCAAATGACCAAGGTTTTTCAGTCGCGGATTTACCAGGAAAAACTCGATGGGCAAGTAAAGGGGGACCATTTTGGAACCAATGAGCGCATCTGGAATTCCCTTCAAAAGGCTTGTAGTGTAGACCCTGGGCTTTGCGTGGATTATTATGGTAATCCGCTGCTTGCTCTGGCCTCGAGAGCCTGGCTTGGGCCGGGCTATCAAGTCACGGCTCAGGTCAACAATGTAAAACCGGGTGGGGAGGCTCAATCGGTGCACCGTGATTATCATCTCGGATTTCAACCTGAAGCAGTCAGTCACCAGTTTCCTGCCCATGCTCAAATGGCATCTCAATACCTCACACTGCAGGGTGCCGTAGCGCACACTGACATGCCTGTTGAATCCGGACCTACCTTGTTGCTCCCTTTTTCACATCATTTTCCGCCAGGTTATCTTGCTTATCGTCTTCCTGCTTTCATGAAGGTTTTTGAAAAACATCGATCTCAGCTGGCATTCAAATGTGGAGATATGCTGTTCTTCAGCCCTGCTTTATTTCATGCAGCTGGTGCGAATCGAACGGCGAAGGATCGCATGGCTAATTTGCTGCAGGTTTCGTCAGCATTCGGCCGTGCGATGGAGCAAGTCAATCGAGCTCAGATGGTCCAGTTGATACATCCCCGACTTCTGGATCGGTTGAAGGAAGGGGCAATCTCGGACCGTCAACTGCGAGACGTGGTTTCCGCCTTTGCCGATGGATACTCTTTCCCAACCAACCTGGATTCCGATCCTCCCATGCACGGCAGTGCGCCTGAAACATGTCAACAACTTTGGTTGCGGGCATTGAGAGAACGATGGGATCCCGAGCGATTGAAACAGGCGCTTTTGGAGCGCACCACGACTAGACAGGCCTGAGAGGAGTTTGCCTTTTTCTCGGGTTAAAGGCTTTTGTATGCTCACCTTGCGGCCAGAAAAAGTTTTAATTTTTCAGCCGTTTTACCACCAAACCCCGGTAATTGTGATATCTCTTCCAGACTTGCTGTCTTAATGCGTTGAACGGACCCGAACTTTTTTAAAAGCGCGGCTTTTCTGGATTGACCGATCCCCGGGAACTCATCCAGCAAGCTTTCTGAAATTTTCTTGAGCCTCAATTGCGCGTTGAAGGTGTTTGCGAATCGATGCGATTCGTCACGGACGCGTTGAAGGAGTTTGAGTGCACCGGAACGATGGTCCAATCGAATGGGGTCGGGTTTTCCGGGTTGGTAAATTTCTTCAAATTCCTTTGCCAGTCCTATGATGGGAATCTTGCTGAGGCCGAGTTTGGCAAGTTCCTCGCAGGCTGCTCCGAGTTGTCCCTTGCCTCCATCAATCAGGATCAATTCAGGGAAAGGTGATTCACTGGATTCCAGATCCGTTTTTTGCTCTCCTGCTTCTTTGAGAAGTCTCGTGTACCGTCGCCGAACTGTCTCTGCCATGCAGGCAAAATCATCCTGCCCCTGCACGGTTTTCATTTTATAGCGCCGGTAGTTGGATCTGTCTGGGCGACCATTTCTAAACCTGACCATGGAGGCAACCTTGAAGGTTCCACTGATATTGGAGATGTCGAAACCCTCGATTCGGACCGGTGTTTTTCGAATGCTCAGAACTTTTCTCAGCTCTGTTAAATCAGATGCCGGGTCGATAGCCAATGGTAGTTTGTATGGAAGGCGTGAAAATTTACCTGTTTTCTGAGTGGCTTTCTTGAGGTCCTGAAGCATGTCGCGCAGTTCAGCCGCCTTTTCGAAGTCAAGCGTTTCTGCCGCCTTTTGCATCATCTGCTTGAGGTCTTTTTCCATCTCTTGCGATTGCCCTGTCAGGAAATCGCAAGCTGCCTCTACCTGCTTCAAATAATCTCCGGTGGATATGTTATCGATACAGGGTGCTGTGCAGTGCTTGAGATGACCGTAGAGGCAATGCTTGTAATCGTGCTTGTTCGGGGTCAACGGGCGACAGCCTCGCAGGCTGAACTTCTGTCGNACCATGGTCATGGTGCGGCGAATAGCACCAGAATTTGCAAATGGGCCGAAATACCTGGCGCCATCATCTTGTCTTAGACGCGTCAGTGTGAACCGCGGAATGGGATCTTTGAGATTGACCTTCAGCAAGAGGAAACGTTTGTCGTCCTTAAAACTAATGTTGTAACGAGGCTTGAATTCCTTGATCAACTTGCCTTCCAGCAAGACCGCATCAGGCTCACTCCTGACCTGGTGAACATCAAGGTCGTGAATAGCCTCGACGAGTGCATTGAGTTTCATGTCCCAACGTTGGCGGCGTGATGGGTGAAAATACTGGCTGACTCGCTTCCGCAGACTTCGAGCTTTTCCAATATAGATGACCGTGCCAAACCGGTCCTTCATCAAGTAAACCCCGGGTTTATGGGGCAGACGAGAAATTTTTTTTCGAATGGCTTCGGTGGCAGGCATGGTCAAGGATGCCTGGTCTTACGCGTATCAGGCACCGCGATGGGTCAGCATCTTTCCTAATGCTTCAATGAATCCAGNTCCATGAAAGCATAACAGAGCATATGGCAGATGCCCATATGACAATCCTCCACCCGACCGTAATGCTCAGAATCAATGACAACCAGATGATCAGCAAGAGGCGCAAGGCCTCCTTGTTTTGCTCCGACAAATGCCATCACTGTCAGATCTCTTTCTTTTGCCCATTGAACGGCTTTAACGAGATTAGGCGAGTTACCGCTGACGCTCATGGTGATCACGATATCTCCTGGATTGGCATAGTTCTCCAACTGACGTTTGAAGATATCCTCATAAGCATAATCATTACCGATGGCCGTCATCCAACTGACATTGTCATTCATTGACAATACCTTGAATCGCTTGCTCATGATGTCGGAGGAACCTTTTCCCAAATCTGTGGCAAAATGAGATGCATTTGCAGCACTCCCTCCGTTTCCAAAAACGAAAATGTTCTTTTCTTCCGCCCATGCCTTCTGCAGCACTCCAACGCAATCGGCTACCTTTTCAGTGGGGATGGAGTCGAGCGCCGCTTTTTGAGCCTCTATATAAGATTTGATCCAATCGTTCATGTGTCTGAAATCTTCCATGGGTGCCAGCAAATGTCACGTTCAAATGCCGGCTTGTATCCGTTATGGGCTGTCTGTCATGATTTGAAAGATGAACGCACGCATTGATGCCAAGCCCTTGAGGATTGTGCTTGTTGGAGCCTTGCTCTGGTTGTTTTTTCTGACTCCGGTGCTGGAAGCTCAATCAAATCGAAACCCGGCGCGTAATAGCCAAAATCCTAATCAGGCGAGTCGTGACCCTCTCTATGAACAATATGCGCTCTATCGCAAGAATGCACCCAGGGCAGAAGTGGCCGGGCAACCTCGCACCGTCTCCTTGCCGCTTGAATTAGTAAAGGGCGCCCGTATCGCCTTTATCGGAAACACTCTGTTTGAGAGAGCTGGTCAGTTTGGTTTTTTCGAAGCCATGTTGCATGCGCAATTTCCCAAACATGCACTTACTGCGAGAAACTTATCATGGTCTGCAGACACACCTGACCTGCAACCGCGTCCCTCCAATTTCGCGGATGTCGAACAGTATTTGTTTAGGGAGCAAGCGGATGTGATCTTTGCGGCCTTTGGTTTCAATGAATCGTTTGACGGTGAGGATGGAACGGAGGCTTTTCGGAATTCATTGAGAGAATTTTCATCCCGTTTGCAATCGCTGGCATTCAACGGACGCACGGGGCCTGAGATCATTTTGGTATCACCCATTGCATGTGAAAATATAAAGGGAGTCTCTGCCGACGACATGAACCATGAACGCCTTCTGGCTTACACTCAAGTGATGGAAGAAGTTGCAGGCGAGTTGAATATCGGATTTGCGAATGTGCTTGCGACTTCGCGAGCTTGGCTATCCGATACCAAAACAGATTACACCATCAACGGCGTTCATCTGACAGAGCAGGGGTATGCTCGATTTGCTTCGGATTTATTCAATGCGGTTTTTGACGAAGAATCCCCAAACGTCAGTGAAAAACTTCGTGAAGCAGTCGTCGAGAAAAGTAAGCAATACTTCCAACGTTATCGTCCCTTGAACACCTACTACTACACTGGGGCGCGTAACAAAACATACGGTTACCTCGATTTTCTGCCTGCCATGCGAAATTTTGACATCATGGTCAGTAATCGAGATGAGTGGATATGGGAATTAGCTCAGGGTAATTTACAAGCCACTCTGGATGATTCCAATATCCCCGCAATGCCACAAACCCCTCAAAGTCGAGGTGCCAATCGTTGGCTTTCTTCCGAGGATGAGTTATCAGAATTCAAGATCGATCCCCGATTCGAGGTGAATCTATTCGCTTCAGAGGAGCAGTTTCCCGATCTGGCATGTCCTATCCAGATGCGTTGGGATGCACGAGGGCGCCTATGGGTCAGTTGCTCAACAACCTATCCTCATGTCTATCCGGGGAATGAGCCTGGCGATAAAATCATCATCCTTGAAGACATTGACAAAGATGGTCGAGCGGATAAATCCACGGTGTTTGCGGATGATTTGCATATTCCGCTTTCTTTTGAACTGGGGGATGGAGGTGTTTACGTCTCGGAAGAGCCCTTCATGAGCTGGATTGGAGATACGGATGGAGACGGAAAAGCCGATAAGCGTGTTCGATTGCTGGCCGGCTTCGGCAGTGAAGATTCGCATCATGCCTTGCACGATTTTGTTTGGACCCCGGAAGGAGATCTGCTTTTCAGAGAGTCCATTTTCCATCACAGCCAGATCGAGACCCCTTATGGTCCCGTACGCGCGGACAATAGTGCCTGGTTTCAATTTAGACCTGACAACCATCGACTTACATCTTTTGGCAGTTACCCCAATACCAATCCTTGGGGAGTGACTTTCGATGACTGGGGGTATCATGTGGCCAGTCATCCTGTTTTCGCCTCTGCCTTCCATGCCTTGAATCCACCCTACCCCCAGCAACATCCCAGAGCGGCGGGACTTCCTGCATACTCAGGTGTTTGTGGTCATGAATTCGTGGACTTCGATTTCTGGCCTGAAGAAATGCAGGGAGGTTTTGTCAAAGTGCGGTACAAGCCGTCCAACCGTGTGGAGATTCATCAATGGATCGAGAAAGAAGATCATTTCGAAGAGTCGTATCAGGGCGACATCATTTATTCNTCCAACTTAAGTTTTATCCCCGTGGATCTTCGTTTTGGACCAAGAGGTGCCATGTATGTTTGCGATTGGTACAATCCTGTGAAAGGGCATGCCCAGTATTCCTTGCGGGATGAACGCCGAGACCGTCGTGCAGGACGGATCTGGCGAATCGTTCCAAAAGGAGCCACGCTGCAAGATCCTCCATTGATCCATGATCAACCGATTGCGTCATTGTTGGATGTGCTCAAACGTCCTGAATATCGGTATCGCTACTGGACGCGCAATGAATTGCGATCACGATCCGAGCAAGATGTCTTCGAGGCACTCACCTCATGGCTGAACAGCCTGGATCGGGCTGATCCACGATTCCGTCATCATCAAGTCGAGGCTCTTTGGTTGTATCGCAACATCGGGGCAACCAACCACGATTTATTGAGAAAGCTTATCCAGTGCGAGGAACACCACGCCCGTGCCGCGGCGGTTCGCGTCTTGCGCAGTTGGTATGGAGAAATGCCGGATGCACACGACCTCCTTGCTAAAGCCGTTTCGGATGAAAACCCATTAGTGCGACTTGAATCTGCCATTGCGGCTTCTTGGTTTGGNACCCAGGAGGCTTTGGATGTTTTATTGCGAGTGGCCGATCAGCCTTTGGGAGATCACTTGCGTTATGCATTTGTATGTTCACTTGGATCTGAAAATATGCGCCGTCATTGGGAAGGCAATACTCGCTACGCCTTGGTGCCCGTCATGTTGCGCGATGCCAGGAAGGTGGAATCATTTCTTGAACCGCCAGGAAGCGCCAAAGATGCAGAATTTGATTTGCAAAAAGACCTCGTCACCCTGCGTATTGCCTGCATTCCGGAACAAATGCGATTCACAGAGGAAAAGGTTTCGGTCAGGGCCGGTCAACCTGTCAAATTGATTTTCACCAACCCAGATGCCACTGATCACAACTGGGTTCTGGTTCAACCTGGCTCCATGGAGGAGCTTGGAATGGCTGCGAATGAAATGGTCAAAAACCCGAAAAACGCCCGGTCCGATTTCATACCCAAGGATCCAGATCGTCACATTCTGCAATATACCCCCTTGATTGGCCCGAGTCGAGACAGTAAGGTGGAAGTGCTGAGATTTATTGCTCCAGAGGAACCCGGAATTTACCCCTATCTTTGCACCTTTCCGGGGCATTGGGTTGTCATGAATGGTGCCTTATGGGTGACGAATGATGAAGTCAGTGAAGAAGATCTTCAGCACAACTTATCCACTCCGATCTTTGTCAAGGAGTGGCAAATGGCTGATTTCGAAGCCATTCAAGTTTCCAAAGACGAGCATGCTATCATGCGTGGGATGAAATCCTTCCTCGATGCTCAGTGTCACCAATGCCATCAGATGGACGGACGCGGCATTGAGTTGGGGCCGGATCTATCCAATGTGAGTGAGCGTTTTCGGGGGAAGGATTTGCTGCAACAAATTCTCAAACCTTCTTCTCATATAGATGAACCCTACAGGTTAGTCCGCGTTGAAACCAAAGAGGGTGAAGAATGGAGTGGTAATCTGGTAGATGAAAATGAAGAAAGGATCCGGTTACGCCCAAGTTTGTTCGCACCTGACGAGCTGTTGAGCCTACGCAAAAAGCAGATCAAGACGCGAGAGATTTCGGCTGTCTCACCGATGCCTGAAGGGATGCTTTCCACCATGGACCGGCAAGCCATTCTAGATCTGCTGGCCTATCTCGAAGCGGGAGGGCATGCCGGGCATCAAAAGCATTAATTGTTATTCACAGGTTAAATATGTTGATCTCTTTTCGCTCCACACGGTCGTTGCTTTTTCACCTCAGTTTGATCAGTGCCTGTGTCGGCTTTAGTCCGAGCTGCATGACCTCTCTGGGGGCTGCCAGTCCAGACCATCCGGCAGCGTCAATCCAATCCATGCTTGCTCCTCTGGAAATTTCAAAGGATTATGGTGTTGCGTTATTTGCGGCCGAACCGGATGTAATGAACCCTATTGCAATCAGTGTGGATGAGGTTGGGCGCGTTTACCTGGCTGAAACCGATCGTTATCGGGATGCGGTTTTTGATGTGGTAACTCAAAAACCGGAATGGCTTCCCAAAGACCTGTCATTTCGCTCGGTTCAAGACCGCACGGACTTNCTGAAGCAGACTTTCAGGCATCATCTGACACCCTTGACGCGAGGTTCTGAGCGGGTTCGATTGCTGGAAGATAATGACAGGGATGGTGCTGCGGAATCGAGTCGGGTGCTGGCTGATGGGTTTTCTTCCATTCCAACAGGCCCCGCAGCAGGAATCCTGGCGCATCATGGTCGAGTTTGGTTTCAGTGTGTTCCCGGGCTGTGGCGTTTAGAATGGGACCCGGAATCACATGCGGTCAACTCAGCTCAAGAATTGCATGACGGATTCGGTGTGCATGTTGGGGTTTCCGGACATGATTTACACGGCATTACATGGGGGCCGGAGGGACGACTCTATTTTTCCATGGGAGATCGAGGGTTGCATGTCAAAACGAGTGAAAAGACATTGCATTACCCAGACACAGGTGCCGTTCTGAGATGTGAACCCGATGGATCGAATCTGGAGGTCGTTGCCCATGGGCTTCGCAATCCTCAAGAGATTGTCTTCGACGCCTACGGAAACCTGTTTGCGGGAGACAATGACACCTCGGGCAACGATCAATCGCGGATCATACACATCGTGCCTCATGGTGATTATGGTTGGAGATGTTCCTACCAGCATATGAAGGGATTTGGTCCGTGGATTGAGGATGGTTTTTGGAAAGGGGATATCGATGATATTCTTTCCTCCTCAGGCTACGTTTCACAGGGACCTTCAGGGTTTGCTCTTCACCCTGAAGCTGGATCTCGAAACAACATCCCGGGTCCTTTTTTCATATGCGATTTCCCTGGAGGGATTCGTTCATTTGATCTAAGCCCGAAAGGGGCAAGTTTCACCACCTCGGATAACCGGAAATGGCTTTGGAATCTCTGGCCGACCGATCTGGCATTTGGACCGGACGGTGCGGTTTATGTATCGGACTGGGTGGAAGGCTGGCCCCAGCCTGAAAAAGGAAGGGTTTATCGCATTACAGCCAATGATGAAGCATCTGCGATACTGGGNACGGATGTCAGGTCTGTCATTGCCAGCCTGAATGCCATGGGTTCACCTGAACAAGTCGCNGAATTTCTTGGGCATCCGAATCGCTGGGTTCGAAGAGAAGCTCAATTTCGGTTGGTAGATTTGGGAGCCGTTTCCGAACGGGTCTTGTTTGATACATTGAATCAAGAAGCATCTGTTTTTGGACGATTGCATGCGTTATGGGGATTGAACCAAATGGGACGCAGTATCGGTGCTTCTGATCAATCACGACATGTGAGAGCGGCGCAAACAGGCTTGGCAGATTCTCATGAGGCTGTCCGCAATGCCACCTTGCAATGGCTGGCTGAAAAGCCCCAGTGGAAACTGTTTCCGGATGTCATGCAATGCCTCCAAGATGCAAATCAGTCAGTTGTCCTGAACGCCTTGATCACGCTGGGTGAATGGTTGAGTGACAAACGTCCGAGCTGGAATAAATCGCAAATCGAACAACTGATCACGAGTCTGGAACCCTTGATTGAAAAAGCGCCTCTCAAGGGGGATTCCCATTACAGGCATGGGTTTCATTTTCTGCTAAGTCAATGCTTTCAGCACCCTCAGGCTGAATGGGAGATACTCAACGGATGGATGGATCATGAGTCGGAAAGTATCCGGATGGCTGTTCTGCAGGCTTTGCGGCGTATGGGTGATGCACAGGTTACCCTCTTTCTTGGGGATGATTCACATGCGATTCAGGAGTCAGCGGTGAGGGCAATCTATGATGCGCGCATCGACGAAGCACTTCCTTCATTGATCAAGTGGAAGCCGAGCNATCAAGTCAACTCAGGGGCCTTTCGTCGCTGGCTCTGGGCACATGAGATGGTGGGGGGAGACGATGAAATGGTAAAACTTTTTGCCTTNCTGATTGAATCGCAAAACAAGGTTCATCCCGCCTCATCAGCAGAGCTTCTGGCTGCATTAGATGTCATCAGGAAATGGGGGGTAGCGCGTTCTATTGATCCAGTGACAGGCCTTTGGCGACCTGTCATTGCAAAAGCAAATCATCTGCTGGATGATTTGTTGATTCAAAACCAAAAGGCCCTGTTTGAGTTTGATGATGGAGCATTTTTAACGGCATTCATGGATTGGCTTGTCGAAAGAAATCAGACGAGCGCTGCACCTTATTTGGAAATACTTCTTGCCGATATACGCCAACAAGCAGAGACACGAGCTGCAGCGCTCAAGGCCTTGATGCAACTCAAACCCTCGAAACGTTCGCAATGGTTTGAATATGGAATGAACAGCGAAAACGATCACCTTCGCACCGTGGCATTGTCTGTGATCGAGGAGGTGAAGGAGGATGATCTTCTGTCTCAACTGNTCGTATGGCTGGAGCCNCACCGTCAATTGCGGCTGCGTCAATCAGTGATCATTGCAGTGGGTAGATTGAAATCCGATAAAGCACGTGAAACGGTCGCTGACTGGTGGAAGGCCATGTTGGTTGGTCAGTTTCCTGAGACCCTGAAACTTGAGCTGTTCGAGGTGGTCCAAGGTAGTTCACATCCCGACTTATTAGCTCTGTGGCAGAGCTACCGTGGCCAGTCTGGTAAAGACAACGAGACCATGTTACCTCTTGGGGTCCTTCAAGGTGGCGACCTGCATCAAGGTAAAATCTTGTTCAATGACCGAGCGGAGATTGCGTGCCTGCGATGTCACATCGCCGAAGGGCAGGGCGGGGTTGTTGGGCCGTCTCTGGATGGATTGGGCAAGCGTCTTGCTCCCCCCCAAATATTGAAGGCTGTTCTTGATCCCAATGAAAGCATCGTTCCCGGCTATGCTTCCGAGCGTTTTGTGATGAACGATGAAGAGGAATATTCGGGTGTTGTCATTGAAGAAAATGAACAAACGATACTCATACGGCAAGGCGACGGATCAAATTTATCTGTTGATAAAAATATGCTGCAACAAAGGTTTGCGACGCTATCTCCCATGCCGGAAGGGATTGCTTCCGCACTCAATCACAGGGAGCTGCGTGATTTAATAGCTTATCTCAAGTCACTCTAGCGAGTAATTAACACGGGATATGTAATGTACTGCACCACGCTATCTGCGGTGCAGCCAGGCAGAACGTGTCTGAGCCCTGTATTTCCGTGTGTAATGAACCAGTATCAAGTCATGAGAAGACCTTCTGGCCATACGTCATATTTACTTCAAGNGAGTTCCATTCGCTGATTTTTTTGATCCGTTCCTGCAAGTCACCTGGAAACAGACGCTTTTGCGCCAGGTAATAAATCACCATATTTTCCGGTTTACCACCGTCAACCAAGACGGGTGTGGCGGCAAGGCAATGGCATCTCGCATTGATGCTGTCTGTGATTTTAAGGGACAAACGAAAAAGGTCCTGTGGCGACTTGGGTAAATCAACGGGAACTAAAATGTTATTGAAGCCTTTGCTGGAGTATTTGACGCCGATTTCGGTATTCGGCTTTGCAGGCGTTTTTTTCAAGGGAATTTCTTTTTCATGAAAATCAGCCGATTTATCAAACGACACCCAATACCTGCAGCTTTGCATGAAAACGNATACATGAAAAATACCAGAACCCCAGTCGTTTTGAGCGTGACCTCGCGGCCGCTGCATGTCATGATTCTCAACTGTGACATCTGAAGAAGCGGGTCAATTATTGGATCAATTTCAAAACGGAGCAGTTTCAAGAGAGAACGTCCTTCGAAGTTTTCAGCAAGCTCCCTTTGTGGACATGGGGTTTGCCAAAGTCGATACGCATCGTGCTCTGAGAAAAGGTTTTGCCGAGGTAATCTTTGGTCAGGGGAAAACAGATGAACAAATCCTCTCCATTCTCCAGAAAATTTCAGAATCCTCCAAGGCAGCGCTCGTCACTCGTATTTCTGCTCCCACGGCCTCGTTTGTTCAGGATTCGATGACGGGCGTTACATGGCATCCCCAAGCTCGATGCCTTGTCTGGCAGGCTGAACCCGTGAAGATTACTTTGGGAAAGGTTTGCGTTGTTTCCGCAGGTACCAGCGATTTACCGGTGGCGGAAGAGGCGGCTGTGACTGCGGAAGTGATGGGGAATGAGGTGGATCGGGTTTATGACGTTGGTGTTGCCGGCCTGCACCGCATCCTGGGGCAACAGGACCGCCTTCAATCTGCCAACGTCGTCATTGTCGCTGCAGGTATGGAAGGGGCTCTGCCCAGCGTGGTTGCTGGCCTGGTGGCGCAACCCGTTATCGCGGTCCCAACCAGTATCGGATACGGTGCCAGTTTTCAGGGTGTTGCAGCTTTGCTGGGAATGCTCAATAGTTGTGGCAGCGGTGTGACTGTCGTGAACATTGACAATGGATTCGGAGCGGCATATGCCGCGAGTCAAATTAATATGATGATTACGAAACAATTGCGTGACCAGAAGCACATTCAACATGCATGAAGACGCTCTACCTTGATATTTTCAGCGGCATCAGCGGAGACATGTTTCTTGGTGCCATGCTGGACTTGGGGTTGGATGAACAACACTTGAGAACACAGTTGGGACTTCTCCCGGTTGGTGATTACAAACTCCATGTCCATCGAGATGTAAGGTCCAGTGTGGAAGGCGTGAAGTTTGACGTGATCCTCAACAATCCAGGCCAGACACATTCACATTCTCATGACCATCATCATGCCCACTCGCATTCCCACGGTGGATTGGAAGATCATGGACACGATGACGAACACTCCAGAAATTACGCTCAGATTCTCGAGCTCATCCGGGCCAGCCCTTATTCAAACTGGGTCAAAGAGCGCTCCATGTCGATGTTTCATCGCATAGCGGTTGCAGAGGGAAAGATTCATGGGCAAGCACCTGAGGAAGTGCATTTTCATGAGGTAGGGGCCGTGGATTCCATCGTGGATATCATCGGTGCAAGTATTGCCCTTGAAACTCTGGGATGCCCTCAAGTCCTTGCAGCGCCCGTCGTGGAGGGGACTGGATTCGTACATTGTGCACATGGCAAGTTTCCTGTCCCAACGATGGCTACTCTCTCCATTCTGGGGGAAGCGGGTGTCGCTTTGACGCAATGTGACCTTCCTTATGAGCTGGTGACTCCAACAGGTGCTGCTTTGTTGGCTGAATTTGCTGATTCATTTGGCCCAATGCAGGGATTGGTTGCTGAAAAGGTAGGCTACGGTTTGGGCGGTCGGGATATCCCTGGTCGACCTAACGTGCTTCGAGCTGTGTTGGGGGAAACGGCGTCTGCTGATTCTGGTCATGACTGGGAGACGGATACGGTGACTCTTATTGAAACCAATCTGGATGATTGTCGGCCGGAGGTATTGGGCCATCTGGTGGATCTAGTTCTGGAACGCGGGGCTTTGGATGTCTTTCATACGCCGATTCAGATGAAGAAGAACCGTCCTGGTGTTCTCTTGAGTGTCTTATGTCAACCACAGGATGTGGACACATTCCGAGCCATGATGCTTTGTGAAACTACCGCTTTCGGCGTGCGAAGCATGCACATGGACCGATGTAAACTAAAGCGTTCAATCGAAACGATAGAAACCGATTTTGGGGCTATCCAAATAAAGAAGGGTTTCTGGCAGGGGAGGACTCTTCATGTTGCTCCTGAATATGAATCCTGTCGAGCTGCCGCACGAAAATTCAATGTGCCTGTAAGAGTGGTTTACGAAGCCGCCGAGAGAGCGTTTCCAAAGGCCGATGATGAAGCTTGAGCTTTCAATTTCAAGTTGCTGCGATGGGATATCTGGCACACCTGAAGGGTCTGATCAATTTGAACAAAGCATTGACACTTTCCTCAAAGCATGACAACTAATCCCAGTTCCCTTTATATTAGAATTTTATGAAATTTAGTCCCCTTCATATATTACGCCGTCGCTCATCTTCCGGGTTTACACTGATCGAATTGCTGGTGGTGATTGCGATCATTGCTATTTTGGCTGGCATGCTTCTGCCCGCCTTATCCAAAGCAAAGGAAAAAGGTAAGCGAGTCAAATGTCTTAATAATTTGAGGCAGCTGGGGATTGCAATGACTATTTATGCGGATGATAACAACGACACCATGTTGCAGGCTCGATTCAAGCAGGTGCAGATCTCATTGAATCCACCCGAACAATCTGCAGCTGCAACTGTTGGATTGACCATCAGTACCAACAATGCGGTTTCCAAAATCTGGACCTGTCCTAATCGCCCAAGTTTTCCCACATTTGAGCCTTCCTTCCCCCAATGGAATATTGGTTACCAATATTTCGGCGGTATCGAGGAATGGACCAATCCTCTGGGACGTTTCAAGTCCCGCAGTCCGGTGAAATCCTCCAGCTCTCGTCCTGGTTGGGCGCTTGCGGCCGATGCTGTCATGAGAATTGATGGGAAATGGGGTGGCGGCCGAGCGGAAGCCTTCAAGAACATGCCTCCTCATCGCAATTCACAAGGGCTTCCAGAAGGAGGTAATGAGTTATTCATGGACGGTTCTGCACGATGGATCAAATTTCAACAAATGTTCTTTATTCACAGTTGGAGCACTGGAGGTGCGCGTGATGCTTATTTCTGGCAAGATGACCTAGGTGAAGAACTGGCACCCAGAGCCGAAGGTATTCGCGCCAAATACTAGCGCGTGCTTGCTGTCACCGAACGAACACTGCTCTTTGGGCCTTTGCTTTGAAAAGCGAGCCCTTGTGCCTGTTGTTTCTTTCGATTCAGATTTTTTTCTTTGAAAGAATTTGCTCCTCCTCTTTCATCGTTTTGAGGCTGGTTGAGCATGCCTCCGGCTTGAGACAGCGTTAAACATTATTTCTTCAAGGCAGTATGGAATCTTCCAAAAAAGACGCTTCTTTTTCTTACCGAGAGGTCGATAGCGACTACTTCGAAAAGCGGAAGCTCAAACGGTTCGCTCGAGTATTTCATTTGTGGGCCTTAGGGGTAGGGGCGGTTATTTCAGGTGACTTTTTCGGATGGAATTTTGGTCTGGCATCTGGTGGGTTTGGTGGCTTGTTCATCGCGACCAGCATCATCACACTCATGTATGTCGGGCTTTGTTACAGCATTGCTGAAATGACCGCAGCCATGCCGCACACCGGAGGTGCGTATTCATTTGCGCGAACTTCGATGGGACCGTGGGGTGGTTACTTGACGGGGCTTGCGGAGAACATGGAGTATGTATTGACACCTGCTGTGATTGTGGTGGGAATTGGTGGTTATCTAGGAGCTATTTTTGGTACGCCGGAAAGTTGGGCTCCTTTATGGTGGCTGGTATCGTATGTAATTTTTGTCGGGCTTAACATATGGGGCGTTGAAATTTCATTCCGTTTTTCAGTGTTGATTACTCTGGTGGCTCTTCTGATCCTGCTCGTTTTTTACATTGGAGCTCTTCCCCACTTCGACCTGAAGCATGCCCTTAATATTCTTCCCGAAGAAGGTAGCAGCAAGTGGTTGCCGATGGGAGTCAAAGGGGTGTTTGCAGCTTTACCTTTTGCAATATGGTTTTACCTTGCCATCGAACAATTACCCCTGGCGGCTGAAGAATCGCATCAACCTCAAAAGGATTTGCCCAAAGGGATCATTACCGGTTTGTTCACTCTCATTGTGTGTGCCTTTGCGACGCTTATTTTGAATGCAGGCATTGCACCCGGCGCCGCTGTGATAGGTGAATCAGACGAGCCCTTGTTCGAGGGATTCAAAACAATATTTGGAGAGGGACTCGGCAGTCGTGTTCTGGCGCTGGTCGCTGTAGCGGGTCTGATTGCCAGTTTTCACACGATCATCTATGCTTATGGCAGGCAGATATACTCGCTTTCACGCGCAGGATATTTCCCCCAAGCCCTTTCCTTGACCCATTCGAATCGCAAAACTCCCCACATGGCGTTGATTGCTGGAGCTGCGGTTGGTTATGTGATTGCTCTGGTGATTCATTTTGCAGGGTCAGATAGTCCTGTGGGGGCAGCTTTGCTCAATATGGCAGTATTCGGAGCAGTGATTGCCTATATCTTTCAAATGCTTTCCTTCATTCGCTTGCGGAAATATTTTCCGCGTATGAAACGCCCCTACAAAAGCCCACTCGGTACGGCAGGGGCATGGTTTGCGTTGCTGGTTTCATTCATCACTCTGATCGCTTTATTTATTGTTGATGACTCCTATCGCTCTGCTGTTCTGGGAGCCGCGATCTGGTTTGCTGCCGGAGTGATCTGGTTTGCTGTCATCGGTAGAAAACGACTCGTGCGTGCTCCTGAAGAATCCTTTGCTCTTCAGGAAGAGGAAACGGAGTCATAGGGTTTCATCGAGATGCTTTTCACGCCAATCGCTGAATGAAAACACTTCCTTTTCATTTCCGGGATTGACACGATCAGTTGTCAATATACTGTTCAAATGAACAGTATGAGTGAAGGTTTAACAAAGCGACAACAGGAGGTTTTGGCATTTATCGCAGAGCATCAACAGGTTAATGAGGTTCCTCCCAGTTTGCGAGAAGTGGCGGCGCATTTTGGTTTTCGAAGCATGACAGCTGCGGCGGACCATGTGAAAGCATTGCGGCGCAAGGGGTATCTGAAGCATCGACCGCATCAGGCGCGTTCGTTGCGGGCAGTGCCTTCTCCATCGACACCTTACCAACCTGCTTCGAGGGCCAGGATTGTTGATGTTCCGATTTATGGTTGCATTCCGGCAGGTTTTGCTGATGAACGGCGACAAGAGGATGTGGAGGGCTGTATCTCCGTGGATGTGGATACGCTTGGTGTCAAACCCTCACCTCGAACGTTTGCGCTGGAAGTGAGAGGGGATTCGATGATCGGACGACATATCATGGAAGGAGATTATGCCATTCTGGAGCATGGCATGGACCCCAGACCTGGGGATGTGGTCGCAGCCTTGATCGATAATGAATCCACTCTCAAAACCTTCGTCAAGCAACGCGGTAAACCTTGTCTCAAGGCGGAAAACCCGAAATACCCCAACCTGATCCCTGCACAGGAATTAGTCATTCAGGGGGTCATGGTCGCCCTCATAAGAAAGGTCCGCTGAGGAAGGAATCGTTGTTCGTGTTTTTTGAACAGTATGATGGGTCCTTCTCCATTGAAGAGAACAGTGGTTCATCTGGATGCGGATGCTTTTTTCGCTTCGGTGGAGCAGGCGTCGGATACGCGTTTACGTGGCAAGCCGGTGGCGGTAGGGGGGGAGAAGCGGGGTATCATTGCGGCGGCTTCGTATGAGGCGCGGAAGTTCGGTGTTTACACCCCGATGCCGACGGCACAGGCGCGGAAGCTGTGCCCGAAACTGATCCTGCTGCCGGGCGATTATGAAAAGTATGAACGCTTTTCACGTTGGATGTTTTCGTATGCCTACGATTTCACGCCGGACGTGGAGATTACTTCGATCGATGAAGGTTATTTTGATTTATCCGGGGTAAGGCGTTCGGCTTCGGAAATTGCGCAGACGATTCGCAAGGCCATCGGGCA
Source organism: Pedosphaera sp. (assembly GCA_002690655.1). Taxonomy (GTDB): domain Bacteria; phylum Verrucomicrobiota; class Verrucomicrobiia; order Limisphaerales; family AAA164-E04; genus AAA164-E04. The sequence continues at coordinate 125,148 of NZFL01000029.1, forward strand.
GACTCTGAAGATTACGGTGAGCGAAGGGATTGGTTCCAATAAACTGGTCAGTCAGATTGCTTCAAAATTATATAAACCCGCTGCGTTTCAGGAAATAGAGAAAGGTTATGAAATTCCGTTTCTTCACCCTCTGGCCAATCACTGGTTACCCGGGATTGGGCCCAAAAGCGCTTCACGTCTGAACGCGGCCGGTCTGGCGCGTATCGGGCAAATCTCAGCCACCGAGACAGACCTCCTGCATTTGATCCTGGGGAACATGGCTCCACGTATCAGGGAATATGCGGATGGATACGATGAACGCCCGATTGTTCCTAGGGTGGCTTCCGCCAAATCTTATGGAAAACAGGAAACATTTACCGAAGATCAGACAGACGAAGACCAGATCGAAGCCACTTTGCGACGCATGGCAGATGTGTTGATGGCGAAGGTGAGGGTTGACGGGAAATGTATCCGCACCTTGACGGTCAAGGTGCGCTACAACGACATGATGGAAGATCAGTGCGGTGAAAGTCTCGGTGAACCCACAGATCTTGAAACGGATATTTACGGACGCCTGGGTATTCTGCTGCGTAAGGCATGGCGACGTCGTGTCAGCCTGCGTCTGGTATCGCTCAAACTATCCAATGTTTATGACAGTTTTTATCGCAGTGAACTGACTCTTGATGGCGCTTCTGAACAACGTGAATCGCGACGTCGCTTGGCTCGGATCGTGGATGATTTGAAACGGCGTTGTGGTGCTGGAACCATTTTGCGTGGACATGATTTCATTCTGCGAGATGCGGCTACCGAAAAAGTGAAAACCAAAACGAAGGGAAAAGGTTTTAACATTCCGTTTCCTTCAGTGAACAATAAACGCAAGTATCCATCGGCAGAAAAAACGACCGGGGACATGGTTTGCCGTTCCCCTCAGACTGAGTATGAAGGGAACAAGGGGCGACGAAATGTTGTGAACGCAAAGCTCTCTTCAACGGTGCATCGCAAGGTCGTCCCCGTTTCGTTGAACGTCAAAAGCTATTACTCATTCCTGAACTCTACCTTGTCCGTAGAAGACATTGTGCGACTAGCTCGCGAACAGGGGCAGTCTGCGGTAGCCATGATGGATCAGGGAAATTTGCATGGTGCGGTACCTTTTTACCAATGTGCGCAAGAGCAGGGGATTCAGCCGTTGATAGGTGCCGAGGTGGGAGTGGATGGCAAGCCGTTGTTGCTGTATGTGGAAAATGACGTGGGTTATCGTAATCTGTGTCATCTGCTTTCAACCCGTTCGCCCGTTCAAAAAACAGCAATAGCATCCGCGAATAAGGGACGTGCCAGAGGGAGGAATCACCGAGCGATCACACGGGGAATTCAACCGGTGGTGCGACGTATCTGTGGGCATGCCAACTGGACCTGTGACCAGTTGGCAGCTTTGCCGATGGAAGGATTGATCGCGGTAGGGCAGGATGTGCGTCTGCACACACTTTTCGAAGGGCGATTTTACCTTTCGGTGTCTCACCCTGATTCGATAAGGAATCTGCCAGCAGACGACCCTCGATGGCCTTTGGTGGCGATATTGCCTGTGCATTATGAATCGTCCATGGATGACTGGAAGTTTGATGTGGTTCAATCCATCCGCACCTTGACCCTTCTGAAACAACGTCACCCAGACAAAGCCCAGGGAAGCCGTTTCCATTTTCCGACGACGGTGACGTGGCGAGAGCTCTGGAAGGAATATCCGCTGCTTCTCGAGCGTACTTGCGAGATTGCTGCACGTTGTCAGGGATTTCAGATGCCGGTGGGACCTCCACAGTTCCCGGACTATCGACCTGTCGATGGATCATCGCCTCGAACGTTTTTACGCAAACTGGTCATGCGAGGATTGCGGGAACGCTACCCGGAATCACGTCGAGCTTCTATGCAACGCCAAGCTGAAGAAGAATTGACCATCATTAGTGATGTGGGTTACGAGGAATATTTCTTGGTTGTCTGGGATTTGTTACAGGACTGTCGGGCGGAAGGCATTCATTGGATTACCCGAGGCAGTGCGGCGGATTCACTGGTGTGTTATTGCCTGCGGATCAGTGATGTTTGTCCGATACGTTTTGATCTCTATTTTCGTCGCTTCCTGAATAAGGATCGCATGGCCTTGCACAAGTTGCCGGACATCGATATGGATTTTCCGCATGATCGGAAAGACGATGTGATAGACCTGATATTTCGTAAATACGGCGAAAAGTATTGTGCAGTGGTGGGAGGTTTTTCCACTTACAAATCCCGCGGAGCGATGGGGGATGTTGCCAAGGTGTTAGGAGTGTCGGAATATCAAATTCGGCGTTTGACTGAACGGTTTCCATACGCAGGTGCCAGAGACATGAGCACGTTCGCTTCAAAAAATCAGGAATGTCAGGATCTACCCTTACAAGAGGAACCCTATCGTACAGCTCTGAAAATGGCAGAGTTTCTCGATGGTTTTCCGCGCTATCCCAAAATGCATCCTTGCGGTGTTGTACTGTCGCGTCAAGCGATGCAAGACCTCACCCCGACTTTTACGGCACACAAGGGATATCCGACTACGCACTTTGACATGGATGCGGTGGAGGCGGTTGGTTTGGTCAAGATGGATATCCTGGCGCAGGGAGGGCTTTCGGTGATGCGAGACGTCAAGGCGATGTTGCACGAGCGAGGTATGAGAATGGATCTGGACCGTTGCAAGTGGCGTGTCATGCAGACCGGTGAAGAATCTCTACCTGAGATGATAGCAGCGCCTGAGCAGGATCCGTGGACCGATCCCAAAGTATGGGCGATGATTGCCGGAGGAGGGGCAAGGGCTGTGCATCACATCGAGAGTCCGGCGATGGTCAGTCTATGCCGGATGTGCAACGTACGCGAGATTGATGGGCTTGTTGCCATCGTTTCAGTGATTCGACCGGGAGCAGCCAATGAGCAGAAAAAATTACATTTTACCCGACGTTATCAAAAACTGGAAGATCCTGTATACCCTCATCCCTCTTTGGCCCGTTGCTTGAAAAGTACTTTTGGTTTGGTCGTTTACGAGGAACACATCCTGCAGATTTGCGAGCTGTTTGCTGGTCTTGCCCCGGGACGTGCTGATGTGTTGAGGCGTGCCTTGAATAAACGGAAGAAGAAGACAATCGAGACTATTCGGTGTGAATTCGTTCAATCCGCGATCAAGCGTGGGCATTCGGAAGAAAAGATTCAGGAAGTGTGGGTATTGGTCAGCGGGTTCAACGGGTATGCTTTTTGCAAAGCGCACAGCACGGCTTATGGAGTCGAGGCCTATCAGTCCGCCTGGATAAAATACTATTTCCCTGCTGAATTCATGGCCTCGGTTCTCACACAGGGTAAGGGGTTTTATCATCCGCTGGTTTATGTGCTGGAGTGTGATCGTCTGGGGATTCCCCTGTTCCCTCCTTCAGTCAACGCACCCGGGCCTGGTTATGGTGTGGAACGATTAGGTGGAGATGCGCATGTGGGTTTGTGTGGAGAGCGTCATCGACATGCAAAACACGGCATTCGTGTGCCATTGAGTGCGGTCAAGGGCTTGACTGAGCAAACGGTGGAGCGTGCTCAACGGGAACGTATACGCGGACTTTTTACCTCCATGTCGGACTTTCATCGTCGTGTGTTTCCTCTGGCAGATGAAATGGAACGCCTGATGAGGGTGGGGGCTTTTGACGGATTTGGAAAGCCGCGCACCTCTCAATTCTGGATGTCACAATTTCTTTGTCGCAGCTTTTCAGATAGACAATGTCCGGATCAAGGCTGGTTGTTGCCTCCGCCAGATACGGATCGTTTACCCAAGACATCATTGAAGGAACCGACATGGCAGCAACGTTTGGAATGGGAAAATGAAGCTTTGGGATTTCCTGCTTCAGGCCACCCTTTGGAACTGCATCCGGGAATCGCCTGGGATACCTATTGTCCGGTGGAACGTCTGGGCGCTTATGTCGGGAAAGAGGTGACAACTTGTGGCTTGGTCATCGAACAGCGCTTGCATCATCAAATTACCGGGGAACCGATGAAGTTCCTGACTCTGGCGGATAAGACCGGAATCGTAGAAACCGAATTATTCGCATCCACCTATCGGAGTTATGGTCTGGCGACGGTACGTTATCCCGTTCTCGAAGTCACCGCCCGTGTGGAACCCTATGAAAATGGTCGCGGGTTTTCCCTGCGCGTTTTAAGGGCCAGTAAGCCGCGGAAGCGTTGAATCACATCCTTACGCCTCATGTGATTGCGCTCTTGTTCTGGGTGTTGAGTCAACCCATGTATTGAAAGTCAACAAAGGGATGCGTGTTTCATATTTATCCAAGCAGTGGAAGTATCAATACTCGGAGATGCGTCGCGCCATCAAGAATGATTTTTTTGAAACATGCGAAAGAATATGGAGATCACTATGATTAGATAGATGATGCAAAAGCCAAGTAAGGGGTACAGAAGCCATGGATATCGACGCATGACGCTATCAGCTAAATAAGCTTGAGCAAAACACAATGGTGCCATTCCAAATGCTGTGGCTGACATGACTTTCCATATTGGAATATGAGTTAAACCTGCTGCATATGAAACCAGATCAGATGAAGTGAGGGGATTGACTCTTAGAAGAAAAATGAGCCAAACACCTCGTCTGCTCAGTTGTTCTTGAGTCCTTTCAAGTTTTTCTTCAGGAAAGAATTTCTGCATCCATGCATTTCCAAAGCCTCTGACTGCGGCACAGCAAATTCCGGCACCCAATGTGTTTCCGGCAAGGGAAAGTATACCGCCCTGAAAACCTCCAAAGATAAGCCCACCGGGAGCGTAAAGCATTAAACCTGGAATAGGGGCGATAATGACTTCAACTGTGACACATAAGACGTAAACCCAGGGAGCTAACAAACCAAAGGAATTGAAAAAATGTTTAATCCTTTCAAGTTTTAGCGCCGGTTCAAGGTCGGTAATGAGCATGGTCCAGACAATTCCATGAGAGAACCAGGACCACATAACGATTCCCAGCGCAAACATAAGAGCAATCCATGCCAGAATCGCATAGCGCATTTCCCTAGTTGTTGATGAGAAGTATTTGATAATAAGTGTGAACTAATGGGTGTGTTCTTGTTATACGCCAAACTATTGAAGACAGATTCTGGTAATTGTCGTTAAATAGGATTGTAATTCTCTGATCAAGTTTCCTTGCGTGCATCCGTTGTGAACTTGCATCAGTAGACTTTTTATGAAAAGATAAGCGATCCTTAAACTCAATACGAAAATTACCATGCGAAATTATTTTCCCACTATGTTTTTTAGTTTGCTTTTGAGCCTTCTCTTTTTGAATTCCACTGTGGGAGAAGTGTCAAAACCGAATTTCATCATTATTTTTGCCGATGATCAGGGGTATGGCGACTTAAGCTGTTTTGGTTCCAAAACGATCAGGACACCCAACATCGACCTGCTAGCCACTCAAGGGCGCAAGTTTACCAGTTTCATGGTTGCCTCACCTGTGTGTACGCCTTCACGCGCCGCACTGATGACCGCTTGCTATCCCAAGCGAGTGGGGATGCATCAACATGTCCTGTTTCCATCATCAACCAAAGGCCTGCATCCCGAGGAGCATACGATTGCAGATCATCTGAAATTGCAAGGCTACGCCACAGCTTGTTTTGGTAAGTGGCATCTCGGTCATCACCCAGAAGTGTTGCCTACTTCCAATGGATTCGATACCTACATGGGAATCCCTTATTCGAATGACATGAATCATCCTGATAACAAGGGGAAACCGCGGGGTGGAACGACAGGAATGGATATTCTATGGAATGATCCGGAATCGACATTGACCCTATGGAAAACCCCCTTGTTTGAAAACGAGGAGATAATCGAGTTACCTGTTGACCAACGCACCGTGACACGCCGTTATACTCAAAAGGCGATCGCTTTCATCGAAGCGCATCAAGACAGTCCCTTCTTTATTTATCTACCGCATTCAATGCCTCACATTCCACTCTATGTGCCCGATGATATTCGTGATCCGGATCCCAAAAATGCTTATATCAACACGATTGAGCATATTGATACCGAGGTAGGGCGTTTGCTTGATGCGGTTGATCAATTCAATCTCAGCGATAATACCTATGTGATCTATACAACGGACAACGGTCCCTGGTTGCAGTTCAAACATCATGGGGGCTCAGCAGGCCCTCTTCGCGCAGGCAAGGGTACCACATTTGAAGGAGGTCAGCGCGTTCCTTGTCTGATTCGAGGCCCCGGTATTCCTGCGGGCACGGTCTGTGACCAATTGACCGGTACTATTGATGTTCTTCCAACTATCGCGGCAATCACCGGAACGGCATTGCCAGAAGATAAAAAAATTGACGGCATGGATGTGACTGGGCTTTGGGAAGGAACCGCTGATCAATCACCACGCAATGAATTTATCCATTATACTTCGGTGGGGAAATTAGAAGGGCTGCGTCAGGGGGACTGGAAGCTTTTGGTGAAGCAGGCAAGTTCCCGCCGAAATCAGCAGGGTGAAAAAAAACCTCCTCAAATGATGCTCTTCGATCTTAAGAACGATTTAAGCGAGCAGAATAACCTTGCCGGCCAATATCCGGAAATTGTTCAAAAACTGCGTAAGCGTATGGAGACTCTAGATCAGGAAATCACCATCAATGCCCGTAATCCATGGATTAAAAATTAAGGGTCGGAGTCATAGTAAAAAGGTTCATCAAGTAAAAATCCATTCATTCTGCACTGATCACACCTCAGGAGTTTCAATTGTCTCTCCAGGGTTTGCTCGTTTCGGTGGCTTGGACTCCTGCATCATTGATTTGTCGAGAGCCTCGTCAATGAGCGGGCTTCTTGGGGATTGCAGCAGATTTCAGCTCAAGAGTGGCCCAGACCGGGCGATGATCCGAGAGGGGCTTGCCGTATTGGGTCCATTCTTTTTTGTAGCGAGACATGGGCTTTTCTGACATTGGTGGATTAAAAGCATTGTAAATGATGCCTCCCTCGATAGCACGTGTGTTTGAAATGGAATCAAAATAGATATGATCGATGACGCCGGATTCCTTGCCCGATTCAATGTGACGGTGGGTGCTGAGATGGTTTGTGTTGAATCCAAGATCATCCCATATCGATCGCATTCCAATTTCCTCCAATTGAACCAAAGGAGGTTCGCCGGGGCGATTGTTCAGATCTCCAAGAAGAATCACATGATTGGCAGTCTGGATAGAATCGGGAATAATAGAATTCGCCATGAACGCAGCAGCCGAGTTCTCGGCAGCAGGGCGCCCGGGGATGTGTGTTGAGTAAACCAATATCCGAACTCCGTTGATGATTGTTTCGGCACCCACCATGGATGCAGGTGACCAGCCTGCGCTCTTGACCTCAATCTCATGAGTGTTTAACAGCGGGGTGTGGCTCAAGATTGATTTGTACTTATCTTTGTGATGGGCGGAAGAAGTTTTACCCACATAGGCATAATCCATTCCAAGAACCTTGCCTGCCCGTGCCGTCCAATCACCATTGGGAACTTCGCTGAATCCGATCACGTCCAAATTGTAAGCCTTCAATATCTCTCCCACGGATTCTGGTCTGGCCCAGATCCCAAACAACACATTGTATGCGGCAACGCGAACTTTAGTCGTGACAGGTGCATCGGTGACTGGTTCTTGATTCAAAACATGGACTCTGCCACGTCGATTGTTGTCAAAGCACGCTCCTTGGAGCACCGTATCACTGTTCAATTTTGCGATGCCGTAGCTGAAATCAGAAGGAGAAGTACCTACCAACTGAAAATCCTCGTTTACTTTAAGCAGGCCGGGATTGGCCGGGCTTCCGTAACACCCGAACCACCAATGGTCATTCATATAACTCGCTGTCTGGATCCCCAGTCTTGTCTGCCCTGTAGGTAATACATGGCGTTTCAGGAATTTGAATTCAGTGTCATACTCGAATAAATAATTTTTTTTGTGATTACTTGGTAACCCCCCTACCAGTACGAATCGGTTGTCGTGAAACGCGATGCCACCGCAGCCATGGACAAGTTCCGGGACAGGATATTTGGACAACAGCGAGAGGGACGTGGCATCGTAGACATAAACAGAGGGTGCAGATTCACCTGGAGGTTGGTTGAACTTTCCAAGTTCTACAGCTACGAAAATCTTTTCGTCATGGTAGGTCAAATCGCCGTGATGGTTGGGCACATCCACCCGGATCTTGACCTTGCCGGTGAGATCGGTCTTAACCAATTGCATCGTATGTGACCAATAAATAAAACGGCCATCTGAGTCGACTCCCTGAAGGTGTCCTCCATACGTTCCCTCGCATTGGATCATGGAGTCTGCGCGGGGGGGGCTCGAAATGAAATTCTCCCCGGAAGTGACTGAAAAAGTTCCACCACATAAAAAGAGACAGAGAGCGAAGCCCAAGACGATCGAAGGTGAATATTTGATCGTGACCATCTAAAGACTCTCTCAACGGACTTAAAACTCTTCAAGAGCTTTGTGTGATTTGTTCCCATCTGCGCCTGGGGTTCGAACCGCAAAAGGGTGGGAGTAATGGTTTGGTAGTTTGAAGCGCTCTTGAATCTCCTTTGCAATGGAATGGTTTTGGCCTATTTTTTACATTTTGTAACGCATCACCATGGAACCGTTGATTATTGCACTACTAGCCGGGATAGGCTTCATCGTGGCTTATCACACCTACGGACGTTGGCTGGGATACAAGATTTTTGCACTCTCTGCAAAGACTGTTTGTCCATCCTACAAACTGAAGGATGGAGTGGATTACGTGCCGACTTCCAAGGGAGTGGTGTTCGGTCACCACTTTACTTCCATTGCCGGCACGGGACCTATTGTGGGACCCGCCATTGCGGTCATGTGGGGGTGGCTGCCAGCCTTACTCTGGGTGGTGTTGGGGTCGGTTTTTATCGGGGCCGTTCATGACTTTGGCTCGCTCGTTGTTTCTCTTCGAAACAGCGGTCAAACAGTAGGGGATATCGCGGGGCGTGTCATGAATCGTCGTGTACGCTTGCTTTTCCTGTTTGTATTGTTCATGGCGCTGACGATTGTGCTGGCTATTTTCGGCTTGGTTATTGCATCGGTATTTAAAATGTATCCTTCCGCCATATTTCCATGTCTGGTGCAGATCCCTCTGGCTGTTCTTATCGGAGTTTGGCTGCATCAGAAGGGCGTGCGTTTACTGCTTCCCTCGCTATTTGCCCTCGGAATCATGTATGCCACGGTGGTTTTCGGTGATGTGAGCATACTTCATCAAATCAATTCCACACTTCAGGCACAGAGTATTTTTACATGGGTGGTAATTCTACTGGTTTATTCCTACATTGCTTCGGTATTACCGGTCTGGACGCTTTTGCAACCGCGCGATTTCATTAACTCCCTGCAACTTATTACTGCTCTCGGCTTGATCGTTATTGGCCTTGTGGGTGCGGCATTCATGGGAGGGGCCCCCATACCAGGCAACCCTGAGCGACCGCCTTTGGAGATTGTGGCACCGGCCCTCAACTTGATGCCGGAAGGTGCTCCTTTCATCTTCCCGTTCTTGTTCATTACCATCGCTTGCGGCGCCATAAGTGGGTTTCATTGTCTTGTCAGCAGTGGGACAAGCAGCAAGCAATTAAAAAGTGAACCGGACGCACGCTTTGTGGGCTTTGGAAGTATGTTGATAGAAGGTTTTCTGGCGACATTGGTGATCATTGCATGCACGGCGGGGCTTGGGCTGGGGGCAGAAGTCAAGGGTGAATTACTCATCGGTGAAAATGCCTGGGCTGCCCGGTATGCGTCCTGGAGCTCAGCGGGTGCTCTTGGAGCCAAGGTTGGTGCTTTCGTGGATGGCGCAGCCAATTTCCTCAAAGCCATTGGCATTCCAGCGCAGGTCGCATTGGCACTGATGGGGGTGCTGGTGGCTTCTTTTGCCGGAACCACATTGGATACCGCATGTCGCTTGCAGCGATATGTGGTTCAAGAATTGGCCAGCACGTTTAATTGTAAAGAGCCCGGAGTTTCGAACCCGCTGGCATTGCTGCAGAACAAGCATGGAGCCACCTTATTTGCCATCGTGATTGCAGCCCTTGTCGCGGTCGCACCTGCGCCCGGGCAGTTGAACTGGTCGTTTGAAACGGCAGGGAAGGGTGGGTTGATCTTGTGGCCTCTGTTTGGCGCCACCAACCAATTACTTGCAGGCCTGGCTTTTCTTGTGATCACCTTTCATCTGTGGAGGCGAGGCAAGCCAGTTTGGTTCATCGCACTGCCGATGGTATTTATGCTGATCATGCCCATGTGGGCGATGATTGTGCAGCTTTTCTTCGGCAGTGGAGGCTCCAAGAGCTGGATCGAAAGCGGCAATTGGATTGTTGTCTTGGTTGGATTAGCCACAATCGCACTGGAAATGTGGATGCTTGTCGAAGCGGCTTTTATGTTTCCCAGAGCCAAGGGAGTTCTCGAAGCCCAGGCTCGGGACGAAGGAATCACTCAACCTGCCGAAACATCCTAGATATTCATGGTAAAACAACGAATAGGACTTTTTGGAGGCACCTTTGATCCGGTGCATCTTGGGCATGTCCTTGTGGCACAAGCAGCGATGGAAGAAGCTCGACTGGATCGTTTGTTTTTTGTCCCTGCAGCGCGATCTCCGTTCAAGGAAGCCTTGACTCCCAGTTCGGGAGCGGATCGCTTGAGATGGCTTCGATTGGCATTGTCTGGGCATTCACGGTATGAGGTGGATACGAGTGAGGTTGAGCGTGGAGGTGTGTCCTTTGCAATTGAAACCGTCAAGGCATATCAAATCTTTTTTCCCGGGGCTCAACTCTATTATCTAATCGGAGCGGACCATGTTGAAAAGCTGCCTCTTTGGCGTGAAGGCCGGCAGCTGGCAGAATCATTGCATTTTCTGGCGGTGCCGCGTCCCGGAGAAAGAGAGATTTCCTTTCCTGAACCTTTCCAGGGAAGCTATCTGGCAGGTTTTCCATGTCAAATTTCTGCATCTTTAATCCGCAGCAGGGTACGACAGGGACTGTCGATCAAAGATCTGGTGCCATCATTTGTTGAAGAGGATATTGTCAATCGACAGATTTACAGTTAGTAATGGTGCGTCGGGTATACTGATTGCCCTTGTTACATAATGGATTCCAAACAACTAGCTCAATATTGCTGCGCTTATGCGGACGACCGCAAAGCCGAGAGCCCCGTGATCATGGATCTTCGATCGATTTCTTCAATCACGGATTTCTTCATTGTTTTAACCGGAAGCAGCACACCTCATCTTCGAGCTATTGCTTCGGAAATCATGGATAAGGTGTGCGAAGACCATGACATGCGTCCCCGTCAATTAGATGGAAAAGGTTCAGGCACTTGGGTTGTGATCGATTATTATGATGTGATCATCCACATCATGAGCGAGGACATGCGGCGAAGATACGATTTGGAGAGTCTATGGGGAGATGCACCCAAGATCAAACCCCGTAAACCCAGAGGAATGGGGCCTCGAAGTCGAAAACCTAGACCTAACGAGGTCTGAAAGATGAGTCACCGCTTACCTGTATTGGATACATTTTTTTGGCTCTGGTGCCTCTTGTGGAGTTCTCTGATTCGTGATCGTTTATATCGCGCAGGGGTTTTCCCTACCTGATGGATTTCTCTGAAGCTCTTTAATTTTCAAGGACGAACTCCAATGCGGGGTCAGGCATTGCCTCCGAAAGTCACGTAGTCATCGAGATCCAGAAGTTCAAACCATGTCATGATATCCAATCGATGTGGAGCAGCTTGCAAGTGGATGTCGTTGAAATACTTTCTGGACTCCACATCCAGTGGGGCCCGTTGTTCCTCCAGCAATGACCAACCTGCGATTTCCTGAGGATTTCTCTTTTGGCTGGCCGTTTTGTGTATCCAACCCAGGACGGCACCATCTGATTTACCGCAAGCCAACTGATTCATCAATGTGTTGGCGTTAATACCTACATAATCGAAAAATCTTCTGTCCATCGGGCAATTGAAATTATATGAACCATTCTTGGCTGCGATGGTTGCTCTTCCCTTGTCCAACAGACGAGGAAGTATCACAAAACCACCAAGTCTTACCCTTGGGCTGCGCGGCGAAGACTTAGTTAAATCTGGACCTGTAATTACCATTATTTTTTAACCTACTCCATTTCTTGTTTAAATTGCCATGAGTAAGCAAGGAAAAAGTCAATGTTCTCAGTTATTGTTTCCCGATAGTCTATATCAATTTGGACTGAGATTTCTCTTTGTCGATCAGATCACCAAAGCTTTGGACTTCAAACTTACGGCGTTCAATGATGTCCTTTCCGATCATCGGATTGTAGGAGACCGGGTATTCCCCATTATAACAAGCCATGCAAAAGTTTTCTTTCGGCTGATTTGTAGATTGTACCAGACCATTCTCACTTAAATAGCCGACACTGTCGGCGCCAAGATGCTGCTCGATTTCTTTGATGTTGAATTTTGTCGCTAGAAGCTTGTTTCGGTCGGGGAAATCAATGCCGTAAACACATGAATAGCGGTGCGGGGGGCAACTGATCAGTACATGCACCTCCTTGGCCCCTGCTTCCTTGAGGGTGCGAATTCGGCTTTGGCTGGTCGTTCCCCGAACGATGGAATCATCGACGATGATCACTTTTTTTCCTTCGACCAGTCCAGACACAAGATTCAATTTGACCCTGACGTTGAGACTGCGAGAAGTCTGGGTCGGTTGAAGAAAACTTCGCCCCACGTAATGGTTTCGGACAAAAGCCATCTGATAAGGAATATCGGATTCCAAAGAGTAGCCAAGAGCAGCGTAGTTTCCGCTGTCGGGCACAGGAACCACCATATCAGCCTCGATTTTGTGCTCTCTTGCCAACTGGCGGCCCATCTCGATCCTTGATTGATAGACCTCCAAACCTGCAATTGCGCTATCGGGTCTGGCAAAATAAACGTATTCAAAAATGCAGAAGGATCGCTTCTTTTGTTCAGGGAAGGCGTCAATGCTTCGGAGACCGTTCTCATCAATGATGACCACTTCACCTGGCCTGACATCGCGCACAAACTCCGCCTTAATCAGATCAAATGCGCAGGTTTCGCTTGAAAGAACCCATTTTCCATCAAGTTTTCCCAAGCTCAAGGGGCGGAAACCATGGGGATCTCTTACCCCAATCATTTCCTTTTCTGTCAACATCACCAATGAATAAGCCCCTTGAATGCGCCTGATGGCATCCAGTAATGAATTTGCATCCGGAGAGGCGGAGGGCCGAGCAATGAGATGAAGGATGATTTCGCTGTCGACGGTCGTCTGGAAAATATTACCACCCGCTTCAAGTTCGTCCCTCAGTTCTGCCGCATTAGTCAAATTCCCGTTGTGTGCAATGGCAATGTTGCCCTGATTGCAATCCACAATGAGAGGTTGCACATTTTGCACGTGCGAAGAACCGGTGGTGGAATACCTCGTATGACCAATAGCGTTATTTCCCTTGAGTCCGGTCAAGACATTGCCCTTGAAGACCTGGGGGACAAGCCCCATATCTCTATGGGAATAAAAATCTTTACCATCGCAAGTAACGATCCCGGCACTTTCCTGGCCGCGATGTTGAAGTGCATATAGCCCGTAATACGAGATTTCTGCCGCGTTCGGATGACCAAAAACGCCAAAAACACCGCAGTAATGCTTAGGATAATCCTGCATACCTTTCACTGCCGGCAAGCCTGTCTGATTACGTGTTGTCTTGTCAAACGTCGAGTCACCAGAATGCACTTTTTTATTCATCATGTAAGCTTTTAGGATACTCTACAGTCATTTTCTGGCCCCAGGTTTCCATCGTGTGCCTCCAAACGCTAGGAACAGGGTAATCATGGCAAGACAAAAAGCCCCCAAGCCCGATGCAATCAATGCATATTCTCTTCGAGTGAGCCCTTTAAACGAATCGTTGGAACAAGCCTGAGTCATCGGTTCGAGTATTTCTGAGCTGATTTGGCGGGCGTTGCCATCATGGTAGGTTCCACTGAGCCGAGTCGCTAGCTGGCGCAATGTGCTGGCTTCCTGCCAGGATTGATGACCATTGATGAAAGAACCATATCGAGGGTCTCCCACGGCGACCACCAGATACGGATGGAGGCATTTGCGGCAGTCCTGTCGTTGGAAAGGTGTCGCCATCACTTAAGACACCGATGGTCGTGCTGTTTTTTTGCCATTTCTTCGCAATTTTTGCTGAATCTTCGGGACCGGTGAATAGTTGAGTCTTACCAGCAAATCCACTGGCAGATGTATGATGGCCTGTTTTGCTCCGTCATGAGGACTCGAGTCCTCATGATGATTTTCAAAGTACACATTGGAGGCAAATTGTGCCATGAATTTTTGATCCACTGAATCACTTGAGCTCCCACTCATCAAAGCGAGAAATAGAGGCTCGAATTTCTTTCATGAGTTTCCCAACCTGATCGTTTCAAGGATGTAAAATCAAATCAGTCTGTTGCTCATGAGCCGGGTGTTTCAATTTAAAGTTTACATTCCAGATCATGTGGCCTTGCTGAGCGTGTCACTCCAGCTTTCTGCTTGTTTTAATATATGACTTGAAGCAGATTGGCCATCTCAACCCCTTTGAATCTATGAACAAGATCAATATACCTCCCTCTTTCGAAAATAAGGCTTATCACGCGGCTGCATCTGCTGTGAAAGATGCCCAGACAAGCGCTGAAACTCCGCAGACTCTATCACATGCTTACAAGCTGGCATTCCAAGACCAAGAATTTCTTTTGGCTGATGAGATGCGAGGCCTGCGCTTGCATCTCGAGTATGAAAAACCGGAAAGCATTCAGCAATGGCATCGAATTGAATCAACCATTGTCATGTTTGGTGGTTCACGGATACTTGCCAAGGATGTGGCTCAAGCACGGCTTGAAGAAGTGGAGGCACGATTGAAAAACTCGCCGAATGATCAATCTCTCGAAAAAGAATTGAAGGCGGCTCAGCATATACTCAAATGGTCCAAATATTACGATGTGGCCCGTGACCTGGCGCGTATTGTTTCCTCTAATTGTCAAATATCCGGGGTTTGTAATTTTGTTGTTACAACAGGCGGAGGCCCGGGAATCATGGAAGCCGCCAATCGCGGTGCACACGACGTACAGGCAAAGAGTATTGGCCATAACATTGTTCTGCCACATGAGCAGAATCCAAACCCTTTTATCACTCCGGAGCTTTGTTTTCAGTTCCACTATTTTTCCGTTCGCAAAATGCATTTCCTGATGCGTGCGAAGGCGCTGGTCTGCTTTCCTGGCGGTTATGGAACTTTGGACGAATTATTCGAAGCCCTGACATTGATACAAACTAAGAAAGTGGATCCGATTCCTGTTATTCTGGTTGGCCGAGAGTTCTGGGAACGATTGATTGATTTTGAATTTCTCGTCGAAGTGGGAACTATTTCAAGATCGGACTTGGATATTTTTCATTATGCTGAAGAGCCCGCTGAAATCTGGGATTACCTATGCAACTATTATGATTTGAAGGTAATCGATTGAGGTTACTTCCAGTTGACGTCTGCACGCAAAACATTAAACTCAATGAAGCATGAGAAAACATCTGAAATTCACTCGCCGTAGTTTTCTGGGCTCCTTGCCCGCAGTGGCAGCAAGCATCCAGATTGTTCCACGCCATATACTCGGTGGCCAAGGGGTGTTAAGCCCCAATGAAACTCCTACCAAGGCCGTTATTGGGGTTGGGGGAATGGGACGTGGTCACTTGAAGAATATCAACCCGGGCGCCAAACTGGTCGCTGTATGTGACGTGGACAAAGGGCACTTAAAAACTGCACTCGATCAATCAGGAGGCGATGTCAAGGGTTATCATGATTTCAGAGATGTGTTGAGTCGCAAAGATGTGGATATTGTCCACATCCCGACCCCTCCTCACTGGCACGCCTTGATTTCTATTGCTGCAGCAGAGGCTGGTAAGGACATCTGGTGTGAGAAGCCAATGACAAGAACGATTTATGAAGGTGAAAAAGTTGTTGAAGCGGTTCAAAGAAACAAACGTATTTTCCGTCTCAATACTTGGTTTCGATTTCGCTCTGGTTTTTACGGTATGGGAACCACTGTTGAACCCATCAAAAAAGCGGTTCAAAGCGGTATGCTTGGATGGCCTCTTAAAGTGACTCTCAATCAAGCCACTGGATTCAACTGGAAGCATGGTTGGAGCGGGCGTACTGATTTGACGCCCCAACCAGTCCCGGAAGCACTGGATTATGATTTCTGGCTAGGCCCCGCACCTTTCAAGCCTTATCATCCGCATCGTGTTCACGCCACATTCCGGGGCTATTGGGATTATGATGGAGGTGGCCTTGGAGACATGGGGCAGCATTACATCGACCCCACCCAATATATTATGGGTAAAGATCACGAAAGTCCGGTCGAGATCGAAGCTGACACCGATCCTCAGGATAAAGATGCGGTAACTGCATGGCGTTGGATTCGTTTCAAGTATGCCGATGGTTGTGAAATCCTATTGGACGGTGAAAATAAGCTGAAAGAAGCAGCTTACATCGAAGGGCCGAATGGCAAGCTTTTCAAGGGGTTTAAATCAGATATACCGGATTTTGAAAAGAAATTGGCACAGTTTCCTGATCCTGAACCACAGGTTACCGATTTTCTTGAGGCTGTTAGAGAAAGAAAACCATTTGCTCTCAATGATCAAAATGGTCATCGATCCTGCACAATAGTCAATCTGGGCAAAATCGCATTGAGGACAGGGCGTGTCTTGCGTTTCGACGACAAGACGCAAAGGATCATCAACGATGCTGATGCCAATTCTTACATCAAACAGCCCATGCGTGCGCCTTGGGTGATTTGATCACGGAAAAGCAGTATCGAGTTTTCAATCGCACAATTCATAAAGACGCGTTCAGGAAAAGAGCGCAGGAATCATGCTCGCTTTCGCCATTAAGGTGGAGGAGGGCTTTCCATTATCTTATCAATGAATGCCAAACATTATGTCTGAGCATGTTCTGACGCAATTGACGCTGATCCTGTTTCTGGGAATCGGGTCTCAATGGTTGGCATGGCGTTTAAAACTGCCTTCCATATTGATGCTTCTGGTGGCTGGATTCATTGCTGGGCCCGTGATGGGGCATCAATATGTGGATCCGGATGCCTTGTTCGGCGATCTCTTGATGCCATTGGTATCAATGAGTGTTGGGTTGATCCTGTTCGAAGGTGGCTTGACACTTAAATTCCGTGAATTGGATGATGTGGGTCCTGTTGTAATCAAGCTGATCACCATCGGTGCCGCCGTTACCTGGGGACTCTCCATTGTATTGGCCCGCCTGTGTCTTGGTTGGGATTGGGCTCTATGTGCTTTGCTGGGAGCCATCCTGGTCGTCACGGGGCCGACCGTCATCATGCCACTCCTGCGGTATTTACAGCCCAACAGGCAAGTTTCGTTTGCCTTGAAATGGGAAGGCATCATGATCGATCCTGTCGGGGCCTTGCTTGCCCTGCTGGTTTTTGAAACAATTCACCATGGTCTAGGTGCAGATGGAGTACAATGGTCGAATTTCCCTGTTCAAGTCGCACTGGGATTTCTGAAGACATTCTTTGCAGGAGGAGTGACTGGGGCCATTGGGGCTTTTTGGGTTTACTTCTTTTACAAGCGTCACTGGGTGCCTGAATATCTCCACAGCCCATTTGCCTTGATGGTTGCAGTGCTGGCTTTTGCCGGTGCCAATCATATTTATGATGAAGCGGGTTTGCTGGCTACCACTTTGATGGGCTTGATTCTGGCCAATCAGAAGCGTGTAGACATGCGCCACGTGCTCGAATTCAAGGAAAATATTCGAGTGGTGCTGATCTCGGTACTCTTTATTGTCTTATCAGCAAGGTTGAATTTATCAGACTTTTCAGCATTACCCGTTGGTGGCGTTCTGATGTTTCTCATGGGGCTTTTGTTCATTGTCAGGCCAGCCACTGTATGGCTTTCGTGTGCAGGGTCATCTCTCAAAGCTACTGAACGATGGTTTCTTTCATGGATGGCGCCACGTGGAATTGTGGCTGCTGCAGTTGCTTCTGTATTTTCCATGCGTCTGGTCGAAGAAGGGATGAAAGGGGCTGAATTACTGATACCTGTGATATTCGTTGTCATTGTAGGAACGGTATTGGTGTATGGATTGACCTCGGCCAGTGTTGCTCGTCGCTTGAAGGTCTCCAACCCGGATCCTCAGGGCGTTTTGATCGCGGGGGCAAATGCCATGGGCTGCAAACTAGGTGCGGCGCTTCAAGAGGAAGGATTCAGAGTGCTGATGGTTGATAACAACAGGCAGCATATCAATCAGGCCCGAATGGCGGGGCTGCCTGTCCATTATGGGAGTGTTTTGGCTGAAGATGCAGTTGATGATTTGGATCTGGCTGGAATTGGGCGCTTAATTGCACTTACTCCCAATCACAGAATCAACTCATTGGCAGCGATACATTTTGCTGAATTGTTTGGACGCACAGGAGTGTTTCAGTTGCCTGATGTTCTCAGTAAATCCCAAAGAACAGAGGCGTTTTCTGAAGGTCTGCAGGGCCGTACTCTTTTCTCAGCAGAGGCCAACTACGATTTCTTTGGGGCCAAGTTGCATGAAGGTTTCCTGATCAAACGTACTCCGATTACTGCAGAATTCGACTTCGAATCCTTCCAGAAGCAATATGGTGGAGAAGCGCTTCCGATGTTCATCATTACAGAAACGAAAAAATTGCAGATGGTTACCATTGAAGAACCCTCGGAAGCAAGAAACGGTCAAATACTCATCAGCTTGGTTCCCGGTAATTCAGCTTCCTGTCGCTAATGATGGACAAATTTACATTTTCAATGAACTGAAAAAGGCTCCCAGCGAAGTTTTGGATTTCGTTTCTTTCCCTGGTTTTGGTGAAAGTCCCAATAATCTGTGTTGGTAAACTTTGCTGAATGTCCATCGAGGAAGTTAAATTGAGCGCCTCTGCTGTGCAGGTTGGTATGCACATTGTTATGCTGAGCCACCGCTGCTTTTTTTCCATTGTCAAAAAGCCATATTGTGGTCGCAGGGGAGGGGATACTGCTTAATTGAATCTGATTTCCTGTTCCGGATCCATTGACATGGGCGTTCAGGCAATAGTGGAAAAGATGGTTACTACTACTTCGCTTGCGGTTAGCAGGGCAAATCCAGATACTTCTGGGCAATAAAGCGCTGGCATTCGTTCGCCATGGCATTTGGTGATAATTCGGGATGTTCAGCATGACTGGTAAATCAATATACCAACCATTTTTTAGAGACGTTCCGTTGGGGGACCCATCTCTGGGGAGCCAATCATCGTAATCGATTGCATATAAATGAGTAGCCTGACCCCATTGCCTGAGATTATTCAGGCAAACAGCTCCATTTACTTTTTGTCTGGCTTGAGTGATAGCTGTGACAAGAAGTGCTGCAAGAATTGAGATGACCGCCATCACTGTCAAAAGTTCCAGCAAAGTAAAGCCTTGATTGCTCCTTCCGTTCTCGATCCATCCGAGCATGATATTGTTTTCTTCTCATGCTATCAGGTGAGGTGTAATAAAAATGATTGGGTAAAAAATGAATTTGTCAAAAAAAAACGGGACGCGCAGGGCGTCCCGTTTCATGAAAAAGGATGTTTTTTGCAAGCAAATCACTGGAGCTTCTGGAGAGTCTCTTTGATTGCATCAAAATTAGGCAGGTCCTTGGGAGTGGGAGTTTGTTCTGCATATTGAACGATGCCTTCCTTATCAACCACGAATGCTGCCCTTGCGCTAGTTGCCCCAAATCCCATCAAATCATCGAGAAGGACTCCATAGTCCGCTGATGTTTTTTTGTTGAGGTCGCTGGCCAGAGTAATGCCAATGTTTTCCTTCTGTGCCCATGCTTCTTGAGCAAACGGACTGTCCACGCTGATGCCAATAACCTCCGCATTCAAGTCAGCATACTGACCCAAGCCCGCTGTCACGTCGCACAATTCAGATGTGCAAACACCGGTGAAAGCCAATGGGAAAAACAGGATGACCGTGTTTTTCTGACCGTTGTTATTGCTGATTGAGACGTCAGAAACGCCTTCACTATTTTTGGATTTCAATACGAAATCAGGAGCTTTTGTTCCAACTGTGATTGCCATGTCTTTACAAATATTGTTATATATTATAGCTGTTATGCCTGACCTCTTATACGTTCTCGCTTTCTAATTGTCAAACGGGGATAAGGCAGGAAAAAATGCGGTAGTGCAAGAGCTTGGAGAAATCGCAGATTTTGTGGTATGTTGTATCTCTTTTGTGCGCCAAACGCATCATTTTAACTAAGCAGCTATCACAGCGAAGGCAGTGAAAATGGATTGTCAGAACTTTCAAAGGAACGGAAACATGGTCCGGATCCCGCAGGAATCGAGCTTTGGAAAGAGACAGCATTTGTCCGTCTGTTTCTTATTTGTTCTGCTTTACTGTATGTCTTTTTTGTTTGTTGTAGAGAGCCATGCCCAGAACGTTGACACATTTGAGATCTCAGTAGGACAAACCATTGGTGCAGATCAACCTGTTTTGGGTAGTGGTCACATTGAGGAAGAGGGGGGGCAGGATATTTACCTTTTTGAAGGCAAGGCCGGGCAGACAGTTTTTCTGGAAATGCTTGCTCATGAAGTGTCTTTTCGGCAAATGATCTGGACAGTGACAGGGCCCGATGGAAAAATATTGGCCCTAGAATGTTTTCGGTGTCAGGATCCAGGATACATCAAATTGACACGTACTGGTAAACATCAGATCGTCGTCGGCAATACCTCTTTAACCGAAACTGGTGTTTACTCCTTCAGTTTGTTGCATGTTCCTGAACCAGACGTTTTCCAGCTTCAATTTGGTGTGAGCGTATCGCCCGACTCGCCCGCGATCGGCGCGGGACGCATTGAGAGTCCGGGAGCGAGTGACAAGTATCAATTTGAAGTCCAGGAAGGACAGAGATTTATTTTTCGGCTTTTGAGTTTTAACTCATCTCTTGATTCAGTGAACTGGAGGCTTCAGAGTCCCACGCTGGGTACGCTTTATTTTGGGGATCTAATCCAATACCAACCAAGGATTTTCACTCTGGAAACCTCTGGAGTTTTTGATCTCATTATTGGAGACAAGAATAATCCAGCTACAGGAGAATACGAATTCGTTCTTGAAAGTATTCCTCCTCCTGACGAAATCCATCTTTCAGTAAAAGATCCCATTGAAATTTTCAACGACGGTAATGGCGCAGGACTGATCCAGTCCTCGGCTGCACAGGATGTTTATCATTGGAGCATGGATGCACCGGGTTGGATTTTTCTTGATTTAAAAGAAGCCGACAAGCGTTTGCAATTTGCTCAATGGGAGCTTTATGGGCCTTCAAATCAAAAGATCTTTTCCAAGTTCTTTTTCTCTGATGATCCTGGGTTGATTTTTTTGGAAGATGTCGGCGATTATCGCATGATCATTGGAGGGAATCTGAACAGTGGAACGGGTGACTATCGAATCCACATCCAACCTGTACCCAGTCGAGAAGTTTTCGATCTGACCATTGGCGAAGAGGTGAAATCGAATCAACCAGAAGAAGGTGCCGGTATAATCAGCGTGCCGGGCGCACAGGATGTTTACCATTTTCACGCAGAACCGGGGCAAGAAATATTCGTTGAAGTCCTTCAATCGGAGAGGTCTCTTGGATTCTTGACCTGGCAACTGGTGGATGACTCAGGAACTGTCTTATTTGACGAGTGCCTGCGCTGTCTTAATCCCGGTAAAATCACACTCCAAAAAGGTGGTGATTACCAGTTGCTTGTTGGGGGTTTTCAACATGCTGGGACTGGCGCCTACTCTTTCCATGTCTGGGATGTTCCAGAGCCTCAAGCATTCGAAATCGAATCGGGCGGTTTTTCTATCTTGCCTGATCAACCGGCAGCAGGCGCTGGAAGATTGGAATCTCCTGGAGCTAGGGATTTTTATCAAATCAAAGGTGTCAAAGGGCAGGTGTGGCATTTAAAACCAACGCTAGCTACCCGGTCGCAAACCCTGAAGTGGCGACTCACTGCTCCCGATGGTCTTGAGTTGTTTGATACGGCCTTTCGGGCCACTGAATCAAATGCGCAATTTTTGTCATTATTTCAGTCAGGCAACTACTTGCTGGAATTTTATAAACCTTCAAGTAGTTCCTCAAACTATGGGTTTGATTTTTCTTCAGTCGATGGATGCAACCCCGATGCTCTTGGAAGTCAGTTGCCCTTGCCTGAATTGACCATAGCGTTGCCTGTGTCAGGAGAAATAGTTTCCTCGAGCAAGCTTTCCGTTCAAGGAGCGATCGGACTCAACAGCGGCTCTCAGGGGATGGATCTCATGCTGGTGTTGGACAGTTCGGAAAGTCTCCGGAAAAATGACCCGGATGATTTGCGTCAACGAGCGGTATCGGAGTTTGTTGCATCTTTACCTCAGGGCTTGAATATTCGGCTTGGGTTGGTTGACTTTGATCATAACGCCAAATTACTGCAGCCACTGACTGAAAATTTCGATTCTGTCCTGACGCAATTGGAAACATTGGACCAATCAGGTGGCACCGATATTCAGCAAGCCTTGGAGATTTCCATGGAAGAAATTGTTGAAAAAATGCGAGTTGGTGTGGCTCAGAATATTATTTTATTTTCAGACGGTGAATCCTCGGAGGGCAGTCCTGCAGATGCTGCTTTTATTTCAAGGGAGCTGGGTGTCAAAACTCACACGGTCTATCTGGGGGAATCTTTATCGGCTGGTTCTTTGCTTTTGAAGTCCATATCAGATGCAACATGCGCCAATTTCCGTCATGCAAAATCAGCCTCCGAACTGGCTGATATATTTCGTAATATCGCCAATCCCATCCCCATAGATCGGATGGAATTGATCAGTTCAGTTGATCCGGATGTGATTTACCCTGTGTCTTTCGTAGGCCAATTCTGGCAGGCAAATGATGTGGGCATCTCCACAGATCCCGGTTCCACTTCATTGCTGACAGTTCGCTTGTTCACGGACGAGGCAACTCCGCGTATTGTTGAGCAGTTTGTTGAGCTCCAATATCAGGAAGTTCCCAATCAATCGCCCATATTAGCCCCGATCCGCAATCGAACGATGTTCGAAGACGGGATGACAACCGTGAAACTTGATGTATCAGACCCCGATCATGCATCGGACACGCTTATTTGGTCATTTGAATCAGATCGGCCCGACATTATTGCTAATGAGAATGGATTAAAACTTCTTCGAAATGGCGATCTATTCGAACTTGAGTTGATTCCAGCTCCCGATGCCTTTGGAGTGGTAAACATCAATGCCATGGTCAAGGATCCGGATGGGGCGATGAGCCAAGATACTTTCCGACTTTCGATAAGGCCAAAAAATGACCGACCATCTTTGAATCAAATTGACGATCTCGTTCTCAATCCGGGGGAGGCAGTCAGGAGCGTGGCGCTCACTGGGATTTCTGACGGATCTCACTGGGAGGATCAATCCCTGGAGTTTTCAGTGCTAGTTGCTGATACCTCGATCATTTCTGCAGTCGAGATCTTGTATGATCAGGGTGATGTTGAGGGAGAAGTTCAGTTGACGAGTGTTCCCGATGCTGATGGAGTGACCGAAATATCAATTACATTATCGGATCGTCAGGGAGCCAACCACTCCATCACGCGTGTTTTTCAGGTAACTGTACTTCCTGAAATCAATGAGCTTCCCTCCATTTCCTGGATTGAGCCTTCGGATTACCTTACCTTTTTTGAAGGGGAAACAATCATGCTCAAAGTTTCAGCTCTCGATCCTGAAGGGGGCATCAATCGAATCACCTTTTATGCTAACGGTAAACCTGTTACTCCCCCTTCCAATACCTCACAGGAAGTGCAATGGGATCCGAGTCATCTTGGAACGTGGCAGTTACATGCCGAGATTGAAGATGATAAAACGGCAAGTGCAGAGACTCCGACTATCACCGTTGAGATTATAGAAAGACCTCCGGAATTTTCCATCAGTATTCAATCACCTGCAGACCAGTTCGTGGCCTGTATGGGCGAAACCATCGAAATAGGTGTTTCACTTGAGGGAGGAGCCCCCGAGGGAACTGTGGTGTATCTGTTCGCTGGAGATCAATTAAAGGGAGTTCGAAATACCCAGCCTTACCTGTTTCAATGGGATGTTCAGGAGATGGGTGATTTTCTGATCACTGCCCATGCGTTTCGAGAAGATGGGTCTGTGATACAATCAGAACCCATTCGCGCGGGTATTTCCGATACATGTCGCCAAGTAGCTTTGATTACGTCAGGGAAGCCTGTTGAGGACCCTCTGATCATACAGGAATTACTGTTCGAAATGGGAGCTGGAATGACCCTTCTATCAGCCGCTGATTTGAATGTGGACTTACTGAAGTCATTCGATCTTGTGCTTGGGATCGAAGATTCGGAGCTAGGCGTTACCTCTCAACTGCTTGAAAGTTTGAGAACAGCCTATGTTGATTTTGAGCTTCCAATATTTATCCTGGGGCACCGGCTGGCCTCTCGCACCGACTCCTTGTCACGCGACGAGGGCGACCGATGGAGAGAATTGACACATCTGCAATTCATTGGAGGTGAATGGGGTGGTGATTTTTTTGAATTGCAGGAGAGGGGTTTTTTCAAATCCATACTCAACGGTCGTTTTGGCATGGTTGAATCGTTTGAACTGCCTGTATCCCTGGACCGTGCTTTTGCTGAAGAATCAGCAGAGGTTATTGCCTTTACGGGAGAATCCGACACATTCATTCGTTATCCGGCCGGAACTGAGCCTGATTTTGATCAACCTAGGAAGATCATTCAGAACTTTCCTCTGATTGATGGGGGAGATGCACACAGTGTAGCGCAGCGCAAGCGCCTCTTTCAAAACGCAATATGCTGGTTACTAAGGTGTAGCGCTTGTTCCAGTGTTCACCTTCAGGTTTCGCCAGGTGCATGGAATCAGGCAGTGGAATCTGGTGAATTGGTTCGCCAATCGTTTCACATTGTCAATAACGGTATTTGTGAATCAACAGCAGGGCGTGTCTTGATCGATATTCCACCCGGCGTAACTGTTGAAGACGTTGAAATGTCCAAAGGCTTGGGATGGAAACGTGAACTCGATGGACATCGGGTTTCCTTGAACCTCGGTCGTCTGCCCGCTGGCGAAGAGGACGGTGTGGATGTTCAATTGCTTCTTCGGTCCCTGACCCCGGGAGAATATTCCTTTCTTATTTGTTCGGAATCGATCAATACGGAGCCTGTCTGTATCGAACAGCCGCTTTCGGTAAAAGGTCTTCCGATGCTTCCCCCGAGGATCAGCATTGCGAGAGGGAATACAGGTAATCTTTTATTGGTTATCAAGGGGCAACAAGGCATGCGGTATCGGGTGGAATCATCCTCTGATTTTCAGACATGGGAATTTCTGGGTGCCGCAAGTGGCATCGAGACCGGCATTCCGCTTCCAACCAATCAGGATGGTGTCCCTTTGAACCTTTTCTATCGAGCATCCATCGCTCTCTGATTTGGCATTTTTTTTCCTCTGTGCATATTGAATTGATTTCGTTATGAATGCGTGTGCCTGTCTTCCATGATAGATGAAATGACCGGCTTAATTGGCCTTAATCTTATGAATAAAGATTGTTTTTACGGATGTATTCCTGCTCTGATGACTCCTTGTAATCTGGATAGGAGTCCCAACCATGACGCGCTTGTGGACATAGCAAAACAACTGATGGATGCCGGAATGTCTGGAGTTGTTTACTGCGGTTCGATGGGTGATTGGCCTCTGTTAACAGACCAAGAAAGGCAAGCAGGTGTTCAGAAACTGACGGAAGCAGGTGTTCCTGTTGTTGTTGGCACAGGCGCTCAGAACACTCGTTTAGCAGAGGCACATGCACGGCATGCTGCAGAGGTCGGTGCTGCTGGCTTGATGATGATTCCACGTTTACTCTCAAGAGGAACCTCTCCCGCCGCTCAGAAATCACATTTCGCTGCCATTCTGGAGGCGGCACCCAATTTGCCCGCAGTGATATACAACAGTCCCTACTACGGATATGAAACACGAGCCGATCTTTTTTTTGAACTTCAAAATCGTTACTCCAACCTTATTGGGTTCAAAGAATTTGGAGGTCGAGATTCACTGACCTATGCAGCAGAAAATATCACCAATACTAAATCAGACCTTGCGCTGATGGTTGGAGTCGACACACAAGTGTTTCATGGGTTCATTCATTGTGGTGCAGTGGGGGCCATTACAGGTATTGGTAACGTTCTTCCCAAAGAAGTACTGCACTTTATCCGACTGTGCAAAGCAGCCGTTGGCGGTGATAGCCAAGCTCGCCGTTATGCTTCCGAACTGGATGAAGCTTTCACCGTTCTTTCCGCCTTCGATGAAGGTCCGGACCTGGTGCTATATTACAAGTATCTGATGGTTCTGGAAGGTTTTGAGGTCTTCAGACTTCATTTCAATGAATCGGATGCTCTGTCATCAAGTCAACAGGCCTATGCGGAGCATCAGCTCAAACAGTTTAAGGCATGGTGGTCAAATTGGGAGGGTAAGAGCTTTCTACCTGCTGGCTGCTAAGTGTTGGAGAATATTTTTGGGTGCAACTTTTCTCTGTTTCCGCCATGTCTCAACTTAATACAAACGTGCGGGTGATTGATTCTCACACGGAAGGTGAACCCACCCGCGTGATCATTCAAGGTGGACCGGACTTAGGGGAAGGCAGCATGCGTGCAAAGGCGGATCGATTTGAAAAATTATTTGATGACTTTCGCAAGTCAATGATTCTTGAGCCACGAGGTTCCGATATTTTGGTTGGAGCCTTGCTTTGCCCTTCCTCCAATCCAGATTGTGCCAGTGGGGTCATCTTTTTTAATAATGTAGGTCTGCTTGGAATGTGCGGGCATGGAACCATTGGTGTCGCAGTCACTCTGGCTCATATAGGTCATATCCGCGAAGGAAATCACCGATTGGATACGCCTGTTGGTGAGGTGAGTTTTGAACTCAAGGAGGGGAATTGTGTTACGATTGAAAATGTACCCAGCTGGCGCGCTAAGAAAGATGTGACCTTGGATATTGATGAGCTAGGGGAAGTTAAAGGGGATATTGCATGGGGTGGTAACTGGTTTTTCCTAACAGCCTTCTGTCCTTGTCCGCTGATAAATGAAAACACCGAAGAGCTTCAAAGAACAGCCATGAAAATTCGAAGGCATCTTGATAAGCATGGAATCACCGGCGACAATGGGGAAGCGATTGATCACATTGAAATGTTTTCAGCGCCCGTTGCCAGGGATGCGCACAGCCGTAATTTTGTGCTGTGTCCCGGAGGTGTTTATGATCGTTCCCCCTGCGGTACGGGAACCAGTGCCAAGCTGGCCTGTTTGGCTGCCGACAAAGCATGGGAATCAGGACATACTTGGATTCAGGAAAGTGTGATTGGAAGTCGGTTTGAAGGCACTTACAAACGCATCGATGACAGGCGCATCATTCCATCGATCACTGGTACGGCTTATGTTTACGGTGAAACAAACTTGCTTCATTCGCCAGATGACCCGTTTAAAGCCGGGCGATATGGCTCGGATGAATAAAGGAATTGAATGAATCAAGGCATGAATGCATCCACAGGAAAAGCCCTGATTGTCGGTGGTGGAGTGATTGGAATTGCTTGTGCTCATTATCTGATGCGCAGTGGATTCAAAGTCACTGTTATTGATCAAGGTTCGATGGGGGGAGCATGCTCTCATGGCAATTGTGGTTATATTTGCCCGAGCCACGTGCTTCCATTGACCGAGCCTGCTGCGTTGCGTGTGGCGATTAAATCCCTTTTTCAACCAGACGCCCCATTCAGAGTCAAACCTACGTTTGAGCGCAAGGTTTTGCGCTGGTTCTGGGAATTTGCTCGCCGATGTCGACACCGCATCATGCTGGAATCTGGACATCATCTGAAAGCCATTCTGGATGCTTCCATGCACGAATATCACCACCTGGTGAAAGAGGAGTCGATCAAATGCGAATGGAAATCATCGGGCTTGCTTTATGTGCATCAGACAGCGAAGGGCATGCATGAGTTTGCAAAAACCGATCAATTGTTGAACAACGAGTTCAAGGTGGCGGCTCGTCGAGTGGAAGGAGATGAACTTCCTTTATTGGATCCAGCTTTGAAGACTGGACTTGCAGGAGCCTTCCTTTACGAAGGTGATGCCATGCTACGCCCAGATCATTTGTGTGCTGAGTGGAAACTTCAGCTGCAGGCGCAGGGAGTGGAGTTTATCGAACATTGTAAAGCGATTTCTATTGAACGGGAATCGCATCGGATTAAATTTGTCATTACTTCAAATGGCCCCATCACATGCGATCATTTCATTTTTGCAGCAGGCTCCTGGAGCAGTGAATGGGGAGCTGAGCTAGGGATTGAGATTCCGATCCAGCCGGGCAAAGGATACTCAGTCACGATGAAACGTCCGGAGGTCTGTCCTCAATTCCCCATGCTTTTTCCTGAGCATCGAGTTGGGGTGACTCCTTTCGATGATGCTTATCGATTGGGTTCGATGATGGAATTTGTAGGGTTTGATCAATCCATTCCAGATAAAAGAATTCAACAGCTCAAACGCTCAGCAGAACCCTATTTAAAGCAACCGTGGACCGAAGAAATATTTGAAACCTGGTATGGCTGGCGGCCGATGACATGGGACAGCTTACCCGTCATTGGACAAGCTCCCGGTTTGGATAACGTATTTTTGGCTACGGGCCACAATATGCTTGGCCTGAGTCTTGCGCCATCGACAGGCAGATTGCTAGCTGAAATTGTTACCAACAAGAAAACGCATGTCGACCCCGCTCCTTACTCCCCGGATCGATTCCAAGTAGCTTGAATTTTATTCATCAACCCAATGAGTAAAATCGATTTTATCACGAAAAAGCGGGAAGGCTGTCGCCCTCCCGCTCAGTAAAAAAAGACTTTGTATACTTCAGTTCGGAATGACGACCACGTCATCAATGAAGAACCCGAAGTTTTGTTCAACGGTATCCGTCACCAACCTGAACTCAATACGAATCTTGCGACCCGCATTGGGGCCTGCCAGTCGTATATTTCGTTGGGTCCAGTCAGCTGTGCTGCCTGCTTGAAGGAATACTTGCTGGATGAGATCCCCTGAATCTCCATCCAGAATATTTACGCTGACGTTGTGAAAATCGATTTCCACATCCACCGCATGAAACTCGGAAAAAGACAGGTTGGCGATAGTGACTTCGGTGAGATCAATAACCGGTGAAAGTAACCACGCATCTGTGTTTGGTTCGAAATTACCATCGAGGTCAGTAGCGAAAGCATTCGAACCGGATGCAGCTCCGTTTGGCCCCGCGGTTGGAGTGCCGAGTTCCCATTCATCCTGACTGCCTCCATGAGTCCATCCCTCTGCTCCCGATTCAAAGTCATCTTCGAAGACAGGTGGCGGTGGCAATGAAACGATTTGATAGAACCCCATGTTTTCAGTGGCGGCGAAGGTTGCGGAAAAGAGTCCATCTCCCTGATCTTCCATCGACAATCCTTCAAGATCACTCCATGGACCGTCCACAGTCTCCTTTATCTGTAAAGAATGACTCCTCGCTGAGAAAGGGGTGAAGAAGGAAAGGGTGAAATTCTCTCCATCTGCTGCAAAGGACTCAATTCTGATTGGATCGAGCTCTTCTGATAACGGCTTCCCACTGAGTCCATTGGCATAGATTGAAAGAATATCACTGGTAGAGAGTGCCCGCTGCCAGATACCCAAATCATCCATTCCTCCCTGGTATGGGCGATTGATCCAGCTGTCGTCTTCGATCTCGTAATTCCCCAATACCAGTGGAAGCGTGTTCAATTCGCCGAGTCGCCCGCTTAAGGGGCTGCCAACGGGTTCGCCGTTTTTGTACCACTGTATGGTGCCTGATTTTGCGACATATGCGAAGTGCTGCCAGATTTCGGCATTCACGGTGTTTCCGGGAGAGGAGTAAGGTGTCTTGCCGATGCCATGCACGCGTGCAACGCCTCCTTTTATAAGAACAAAATCATAATTGACATCCTTTCTTATTACGCGATCAAAGTCGCTGCCGCCCGAAAATAGCACGGGATTCAACCAGACAGAAACAGTGGCATCGGTGGTCAAACTCAATAGATCGCTGTGCGGTACTTCAACAAAATCATCCTCTCCATCGAAAAACAAAGAGCCGCCAATCATACCTGCTTGAAAAGCTCCATCATCAAAATTGAAAAGTGTGCCCGACATTTTATTGTCCGTCACATCTCCAACTGTCTCTCCCGAGGTTTCATCAAAGGTGAAATGAGCAGCCAGACCACTGGTAATGGCTCCCAGTTCCTCGATCGTAAGCACGGCGTTTTCACTTGTTGCGGCTCCCTGGGTATTGGTGATTTCTACTGAGTAGGCACCGGCATCTGATGGCAGTAATCGCTGAAGTGTCAGTTGGCGATTAGTTGCACCTTCAATGGATTGGCCTTTATGCAGCCATTGGTAGCTCACGGGCCGCATGCCCGTTGCAACAACACTGAAGGTGACGCTAGTACCCTCGAGTTTCTTTTTTGCTGCGGGTTGAATTTCGATGACGGGAGCACCGGCAATGTCTTTTCCGGCAACCTCCAGGATCTCAGCTTCACTGATAGGGCGTTGCCAGATGGAAAGTTCGTCCAACGCGCCATCAAGGAACCGAAGAGCGGTATCCACATCATCATAGGAACCCATGGTCAGTGGAAGATCATTCGGTGCGCCCAAATGGCCTTCAGCCGGTTCAGCCAGGGGGATCCCGTTTTTATACATGGCCACCGTGTCGTTTTTGTAAACGATGGTGAAATGTTGCCATTCATCTAATAGAATCAAACCCTGAGGAGCATTCAGTTCCCATCCCTTTTTTTGGACCCCTCCGTTGTCATCGCCATCTCCTGCACGCACTGTGAGAGTGCGCGTGACGGTTCCCGGATCATTGACTAAGCGAATCCCGAGATGGTTGCCTTTGCGTAAAATGTAGCTGGAAGCTCGGGTATAACTGCCAGCTTCTTCTATCTCTCCATAAGATCGAGGTTTAACCCAGAAAGCGATGGAGGCTTCCTTTTTTATCTGATTCAGGTTGTCGTCGTGACCAACCGCTACCAGTGCACCCAAACCGTCAAAATTCAATCCATTGTTGACTTGGGCACTGGTGAAACCATTGCCTGCAAATCCAAGTAATTCTCCGTCATTACGATTAGAAGAACCGTCTGCCGCGGTTGATCCACTGGATTCATCAAAGCTCCAATAAGCCACGCGACCCGTTTCCAATCCAGTGACAGGAGTGACGCTGACTGTTGCTGAAGCACTTTTGATTTCTCCAGCATTGTTGCTTATGGCAACACGGTAGTCTCCAGCGTCCTTTGTCGAAACATCGGTGATGAGTAATTTGGCAGTGGTCTGTGATCTAAGGATTTCGTCATCTTTATACCATAGAAAACTCAGGGGTTGCTCCCCATCTGCGCCCACCTGCAATGACAGGGTGCTACCTTCAAATATGGTTGTTGATTGAGGGTCAGTTGCAACAACTGGCACTCCCTGTGGTTCACTGCTGGCAATAATGTCTTTGATCTCAGCTTCGCTGACAGGGCGGTTGTAGATCAGCAGTTGATCCATGAGACCGTTGAAGTGGTTACCGGAATCGTCGGACCCTATAAAAAGAGGCAGCTGCGCGTCATCGACAGGGCCCCCAATATCAACGGTGTTCTTGAGCACGCCGTTGATATAGACACGAATCTCAGTTTCGTCTACCACACCTGTAATGTGATACCAGACACCTGCCTTCAATGTCTCTCCTATGCCCGCCGTTCTATTTGAACCACCATCTTTCACCAAAAAGTTCATGCCACCGTTGGCAACCCCCTGGAGTAGAAAGTAACTGTTGCTTTTCTCAAGCATACGGTTTCCTGCTCCATTTGCCACCAGTTCAACATTGGATTTAAACCAGGTCATAATGGTCATCGAGCTTGTAATATCGCCTCCAATGGAAGGGTCATCGGGGACTTCAATATGATTCGATCCGTCGAATGCGATTGCACCACCGTTTCTTCCGGCGACCCATTGTGAACCATCATCAGCGAAGTTGATGAGAGCGCCGTTGTTGTTTCCTGAGCTATCGCTGGCGGTTAATCCGCTGGTTTCATCAAATTCCCATTGCGCTACCAAACCATCGGTAACCGGTATTTCAGCTGATGAACCTGACCATGCAATGCATATCAGCGCAGCCAAGGTGGCTGCATGTAACATTGATTGTTTCATGACTATCTTGGGTTGAATAAATATGTTTGGGGTTTAGCAATATCAGTCATAACGAGGATTTCCTGGATTACAAGCATATCCCAGAGCGCATTGGGACAAATAGTTATGCCATCTGCGATCAAGAGAAGGTAGATTGGTGCCTTCCTGATCCGTTTTCGCGTTAGGGTAAGGAGTTGGTCATTCTATAGTTAGAACAGACCGTCTTGCTAATTACCATCAAACAGATACGTCGGGCGATTAATATCGCTGTTCAGGTCGAATCTTGGAAATGCTTTCATGGAGATGACGAGTGCGATTGTGTAGTCGCTTTCCTGATTTTCGCGAGGATTGCGCATTCGAAGGCTCAAAGCGCCCGTGAAGCTTCTGAAATCTCTGTAAACGGTGTAGGATTGTTCTTCCATCCGATTATCCCGTGCTTCAAAGTGATGATTGACGCGTGCACCCCAGTTTTCGTTCAAGCGATAATAAATGCGGGTGTAGTATGCGTTATTCCCAGTTCCCCAGTAGGTCGGTTCGTCGCGTATGAAAATATTTCCAACTTGAAGGCTCCAAGTGTCATTGGGCGTTAAGGTGATACTCTGATCTGCCAGTCGGTAATCCTCATCTTCCAGGCTATAACGCACCTGCGAGCCCATATTGATCCAGGAACGGGGACGGAAGTTGATATCTGAAGTCATGTCCGCAAAATCATCCTGTCCCACTTCAGGATGGAGTCTCCAGTCAGCGAAAAAATTCCAATAAAAAAGATTCTCCACGATTTCATCTTCACCTCGTTTGGTTTGAAGTTCATTGCGCAAGCCAACTCGCATCACATTGCTGGTGTCAATGGCATCAATGGCATTGAACGCCGGGAAATCAATCGGTAGCATGCGCAGGCTTGGTATGTCGTAATCGAACTGCGGAATACTGTTTGGGCGTGCGTTAGGTTTGGGGACAAAAACGTAATTTACCGAGGGAACGACAACGTGTTTCAGGCCTCTTGCGTCAAAAATGTTGCTTTTGTATTGAGGGAAGACGCGTGACAGTTTTACAGAGGCTTCAGTACCGGTGTTGAAAATAAACCGTGTCTGTTCGTTTAAGCTTGTTCCAGTTCCCGTCGTGGAAGAATAGTAACTGTAGCGACCGCCAATTCTGGGAACTAAATTCAGCCAGCCAAAATAATTTTTCGGGTAAAGTATTTGATGGAAACTATCAAACCTGGCCGCATCAAAGTCCGGGAGATTGTCATACATGTATTCACGCGAGAAATAGCCAGCTGAGGTTTCACTTTCGTAAAATAGAGGAGTGACCCCGATTTGTTGCCTCAACCCGTTGAATTTGATTTCCGGTAGCCGTTCGACGCGGTTGAAAAAATCATTCATCCTTGGTTGGGCAAGGGCGCTCAGCGCGAAATTACGCCACTGTTGGTTTAACTCAATATATGATTTTGGCTGCGTGTTCTGTCTGTGAAAGGTTTCGAAAAAATCTCGATTCAGCAATGGGTCGGACATTTTTTGAATAGAAACTTTTGCGGTGAGTTGATCGTTCATTTGCGCTTGATGAAACCACCCCAGACGGAAGCGGTCATTGGTGATTCGATTTCCCTGCGCATCCAGTTCTGTATTCCGATCATTCAGATAGTATGTCTGTAGCTCACCGGAACCCCAAACGGGACCTAAATGATAATCAAAATCGGGGCCTCCAGCAAAACCTCGACTGGTGCGGTAATCAAAGTTAAATGTCGTATCCAGGTTTTCGGAGGTTTGCCAGTTGTATTCGTTGAGAAGGAAATAACCAAACCTGGAGCGATATCCTGGGGTTGTATTGAATTGACTGCTGCTTCTATCGAGGTTTCCACGTAACTTGGGTAGACGAATCAACGGGATTTTCCCTGCATAGACAGTTGAACCCTGGGCCTCGAAACGTTCCTGATTGATAATATCAACCGATTCCATTTTCACCTTTAAAAACGGCTCCTCATGATCGTCTGTGCTTACATAAGCGTTACCTATGCGATAATTGCCGGTCCTGGGATCTGCGTAAAGTTCAGTTCCAGATGCTACAAAAGGCGATTGGCCAGCCCGGTAAGCTCCTGCAGCCAATATGCGCGTTATATAGTTGTAACGAATCTCTTCACCCCGCCACACCAGGCCGTTTTGATGCATGGAGACGTTTCCTTCAGCAAGCACCTCCCCGATTTCCGCATCGATTGTGATGCGATCGGCTTGAATCGATGCACCTCCGGAAGATGGGTCACTGATGTTGATTGCTACGCCATAAAAGGCAGTGGCGATGTTGGTCTCATGATTAAATGACCAGACACCCTTGTCTGTGGGGACGATTTCCCATTCGACGTCCGAAAAGTCAGCAGCAAAGAGAAAACCACCGTTCACCCAGAACAGGCACAGCAAGTAACGAAATATGTTTGTCCAATCGAGCATGTTTGAGAGCATCCTGCCACTTTCAAAACCTTGTGCCAAGTGCAGAAGCAGCTTCGTGTCATTCAGTCAAGCGAGCATGAAGATCAGTGCCCCAGCGAGGCTTTCTGATCCTGGTGCTGTGAATGATTTCAGCTCCAACCCGATTCAGGTGAGGTATTTTATTTTAAAGAGAAGTTCGTGCTGTGTTGATCTCTTCAACACAGCAGTGAGGAAAATATTCGGCTTGAGGTCACTGGTCAATTTTTTCGACGCTCATGCTTTGTCCATCCATTTCGTAAATGCCTACAAGATAGCCATTCTCCAGAACTTCACCCACTTTCAATGTGCCATAAATGGTGACGGGTTCGTCCATCACGGGTTTAACACCCTCTTCTTCCATACGAACGCTGACCCATTCATTTATTTTCGGCACGGTGCCATAACAGCACATGGATTGATCGCGCATGATCAGCATTTCAGTGACACTTCCTTTCTCAACTTTCAAAGGCAGCATGAAACCCTTGAGTGAAATAGGCTTGTCATTCAATGCCTTGATTGAAAGGGGGATTTGCTCTTTGTAGACTTGACCTTCCTCGTCTGCTACTGGCTCAGTCAGGTCCTCAGGCATTGTGTATTCGAAAGCAGCGAGTTTATCAAAGCTGATGGAAAGATAATTTCCATCCTTTGAAATCAAATCGGTAACTTCCTTCACGATCTCCAAAAGCACTTCGGGCTCAGATGCTGTTACTGCGACTTGACTCGTTGCTTGTGTGACTTCGTTCGATTCAACCACAGAATTATTGTCAACGGGTATTTCCGTTGTCCGGATACCAGCGTGATCCGCAGCGACAGTAGCAGGTTTGGTATTCGGCACTCCTTCGATCGCTGGGATTGACAGTTGAGTTTCTTGAGCGGTTTCAATGGGTTCTCCCTGAATCAACTCACCTTTTGATGCTTGCGACATGTTTGCTGAGGAAGGGGAACTATCGGAGCATCCCAGGCTTGTTATCAGGATGAGGCAGGTTACCACGCTGCAAAGCGCCCTGAATGCATGAGTGAATTTATTGGTTTTCATGTTTATTGATTCAATCAGTCAAAACCGATCCTGCATGGTGCTCAGTGTGTTTCGTTTCCCTCTGGGTATTTGAAGGCGACATTCTCAAATTGCTGTCCTGAAATATGAACCGCAAGGATATTTCCTTCAAATGTATTCTTATCGGGAAGTGCAGACAGTTGAGCGTGAAATTCAGAAGTATCTCCAACCTGCTCGCCCGTTGCTCGATTTTCCGCGGCATGAAAAGTCCACTGAAGCCTCGGTCCATCGGCTGGATGTACGGATACGTCAAAGGATACCTGCGTGATGCGGATGAATTTCTCGAGATGACCGTCCATGATGAAGCATCTCATGATCCCAGCTTCGAGATCTTTGACCCATTCCATGTGAAATGATTCATCCCCCAGTCGAATCACTGTTCCACCATGGGGAGGCTCATGGTGATGAGCATGGGCTGCGTGATCGTGTGAGTGTTCTGCAAGCGCAGGATTTGATGCTGATTTGCCGCATCCGATCATACACATGACTGATACTGTCAAAAGAGGGATAATTTTAGCAGCAGAGGATGGAAAGTAAGCTCTCATGATACAGGTAAAAGGTTTTCGGCAACAGGGGTAAGGTAAGCTTTGGCAGCAGGTATACAACCTGTCAGCGCTCCAAGTGCAATCATACCTGCGGGTGTCCACATCATTGCGCTGTGCAAGGCAAAAGGATTGAGCACAACACCGGTCTGAAATCGGATGACAGCCGCAGCCGTGGAAAAAATGATGCCATAAAACGCAAATGCCACAACCATTCCAATGATAGAAATGCATGTGGATTCAAAGACGATTGCCCCAAATATGACACGTCTTCGGGCGCCAAGTGCACGCAGTATAGCAATATCCCTTTTCCGCTCATTCATGGAATTGTAGATTCCCGCGAGCACCGAACCCGCAGCTACCAAAGCAACCAGATAAGCGATTATTTCCAATACTTTGTCAAACCAGCTGATCTTGCGAAAAAGCTGAGCCATGATCTGATCAATAGGCCAGGCAAATGTCAGGCGGTTCCCTTGTTTATTATACATCATATCAAGCCTGAAACCTGATTGGGGATTTCGAAGCTTGATCAAAACTGCACTGACATCCGATGCGGATTCAGGATTGTGTCCGCTCATCTTCTGCAATCCGGCCAGAGGTATCCAGATCACGCGGTCTGATGGGGTGTTGCTTAGCTTCATGATGCCAACAACAACGTAAGTTTCTGCATGCTCCTTTTCCTCATCAAAAATTAATCCATGGTAAGGATGGAAGGTGTCTCCCACCTTGAGTCCCAATTGTGCGGCAGCAAAGCCACCCACGACAGCCTCACGTCGTGAAGGATCCATCCATCGTCCGTTTGGCTCCAATGCATATTTGGATCCTTCACGATATTGCGTTTCCGTAAACAATTCAGGGGTGACTCCAATAAGTCGGAATCCCCTGTAATTGTCTCCTACCGCAATCGGTATTGCGCTTGCAACCCCGGGATGTTTGCGAATGTCTTCATAATCTTCCCAGGCAACATTACCAGGAGATGCTTCGACATGGAAAATAGAGTTAAGCACGAGTTGTAGTTTTGACGAGCGAGCCCCCAGTACTGCGTCAAAACCTGCATTCACATCGGTGAATGCAGCATTGGATTGATCTTTGATGATCCAGACTGAGAGGATTAACCCTCCTGCAAGGGCAATGGAAAGAGAAGTGATGGTGGTCGACAGCAGATGCTGTCTTAGGCTTTTCAAAACAATCCTTAACAAAGTCATTGATCTGCCTCCTTACTTGCTTTGTTGATGGTGGCCAGGTCCCAGCAATGATCGAATGACTTCAGGATATGCCTGTCATGGCTTACCAATAACAGGGCGGCTCCATTTGCCTTGCAAACCTCCCGGATTAATTGGAGCGCGGTCATCGCGTGCTGCCGATCCAGATTCCCGGTAGGTTCGTCTGCAAGCACAAGCTTTGGTCGGTTGGCCAGAGCTCGAGCCACAGCAATACGTTGTTGTTGGCCGGTTGAAAGCTGTCGAGGGTAATGGTGAAGCCTGTCTTCCATACCCACCTTCTGCAGCAATTCAGTGGCATAAGCACGGTCTGAGCCCGGACCAAAACTCATGCCGAGGAGGACATTTTCCAAGCAGGTGTAACCTTGCAGTAAATTGAAGGTCTGAAAAATATAGCCTATCCGGAACGCCCTGACTCGATCCCGCTCCGATTCCCGCATCGATTGAATATCCTGACCATCCAGCTTGATTTGACCTTCATTGGCGGTAAGGATGCCTGCAATCAAGTGAAGGAAGGTCGTTTTCCCAGTTCCGCTGCGGCCACAAAGTCCTACTTGCTCTTTGGCTTGCATGGAGAATTCGGGAACATCCAGCACCGTGTGGATCTGATTGTCCGGAGACCGATAAATTTTCTTCAGATGGGTGATTTCCAGCAAAGCCATGATTATTGAAAAAATACCATATATCCAAGGTGTAAATAAAACAATAGCGAATGGATTGTTAGGAAGAAAAACAGGGAGGTTCCTGCGGTTGAGATGATACTGCGTTTCCGGGACGGAAAAACCCTTGCTGTTCTCGCCTTACATCCTGTTCCCCCTATTGGGAAAAACTATACACAATCACGAGATAACTACCTGGCTAACCTCAGTCGTCATCTACATGGGCAAAAGAAACCTTGCACTGTGATCGGTGATTTCAATGCGACCCTGTGGCATCCCCCGGTGCGCCGTCTTTTGAATCAACATCAATTAATGTATGCCTTGCCGGATTCGTCTATGTTTCCATCCACCTGGCCATCTGCCTTGCCGGGTATGGGGATTCCTATCGATCTCTGTCTTGTGGATCGCTCAATTCGACTGCTGGATCATCAAGTGGGGCCACGTGTTGGATCGGATCACAGGCCCTTGGAATTGCAGTATACTCTTGAATAACTCAAACTTGTGTAATCAATTGAACCAAAATTTATGGTGCATGACGGAAGAAAAGTGTTTCTTCTGCGGTGGGGGTAACATCTTTGAGGGGAAGAATGACGTTTCCTTGATCAAGTGAGATTTGCATCCAGTTGACCAAATCTGTTGACCATTCAATATTCCATTCACCAGAATTTGGAAATGGGTTTTGGGCAAATACAGCATGCTCTTGATCGGGCAGAGGAATAATTGCCAGAGGGGTGTCGATGATTGACGGATTGTTCTGGATGACTTTGATGGCTGTGTTGTTTCTTTGATAAGGTTCACTGTTGTTGGTATCTACCATGGCCATGATGGTTGAATAGGTTTCTGAGTCTGGTTGAAATGTGAACTCAAATATTTCCTTGCTGGCGCTGGTCACAACCCCAAGGTGGAATCGGAATCCGTTAAGAATAGGCTCCATCCAACCTGCGCTCGCACTCCATTGAACGAGATCAAGTGATTCAGACCACTGTATCTCAATGACGGTTCCTGAGGCATTGCACTCACCTTGATGTCTTAATTCAACATACACCTTCTGATGTGTATCATGATTTGGGGATGGGTTTGGAGTGGATATGCCAACGGATAAATCCATGTTCTCGCAGGGAGCGCAATCCATGCACCAACACACCGTGTTCTGAAAGAGTGAACGCAAGGTGGAGGTTTCACCGTTAATATCTGCGGGTATCATCGGGAAAAGTTGGATTGCTTTTTTTCCCTTCACTGTTGATCCCTCTATCATGGGAGGGACTGCGGCCATGACTGCATCTCCGGTCAATCTGTGAGTCAAGATGGGGATGAAATTAGGGTGGCTGGTCTGAGCTGTGACGCTTGCATTTGTCCGTAACGGAATGGTGTGAATGTCACCGTATTGACCCATGAGAAAGGGCTTGTTGGATGGGTTATGAATAGTCTCTGTAATGAGTGCATCTTCAACAAAGTTTATCTGTTGGAGGTTTGCCAATGCGTACCATTCACTTGAGGGGAGATTATTCCGCTCTTCTGCCATCGTGGCCTCTTGTGTCATGAGGTAGACAGGGTTGCCCGATAGATTCCAATGATGAAGGATACTTGTCAGTTCGGGGTGACTAATGGAGTCCGTGATGGACTCCTTCCATATGGCGAGCTCAACTCCAATCAAATCCTCCGCATGGATCTGTGCCGGATGCATAATTCGAAGCTGAATTCCCATATTGAATAATGCTTCTCTGATGTGTTGAGTTTGCCTGTCGCTGGATTTTTCAATCAATAGAACTTGCTTTGAATAATGGACGACTTGCACCTGAATTGGATCTACCCAGATGACATTATTCGCAGCATCTTCGATCTTGGCCTCCAATAGAAATGCACCCGATTCCTCCACTGCCCACATAATTCGAAAAGGACTGCGGGTGAATCGATGGATGAGTTGCTGGTTGGCAAACAATTCAATCGAAACGATGGGGTTCGCATGGTTCACATCCAGTTCGATGGGAATCTCAACCACCGGTGACGTACTATCGAAATTTAATTCAAAAATTTCGTGGTCACCCGGGCTGGTGAATGCAGCGTCAAATTTCGGTTCAGGTTCAGGTTCAGGTTCAGGTTCAGGCTCAGGCTCAGGCTCAGGCTCAGGCTCAGGCTCAGGCTCAGGCTCAGGCTCAGGCTCAGGCTCAGGCTCAGGTTCAGG